>NZ_JBIORZ010000003.1:0-484393 GCF_051714485.1 Enterococcus sp. AZ128
CTTATTTCCGCCTGTAATTGTGACATAAGTACTTGATCCGGCAGGTGTTTCTTTCTGTAATTCAAACTCGACATTTTTTAAGATTACTTGAGTATCCTTATCCATTTTCTTCAATCGAAAAGTCGTCGGCGGCACACGAGTCGCACCACCGCCCCAGTTGCTGACAGTGACTTTGCTGACATCACTTTCTTCACCCGCAGTATTGGTTTCCCAATACACAGTCGCTTTATTTTCGATAATGGAGCCTTCACCTAATGTTGTGGAGCAAGTGATCCTTGTTACAAGCGCAAACGGGTAGTTATCATTTGTCTGCCCGCTATCAACACTAAAATACTTTTCATACGCTTCTTTTGTTTTGTCTCCACGCGAAGCGGTCATTCTTCCATCCGCTACCGCATTGTTGATCAAATCCCAGATGCGTTCCTTGGCGCTTTTGGTCGCATCTCCAAATAACAGAAGTCCATTACTTTTGTCATCCGTTAGGTTAGGCAGATCTTTATAATTCATCACTAACAGATTGTCCGAAGTCACACCATAGCAAGGATAATTATAGCTTTCGATTCGCGCTTCAAATTCTGCAGCCGATTCAGAGTCGCTTTGTGTCAGTTTTTCTAACGGTGTACTGGAGTTTCTACCATCTTTACCCAACAGTTGCAATGATCCTAGATTGTCCGAAGTCATATTTCCATCTTCATCCGCCGCATAAACATTCATATACATCGTGTAGCCTTCCAACGTCAGAGAAGAATCCATCTGATCTTTTAGGATCACCTTTTTATATAAGCTGGGATTGTCATCTTCATAGGCTTTTTTGTAGTTATCCATCATAATCGGAATATTCCAATAAACGATATTACTATTGGGAGTAGCGCCACCATTTTTGGTAATTGGTTTTTGATTTCCGATCGGTTTTCCAGGTAAGCTTTCAGATGGTTTTGGTCCGATCTCGATTGGATAGCGTCCAGTTTCAGTATTCCCAGTTGATCCGCCGCTGCTTTCTTGTGTCGCCGTTCCATAGGCTGTCGCATAACAATCCTGCAATCCATTCCAATTCTTTTCCACTGCATCGTTAAAGGTGATTTTCAAATATTTCTTTCCAGCTATCGTCTCTAATGTCATATCCCCGATCTTATCGCCTTTACTTTCATAAAACGGAACGGAGTTGCTGACGCTAGAAAAATTAAAATATTCTTCTGGTAGTGCAATGTAAATAAAGTCCCCATCTTTTAGGTCCGCTGCTGATGGAACCGTAAAGGTATAATCAAAATAGACACCATCTCCAACTTTGATCGTTGGTGGAGAGGGATTTACCACACCATCTTGGACAATATATTTTTTTGGATCGCCACCGATATAAATATTATTCAACTTCATATCATTGATTTGGCTTGTTTTGTCAGATCCCGAAAAAGGTGTGGCACCGCCTAATGGGTTAATTTTCTGACTGCTTTCTGAGCTCTTCTTTTTAGTCGAGCTTTTCTTACTTGTCGCTTCATCTGCTGACTGCTCTTGGTTCAAGTTCAGCTGGAATTCATACTCATTAAAAAAATTCAAGGTTACTTGTGATAACGAACGGACTTGATCAGCTAATTTAAATTCAAAATTCACTCCTTCAATCGAAGCTTGCTGATCACTGTCATTAACGACCGTTAATTGATTATTTTTAATTGAAACAGTAACATCCTTCTTGCGATAAAGTTCTTTGTCGCTCGTCGTGATTTCTGCAGGAAGTCCAAGCGTACGCTGTTCATTTTCTGCAATTGTCAGATCAAACTTTGCAACAAGTGAAGCATCAGGTGCGATTTCTTGCGGAAGTACATTTCCATCATGATTTTCCAGCTGCAGATTTGTTATACCGCTGTTTTCTGCAGTTTGCAGATTCTCTGCGATCGTTTGAAGTGGAAAACTAGACAAAACCATCAGCAAGATCGACAGAATCGACCACCAATGTTTTTTGAATTTGCTCATAATACCCTCCTTTCACTTATGACTTTTTTCTTTCCCTTTATTAGCAATCCCCTCCACTCCATCTCCTATGTATTCATTCCGAAAAAACTAATAAAATAATTTTGAATATTCATTAATAGAAATACTCAATTATCCCTCTTTGAAAATAAATACAGAAAAATCATTTTAGAATCATTTTTATTATATTTCTACTATTTTTGTGTGACAATATTTTTGGAGCAAGATGCATCACGGGAGAACAAGAGGTTAATATTAAGTCATAAAATTTTTCTTTTTAGATTAATATTAAAAATAATTCCTTGCTTTATTTCACGCTCTTGTAAAAACATTTCTATTTGAATTAATTTTTAATTATTTTAATAACCAGAAATATTTATGTGTCGTTTTTGAAAATAACGAATTTATAAAGTGGAGAAATAAATTATTTAACTGCATATAAAAGGAGCTGATCCAAAAGTCTTTTAGACTTTCGGATCAGCTCCTATTCACGAATAAACGGCGACTCATAAGCAGCGTCTGCGGAAATAAGCCGAACACTTATTAGTCTGCCACTTTGACTAACATTACAGGTTCGGCCATTCCCCAGTCATTCTGTATTTCTCAGCATAGGCTTCGGCCTGAGACACGATTTCTTGATCATACTGACAATACGATAATAACTTAATCGCGTTACTGCCCGTCGTTACCCCTACACGCAGTGTGTAATCAAACAGAATGTCAGCATCCGTAATTACTTCACGAAAATGATAGTTTTCATAACGATCCCCTAAAATACGACTTAACTCGACATCATGAGTGGCCAAACAAATAAAGCAGTTTAAGCTGGAAAACTTTCGCAAAATGATCGAAGCTGCGGCTATCCGTTCCACCATATTGGTTCCTTTGAACATCTCATCCATAAATATCATCGCATATTCTGACGACTCCGCAATTTTCAATAAGCGCTTCAATGATTTTATTTCTGCCATGTAGAAGCTGTCGCCGCTTACAATGTCATCTTTAAGATTCATGGAACTATAGACCAGACATGGTTTGAAGGAAAAACGTTTGGCCAGACAGGTATTGAAAAGCTGACCGAGAATCGTATTGACCGCCAAGGTTCTTGCAAAGGTCGATTTTCCGCTAGCATTTGATCCTGTAATTAAAATTTTATTACCAATACTGTGAGAATTAGGTACCGGTTCTTTTAACAACGGATGAATGATTTCCTCGAACGCTACTTCGGCTTCATCACTAAAAGTTGGCTGACAATAGTGCGGCAAACTATTTCGGTAAGAAGCAATGGCGATACAAAGCTCAATGTATCCGATCGTTTCATATAATTCCAGCGCTTCTCTGCGGTATTTTTTAAACAGCTTAACCATGGCAAAATAGGCATAGCCATACAAGGAAAAATAGGAAGTGATGATCATCATCAGACTGTTAGAAGATCCCGATATTTGAATCATGTAATCTGCCAGAGCAGTAATATTCTTAAACACACCAAGATTTTTACGCATCTGTTCCGTTTCATTTCCAAAAGCTGGCAGATCTAAGTTCACCATTAATTTTGCCGCACGAACCATTCGAGTAAACATTCCCAACGCTTCGAAAGCATGATAGATTTTACGCAATACAACTGTGAATAGAATCAGTCCCAAACAGAAGCTTAAGCAGACAGCTAAAATACCATAATCAATGTCGATCACTAACCAAACCAAACTGCCAAGACTTATTATTGTCATCATAAGGATGAGCAACATTGAAATCTGAGGAAATTTTTTTGGATCTAACAACAGTTCAACTAGTTGATTATTCGTCTTCCGCCCAATCCGATAAAAAGCGAACTGCAACCGTTCACGTGCCTCAGGATTCTCATTCATACTCTGTACAGCTTCTTCAAAATGACTCAAATCTGGATTTTTCTGTCTCCTAAAGAAATAGTAACTGTACTCATCTCCAATGCTGGATTGCGTATTTTTCATCCGCTTAAAAATGTCATCCATTGTCAAATCAGCCCAAGTGATATCATCAATCATCTGCTCGCTGTTCTGCTTATGGTGATAATACTTTTTCATACTGGCATAATCACGTTCATCTAACTTCCACTCACAAGATTTCCCATACTCGTCTCTGATTTTAGCCTTAATTTTTTGGTTCTGACGATACAAAAAATAGAAATAAACCAGAAAGAATATCCCAACAATTCCTAAAATAATTCCATAAACGCCAACAACACCCAATGACTGATCCTCACATTCTTTTTGATTCATTTTACCATTATAAAAATGAGTTTTCTTGCCAAATAAAAAAGCACCTCACCGCTTTTGAGCATGTGAGGTACTTGTCTAGTTAACTATCCTTAGAATGCCGTTCACCAACTTGGAATTCAGCGGCATGCTCAAACATATAGCGGACGGAAATTGGTGTATCGCCAGTCAAGTTTACAAAATCATCCGTGTGCTCAGCCATTTTATTTTCACGAATAGCCTGCGCAAAGGTTACCATCCCTTCAGAAGAAAATGGGGCTTCGGAATCGTCTTTGAATGTTCCTTCTGTCGTCCGCGGAACGCCCATTGCATCAAAAACCGCATAGTTTTCCTCATCAGATATTTCCTTGTAAGTCACCTTGTTGCCGGTCACTTCATTGCCAATCGCGACAAATTCGCTGATCGTCATCAAGTCTTTTCCATTGATATTCAAAATTTGATGATGCAGCGTTTCATTGATCAACGCGTAAGCTACTGCCTTGGCACAATCTTTTCTTGAAATATAGGCCATCTTTCCTTCACCTTGACTATTCGTTAAAACACCATCGCCTTTTACATACGTGAAGTAATTAGTGACCATCGCTTCCGCATATTGAGAGTTCCGTAAGAAAATATAGTCAAGTCCGCTTTCTTCAATATATTTCTCTGTAAAAGCATGATCTATTTTTTCAATGCTAGGATTCTCAGGATCAGCCGCATTAACTAATGATGTATAAATAATTTTTTTCACTCCGGCTGCTTTGGCTGCATCCACCACATTTTTATGGGCCGTTTGGCGTTTTGCTCCTACGAAAGGCATCGAAATGAGCGCTAACGTTTCACCACCTGCAAATTTTTCAGCCAAGCCTGCCAAATGATTAAAATTCGTTTCTCGTGTTTCTACACCTCGTGAGGCAAATTCCTCTAAAGAAGTCGGATCATACCCGCAAAAAACTAAACGATCTTTTTCTGCTATCGTCAATAGATACTCAGCTGCTTGTCCGCCTAAATTGCCGTCTACACCTGTCAAAATCAATTTATTCATTGAATGAAACCTCCTCATCTTTGATAAGTTAAGCTTATGTGATTTTATGAACAAATACCAATACATCTATTTAATAGCCCATAAGAAAAACTTATTCGTTACTCCTTCAACAGCTCCAGCAATCGGTGAACGGCGGCATTCTGCTCTGTGGCTAAATAAGCGAGAACAATCTCAAATTGGTGATGTGAATCTTTGATTGGCAATGATTTCACTTCCATTTCATCATCAATCAATGGATAGTTTTCAGGAAAGAAACCGAGCAGATCACTATTTTGGATCAAGAAAATCTCCGTTTCGACATCATCTGTGACCTTCGCGATATTCGGTGCATACCCATCCTGCAACGCATTTTCCAACATCAAATAGTAAGATTTTCCAATTGTCTCTGGCGACAGCATAACGATTGGCTGACTATAGAGTTCCTCTAAGGAAAGCGATTCTTTTTTGAAAAAGGGATGACCTTTACCAACAACTGCACAATAGTCGCCATAATATAGCGGCAAGGTTCTTATCTGCTTTTCTTCAAAAAATTCTGAATCAAAACTAATTGCTGCGTCATACCGATGATTCACCAAATTCTCAGCCACCCCCTTCAACGGTACCTTTTCAATATCTAATAAGATCTTTTCTTGCTCGAGCTTCTTATCTTGGACAACCTGAGAAAATAGCTGAATATCCATAATGGATGTATACTCTATCCGGATTCGTCTTTTTTGTTCATTATAATCAGACATTTGCTGCGTCAAATGCTCGTATTGCTGCAAAAGTTGAAGTGATTCTTGGTAGAGGAGCTTACCAGCTTCGGTCGGCTTCACCGGAATCGTTGTACGATCAATTAACTGACAAGCGAAGTGGGTTTCTAAAAAACGAATCTGTTGGGTGATACTCGCTTGAGAGACAAAATTCTTTTTCCCTGCCTTCGTAAAACTGCCGGTCTGAACTAAATCTATGAAGTATTTCAATTTTTCTAAATACATGAGCTCTCCTCCGCTTCTTGCCTTTCATTTTAACAAATATACCGGTCACTCTCCAAAAAGTTCATCACTGATTTTTATCAAACAGATTCAGAATTTAATGAAGCTTTTCGGGTTTGTGATCACCCGAATGAATGATAGAATAAGGAATCAGACTAAACTAAGATAATATTAGCAAGCAATTATTTTCAGTTGAAACATGACTACTTTATTCAGAACAAGGAGAACTATATCAATGACCAATGCACTTGAAATAAAAGCGTTGAAAAAAGTCTATGCCACGGGTGTAGAAGCTTTAAAAGGAATCGATTTATCCGTAGAAGAAGGCGATTTTTATGCCTTGTTAGGACCAAATGGCGCCGGAAAATCAACGACGATCGGAATCATCACTTCCTTAGTCAATAAAACTTCTGGTAACGTCAAAGTTTTCGGTTATGACTTAGACAAAAACTTAGTGATGGCTAAACAACAAATCGGATTGGTTCCGCAAGAATTTAATTTCAATCCTTTTGAGACAGTCCAGCAAATCGTCGTGAACCAAGCCGGCTATTATGGTGTACCGCGGAAAGATGCTTTGATCCGCAGTGAAAAATATCTGAAGCAATCAGATCTGTGGGAGAAGCGCAATGTTCGTGCTCGAATGCTGTCTGGCGGGATGAAGCGCCGATTAATGATCGCCCGCGCGCTGATGCATGAACCTCGATTACTTATTTTGGATGAACCAACAGCCGGTGTGGATATTGAACTGCGTCGCGAAATGTGGACTTTTCTAAGAGAACTTAACGCGAATGGAACAACGATTATTTTGACAACTCACTACTTGGAAGAAGCTGAGATGCTTTGCCGCAATATCGGGATTATCCAATCTGGCGAATTGATCGAAAATACGAGTATGAAGTCGTTATTGTCAAAATTGCAGTTTGAAACGTTTATTTTTGATCTTGAACCTTATAATACAAAGCCTACCATCACTGGCTTCAAGCATTCTTTTGAAGATGATCAAACCTTAGAAGTAGAAGTCGTTCGCGATCAAGGAATCAACGAGCTATTTGAGCAGTTAACGAACCAAGGAATCAAAGTCCTTTCTATGCGAAATAAATCCAACCGCTTAGAAGAGCTATTCCTTAAAATCACGGAGGAAAATCATGTTTAATCTATATTTCACTGCCCTTAAAAGTCTAGCGGTCAAAGAAACCAATCGCTATCTGAGAATCTGGATACAAACTTTGGTACCGCCGGTCATCACTACTTCCTTATACTTTGTCATTTTTGGAAATCTGATTGGCGGACGGATTGGGGACATGGCTGGCTTCTCCTACATGGAATTCATTGTTCCAGGATTGATTATGATGTCAGCCATCACAAGTTCTTATGCGAATGTTTCTTCCTCATTCTTCTCGCAAAAATTCCAAAAAAATATCGAGGAGATTTTAGTCGCTCCAGTCCCAACCCATATCATTATCTGGGGGTTTGTGATTGGCGGTGTTGGTCGGAGTGTCTTAGTTGGAGCATTAGTTACCGTTATCTCACTATTTTTTGTTCCGCTTCACGTTTATTCTTGGGGCATTGTTGTCGTCACATTACTGATGACTGCCATTTTATTTTCATTGGCAGGTTTACTAAATGGTATTTTTGCTCAATCTTTTGATGATGTCTCGATCGTACCAACCTTTGTTTTACAGCCACTAACCTATCTTGGCGGTGTCTTCTATGCTATTTCAATGCTGCCGCCATTTTGGCAAGCTGTCTCAAAAATCAATCCGATTGTTTATATGATCTCTGGTTTCCGTTACGGCTTTCTTGGTGTGATGGATGTCTCAATCGGGATATCAATGTCCATCTTAGTATTATTCATCGTCGTCCTGTATAGTGTCTGCTGGTATCTGATCGATCGCGGACGCGGGTTAAGAAGTTAAAAAAAAGAGCCGATTCGGACAAGTTGTTGTCCAAATCGGCTCTTCTTTAATTTACTCAAAGTTTTTTTGGACAGCAATGAGACCTAAAAGGACTCCATAGCAACTATCACTGCCAGAAGTATGCCCTATTGCTAAAATCGCATCCACTAACTGATCTAATTCACTATAAGAGAGCTTTCCCTCTAATCCAATTTGCAACTCAATAAATGTCGAACTCGCATACCCAGAAAGCAGCGCTGATAGATAATTCCAGCTAACATCAGTTGTCAGACCGTTCACTTCTCGCAACTGAACCTCTAAGACTGAATAAATTTTATATTGATAGACTTTAAGTATAAAAAAATAACCCATTAATAGATCATCTCCGCTAGGGGTTAACCCTTTGCCACGGCCCACGAAATATTCTACTAACGCCAGCCACTTATCGTCACCCATATCAGGATTCTGCAAGAAATCAAAATACATTCGTTCTCTATTTCCAACAGGTAAACCTAGTCGCTTCTCTAATTGTTTCGTGTCCAAAATTTTTTTTAGAGTCAATAATGTCGACAGATTTGGTTCAATGGCTCCAATGTCCAATGGAACTATTTGGATATCAGAAAATGATAACCGCTTGATTCCCAACTGACTGTAAATCGTTAATGACTGTTGAGTCAGTTTTACAACATTTCCCAACTGACAAAATGGTAGGATTTCTTGAAAAGCAGTTTGTGACAGCTGTACGCCGAAACTAGACAAAAAATTCCCCGACGCAGTTAAATTTATCAGCTGTTCCTCGACGATCAGATTGAGTGACTGTTCAAAAACACTATGGATTTTTCCAATCTTTCCAAAATGATCCAACGTTGAAAGATAAGAACTAATTCTAGCTTGTTCTTTGTCCATATGCTTCTCTCCATTGTTCAATCTCTGTAACTAACCTTAAAAAGGCAGAATAAATCTGCCCTTATCAAAATCTATTTTAAAATACTTGCTTGATGGTTCACTTTTACCGTGATCCGACCATTTTTAATGACATACAGTCGTTCTGGTATATCAATGACAGCATCCGCCTTAACTTTGGTGTCTAATAAAACCAAGTCAGCCTTTTTGCCTACGCCGATACCATAATCAGTTAATCCCAATGCTTTTGCAGGATTTTCTGTAATCATTGGAAGAACCGTCGGCAAATCATCAGCTCCACCTAAATGACCTACTGGCACAGCCAGCATCGCAATTTGCATCAAATCGCCATTTCCATACGGTGTGAAGGCATTTCGAATATTATTAGTAGCTAAACAAATATTGACACCGCCATCTCTTAACTTACGAATCGGTGTAACCGCGCGCCGAATGTTATACTCGTCGTTGCGGGCACCTAAGTGCAAATCAGTTGCGGGCAACGGCATCACATTAATTTTTGCTTCGGCCATTTTTTTAATCACACGATCCAATTGCTCTTTTGGCATAGCATGCAATGCTGTCAAGTGCCCCACTGACACACGTCCTTGATAACCTTCCTCAATCGTTTTCTCACATAAATATTCGATTGAAGTATTGTCCGCTTCATCTGCAAAATCTTGATGCAAGTCAATATCTTTGTCATATTTCTTTGCGATTTCGAAAATCAAATCAATATGATCATTCACAGGCGCGTCATTGTAAGGTATACCGCCAACAACATCGGCACCCATTTCCATCGCTTCATACATCATTTTATCAGTACCAGGTGCTTTAAAAATTCCTTCTTGCGGAAATGCAACCACCTGCATATCAATCAAATCTTTGTATTCTTCTTTTAATTTCATGATCATCTTGAAGCCAGTGAAACCTTGTGCCGGATCAAATTCAGAATGGGTTCTTACAGTCGTCGCTCCACGACGGATAATCATTTCCAAAGCTCGCTTCGCACGAGTATAGACATCTTCTTCTGTGAAAGTTGGTTTAAGCTTTGCAGTTACTTGAATAGCTTCCTTCAATGTTCCTGACTTGTTTGGTTCACGATCGGCAATCAGCGCTTTATCTAAATGAATATGACTTTCTATCAATCCAGGAATCAATACTCGTCCATTCGCTTCAATCACTTCTTTAGCGGAATCTTTGATTTCAGGTGCAATCGCTACAATTTTTCCTTGATCGATTGCGATATCCTGTAAGGCATCACCATCATTTAATCTTGCTTGTTTGATCAATAAATCCATTCTTTCCACTCCTTATTCAACTTAATGTATTCATTTCTATACTATATAACATCCATTTTGACGATTCGTTTATTCAGACTTTAACAGATTTTTACTTAACCAAAGAATAAGCCGATTGCTAAAAGTAAAACAGATGCTAAACTCAACCATTTTACGTTTCCTTTTACTACATCCAAAATTGGAATTTGGAAACCTGATGACAATGCCTGCATTGTAATATTTACGAAGCTCATTTGACTTCCTAAGCCAACACCCATCGTAACAAAACCTAAAGCTAATGGCGGGAATCCTAGTGAAACAGCTACCGGCAAGACTAATGTTAGGACTGAACCGACATACGCTCCCGCGGGAACGCCAATCAACACGCCGGTTAAAATGGCTACAGGAACAACAACAAATTCAGGCGCATTTTGGGCAACTCCTGCAATAACCGCGAAAGTTCCAGTTTGAGCGATTACATTAATGAAGGCTAAGAAAATCCCAACTTGGAATAAGCGCGTTAAGATATACGTTGAGCCATCTACCATTGCTTCGACGGATTGATTCATCGTAAAGTCGGTACATATGAAGACCAGCGCCAAAGTTAGGATCATATAGACCAAAGGTGTAAAAAAGGCAAAGCCGATGAGATCATTAACAATTGGTCCAAAGATTACTGCAAATAGTAAAAATATTGCTGGTAACGTCAGCTTGAATAATTCCCCATTTGTTTTCTTATCAAACTCATCATCTGTAGTCTCTTTGAAACCAATTTTCCGGCGTTTTGTCCCCCAGAATGCCAGAACAATAGCCAAAACAACAAAGATCAACCAATAAGGACGCATAATTGAAACATAATTTCCAACACTTACATCTCCAAGTTTAGAAACAATACTTGATTCTAATGAAGCCGGAGAAGTCGTAAAAGATACTGCTGCGGAAAGTGACATAGCTGCAATTAACTCTGGTACTACCCCAACTGCTGCAAAAGCTAACGGTGCAATGACCATGGCACTCCCGCCGCCGATTCCTGACATATAAGTAGCAGCCGCTAATAAGATAACAATAAAGGCTGATACATACTCAACCTTCCCTTTTGTTCCCCGTTTTGCCAAAGTTAGAGCAGCTGAATAACTGCCGGCTTTAAAAACCGCCATAGCAACCGCAGAATTAATGATCGGAACTGTAATGCTCAACATAGATGGAATTGTTTCCAACAACTGTGCATTCGCATCCATCAGGCTGACACCGCCAATCAGCATCGCTAAAACCCCCGCGACTAATCCGGCGATAATCATATCTACTTTCAAGAATAATAGAACAAGCACTAAAATCAATGGAACAATTACTAACAGTGCTTGAAAACCGGTCGGCGCAGTAACTTTATCTAGCGCCTCTGCGGCATATGCGTTGATTCCTGATGTTGCACCTACCAGCAACATCAGGAAAAAAAACGTAATTTTTCGCTTCATCATTAAACCCCTCACTCATTTTTATTAGCAAACAATTCTTGTACCAAAGCCTTCTACGATATTACTTAAGTTTTCAATTGAGGTAATCACAGCCTCACGTTTTCGACTTTCTTGAACAAAATCAATAGCAGATTCAACTTTTGGCAGCATGCTTCCAGGAGGAAATTGATCCTCCTGAATATATTGCTTCGCTTCACTGATCGTTAACTTTTCTAATTTCTTTTGGTTTGGTTGATTGTAGTTAATGTAAATATTATCGACTCCGGTTAAAATAATTAGACGATCTGCATCAATTTCTTTGGCTAAGTGATTCGCAGATAAATCCTTATCAATCACCGCTTCAACACCTTCAAATTCTCCTAGTGCATTTTTCGCAACAGGAATCCCGCCGCCACCAACACAAATAGTAATAATACCTGCATCCACTAGTGAAAGAATCGCCTCTTTTTCAATGATTCGTTTAGGTTTCGGAGAAGCAATCACTTTCCGATATCCTCGGCCAGAATCTTCTTGATAAAGTCCATCACCATTAGCCATTTGTCTCTCAGCTTCTTCGCTGGTATAGAAGGGACCGATTGGTTTAGTCGGTGTCTTAAATGACGGATCGTTTGTATCAACCTCTACTTGTGTGATTACACTAACCACACTTTTATGCATATTTCGTTTTTGTAGTTCATTCTGAATCGCCTGTTGAATCCAGTAGCCAATGCTGCCTTCGGTCATTGCCACATTTGAATCCAGCTTCATCATTGGAGTTTTTTCGGAATCTCCCGCTTTTTGCTGGATCAGCAAATTACCGACCTGAGGACCATTTCCATGGCAAATGACCACTTGCTCTCCTAATTCAATAAACTCAATAATATCTGACGCAACTTTTCGTACGACCTCCTTTTGTCCTTCGTCAGTTGGAATTTTATCTAAAATGGCGTTTCCGCCTAAAGCAATCACATTTAATCCCATTAATTTGATCCTTTCTTAGTTGGTCTCAATACCTAATGATTGGGCATAAGCTTCTAACGCTTTTTCAAAACAGGTTAAGGGTGCTCTCACAGTCCCTGCTCCGATTTGGCCAATACCTGCTTCTTTATGTGCAATTCCGGTGTTAATCAATGGTGTAATACCCGTCTCTACAACTTTTCGAATATCGATTCCTAGACAAGTTCCTCGGAAATCCCACGTCGGAATCGTCCAAGTTGGATTTTGACCTGCACTGATTTCTGCCATTTCATTCGAAATAGCTAAAGCATCTTGGAATCCCCCTGCGCCAACAAAACGGGTCACTCCAGGGGCGGCCACCATTGCCATTCCGCCAACACCGATCGTTTCGGTAATTGCACTATCGCCCATATCTGGATTGCCATTTTCCTCTGAGAACCCAGTAAAATATAAACCTTTAGGGACATTAACTGGTGCGGTATACCACTCATCCGCTGTCTCTGCGATACGAACACCAAAATCTACGCCATTTCTAGTTAATGTAGTAACGATGGTTCCTTTAGCGTCTTTTCTAGCACAGTCAACAATTGATTTTCCAGCAGCCATCATGATATTCAAGAAAAATTGATCTGTATCCGCTAAAAACTTCATAACGTCCTGTTTATCTTGTTCAGCCATTGATAGAGGGACTATCAGCGGGGCAATTTCTCTTAGGAAGTTCAATGACGCCGCGAAATTACGTTGATGGAATTCATCTCCCATCGTAATCGAACGTGCAATCAATACGCTCAAATTAAGACCATTTTTACTTTGCTTCAAAGCACCTGATAGAGTCGGGCCTAAAATATCTCTCATCCAATTCAATCGATCAATTACCTCTTGCGAGAAAGCGCCAAAGCGTAAGACTTTTCCAATCCCTTCATTCATTGTGCAGTATCCTTTTGAGCCATCTAAACGATTTTCAACTACAAAAACCGGCATATTAGCAGAAGTTATTCCTCCCATTGGACCAACTGCATGGACGTGGTGACAAGGAATAAAACGGATTTGATTGGATTCGATCAATGCGACAACTTCTTTTTCATTGGCCGCCCAGCCTTCAAAGATCGCCGCACCGACTACTGACCCTTTCATTGGCCCCGTCATTTCTGTCCAAGTAATTGGTGGACCTGCGTGTAGCAAAGTCTTCGTTGATTCATTTAACTCTGGAATCACTATTTTTGCTGGCACAACATCTGTTAGAAACGGTTGAGCATTTTTGATTTTGTTCATTACCTTTTGATTCTCTGCATCGATCTGTTCTGCGTGTTCTTCCAATGCGTTTAGAATCTTGATCATTTTTTTGTTTCCACTAGCTCTCGGTTTCCAATTAAATTGAGTAGATTTTCCATCAAACGCTTGGACTGATTGATTGAAGCTTTGTAATCCGACATTGATAATTCGCGGTTTAGAATTTAATAATTCCATCACTTTAGAACTTGCTTCAGGTACTTCAATTGTTGTTCCTTGATACGGCACAACAACCTTATCTTCTTCGGTCAACGCTATTCCTTTTAAACTTAGTGCCAATTGAACCGCTTTTGCGTTACTCTCAGCAACTAATATTTGATTTTCTTGTAACCGTTGAACCGCCTTCTGATAATTTTGCGGATCTTTGTCTGTTCCAACCACTGTTGCAACGAATTGCAAATCAGATCTAGACGCTTGGACTTTTTTTATCGTTGGCAGCAAAGCTCCCACCATATCTTCATGAGCGCCATAGCCTAATACAATATCTAACAAAATTGCACCTGTTGATTCATCGGCGGCATATTCTTGAATTTTTTTAATTCGAACTTCTGGATCAATCATTGGATGAGGCTTCCCTTGAGTATAGATATCATCACCCAAATCAATCACATCATAGCCGTGTGATTTTAAAACATAACCTTCCTTTTTCACCAATCCTTCTAAGCCTAAAGCCTCTGAGATCAACATTCCTGCTTCTGCAGCTAAAGTACCACCTGAATAAAGACCTTTGATGACCTTGTCTTCGGCAAGAATCGCAGTTGATTTAGCCACCGCTTCAAAATAATTTTTTTTAACAGCAGTTTCATTCGCTAAATCTACCGCAATCTTGGCGGTTTCTTCTAGTGCATGCGCCAGATATACTTTGCCTTCATGGGCTGCTGGTTTTTCCCCTAAGAAAATAGCTACTACTGGCTTAGTGATGCTTTGTAAAAGTTGAACAACCTCATCACGAACCTCTTTTGCTGGCGGTTTTGAAATCACACAGATCACATCTGTTGGTTCATGATTTTCTAAAGCCACAATGGCATCTTTCATCGTAGTTGCCCCAACTTTATCGCTTAAATCACGACCGCCTGTTCCGATGGCATGAACCACACCATTTCCCAAACGATCGATAATCGTTGTTACTTCCTGAATTCCAGTTCCAGAGGCACCAACAACACCAATATTTCCAGGTGCCACAACATTAGTAAAAGCAATCGGGATACTAGAAATAATTCCCGTCCCACAATCAGGGCCCATCATCAACAAACCTTTTTCATGAGCCATTTGTTTTAATCGCACTTCATCTTCTATCGGAATATTGTCAGTAAAAGAGAAAACATGCAGACCTTTTTTTAAAGCGGTTTCCATTTCTGCCGCACCATATTCTCCAGGAATACTAAAAAGCGCCATATTCGCTTCTGGTAAATTATCCAACGCTTCTTGCCATGAAGTTGCAGCTTTTGCTTTTTCTTCGGAGCCTGTTGACGATAGATCCTCTAAAAATTGTTCAATTTCAGGTAAAACTTGAGCCATAATATCTGATTGCTCACTGTCGACGACAATCATTAAATCGTTTGGTGAAGCCGCTTTCGCTTCATCCGTTAGAAGTTTTGTATTATCTAAGATATCCTTATTAGCATTTGTCCCCATCATAATTTGACTCATTGTAACAGCCTGCAGATCATTGATCCGATTTGTCAGTAGCATCAAATTAATAGAGTCTTGATAATTGTTTTTTAAAATAACAGTTTGCAACATTTAGTTACGCCTTCCTTTCCTCTACACAAACATTTTAGAACTAAAAGATGGCGTTTTCATCGGATGATATTCTAAAAAAGTGGTATAATTTTTATCCGAATAGGGAAAAAAGGAGAATTTGATGAAATTAAAAGAGTTGTTATCGCTAAGTCAATTAGAAACAAGTAAAATCCTAACGAAAGAAATTGGATTAGAGAATGAAGTAGAGTCAGCGATGGTATTAGAGGCTCTCGACATTGAACACTGGAGTAAAAGAAATCAATTAATTTTGACCTCCTTCTATGCCTTTGATGGACTTACAGAAGCTGATCTAGAAGAGTTCTTCCATAAAATGCAGCAAATTGGTGTGAGTGGATTAGTCATTAAAATGGAACGCTTGATTAAAATCATCCCCGATTGGGTAATCGAACTATCCTTCAAATATCAAATTCCTTTGATTAAAATCGCGCAGGATGTTAGCTATGAAAAAATTTTGCTCGCCATTTACGAACCATTATTGAATCATCAGACTCATATTTTGCGTGCCTATTATGATGTTCGTCAACGTTTTACCAGACTGGAGCGCCAACATCCTTCGTTGAAAGAAATTATGAAGGAATTTTACCATTTGATTGGATCGCCCTGCAGCTTGAAGATGATCGATCATCAGGTAGAAATAGCTTTTGGTGAAACACCTAAGGACAATGTTGTCCTTGATCGAAAAAGTTTATCTAGTGGGGAATTTACTAAAAACGACTATACCTTGCTGACGCTTTTTTCACAGCAAAATGGTCCAAGCCAGTCTGCTTTGGAAGTGAATCTATTTAACCCCTATTCTAGTCGCTGTCTATTGTTGGTTTATTTGAATCAAACGGAGATTAAAGAAACTGATTTGGTTATTATTGAAAATACGATCGACGTTTTGCAGGAGAGATTGAATACTGAATACTTATTAAAGAAAGAACGCTACGAGCGATTAAACAATTTAGCCGATGCTATTTTACAAAACACGCCGAAGAATCTTGATGAACTGGAAAGTCTCTTGCAAGAAGCTCACATGAATCAGCATGCGTATTACCAAGCGGTAGCCTTTTCAACAAAAACACCCGCGTCAAAACTGCTGAAAGACAGAGCAATCAATCTTCTGAAGAGCTTGAAGACTGATTCAATCTTTTTTGATCATCATAACTATTCACTGATTCTTTTTAATTTTAGTCAAAACAAGAGTATTTCAAAATTACAGATGAAGCATCTGTTAACCGAAGTATTAGAATCAAACCCAACGATGACTTTTGTTGTCAGCAGTTTAAAACAACGTGATGATTTAAAGGAGATTTTGATGGAGTGTTTGGATATTTTAAGATTCAGTGAGGAATTCTATCAAGATAATGTGGTGGAATTAGCAGATATTGGTATTTTTCGACACTTTATTCGCAGTGAACAGCTTCAAGCAATCAATGAACTTGTTCCCGCAAAATTACTGAATCTGGCTCAAACTAATTTTGAACTTTTCGAAACCTTCTACCAATTCTTACGAAACAATCGAAACTATAAACAAACATCAGAGGCGATGTTTCTACATTCAAAGACCATTCGCTACCGTTTAAATAAAGTCGAAAAAATCCTAGCAATCGATCTTGCCGATCCTTTGCAAGTAATGAATCATGAAATTGGTACTTATATCATAAAAATGAGGAGAACCGCTCTTGAAAAAAACAATGACATTAACAAACCAAGCTAATTATGATCTCTATGAAACAACCCAAAACGATAAATTTGTTCTCTATCTCCATGGCGGAGGTTTAGTCTATGGGTCAAAAAATGATCTTCCTCGTGATCTGAGAGATCGCTTCTTACAGAGAGGTTATTCTGTACTAGCTTTGGATTACCGCTTAGCGCCTAACAGTTCTTTGGTTGAAATTCTAGATGACTTAGAGACAAGTGTTGCGTTTCTGTGTAACACTATCATTAAGGGCGCGTCCTTCGGTATCTGTGGGCGATCAGCCGGCGCTTTTCTAATGTTGCAATTGACCCAACGGCTCAAAGAAAAAAATCAAGCACCCGATTTCTTAGTCAATTTCTACGGGTACACTGACTTAACGTTTATCAATGAAGAGCGAACATTACTGCCACAGAAAATTTCTTCAAAACAAATTGAAGGAACTGAGTTGAAAAAGCCTATCTGGGATGATCCTCTCATGTCGCGTTACTTACTTTACCATTATGCTGTACAACAAAATTTACTTCCTTCATTTTACGGTGTCGATTCTCCTGATGAATTCGCCTTATCAAAAGAAATTTTGCACTCTTTTCCAAAAACATTTAGCAGCGCCAGCTCTTCTGATGAAGAAATCCCCTTTCGTTATAGCAAAATGATTGGACGTAGTATCCCAGACAGCCTTTTTGTTCCGGTCTATTATTTACCTCATGATTTTTTGAAGGAGAGTAACAAATCAGAAGTTCAAGTTGTTTTAGATAAATTGGCAGATTGGCTGCCTTAACTAAGAGATCGTGACAGAAGCAGTCAACTTCAAGAAATTTCGGCTTATTTCTGAATGCTAGTTCTGCTTAGTGAAACTTAGCAGTAACTGTATGGGTAGCTTGCGAAGAAGAAGCTACTTCTGGCACACCGTTTGTTCGGAAAAAGGAACTGTGACAAGACTTTTGTCACAGTTCCTTTTTTTTAAGAATGAACATTCAATATCTTTTTCATTATCTCCAATAACGTTTTAACATCTTCTGGTTTCGTATCTCCTGTCTCAGAATCAATGATCGAGCTATAGATATGAGGAATGATTTTTTTCACTCCAGCATCAACAGCGATTTGAACGATTTCTTCCACATTCGACAAATCAATTCCACCTGTAGGCTCTAAATAAAAATCATATTTAGCACAAGCCTCAGCAACAGCTCGGTATTCTTCTTTATGTGCCAGTCCCTTCATAGGAAAATACTTCACTGAGCTACCGCCCATATCCTTTAACAATTTAATTGCCGTTTCAATCGGTACAACTGCTTCTGGCGCTCTTGAACTCAGTGGTCCCGTCGCAATATTGACATACCCAACTTTTCCAGTCGGTGAAACTAAACCATTCACAATCGTGTCAGCTTGCCCTAAAAGTGCTCGCGAAGTCCCCACTCCGGTAAACACTTGATTCACATGTTGCGGTTGTAAAATAGCTGAAATACGAGAAACCATTTGACTTTGATTTGGGTCTCCAGCACCTAATCCAACAGATAATGCATTATTAGTTGCTGCCTGATACAATTTCATGTCTTCGACTGCCAGCTCATCACTAGTGTAGTTTTTTGATAATACGCCTAATACTACATGTCCTTCAGCGGCCTCGTAGCATTCCTTGGCATTTTCGACCGAATGAGCTAAAACATTCAAACAAATACGCTCTTCTAAATAGTTTGGTGTTAATGACATACCGTCTCTCCTTTATCTCATGATTTCCTGCAAACGTTGAACAATTTTTTCTAGCTCTTGTTCATTAACAGAACGAACGTCAAATTCAACGATTCCATTATTCGCTTGGTATTCACGTGTGTAGATTGCTGGGTTTTCTTCTTTCAACTCATTGATTACAGCTAAAGCTGATTTTTTTCCAGTTACTTTCACACTCGCGCGATAAATATCCCGTCCGGCACCATCCTGTACAACTTTCGATTCTAAATTAGTAATTTGATTGACTGCTGAAACAAACGGAACCAATCGTTGTTTCAACTCCTCACCAGATTCAGTTCCATCAGATAAATAATCGGCGACTGCTTGTGTAAATCCTAAGATGTTATCCTTGCCGATTTTCATTGCTCGACCGATCCCTTTGCCTTGCAGCCTCGTCCATTCCACATATTGACTTTTGCCAATGACTAACCCTGCACTAGGTCCTTCGATCGCCTTTGCTCCAGAGTAAATAACAAGATCCGCACCTGACTGTGTATATTTAAAAAGGTCCTCTTCAGCAGCGGCATCAACAATCAATGGAAGCTCATGTTTCTCTGCCATTTTAGCCGCTTCTGCAACACTCAACATACTTTTTTGAACAGTATGATGGCTTTTTATATACAAAATCGCAGCCGTTTCTGGTGTTATCATCCTCTCAAGATGCTCTATCGAACACATATTGGCATAGCCTGCCTCGACAACTTTTCCACCGCCTTGTTGAATCATCACTTCCACCGGCGTGCCATAATCAACATTGTGGCCTTTAGGAATAATGATCTCTCTCTTCGTTATCTTAGACGTATACGGATGATAGACGTGATACAAATCCCCTCTTCCAATCATCGCCGCAACAGACTGAGCGATCCCAGCCGAAGCCGAAGAAACGATCTGAGCATCCTCTGTTTGCAGCAGTTCTGCAAGATATTTTCCCGTTTGAATCATTAAATCACTCATCTCAAAAAAATGTTCACCGCCAAAACGTTGAGCCTCTAAAACATTTTTTGATACCTTTGAGACGCCTAAAATCGTCATTCGTCCAGAAGCGTTGATTACTTCTTTTAAACCAAATTTTTCATAACTGATCATTTTTACACCCTCGATAACTTTTTATAATAATCCGAAGAATGAAGCGACAATACTGATGATAACGATCGTTCCGATAATAATGCCGTACCTAGGTCCTTTTTTGACCATAAAGAAATAAATGGCAAACACTGCTGTCAATGGTAATAATCCTTTAACGATCTGATCAAAAATATCTTGTAAAATGATCGTTGCCCCGCCAGGTACTTTAAATTTCATTGGACTGACAATGTTTACATAGCTGGCACTTAAAGCACCCATCATCATCATTCCTAAAACATTTGCCGCATAAATCACCTGCTTGATCTTCCCATCCTTCAATAAGCTTAAAATCGAATTACGTCCTAAACTATACGATTTATTGATCAATAACCAGCTGATATACATCGTAACTGCTGTATAGATAACAATCGGGCCAATCCCGCCAATCGCATTTCCGCTTGAAGCCATTGGAATAAAAATCGAGATGATCAAAGGCATAACCGCCGCCCAAATAATCGAGTCCCCAATTCCAGCCAAAGGTCCCATCAAACCAGTCTTAATTGAAGTGATTGCTGTATCCGTAATCGCTGCCCCGTTAGATTTTTCCTCTTCCATCGCAATAACGATTCCTTGAATAGAGGAGCCGATTGTTCCTTCTGTATTAAAGAAATTTAAGTGACGTTTCAATGCTTCTCTTTGCGCATCTTCATCGTCCGCATACAATTTTTTGACAGCTGGGATCATTGAAGCACAAAAGACCAAACTCTGCAGCCGCTCATACGAATTAGATAACTCACAACCTAACTGGTAGATCCAAAATGATCGAGACAATTCCTTTTTAGTAATTTTCTTTTGTTCTAATTGTTGTTCATTTTTCTCTGTCATTTGTTCCATTATGCTGCCGCCTCCTCTTCTAATGCTTTGTTCCTCACTAAGAATGCAATACAGACACCAATAATCGCGACAGCCATCACTTCTGCGCCGAAGTATACAACTGCGACAAATCCGATCAAGAAATAAGGAATCAAATGTTTCTTCCCGATAACCATAATCGTTAATGCAAATCCAAGCGCTGGTAAAATGCCGCCCATCACTTCAAATCCGTGCATCAACCATTCTGGAATCACATCTAAAACCTGATTGACGATCGACTGGCCAAAGAAATTTGCAGCAAATACAAGAGGAAAACGAATAACAAAACCAGCAAGTGCAGGATACAAAAAAGCAGCTCGATAAATGCCAGAATAATTTAAATCCTCTGCATATTTGTCCGCCATATGAACCCATGTCGCATTGACCGTCCGTCGAAGCTGATCCATAAATACGCCTAACACACCAAAAGGAACCGCTAAAGCAATCGCTGCTTCCGCATTCATGCCGACTCCCAAAGCAATCGGAATCGCAATCGCAGAAGCTAAAGCCGGATCACTGGGAACATTTCCGCCTGGTGTAGATGTTACACCCAAATAGACCAGCTGAATCCCCGCTCCAATCACCATCGCTTCTGATAATTTACCTGTCGCAATCCCCGCAATCAAAGCCGCAGAAAGAGGTTGAGACAGCATTCCTGAAAAGGTATAGCCGAAACGCAGCCGAGCAAACCAATAGTATAACCCCATCACAATTGAAATACCTAGAACACCCATAATTTGAACACTCCTTTTTCTTATTCATGTATTTATTTTTCCTTCAGAAAAATAAGTTCGATTTTCAAGCCGTATACGATTCAACTTGCTGTTCTTTGATGATTATGTTTTTTCTTTTTTATTGTCTTTGTTCAATCAAGCAACTGAAAAGTGTTGAACTCACATCCTTTTTCTACAATATTTTATACTTTTCAATTAGTTTTTGAATCGGTACTGGTGTTTCTTCTGGAATAGCTTGGAAATAAACTTCCATATTTTTGGCTAAAAGCCCTTCTAAAATCTCAACGTCTTCTTCTGAGAGATTAATATTTTTCACTACGTTTTTACGACTAGGGCCACCACCAAGTCCGCCAACTTGAATGGCCTCTTTGACAACTCCGACTTCAACCATTTCCCGCAGTGTCATCAAATCTGGGACCAAAAACAGCACTTTACTATTTTTAGCTGCCGCTTCATTCTCCCAATACTCTTTGACAGACTCTATACTTTTGATGATGACCTCTACACCTGGAGGAGCCGCCATCAGATAAATACTTTGTAAAAATTCATCTTGCTCCAGCTCATCACTTACTACGATAATTTCATTAGCTGCCGATTGCTGCAGCCATTTAGTCACAACTTGACCGTGAATCAAGCGACTATCTACTCTAGCTAATACGATTTTTGACATTTTTCTCATCCTTTACTTTTTTATAGGTAATTCCAATAGTTGACAACTATCGATGACAGCCTTATGAATTTCTTGCGCCGACTCTCGTGTAAATCCTCCGTTATCTTGTTTCATTACTGCCTCCAATAACATAGAAGCACATAGCCCCGAAATCGCTGCAACTTCATAATCCTTTGATAAGCGCAACGCG
Source organism: Enterococcus sp. AZ128 (assembly GCF_051714485.1). Classification (NCBI taxonomy): domain Bacteria; kingdom Bacillati; phylum Bacillota; class Bacilli; order Lactobacillales; family Enterococcaceae; genus Enterococcus; species Enterococcus sp. AZ128. The sequence continues at coordinate 22,733 of NZ_JBIORZ010000003.1, forward strand.
ACATTACTAGGTGTTCCGCCTTTGATATCCGTTAGAATCAGTAATTTATCGTGCCATTTTAATTGTTCAATTTGTGCTTTGACCCGTTCTAGATAATCTGGCAAAGAGTCTTCCGCATTCAAAGCAACTTCATAAACATTATGAATCTCTCCAACAATCATTTGGACACTTTTTAAAAGCTCTAACCCCCATCCATTATGAGTCAAAATCAAAATCGGTTCTTTCTCCATACCCTCACTCCTTATTCATCTTAAGCTATTCATGTCCTATACTATCCAACCAAACAGACTCCTTATCATTAAGCGAATTCACAAGTATGGTTTTAATTTTTTTACGTAAAAATCTCCTATACTTATCTATGCTGCTTTTTTCGAGTTAAGGAGTTGGACTGACATTCGGACATTGCCTTCACCTTTTATAAAGCAAATGCTGTGCCAAAAAAATAACCCTTTAAAAAAAGGGCTATTTACCGCGGTTTATACAGTGACTTCAAACAGCAAATCATAAATGTATTTCACTTCCAACGGTGGAATGATGACATTATATGACACTTCGATCGGTCGGAAGGCCATTTTTATGACAGATGCCAGCTCCGGCAGCTCACGATATGACAGTTCATAAGAAGTATGATCATATTCTGGATGTTGAATTTGCCGTTCAATCATACAGGCGCAGTGAATGATGAAACGCAGAAGTCGTTTTTCATCACTTTTCTTTTTAGTCTGCATACAAATATCCGAATAAATTTTTGATAATTCAATCGTAATACTTTTAGGATTTAAAATACTCAATAAATCTGTAATGGCTTCGATCGATAATCCCTGAATATATTTAGCTGAGACCTTTTTTAAGACTGCCTGATTTTCATCTTTAGCTAGATCAAAGCCTAACATTTGAAACACTAATCTAATCCCTTGATCCGACAATAAATTATCCAGTGAAACAAACGGGATATCAGGAATTTCAGTCTTCACTGTCCCGATGATCCCGACTAATTTCTCATCCTCGTGAACAAAGGAAAGCAGGCGGCTAAGATCTTCCAATTCTTTTTTCTCCAGTGTGATGATTCTCACATTGGTCAGTAATTCTTGCGGAAAGGTATTTAGCAGCAATTTTTCAATTTTTAGTGCCGTACCTAAACCTGTTAGACAAGAAATAACCAAAACCTTAGAGTCTTCAAAATTACCTTTACGACAAATGAGCGCTTTATGATTCTTCTCCTTTAAAACTGGCAAGAGGTATTCAAAATTCGTCGATTCATAAATCGCTTCCCGAGCTACTTCCAGTAATGTCAGTAAATTGATGTTGCTGATCAAAAGCACTTCGATTTGAAATTCTTTACTAAGCACATTGCCGAAATAGACTAACGAACCGATATCAACCATAAGAATCAACTTGCTGTACCCATTGTCCCGCACTACCTGTCGAACCTTGTCCAGGGTTTCTTCCACCGACTGATTAATCGGCATATTAACAGAATTCATTAGACTAGTCGAAAATAGAACATTTGTGTACTCTACCATGCTGGAGGCTGTCGCGCTCCCGTGAGCCACCACGACAATGCCGCATTTTTCATCTAATTCATAACGGCGATCCGTCGCTTTTATTTTACGAATGAATAAATCATAAAAAATAATTTCCGTATTCGGCAGTTTCAAGGCAAAATAAGTCTCAATATGGTCAACGATTTTCTCTGCCAGCTGATAATTCTCAATCTTCCCCGAAAAAATATTACTTGTCAGATCAAAAAAATCTTCGTTTATCTGCGCTGAGTAAAAAACACTGGAATAAATATGAGCCGCTAACACATCCTTCAAATGCTCAGGCAGAAGAATTCCTAACTCTTGTTCAATATAGTGAATGATTTGATTAATTTGTTCATAGAACTGCTCATCTATGTCATGATCTTTTGAAAACGTTTGGCTGAAGAGATCCATATCGTAAAGCTGATCCAGCTTATTCTGCATCATGGCTACCGCATCTTTAGAAGAAATATTTACATTCTTAAGATCAGCGTATTCCTTTAATAAGAAATTATAAAAACGATCATTCTGCTTATCTTTTACTTGCAGCAGCTGTTCCACATGAGGATAAAAATAGTCATGTTGAATATTGATCCCTCGACTAGGAACGTACTCATTTAATACAACAATATCCTTCGTATCTACCGTATTTTCATCCAGCATTCCCAATGGGACATCGATGACCAATCCTTGAATCTCATAGTCGATCGCATCTAAATACGCCTGCGCACAAATAAACTGGATTTCTGACTTCAGTTCCCCGACATTTGCTTTGTATTTGGAGAAAACGAGATATTTCAACGTATTGTAAGAAATAGAAATATCTTTTTGAATGCCCTGACTCTCTTCCATAAAAAAAGTCAGGATTAGCTGTATCTTTTCTTTGATTGATCGTTCAGACAAACTAGGTATATGTAAATTTACCGGTATTCGACGCAAAAATGTTTTCAAAAAAGTCTTTTCCAATTCCTCTGTCGTAGCAAAAACAAACTTGATTGAGACATGACGCTGATTTTCTGCTTCACCCATTCGTGTGAAATAACCTTTGTCTAATAAGGTAAACAATTTCTCTTGCCCTTCATTGGTCAGCCGATGAACCTCATCCAAAAAGAAGAAACCTCCGTCTGCCAATTCTACCAATCCCTGATGATCATTATCCGCTCCCGTAAAACTGCCCTTTTTATAGCCAAACAAATGGGACGTCAATAATTCCGGATTGTTGAAATATTCAGCACAGTTAAAATAAATAAAAGGAACTTTCTGCTCTGTTTTTGCCTCAAAAAATTCATGCAGATGCTCTGCCAATAACGTTTTCCCTACACCTGATTCTCCCGTCAGCATAATGTTCAACCCTTTGGGCGGATATAAAACAGCCGCCTTCAATTTTTTTATGCTATCTGCTAGGCTTCCATCATAGCCGATTACTTTTGAAAACGGATTGTTGCGAAATTCTTGTTTCTGCTGCTCCTTCTTCTCCATTGCTTCGCGAAGTTCCATTTCTAACTCCCCAAGTGAAGCGTATTCATCTTTTGGAGGAGAAAAAAGAAAGGTCTTTTCTAAAACTAACCGCGCAAAAAACAATACCGGGCGTGATTTGACTTTGATGACTTGATGACTGCTCGTTAATTTTGATAAATCTTCACTAACCGCCGTTCGAGCGTAGCCAGTAGCCTCACAAATATCTTTTACCGTACACCCCTTTAAGTTGTTCAAGGTGAGTTCATTAAACTGATGGAATTTATGTAAACATTCAAAAATAGTATCAATTCTCATAATTTTCTCCTTCAAAGAGTTGTTAGCTTGTTTTTAACATCTCACAAGCCAGAATGCAACACAATTTTTTACAAGTGAACATAGAAAAAATAGTGACGAATAGGAACATCCTGTCTAATGAAGAGGTAAATAAAAAACTAGTTTTGAACATTTCAGCGTTCAAAACTAGTTCTATAAATTTTAGTAATACACTTCATCAAGAAAAAGTCCTTGCGCTGGTGCTGTTTCTCCAGCGTTTTCTCGTACCTTAGTCTCAAATATTTCATCGATTACCTTCAGCTCCAATTTTCCAGAGCCGATTTCTAAAATCGTTCCCATCAGAATACGAACCATTTTGTGCAAGAAGCCATCACCAACAAAGATAAAATGCAACATACTGCCTTCTCGTTCAATTGAGATAGTTTCAATCGTCCGCGTCGTTGATTTTTTGGTCTTTTTCAACGCTGAAAAGCCTGCAAAGTCATGCTTACCGATCAGTTTCTCACAAGCAGCATTCATTTTGTCCATATCCAATGTTTGTGGGAAATAAAAACTGTGATAGCGTTCAAAAGCCGTAGGAATTGGATCATTCCAGACATAGTAGCTGTATTGCTTGCCTTTCACATTATAGCGAGCATGGAAACGTTCGGGCATTTCTTCTATCTTTTTGACTACAATATCACTTGGTAGATAGCGGTTAAAAAATACCAGCATCTCATTGCGGGTCATTTCTGAATTTGTTTTAAAATTTGCAACTTGACCTTTGGCATGCGCCCCTGCATCCGTTCGACCCGAACCGATAATCTCAATCTTTTCACTGGTCATTTGCTCGATGACACTTTCGATTTTTCCCTGGATCGTCTTCTCTGAATCTCCCAGACGTTGCCAGCCTAGATAACGTTTACCATCGTATTCAATTGTTAACTTAATATTTCGCATAGGATATATCCTCCTCAAAAGTTTCACACTGAACCAATGTACCACAGAAACCTGAGATGCTCTAGTGGCAGAACCGCTATCTCATGTTATAGGAATCATTTTTCTACAGGTTAGAAAAATACATTTTATTTTCGTTTCCCATACGAACCGACTATACTCTTTCTACTTTTTTTTAACCAATAGATGTCCTCTCGAAGAATATATCCTGCTGAAACTCGGACTCACAAAAAAGTCGGAACACTTGGTGAAGTGGTCCGACTTTCAATGAATTTACACACGTTCAACGCTCTTGCTATATTCTTTTTTGATTCGGCTTAATGCTTCCAGCAACAGTTCTCTGGGCATTCCGATACTCAACCGAACAAAACCCTCGCCATCTTGGACAAAGTAACTGCCAACCACCATCGTTAAATTCGCACGACGGAAAAATTTCTGCATTTCTGCTTCATCTTTAAACCAGTCATGTACATCAATCCAGGCTAAAAATGAAGACTCTGAAGGCATCACTTTAGCCTCTGGAATTTCTGCAAAAAACTCATAGATAAGCTTCATGTTTTCTTCCACATAATCGGTCATTTCATCTAGCCATGCTTCACTTTCATTATAAGCCGCCACGATTGCCGGTACAGCAAAGACATGAGGAGATGTAATCGAATTCTTTTGTAATTGAAGCAGTAACGTTTCTCTGATTTCTGGATTTGGAATCACCACGTAAGAAGTTTTTAGCCCACCTAGATTAAAGCCTTTGTTTGGAGATAGACACAAAACACTGTGATGAGAAATTTCTGGATGTGCATTCCAAATCGATGTAAATCTCTGATTCTTATAAACGATATCGCGATGAATCTCATCACACACCAAAAGAACCTCGTGGCGAATGCACAATTCTGCTAATTGGAAAAGCTCCTCTTTTGTCCAAACACGCCCGGATGGATTTTGCGGACTGCAAAAAATGAGCAACTTGATATCGTGATCGATCATCTGCTGCTCCATATCTTCAAAATCAAGATAATAGCGATTGTCGCGATTAATCAGCGAACTGCAGTATAATTTTCGTTCATTGTGTTCGACTGCTTCAGCGAAAGGATCGTATGCCGGAGTATTGATCAACACCCCTTCACCTTTTTCCGTATAAGCCTGCACGATATAATGCAGCGTCGACACCGTTCCAAAAGTCAGTTTGATCCATTCTTTCTCAATCTCAGTATCATAGCGCCGCTTATTCCAATCGATCACCGCGCCATAAAATTCATCTGGCACGTAAGAATAACTGTAATCACCAATACTTGCGCGTTTCATCAATGCTTCTTGGATCGCTGGAGCGACTTCAAAATCAATATCTGCTAAATCCATTGGAATCGCCTCTTCGTTCAAGCCAAATTTTTCTTTCAGTACTTGATTACTCCATTTGCGAGCATTCCCTTGTTTGCGATCAATGATTTTATCAAGATTATACATAGCATTCACCTACAGTTAACAGTTCTTTTGTTGTTTTATTCAATGGGACCCCGACACCATTTTGAATCACGACATCATCTTCGATTCGTACACCGCCGATACCGGGAAGATAAATTCCCGGTTCGACACTCATCACCATGTTTTCTTTTAGCACCATCTGACTCTTCGGGTTCAAGATCGGGCCATCGCCGCCCATGCCAATACCATGACCTAAACCATGACTAAAATATTCACCATATCCGGCCTCACAAATGATTTTTCGTGCTACGGCGTCGACCTCTTGCCCAGTGACTCCCTCACGAATAAAATCAGAAGCCGCCTGCTGAGCATCTTTTACAACTTGATAAACTAACGCTAGTTCCTTGTTAGGTTCTCCCAGAGTAACTGTTCGCGTCATATCCGATTGATAATCATCTAAGACGATTCCAAAATCGATCGTGATAAAATCGCCCAGTTCAAAAGCACGTTGCGTTGGTCGCCCATGAGGCAGCGCGCTTCGCGGTCCGCTAGCCACGATCGGATCAAAAGCCATTGCGGAGGCTCCTTTTTTTAATGAAAGATAATGGATTAACGCTCCAAGTTCATTTTCCTGCATGCCCGCTTTGATTTCCGGCAGTAATTCTGCGAAAATCTCATCTGTTACTGCGCAAGCATTGGTGATCAGCTGAATTTCGTCTGCTGATTTAATTGCGCGTAATTCCTGAAGCTGACTCGACCAAATCGTTACTTTAAATTCTTCAGAAAACTTGCGATACTCTTGGATCGACAAACCATTTGGTTCGATCGCCAAATCTGTGATTTTCTGTTGCTTCAGCCAATTAACTATTTGGGGTAGGTAACTGCCTTGTGGCACTTCAAAATTTTCAAATCCTTCGGTCAGATCTTTTATCTCTTGCCGATAACGTCCATCAAAAAACTGAATCTTAGAAGAAGGCGTGACGACCAGATAAATGCCGCTTCCGCCTAGTGAACCAAAATATTTTTTGTTTTCACGATTTTTGATAATGATCGCGTCCTTATCTGAATCAATTAACAGCTGTTGGATTTTTTCAATTCTCATCTGTCACACTCCAATTCTAGAAATCTAGATCTAATCCATCCAAGATATCCGTATCGCCTTGGTCGAAGATATTTTTTTGTTCCTTTTTCTTCGCTTCATCTTTTAGTTCGTTGCGTTCCATGACCTTAAAGAATGGTACATAAATGGCTACTGCGAGAACTAATTGCAACGCATTCACCAAAATCGTCCGCCAATCACCGTTTGTCAAGAAACCTTCCAAGAAGACGCCAACATATGGAGGGTCAAAGACTGGTTTGTTCAACCAACCCCAATGCATGAAAAACATCGGCAACGTCCCAATGATCGCCCCGCCAAAAACATGCGGAATGAACATCAACGGATTTAAAATGATCGGTGCTCCAAACAAGATCGGTTCATTGATTCCAAACAAAGCAGGAAATAACGAAACCTTTCCGATTTGACGATAACGCTTCGATTTTGAAACCAAGCACGCCACAATACAGCCAATTGAAATTCCGCAGCCTGTAAATCCAAAGAAGGCACTTGATGCACCAGCAGTGTAAAAATGCGGGATTGGCTGACCAGCTTGGAAGGCAGTGATATTTTCGGCAATGAAAGCAACCATAATCGGACGAGTAATTGGACTGAAAACAGATGAATGAATCCCAAAGAAGAAGATCAAGCAAATACAGAAATTCAGCGCCAATACGGACCATGGATTGTCCATCGAACCAACCAGCGGTGATAAGAAACGCGTCAGGATTGTTGGTGGAAGCTCGCCGGCAGTCTCCATCAAAGCAAACCGGCCTATAATGAATGTTCCGCCGACAATCAATGTTACGGGAATCAATTCAAAAGATTTAGAAACAAAGTCCGGCACTCCTTCCGGCATCCGAATCGTCAAATTGCGTTTTTTACAGAAATTGTATAGTTCCACCGTGATCAAGGCAACAAACATCGCGGTAAACAGACCTTTCGCGCCAAAGTTCGTGATATCCAGCATCCCGTTCTCATCAAAAGTGGCTGTCATAAATAGAAAGCCAAATAATGACAATGTTACAGCACCAGGAATATACAGCTTATAATGATTTCCTAAGTTATACGAAATCGCGGCACAAGCGTAAAGACCAATCAGCCCCGTTGAAAGTGTTACTGGAAGATTAAATAATTCCGCATTATTAAGAATAAACTGACTAAATGTATTGGATTCCCCCAACATGTTTGGCAATGCCGGTAAGATAGCAAAGAAACTTCCTAAAATGGTAAATGGTGTCATAGCAACCATCCCAGCTTTGATGGCACTCAAGTGTCGTTGGTTATCGACTTTGTGAGCTAGCGGGACGAAGAAACGGTTCATAAAAGCCTCAAATTTTGCGAACATAATGCTCCTCCTAGTTCATAGTTATCACTCTATTTTTCACTACGTCTATCCTTCTGCTTTCACTAATGTTTAAACAGATTGTTTAGCTAGTTGATGTTTTTTATGGGTAACCAGCGCAAGCTTCATAACTGTCGCGCCATCCATTTGTCCATAGACATCCTTATCAATCACTGCATAAGGAATATCTCGCGGTTCCAAAATTGACTGAATAAAATCGATTTTGTGAGTGATTTGAGGTCCAACTAAAACGATATCCCAGCCATCGATTTGGCTTTCAATCGAATCTGCGGGAATCGCAGTAAAATCAAAATCCGCATCATTCAATTTCGCACTTTGTTGAACGACCTTGCGCATATTTTGCATCAACATATTCGTAGAGAATCCTCCAGCACAGCATAGTAAAATTTTCATAATCCTTTTCCCCTTTATCGTTTATTTTTTTAGTGCAACACTGAAATCAGTGTTTCGATTAAATCTCTAGCTAATTGACTCGTCATATAGTGGTCCTGCGCGTGAACCATCAGCAGCCCAACATTTGATGATTCCACCTCGTCATTTAATTCACGGCTGATTAAATCAGTTTGAATATTATGAGCTTCCAGATCTAAGTTGCGCGACTCTGCTATCAGCTCTTTCGCTCGATCAAACTCCTTAGTTTTTACACATTTTAATGCTTCGAAAGCTTTCGCTTTGCTTTCTCCAGCAATCGAGATCAATTGTACGATTTCTTGTTCTTCTTTTGTCATGTTGTGACAGCCCCTTTAAATGAAATCCGCCATGCGGTGATACGTTTCTTCTGTAAAATTTTTGATTAACCCTTCATATAGATTGATCATTTGTTGGACATCTCGTTTATTTACGATCGAATAAGCACAATGTCCATAACGGACAGGTAAAATCGTCACAACAGTCGGTTTTCCCTCATTCACTTTGTGAGCTTCACCACCATCAGTACCACCAGAATTGAACATATCCAACTGTAACGGAATCGCTTGCTTTTTCGCTATTTCTTTAACATAATGAATCATTTCTAGATTTGGAGCCAAGGTACGATCAAAATGTGTTAAAATCGGCCCTTTGCCAATTTGCCGCTGATTGGTATGATCACGTACAAATTCAGTACTGAACGTCGCCACATCAATAACAAAGACAATATCCGGATTAATTGCTTGTACGGCTGTCTTTGCCCCGCGAATCCCAACTTCTTCGCTGCTTGTATTGGCAAAATGCACAGTCAGCGGTAATTCTTCAGTAGCTAACGTCTTCATCAGTTCGCCCATTACGAAACAGGCCAGACGATCATCGAAGGCTTTTCCCGCATAAATATCTTCTACTGCGAAGTCTTCAAATTCGGTCGCGTAACACCCCCTATTGCCTACTTCTATTCCTAATTCCTCAACTTCTTCCGCAGTGGTTGCTCCGATATCACAGTAGAGATTTTCTGTTTTGCCATCACGATACTCGCCATTGATGACTCCGCTAATTTTTCTCCCATCAAAGGTTGTGATCCGAATTTTTTGCAAATGCTGGGCAAGCGGCTTCACTCCGCCTACGACCATTAAATGAATCAGTCCGAATTTACTAATGCTTCGTACCATAAATCCCACTTCATCCATGTGTCCACAGATCATGATACTCTTTGTACTTTTGCCTTTTTTTGTAAAAATCAAGCTGCCAAGTCCATCCGTCTGTTTCTCATAAGGCAATTCACCCAGCTCAGATAAAATCGTCTGCCGAACCTCTTTTTCATTACTAGCTATCCCATCAGCATTGGAAAGATTTTTCAAAAACTCAATGTTCACTCTGATTCCTTCTTCCTAAAACTCGTTTTAATGTATAGTAAAATTCGTGGTAATCCTTACTTTCAACTAACGTGTTAATTGCCGCTGGATGATTCATCAATTTGCTCAACTCTTTTGAGATGATCTGATGAATGTCCAATTGCTCCGCCTTTAATGAGACCATAAAAATTATTTTTGCTGTCCGCTCTGTCTTCCTCATCCCTTCAGGTAATAAACAAACCGCCACTCGATTTTCCTTGCCTGACATGACTAGCGGATGGGGAATCGCGATCCCATTTTGATAGATCGTTGATAAATAATTCTCGCGTTCCATCAGGGATTCCTTATACCCTGCGAAACCGACCTGCTCTTCTACTTCTTCCGCCAGGTCCTCCAAAATATCGGAATAGGCGCGATCCGTTTCAATTCGAAACAATGATTCTGAAAACAAGTCAAAAAAGGCGCGTTCAATTGAAAAGTTTTCGTCACTTTTTAATAGGCTGAGATTTTCACTTACTTCTAAATAATCAAGCTCACTTTGAATCTCACTCATCAAAATAACTGGACATTCAATTTCGATCGTTAATTCAATGATCGAAAAGATTAAATCAGGATAATAATCTTGAATTTTTTCGATTTCAAACATTGAAAAAGTCTGGATCTTCGCACGTGGAAAAATCCGCTTCAATTTCATTTCCACCAGATATGCCATCCCCCCGCCAGATGAACAGACTACGGCGATTCGATAGATATTTTCGATCAACTTTTGCTGCCACTTATGATAGGGAACTGTCATATGAGTCGCTAAGTAGCCAATTTCATCAGATGCGATTTTTAATTCGAATTTTTCCTCCAGCCACTTGGAAAACATGACCGCGAAATTAAAGATCACTGGATAATCTTTACTGATGTCTTTCAAGTAGGGATTGCTGAAATTCACTTCTTTGCGTGACCGTTCAATCAACGCCGCCACATGCAGATAAACAAGATCAATAAATTCCTGATCATTCGAAAAATGTGTCTTCTGCTGGTGATCCATCTGCTGAAAAAAATGGACGATCTCTTCCTTTAGTAATTGTTTATTGCTTAATATTTCAAGTTTCTTTGTTTTGGCTAATAGGCTGGCTTCAAAGTAATCATGAGTCTCCTTTTTAACAGGTACAGGAAAGTTTATAGTCTTTAATACGTCTGTTAAAAAAGAGTTTGGGGATTCCGTTTGCTTGTCCTTCTCTTTGATTAACAGCAGTAGAAACAGTTCTTCCTCTAATCGTCGAAACTCAACATAATCGATCTCCCATTGATGATGACTAATCAAATGATAGAGACTATCCTTCAAATCTTTTTGTTTTTCGAGATCGAACGCCCTCCCTAATTTTTCCAGTAATTTAACATTGCCTCTCTGATAACAATCCAGCAGCAATAAAAGCCGATTTTTCAACTCGCTGATGATTCGAATTCCATAATGAGCTTTCCGCTCCAAGATCAAGGAACTGCCTTTAAGATACAATTCAAGTTTTGAAAGATCCTTTTTAATTTGGCTTCCACTAACGAGCAATTCATCGCTTAGCTGCCTAACGGTCTGATAGTCTTCATTGATTAAAAGAAGGCTCAATAACGACTCCAGCCGATCCTTTTGCATCTCAATCGTCGCCTCAGAGAATCCCGCCAGAAAAGCTGAAAGTTTTTCTTCATCTAAAATGATCAATCGACAGCCTAACTTAGCAGATTTTTCTATCGTAAACCCCTGTTGTAAGTCTGATAAACCTTGCAGATCGTTACGGATTGTTCTAGATGAAACACCAATCTTTTGGGCCAATTGATCGATTTTTAAATAGTCATTTTCTCTTAAGGCCTTCAATATTTGTACCTCTCTCATCCTCACCTCTCCTTTTTTTGCAAGCGTAATCATTTACACGTTCAGTATAAGAAACCCCTTTCAATTAGAAAAGTTGAACTTTTTCCATTGAGTTGTGCAAAACGTGTCCGTTTAAAAACTCAAATAAGAAACAACCAAACCTACAATGATGTATGTGCTTTAAGAATTGTATCAGCCACCCTTTACTATCACAATAAAAATGATAAATTTAATATATCAACTAATACTGCCAACCATAAAACTAAAAGAATGCTCTCATTTTGTGCAATGTTTTAGAATTTCATGTACCTTTTTTTGGAAAGTGAAGTCTAAACGTAAGAATCCCTACCGTCAATAGTGACGATCGGGATTCTCAGATGTATCTCCTTTTACGCTTTATGAAAACGAGCTAACCTTCCATAACCTCCTAATTCTTCTTCAATACGCAGGAACTGATTATATTTTTCGACCCGTTCACTGCGAGCCATGGAGCCTGTTTTGATTTGCCCAGCGTTCATGGCTACCGCAAAATCTGCAATGAAGGTATCGCCAGTTTCACCAGAACGGTGAGATATCATAGTTGTATAACCATTTGCACGCGCCATTTTGATGGTTTCGATGGATTCTGAAACAGTTCCGATTTGATTCAATTTGATCAAAATCGAATTAGCGACCTTTTTATCGATTCCTTCAGCAAAGATCGTTGGATTAGTTACAAAAATATCGTCACCAACAAGTTGAATTTGATTGCTCATTGTTTCAGTCATTTTCTTGAACCCATCCCAATCATGTTCTGAAAAACCATCTTCAATTGAGATGATTGCCGGATATTTATTAACTAAATCTTGATAGTAAGTCAACATTTCATCTGAAGTCATTTCTTTCCCTTCAAAGTTGTATTTCTTCGTATCATCGTTGTAAAATTCACTTGATGCTGGGTCCAGTGCAATGGCGATTTCTTCACCTGGTAGATAACCAGCTTCCTTAATAGCCCAATATAACATTTCGATTGCTGCTTCGGTACTACCTAATTTTGGCGCAAAACCTCCTTCATCGCCAACAGCTGTTTCATATCCTTCTTTGCCAAGTACACGCTTCAATGTGTGGTAAGTGTTCGCAACTTTTTCTACACCATCACGAAAACTCTTACGTTTTACCGGTGTGATTAAGAATTCTTGAACATCGATTCCTGAGTCTGCGTGAACACCTCCGTTGATTACATTGAAGAACGGCTGAGGTAATTCAAGATCGACTCCGCCTAGATAACGATACAATGGGATCTTTTGACTTTGAGCCGCTGCACGCGCGACAGCCATAGAAACTCCAAGGATCGCATTTGCCCCAAGACGCCCCTTATTCGGCGTACCGTCTAAATCGATCATGGCTTTATCAATTTCTGCTTGATCGAATGGTGAGCGACCTTTCAACTCATCGTTGATTTCAGTATTGACGTTTCTTACCGCCTTCAAGACACCTTTTCCCATCAAATAATCACCGCCATCTCGCAACTCGACTGCCTCACGGTCACCAGTCGAAGCACCACTTGGAACTTCGGCACGCCCCATTGTCCCATCCGATAAAACCACGTCGGCCTCAACCGTAGGGTTCCCCCGTGAATCAAAAATCTCTCTTGCTTTTACTGCTTCAATTACTACTGACATCTCTTTTTCCTCCTCAAAAAATGATTTCATTTACATCGCGCATCAACTAAACTGTCTGAGCTAGCTATCAAAAATTGAATACGCAAAAAAGCCTGTTACAAGTTAAGTACTTTTAAACACACTTTAAGTAAAGGTTAAAAGTATTTAACTTACAACAGGCGCCATCAGCTGAATGATTCAGCGGTTAGGAGGGGTGCACCATCCCTCTTACACAAAAAAGAATACCACTCTCATTTTCTTTTGACAATCAGAACGTCTTTTGGGAATTGTCAAAAAAGGACCTGTGACAAAAATCTTGTCACAGGTCCTTTTTCCGAACAAACGGTGTGTCAGAAGTAGCTTCTTCTTCGCAAACTACGCATACAGTTACTGCTAAGTTTCACTAAGCAAAGCTAGCATTCGGAAATAAGCCGAAATTTCACAAAAATTTAAGAAGCAATTTTCGGAAATTCCTTCTTATTTCTTGAAGCTGACCACTTCTGTCACAACCTCTTTCCTAAAACTATTTTCCAATAACTAATCGCCTAGTGTACACGGCCTGTCCTGAATGCATCAAGGCATCATCAATTGCTGAAACAATACGAACTTGGCGAGTAACCGGCGGATTCCAACTAGTATCGATCACATCCGCTAGATTGCTTTCATCTAAGCTTTCTAAATAATTCTTCGTAAATTCAATGCTGGCCGCTAAATAATCCAAAACTAATTGGCGATCTGCAACAACAACCTTCGCTGCTTCTTCTGGTGTGTGTCGATAATCTTCAGTATCATCTGGTAGATCCAAAGCAAATTTTTCTGACCATCCATCGCTTGTCCACAAGAATTCTGTACCATTCAAATCAGATAGCTGCATGTCTAACTCTCGCGCAGTGTGCCACATCAGCCAAATTACCGATTTGATCAAAGGCGCTGGCATTTGATTCGCTTCTTCTGTCGTCATCTGATCCAGTGTATCCTCAAAACGTTCTTGCGCACGATCCAACATTTCCATTGCAAATTGCGTATTCTTCATTTTGTGAAACCCTCCTTGTACTCTCTTCTCTCACTTTACTACGGTGATTTTCTAAGAGCAACTATTCGATGTCTGAGTATAAATAAATGAGGTCATTCGCAATTTGTTCTGCTTCATTTATCTGATCAAAATGAAAATGTAATTTTTGTTTTGGCAAAGTGATGATCAACTCATTTTCTTTGCGACGAATTTCCGCCTGATCCCTTAAAAAAAACTCATGGGTAAATTGGTCCAAATCCACTCTTGGATGAATCAATAAAATTCCTGCAGAATAGAAAACAGCTGGAATTTCGTCACTCGTTTCTAGCAATGTAAAATTCATCAACTCTTCTGTCGAAAGTTGTGAATCAATATAGGCTTGTAAAATTAAAAACTGTTGCGTTTGATTGAAGACTTGTTTAAATTCATTCATCGTGCTACTCCTCGATCAAAATCGCAGGAATTCCAAAACCAGCTAAAATACGCACTGAAGTATAGGTGTTCAGGCCTTTTCTGAAGGTGATATAAACTTTTCGATCTCTCGGGATCTCATCGATCCGATCACGCAGCTCATTCATTGGAATATTTTTAGTTGCTTCAATACTGCCAGATTTTGCTTTATTCGCTTCACGAATATCCAAGAAAAATGCGCTTGCTAAGTCTTCTTCTGAAATATCAGCTGCTTTGATTGTTTTTACAATATTGGTCATTTGATTGATCGCCACATAGCCGGCGATATTCAACGGATCCCTTGTTGTTGAATAAGGCGGCGAATAAGGCAATTCTAAATCAGGCAAATCGAAAACTGTCAGGTTTCCAGTAATAGCAACAGATAATTCCCCCATGCGCTTATCAACACCTTTTTCTCCAACAGCTTGTCCACCCAAAATTTTCCCGCTTGTCGCATCAAAAATAATTTTCAAATTTAAACGTGTCGCACCTGGATAGAAATACGCGTGATCGAATGGTGTGACAAAGATCGTTTTGTAATTGGTGATTCCCGCCGCCTTCAACGCATGTTCAGTCATGCCGGCGTAGCTTGCAGTATAATCAAAAATTTTCGCTACACCGGCACCAATATAACCGCGGTAACGCATAGGTGTTCCGTTGAGCATATCCGCCAGCATGTGCCCTTGCCGATTGGCAGCACTGGACAACATACTGGATGTTGCCAGTCCCGTTACTACACTGGTTGTTTTGATAATATCGCCGATCGCATAAACATCCGGCACATTCGTTTCCAATTGATCGTTGACGATGATCTGACCATCATCAGACAGTTCAACTCCCGCTGTTTTTGCTACTTCATTATTTGGTGCAACACCTGTCGCAAAAATAATCATGTCCGGCTCAAGCGTCACGCCATCCGATAAAACTACTTCTTTACCTATTTCTCGGATTTCTTCTACATGTGTACTCAAATGAACATGCAGCCCATTTTCGATCAGCTTATCATAAATTAAATCCGCAATTTCTTCATCATATGGAAAAGCAACTTGCGGCAATTGATCAACGAGTGTCACATCTAAACCCAGATGCTTGAAATTTTCAGCTAATTCCAATCCCATTACCCCCGCGCCTAAAACTAAAACATTTTTAGGCTCATGTTTATCGATAAAGGTTTTAATAGCCGCCGCGTCCGTTACACTTCGTAAAACAAATCCATTTTCGGCTTCTTCTGCCCCTTTAATAGGTGGTAAAGTTGGCCGTGCACCTGCAGAAATAACCAATTTGTCATAGTCAGTGGTCGTTTCCTCACCCGTTTTTAAATCCGTAACAACTAGCTGCTTCTTATCTGGATCGATCACTTGTACTTCATGTGTCGTAAAAACATCGATATTATTTTTCACCTTCAAAATTTCCGGTGTTCGTTCAATCAATGAATCCAGCTCCTCGATCACACCGCCTAAATAATAAGGCAAGGCACAGCTAGCGTAAGAGATATTTTCCCCTCGCTCATAAATCGCGATCTCATGTTCTTCATTCAAACGACGCAAGCGTGTCGCAAATGAAGGTCCTCCTGCTACTCCGCCAATAACTACAATTTTCATAAATGATATCCTCTCTTCATAAATATTAAATCCATTTCAACCCGTCTATCCTTCCACTAGCCTCTGTGCTTTTTAACTTGGAGCTAGTTTTACTTAACGTATTCATTTCTGAGTTTGATCTTCGCTGGGCAAACCAGCCTACTGATTTGCGGTCCTCACTTTTTTAACGCATGGGTAAACTAAATGTTTATAGCCCATTTAGCTTCAAACAGGGGCATCCTTTTTTGATAGTACCTTTTTTTCAAAATACCAGCAAAGAATTGTTCTCCATGATTTTAGGTAAACAAAAAAAGAGCAATCATCTTCAATAAATGATTGCTCTTTACTTTATTTTCTTCAATTCTAGCGTTCCCTCTGATTTGCCATTTTTAACTATTTCTAATTTTAACTGCTGCCGCCCCGTTCGGATGGCACGATATTCGACTTTGTTTCCATCATCTGTCATAACGAGTCTTTTTTTGTTCGAGTTTACGGCTACTTTGGCTTGTTTCAATACAATAGCACCCTTGCATCTAATCGTCCAATTATTGAAATGATCATTCTTAGCCTTAAAGGAATAGTTGCTCGACTGATTCGTCCAGTTTCCCTGCAGCCAAGCTGAGTTATTTGGGGTCAGCTTATTGATAATGACCAACAACAAAAATATACCGAGAATTATCAGAACACTGATAAGTTGTTTTTTCCATCGAAATAAGCAGCTCACAAGATTTTCTATGATCATTTTAATGATTTCTGTACCCATCTTATGTAATAACCCCTAACTTTGCAGATGCTTCTGTTTATTTTTCACATCTTAATAGTGAAAATCGTAACATAGCGTTTAGGGCTTTACAAACTCTTTTTTGCCCCTTTTATTGTAAATTGTGAACAATATGAAGATTTATTTTTTTCTAATGATTTATTTTTTATCCTATTAGTCGACTAGATTCTCTTCAAGAATTTCCAAAGCCGCACGAACATAATCCGAGCACGGACGTTTGCCAAAGAGCTCTTTACAGTACAATGAGCCGCAGGTCTGCTCAAACTCTTGCGTCATTGCCGCGTGCAGTTTTCCAGTATCAGCCTCTCTATACTTCGCCGGATCAGCAATTTCCAGTGTTCCCTTTAAGGCATTAGCGACCAGATAATTTCCTACCAATGCACCGCACAATCCTTGATAGTTCCCGCCACCATAATTTTCAGCAAGGTCATTTGCTTCGCTCTCGGATATCCCCATCTCATTACAATAGGCGCAGGTAATTGCCTGACAACAGTTTCGACCAGTTTGAAAATACACCATTGCCAGCTCCTGATGCTCCATGTCTCGCCATCCTTTCACCTCTGCAGTTGTTTATCTAATGTAATACAAGGTACGCCATCTTCATCATAGGGTTTTCCAACTCTTCGATAACCCAAATATTCATAAAATTCTGCCGCCGTTAGTTCTGCATGGATAACGAGCTGTTTAACCTCCCGCTCCCTTGCCAAATCTTCTAACGCCTTAACTACTTGACTTCCTAAATGGTTTCCGCGATATTCCTTTAATGTCGCCACACGTCCGATCCGAGCAACATCGTCGGTCTCATTTAACAGACGAGCCGTCGCGACCGGCAGGTTTCCATCGAAAAGAACACTGTAAACCGTTTCGGAAGTATCATTTTGATCAAACTCAGCGGCCAAAGCCAATGCTTTTTCCAAGACAAAAACCTTCATTCGAATATAACTGCTAGCTGCACGCATATGAACAGCATTACTTACTTCCAATCTAAAGTCCTTCATACGTCCTCCTGTTTCGTTTCGATTCATAGACTATGCTTTACAGTACCACAACCTATTTCGACTTTTTATAATCCTTTATAGGCAAACCAGCTTCTTTTAAAAACAGTGATGGCTCTGTCGTTTTATTATTGACAGCTTTTGGAAACGTCATGTATAGATTTTCCTTTGCACGGGTGATCGCAACATACATCAAGCGACGCTGTTCCTCCATCGTTGTTGGCGGATCGGCTTTTTCTATCGCTGTCTGCAGATCACAATCGGCTTTTTTTACCGTATGATGGTTAGGCAGTGCATCATTGTACACCCCTTTAATGAAAATGTTCTTTTTACCTAATCCTTTGCTGGCATGAATCGATAAAAGATAGACCGCGTTCAATTTTTGTTGGTCGTAATCGCTTAATCGCTGTTTCATCCCTTGATTTTGTTTGCTGGCCTGTTCAAAATTCGCCAATAAACCGTGCCAATCAGCTGCCGCGGATAGTTCCTTATTCAACCAATCCGCTTCTTCTTCACTCAGATCCTTTTTGAATTTTGGCGTTGCTAAAAGAGCTTCCGCTAAAGCAACAAGATTTAATTGCTTTTGCTGATAAAACAAATAAATTTGCTTAAAAAACTCCTTAGTCAACTTTTGCGCAGTCGGATTCAAGTTCTTCTCAACAACTAAAAAATCAATCAGATCGTTGATTTTAAATTTATTTTTAGTAAATAATTCAGCTGTAAATTTTTCGCTCGTTCCAAATTTAATGTAGTGATAAAAAGCATATTGTTGAATGATGCTTTTTAAGGCATTATTCTTTTGTTCTGCATTCATTGCCGCATCAAGAAGTTTTAATTGTTCAAAAAGATTTTTGAATAACGGAATCCCAAATATTCCCAGCAAATCATCATTGGATTGCGTCACGAAGGGTACTTTTTCTTTCACTAATTGTTTCAACAATGAGCGCAACTGAACCCGCGTCGGATATAAAATCAAGGTATCGGTATAATTCGGCTGCCCGTCAGCCCTGGGAGTTTTCGATGCCAGTTCTTGGATTTTTCTGCCGATCCAGGCAGCTTCTTCTTCATCATCTGGAAAGCCAATACTATAACATTCGTGATCCTCCGCTGTTTTATAGGCGGTCATCGTTTTTTCCAATCGATCATGAGCATTTCCTTGGATCAATTGATTGCCGACCGCTACGATCGGTGCTTCAGAACGATAATTAGTCATGAGTGTTAATGACGTTTGCTGGTATTCCTGATCAAATTCCTTAATGAATTTAGGTTCTGCTCCTCGGAAGTAATAAATGCTCTGATCATCATCCCCTACGATGATCAATTTGCCCGCTGTTTTTTGTTTCGCTTCTTTATCAGGCGGACAAATAAGGGCAACGATCTGCTTTTGCAGCGGATTGATATCTTGGAACTCATCAATAAAGATATATCGGTATTTTTGTTGCAGTTTTTGTTGCGCTTGAGGAGCATTTTCCAAGATCAATTTTAGATTAAATAGCATATCATCAAAATTGATAAAGTGCTGTTCCTTTTTATTTACCGATAACTCTTCTAAAAATTGCTTGAAGACAACACTCAATTTTTGATTAGGCAGCAATTCTTTAGCATCAAAATGCTTCGCGATAAAACGAACCATTTCCTGATCAGAATATCCTAAGTTTCGCCAGTAGCTGATACGCGTCAAAATGCTGCGATCCTCGTATTTATCAAAATTGTATAGACGATATTTTTTGATCAATTGATTGATCGTTTGGGCATATAGTTCTTCATTAATCGTCCCTGCGATTCCCCATCGTTCCAGTTCCGGCATTTGTCGAATTAGTTCGTTATACTCCCCATTGAACCACCCATGAAACGTTTGAACGTTAATCCGAGCATAGCCGCCCAAGTATTGGTTGACGCGAGCCTCCATTTCCAATTTGGCTTTGCGGGAAAAGGTACACATCAAAATCGTTTTAGGATCAATCGATTTTTCTAAGACCAGATAAGCCGCTTTTGCACAAATCGTCTGCGTCTTTCCGCTTCCTGCTCCAGCGATGATCCGCAGATGTGTGTGCATCGGAAAACGAATCGCGGCTAGCTGTTCCTCACTAAACGGATTTCCGCCATTTTTAGCAATCAACTGCTGCAAAGTCTCTCGATCTTCCATTTTCTCTGGATCCGTCTCGATTAAATCTGAATTTATATAATTGGAAAGCTTAGTAAGCATGAATAAATGGTTCCTTTCTATTTCTATGTAAAAAGTCATACTTACTCATTATAACGGAATCATTCATTTTTGATAGTAATTAATAGAAAAACGAGCCTGCTCATAGGATATGAGGGACTCGTTGTTTTCGTTTACTAAGTTCCTAAAGTAAGATTCATGCCTTCTAAAATAAGTTTCACAAGAGTTGACTTTCTAAAGCGCCTTTAAGTTGCCAATCTAAAAGGCCCCAGCAGATTTATTCTTTACTAACGATTGTTTCTCAGGTGTTCCTTTCGATAATTCAATGGTGTCACTCCAGTTATTTTTTTGAAGCTGCGCACAAAATAGCTGGGTTCAACATATCCAAGCGCATCACTGACTTCGGCAATTGCCCAATCTGTCGTTTCCAACAGCTGTTCTGCCCAATAAACCTTTAATTTCCCATAGATTTTACTAAAAGGCTCGCCAAATTCTTCCTTTAGCAAACGACTTAGGTAACTGGGTGACACATTCGCTGCCGCAGCTAGAGTTACTAAATCAATATGACTCTCCTTATTCTCAAATACTAGATCAATTGCCGGCTGAAGCAGCTGATTTTTGGCTAAGTACACCCCATTAGACTCTTGTAATCGATTTTCCAATTTTGAATGTTGAATATCTTTTTGCACGAATTCCAAATTAAGAGGATCATCGCTCCTCGATTCCTCTCGTTTTGAAATTCGCAGCGTTTGTTTATAGGCTTTGATCAAATAGTCTTTTTTGATCGCTTCGCTAATAATGTATTCACTGATCTTTTCCAACATCTCTGCAGATTTTTTCAAATCCGCTTTGCTAAATCGCGGGTATTGATCAATCAAAGTCTGATGAGTTTCTTTAAACGTTTGCAAAAAGATTCGATCGTCTAATTGCAGGACTTGCTCCAATTCTTCCTGCGCTTCCTCTAATAGAATCTCTCCTGCCATAATAGCCCCTACATAACGGTTATCGATCATGATTGGAATCGCCATATCAACAATATCGAAATGGCAGCGATAAATGAACGGCTGTCCTGTTCGAACAGCTTCAAGTCCACCTCTGGAATCACATTTTTCACAATAAACAGAGAGTTCTGGATGATTCCGAACTAACTGACAAAAAGGCTTCACTTGGCTGTGCTTTGTAATCGGCTTTCCTCGATAATCCACTAAAATAATCGCTAAATGAGTAGCTAATGCGACACTTTCTTGAACAGCTTCCCATTTTGGCAAGTCTAAAACTTGTTCAATATCAAATTGTGCGTTATTCACACGATCACCTCTTCTTGCATTATAGAACTTTCTTCGTAAATTACAAAATAGTACCATTTCACAAAATAGTTCAATTGTTTTATCCAAGAAAGCGGTAACACAGTTCAATGTTTTTTTTATGATAACGCTTTATGCTTATCCTGTAAATAAAACCAAGGAGGTTCCACCCATGAGAAAAGCACTGATTTTACCAACAAAGTATGTTCAAGGAGAAGACGAATTATTAAACTTAGGTTATTTTGTGACAACCTTTGGCAAGTCTGCACTATTAATTGCAAATCCTGACGATGTTAAACGGATTCGGCCAGAACTCGATGCTACAGCAGAAAAATTTGGTATTTCCTTTATTGAAGGCGGATTCAACGGTGAAGTAACTCGAGAAGAAACGAAACGTCTGCAAAAAATTGCAAAAGAGAAACAAACAGATTGTATCATCGGTCTAGGCGGCGGAAAAGCTATTGACGCTTCAAAAGTCGTAGCTGAAGGCGAACGTTTAATTATCGTACCGACGATTGCTGCCCAAGATGCCCCAACTTCACATTCTGCTGTACTTTATCACGCAGATGGTTCTTTTGATGACTACGCGTATTTCAAACAAAGTCCAAGTGTTGTCCTAGTCGATACCAAAGTGATTGCAAAAGCGCCAACACGTTTCCTTGTAGCCGGTATGGGAGATGCCTTATCAACCTATTTTGAAGCACGCGCTACACACAATTCTTATTCACGTGTTAACGCCAGCTTACCGATGGGTTCTCGTGAAGGACTGACTCCTCCAGCCAGCGGCACCTACGCTGCTCTGGCTATGGCAAAACTTTGTTGGGACCACTTACAAGAAGATGGCTTAAATGCCAAAATCGCTTGTGATGCAAATTTAGCAACAGAAGCACTTAATAAAATTGTTGAAACCAATATTTTGCTTTCTGGCTTAGGTTTTGAAAGCGGCGGATTAGCGGCTGCTCATGCCATTCACAACGGTATGACTGTTCTTGCTGGGACCCATCATTATCTTCATGGTGAAAAAGTTGCTTTCGCTACATTAGCTCAATTAGTTTTAGAAGATGCTGAAACAGCTGAAGTCAATGCCGTGATGGATTTTATGGCCGCTATCGGTCTACCACTAACTTTAGCCGATCTTGGTGTTGAATCAATAACTTTTGAGGAAGCTTTGGAAGTCGCAAAAATTGCTTCAATCCCAGAAGAATCGATTCACTCTATGCCCTTCCCAATCGTCGAAGAAGAAGTCGCCAACGCAATTATTGTCGCGGATCGGATCGGTCAAGCATACAAAGATTCTCATAACTAACGAAAAATTTTTCCTGCAATCTTTTGTTAGTTAATTAAAAGGATACCCGTTCTGCATTAGGTGAGGAGCCGGATGGCAAACTAAATGGCCTAGCAGAAGGGTATCCAACTTGAAAATAAATACATTTATAGGAAGAAGAGGCAATTTGATGAACAAAGCGATTCTATTAATTTCGCACAGTAAGAAAATCACAGATGGGATCAAAGAAATGATCGAACAAATGGCCCAAAATGAATCTCTGCAAATTTTTTCTTTGGGCGGTACTTCCGACGATGAACTAGGAAGTGATCCGACTAAAATCGTTGATGCCGTTGCTGAAGCGAAATCTGTTGATAAATTCTTCGTCTTCGCTGATCTTGGCAGTGCGGTTTTAAGTGCCGAGTTGGCTTTCGATATGTTAGAGGAAGATCAACAAGCAAAATATATATTAGTAGATGCACCATTGGTGGAAGGAGCGTTCGCTGCTGGAATCACTGCAAGTGTCTCCGATGACTTTGAGCATATTTTAGCAGAAGCAAAAAATGCTCCTAAGAAGGGGTGGGAATAGAATGAAAAAAATCATCAACGAACCACAAGATATTATTGAAGAAATGGTGACGGGTATCGTCAAAAGTTATCCAGATCTTGTACACCGCATCGCTGATTCTCGCGTTATTGCCAAGAATAGCGGCGCGAAACAAGTTGGCCTCATCTCTGGCGGCGGAAGCGGTCACGAACCAGCTCATGCGGGTTTTGTTGGTAATGGTATGTTGAGCGCCGCGGTCTTAGGCGACGTCTTTACCTCACCTACTCCTGATCAAATCGAAATCGCGATTAATCATGCCAACCAAGGTCAAGGCGTTTTGTTGATCGTTAAAAACTATACTGGCGACATTTTGAATTTCGAGATGGCGAAGGATTTAGCCGATATGAATGATATTCCTGTCGAGATTGTGGTCGTTGACGATGATATTGCCGTAGAAGATAGTACCTACACAGCAGGAAAACGCGGCGTTGCCGGAACTGTGCTTGTTCATAAAATACTTGGGGATGCTGCAAGAAACGGTTCAAGTTTGAGTGAGTTAAAAGAATTAGGCGATCGGATCGTTGCCGCAACAAAAACTATCGGCGTTGCTCTAAAAGCTGCTACTGTTCCTGAAGTTGGCAAACCTGGTTTTTCACTAGCCGAAGATGAAATCGAATTCGGTGTCGGCATCCACGGTGAACCCGGTTATCGTCGAGAAAAATTGCAGCCTTCCAAAGAACTGGCTAAAGAGATGGTCAGTAAACTGACTGCTGCTTACGATCAAAAACCAAAAGAAATCGGTGTCTTAGTCAACGGGATGGGCGGTACTCCCTTGATGGAACAATTTGTCTTTATTAACGATGTTTTGAATTTACTGCTGGAAGAAAATATTCACGTTTCTTTCCATAAAGTCGGTAATTATATGACCTCGATTGATATGCAGGGTCTCTCATTGACATTCATTGATTTGACAGATTCGGCTTGGCAAAAAGCACTGTCAGCAGAGGTTTCAACAATCTCTTGGTAAAAAAGAGTTTGAATGAAGGGAGTAAGAAAAAATGAATGTAACAGTAAAAGAAATTCAGGCTTGGCTATCCGATTTTGCCGAAGTCATCGAAAAAAACAAAGACTACCTAAGTGATCTAGATACCCCTATTGGTGATGGTGACCATGGAAATAATATGAATCGAGGAATGAGTGAATACAAGACCGCCTTCGAAGCAAAACAACCGACGACAATTAGCGACACCTTTAAAGTTCTTTCCATGGCGCTAATTTCAAAAGTTGGCGGTGCCTCTGGTCCATTATACGGCTCAGCCTTTATGAACTTAACGAAATCAACAAAGGATATTACAGAAATTACCAGTGAAAAGCAATTGGGTGAGTTGTTCGAAAATGGATTAGCAGGCATTCAAGCTCGTGGAAAAGCAACTCCCGGTGACAAAACGATGGTGGATGTTTGGTATTCCGTTGTTCAAGAATTGAAGAATGCGAATTTAACAAAAAACAGTATCGAAACGGCTAAAGAAAATACAAAAGAGCTGCAAGCAAAAAAAGGACGTGCTTCTTATTTAGGAGAACGTTCGATTGGTCATATCGATCCTGGTGCAGCATCCAGCGCTCTGCTTTTTCAAAGCTTACTGCCCTACTTATAAAGCACAAAAAAGAGTTTCCGATTTTTCGGAAACTCTTTTGCTATTTCTTATGGGTGAATATATTGTAAGCCGGCTGCGCTCAATGTCGCAGTGTTCGGTCCAGTTGGTGATGGGAATCCCATACCGCCTTGAGTAATCGTGATTGTATTATCAGATGCATTGTATGACTGAACATAGGCTACATGTCCGTATGAAGAATCTGCATTCCAAGTTCCAACTGATTGGCCTTGTGCAAAGACTACGATTGACCCCGCCGCAGGTGAACCGTCTACTTGGTAACCATCAGCTGCTGCTGACGCGCCCCATTGGCATCCGTTCCCCCAATAAGTACCAGCCCAAGGTGCAACATTTTTAACATACCAAGTACATTGACCGACTGCGTAGGCATTACCTGAACTAGTATGGTCTACTTTGTTTCCACCTGTACTTGGTGCTGGTGCAGGCGTTGATGAACCTGTATTTTCAGTAGTACTTGTAGTTGTTTCAGTTGACGCTGCTGATGTTGAAGAGGATGAAGTTGAACTTTCTTCGCTTGCACTTGATGATGCAGTAGAAGATGAAGTTGAACTTTCAGCCGTTTCTTTTGCTTGTTCAGCTTGTTCTTTCGCAGCTTTTGCTTGAGAATCTTCGAAGGCTTTTTGCGCTTTCGCAGCTTCTTTCGCTTGACGCTCTTGTTCTGCTTTTTGTGCTTTTGCAGCTTCTTGCTGTTCTTTCAAGACACGTGCTTGTTCTGCTTTAGCTTCTTCTTGGTCTTTTTTCAATTTAGACTTGTCTTGTTCTGCTGTTGCTTGTTCTGCAGCATAGTTTGCTTTCACAACGTTCAAATCAGCTTGTTTGTTAGCAATCTCATTTTTTTGTGTTTCTAATTCTTTTTGATTTGTTTGAATTTCAGCAACTTTAGTTTCATTATCTTTGACTTTTTCTTCTACCGCTTTTTCATCGGCTTTTTGTTCTTCCATCAAAGATTGGTTTGCTTTAACCATTGTTGACATCGCTTGAACACGTCCGATTACATCAGATAATGAATCTGCTTCTAAAACAGCTGAAACATAGTTAGTCGCTTGACCTTGCACCTGTGTATCACGTGCTTGGCTTTTGATTACTTCGTTACGTTTAGCAATACGTACTTTCAAAGTAGCGATTTTTTCTTGTAATTTCATTGTATCTTTATTTAATTGATCTTGTTTTGCTTCTAAGTCTTTCACTTTTCCGCTAACTGTTGCGATTTCACTTGTTAATCCATCGATTTGTGTTTGAACATCGGATTGTTTACCTTGTAAATCACTGATCTTTTGGTCTTTTTCTTGAATTTGTTGATCATAATTATCTGCTAGTGCAATACTTGGTACTGCTGATACAGCAATTGTACACACCAACAATGCTGATAATATACTCTTTTTCACTAATTATTCCTCCGGCTATTATGTTGATTTAGATGATAGATCGCATAACGTCAGAAGTAATTCTACCACAGTGATATATCACGCAGATAAAAGGAATGTTACAAATACATTTCAATATTATTTATAAATTTATTGAATTAAAAGCACTAGCCCTTTAATCCAGTGCTATTTTGCTGCCGCTTTTAGTGAGTTGCCGCTCTTTCGTGTCAATCGTATTCTTGTCAGAGTAACCCCAAAAAAGAAAATAAGGCCAATGATAAAAGGCAAATAATCATTTATTTTTCTTATATTGCAAAACGAGTGAGGTCTATCTCGAATTTTTAAGCACTCCCATGAACGAGACTTTTATTTAATCAAAGAAACTGAACATCGGAAGTCGAGTGGAGCGACCAGGAATTTGTGTAAGATCTATTTCATAGTTTCTAAATTGCCCACACACTAGGATATTAAAAAAGTGCCTCTCGAAAATTTCGAGAGGCACTTTTTTGGGAATAACTCACGAGTTTTTCATTGATAAATTATACTTTTCTTTTTCGATAAACATATAAAGCACTAGCTAGAAGCACTATTACTAATCCAATATAAGGTAGAGCTCTAAATACTTGTTCTCCAGTTTGAGGTAAACTTCCTCCACTGCTGTATGAATCGCTGCCTCCACTATAAGACACATCGAGGTTGCCGTCAGTATTAAAGGTCCCTCCCTTAGTCTTAGGAAGTTCAGGATTCGTTTTCTTCACTGTTACTGTTTGCGCTTCATCATTGATATCTTCGTGAGAACCAATTAGATTCCCTTTCGCATCAAATAATTTTTCAAAAGCAACAAGTGTTAAATCATCTGACAGTACACTACGACGGAAAGTAAAGCTCATTTCAACTGTCCCACTACCCGTATCACTAGCTACAAAAGTTGCTTGACTTTCAACTTCACGTCCCATTACCGTAAATGGTTCAACTGAGTTTTTCATCATTAATTTTCCGCGAACTGTATAGCTTTCACCCGGAACCAGATTTTCATAAAATACGATATCTTTGATAACGACATCTTCGTCGCTTTCTTTACTGACCTCAGCAGCTTGGGTACCTACTTTGGGATAGTTGACTGATTGATCCTTATCCTCAATCTCAGTATGAGCGGCTACTTCTTTATCCTCTTGATACAATGTCTCGAAGACAACAACCGTTTTACCAGCTAAATCGCCTTTCGTAATTTTGAATTCTAGTTCGATAACACCATCACGTTTTGTCGCAGTAAAAGTTTTCTCCGCGTGAATTTCTTTGCCATCACGAGTCAAGAACGGTTTGTTAGTAGCTTTATCCATCAAGGTACCTTTGACCGTGTATTTTTTCCCGATTTCTAAGTTCTTGTAACTGACTTCATCCACTACCGTAACTTCGTCATCAGCAAAACCTTCATTTGTTCCTGTTTCTTTATCTTTAGCTTTCGTTGAAACTTGTGGTTGACGGACGGTCTGATCTTCATCTTCAATATCCTCATGTAAACCGACTAGTTTCCCTTCAGTATTAAACAACTTCTCAAAAACGACCAATACAGTATCTTCCGTTAAATGACTGCGGTCAAATTGGAAGGCTACTTCTACGGTTCCGCTGCCGGATTCTGAAGCAATAAAGGTGGCCTTGCTTACTACTTCTTTGTCACCAACTTTGAAGGCTTTACCTGTTGCTTTATCCATTAACGTACCAGTGATCGTATATTCTTTGCCAGAAATTAAGTTTTCATAAGATACAATATCTTTAATGATTACTTCTTTATCCATTGATCCAGTTGTTTCAGACGCTTTTGTGCCGACTTTTGGATAAGACACTGTTTGCGCTTCATCTTCAATGTCTGTGTGGGCGGCTACCTCTTTTTCATCGTGATAAAGTGTTTCGAAAACAACCACTGTTTTGCCAGCTAGATCGCCACGTTTAATAAAGAATTCCAAATTGATTGTGCCATCGGATTTTTCCGCTTTGAATGTTTTCTCTGCATGAACTTCATCACCGTCACGCGTCAAGAAAGGCTTACCTGTTGCTTTATCCATCAACGTACCTTTGACAGTGTAGTTCTTGCCAACGATCAAATGTTTATAAGACACTCTATCTACGATCGTTACTCGTTCGTTTGCTAATCCTTCACTCATTTCGGTATCTTTATCAATAGCATCTGTCTTCACTTCGATCTCTGGTTTGACTTCAACTGTTTGGTCTTTATCTTCGAGATCTTCGTGGAGTCCAACCAATTTGCCTTCAACATTGTAAAGTTTTTCAAAGACAACTAGATTTTTAGGATCTTCTAGCGCTTTTCTATCAAATGTAAATGCAACTTCAACCGTGCCAGAACCTTTTTTGTTAGCAGTAAAGGTTGCTTCGCCAGTTACTTCTTTGTCTTCAACTTTAAAGACTTCGCCAGTAGCTTTATCCATTAAGACACCTGTTACTTTGTATTCTTTACCAGGAACTAAGTTTTCATAAGATACGATGTCTTTTAGAATAACGTTATCACCATGGATACTGGTTTCAGAAGCTTTTGTTCCCACTTCCGGATAGTTCACTGATTGTTCCTTATCATTAATATCCGTATGCGAACCTACTTCTTTGCCTTCAACGTAAAGCGTTTCAAAGACAACAACAGTCTTACCAGCTAAATCGCCTTTGGTCACAATAAACTCTAATTCAAGGGTACCATTTTGAGTTTCTGCAACAAAATCGTGATTAGCATGAACTTCTTTTCCATCTTTGGTCAGGAATGGTTTGCCTGTAGCCTTATCCATTAAGACTCCCTTGACTGAATATTCTTGCCCAATATTTAAATTCTTGTAAGAAACGATATCGATGATCTTCACTTCTTCTTTCGCCAAGCCTTCGTTCATCTCAGTTTCTTCATCTTTTGCAGAAGTCCCGATTTCTACATCTGGTTTAATTTCAATCGTCTGGTCTTCGTCATCGATGTCTTCATGTGTACCAACCAGCTTACCGGTTGAACCATATACACGCTCAAAAACAACTAGTTCCTTATTATCTTTTAATGCTTTTCGATCAAATGTAAATTTCACTTTGACCGTGCCGCTGCCTGTATCAGAAGCGTTAAATGTCGTGGTCCCAATAACTTCTTTCTTATCAACTAAGAAAGCTTTACCGGTTTCTTTATCCATCAAGATACCTTCGACTTTGTATTGTTTACCAGGAACTAAATTGTCATATGAAACAATGTCCTCGATAACAACTGTATCTCCGTGTATACTTGACTCAGCGGCTTTCGTACCGACATTAGGATAGTAAACGGTTTGATCATCGTCTTCTATGTCAGTATGAGAGCCTACTTCTTTGTCTTTGTTATAAAGTTTCTCAAACACAACAATCGTTTTTCCAGCAAGATCGCCTTTAGTAATCGTAAACGTTAGTTCAACACTGCCATTAGCTTTTTCTGCAGTAAATTTTTTCTCCGCATGAACTTCATCACCATCTTTGGTTAAGAAAGGTTTCCCTGTTTCTTTATCCATCAAGGTTCCCTTAACTGTGTATTCACGTCCTACAATCAAATTCTTGTATGTCACTTTATCAACAATTGTTACTTCTTCTTTCGCATTTCCTTCATTTGTACCTGTTTCACCATCTTTAGCGTTGGTTTCCAATTCAGGATAGTTAACTGTTTGATCGTCGTCATCTATTTCTTCATGGACAGCTACTTCTTTTTCTCCTTCAAATAGTTTTTCGAAAACTACTACAGTTTTACCACGCATATCCGTCTTCTTCACAATAAATTCTAAATCGATCGTACCGTTTTCTTTATCAGCATTAAATGTTTTCTCAGCGGTTACTTTCTTGCCTTCTGAATCCACAAATGCTTGTCCTGTCGACTTGTCCATCAAGACACCTTTGACCGTATATTCGCGTCCGACCACTAAATTTTTATAGGAAACAGTATCAACAATTGTTACTTCTTCTTTCGGCTGACTATTTTCATCTACCGAATTTCCTTCATTGATTCCTGATTCTTTGTCTTTAGCACTTGTTCCAATTTCTATTTTAGGTCTGACAACTACATTTTCAGTCTCTTCACCTTTTTTACCCGTGTGAACCAAGTTGCCTTTTTCGTCGTAGAGTTTTTCGACATAGCCGTAAGAACCAACTTCTTTCGGTTTAAATGATCCAGATTTATATTCTCCAGAAGTACTGACTTTTATCTTATCTGAAGTCCAGACAATATCTTTATCTGTCGCATCTTCTGCATTAACGAAATCATTTACTTTATCAGAGAATTTATACAGATCAACGATAACGTAATAACCATCTGGCACTGTGTTTTCTAGGATAATCGTATCGTAGATTGGTTCACCTAAATAAATGTCATTGCTGGAAGCTTTTGTATGAATATTTAATTTCTCCACATTCAGCACTTCGCCAACATCACCATGTTTTCCTTCATAGAGCACCTTACCTGTCTTGGTGTCTGTAACCTTCGCGACCCAACCATAGGTTCCTGAATCTGAAATACGCAGGTCTTCTAATCCGTAATCTTTAGCATTTGATTTGTATTCGCCATATTTCTTAATTGGCATACCTTTAGAAGTTTTCGCAATTTCTTTAGGATTCGAATAATCAAAATCATTTATTTTATCGCTATATTTATACAAAATAAAGATTACTTCAGCATCATCGCTCTTCAATGACTTATTGACATGCAGCGTATCATGGATCGGTTTTCCAATGAATGTATGCTCTTCATTTACTTGAGTGTAATATTCTTCCTCTTGACCTTGAGGAACGTGAACCGTTTCTGATGGTACACCATATTCGGTTTCGAATTTAGCTAATCGACCGTCATCCGATCCGCCGGATACTACGATCGTGTACCACCCCGCTTTATCAAATGGTTTAAACTCAGTAGTTCTCAATGTTCCCTGTAATAATGGTGCTTTTACAGTATCAAACACTTCTGCGTTCGCTGGTACACTGCCGCGAAGAGGTTTTGTTGGGCTGTAATACATAGTTAAGGTAGCTTCAAGAGCTTTATCTTCACCTTTTCCAAATCCGTCAGGTAAATTGTAGTCCCCATTTTTATCTGGATCACGATCCTTACCGACTAATTCAGGATTCTTGACTCCCCATTTATCTGTATCGCCTTTTCCATCTGTTGATAATCCCCATAAACCAGGAAGATCCAAAACAGTGATTGAATCATATACTTGTGACTCAATTTCAGAGGTAGATTCAGAAACAGTTGTCTCAATATTTGGTATCCATGGAACGACCACATACTCATCGGCACTTCCAAAATCCGAATACCAAGGTTCGGTATAGTTAGTTTCAGCGATTTCTTCGACCCAAACATACCAGCCTTTTTCCGTCACTTCAATTTCTGGTGTTGTAAACGTTCCATTTCCTTGAATTGTTGTTTGAACCTGTCCGGCAACTTTGGCATTAGAAGGAATTTGCGGGCTTCCGCCTTCATGATTGTTGCCATTTTTGATAAAATCCGGTTTCGTTAAAAATGGTCCTAATAATTTACTAGTAATAGTAAGTTCATGACCACCTTTATTGCCAGTGACAGTCAATTTATCAGCAACTTTTCCGCCCTCTGGATTTAACTGTGCTACTGTTGTTTCAGTTTTAACTTCTGGTTTCCATTTAGTAATCGTTTGCTCATCTTGCTCATTGAACTTGCATTGAAAACCATTGTAAAAATGTTCTTTATTTGCCTGGTCGTTCATATCCAACTTTAATACTGGATAATAAAAACCTGCTTTAGTCGAGTTCAAATGTGAATTGACAACATGCTCACCAGTATTCGTAATTGTAAGTTCATCTTTTCCTAAATAGCTGACATCAGCTGGTAAACTGCCGACATCCATTTGAGTAGTTCCATAATCTGTCTCGGAATAATACCAATCAACAACCAATTTAACTGGGACTTTGTTGTTTGTTCCAAGAATATTCGGCCATTTCATATCTGGATCAGTCAATTGAATATTTAACGTATCTACTAATGTATCGCCGACTTTCACACGACTTTTGGCTTTTGTTGTTCCCGTTAACGAAAATTTTTCAACAACTTTGATTTTTTCATTCTCATCATTAAATGGTGCTTGGAAGCCTTCTTTGAGAAATTCTTTGCTGGCTCCTTGTTTATTCAAATCCATTTTCAACACTGGATAATAGTAGCCCTGTTTATCAACTAGATTCTTTGAATTCAATTGATATGTTCCAGGTGCAGTGATCGTCATAGTATCAGTAGTGACTTTTGTAACTCCTGCTGGCAAATTACCCACATCATATTTTGTATTTCCAAAATCTTGTGTTGAGTAATACCAATCTACTTCTAAATTCACAGGAACTTTCTGACCAGTAGTTGAGTCAACTGCCCATTCACCATCTTTCAGTGAAATCGTTAACTCATCCGTCAAACGATCACCAACTTCAAGCTCAGTCGGAGTTTTCGTTGAACCATTGATCGAGAATTTTTCTTCTTTGATTGGTAGATCATCGCTTACTTTTAAGGCAGCCTGTAATGGAACATACGCACCAACCATATTTTGACTATCAGACCAGTTATAACGAATTAATTGTGTTCCTGGCAGATTGTTGATCGTTGCAGTCACAGAAAGTGGATTACCAGCAGGACCTTGTACTAAGGTATAGTTATCTAAATCTGCGGCTTTATTAATCGTGATATTTCCAACTGATGTAGTTTCACCATTTTTCTTGCTGAATTGTCAAATTAATTGCAACATTTCTTCTTGAAAGACTTCCCAACAATTTTTCCAGTTCAATGTTTTTTTAGGACGCATATTTATCTTGCGTAATGCTTCCTGTTTCTCCGTAGGGGGTACCTTTGAAAAATCAGTTCCCTTAGGGAAGAATTCTCTAAATAAACCATTCCCATTTTCGTTAGATCCGCGTTGCCATGGGGAGTATGGATCACAAAAATACATAGGTACGTCTAAATCTTTCTCAATTTCTTTCCAGCAAGAAAACTCTTTCCCACGGTCGACCGTAAAGCTTAAAAATGCCTTGTGACTCCCTAGGTCTTGCACAAAAGCTTTAATCGCTTGTGCCATTGACTTCGCGGTACGATCCCTCATTGAGATCGCCCAATAAAAGCGTGTTTTCCGTTCAATAAACGTTGCTTCGCAGGCTTTGCTTTCCCCTCTGCTAGAAACAACTGTGTCCAACTCCCAATGTCCAAATTCTTCTCGAGTTGACACAGAAGCTGGGCGTTCATCAATGGTATGCCCTACAGTCATTTTGCCTCGTGCCTCTTCTTGTTTTTCTTGTCTTCTGCCTTTATGTCTCAGACACTGTTTAGACACATTAAGAATACCGGCATAGAGCCAATTGTAAATGGTTTTGAATGAAACTATTTGACGATCATTCGCAATTTGTTCAGGGGACCAGCTGTCTTCAAGATCACATTCAATCTGATAAGCGAATTCAGAAGTCCATTTGGACTTCGCACCACAGGCACTGCGCTTCATTTCCGCATCTAATTGCGCATTGTCGGCATTATAGATCAAATCTTCGGGTACTCGTTTCAACTCACGATCAATCGTTGTTCGGCTAACACCAATTCTGTCCGCTATTTCTTGAATACTCTTGGCATCATAAATCATCGTCTCTATACATTTTCGATTATCTCGTGTAAGCTTTTTGTGTGAACCCATCAAAATCACTCCTAGTAGTTTGTTATCCTAAACTCATTTTACTAGAAATTTTTGATGGGTTCTTTGTTGCGATTAATATTACAATTCAGCTCTTGAACTGTCCACCAGTCATTGCTAATTGAATATTAGAACCATACCATTGGCTTACATCTGTTCCGTTAGCTGATTTTATTACCAATTTCGCTGTCGCTGTTTTCGTACCTGGGACTTGCGTCATTTTTATTTCTGCAGTGTAAGGACCTGCATACTTTTGTGCATCTGCATAATGCTTATTGAAGCTTGTTAACACAGTCTCCAATTGCGCATCTCCTCTAAATGCATTCACACTCGTTAAAAATTTTTGAGCAGTGGTCGAACTAGCGCCCCCAGTCTCCAAGTAGCGGTGAACATAATATGAGACTGTCGCATGATTTAAATGTCGATTAGCTGCACCTCCATAGTCTTTGTTGACTAGCTCATTCATCAAATATGCACCGATGGGATCACTAATTGTTTGTTTGGTTGCTGAGCTGAAGCTCACATTATTAACCATCTTCCCGTTTTCCGTACAAAACATAAATTTCGATCCATTAGGTTCTGAACCGCCGGTCGCATAAGATACCGTCCGAAAACGATTCGGATGACTAGTTCCTCCATACATATATCCATAAGCATTCTGACCAAAGCCAGTTCCTTCATCTGCGGTAGATCCCGCCTCTACGATCATAGATAACCCATTGACTCCCAATGACGATACAACCATAAATATTACTGCTGCGATTCGAGTCATTTTACCAATAATTTTTATAATTCTTGTCTTCATTCTCCTGCACTCCCTTTCTTTTTTCTCTCCTTTTTCTTCAATAATTTTCTTCCCCGTTAAGCGTCACCTCCCTATTTTTTTAAATCACCTGTTACTTCTCAACTACCGTTAATTTTTTCTCAAGAAGATCATCTTCAAAATAGTTGAAAAATTCCTTATTCAATCGATAGCCTTGCCCCCATACTGTTTGAATTGCTGAATGTCCGCATTCATATTCCACCTTTTCATTGATTTTAGAGACAATTTTCGACAGACTTGCTAAAACAGATTTATTTGCTTCTTTTCTCCAAATCTGGCGGCTGATTTCTTCTCTGGATACGATTCGATTTCCAGAATAGATTAAATAGTCAACAATTTCTTTTTGTTTTAATTTCAAATTCAAATCCGTTAATTTTTGCTTAACATTGAGCTTTTGAGCATTATCTTCCTTCTGGTAAGCCAAACGAGATATCTCAGCAATCAGCAAAATTTCCCTCAATCTTTCCAAGTTTGAATCTATCGGAATCAAACCATCGAAACTGGTCTCTGCCATCTCATCACAGTTAACTTCAACGACTCGACGAAAAAGTTTGAAACGCCCTTTCTGCAGTAGGTGCACCAATTCCTCTACTTCTTTGTCATACAATGATTCACTAAAAATAATTCCATCAAATTGCGATAAAAACTGTTTGTTAAATGTTTCTTTTTTCATCATCGTAATCAGGTTATTTGAACAATAAACCTCATTCCCTAGTTGCTTCAGCTGGCTTTCGAAGGTTTCCTCATACGGAGGAACCTTAGTTAGAATCAATAGCTGCATCATTTTCTCCTTTCTTTACGCTATATTTTTGATTGTTTTTTAAGACCATTCGACAAAATAAGCATCTTAAAGTTAATTAGATTAATAATCATAAAAATAAAAATATTTTTACAAAATAATTATATTATATAGTTAAATTAAGGTCAAATTATCATTTTAGGTAACTTTATAATCAATTATATTTTATCCGTAATTGTTATTATGCGGATTTTTTATATACAAACGACACAAAAAACAATCTTTGATTGTCAGGAAAGTTCTGTTCATTAAAAAGAAATAACAGAAAAGCCTTATAGTTTAACCTCGATTTTTTACATGTAGAGCTTGATTTTTAAAAATAAATTGATTATCTAAATCAATTTATTTGCATCACTGATTGCTATTAAATTTTTTCATTCAAAAAAGGTGCTCGTTTAGTTTTATGTCTGATCCTAAAAAAGATTTTCTTGCACTTAATTCATTCCAAAATTGGCTTCACCTGACTTAGGTCATCCATAGAGCAAACCGTTATTTTTTGTCATAAGAAACTTTCGTTGAAGTTTTCCTTAACTTTTGGGCAGATAAATTGCTTTCATTTTTTTAGACCGTATACTTAAAATTAAAATTGAAAAGCAGGTGATCTTATGTATGTTGTCAAAGTCCTCCATGGTTACATTGGTAAAGAAGGTCGGCGCACCCGTGAAAAAGACCCTGAAAAGCTTTGGATATTCCAAAGCAAACAAGAATCCGATCATTTCGCCGCAAAAATTGGCGGTCGCAGTAAGCATGTATCTAAAATCAGAAAAGATTGATTATCTAAAAAAAAAGAAGACTGCCCTATCACTGAGTGATAGGGCAGTCTTCTTTTTTTTAGAAACTTTTACTTGCCATCGGATACTATTCTCTATCTCCTTCTCTTTGTAAAGTAATATGCAAAATGGTACATCAACATCCAGAGATCTGACCAGCTTTTGGGATCTTTTTCCGTCAAATCGTAAAGACGCTGGATTCGATAATTCAATGTGTTGCGATGAATGTGGAGTTGTTCTGCACCGGCTTTCATATTAGTACTATTAGCAGCAAAACAAATCAAAGTCTCATGATACTCATCATAAATGACTTCCACTCTTTTTAATAAAGATGAATCTATTTCAACTGGAAATTCAAACAATTGGGCAAAATAATACTCTTCAGTAAAAAAAGTATCGGTTAATGGAACTTGCAAGAAAGATAAATAGAGGAACGTATTCTCTACCTCTTTTACACACCTGCCTACATTCAATCGTGGAGGGCTAACAATCAATGTCGTCGAACTTTTAGCGATAGTGTGTTCGATATCAACAAAAACGAGATATTTTCCGTGCCAAGAAAATATCTCTTGTAATGGAAACGAGTTTCGCAGATTTTCTTTTTCGATTGCCCATACACAGCGGTTGGGACGCAACAAATTTAT
This sequence comes from Enterococcus sp. AZ128, assembly GCF_051714485.1. Lineage (NCBI taxonomy): Bacteria > Bacillati > Bacillota > Bacilli > Lactobacillales > Enterococcaceae > Enterococcus > Enterococcus sp. AZ128. The sequence goes on from NZ_JBIORZ010000003.1 coordinate 59,932, forward strand.
TCCATAATTTTCCAGAGCTCTTTGGATTAATTCTTCGCTAAACCGTTCTTCAGCTAGAAAGACTTCCTTCAAAAAATCTGTTTTCAGTTGTTTTTTCTTTTCTTTCTTGCTAAACTCGTTCAATTCTTCAACTAGAAGTAAAACGATCGATTTTACTAACTTGGTAAATGGGCGTACTTCCTCAGGCTCACCAGATATTCCCACTACGCCTAACAATTCTCCATTTAAAATGATTGGTTCGTTCGTTCCTCTTTTTTCTAAAGAGGTGTCTTTGAAAACCTCAACCATCTGCATTTGTTTGATTGCTCGTTCAGCGCCGCGATGGCGTTGACCTATTCGGTGGTTCTTTCCGCTAGCGATAATGTACCCTCGCTCGTTCATGATATTGATATTATATGGGATATCCGCCATCAGCTTTTGCACAATTAGATTGGCTTGATCTTTAGTTAATAGATTACTCATTGAGTTTCCGTCCTAAAATCTGTCTTTTTCTTCTTAGTTTAACGAACTTTGGATAGAAGACAAAAAATTAGTCTTAAATCAAACAGCTAGTACACGAACAATATTTTCGACTGTTCTTTCTAGATTGGCCTCTCCTAATTTTAACGCTTCTGGCAACGAACCCGCTTTTGCTAAGATGCCAAAAATTGCAGTCATGCCTTCCTCGTACAAAACCTCCACTTGCTCTCCAATGTAACCAGCACAAGCAAAAACAGGTATACCATATTGTTTCGCGATTTTCGCAACTCCATAGGGTGCTTTGCCGAATTTCGTTTGAAAGTCCATTCCGCCTTCGCCAGTAAAAACATAGTCCGCTTGAGCAACTTTTTGAGCTAAACCTGTCAGCTCAATTACTAAATCCACACCCGATTGCATAGTTGCTCCAGTAAAAACTAACAAACCGGCTCCCAAACCGCCTGCTGCACCAGCACCAGGAATATCTTGAATATCCATGGATAGATCTCTTTTTATAATTTCTGCGTAATGACCGAGATTCTCATCTAACACCTTCACCATATCAGGTGTCGCGCCCTTTTGCGGCCCAAATACAACAGATGCTCCGTTAGAACCAGTCAGTGGATTGGTTACATCGCTCGCAATAACGACTTCAGTATTTTTGATGCGTGGATCGATAGTCGACAAATCGATTTTCTCTAATTTAGAAATCGCTCCGCCCCCAGCAGGTATTTCTTTATTTTCTTTATCTAACAAGCGGGCTCCCAAAGCTTGAGCCATCCCCGTTCCACCGTCGTTGGTTACACTTCCGCCAATACCGATGATGATTTTTTCAACCCCGTGATCTAGCGCATCTTTTATCATCTCTCCAGTCCCATAGGTGGAGGTAAGAAGCGGATTCCGTCTATCCTCATTCAGCAATTCGATACCATTAGCTTTAGCCATTTCCATTACAGCGGTCTTTTTATCTGCCATCAAGCCATAATATGTCCTTAATTTTTCTGTCGGTATCGGACCGGAGACCGCCACCTCAACTCTAGTTCCTCCGATGCCGTCAATCAACGCATCGACCGTTCCTTCTCCACCATCTGCCATAGGAACATGAATGATTTCGGCAACAGGGAAAACTTTACGAATTCCACGTTCCATCGCTTCACAAGCTTTTTTTGCACTCATACTTTCTTTAAAAGAATCCGGCGCTAACACAAATGTTTTTTTCATCACCATTCTCCTTATTGCTGCTTATTTTTATCAATTGTACCTTGCACATAAAACAAACAACCTTAATTCAAAATGAACCCATATAGAATTGTCGCAACAATCGTCATGACTCCGCCAACACAAAGCTCATAAGGAATGACTTTCATTCGTTCTTTAATGGACATATGCATACTATTCGCAGTAATGTGGAAATAATTTCCTTGTGGTACGCTATCGATCACTGTCGCACCTGTGTGTACCATTACGGCTGCAGCCAACGAAGAAGTTCCCGTAGCTAGAATTGCGTGTCCAAACGATCCTGTCGCCAAAATAACTGCAGTAGATGTAGAACCGACTGCTAAGCCCATCAAAATACCAGAAATCGGCGCTAAAAACGTTCCCGAGATTCCGGTAATAGCGATCAAATGTACAACTTGTTTTGATAAATCTGAGACAGAGATCAATCCTGCAATCGCACCGGCACCTATCAGAATCAAAACCGTATCGGTCACACGATAGATTCCAGCTTTTGAATATTCTCTAATTTGGTGCATATGCCCCATAGCAATCGTACCAACAATCGAAGCAAAAGGTAAGATATACATGGCATCGATTTTTAAATTCGCTAGGACGTGAATATGAAGCATCGTACCTATTGGGTTAATCAACAGTAAAACGATCGATAAAACAGGAGCAATCAAGGCCTTGTTCAAAGGCATCAAGATCTTTTCACCCTTATCTTCAATATCGCCAGCTTGAACCATTCCACCTTTCTTTTTGATCAAACTAGCAATCACGACTGCTGCGATCAAACCACAAACGGCTGGAATAAACCCAGCGATCATAACGCTGCTTAAGTCTAATTTGAATCCATTCGCTGCCGCAATCGTATTAGGGTTGGGCGAGATAATATTTCCTGCTTTTCCCCCACCTGATAAAGCAGTTAATAGAGATAATTTACTGATACCAGTTTGTTTACCAACAGATAAAGCAATTGGCGCAACAATCAAAACAGCTACAGGGATAAATACACCCACAGCGGTAATAATCATTGTCGATAGTGCCAAAGATAGGATTGCTTTATTTGTACCTAATTTATTTACAATCGCATGTGCGATTGATTCGGCCGCGCCTGACTCCATCATGACACCCGCTAACATTCCTGCTGCCAAGACTCGAATGGCTGTCCCCATGATACTTTGTGTTCCATTGATCAATATATCTACTGTATCATTTAATGAAGCCCCTCCAATTAGGCAACCGATAATAGCTCCTAAAAATAATGAATAAACCGGATTCATTTTTTTTAAAATCAAAAAGATAGCAAAAACTAAACCAATGATTGCTGCATACCATGGAATCATAATCCCCGTCATGTGAAACATCTCCCTTATTTTTGTTTACGTTTCCATTCTAATATTTTGAGAAACAAATGAAATTGGTAGATTAACAGCATCCATTGTGCAAATGCACATACCAAGTACTGATTCAGGACAGAATCTGAACAATCGAGTAGCGGTCCGAACGCGTAGGTTCGCCCCCTCTCATACCACCGGACATACAAACCTGTGTACGGCGGTTAAATAATTTAAGTGTACGAACTGGTATTTCAAGGATATATTCATATATCCTCGTTATACCAGTTCTTTGTCTGCAAGCGAACGGTGGGTTACATGGCTTTTAGATATCTCCTAAAGACCTTTTCTTGTAAGGGCACACTTAAAAAAAAGCGTAACCAGCCTTGGTTACGCTTTTTGCTTATTTCAACACATCATTCAATGCCTCGCTCATTGTTGGGGGTGTATAGATCTGATCCCGCAACAGCGTGTACGGCAAATGCCCTTTCATTGCCAACGTGATCAAATTGATCACTTCATGGGATTCTTCAGCATAGATACTTGCCCCAAGAATTTGATCCGTTTTTGGATCGATTAATACTTTAAACATCCCTTTAGGGTCTTCCAAAACATTCGCTTTAGGGACACCAGCAGTCATGAATTTAAATAATTTGTAGTTGATTCCGCCTACCTTCGCGGCTTTTTCAGTCAGACCTACATTTGATAAGGGTGGTGTAATGAAAACACTATATGGAACAATCGTCCGGTCCTTCAGCGAACGGGTATCTTTTCCATCTAGTTGATCCAGGATAATTCGATAATCGTCTAAAGAAACGTAAGTAAACTGCAATCCGCCTTTGACATCGCCGATCGCCCAAACATTCGGCGCGTCTGTCTGTAACCAATCATCTACAATAATAGCATCACGATCGGTCACTTTTACATCTGTATTTTCCAAACCTAATCCTTCTATATTCGGTTTGCGACCTGTCGCCGCCAATAATTTATCTGCTTTGATCACAAACGACTGGCCTTCTTGAGTATACGAAATCTCGACGTATTCCGCTTGATCCCTCACTTCATCTATCGAAACGCCAAAATGAAACACAATTCCCTGAGCTGATAAATCATTGTAAATCAGTTCGGCAATATCATCATCTTCACGCGCCAAGAATTTCTCCTTCGCATCTAAGACGATGACTTTCGAGCCATATTTCGCAAATATTGAGGCAAATTCCAACCCAATATAGCCCGCGCCGATAATCACTAGTGTTTCCGGTAAATTTTCCAAATCCATCGCTTCCGTAGAATCGATGCTATACTTGCTTTCTCTTAAGCCGGTGATTGGTAAAATAATCGGTGTCGCTCCAGTATTAATAAAAATTCGTTCACCTTCAACTCGTGTTGTTTGCCCTTCATTTTCAACTTCTAAAACATGATTGGAAATAAACCGAGCCGTGCCATCCATGACTGTGCCTGTCGCTTCATCAGCGATCATATGATAATTTTTATTGCGTAATTTGGCAGTCAACGCATCCTTTTTCGTTACTCCTTCTGTAAAGGATGTGCCTTTTTCACCATTAAGTATCATGGATTTTGATGGGATACAGCCAATATTGATACAGGTACCGCCATACATTTGGGTTGATTTTTCGATAACTAGTACCGTTTCCCCGCGATTGGCTAAGGTCTTAGCCAATGTTTTCCCGCCTTTACCAAATCCTACAATGATGTTTTTATATTGTTTCATAATCAATACCTCCATAAAGGGTTCAAAAACTACACTTGAAGAATACTCCTTAATTTTTTTAAAGTGAAATTTCTAGCTTACAGCTGAAAGGATTATCTTCGATTATTCTGAATAATGAAAAAGAGGTTGTGACAGAAGTGATCAGCTTCAAGAAATTTCGGCTTATTTCCGAATGCTAGCTCTGCTTAGTGAGACTTAACAATAACTGTATGCGTAGCTTGCGAAGAAGAAGCTGCTTCTGACACACTGTTTGTTCGGAAAAAGGACCTGTGACAAGACTTTTGTCACAGGTCCTTCTTTGTATTCTTGGATCATCTAGTCCTTATTATCTTCAAGCGAGTTAAGGACTGTTTTCAGCTGCTCGCAAGATACAGCGAACTTTTTCCGTTCATTCGGATCAATATTCAGTTCGATGATTTCTCGAACACCATTTTGATCCACAACTGAGGGCACACCAGTGAAAATATTCTTCTCACCGTATTCCCCATCTAAGTAGGCAGACACAGGCAACACAGCCTGTTCATTGTTCAAGATTGCCTTCACAATTCTTGCTACGCTCATACCGATCCCATAAAAAGTCGCTTTCTTTCGATCAATGATCTCATAGGCCGTATTTTTTACACGATCAGATATTTCAGTTAAATCATCGACGGTTAAGCGATTGTTTTCGACCATAAATTCTAGTATCGGTTTACCGCCTACTGTTGTGTGGGACCACACCGCTACTTCGGAATCTCCATGTTCACCGATAATATAGCCATGAATACTTCTTGGATCTATTTGCAATTTCGCTGCGATCTCTTTCCGAAATCTTGTCGTATCTAATGTGGTTCCCGTACCTACTACTCTGTTACTTGGCAGACCAGATGCTTTCCACGCACACTGAGTCAATACATCCACTGGATTTGACGCAACCACTAGGACACCATCAAAGCCTGATGCCATGATCTTAGCAGCGACATCTTTAATGATCCCGGCGTTGATATCGATCAATTCCAAGCGCGTTTGACCAGGTTTTTGATTCACCCCTGCTGTAATAACGACGATATCCGCATCTCGACAATCTTGGTAATCACCAGCCCAAACCTTGATATTTTCTTGTGCCCAAGACATGCCGTCTAAAAGATCTAGTGCTTCGCCTTCAGCTTTCTCTTGATTGACGTCTATTAACACCAATTCATTGATGATCCCTTGATTGATCATCGAATAAGCAATACTTGTTCCTACAAATCCTGTTCCTACGACGGCTACTTTTCTGCTGGTATTTTCCATACTAATCCACTCCCCTTATTTTTTTGATTTGAATCCTTCCAATAAGAAAATTTGGAAAAGAAAACAATGAATGCTGCAGAATTTATTTAAAGCTTTCAACGGCTTCTTGCCAAGTCGGCAACTCAAACCCAAGCGCTTTGGTTTTACTTAAGTCCATAATCGCGTATTGCGGGCATTTCGCTTCCCGCTGATAGTCTTTTGACGCTATCGGTAATATCTCTATATCTGTTTCCTTCAGCAGTTCTTTTGCAAACTCATACCAAGAACAGCTATTCTCATTCGACAGATGATAGACACCAAAGGGCGATTGATTTTCAATAATAAACAGCATGAATTCCGCTAACGTTCGGGTCCATGTGGGACGACCAAATTGATCATTTACAACGGTTATCCGTTTCTGGGTCTCGGCTAAGTTTTGAACAGTAGAGACAAAGTTCTTCCCATACTGACCAAATACCCATGAAGTTCGAATGATATAATAGTCATCCAAGATTTCCTGAACCAATTTTTCTCCCGCAAGCTTTGTTCGACCATATTCATTTAATGGGTTGGTTTCATCATCCACTTGATACAGCTTATCTTTCTGCTCTCCGTCAAAAACGTAATCCCTACTAATGTAGACCAAAGTTGCGCCAACAGCTTTGGCTGCTTCGGCCACATTGCGAGTCCCTTCAATATTAATTTTTTCAGCGGATGCTTTCCCGCGAGTTTCTGCCTGATCAACTGCGGTATAGGCAGCACAATGATAAATGACCGTCGGCTTTAATTCATTAATAAAGCTAAAAACCGCTGTTTTATTGGTAATATCCAGTTCCTTAGAACCCGTGGCTACATAGTCGATTCCCTTTTCATCTAACAAATAGCGAAGTTCTGTCCCTAATTGACCCGTTCCACCTGTTATTAAGATCATTCAGCTCTGCTCCTTTTTACTATTATTCATACTCACCTTTTAAATGTAGCAGTTTTGCTTGATTACGCAAGTGAAGAACATAGGTGACCAATACATAACAGACTACTAAAATCGCTACACCTGTTTCAAAAATGCTCAAAAGTTCAGTAATCCTTGATAATGTCGGAGACCCTGCAAAAAAGTTAGAGACTTTAAAGATCGCCGTAGCTGATATCACCATTGGAAAGGTAAATGCCGCATAGCTAGGATAAAAACCAACTTTCAGCATCTTTCTCAAATAAATGACGATCCCAAAATATATAAGCTGGGATAGAACCATTAAGCTAAGAACTACTGGCAACGAAGCATCTTTAAAAACGGAAAGGTATCCAGCTAAACACAGCGAACCTGGCGCTGTCAAAATAGTGATTAAAGGAATCGCAGCGTCTTCCATTTTTTTTGGATGCGCTAAGCGTTTGATGATTATCGGCAATAAAATGAGATACGTTCCTAATGCCAGCCAAATCACCGCTTCGCCTAATTCTTTGACAAATACTTCAGAGGTATTAGGAATAACACCAATCCCGACAAAGGTAATGAACCAACTAGGGTAGATACACTCAAGTGTTACCTTAACTGGGAAGATGTGAGCGGCAATGAAATAAAGCATTAACCCAAGGTGAACGATAATAGACAACATCCAAATCACACTGACAATCAACGAACCCGGAAACAAGCGATTTAGAAAGACGCAAATGACCATCCAAGCCATCGTAAAGGTTGGCGCAACAGACGCGATAATCGGATTTCTCAGATCTGCTAATGTTTCCTTCAATGTGAAGAGCAATTTCATGACAAACAGAAGCATAATAAAACTGCCGATTAAACAAAATAAAGTTCCTATTCCTCTGAATCCTTCTGAAAACAATAAATTTCCTAGTGAGACGGTTCCTAATATCAATCCGCAAATTGGAATAGGGATCGCTTTTAAAAAGCCTTTGATCTTATCATTCATAAAATCATCCTTTCTATCTATAAAAAAGCTCTTAAGCACTTGATAATTATTTATCACACCCATATAATAAACAACGATATACTATTTGTAAAATAAAGATATTACATATCAACTATAAATATTTTTAATAGAAAGAGAGGCAAAGCATTTGTTTGATTTGCTAAAAACGTTCGTCGCCGTTTATGAAACTAGAAATTTTAGTCTTGCTGCGGAAAAGATGTTCAAAACACAGCCTACGATCTCCATCCAAATTAAAAAACTGGAAAATGAGTTAGGCTTCAAATTATTCGAGAGAAACGGAAAGCAGCTTATTCTGCCGACTAAACAAGCTGAGTTCTTATATCCGAAGGTCGTTGAGTCGCTAAATTCCCTTTCAGGTATCTTCGCTCAAGCCAAAGATTCAAGCAATTTTAAGACAGACTGTCTGTTGGCCTGCTCCAATACAACAGCCGTCTATCTATTACCTAAAATCATGAGCGATTTAGTCGAAGCCTTTCCTGCTCTTGCTTTTGAAATAAGGATCATGAATTCTCAAGAAGTGATTGATGCCGTCGAAAAAAATAAAGCACATATCGGTCTTATTGAAAAAGCGATCGTCTCACCCCTGATCAAAAAGGATTTTGTTTATCGAGATGAGCTAGTACTTGCAGGAAATATCGAGTCAGATTTTTGGATTCTCAGAGAGAACGATTCGGGAATGTACTATATTAACGAGAATTATCTCTATACCAATCATTTAAATCCTCAAATTATTAAAGCCAATAATAGCGAGGTCATTCTAGCATTATTAGAAAACGGTCTAGGAAAATCAATCATCTCGAAATTGGCATTGACCGATTCGCTGAATTGGCAACCTTTAGATCCCGATTTTAGCTATCGTGATTTGTTTATTATCCAAAATGAGCAGGCTCCCGTGCCGGATGCCGACTCGGTTTATGCCTTAATAAAGGACTTGTTAGCAAAAATGCTGGATAACGCGGATCACTCAAAACAATAGCAATTGTCGGTTGAAAAAAAGGAGCTATGACAAAAATCTTGTCATAGCTCCTTTTTCCGAACAAACGGCGCCCCAGAAGTAGCTTCATCGGAAAGAAGCTGACCTTTCTGTCGCAATCCCCTTTAGTCGCTTATTTGTTGTTCACTTCTTTCCAAACGGACACTACCGCTTTGATATCTTCCTTGAGCTGCTTATCATACTTTTTCATAATGGCTTTCGCTTCTTTGATCGAAGTGCGTCCATCCCCAAGCTTCTCGTAAGCTGGATTTTGCTGTTCACTTTTCTTATAGCGTAAAGAAAAATCTGTATTTTTCGGAATATCTAATTTGGTTCTTTCCGCGGGTTCATACAGCCCCACATAAATATAGTCTCCATCAATTCCAACATCAAAGGAACTTCCTCGATACGTATGAACCGGTATATTCCCATTGTGTAAGGGCTCCAGATACTTGAGATCGTGTGCTTGAAACGTGTAACCCTCTTTTTTTAGATAATTATTTACCTCTGTGTGCTGCCAATCGGCTAAATTCTTGTTTTTTGTATAAACAGAACTAAACCAATAGAGGTTATAAAGGGCAAAGCAGCCCAAAATTATTATCCCTATCACCTTGATTGTCTTGTAGCGCTTCAAACTCTTTCTTTCAGTCACGATGTTTTCCATGATCACCGGCTCCTCTTTAATTAGTTGGTCTAAGGAGAGATCATATAAATTGCTTAGATAGACCAGCTTTTCAATGTCAGGAAACGTTCTTCCTGTTTCCCAGCTGGAGATCGTCGTTCTAGAAACGTTAAGCTTTGCGGCAACCTCCTCCTGTGTGAAATGTTTCGCTGTTCTATGTTCTTTTAATCTTGAACCAATATCCATAAAATCCTCCCTAACCTCTCTTGATTATAGTGTACAAACTAATTAATTCGTGTCTATGAATTGTGACATCGCTGGTTTGCCACAATTCATAGCATTGATTTTTAGTGATAGATACTGGAGAAGCCTATCCCTTGTCAGTTTATTGTAACAAACTATTCTACGTGCTGATCGAAATAGTGTTATCTATTGATTTCCATGAATGACTTTTTTCTCTATATTTATTCCTTTAGTTTTCACCTGACTTTCTTGGTTACTGACAATGCTTCTTCCCCTTTTTTGGTACAAAAATAACCCAACCATCCGATGAAGATGATTGGGTCTTTGGATACTAGATATCAATTTACTCCATGCTATCATACAGGTGGCAAGCCACTCGATGACCAGGAGAACGTTCTAGAAACTCCGGTGTCTTCTCAGCACATTTGCTCATCGCATAAGGACATCTAGTACGAAAGGCACAGCCTTTAAACGTATCGGTTCTGACCGGCTGCTCTCCATTAAATTCGGGAACGGCTTCTTTGCGGATATAAGGATCTGGTACAGAAGCAAACAACGCTTTTGTGTATGGATGCAGCGGATTTTTAAAAAGCTCATCGGTTTCTGCTTCTTCAACTAAAGTGCCAAGGTACATGACTCCTATTCGGTCAGAAATATAGCGAATCACTCCGATATCATGCGAGATGAAAAGTAAACTCAGCCGTAAATCCTGCTGCAGCGCCATCAAGGTATTCAAAATCTGTGCCTGAATTGAAACATCAAGCGCGGATACTGGTTCATCACAGATAATCAAGCGCGGCTTGATCACCAAAGCACTGGCAATCCCCAGCCTTTGGACTTGCCCGCCTGACAACTCATGAGGATATCTGAAATAGTGATATTCCGACAATCCCACCTTTTCTAAAACGTCAACCACTTGATCTCGACGGTCACGGGCATCAGATACGCCATGTACTTTTAAAATATCTTCAAGAATACTGCCAATTCTTTGCCTTGGGTTTAGTGCAGACAAAGTGTTCTGAAAGACCATCTGCAGCTCTTTTCTCAATGGGAAAAATTCTCTATCATTCAGCATACCTAAGTCTTTTCCCTTATACATGATAGATCCGCTGTTGGGTTTCTCCAGCCCAACGAGCATTCGTCCTGTCGTTGACTTGCCACAGCCTGATTCTCCCACCAGTCCATATGTTTCGCCTTCTTTTATCGTGAATGACAAGTTATCGACTGCCAGCATTTGTTCACGCTGGCTAAAAAGACCTAACTTTTGTTTGCGGATAGGAAATGATTTTTGAAGGTTTCTAATCTCTAATAAATGATTTTCCATCACTAATCCTCCTTTATATCCGCGGATTTGTCATATCTCCAGCACTTTACAAGATGATCCTGCTGGGCTTCGATCATCGGCGGCTGTTCTTGGAAACAACGTTCCTCCGCATAGGTGCAGCGAGTACAGAAATGACAGCCTTTCGGAATCTCAGAAAGCGCCGGAACCGTCCCAGGAATTGTAGGGAGAGGATTACCACGTTCAGTTTCTAGATGGGGAATACAAGCGATCAACCCTTCGGTATAAGGATGTAACGGCGTTTCAAATAGTTTTTCGGTTTCAGCATCTTCGACGATTTGTCCTAAATACATGACTTTAATGCGATGACAGAGTTTGGAGACAGCGCCCATATCGTGTGTAATAAAAAGGACAGACATTCCCAACGTTTCGTTCAGGTTCTTAATAAGACGTAAAATCTGCTCTTGAATCGTTACATCTAATGCGGTCGTTGGTTCATCTGCAATCAAAAGCTTGGGTTCGCAGGCCAGTGCCATTGCGATCATTACCCGTTGCTGCATTCCGCCTGACAGCTCAAAAGGATATTTTTTCAGACAAGCTGCGGGATCAGGAATACCGGTCAAATGCAGCATTTCCATACTCTGTTTTTTTGCTTCGCTCTTTGATACCTGCTTGTGAAGCGTAATCACTTCACTTAGCTGCTTCTCAACTGTATGCACAGGACTTAGCGAGTTCAATGGATCTTGAAAGATAATTGAAATTTCATTCCCGCGAATGTCTCTGATCTGGGAAGGGGAGCTCTGCAAGAGATCGTTGCTTTCAAAGAGAATCTCGCCTTCATATCTTACGGCTGTATCATGATCGCGCAGCCGCAAAATAGATTGCGACATGACACTTTTCCCCGAACCTGACTCCCCAACAATCCCAATGATCTCACCCGCATGAATCTTTAGATCCACCTCGTCTACTGCCGGAAGCCACTGCTTGTGAATAGGGAATTTCACTTTAAGACGTTTGAATTCTAGAATTTCTTTAGCTTCAACCTCTTGTTTAGCCACTATTTTTTACCTCCTTTGACTCTTGGATCAAGGTAATCTCTAATCCCATCACCTAAAAGATTCAAGCTCAGCACACAAACGACTACTGCAACTCCTGGTGCGATCATTGTCCATGGCGCTTTTGAAAAAACTAGCTTACTATCCTGCAGCATATTTCCCCAGCTTGCCGCTGGAGCGGGGATCCCCGCTCCTAAAAAGCTCAAGGATGCCTCAGAAATAATCGCTTGCGCAAAAATGAATGACGCCTGAACAGTCAGCGGGGAAATAACCCCAGGTAAAATCAGCTTCCGCAAAATTTTGAAACTACTGAAGCCTTGTACTTTGGCTGCCTCGATATACGGCTGCTCCTTAATCACCATCGCACTAGCTCGAACAGTCCGGGCGACACTTGGTGTATATACGATGGTGAGTGCCCATACCACATTCCAGCTAGAGGTACCGAAAGCCGTAATGAAAGAGATCGCTAATAAAATTCCGGGAATCGCAATCAGCGCATCACAAATCCGCATCAGTAGATGATCCAGCAGCTTAAAATAGCTGGCATATATCCCAACAACCGTCCCAATCACACAAGAAAACACGGCTACAGAACCGCCCACCCACAGCGAAACTCTGGCTCCATACATTAAGCGAATCAAGATGTCCCTGCCAAATTCATCCGTACCGAACCGATGAAGACTACTAGGTGCGTTGAAACGTTCCGTAACGGCCATGGCATTAGGGTCTGTTGAATTAAACATCGGAAGAATCATTGCAGCGGCAAAAATTGTGGCAAAACCAACCAGTCCAATGATCAGCGCTGGATTTGTCAGTAGTTTTTCCTTGCGAAGCTGCTTTTGCTCCTTGACGATTGCCACGCCCGCTTCAGATATACTTTTTCTGGTTAAATACATGCTTTCACCTCCTACTTACGCCCCGGCTGAAGCCTTGGGTCCACAAATCCATACAACACGTCTACTAACAAATTAATCAGAACATAGAGTAACGTCACAAATAGAACAACTCCTTGAATCACAAAAACATCCCGCCGATTGATAGCGGACATCGTGAGCATCCCAAGCCCTGGAATGTTAAATAGTGTTTCGGTAACGATTGTTCCTGTTATCAGACTGCCGAAAGATTGACCGATCGCAGTTAGAATGACTGGTGCAGCATTCTTCAGCCCATAACTCAAGATGACGCTCTTTTCCTTTAATCCTTTAGCGCGAGCGGTTTGAATGAAACTCTTATGTAGAACGTCTAATAAGGAGGACCTTATCATCCGCGTGAGGTAGGCTGCTTGTACAATGCCTAATGACAACGCCGGAAGAAATAGGTATTTAAAATACTCGCCGATACCTGAAGAAATATCGACATAACCCGCTACGGGAAACCATTGATTATAGACGCTAAATGCCAACATTAAAAACATACTCAATAAAAAACCGGGAAGAGCTGAGCCAAGCAGCGACACAGATACGGCCACTACATCGATTACGGTTCCCCGCTTATAAGCAGCTAATATTCCAAGGGGCATCGCAATAATCACCGCAAAAATTTGAGCCACAATCGCCAAACTCAGCGTCGGTCCAAAATACTCGCCAATCGCAGAAATCACTGATTGCCGCAGAAAATAGGATTCGCCCCAATTCCCTCTAACAATCCCGCCCAACCAATCAACATATTGAACAAGAAACGGCCGATCAAACCCAAGCTGCGCGTTCATTTGATTGATCTGTTCAGGCGTCGCTTCCATCCCAAGAATAGCAGTAGCTGGTCCCCCAGGTGTTAGATAGACAATCAGAAAAGTGATGAGGGATACGATAAACAAGACTGGAATCAATGATAGTATTCGTTTTACTATATAAGAAAACATAATGTACTCCTTTTTAACTATACTTCTGTTTAAAAAACGGCGAGCCGCTGTCGCAGCTCACCGCGTCTATCTTTTATTTTGAGACCGTTGCATTCCAGAAAATCGGGAATCTCATATATTCGTAGCCGTCTACGTCATTGCTGACCGCATTCACTCCAGTAAAATGACCAAGGACTGTTGCGCCGCCATATTCATAGATGTATCCTTGCAAATCGTCCCAGGCTGCTTTCGCGTCCTCTTGTGAATCCGCAAAACGCATTGCCTTGATCCCATCCGTAACCTCTGGTCTATCCATCCCAGCCCAAGTCTTATCAAGTACGGTTAATTGGATTGGAAGAACATTATAGGCATTGCTGGTGATGAACATACTGTTTTGATTTGGATCCGCACGACGCTCCATAAACGTACTGAAGTCATAGCTTTCAACTTCGGCGTTTATTCCTACTTTCTTAAGCTGCTCTTGTACGACCAATGTAGCGTTGTACATCTCTGGATAGTCCTGAGTCGTTACTAGGACCAGCTTCTCATTATTGTAGCCAGCCTTCTTCAACAATTCTTTTGATTTTTCAGGATCATTTTGATTGTAGTATTCTTTCCCAGCATCGCTGCCCCATTGTTTATCCTCTGGGTTGAACCAGCCTGGATTTACTTCATAAAGCTTTTTGTTTCCATAGCTTGCCAGAAGAATGTCATCCATATTAAGTGCTGCCAATACCGCTTGTCTCATCTCCTGTTTTTCCATTATTCCTACAGTCGTATTAAGAAACAGGTTCAGCGTTCCGCCTTTAGTCACGTCCAGTTTTAGATTAGACGCTTTTTCCAGCTCTTCATAATTATCTTGCGGAACCTCTTCTACAATGTCATATTGTCCATTTTTCGCACCAGCGATTCGGGTTGACGCATCTGTTACAATTTCAAACGTCAGCGTCTTTGTAGCCGCTGTTTTTTTACTTGCTAAACCAGTCGTCGCATTCTCTCTGACTTTGTAATCATCAAATTTATCCAATTGAATAAATTGATCCTGCTTCCACTTCGTTAATTTATAAGGACCGGTTCCAATGTATTCACTGATTCCTTTTTCTCCGGCTCCCTCTACGACTTCCGCAGGGTAGATCGCCGCAAACATAATCGGATTCGCCAACACAGTGATAATATCTGATGCAGCTTCATTAGCAGTCATCTTGACTGTGTAGTCATCGACTTTTTCAAACTTAGAACCACCGATCAATGTACTCGCTTTTTGCGAATCTTTCACCCAACGATTTAAAGAGGCCACAACATCATCAGCGGTCATCTCTTCACCATTATGAAATTTAACGCCTTTCAACAATTTGATCGTGTATTCCTTACCATCCTCGCTTACCTCATAAGAATCAGCAAGCACCGGTTGCGGCTCAAAGTTCTCATCCATCGCGAAAAGCGGCTCAAAAATATGATAACCAACTTGTGCTGTGATATTAGAGTTTGCAATCTGAGCATCTAGAGAAGGGGGATTCGCTGAAATGGCGATGCGAAGCTCGTCTTTTTTTTCAGACGCCGCCTTCTTATCACTATCCGCCGTCTTCCCTCCAGAACCTCCACATCCTGCTAACAACAAGAGCAAACACAATGGTAATGTTAAATATTTCAAAACTGACTTTCTCAACACAAACAACTCCTCCAATTTTCAATTCATTTTATTCAGGCAGTATAAAATAGGACGGTGATTTCAAAAAACAACTCTGACTGAAACATCAAATGGTGACTCGAAAATAGCCCACTCTTTCCATTTTTTATTGAACTCCTATTCATTAAGAGCACGAAAAAAGCACACCGAGCCACAGCATGCTTTCTCTCATATCCTAAATAAACGCCTTGCAACCGAAACATTAAAGACAGCTTTCGGGCACACAAAAAAAGCCAGAAATCACGGAAAGCTTCAGTATCCAAAACATTAGAAAAAATGGGTACAGAAATTTCCGACAATACGGTTTATTTATCTAATAAAATATGATGAGAAAATGTTTCATTCCATACTGACTTAGAGCACGCTAAGATTTCAGTGCTCGTTCAGTAATAGCGAATGGTTTCATTGAAATCAACCTTCAAGATCATTTTCTCACCTCATCTCTTTCTATTTTCATCATCGTTTTATAATCAAAATAAAACGTTTTCGACAACAAAAAGATTAGCATTCCTACTCGTAGACTGTCAAGAACATATTAAGTGCTGGAGCGGTTAAATTAACAGGAAAATATCATTCCTGGTGATAAATAGTCCTATTGCTCCTTCCGTTGGATTTTTTTCGACTTCAAACTCTATTTCGTTTGATACTGACTTGTTCGCTCCTCTTATACAGAGTATTTTTATTAGTAAGCAGCTTTCGGAGCAGTGAACACAATGTAAGTCGTCCGATAAACTCGAAATATCTTACTGAAAAAACTGAATTGAGCCACCTAAAAAGGGCATCCACATGCCAAATAACCCGCTGAATCGGCGGGTTAAAATTTTGCTTAGAATGTCATCGAACAGACACGTTCCCCCCATACCAACGTTGGATTTTTGATGAGGAACGTTCGTCAGTTATTCCCGCTTGCGGATTCGATCGAGTAACCGCTTACGCTTTTTCTTTGGCTGGACTGGCGGCGACTTAGTTGCTTCTGGAGCCGACTCTTGGACTGAAGCAGGGGCCGCCCGCTCCTCTGCCTCTACTATTGCCGTAACGAGCAGCTTCGCCGGTACGGATTGATCATCGACATCCAGATTGATCGGTGTCGCATGCTCAGGCAGACAGGCCGATATCACGGCGATCGCCTGTTCTTCATTCAATGACCATGGATCTATCCCTCTCGGCAGTTCAATCGTTTGAATCAACCGATCCGGCGCTGGCCGTTCTTCAGCTATACGCAAATCCTCCGGAATGCGGACGTGTTCTAAGGTCTCCTCCGTTTTTATTGGTGTTGACTCTGTTGCTAGTTCAACTGGTGCAGACACTGGTGCAGCCGCAACACTATTCATCAGTGTGCTCAACGGATCCTTCGGCACTTTCGGTTGGCTTTCAAATTTCGCGGACTCATCAAATACTTCCGTTTCTCTTTCTTCGATAATAGTCGCGTGCTTCACCTTTTTGAATAATTGCACGCCGTCCTTTTCAAACAGACTCAATTTAGTTAATTTTTCTAATGCCGAGCGGATTTGTTCCCCCGTTTTCGTTGCATCAAAATTCTTGAAGTAAAAATGATGTGATTTTCCATTGCTATTTTCAAACTCTGCATCTAATGTAACTGTACTTATCATGGTTTTATCCTTTCTTTTTTCGTATTTTTTTGCCTCCTTCCTTCACTCATCGTCATGATTCCGCTAATCCTTCTAATGATGGATTGATGACTTGGCTATAGAGGTGTTCCAACTTTTCTGCGATAAATGTTTGTGCTGGAAAGAGCTTGACTGACAATAATCGCCACTCTTTCTTTCCAAAATAATCAATAAAATAGAGATAATAGCGTCGCATAGCTTTCGTTGATCTTGTTTGTAAAAAGATCCGCTGCACTAAGCTTCGTAAAATATATGAGAAGTCCGCTTTACACAATTCTTCGCGAACCTGCAGCGTAATCAACATTTCGAGGGTGGCCATTCCATCGTTTGTTTCATGATAAAAGCTGTTGATTCGTCGTTCTAACGTTTTCCGTGTAAGCGAAAACAATTTTTTCATGTTTAAACCGTAGTCTTCCAAAACACTGTCTCCTTTCCAATTTTTTTTCGTTTGAGATATCTTCACAATCAAAATACGCCTTTCTTTAAACAAATTACACACCAAAAAATTTATAAAAAATAAACCATAATGATTCTCAGAAGCGAACCGTTACCGCCTCAAGGGATTCCGCTCCAATAAATAATGAAATCCTTTTCAAAAAAACTTCTAGTGTCGTTTACGTCAGAGAACCTGTTAACTATAGAATTTAGATACCCTCTCCATGAATGAAAGTTCGATTAGATCATAAAGTTCAAGCATCAACTCAAACTACTTTGAGTTGATATTCCTCCGTACAGTACTGCCCACATTCTTTATGGTAAATCACGGCCTTAAAAATGAACACGTTGTCATTTTTATATTGACAAACAAATTCCGGGTTGCTATTATATAAAAGTGAACAGTATGTCATTTTTATTTTTGAATCTAAACTAAAAAATTTGATTTCATTTTAAGAATACAAGGAGGACGGCAACATGCCAAAAGTTAATAAGGAGTATTTTAATAAAAAAAGAGATGAAATTCTAGACGCTGCCTACAAGGTCGTGATGGAAAAACCTATTTACACCGTCTCTTTACGTGACATTATCCAGCAAAGCGGACTAAGCCAAGGCGGGATTTATCGCTACTATTCGGGATTAGATGATATCTTGATCTCCCTGATCAACCGTGAGTGCCCGGCCTGTGACATGGAACAAGAAGTGGATGCAATCTTGTCTCTTGAACTTGTCCCTGAACAAACATTAGAACGGCTGTTTCAGCTTTGGCGGAACGAGGTGCTGCAAAATTATGTAGGCGCAGGAAAAATCTACTTTGAGATTTCAAACATGTATGCCAATGATTTGGAACGATTGGAGCACTTCAAGTCTGAAAATCGCCTCGGCGCACAGGAAGTGATTTTTCAAGAAAAATGTTTCGGCTGGCTGGCGGCAAACATTCAAGAAGGCTATTTTCAACCAAAAACAACTATTGAAGATCTGATTCTATTTCTGGGGACCTCTTTCGATGGGATGATTCGGGACTTGATCCTGACACATCACTACAAAATAGGCAAAACGTACGAAAATGCTATGCAGCTAGAGCCTGAAAAACTTGTAGCAACTTTATGCACAGCGACCGTCCTCTTGCTGAGCGGCGATGTAACAAAACTAAAAAATGGAGGGTTATCTAATGAAAAATAATAAAAGTGGTTTGAAGACCTATTTACTATTGGTGTTCTTGGCTCCATATTTACTGTGGGGATTCATCCTGTTGGCTCAGGAGCTTGGTTGGTTTAATTATGGCGAGTCTTTTTCTGTGGTTCTTGTTGTTATTGCCGCCAACTTCCCGTCCGTCGCTGCATTTTTCGCACTTCGCCGGGAACAACCTAATTATTCACTGAAAAAATTCGTCAAATCGTCTTTTGATATCAAACAAAAGCCTGTCTATTACGGACTACTGGCACTGTTTGTCCTACTATTCTTTGTGGTACCTGCTTTAATGGGCGGGATTGCATCAGAGGTTAGTCCGTTTTCAGGTGGAACGGCCGCTGCCGAACGTTTCCCGATCTGGATGACGTTGCTGATTTCTCCCCTTTTCTTTTTCGTTGGCGGATCAGAAGAACTTGGCTGGCGTAAATACCTGCAGCCGACTCTTGAGAAGAAGTTTTCTTTCATACCTGCGACACTGATTACCTCAATGATCTGGGTGGCATGGCATTTACCACTATTCCTGATCGTCGGTACATCGCAGAATTCTAGCAATCTGCTGTCTTTCACTCTATATGCCATCGGCGCCTCATTTGCAATGGCAGCGATTCGCCGCGTAACAAACAGCACTTGGCTCTGCGTGCTGTTCCACTGCATGACCAACGCGTTGCAAGGCTCTTTGCCGCTCATCGACGATTTATTCATTAAATGTGTCGGCGCTATCGTTCTTATAGCAGTTTCGTTAATCGTTGTTGCTTTCCATCAAGCTCGGACTCAGCGACAAGTAGCCCTTTGAGTAAAAAAATAACCCAATCACCGATTAGGATGATTGGGTTTCATGGTAATAATATATAGTTTTCCATATTACTAAAACATCTATTCATCTAACAACATATTTACTCACAATCGATAGCCTTCATCTCTATACCTGTAATAATTTGTTTATCTTCTCTAATTCATTGATCTGTTCGGACTTTTCAGCTGATATCTGTTTCAAATCTGAATCAATCTCCCAAAGTGTAGTAAACAAATCTTGACTATCATTAAAAGTAAAAACTATCCCTATATACCTTTTAAAAGCTTTGTATTCATTTAACCGTATCATCTCAATTTCATTTTGTGCCATTTTTTGTTCTAAAGCTTTTTTTGCTAATCTCAATCCAATACGTTGTAATTTATTTTTTATCCTTCTAGCTTTATTTCTTTCAGTAATAATAGGTAAGAAGAGGGCCACAATTAATGCAACTGTTTCTGCAATTCCTTCCACCCACTCAGCAAGACTACCTGTTTCCATTTCTTTCCTCCTTACTAAAAAATATACTCAGACTCTAATTTTTGAAGCAATTTTCTAAGCGACTGATTAAAATGCTCTGTATTAGTCTGTTGGACCAATAGATCATTAATTTCCTCAGAGATCTGTATTAACCCCTCATCATCACAAACAATCATCAGCATTGAATTGAAGCTTTCAAATTGTTTGTATGATTCTAGATCTAGAATAGTCTCTTGAGAATTATTAAATTCATTTTCGATATCTCTTACTAGGGCATATTCTCTGCGAGCTAAACGACTGGTTGAAGCCCTTCTTCGCTTTCTTTCGCGTACAATTGGGAAAGTAATTGCACCAATAATAGCAATTATTTTGGAAATTCCTGCAACCCATTCTGCAATATTGCCTATTTCCATAAAATGATCTCCTTCCGTAAGTTATTCATCATTTTGTAAATATTGTCGCCAATCAATTTCCAATAATTTTCCTTCCATATCTTTTGGAACAATCTCCTCAATAGAATGTTTTTTTAGAACATCAAGATACTTTTCCTCGGCTTCAGACAAAATATCTACTGTCAAATTTCCATATTGATGAACCAATTCATTCGATAAAAACATTGAGTGAAAAATATTCGTTTTTATATTTTCTAAAAAACTATTCTTTGTTTCAACTGCCCGAAACACATCATAAAATGATATATCTCTGGCTTCTTTATTCAAAGAGTAGCCACCTTTTTTTGAAGCTTCTGATCGAATGATACCGCCATTATTTAATTTTTTTGCTATTTTCTGTAAATAAGTATGAGAGACACCCATTCTTTGACTTATTTCTGAAGCTTTTAAATATGAATCGTCTGGTAATTCGGCCAGCATTACAAGGACAGCAATGGCTTGAATAAATGCATTACTTAGTTTCAAAATCATACACCCTTTCTTTTACGTTATTCAATCATTGAGTTTTTTTACTTTCAATAAAATTAAAAACCATTCATATCCACAGATTCACCTCAACTATAGAACAGAGTACATAGACTTTCAATTATGGCACTCTGATAGTAGTCATTTTTTTCAACGAAATATTACTACCATTGTTAAACCCTTTACAGTTTTTCAGGTCTATATCTAAGCACTCTGCTTTTTATTTACTCACCTAAATTGAATGAAGACAATCCTTTTTTATAGCATCAAGATACGTTTAATTTACCAAAAAATTTTTCTCAGCAAATCTATTGACAAATAAAATCCATGGATATATTATATCCGTAGTTAATAGATATCCGCGGATTTATTTATTTCAATATTACAATAACTAATTCAAGAGGTGTTTAAAAATGAAAAGAAAAATTACTTTAATTTTTGTATTAACATTACTATCAATCATTCCAATGCTATATTCAGGTTTATTTTTAGGGGCATCTAAGGATCCATACGGTAATTTAAATAAGCTTCCAGTCGCACTTGTGGATGGTGAAGATAATATTGTTAAAGATAAACTAATTGAAAGTAAGCTATTCGATATAAAAAAAGAAAAAAGCTTAGCCTCAGCGCACGAGGATCTCAAGGCTGGAAATGTTTATTCAATAATTAACTTTGATAATGATTTTCAAAATAGAATAATGAATTATCCAAAAACAAAGGAAAGTGCTTCAATTACTTTAACTATTTCTGAAGGACTCAACTACTTTTCTTCAAAAGTAATAACTAGTACGATGAAACAGTTTGTTGAAAAAGTGAATACTAACTTATCAAACACGATGATCAGCAAAATGAATGGGATGGGGATTCCCCAATCGGCTAGTACTATTATTCAATTGAACACAAAAGATATCTATCCAGTAAAAAATAATAGTGAAGCCATGGCTCCTTACCTCTTCTCATTGACTTTATTTGTCGGTGCAATTTTTGTTAATCAGTTCATCATGCGGAATTTAAAAAAGAAAGGTGAATCTCTTCCTGTTTATTGGACAAAACAATTTCTCATCTCATTTATAATTGGAATTGGACAAGTACTTTTATTGATGATTGGAAATAGCCTTTTCATCCATGTACCAATGACTTCACTTTTTAAACTTATGGCTTTTCTATTTTTAACTTCTGCCACTTTTTATAGCATTATCGTTGGGTTTAATAAGTTAATTCCTGGTATTGGTAGTCTAATTGTTTTGTTGCTGACTATGCTTCAAACATCTTCAGCAGCCGGTGTGTATCCTATTGTCTTATCCTCAAAACTGTTTCAACATATTAATAATTGTATCCCTATGACCTATAGCATTAGGGGCTTAAGAAGCATCATTAGCATGGGAAGTACTAACCTAATAAATAATGTGTATGTCTTAATTGGCTTCTTGATTTTTGGTCAATTTTTGATCTTAATTTCTTATTTAATCCATGAAAAAAAATTTAGGACGATTGCGAAAAATAATTAATTAGACAAAATAGTGATTGTTATGAATTTTAAAGAAAAATGAATCGTTCAAAAAAGAAAGTCTGTTGACAAAGCAAAAGCTGAACAGAAAAACAATCGCTTTAAATGTATACTCCTTCTATATTTGTCGCTAAAAAGTTGAGGTGGCAAATATAGAAGGAGTTTTTGTGTAAATAACAACAATTGAAATGGAGCTTAGAAAGAGAGTTAGTAATTCCAGAATTGGGTTTTATTCATTTGCTGCTTCAATTTTTTCTGAATAGAATACCCTTGAAACAAAGATATTAGAAAGTTCTTTATACACCAGCATATTTACGATCACCTCTCTGAAGAAAATCAATAACTTCATAATAAGTATCAATTCCCTTTTGTTCTTTCAGTATGTCGATGGCATCCTTCAGCATATCCACTCATTTCCTTCTCCAAATCGAAAACCCTAACAACCAGCAACAGTCATTAGGGTTAGTCATCATTATTGATATGTCCTTCAGATCGCATCGACAAGTACTTTCCACCGGAACCAATGATAATGTGATCCTGCAACTTGATCTCTAGTAGCTTGGCAGCTTTTTCTAGTCGAGCGGTCAATTGTATGTCCGCAATAGAAGAAGTCACATCTCCAGATGGGTGATTATGGCCAATACAAATGGAGACACTATTTGATAACAAAGCTGCTTTCAAGATATCTCTAGGATAGGCTAACGATTGGTTGATCGTACCAATATGGATTGTTTGTATAACAGTTGGTTCTAGCTTTTGATTGAGTCCAGCCATCACAAGGTGTTCCCGATCTTTTGTCTCAATGAATGGCGCGAACAACCGATACATAGCATCTGGAGTATTGCAGCGTCTGCCTGTATACATCGTACTGGCTTCTTTGATCATTTGGAGGCTGACAATGTTCACTCGTTTTCTCGGCTCTTTCAGGGATTTGGTCATTTTTCTCTTTCCTTCTTTCTATCTGTTTTTGAAATTCTCTACTTTGTTCCTGCTAATTTTTAGTACTCTTCCGGCAACAACATCGTCTGATGGGTTTGATCATCGATGACCCATAGTTTCTTTATACGAAAATTTGATAGGGCTTTGTTTATTCGGCATTCATGGTACTCAATGAAAAACGGTTCCTCTTGTCGATGAATGATCGTGATCGTCTTTCGTTGGTTATCATTATTAAATTCGAAAATTTGTAGATAATCCAGCTGAACCTCTGCTTGTTTTGCTTTTTCATCAATCAATTGAAAGCACAGTAGCTGCATTCCCCGTGGTACTTGTTCGTTCACTCCCCTTGTGACGTAGCGATTTTCTTGTGTATCGAACATTGATTTCCCTCCTTTTAGACACAAAAATAGCCCAATCATCAAAGTTAGATGATTGGACTTCATGATAATAATATATAAGTATTTTTTTAATCGTTACTGAAACTTCAATAGCTTGTCATCTAATTTGGTCCATTTTGGTTCTCAACTTCTTCATGTCTTTCTTTTGTTGATATAAGATACTTTCTTTTGCAACTTTATCAAATGAACTCATTTCCTTTAATGAATTCGCTTCCTCAAGCGTTCCAGATATTAGCTGTGATGTTTGCTGAAAAATGTCATCCATTTGCTTTATTGCACGCATTGCTTCAAGTTGATTATCTTTATTTTCTGACAACATGTTCTCTTTTACTTGGGAACGAATGTCTTTCCAATTGTCATCAAAATTTTGCATGTCTGTTTTACTACTGGTAATAATGAGCTCCTCCTATTCACAATAGGTGTATCAGCATTTCTCCTATGTCTCACGCTTCAAGCTATACATGATAACTTAATTTTTTACATCTACGTTTCCTTTAGAGATGTCATTTTTAGAGAAGGCTTCATTTAGAAGTTCTTGAAATCGGATCTCTTCATCATCAGAGTAACCATCAAAAACAACTTTATCGATATTTTCTTCATTGAAATAGAATATTTCTTCCATGTTCAATCCCATAGGATAAAAACAAGCTGAATAGTCAAAATATTCCACCTTTCCTTTGTCTTCAATAACGGGGGCTCTATTCAAAATCATCATTTTTTTTGCACCGTCTTTTAAATATACGATAGAACCTATTGCCAACATGTTACTCATCTCCTAAAAATTCAATTTTATAGTTATCTGGTCTAATTAAATACGAGCTAAAATGGGTCAATTGATAGAAAAGAATAAACCAAAGTAAAAGTATTACTATATCAAAATAGAGAAATAGAACGTATAGCCATATTGCCATCATTATAATAATCAGTAAAAAGAGTATTCCTATTTTTACTAATTTGCTCGTACTTTCTGGTCTGATTCTAATGCTGAAATCATTTATTGGTTCTTTTCTCTTTTCTCTTTTTCTAATATAGTATCTGATAAGAAAGGAACAGATTATCAATATAAATATGAAGATGAACTTTTGATTCTTCTCCACGTTCAGCAACGTGTATTGGCGAGTCCTTCCTAAAATCCTAGTTATTATCAAACCTAAGCTTCCGGCAAGTAGAAAACTCGTATTCTTTCTATTATTTATAGCTATATTATTCGGATTTTCAATCTTGTAAGTTTTGATTGGTAAAAAGAATACCAAAAATGGAAACAATAGAAATATTGAACTACTATCTAAATTAATATAGTATTGATGGTCATCAATTGTTAATAATTTGTACTTATTTCCATATATTGTTTCTTCAATTCTCCCAATTTCCATTTTTATTTACCTCTTGTCATTCCAGCCTTCATTTGTTTGGTACAGAGAATTAAAAGATTCTTTTTCTTCAATTATTCAACTACTATTTTAATTCCTCTTCCAAAAACTTAATTTCATAATCCCCGGCCTTCATTACCCAGAAATGGAGTCCTGTTGACATGTAAAACAGGATGATCCCTAACCCCATATAAATAAGATTTCCATTTTTTAATATATCGATAAATATCGTAAGTAACATGCCGTAGTAAACTAAAAAAACAAGAAACAAACCAATTCTTCTAGACTTTCTTTTGGGTCTAATAATAATATCTCTATTTTTTCTTAAATCTAATTTTCGTTCCTTCTTTATTATTTGAGAATATATTCTAAAAAATAAAATCGAAAGAATTACTAACAATGCTAGTATTAATTTAACATTTGATTTCCAAGTTACATTAGTATATTCAATCAATCGATAAAGAAGTCTCGAACCTACGACAGATACACCTGTTCCAGCCATAACACTAATGCTCTCATGTAAAATTGTATTTTTCACAAAACCATTTTCGATTTTATACGCTTTAACTGGTAACAGAAAAACAAGGAATGGAAATATCGGAAATATCGGATTACAATCAAGATCAACATAGTATTGATGGTCATTCATCGTTAACAATTTGGTTCTATATTCCCCTTTTATATCCTCTAAAGTACCGTATTTCTTTTTATACACCTCTTGTCATACCTGCTTTCATTTGTTTAGAATAACTATCATTGTAATTTTTCCAGCCACTATCGATAATTTCACCTACTTTATCAGTAGATTTCCTAACACTACCTTGCTTATTTTCATACAACTGTTCATATTTTGTAGAAGCATACCATGCTGCTCCAATTCCAATTACAATGGCACCAACACCTGTAAAAGCTAATCCCGCTCCTACAGTAGCTAATATTCCAATCCCCACTGATGCTCCATTATGAGTAATTGCTTGCCCGGCGGTCTTTCCGTGATTAGTCATATCATTGGCAACACCTGTACCAAATCCTATCACAGTTAAAATAGTTCCTGCTTTCCCACCATATTTTGTAAATGTAGTCCCTGCTTTGGATAAAGCCTGACCTTTTCCTTTTGGATTAACTAAAATAAACGAAGGTTTTCCATTTGACATTGCAGGTCCTTGCACGGAGGAAGCTACTCTGTAACTTAACATTCCTTGTCCTGCTAGTTGTGTCAAATCCGC
Organism: Enterococcus sp. AZ128; assembly: GCF_051714485.1. Lineage (NCBI taxonomy): Bacteria > Bacillati > Bacillota > Bacilli > Lactobacillales > Enterococcaceae > Enterococcus > Enterococcus sp. AZ128. The sequence goes on from NZ_JBIORZ010000003.1 coordinate 86,452, forward strand.
TGAGTGGCTCAATGCAGCTGATTTATTATTTAATTTATCAACCTTTTCATTCTTTGGTTTTTTTCCTATTTCACCATACTCTGTATTCATTTGTCTGATAATACGATCCAGCTCTGCTTTTGTCATTGTTCCCTTCATTGCTGCCATAGAAGGATGAACATTACTTAAAGCTTGTAGATTAGCTTTTTTTTGTTCCTCCTCAAATTTTTGAACCTCTTTATGTTGCTTATTGATTTCATTTTTGAAGTCCTTATTCATATAAATCTTCAACGATTTTGGATCGGTGTAGCTTAACCCAGCTACACCTTTAAGGCTTTTTATCTGTGCTTTTTGTTGAGAAAGAATACTACTGATGGCTTTACTAGATTTTTTCCCATTGAAAGTATCCATTCCTTTTTTTGTTTCAGTCAATACTTTCTTTGTTTCCTCCATTTTTTTGGTAAAACCAGAGCCAAATACTTTGGAAACAGTTACAAGACCAGTTACTGAGTCATAAATTGTAGTAAATTTCTTTTCAATCTCGGTAAATTTTGTCAATTGATCAGAAAACTTACTTTCTGCTGTTGTTAATGCATCTGTATCAATAATAGCAGAACCACTTGTCTCTTTTACCGTTGACTTGAAATCGCTAATTGCATTCGTGAATTCTGTAGACAATTGATGCATCGCATCATAATAATTTGTAAGCAGAGGGATTTGATAATTACTAATCTGCGAATCGATCGCCAGTTTGACTGAACCAGATAAACCATTACTGCTAACAACACCTTTCCAAGAACTTTTGGCGCTATTGATTTGTCCTTGAAGTTTAGTCTTAGACGATTCAATACTTGTTTTAGCTGCTGTTACTTCGGACATCACTATTTTCAATTGGATCACCTCACCTTATATAGATAGGATCGCCTGCCTTCATCGATCCATTGTTTTCTCAACACTTCAAAAGTAAACTGTTCTTCATACTCATTCGTCAATCCCGATGAGATTACTCGCTTAATCATCAGATTCGTCACATAGATTGGATCGGTTTCTGGCATGATGCCAAACGGCCAGAGTGATGCGACATAATCAATATATGCCATAGAATCTCCATATGGGAGCCTTCGTCCGTGAATCATTACAGAGAGACCTAATTCACTATCACTAAACATTCGTTTCAACTCATCAGAAAGTAACTCTTCATTCAATTCGATTACGCTACCTGTAGGAAATATCTCACTAAAAACAGCATCGATCAGTCCCATATATTTTATGTATTGATCGAAAGTCAGCATAAGCTCAACAGGATTTCGTTGAATCACTACTTGTTGCTTCTCATGATCAAAATGCACTTGAAGACGAGCACCTATTGTTGGTTTATACTCAAAATCGGTTTCTTCTTGAAAGAAAGCCAGATTAATTTTTCGAAACAATACTGGCTGTCCACCTAAAAATAATCCGATAGTTTGTAGTTCTTCAAGATTCGTCATTTCCAGATTTTCTTTGGTACAGACCTGTTGCCACAATTCTCTTCGCTGATTCATCCTTATATCACTTCCCAACAATTTTCATGCTGGATGCCCCAGCTTTGTCATCTTTTGCTTTGTTCTCTCCAGCCTTGATCATTTTGGCCACGTCTTGTTCAGCCATACCTTTATAACTAGCGAGTGAGCTATTAATCTCTGAGATCATTTCTGTAAATTGAGTAAAAGGCGATAAGTTTGTTTGTCTAAAAGAGACAGAAGCTACTTTTCCAATATTTCCAGCGGAGCTCCCTGCTTTGGAAACATCCCCTGACCAACCGCTCTTTACACCTACTCCTGCTTTTGCCATTATCTTCCTCCTATATTATTGCGCTCTTAATCTTTTGGCTTCCGCTGTCAAATTCGCAATATTCGAACTTAAAGTACCAATTGACATCCCTAGGCGTTGAGAATTTTCTTTCAGTTCTGCCAACTTTTTATCCAAAGCATCTTGATTTTCTTTATGTTTGTCTGCAATTTTCGTTAATTCTGTTGCTACATCACTGACTTTTGTGTTGTACTCATCCCTACGTGTTCCTTGGAAAGAACCTGAATCAATCGATTTCAATTCAGAGGAAACACTCGTACTAAAGCTTGTCAGTGAGGTGGTGGTCGCTGTTAACTCGCTTTTCGCCTTTTCCAATATTTCAATTTGATCATTTAAAATTTTCTTATTTGCATTTACTTCATTCAATTTAAGTTGGTTCTGTTTCGCTCTACTTTCTAATGCTTCTGCTTGTTTGATATTAGCCTCACTCATATGACCTTCTCCTTTTTGAAAAAAGCACCAGCACGCAATGTACTGATGCTCTGTTTTCCTATTAGTTTAAGCCGAATGATCCAGCATCTTGGCGGTCGCGTTCTGCCACAGTATCCGCGTACTTGTTCAATTGTCCGTGGATACTTTCAAGCAACTCTTCCATTTGTTTGACGTTGCCTTCCAACTGGCTGTATTGTTCCAAATAGGCACGGAAGGCTTCCCCCTGCCATTGTTGCGAGATCGTTTGGTTCATTGAATTGACTTTGCGGATCGCATCCTCGATTTGGGCTGAGGCTTGTTGATACACCTTCGCTTGTGATTTCAGCTGCTCGGGTGTGACTGTAATTGCTCCTGACATTTAGTGAATCCTCCTTGAAAATAAATTATTTTAACACTATCGTTTATAGCAACTCTTTCTATAAGCAAACGTTGCTAAAATCGTTTAGTGTTCATCAATTGCTTTACTATCCAATGCTTTTTTCCAATGATGACTATTCATCACTGAAAACAACTAGCATTGGATCTATACAGAAATTGTTAGTTTTTGACACATTTGAATTTAATCGAAAGTAGCCATAGTTATATCGCTAACTATAATTAATCTACTTTAATACTAATTAAAACATATAATCACAATTAGAATCTCTCAATACCCTAAATGGTTGATTTTAGACCCTCAAAGGTTCTTCCGTTTGACTAGTCCAAATAACAATAAGTAAAACTCTTATTTTTATCTGCATCAACTCGTAATCAAGATACATTTTTCAGAAAGCTGTCTTTCTCAAAGGATGCCATGCCAAAAACGTATGCTCATACTCTGTCACTACATCCACTTGTTTGTTCAACAGTTCTGCAATGTCTTTCATAGTTCCTTCTAGCTGGTTATACTGTTTCAACTATGTCCAGAGCGTATCTCCTTGCCATTTTTATAAATACCCCTGACATATGATACTTTCTCCTATGAAATATAAGTTATTTTCTACTTATCAGCTTATACTAACTCTATTGAAATATCAATATAAGATATTTTTATCGTCTTTTTTCACGTATCAGAAATATTATTCGTAATTAATTTTCTATAAAAATTATTAATACAAATAAATATAAGAATTTTACTTTTTACTCGTGAGCATTAACTCAAATAAATTATTCGGTGAAAACTTTACTATTTTTTGAAATCCTATTCAATAGAAAAAATTGCTTAAAAAAAGAAACCATGGATTATCCACGGCTCCTTCTCTTCTATCTGAAAATTGATGTATTTCGATTCATTTTTCTCAATTACTTTTATGATTAACCTAGACTCCCGTATCATTCTACGTACAATTTCTTTTTAGAAAGCCTAGTATAGAGCACCTAAATTTCCAATAATATCATCACTTATGATACGGCTCATTCTGATTGATCCTAAACGCCCGATAGATCTGCTCTACCAAGATCAGCCGCATCAGCTGATGTGGATAGGTCATCTTACCGAATGAAATCTGGGCGTTGCTGCGTTTTAGGACTTGCTCGCTGAGTCCGAGTGAGCCGCCGATGACGAAGACGAACTGGCTGTTGCCGCTGGTTTGTAATTTATCTAACGTGGCAGCGAATTCCTCGCTGCTGGGATTCTTGCCATTGATTGCAAGGGCGAAGACGTATTCTTGCTCCTTGATTTTCGCGAGGATGCGTTCGCCTTCTTTTTCTTTGACTTGGATCATTTCAGCATCGCTTAGTTTCTCTGGTGCTTTTTCGTCGGGCACTTCGATCAATGTGATCTTGCAGTACTTTGATAGCCGCTTTGTATACTCACTGATTCCTTGGACGAGGTATTTCTCTTTTAATTTTCCCACAGAAATAATTTTGATATTCATGTTTTTCCACCTTTTTCATCTTAAAGAGTTATTATTCTACTCGTTAGATTGCTTCTATAACGCGATATTCTGATCTCCAAATGAAGCTTTTCCACGGATCATCTCAGTAAAAACCAGGGAAGACTTCCTTTTTCCACGAAGTTATACACACTAATCACAGGTTTATCCACAGAAAACGACTGATTCATTCCCTTTTTACAGGTATTCTTCTATACAAACATATGTTTTCCACCAACTTATCCCCGTTATCCACAATTATGTGGATAACCTACTTTAGGGAATTAACAAACTTTTTCCTTAGTTTTCCACTAATGTTGTGGAAAACAAGTTTTTTTATCATTTATCTACATTTTCCTCCGATTCTTTTTCATAAAAAAGTCAAATCGGTGTAGTAGACTTAACTTACAAAAAAATACTATACTCAATATAACTTAAATTATAGTAGAGGTGGAGGAAAATATGATAAGAAAAGATATTACATCAACACCCAAAAAGTCACCAGGTTTCTTTAGACGATTTGGGATCAGTTTATTAGGAGGTGTGCTTGGTGCCGTTTTAACGATCGGGATTTTTTATGTGGCAAATGGTTCACTGTTATCCCCGAATAATCAAACTGCCAGCGGTTCACCAAGTGCCGGCAACACAAAAGTCAGCAACATGAAAGTCGATGTGAATTCTGATGTCACAGAAGCTGCCAGCAAGGTTCAGAATGCAGTTGTCTCTGTTATCAACCTGCAGAAGCAGCAATCACAAAGCGGTTTAGGCGGTTTTTCTGATATTTTCGGTAATGGAAATGACAATAATGACTCACAATCAAGCGATGATAGTCAGCTGGAGGAAGCCTCTGAAGGCTCTGGTGTTATCTACAAACTTGAGGGCAAAACAGCCTACATCGTTACAAATAACCACGTGGTAGAAAAACAAGATGGCCTTGAAGTATTATTGAAAGATGGTTCGAAAGTTAAAGCAACCTTGGTCGGTACCGATTCTTACACTGACTTAGCTGTTTTAAAAGTAGAATCAGATAAGGTTGCCAACATCAAACCAGCTACCTTTGGTGATTCTAGCAGCTTAAAAGTTGGTGAACCAGCCATCGCGTTAGGCTCTCCGCTAGGTTCTCAGTATGCGAACTCAGTTACTTCAGGGATCATCTCTTCCTTGAACCGCCAAGTGGTTAATCAAAATGAAGATGGACAAACAATCAACATCAACGCGATCCAAACAGATGCGGCTATCAATCCTGGTAATTCCGGTGGACCATTAGTCAACATGGCTGGTCAAGTGATCGGGATTAACTCTAGTAAGATCGTTCAAACAGAATCAAATGTCAGCGTAGAAGGAATTGGTTTTGCTATTCCAAGTAACGATGTCGTAAATGTTATCAACCAGCTTGAAAAAGACGGTAAAGTAATTCGTCCGGCTTTAGGTATTACGATGGCCAGCCTTTCTGATCTATCGACTGAACAAGTAAGCGAGATCGTTAAGGTACCAAGTTCTGTTACTCAAGGTGTCGTAGTCGCAAGTGTTCAATCTTCTACACCAGCAGATCAAGCAGGCTTGAAGAAATACGATGTCATCACAAAAATCGATGATACTGAAGTGTCATCAGGTGTTGAATTGCAATCTGAATTGTACAAACACAAGGTTGGCGATACGGTGAAAATTACTTACTACCGCCAAGACAAGAAAGAAACGGTTTCAGTCAAATTGAGTATCGATGCAAACTCATTGAAATCAAACAGCAATCAGCAAAGCAACAATTAATTAAATGGCTATCCGTTTAGCAGCCCTTCTTTATTAAGAGGAAGGCAGCTAAGCGGATAGTTTTTTTCATTCAAACAAAAAAAAGAGAAGCTTCCTTCTCTTTTAGTAAACAAGCAGATTCAGTTTCTGCAGCAGCCTGACTTAAATCCTTTTTTTCTCATAACGTGAGACGCCGGTACTGACAAGACTCAATAAACCTAAGGCGATGAATAATTTTGAAGACCTCATTATCCCTAACGGCAGAAAAATACCGGTCATTATTGTGCCGGTCAGCTGGGTCCATTCCAAATCTTTTTTGGTGGGAGCTGGAATTTTAACGGCTGCTATTTCTTCTTCATTTAATTGTTCGATTTTTCGATTTAACGTTTTTAACATACTACCCCCTCTCCCTTAATTGAAAAATAGATACAGTACGGGGTTAATCAGCAACAAGCACCCTGTCAATGTTACCCATTTCGCATAACGATACTTTTTCATTCGTAGATAAATACTCCCGGCGATGCAAAGAATCGCGATTATTCCTGTAATAAAATAAATATTTCCTAGATGACCACTGGTAGCACCCATCATTCGATTAAATAGTTCAACTATGTCCATTTCTATTCCTCCTCAAATAAGTTGTAAAGTGAATGTTCTAGTAAAAAGTTGAATGTTTGTTCATTTCCCACGAGTGTATCCATATCGACTAACGCTAAAAATAGGATCGAATGAATAATATGAATGACCTCTTCCTCAGGTAACAACAGTTTTAGTTTTGATTCCTGAATTGTTTTTGAGAATAACAATAGACTATTTTTCTTTAACTCATCTACTTTTTCTTTCGGCAGTTTCGCTAAGAACAAGTCATACTCAGAACTGTTGAAATTATACAATGCTGGATATTTTTGGTATTCGTGATACAACCATTGCAGTCCTAGCTTAAAGCCTTCAATCTTATGTTCATTCTCATGGATAAACGTCAGCCAAGTGTTCAATAAGTTGGCTTGAACCTTTTCTAAGACTTCAATAAATAAGTCTTCTTTACTTTTGTAAAGTAAATAAAACGCTCCTGCTGAGATTCCGACTTTCTTTGTGAGCAGCGGGATATTCGTTTGCTTATATCCTCTTATTTTCCAGCTTTCTTCACAAGTTCGTTGCAAGTCGCTCTTGATAGATTTCATATCTTCTTTTGAAAATTTTTTCGCCATTCCAACTTCCACTCTCTTTCATGAATATAACTTAACATATATTCATGAATATTGTAAATGTTTTTTTCACAAAAAGTTTTTCTTTGGCTCAAGCTTAAGGAATTACACAAAAAAATCTGTTGAGAAAAAATTTCTCAACAGATTTTCTATTTGCCTAATTCAAATTTTTCGCCGATCTTAGCATCCTCTTCCAATACGAGGATGCCCTTTTTTTCTGGCGCGTTTGGTAAATGGAGTTCTTTGGCTGAACAAATCATACCAAAGCTGTCTACACCGCGTAAGCTGCCAGGCCAAATCATTTGTCCGTCCGGCATCATCGCGCCTGGTTTTGCTACAACGACTTTTTGTCCGGCTTCAATGTTTGGTGCACCGCAGACGATTTGCAGCGTTTCACCGCCATCGATCTCAGTTTCTGTAATATGCAGGTGATCCGAATCGGGGTGATCGATACACGTCTTCACATAACCTACCACGAATTTTGGTGAAAGATCGGTTGCTAAGCGCTCTTCAAATCCAGCCTGTTTCAGCTGTTCATTTAACGCTTCGATATCTTGTTCCGTTACGTCCACTTGGCCATTGCCGTGGATCGTTAAGTACTCAGAGACATTGAAGAAGTTCCAAGCTACTGTTGTGCCGTCAATTGTTTGGATGCGGGAAACGTCCCCTTTTCTTTCGGCTTTATTTTCTTTACTTTCATCATTTTTGACGATTACCATCAATGTATCGCCAACATTTTGTTTATTATACGCAAAAATCACGTTTTTACCTCCAGTCGTAGTCCTCTCGTATCTTAACAAATCTACAGGGACTTTTGCATGAGATTTTTTTCATTTCTGTCTAAATCAAATTTTCCCCAAATAAAAAGCTGGACAAGCCAGCTTTTATTCCGCACTTGGATGAACGATTAAGACATCGCACGACGCCTCTTTGATCACGTAGCTGGCAACACTGCCAGTCATGAAGCGTTCTACCGCATTCAGACCAGATTGACCGACCATGATCAAATCAATGTCGTATTTTTCCGGTAAGGTTCTTGCCATCGCTTCTTTGGCTGAACCATAGGCGATGATCCCTTCGATCTTGTTATAACCGAAATCTCTTCCGATCGCTTTGCATTGGCTGATCAGCTCTTTGGCGTCCGCGGCCAATTGATCCATGATGTTTTCATTCAATGGCGAATAACTCATGAACGTATAAACCTGATGATCGATTACATTCGCGACATAAACCGTTCCGTGATTTCTTTTAGCAACTGCTAATGCCTTTTTGAAGGCTTCCATCGCTTGATCGCTGCCATCGATCCCAACTAAAATATTTTGATATGATTGTGTGAACATCTTGATCTCCTACCCTTCTACTCGTTGTAAAAAGCCAGCAATTTCATCTTTGGTTTTTCGATTTTTATTGACCAATCGGCCAAGTTCTTCCCCGTCGTTTACTACAACAAAACTAGGGATTCCAAAGATATTCCACTCGGCCGCTACATCGATATATTCGTCTCGATCGACTTGGATAAATGTAAACTGGGGAAAATCTGCTTCGATCTCAGGCATCTGTGGTTTGATAAAGTTGCAATCGCCGCACCAATCAGCAGTAAAGAAGAAAACATTTTTCCCTTTTTCCGCATAACCAGCTAGCTCTTCAATACTTTTAGGGATAATCATTCCGTCACGACCTTTTCTTTTACTACCTTTGATTATACACTTTTCGCTCTTTTTGAGAAAGAAGGTCACTCACGGCGGCTTCTCTTCCAAAACCCGCTCTAGACTTTCTTTTTATGGGAAATAATGACGTATCCTTTTCATTTTTGTTTACAACAATGGTAGAATAAGGCATATGCAGAGTTAGGGTGTCATCTATCCCTTCTATTTTTTTAGGTTCATAGGAGGAGAATAATCATTCTATACGGAAACGTTATTACTAAGGAACAAGGAGGAGTGCTCTATGGAGAAGGCTAAAAAGTTCGCTCAGGGTCTGGCCATCGGTTCAACGATCGGCTTAGCCGCAGGTGTTGCTGCGAACCATTACTACCGAAAAAAACAAACCATGTCCCCAGATAAGGTCTTAGATCAAATCAAAGCAGCTTTTTTAAAGGAAGGCCCGATTGAAGGTTCTTGGATCTCTTTTGATACAGAACACATGCAAAAATTCGCCATTACGATGGATATTCTTTCTGGCGGGATCACCAGATCAGAAGATAATCAATTAGTTGCGTATGAATTTAAAGCAGATGCTAAAACCGGCGCTGTTTTAAGTATCGATCGCGTTATTAATGATTAATTTACAGCAAAAAACTTGGAGCTTCAGGAGCTATAAACTCTCCTAAAGTTCCAAGTTTTTTTAGAGCATAAATTCTCTTTTCTTTACAACTTATCCAATGTATATATAACATTTCCAGTTTTTTCTTCTGTAGAAAAGTGTTTTGCAATATCCTTTCCTGCAAAAGCATCAACTCCATGTATATGAACAGGAAGTCGATCATCAACTCCATTTAATATGCTCTGACAAGTCGAAATGTTATTGTTGAGCAGGTTTAACTTTGACTCAAATGTACCATGATTTCTCAAAATTCGAGTATAGCGTCCATCCCATTGCTTCAATCGTTTTAAAGCGGCATAGTGCTCATCAATTCTTGTGCTTTCGGGAAAACAAATCAAGGTATTCTCACCACAGGCATCTCCAAATATCGCTACTTTTTCTTCTGGCAGTAAGAAAATCATCATTCCTCGAGTATGCCCAGGAACAAGTAAAAGCTCGATTGTTAAGCCACCCAAATCAAAAATCTTCTCTTCAGTTAGTTCAGAATATTTCCCAGTTCTTTGCGGAAGTACCTGATCAGGCTGCCAATTATCCGGCAGCGGAGTTGGTGCATGCTGAATTTCCTTAATTCGAAATGCTTGATCACAGTGCTGCTTTTCTAACTCATAATCTAAAGGGCTTAAATAAACTTCTTCGAACTGCCCGCTGCCTCCCGCATGATCACAATGACCATGGGACAAAATAACTGTATAATCAGTTGTCGCGATATGATCAATAAAACTTTTTAAATCTCCACAGCCTAGTCCCGTATCTAATAGGGCTCCACTTTTTTCTCCCTGTACATAGTAAGCACAAACTTCAAATGCCGTGCGAATCCGAGTAATCTTATTTGTGACCTTCTCAGTTGTAAAATACATTAATCCTTCACCACGCCTTCATCTAACTTGAAGAACAGCATCACGACAAAGCCGGAAACCAAGCCCAATACGACCGTCACTCCTAAAATAATGTAGTTATACGTACTGCCTCCAACAAATCCCGCCAAGCCATAAATACCGTTAGAAATATTTAACACATGTCCAGTCAAATTAAGGATACCCGCTACTAGACCAGTGATCGCCCCAGAAATGACACCAGCAACAAAAGGAGTTTTATACGGAACATTCAATCCATATAACAAAGGTTCCCCTACACCGCCCAAAAACCATGTGATAACATAACCTAGCGTTAAAGTTTTCTTTTCTTTCGATTTGAATTTATAGATACAAGCTAATGCGACGCCAGTTCCTGCCCATGAAGCGGCTAAAATACCTGGCATCAAGAAATTATCATAACCTACTGCTGGGAAAGTAGTGAATAAATACGTAAACAATACTGGATGCATCCCCGTCATAACGATAAATGCAAATGTTGCGCCAACGACACAAACTGCTAGTGGACGTGCGAAAGTGTTCAACGAAATAAGCGCTTCTCCGATATATGTTCCTAAAAAGCCGCCTAAAGGACCAAAAACAACAAGAGTCAGGGGAATCATGACAAGTAATGTCCCGAATGGAATCCAAAATACCTTTAACATATCAGGCGTTACTTTCTTCCAAAATTTCTCTACAAAACTCATCGCGGCAATGGTTAAAATCATCGGCAAAACGGTACTCGAATAATTTTGCAGCATTGTAGGAATTCCATAAACTGAAAATGCGCTGCCTTCTTCCGCCATCTGCATAAAATTCGGATATAATAAGACGCCGCCTAACAACATTCCAATTGGAATACTCACGTTCAGCTTGCGTGCTGCTGACCAACCGATAAAGACTGGTAAGAAATAAAATCCCGCGTCTCCAATGAAAGTAAAGAGCTGATAGATATCACTTTTTTCAGTAACAACATTTAGCAGAGAAGGCCCTAAGACGACACCTACTGTTTTACATAACGAAGCGACTAAAAGAATGGGAATCAGAGGTGTTAAGGAGCCGGAAAGATAATCCAATACCTGATCAAAAATCGCTTTTGCCCCTCGTTTATTTTCCGCTGTTTTTTCAGTGGCAGGTTCTTCTTCAGCTACTGGCAATAATTCTTCAATAACATCATATAAGTTCGTTACAGCCGGGCCAATGATCAGTTGATATTGACCACCTTTTTTCGTTAAGCCCATCACTCCATCTAATTCTTTTACCTTTTCATCCTGCGCTTTTTCTTCATCCTTTAAGACAAAACGTAGCCGCGTCATACAATGAGTTACATTTACGACGTTCTCATTTCCACCGATCGCTGCAATAATTTGTGGTGCTGTTTCTTGATAGTTCATTTTTCTGTACCTCCATTTATTTTAGTTTAGTAAAATAAAAGGTCTAGCCGGCCGTGCCGTAACCATCCAGTACGAGTGCCTTGATTCACCTCTTTCTTTTTTCATTATCCGCTGATATTCTTTGCGGTCGTTAAGCGAATGACATGAATCAACAAGAACAATCGCTCTCCTTCAATTTCTTTTTGGTACTTTTTAGTGATCACCTGCATGATTTTCGATACACAGTCGGCCTGCTGCGGATATTCCTTCATCAACAGCGCTACCATATGATCACTTTTGTCGTATTGCAGCATGCCTCCTTGAATAATACGTTGAAGTAAAAATCTTAGATGTAGAACAAAGCGTGCTTTATCTAACTCCAAATTATCCGACTCAAGTGAAATTTCCAGATTTTCTTGAATCACGAGCATGATTTGATTGATCATTTCGGTAATACCCACAGTTTCTTGAAACTCAATGTCCATTTCCGAATTAACTATATGAATCGCGATAAAATTCGCTTCATCATTAGGAACCGCTAAATCAAAATATTCTTTGATCCTAGCGACGGCCTTCGTGGCTAAATGGTATTCTTCCGGGTATAACGCTTGAACATTCCACAATAGCGAGCTGTCAAAACGAATTCCCATAGATAACCGCTCTAATAGATTCGAAATATGATCTGTTAAAGTGATATAAATTTTGTCGTTTATCGTTTTGTCAGTTCCATTTTTGATTTCTTCAATGATCGCTTCTGTCAATTCGATAATGTCATCATCAATATCCATCATCACTTCTTGGTATTGACGAACAGTTTCTTTGGTATCCAGCGTAAAGACCTTTTCAACTTTGCGTTCATCCACCTCTTGTCCAGTTTTCTTTCCGAAAGCAATCCCCTTTCCTTTAACAATGATCTCTGTTCCTTTTGAATCTAAACTAACGATTGTATTATTATTTAATACCCGTTCTATGATCATTTTCCCACCTACTTTATTGTAAGAATCGGTGTATCAAATGTGACTTTGCCTGTCGGCGTGAAGCTTGTGATTGTCTTTCCGGCAGAATTCGTGATAATCATCAGGATATCAGTGTCATACCCCGCTTTTTTTATCTCTCCACAATCCATCTCGGCAAGCAGATCCCCCGCCTGAACTGTTTGATTCAATTGGACTTTACTTTCAAAAAATTTTCCATTCAATTCCACTGTATCAATTCCTAAATGGAGTAAGATTTCCACTCCCTCGTTTGTCTTCAAGCCAAATGCGTGACCTGTAGGAAAGATAGCCGTTACCTCCGCAGAAACAGGAGCAACAATTCGCTGATCCATAGGCAAAATTGCTACGCCATCGCCTAACATCTTTGCAGCGAATACCTCATCATTCACCGTTTCAATTGCCTTTAATTCTCCCATCGCTGGACTTAATAAATCCATCAACTTCTCACTCCTTTTTCAACTTGTCATTCTATTTGAAAAAACAAAAAAGACCCATTTACACAAAATCTCCACGGATTTTGGTAAACCGGTCATGCTTGGCTATGCCAATAACATTCCTTAATTACAAATTTAGATTAACATGGAAATAATGGAATGTAAACACTTTCTTTCAATACACAAATTGAAGAGGCTAAACAAGATTTGAAAGCTGCTGGTGTTTTTGCTATTTCTGTTAGTCATGTAGATTTTTTAGACGATGATCTAGAGCAGATGTACAACTGCTCTAGATCATCTTTCTAATGACTAAATGGTTCTTTCCAACGACTCAATAAACCATTCTTCAAACTGCTGCGCATTTACACTAACAGCCACCTCTGCATTTGCTGGTAAATTCAAATAATTTTTAAGATCGATCAACGACGCGCCATACGTCAAAGAGGCGGCCGTTTCGATCTCAACTCTCGTCGAAACAATCTCAAATAGCTCCGGTTTTAGGATCAACGCGATTGCTAGCGCATCATACATATTTAAACCAGCCTCGAGACTCCCGCTGCGATATTTCGTAAATAGGTGATAAACCATCTCGCCGATTTTCCCAAAGCTTTTTAGCTTGTTCGTGATTTCCGGCATAATCTTCGCTTGATCTCCGACCTCTAAGGGTGCAACTTGAATGGGGATACCGCTATTGAAAACGATCTTCGCCGCTTCAGGATCGGCAGCAAAATTGAATTCAGACAGCACGCCATAATTTCCTCTTCCTAAACTGCCGCCCATTAAAACGATCCGATCGATTCTAGTTAAATCTTGGGGATACAGATGGATAAATAATGCAATATCCGTCAGCGGGCCGATCCCAACCAAGGTAGTCTTCTCTTCTTGATTCACCACCTCATGCATCGCCTCAACCGCTGTCTGGGAACCATCTGCAACAATGGCGGCGGCAGGAAACTCGTACCCGTCCATTCCTGACTCTCCGTGAATATCACTTGCATCAATCGCATCGCGTAAAAGCGGTCGGGCACTTCCTAAAACAACTCTTGGGGTCTTTTTGTAAAGAGTTAACAATTTTTCTGTATTGGCCTTCGTATTTTTTAAACTAACATTACCAAAAATAGGACAGATCAGTTTTACCTCCAGCTCTTCGCTAAAAAGAGCTAGCGCAATCGCTACTGCGTCATCGATTCCCGGGTCCGTACTCAAAATGACTGGTCTTCTTTTCATGGGATACTCCTTCTCATAAAACATTCTCAAAAAAGCATACAACAAGATCAGACTTTTCGCCAATCGCAATTCGTAGACAGCCATCTCAGTTTGAAGGAAGGACATTTTCACAAAACCGGGAAAAATGGGCTTATCTTCGTACGCCTATCACCACGCTACCCTGTTCGTTGTATTTACGAAAACCATAATTACAGGTTACTCTTTGCAAATTGCGGAAAGCGGAACTGACAAAAACCCCACAATTTTAGAATTGTGGGGTTTATCTACTACTTGATTATTTTACCAAACGATAAATCGCATCTGCATAGATTACGGCAGAGTTTAAAATGTCTTCAACAGACATGTATTCGTTGGCTTGGTGCATCGTATCTTCGAAGCCTGGGAATTGTGCGCCGTAAGCAACACCGCGTTCTAGTAAACGGCCAAATGTTCCGCCGCCGATTACTTTTTCTTCCCCTTTGATGCCTGTGTGTTCTTCAAAGGTATCTAGCAACGTAGCTACCAATGGATCATCTGCTGGGACATAATGAGGAAGCATATGGTGTCCGCCTTGTGTTACTTTAGCGCTTGAACCAAATAGTTCTTCCAATTTTGCTTTGATCTCTTCAGCCGTAGTCCCTTTAGGATAACGGAAATTCAATGTGATATGGTTGTCATTGTCTTGACCATCTTTGAAGCTGAAAATCCCAGCGTTCATGGTCAATTCACCCATTTTTTCATTGTTGAAATCAACGCCTAATTTTTTACCATAAACATCTTCATGGATGTATTTTGCACTGTTTTCGATGAAGGCCTTCGCACCTTTGTCGAAGTCATAGTTGTTTAAGAAGACCGCTAAGAAAGTACCAGCATTTGTTCCTAATTGGGGACTAGCGCCATGAGCTGCTTTTCCGTCTAAGTGTAAAGTAACGGTTGTACCAGCAACATCCGCTTTCCCGCTAACTGGATTGTTTTCGACATAGTCGGCAAAGTCTTTCGCTAATTTTTCAGCAGCGTCCGCATCTGCAACTTTTACTTCAGCGACTGCATTGCCGGGAACCATGTTTTCACGCAGTCCAGCTTCGAAACTAACCAATACATAAGAAGTTCCGTTAGTACCGTCAAAATGAGGGATCATTGTTACATTCCCTTTTTCACCGTTGATGATTGGGAAGTAAGCATCTGGTGAGAAACCAAAGTCAGGTTTTTCTTCGTGTTCGAAGTAGTAGTCCATGTCTCCCCAGCCGCTTTCTTCGTCAGTACCGAAGACGAAACGGATTTTTTTAGAAACAGGCAAACCTAATTCTTTAATGATTTTTACTGCATAGTAAGCCGCAACTGATGGGCCTTTGTCATCGCTTGAACCGCGGGCATACAATTTGCCGTCGCGAATTTCTGGTTCATAAGGATCTGAATCCCAACCGTCGCCAGCAGGTACCACATCTAAGTGACCGAAGATCCCTAAGGTTTCATCGCCATCACCGTAATCAAAATGGCCGGCATAGTTGTCGACATTTTTTGTTTTGAAGCCATCACGTTCTGCGATCTCAAGCATTTTCTCTAATGCTTCGACCGGTCCAGGTCCGAATGGTGCTTCTTTGGTTGCTTTGTCGTCTTCACGTTCACTTTTAATACGTAATAAAGTGAATAGATCCGCTAATAGATCGTCTTTGCGTGCTTCGACTTCTTTTTTAAAATCGATTGTCATTGAAAGATTCCTCCTTATTCGTTTTAAAGAAAAATTAGTTCCATTCGAATGCCGTATATCATTCAACTAAAGCAGGCACACGGTTGATTCGATC
The DNA here is from genome assembly GCF_051714485.1 of Enterococcus sp. AZ128. Lineage (NCBI taxonomy): Bacteria > Bacillati > Bacillota > Bacilli > Lactobacillales > Enterococcaceae > Enterococcus > Enterococcus sp. AZ128. Next base: position 102,498 of record NZ_JBIORZ010000003.1, read on the forward strand.
AGTTTTTGAAACTGCTCTCTCTTCTTAGTAAACTGCGAAAAGTTGAACCAACTCTAATAAAGATATGAAAATTTGAGACAAATTTCCTTATTGTCGTTGGCATACGATTCCACTACCGCATTAGAAATACGAAGTGGAACTCGCAACTGACATCCTTTAATTTAAACCACTATAATGATAGCATTCTATTCAATAGAATAAAAATGAAAACTCTTTAAGAATTGCTGAGACAGACTCTTCTTTTTCCCTTATAATGATACCCATAGTGATTTTTATCCTTTATATTTCCATTAAAAATGATCGATAGATAGATTTAATGAAAGCAGGTGACAAGATGGTCCAGCTTAATAAAGAAATACTACATAAAGTGATCACGAAACGAGCGGAGATCTCCCATAAAGGAACCTTTGGGCACGTTGTTTTAATCGGCGGCAACCGACAATATGGCGGCGCAATCATCATGAGTGCTGAAGCCTGCGTCAAAAGCGGGGCCGGTCTTACTACCGTCATCACTGCAGAAAAAAATCATAGTGCGCTCCACGCCCGCTTGCCTGAGGCCATGGCTGTCGATTTTAGCGAAACCAAAACGATCTATCAGGTATTAGATAAAGCGGATGTGGTCCTGATTGGCCCGGGACTTGGCTTAGCAAAAGAGATGGCGATGCTGTTAAAAGGCGTCTTGAACAATCAACATGCGGAACAATTGCTGGTGATTGACGGATCAGCTATTACACTGTTTCGCGACCATAATTTATCACTGAAATTTCCGCATCAAACAGTCTTCACTCCCCATCAAGCGGAGTGGGCTCATTTGAGCGGATTGGAATTTGTCGACCAGACCGATGAAAATAATCGGGCAAACCAAGCGCTCTTGGGCGCTAAAGTCGTTTTGAAAAGTCACCGCACTACGATCTATGATGAAGCGATTGCCTATTATCAGAATCCCTTAGGCAATCCCGGTATGGCCACTGGCGGAATGGGCGACACCTTAGCTGGCGTGATCACCGGATTTTTAGCTCAGTTTGAAAAAAATACGGACACCATCGGAGCTGCGGTCTATCTTCACAGTCTGATCGGCGATGACTTAGCAACAGAGAATTATGTCGTCTTACCCACTTCTATTAGTGAGGCACTGCCCCGCTATATGAAAAAATATGCAACTGAAAGGAAATAACCATGGAAAAATATCCCGGCTATCTGCGCAAGCCTTTTTATTATGAAACAGACAAGATGGGGATCATCCATCATTCGAATTACATTCGCTGGTTTGAAGAAGCCCGAGTTGACGCACTGACTTTTATGAATTGTCCCTTTGAAAAGATCGAGGCCGACGGTATCATGATCCCTGTCTTGGGTGTCAGCTGCGAGTACAAGGAAATGGTGCGCTTCGGCGATGAGGTCGTGATCCTGCCGATCGTCACCAAATACACCGGCACGCGCTTAGATTTCGAATACCGTGTCTATAATGGAGAGAAACTGGTCACCACCGGGACAAGCCAGCACTGCTTCATGTCCTATGAGACCAACCGATTAGTGCAGCTGCGAAAAACACATCCTGCCCTGCACGAATTGTTTTTAGAATACTACGAGACAACCAAAGAAGAAGGATAAACGGAGAGCAACTACTAATGAAACAGCATTTACTCAATTATAGAAAATATTTACTGCTTCCGGCTGTTTTTATAGCAATAGGAACAGTGATTTTTCTCCTCCCGACTCCTGCAACGGAACCCTTTATTAAAGATGACTACCATTATTCGCTGATCTATTCCAAGGAGCTTGAGGACATCGCCGTGATGAAGCAGAAGACGGCGTATACCTGCGGCGTGGCATCCATAGCCATCCTTGATAACTACTTAGGGGGAAAAACGACCGAAGTCACATTAAGCCAACGCCTCAAATTACTGGATCGCAGGCAAGGAATGCTGCCGACTACCTATCTTTCGTACGCCAACAAGGCGCTGAAACCGTTGGGCTATTCCATCTCATTGGAAAACCCGACATCGCAAACAGAAATAATAAACAGCATCTCTTCTTCATTAGAAAAGCATTTACCCGTAACGATCTTTTATGCGACAGAAGATGATTTGGATAAATCGCATCAGAACACGCATTATGCAGTGATCTACGGAATCAATATGGAAAAAGGCCAGATAAGCCTCTCCAATCCCTATGGCTATAAGGAACAGATAACATTTAATGAATTATTTCGTTCATTAGAGTTTACAAACTACCAAGAGCAGCCCTTTACCTTTCGACTAGGCAGAAAAATGGGGGCGCTCCACACAAATAATCTGTTTATTTTAAAAAAAGAATTCTAAATAAAAGAGGTTGTGACAGAAGAGGTCAGCTTAGTGAAACTTAGCAGTAACTGTATGCATAGCTTGCGAAGAAGAAGCTACTTCTGACACACCGTTTGTTCGGAAAAAGGACCTGTGACAAGATTTAAAATGGACCCTAGATAATAGACACCGATAAAAAAACCGTCGGTGAAACTATTATCTAGGGTATTTTTGTCGTACAATCAACTCAAGCAAGCAGGTGATAAAGATGAGCATAAACCATTTTTCGAAGGATCAGATGAAGGAATTTCAATACAATCCATATGTAGATAAAGTCTCGAGCAAAGCTGTGACTTATTCGGAGGAATTCAAAAACCTTTTTTTGGTGGAATACTCGAAAGGAAAATTACCAACCCAAATTTTTATTGAGGCTGGGTTTGATCCATCTGTCCTTGGCAGGGATCGTATTGCCAATTTTTCGAAGCGAATCCGCAAGATGGGGAATCGTCCAGAGGGGGTAACGGATCTTCGAGGTCAAAACTCTGGTCGTCCTCGTGAAAAAGACCGAACAAAAAACGAAGAAATTGCCTATCTCCGCCATCAAGTTGCTTTACAAAAGCAACAGATAGAAGCGTTAAAAAAACGAATTCTATCAATCGCAAGGCGGCCAAAACTATAGCCAAGAGAAATTCCAACTAATTCAAACATTGATTTCACGTGACAATAATCTATTGAATATCTCGTGGGTATGCGAAATTGCACAAGTTTCAAGATCGGGTTACTACGCATGGTTGAGTCGACATGACAAGCGCGAGGAGCGAGAACTCAAAGATCGAGCTGAGTTTGAATGGATTCTTAAAGCATATAATAAGAGGGGCTATAAAAAGGGCTCCCGAGGAATCCATATGACATTGCTTCAGATGGGAATTCTGATGAACCGTAAGAAAGTTCAGCGGTTAATGCGAAAATTTAATTTGGTTTGCCCTATCCGCAAAGCGAATCCATATCTTAGAATGACTCAAGCGAAAAAGGAATCAGTCACGAAACCAAACATCGTGGATCGCAAATTCAAAGAGCTTGGACCACAGAGAATCTTATTAACTGACATCACCTACTTATTTTACGGTCGAGGCAAGAAAGCTTATTTATCAACGATAAAGGATGCTTATACAAATCAAATTCTTTCTTACGTATTGAGTGATTCTTTAGAGGTCGATTTTGTGTTGGAAACAATCCAACAGTTGTTTGAGAAGCATTCGATTCCCAAGAACAAAAATACCCTCATCCATTCAGATCAGGGTACCCACTACACGAGCATAAAATTTCAAACATTAATTGAAAATCATCAATTACGCCAGTCCATGTCTCGACGTGGGAACTGCTGGGATAACGCACCTCAAGAATCCTTCTTTGGACATATGAAGGACGAATTACCCATCCTAGGTGCCATTAATTCGTTTAGCGAGCTTTCCTCAGTCATCGATGACTATATGGACTACTATAACAATGAGCGCTACCAATGGGGACTAGTAAAGTTGTCACCTAATCAATATGCGGATTTTATCAAAACGGGAGAATATCCCCTGAAAAATCTGGTGAAGACGCCCAGTCTTTCTCAACTGGTTTGAGAGAATCGCCATAAGCTTGTTCAAAACGTTCGCGGTATCTCTCATCGAGCAACTCAAACTGTCCTGGTTTGAAAAGATCATCACTATCTGCATCCGGGTCGCACATCAGTTGGACATAGAATCCATCGAAATCATTCATACTATAATTGGATTAAGCAAACCTGCACTCTTAGTATTTGAGTGCGGGTTTGCTTAATCGCTCCTCCTATGACCTCATCATAGAAAGATTTTCAACACTTTTATACGGTTTTTTATTGATTGTCCTTGACTTGGGGTCCGCTTTAATTTTTGTCATAGGTCCTTTTATTTTCTTATGCTGAAATACTTTCTCCGGCAGTTTCTTCCGTTACACTTGATTCTTCATCAACCAATTTCTTGTCATAAGCACGCGCAAATGGCAAGTAGATGGCGAAGGCTGAAGCCGCACAGATAACTGCGACTACCGCTGCTTTCCAGTCGCCGCCGGTACTGATGAAGGCTCCGACGCCAACAGGTGAAGGCCAAGGCATATTGGCGATTACCGGACGAATCAATTCTAATTGGATCGCGAAGTAAGCGATCGTCGCTGAAACCATTGGTGCTAAGAAGAATGGGATCGCCATAAATGGATTGTAGATCAATGGAATACCGAAGATCAACGGCTCATTGATATTGAATAAACAAGGAACGATTGCCGCTTTTCCTAACACTTTCAATTGTTCTGATTTAGCCATGTAAACTAAGAAGAAACACAAGCCTAATGTTGCACCAGATCCGCCGATCGTTACGAAGGCGTTTTGGAATTCACCTGCTAACGGGATATGCGCGCCATCAGCGTTCAACGCCAAGTTGCCTAAAGTAATCGGTGCGATCAATGAAGAAATAATATTGGCTCCGTGAATCCCTACGATCCATAACGCGTGGATCAAGAAATAGATCACCATGACACCTAACCAGCTGCTGGTCATGTTCGTTACGAACCCGAACGGAATAGCAATCAATTGGAAAATATCTGTGTTAAATAAGACCAGTACACCAGTGATAATCAGAATAACGAAAGCAACAATAAATGCTGGAATCAAGGCTGTAAAGGCTCTCGATACACCTTCTGGAACCTGCTCGGGCATTCTGATGACCCAATTTTTTGAAACACACAAACGATAAAGCTGAACGGCGATAACCGCCATAATGATCCCAGTAAAGATACCGACTGTTCCCAAACGAGAAACCCCGTCGCCGCCGATTGCCCAACCGTTGATAATATTTTCTTTCGCGTCGGTCAAACGAACCACTGTGCCATTATCCATCACTAATTGAGGGATAGAAAGGAAGAAGGCAAACATCGCTAGCAATGCTCCGGTGATCGGCGCCATGTTTAAATCATCTTCTTCAGCGATGATTTTTGTATATTCATACCCTAAACCAACACAAAAGTATAATGCCAAAATCCCCATCGTCGTACTGTTGGCTAACATGTAAAGGTCGCTGAATTTGAAAAACGTCGCATTAAAGATGTCTTCTAAAAACGGGAAGGTCATTGGCAAAATATTGAACACTAAGAACATTGAACCAACGATCGTAAATGGAATCGCACCCATACCAGCGCCCATGATTGCACGCACAACTTTTAATGACGCGATTTTCCCCATAGGGCCCATCAGGTTTTTCTCTAAGAAAGCAAAGACTTTATTATTTGATCCGTCCATGTTTAATCACCCTTTATTAATTATTTAGTTTACTGAATTCTGTAATGTATGATGCATGTTTGTCTTTTTGACTATAAATGCTCTTAATTCTCTTCAATATAACTCCTGACAACAGACTGCCGACTAGTAAGATGCAGCTGACAAAGCCTTTGCTGGTCACAGTATTTGTGAAAAATGGAAAAGCTTGTTCAAATCCTAGATTGGTCAAAACAGACACCAACAAAATAACATTCGTTATCAATTGGGTTATCTGATACAATCGATGCCATTTTAACTGGTTGCGAACATCATCTGATGGATAACCGTATAGACGTAAATGTTCTGCGATAGCTGGAACTGAAAGGACAATTAATCCCAGCGGCAGCAAGGCCCAGATACTTTTACTCATGGCTAAAGAAAGCAGCCAGTATAAATTAGTAAAGAAAAAGCCGGCTAATAAATATCTAAGCAGCAGAAAACGATTGTACCTAAAATTCTTCAGTGCCGTTTCTTTTTTTAATTGACTAACAGTTTCCTTATCCATCCTCTGTTCTCCTTTAATTTCTATTTATTGACGCTGTCTCTTCCTACGATACTTTTCGATATAAGGACAGCATCTCGATGGCAACTTCACGAAGTGTCATGCTCGTCATTAGATGATCTTGCGCATGTACCATAATAATCTCCATCTCGATCTTTTCTCCACTAGCATATTGCTGTAAGAGTTCGGTTTGTGCTTTGTGTGCTTTGACTAGTGAATCATTTGCTTCTTCCAAATGTACCTCAGCTTCTTCATAGTTTCCTTCACGCATACTTTTGAAGCCTTCATGTACAAGAGTTCGGGCATCCCCACTACTCAAAATAATTTCGAATGCAGCTTCTTGTAATTTTTCAGAGTCCATTGTTTTCTCCTTCTATGTTGTTTTTTGAAATTGCTCAATAAACGCATGGATAAAGTTATCAAAAGTATCGCTGAAAGCTAGCGCCTTCCTGAAGTGATCATCTTCCATGATTTCGACCAACATTTGACTAACCTTTTCTATCTCAAACTTCCCAAATTTATCCGGTGACAGCAAGAATACTAGCTGAATCGTTTGACACTCCTCACTCCAAGTAATCCCTTCTGGTACTACAGCTACCGCAACATGTCCTTCTTTGGTCAGTGCTTCGATGGGATGAGGAACCGCCATAAATTCAGAGAATACCACTGAACTATAGGATTCTCTTAATTTCAGCTGGTTTAAAAAACTTTCCTGCAAGTCGTTTTTTTCGACTGCTTCGATCTTACTGATTAGTGCCTTTAAAACCTGCTCTTTGGTTAAGCGCCCTTCAGCAAAATAAAACAGCTCTGGTTTGAAACTTCGTTTAATTAATTCAATTTTTTCTTCGACCATTTCTGTTTGATTGTTTTCTTTGTATCCTTTGAAATGGCCACCCTTGTTGCTGGATATTTCATGATTGATTTTTTGGATGTCTTCTTTCCCTAAGAAGACACTGACATTAACGATCGGTGCATTTAAGACGATATTCCCTAAATTGATCGAAGAGATGATTAAGTCAATTTGACTTAGGTCCTGTTCGACTATTTCATAATAGCTGATGACTTTATCGATCAAAATTCTAGAACCAAATTCTCGTTCCAAACGATTTTTAATCATTTGCGAACTGCCTAAGCCCGTCGCGCAAATAACAAGCACATGGGTTTTCTGTTCATTAAAATAGCGTTCCACTGCTGCTGTGATATGGATCGCGAGATATGCCCATTCCCCATCCGTCACCTGATACGGTCTAAATACCGCCATTTTTGAAAAGTAATTGACGGTCAGCTCAAACAAATCGGGATATTGCGTCTTGATTTCCTCCAGTAATGGGTTCTCGATACTGGAGTTATTTTGCAGTCTCGTTAACAATGGGATGAAGTGAATCATCAGTCCATCTATTAAAATCGTGTCGTGTTCCAAATTAAATGGTGTGTCCTGATCAATGGCTTTTAGCGTTTCTAACAGCTGCGTGCGGATCTCTTCCTCAGTCGCATCGGCTTTTTGAAAAATTGTTCTAGCCGTGATCTTGTTCTTCAAATGCAGCGCGATAAAATCGGCTTCTTCTGAAGAAAAGGTGATCCCCATCGCCTGTTCGATTCTCGCTAATATTTTTAACGCCGTTTGGTATTCAATCGACGCTTCATCAAACGACATAGGTGCCTGAATATCCATCAGAAACCCATTTTGGATTCGCTTGATCGCCAGACCAATATGGAGTACTAAATTATAAACGATGAAATCTGAAAGCTTTAATTGTGATTCCCGGCACTCATCTAAAACAATAATGACAATTTCTTCAACACTGATTCCTTCCAATAAATTCGCATACATTGAAAAGGCGAATAAGTTGTCATGCAACCGTTCCATAAAGAAATAATTCATAATGAAGTGGCGAATATTCTGTTCGTTTCCTACTATGAAGATTCCTTTGTTGCTTTTACTTTGAAGCTCTACTTGATAAGGCATGATCAGTTTTTTTATTTCAACTAGATCGTTTGAGATGGTTGAGCGAGAAACAAATAATTCATCCGCAATCGAATCCACATAGACGGCACTCTGTTCAAAAAACAAGCGGTTTAAAATATAGTACTGTCGATCATTTGACTCTTGAATCGTCGTGATATCCTTTGAAGTCGTATGGTCTCTTACTTCAGTGAGATAAAACTCGCCAAATTTCTTCGCGTCCTCAATTTTCAACTGGTACCCATTTCCTTGTTTCGCTTCGATGGTTGCGACGGCTTGATCTTTCAAAGCATCCTCCAGCAAATGCAGATATTTTCTGGCTGTCCGATTAGAAACATCAATCCCCGAAGCAATTTCTTGGCTCGTCAAATAAGTATGCTTATGATCAAAAAGCAGCTTTAGGATTTGCGTCTCTCGTTTGCTCAACATAGCTATCAATCCTTACTCAATATTTTCGAGAATCACTTTAGACAATTTATCAATTCCCATCGGAATCGGAACATACGCTTGCGGCGGAATGTTGACGATTGGTTTGCTGTATTTCTTCGCGCTTTTTTCTAAACTGTCGAAATACATTTTTGTTTGCGGACTAACCAAGTACAAATCGTATTCATCTTTTGCGATCGTGCTGGCTCCTTGTGATTGAGAAGTAGCATCTACTTGAATCTCTTCACCTTTTCCTTGTAGATTTTCTGTTGTTTTTTTGGCAATGACGGATGAAGACATCCCTCCGGCACAAATGATCAAAGCTTTTTTCATCGTTTTTTCCTCCTATTTCGTTTTAATAAATTCATTTTTGATAGACTGCGAATAACGGAAAGAACTTTCTAGTACGGTTCTTTCTATACAATTCGTTTAATGGATGCCACGATCGCAGCGGATTCTTTTTTAAGCTAAATCGTCACCATTTGACGCAATGACTTGTTTGAACCAATCAAAGGAATCTTTTTTACTGCGTGCTAACGTACCATGGCCTTCGTTGTCTCGATCAACGTAAATGAAGCCGTAGCGTTTTTTCATCTCACCGGTTCCAGCGGAAATCAAATCGATACATCCCCAAGGGGTATAGCCCATTAGGTCGACACCGTCTTCTACAACCGCTTTCTTCATTTCTTTGATATGGTCGCGGAAATAGTCAATGCGATACGTATCGTGAACACTGCCGTCCGCTTCTTTTTCATCGATCGCGCCAAACCCATTTTCGACGATAAACAATGGCAGTCGGTAATGATCCGTAAACCAGTTCAGCGAATAGCGTAAGCCTTCCGGATCAATCTGCCAGCCCCAGTCTGAGATTCCGATATACTCGTTTCTGACAAAATCCTCCTGCTCATGATAATCGAAGTAAACATTGTCTTCTTTATGTGTGATGGCAAATGACATGTAATAACTGAAGCCGATATAATCAACTGTTCCTTTTTCTAATTCGGCTAAATCCTCGGGTGTTATATCTAAATCATAACCTTTTCTGGCGAAGTATGTCATCATATAAGCTGGATAAGTACCATGGACATGAACATCTGTGAAATAATACCGTTTTTCCATCGCTTTTTGAGCCATCAAAACATCTGCCGGTTTGCAAGTCGCTGGATAAATTGGACACATGGCGATCATACAGCCGATCTCAAAATCTGGATTGATCGCTTTACCGATTTGGACTGCTTTAGCACTAGCTACTAGCTCATAATGAGCCGCTTGATACATGATCTGCTCACGATCATCCCCTTCTCTATAGGCGATCCCTGAATTCGTAAATGGGAAAAACGGATCCTTGTAATTCGCTTGGTTGTTGATTTCATTAAAGGTCATCCAATAGCGGACCTTATCCTTATAACGTTTGAAACAAACTTCCGCGAATTTCACAAAGAAATCAATCAGCTTGCGATTCGCGAAGCCACCATACTCGGTCACTAAATGATAGGGCAACTCAAAATGCGAAAGGGTCACAACAGGTTCGATACCATACTTTAAACATTCATCAAATAGATCATCGTAAAATTTCAAGCCTGCTTCATTTGGCGTGTCCTCATCACCCTTTGGAAATATTCTGGTCCAAGCAATCGATGTACGGAAACATTTGAAGCCCATCTCAGCAAAAAGCGCGATGTCTTCCTTGTACCGATGATAAAAATCGATGCCCTCGTGATTCGGATAATATTCTCCGTCAAGCACACCTTCAGTAATTCTTCGTGAGACCCCTGGCCCGCCGACAGTCATGACATCTGCAACACTGGTTCCTTTGCCGTCCGCCTGCCAAGCACCTTCCAGCTGATGAGCCGCTACTGCACCTCCCCACAAAAAATCTTTTGGAAATCCTGCCATAAATCAACCATCCTTTCTTTTTCTATCCTTATCATAAGAGATAGCGTTTACATTTAGAACACAGACAATTGCCACAACGTTGTGGCAATTTCTTGGCTGCAGTATTTTCTATAGAAGAAAAACAACAAAAAGACGCCCAAAGCAGAAACTTGTTTCTGCTTTGGACGCCGATTTATATAGAAGAGAGCTGTGACAAACGGTGAGTCAGAAGTAGCTTCTGTCACAACCTTCTTTAATAATTATTTGTATTTTTTCTTCAAGTAGATGTAGAAAGGAATACCTAATGCTGTGATCGCGATACCGATCATCGCTAATTGGAATTGGTTGATCAATGTCATCACTAGGATGAACACTCCGCCAATGATCGCAACGATTGGGATGATTGGGTAAAGCGGTACTTTGTAAGGACGAACCAAGTCTGGTTCTGTTTTTCTTAATTTGATAACCGCGATAAATACTAGTGTATAGAAGATCCAGATAACGAAAACCAGCATATCTGTCAGCATATCGAATCCGCCGACCATCATCATACCGATGGCAATCACTAATTCTAAAATACCAGCGATGTAAGGGACATGGTTTTTGTTTAATTTCACTAATTTGTCTGAGAATGGTAATTGTTTTTCAAGTCCCATTGTGTAAGGAAGACGCATACCAGTCATCGTGTAGCCGTTGATCGTTCCGTATACAGAGATCAAGATACCGATCGTTACTAGCTTACCGCCCATACCGCCGAAGATTTTTCCAGCAACATCCATCGCAGCGTTTTCGTTGCCTGCTAATTGAGACATATCAATCGTACGTAGGAATGCAAATTGAACCAATAAATAAACGACCATGATTCCTAAGATCCCGCCAGCGATGGCACGAGGCAAGTCGCGTGCTGGTTTTTTCAATTCGCCGGCGATATTTCCGACGTGAATCCAACCATCATAAGCGAACATCGTTGCTAATAGACCAGCACCTAATGCTGAAGCAAAACCGCCAACTTGCGGACCTGCTTGTACTGGGAACAAGCTGACTGACACATCGCCTTGACGCATTAGACCGAAGATAACGATCAATGCTAAAGGCACTAATTTACAGACTAACGTAATTGATTGGAACATTCCGCCGGCTTTCGAGCCTAGGAAGTTAATCAACATAATTGAAGCTGCAGCGACGATCGCGATTGGAATGATCGTTGCATCGCTCATACCGAATAAGTTCTTGAACTGAGTGGCAAAAATAATTGCTAAAGCGGCTACGTTCGCTGGGAAGTAGATAACTACTTGTGCCCAACCAAGTAAGAAACTCCAAAACTCTCCATACGCGCGTTCAATGTAACGCAACATCCCGCCAGTTTCTGGAATTGCAGCGGCTAATTCCGCACCTGTTAATCCCGCACAGACACTAATCAATCCGCCTAAGAACCAAGACAACATGTGTAAGCTAGTTGAACCTGTTACTGCTGCAACACTAGCTGCTTTAAAGAATACCCCTGCCCCGATTACCGTACCCATTACTGTCGAAAGAGCTGGGAAGAATGTCATCGTTCGTTTAAGTTCACCTTGTTGTGAACCAACGATTTCTTGTTGGTCGACTGCCATAATTTTTCCTCCTAAATTGTAAATAATTGTTTGTTCACTTATTAACATGATTTCTAAAACAAATAGACGAAGTTATTACATAAACGAAATAAAACAAACAATTGCGATATACCAAGTATTTAACAACTTTCCTTATTTGTTCGGACATTATTTTAACACGAGGCAAGAAAAAGGGAAACGTTATTTAAAACATTTCCTTTTTTCTTATTTCCTCCTCATGCGTTACTAAGAATTTTTTGCCATTTTATGAATTTACTTTATCAAAAGACACCTTTGTTTCGACGCCTTCAGCCTTAAATTTTGCTGATAATTTTTCTAACATTTCGTCAGTCATTTTATCTAAGTCAAAGCTTGGATTGAAGTCCCACTCTTTACGAGCATCGCTGTCGTCGATTGAATTTGGCCAAGAATTTGCGATTCCTTGACGAGCTGGATCGACATCATAGCTCAATTTAAAATCAGGGATACGACGGCGAATTGATGCTGCGATTTGTTCTGGTTCAAAAGCCATTGCTGTGATATTGAATGAATTGCGGTGTTCCAAACGGCTTGCGTCCGCATTCATTAACTTCACGATTCCTTCGATTGCATCGTCCATGTACATCATGTCCATGTAAGTTCCTTTGTCGATGAACGAGGTATAAGATTTGTTTTTTAATGCTTCATAATAAATATCTACCGCGTAATCTGTTGTTCCGCCGCCAGGTTCTACTTTATATGAGATCAAACCTGGGAAACGTACGGAGCGTGTATCCACACCATATTTTGTATGGTAATAGTTTTCTAATAATTCACCAGCAACTTTTGTTACACCATACATGGTAGTTGGGTGCATCACAGTATCTTGCGGTGTGTTATCTGGTTCTGCGTCTGGTCCATATGCCGCAATAGATGATGGTGCGAAGAATTTCGTTTCAGGTCCGATTTCACGAGCCACTTCCAGCGCGTTCATCAAGCCTGTCATATTTAGATTCCAAGCAAATGCTGGACGTTTTTCAGCTGTAGCAGAAAGTAATGCCGCTAAGTGGATAATCGTATCGACTTCATAGCGTTTCGCCATATCTAAAAAGCTGTCGTAATCCGTTACATCTAACTCTTCAAATTGTCCATTTTCAACAACTGGACTGCCTTCAATCGTACGAATATCTGTTGAGATAACATTTTTAACACCTAGGTCTTTACGTAATCTTTCTGTTAATTCAGAACCGATTTGTCCTAATGAGCCTGTGATTAATACTTTTTTCATATCTTCTCGTCCTCTCTCTATTGCGTTTCTTATTTGATGATTCCTAATTCTTTACCGACTTTTTCGTAAACCTTGATTGCATCATCTAACATTTCTTTTGTATGACCAGCATTCGGCATGTTACGTACACGGCCTGTTCCTAATGGTACTGTTGGGAATACGATTGGTTTTACGTAAACGCCGTTTTCCAATAATTTCTTAGAAAATTCTTGCGCTAATCTTTCATCGCCGACAATAACTGGTGTGATCGGTGTTTCAGCATGACCAATGTCATAACCGATGCGTTTTAATTCGTCTTTAAAGTAATTGGCATTTTCCCAAAGTGTTTCAACATATTCAGGATGATTTTCAATCAAATCAATCGCTTCGATACAAGCGCCAGCAGCACCAGGTGTTAATGATGTTGAGAATAAGAATGGACGCGCTTGTGATTTCAGCCAAGTGATCAATTGTTTCGTTCCTGCGACATAACCGCCGACAACACCGATACCTTTTGATAATGTACCCATTTGGAAATCAATGTGATCTTGCATTCCGAAATGTTTGACTGTTCCGCGGCCTTTACCCATTACGCCAGTTCCGTGAGCGTCATCTACATAAGTGATAACATTGTATTTTTCACAAATTTCTACGATTTCAGGAATCTTAGCAACGTCGCCGTCCATTGAGAATACGCCATCCGTAATATACATTACTTTATTGTATTCGCCGCTTTCAGTCGCTGCTTTCGCTTTAGCATCTAAATCTGCCATATCTTGGTGATTGACGCGGATGATTTTCGCACCAGATAAACGACAGCCGTCAATGATTGACGCGTGGTTCAATTCATCTGATAAAATCGCATCGCCTTTTTTCATAACTGCTGAAATGGCACCCATGTTACAGTTGAAACCAGATTGGAAAGCAATTGCTGCTTCCGTTCCTTTGAAATCAGCGATTTTTTCTTCTAATTTTTTGTGAATGTCTAAAGTTCCGTTGATTGTCCGAACCGCTCCTGCACCGGCACCATAATGTTTCGTTGCTTCTACATCAGCTTCAATCAATTCTGGGCGAGTAGCAAATCCTAGATAGTTGTTAGATGCAAGGTTGATCATTTTCTTTCCATTTACTGTAATGATTGGACCGTTGCTTCCTTCTAACACGTCGATTGTATTGAACAATCCTTTCTCTTTTAAATCTGCCAAGTTCGTTTCAAGAAATTGGTCAAGAACCTTTGAACTCATAACTATTCCCTCCATAATGAATATTGCGCTGTTAAAGATGTTATTTTTTCATTTCAAAAAATGAAACAACAACTTTGTTTGTTTGCGCTTTCTTACTTCACACCCTTAGTTTAGCTACACTTGATAACGTTTACAACTTATACCCTCGACTATTCCTTGAATTATAATAGAAGTTAGAATCTTTCTAATTTATTTTATTTATTAAACAAAAATTTAGTTTTTGGATCGAGTTTCGAATTAGGATTCATTCATTAAATTGCTCAAAATATAACGTGTGGTTTTTCACAATAATCAGATTAATATTTGTTTAACGGATTATTTATCTAAAAAAAGACTTATATAACAATGCATGTATTTATTTCACGATACGCTATTTCACTCACAATCAACTTTTCTTTTTTCAATTAACAACACAATTTGACTGTTTCTTAAGCTGATTCTTTTTTCTAATCATTTCCAAATAAAAGACGATGCCATTTTCATATAAAACCGCAATTTCCTTTTTTTTGCCTGATTTAGGCTAAAAAAACAATGAAATTGCCAAAAAAGGCGTATCTTCGTTTGTACGGAAAAAGTTAGATTGAATTAAGTGATCTTCTTTTGTTCAAAACAGCTCGTCAGAAAAACGGATTGAAAGAGACGTTATTTTGACGTGCTTAGGGATTGTATCTTAAGTAATAGGCCGAAAAACACGCGAAGTTGGAAAAAACTTTCATTTTTTGTCAAAAAATGAATTCGTATTTTTCGCTGCTACACGATATGATATTTTTGAACAATCCGGAAAACGCATACAAAATAAATGCCAAGGAGCGAATTTTATGAAAAAAACCGAGCAAACGAAACCTTTAACACCTCGTCAACTGCTAGCGATGAAACGGGACACCTTAGAGGCTAAAATCATTTCTTATTATAAAAATACCCAGAATGCCGCGGAGGTTATTCAGTATGCCGTTGCAATCCTAGTAAAAAATGCTTTGGTCTTAGGGGATTATTCCTTCTTTTTACACGAACTGATTTGTGAACTATTCCTAACTGCTGAACCAAACGATGTGCTGCGCCGCAATCTGCCATTTTTCGAAGGCTATTTTAACGGCAAAGATTTCGATAAAGTCGTGAAGCGATTATTTAACCATAAGAAGGAATATACTCTATTGGCCGATAAAACTCGTTTATCTACCAATCTTTTGAATACACCCGGGGCTGGTGTCTGTAAAAATCCAGGGCTCGCTCTTCGCTTGGTTTCTATTTTTGAGGATAGCCATGGTAAAAAACGGGTCTTGACGCTTCGTGATGCTGATGAGAGAAGAACAAGAGCAGAGGCCTCGACCCTATTGGCAATTCTAACTACCTTGAATATTTTTGAAAGTGAAGGTGTGAGACGCTTCGCTAAATTTGTCACAGTCGATCGTCCAGGTTCGAAGGATACCTATGAAGAAGATGATTCAATGGCTGAATTACCGGAAGCTCCAGTCCAATCAACTGATATACTGACAACTGATGCAGAACCAATTGAAATAATCGTGCCGTCAGGGATTGATTTGACTCATTTAAGCGAAGCCGAACTACTCGCCTTAGTCCAAGTCACTCATCCTGAGATTACAAGCCTAGACAATGTCCGAGTCGTATTTGCCGAGAATGATTCCGCTGAATCTGTTTCTTCAGCATCATCGTCGCTTGTCGATGATCCGGTCCAGGAAAACGTCCAAAGCCCTGATACTGCGGCCACTAGTGTAAGACAACCGCCGATCACGAATGACACTCCGCCTGCTGCTGAACAGAAAAAGAAAAATCCCCCGCTAACGCATAAACTGGCCTATCGCTTGAACTTGATTAGCAATTGGCACAAAAAGAATACCGGGAAATCAACAGAATAAAAAAATTTCTTCTATATAAGGTGTTTATTTGGTATACCCTCAAACGCACTCGCCTTAAAAATAAAAATTCGACTGCTTATCTCCTGTAAACCACAGGAAACAAACAGCCGAATAGCCAGTGTTTCTATTGAACATTTATGTTGCAGGTGCAGCACCGAAACCACTGACCTTTTTATTGCTTGATTTTAAGCTTTTCTCTTTCTAAATACACCAACACACGCCATAGCAATCAGCAGTATGCCAAATGCTGTAAGAATCGTTGAATTGTTCTTACGCTCACCGGTCCGCGGTAATACTTTGCTTCCGGCTGTACTTGTTCCACCCGCATTCGGAAGTGTCTTGGTCGAATGATACGTTGTGACTCCAGCAGCTGCGCTGTTTGTATTTTCTCCGCCATTGCCGGTGTTGTCACTTTCAGTGTTCCCCGCAGATTTATTATCTTTAAGGTAGACATACGTGATCGTCTGTTCTTTTTCTTGATAAGTTCCTTTGGCATTTTTTGGTGTTTCCTTCAATGCCCAACCATCAATAGCTTTAGCTTCCGTTTCGTATTTATCCCCGATAACGCCTATTTTTTGTTCTGCTGGGGCTAACTCATTCCCTTTTTCATCAACGTAAAGAATGCGGATCGCTGCTTTGTTGCTATAAACATAGGTAATAATTTTCGGTTCCGCTGCATAGGTTCCTGTCGGACTGCCTAGAACTTCCTTGAATTTATACCCTTTAAACTCTTTTTTGACACTCTCATAGTTTGAGCCTACATCGCCGCTCATCAGAACTGGATTGGCTAACACTTCACCAGAATCACTGATATGATTAACGATGACTTTACCAGTTAATTTACGATAGATGACGGTAATTTCCTGATCATTTTCTGCGTAAACTCCTGATGTGAATCCTTTGATCTCTTTAAATACATAGTTTTCAATCGTTTTATTCAGCAGCTCTAACGGGATCGGTGTGCCGATTGGTTGTTTATCAGTAACACTATCAGCTATTGGTTTACCGTCTTCGTCTTGATAATTGATTTTTAGGTTACCTATTTTCTCAGGTTCCGTATTTTTCGTATAGATATAGCTTACTTTAGTAATGCCATCTACAAACTGACCTTCTTCGGCACCTTGTACCTCTTTAAACGTATATCCTTCAATCGCCTTTTTCTCGGTTTTATACTCTTTACCGACTTCATCAATTTTTACTTCACTATTTAATAGTGGATGGCCGTTCTCATCTTGATATTCTACGATCAGAACACCTTTTTCAGTTCCAGTACCTGTGCCCTTCTTCGCATATATCAATGTTACTTCTTGATCCTGCGCCGCAAATTTCCCGCTTACATTCCCCTCGATGCCTTTTAAAACATAGCCATCAAATGGTTTCACTTCAGCTGCATAAATGTCGTCAATATCGCCCGTCAATTCAACATCCGGGTTTAATGGGTTTTGTTCTTCATCTTGATAATGAACCGTCACTTTGCCTTGCTCAGCAGGTATCTTAGTGTACACATAGACAACCTTTGTAATTCCGGATACATATTTTCCAGTTGGATTACCAACTACTTCTTTGAAAATATACCCGTCAATAGTTTTTTGAGTTGTCGTATAGTCGCTGCCTATTTCTCCTGTTGCAACTTCATCGCCTGCTAACGGTTTGCCCGCCTCATCTTGATATTGAGCAAGAATGATTCCCTGTTCTTTGACTGCCTTTGTATAGATCAATGTGATTTCTTTGGCTTCTTCGCTAAAGAAACCAGTAATTGAATCGCCTTCTTTGACACCTGAAAAGACGTAGTCATCAATTTGTTTGATGTCTGCATGATACCCTTCACCCAATGCGCCAGTTAATGTTTCATCTGGACTGATTTGTACCAGCTGTTTGTTTTCATCATATGTCATGTAATGAACAATCACCGGTTCTGATTTTTTCCAGACAGCATATAATGTCTCATTGCCTTTTGGTATCGTAATTGTTTGACCCGCAGCCAAATTGGCATCCGGATCTTTCGCGTCTTTATCTTTTGACCAGCCAGCAAATTGATAGCCGTCACGCGTTGCTTTTAAATCCGTACCAGCTGGAATCGTTTGATCCAAATCTTTGTACCCGACTTGATAATACGTTTCCGGCTGTGTGCCTTCATAATAGATTGTACCTTCATATTTTGCCAGTGCTGTACCTAAATCAAAAATACCGCCGTTGCTGTCATATTTGATCCAATCAATTTCCACTGAACCAATATCCGCTTTAGTGGTTCGCGGCAAGCCTCGTTGGTCTTCGTTCACATCGCGTAGATTCTCAACTTGATCATCCGCCAATTTCTCTGGCGCGATTGGGACCGTTGGTAATATGATCGCATCACTTGACGTTCCTGCTGTGATCTTGTTGTAATTATCGACTAAGCCAACAGGTGCGGTACCGAAAACATTTTCCATAGTCACAGAAGTTACTGTACCGTTATCATAGCCTAGATTGGATTCAATATTTCCGGCTCCAGTCACATTAGAATCGGCAATATTATTCTTGCTGGCAGTCCGAGCCTTGTTTCCAGCAAATAGATTATTGGCATAACGACCTGCTGAATAATTCGTAATATAGCCTGAACTACCGATTGCACCGCCATCATATGCTGCGACATTCTCAACAAAGCTGTTGTTAATATAATCAACCACCGCTCTTCTGCCTTCGCTAATGCCTCCATTCGCATAAATCTGAATTGCCCCACCATTATTTGCAGAAAGATCCTGTCCTAGCGCTTTATTTTGATAGAAGGTATTATTTTTAAATGTTGCCGCGCTTGAGATATTGGCATTGGTTTGAATTAGAATCGCTCCGCCATCATCCCCAGCAATATTTCCAACAAACGAATTTCCATCAAATTGAATGTCCGTTCCATCAACCGTATTGAAAAAGGCAATCGCTCCACCATCTGCTAGTTTCGCTTTTCCACCGCCTGAAACATCTTCTACAGATTTATTTCCTTCAAAATAATTGTTCTTGAAAGTAAATTTCGCGGAAGCACTTGGCTGGAAGAAATAAAGCGCGCCGCCTTCACCACCGACGTTTCCTGTACCTGCTTGGCGCGTTTCATTCCCAATAAATTTAGAGTTGTAGGCTTTAAAAGTAGCCGAGTACCCCTTGCTGGCAATTGCGCCGCCTGAATATCCTGAGGCATTATTCACGTTGTTTGAGAATGTACTGTTCTTCAAGGTTGTATTCCCACTAGTATAAAAGGCACCGCCATCGTCGTAGCCGCGGAAATTATTTACAAGTGTATTCTCCAGAATGAATTCGCCTTTATACCCAGAAACTGTTAGTGCCCGCGCATTATTGCCCAAACCTTCTAAATTGAAGTTCTTCATTGTCAAGGTTGAACTGGTCGTTCCGGTTCCCCCGCCATATGTAAATAATTGTTTGCCTGTTGAAGACTGAAGCGTTATTCCTCCGCCATCGACTTCAACTTGATACGGCGACTCTGCCAAAGCGATCGTTGCTCCGATATCCGTTGGGAACGTTCCTCCCAGAGTTATTTTTCTATTTTCAGGCGCATTCTTTACTGCATCTTGAAGCTCAGATACGGTATCAACGGTTATCTCATCAGCTGACGCTGTTTGCCCAGCCGCTCCCAGAAAGAAAACACTCAGAACAAAACCAAATAAAATAATCCATTTATTCCTTTTCATTTCTTCTCATCCTCTCTTATCTTTTAATATCATTCTTTAAATATATTTCGATTGTTTATACGATTCTTTTTATTAAAGAAAAATCCTATATTCTCTATTCATCTGTACTGCTATCCCTGGTTCTTTGCCTGCAAAAGTCCCATTCAGGCCTGTTTACTATACTTAACAATCTGGATTCGCAAACGCCAGTATTTTTCATTTAGCGTAAGGACTTTGTCATCTTGATCTCTTAAAAACAGTGAGTAACCTAAAATATACCCTATAAAGTAGACAGATTAAGAAGAAGGGATCCCTAAAAGTAGACACTTAGAAAAAGGGATATCCCTCTAAAGTGGACATAAAAATATCTTCGGGAAGATGTTAATATATAACAAAGCATCTAGTAGGAGAGACGAAATGAAAGAATATACTAAGAAACAAATGAAGGAACTAGAGTCTAACAAATACACTTTAAAAGTCACTCCTAAAAAAATGTACTTTACCGCAAAATTTAAAGAAGACTTTTGGATTAGTTATCAAGCTGGAAATACACCGAAAAAAATTATTGGCGATCTTGGATACGACGTAACAATGTTTCCTCAAAAACGAATCGATAGTCTTGTTCAAAGAATAAAAAATCAAGCAATGTCAGGAGAAGGTTTTAAAGAAGGAGAAAATCGCAGTAAAAGAGCAAGTATTAAAAAAATTCAATTACAAGAAGAGCTTTCGCCGCAATCATTAAAGCAAATACAACATGAACTTTTATATTTGCGTCAAGAAGTTGAATTTCTAAAAAAAATTACAAAAATAAACAATTCAAAACGAATCGACTAAACATGAGCGAATCCAGTTGTAAGTTTAAGATTATCCATGAGATGCTGACTCAAGAGGACAATGTATTGTCAGCCGTCATGCTTTGTGAGATTGCAGGAGTTTCACGCTCTGGTTATTATCGCTGGGTGAAAAATGCGCCTAAGCGCGAAGAAAAAGAGGATAGAGATAAAGTTGATTTTGAAAAAATTTTAAATGCATATAATTGTCGAGGCTACGCCAAAGGTGCACGTAGTATACATATGAAGTTGTTACATCAAACACCGCCAATAGTGATGAATGTTAAAAAAATAAGACACTTAATGAAAAAATATGGATTAATTTGCCCTATACGTAAGGCAAATCCATATCGAAGAATATCTAAGGCGTTAAAAACAAACAATGTAGCAGAGAATCTGTTAAACCGGGATTTCACAACGCATGGTGTAAGAGCTGTACTTCTAACAGATATCACATATATTCCATACAATGAGGGATTCTGTTATTTATCAACGATATTGGATGCTTATACCAAGCAAATATTGGCATATGTTCTCAGTAAATCGTTGGAAGTAGATTTTGTTTTAGACACAATGAATCAAATGATGAATGATCACGGTGAAACTTTAACAACGAAAACATTAATTCACAGTGATCAAGGGTTTCACTATACGAGCTACAGCTTCATTCAACTAGTAAAAGACAAAAAACTAAGACAATCAATGTCGCGTCGAGGAAATTGTTGGGATAATGCTCCTCAAGAGAGTTTCTATGGTCATATGAAAGATGAAATAAATATTAGTCAATGCATAGGGTTTGATGAAGTAAAAATAATCATAGATAATTGGATGACCTATTACAATAATGAACGCTATCAATGGCAGTTAGCTAAGCTATCCCCTAATGAGTACTATCAATATATAACAACGGGAGAGTATCCAATAAAAGGAGTCACACCACCTAAAAATAGTTGAACATCTGTAGCAACAACTACCTGAAAAGTTATCTTCCTTTTTCTTAAAGTGTCCTTGACACGGGGGACGTTTCAACCAAGCCTTTTTTACTTTTCGAATAAAAACAATAGTTATTTTATTGATCATCCTCTCCACTTCTTCATTTAGTCTCCCAACAAAAATTAATTCATATAAAACACTTGTGAATTAATTTCAAATTAAACTCCGTTACAAAAGACTAATTTTAACTTAATAAAACCCAATTCATTAAATTTTTAAATTATTTTTTGGTTTATTTATAATCATTGTAATTTATAACAGAGATAACTTCAACTGTTTTTTAACAGAGAAATAATTGATAGAAACCAAAAAAACATACCTTAAAACAATTTTCTTTTCGATATACATAATAATAAGATGATAAATAACATTAGTTAAACAAAATATTTTCTATTTATATTAAAAAAAGAACCATGTGAATGACTTGATGAAAAAATTTTCTCCATCATTAGGGCTGCTAAATCAGCCATTGAAAAAAAAAGCCCGATTCAGCAATCATCTATTGATTGCTGAATCGGACTTTCTTATGCTTTTTAAATTGTAAAACAATTGAAGTTGCTGTTCTATTATTTCCAATAAATCACTTTTACCTGTGCTGCTTCTTAAGGCAGATCATTTCCAGCTGCGAAATACACATCGTACCATTCTTGTTTCGTCAAGGTTACGTCGCCGCCTGCAGCACTTTCTTTGATCCGCGTTGGATTCATCGTACCTAAGATCACTTGCATATTGGCTGGATGACGTAATATCCAAGCAGTAGCGATCGCGTTTTTATTCGTATGATATTTTTTCGCTAACTGAGCTAATAACTCATTCAACTCTGGGAACTTATCGTTATCAACAAAGACACCTTCAAAGAATCCATATTGGAATGGCGACCATGCTTGGATCGTGACACCTTTACGACGAGAAAATTCCAATACGCCACCATCGTGGTCAAATGAACGTGTATCTGTCATATTTGTATGCATTCCGTAATCAATCATCCCTGTATGCATGATTGAAAATTGCAATTGATTGATCAATAGCTTTTGATCCACATGGGATTGCAATAATTGAAACTGTTCGGGATTAAAATTCGATACACCAAAGTGACGAACTTTGCCGCTTGCTTGCAGGATATCAAAAGCTTCCGCGATTTCCTCCGGCTCCATCAATGGATCAGGACGATGCAAAAGATAACTATCTAAATAGTCGATCTCCATGCGTTCCAGGATACCATCCACAGAATCTAATAAATGCTGTTTCGAAAAATCATACCGTTTGTCATCGCCAGTTACGATGCCGCCTTTTGATTGAATAAAGAATTTATCGCGGGAGATCTTCGCTTCTTTCATCGCCGCGCCAAAAATCAATTCTGATTTTCCATCGCCATACATATCCGCTGAATCAATAAAATTGATCCCGCTTTCTAATGCTGATTCTAAAGCCTCTGCTGCTTTTTTTGGCGTTAGCGCTGCCATTCGCATGATCCCAAGTGCGATCGCTGAAGTTTCCCAATAGCTGCTGCCGATTTTTCGTTGTAACATGGTGTCCATCCTCTCTGAAAAAACATTTTCTCTTACCTATAGAAGTATAGACTATTTCCCCCATAAAAAAAATCCCCAGCCCTCAAAACCTGACCTAGCCATCATTAGGACAGCTGCGACTTGACCCATCGTCTCTTTCTTCGTATGCTTGTTTCCAAAGGAGGAAAGAGTATGTACTCGATGCTGAAAAAGCTCATCACTGAAAAGGACATTTATCGTCAGATTTTACTCTTGGAACAGCTTCTTAACCATTCCCAGTTAACCGCCAAAGACCTAGCGAAAAAAATTGGTACGACAGAACGAACCATTTTTTCTGATCTGCAGCTGATTCGCGGCTACCTGCCGGAACATTGGACATTAGACTCTGATAAAAGCGGCATTCGTTTGATCTCACAGGAAAAATCATTGACCAATGATCTCTGGGAAGCCTTTTTGCCTCATTCTGTTAGTCTGCAGCTGTTCAAAAAATTATTTTTTACAAAGGAATTAAACATTCCGCGCTTTCTTGATGAAACCGGTGTCTCCTACGAAACACTCAAACGGCAGCGAACCAAGATCAATCGAAAGCTAGCGCCCTATAAGATCAAGATCCGCTTAACCTCTACACGCGCCCAGTTGATCGGCGAAGAAAGTGCTATCCGAATTTTTTATCATCGGCTGCTGCTTCCTTTCACCCATAACAATTACTTTTTCGAGGATTATTCGATTCACGAGGAGCATTATTTACGCTTTTTAACCAGAGAACTCACCGAGAACTTGTCAGTAGACACCGAACAGATCTTTGGTATTTGCTGGTTTTTCATCAATAGCATCCGTATTAAAGCCGCTTGTCCGATTGATGACTTCAACTTTGACGCAAACGATCCCTTGTTTATTCTTTTTGCTCCGCTTTTAAAAGAGCTGTATGAAAAAGAAGGCGTCTACCTGCAGGATGAAGAAATCTTCTTTGCTTTTTTCTGCTTTTTAGAAAGCTGGAACTACAACAATCCGTTAGGAAAAAGAATTTCAGAGGTGATGGCTAAAGGGTATCCGCTGTTGCAGAAGAAAACCCAGCAAACCGTTCAAGAAATCGCTGATGAACTGCATTTACCAGCCTTGCCGCAAACGACGCTCCCAGCCAATTTGTTGCTGCTAGTATTAAAATATGCCGAATCACCGGCACTTTCAAAGCAATTCCAACTCGAATACCAAGAACTGTTGCTGCAAAGAAATGAAGAATATGCCGTTTTGACGAAAAAGAGTACCGAACTCTTTACCAGTCTGCCGCAATTTTCTGCGATCGGAGATACGACCTATTTTGTTAATCTCTTTTCGCTGCTCAGTCAGCAAGCAATTTTTACGATCCAGCCTCATACAAAAACGGTCTTCTTTATTTTTCAAAGCGAACCTGCCTGGAAAGCTTTTCTGCAGCAAGAATTAGCGGACCTTTTAGGCAAGCGGGTCAACTTAGTCTCTATTGAAGTTTCTCAGCTGCAGGACGAAGCTATTCAAACTGGAGATTTGATTCTTTCTAATATCCCATTAGATTCCGCAACGCTACCTGTAATCTACCTATCTACTATTCCAACTAAAAATGAGCTCAGCCAATTGACTGAACTCACTTCCCATTCGTATCTTTAATTCAAACGGTTAGTCATTTTGGTAATGGCTGACCGTTTTTTCCTTTCTTCGAAAAATCCCTTTACTGATTCTCTTCTCAATTTCAACAACGAAGAACAACAGCAGCGCATTTCCTAAAATTACCAATTGCTGCGTTAGACTAAGTGCCGTCGTGCCAATCAACTGCTGCCCTAGTGGTAAGAAGACAACTCCTAGTTGAAGGACGAAGAGGATACCTAATGAAATAAACAGGAATTTATTTTCAAAGAAGCGGCGATTGATCGCTGGGTCAAACTGCTCACGACAATTGATCATGTAAACAGCTTGTCCTAGAACAATGCTCTGTAAAAGAATCGTCTGCTGCAGGGCCGCTCCATCAAAGCGCATAGATAAGAAGTAGGCTGGAATCATGATCAGCAAGGAAACATACAAGATTCTAAAGAAGCTGTAGCCTGACAGAATGCCCATCTTCGTGTCTCTCGGCGGACGTGTCATCGTATCGCGGCTCGCCTTCTCAAAACCTAATGCATAAGATAGCGTGATCGTCGTAACCATGTTGACCCACAAGATCTGGATCGGCGTCAGCGGCAACGGTTGATTCATCAGCAAGGCCACGATTACGATCAAGCCTTGAGCTAATGCCGTGGGTAAAAAGAAATTGATCGTCTTTTGCAGATTATCAAAAATTCGGCGGCCTTCCTTCACAGCTTTTACGATCGTATAAAAATTATCATCAGCTAGGACCATGTCCGCGGCTTGTTTACTTACCTCGCTGCCTTTGATTCCCATTGCAATACCAATGTCAGCCTGTTTTAAGGCGGGGGCGTCGTTCACTCCATCACCGGTCATTCCCACGACCTCTTCTTTTTTCTGCAATGCCGTCACGATTCTCAGCTTGTGATCTGGCGTCGTACGAGCGAACACATCTACTTGTCCAACAGCTTCAGCCAAGTCCTCATCCGTCATTCGGTCAATATCAGCACCCTCTAAAATTTTCGAGGTGTGCTTCAAACCGATTTGCTCACTGATTGCTTGCGCAGTTGCCTTATGATCGCCAGTGATCATCTTAACCGAGATGCCTGCTTGCTGCGCCTGCTCAACTGCTCGAATCGCACTCTCTTTTGGCGGATCGATAATCCCCGCCAAGCCAGCGAATGTCAGTCCTGACAATGCCTCGTGAGTTAACTCTGTTGAGGATACTTTTTTATAGCCAAAGCCTAGTACACGCTGCCCTTTACTAGCTAGTTCTAATCCCCGCTCCTCCCAAAGCATTTTCTCTTCATTTGTTAAATCAGCCTTTTCCAATAATACTTCGGGAGCTCCCTTAACAAAGATTACTTGGTCTTCACCCTCTGCATGCATCGTCGCCATATATTTGTAACTAGAGCTGAAAGGAATTTTCGCTGTTACTGGTTTTAATTGCTGCTCTTCTTTCGCTACATAATTTAATAGCGCCAATTCTGTCGGATTGCCGTGGATCTCTTCGATTTTTTGGTTATCTTTCGTCTTTAATTCCTGACAATTGTTCATGATCTCTTTTACTAACGGCAATTCTTCGGTCACAACTTCCTGCACAGTCATCTCATTTTTTGTAAGCGTCCCTGTTTTATCAGAGCAGATCACCGTCATTGAACCTAATGTTTCTACCGCTGGCATTCCTTTGATAATCGCGTTCTCGTCAGCCATTTCCTTGACACCCATCGAAAGGATCATGGTCAAAACAGCCGGCAATCCTTCAGGAATCATCGCTACGATCAAGGCGATACTAGCAGAGAACATCAAGCTCCAGTCCATTCCGTATCGGAAACTTGTAAAGAACAGCAGGAAAACAATCAAGGCTAAAATCCCTCTAAAAATTTGCTTGTTTAATTGATGCATCTTCTTAACTAACGGTGTCGTTTGCGATTGAATCGACTGCAACGCGTGATTGATCTTTCCGATTTCTGTCGCATCGCCGGTCTCAACGACTACGCCACGGGCCGATCCTGTTTGTACAAGTGTGCCTGAAAAGGCCATATTCAGCTGGTCACCAGCCATGGCATCTTGTGAGATAGCCTCAACCTTTTTTTCGACCGCCTCTGATTCTCCCGTTAAAATTGATTCCTCTACAGTCAGATCATGAACTTCGATCAAACGCAGGTCCGCGGGAATAACATCACCGGCTTTCAAGATTACCACGTCACCTTGAACTAGCTCTTCCGAATTCAGCTTAAGCGGCTGACCATCATCCAAAACGGTAGCTTCCTGTCCCATCATTTGCTTCAAGCCGTCCAGTGATTCTTCGGCCTTCCGTTCTTGCCAGTATCCGACGAAGCCATTGACAATCACTACTAAGAAAATAATACCGCCTTCGACTGCCTCGCCTGTCGCAAATTTTAAAAGCGCGGCTACGATCAAAACAATCATCAGCAAATCCGTAAAGTGCTTCGCGATTTTACGCCATAGCTTCGCCTGTTCCTTTTCTTCCATTTTGTTAGGCCCATTACTTTCTAAACGAGCGTTACGTTGTTCTTTATTTAAACCAGTCGTTTGTGACGTTACTTTATGTAAGATATCTTCAATTGATAATTTATACCATTTCATATGTATTCCTCCATCGCATTTATTTGATACCTTAAGTATACGGATAAATAACAATTTTTAAGGTCGATAATTTCATGGAAGACTGAAATAATTGTGTTTTAAAAAACAAAAAAATCCATACCTCAATAAAGAAGTACGGATTTTTAATTCTCAGATTGATTAATGTAAAAAGTTTTGCAGGTCATCGCCATATTCGTCGATCTTCTTAGTTGTCAAAATTGTTCCTGCTACTAAAACGCCGCCTACAATAAGTGTACTAGCAACCATAAACTTAAATAGTGATTTCATGGGATTCTCCTCCTACAATTTTTGCTTATTGATCAAAAACACATTCACTAAAATGCGTCAATCATTGTCTATAGTTACCATAGCACAAGTCATTCTATGTATCTCCTAATATGCTCAGGATCATTTCTTCGTACTGTCTAAATCTAAATTAAATGCGATGATTCTATCTCTCACGCCCATCATTTCATCATCCAATAGATGTGCTTTATCCGAACAGATGCGCAGCTCATTGATTAAGGCGGGGTCTTTGTTGTCGCTCTTATATTTCAACTCATGCTCTAAGCTCGCCCAGAAATCCATAGCCGCAGTACGAAGCTGCACCTCCACTACCACATTTTTCTTCATATTGGACAAAAACACAGGTAATTGGACGATCAGATGCAGACTTCTGTACCCATTTGATTTGGGTTGTTTAATGAAGTCTTTTTCCTTCACCAAGACCACATCGTCTTGTCCAAGAAACATCTCTCTGATTCGGTACACGTCATCAATATACGAACAGATAACACGAACACCAGCCCCGTCAAAAATATTCGCCAAGATATCATCTAGTTTTATAGAGACACCTTTTCTATCGCACTTCTCATAAATCGAGGTGCTTGTCTTCACTCTTGAATTCACGCCCTGAATAGATGAGCGCTCATTTGTCATTAGTAATTCAGAAAAAAGAATTTGAAATTTTGTCTCGCACTCCTTCATGGCACATTCATAGAAGAATTGCGCTTGTTGTATTTCCTTTTGTTGAAATGAATGAATCTCGTTCATTTTTTCTCCCGCCATTCGCAAATTTATCGTACAACTATGGATTCTTTCCAGTTAAAGAAAACACTTTAGGATCTGAAAAATATTTGAACAGAAGAAAGCATAATGAGAAAGAGCGAAAGCAACACAAAGACTAATGACAGCATTAACTGATTCGTTCTAGAAAAAGTTTTTT
Organism: Enterococcus sp. AZ128; assembly: GCF_051714485.1. Classification (NCBI taxonomy): domain Bacteria; kingdom Bacillati; phylum Bacillota; class Bacilli; order Lactobacillales; family Enterococcaceae; genus Enterococcus; species Enterococcus sp. AZ128. Next base: position 131,245 of record NZ_JBIORZ010000003.1, read on the forward strand.
TACACCATTTTAAAAACATGACGAAACAAACGCCCAAACTTATTAGCAGAAAGATTGTTGAAATCATCACCTAACGCCTCCTTAGATCCGCAATTCAGCCTCATCCGGCTATTGTCCAATACCTCTGTTCAAATGATTTTTCTTACCCTTTAGGCGCCATCTCTACCAATTCAACCACCAATTTAACAGCCTTCTCCATTTCCGCGATAGCAATATACTCCTCTGTCGTGTGGATTTTTTCGTAACCGATCGACAGGTTGACCACTTCTTTTCCTTTTTCATTAAAGATATTTGCGTCGCTTCCGCCTCCGCTGATTTCTTTTATCAAGGAAAGATCATGCTTATTTACTGCTTCAGCTAACATCTGCATGATCATAGCTTCATCAGAAATGTTGTATCCTGTAGCCATTTTTTTCACCGTCATTTCAAAGGAACCACCATATTTCTGGACCGCTCCATTGAAGGCCTCTTCTATTTCCTTCAGCAATTGCTCCGCCACTTCTGGTAGTACAGAACGAACTTCTCCCTTCAGCTTCAATGAATCCATTACAATATTCGTGGCGTTTCCGCCGTCGATCACCCCGATATTTGACGTTGTCATCTCGTCGATTCGGCCTATATCGATCTTTTGTAACGCATCAGATAAGATCGAAACAGTCGAAATTCCTTTTTCCGGCTCTAGTCCCGAATGCGCTGACCGCCCTTTTAGTCGAACCTCGTACATGAATAGCGTCGGGCTGGCAATCGTCACGCGGCCAACTTCTCCCCCGCTATCTAAAACATACCCATCGCTTGCTTCGATCAGCTGCATGTCCAAAGCCGAGGCACCGATCAAGCCGATTTCTTCTCCTGGAGAAAAAACAAACTCTAAATCGCCGGTTATGATCCCCTGCTCTTGAATTGTTTCGATTGCTTCGATGATAATCGCAATTCCCGCCTTATCATCTGCGCCTAAAATCGTTTCTCCTTTAGAGGACAAAATGCCCGATTCTTCAATGACCTCAATGCCATTTCCTGGCGATACCGTATCTGTATGGCAGGAAAAGAAAAGCGGCCGTTTGCTGCGGTCTTTCCCACGATATTTAACGATCAAATTATTGGAACCTAATCCGGTCATTTCCTGGCTGGCATCTTCAACGATTTCCAATCCCAGCTTCATAAATTTATTTTTCAAGTATTCGTGGATTTTTCCTTCATTTCTTGATTCAGAGTCAATCTGAACCAGCTCGATAAATGTTTTCACTAAACGTTCTGTATTCATAGCTGTTCCCCCATCTTTTCTTAAGTATTCATTTCCAAATATTCAATAATATCCGCCATATCTCCAACAGGGACAATCGTCATTTCAGAGTGAATATCCGCCGCTACTTTTCTGGCTTCGAAGTAATTTGTTGAAAAAGTTCCTTCCTCATTGCCCAAATACGGAACAAAGAAAATCTCCGCTTGGGAATGATGCGCTGCATATACTTTCTGCGGGATACCACCCACAAGACCGACATTCCCGTTTGCTTCTATCGTTCCTGTACCAGCAACTGTCCTGCCATTCAACAGGTCCTGGCCAGTAATCTGTTGATAGATACTTAACGTCAGCATCGCTCCAGCCGAAGGACCGCCGAATCCCTTAGAATTTATCCTAACTGATTCATTGGCAGTCACTGCTAATACGCCATTTAACAAATAGCCGCTTCTTGTAATTCGCGGGATAGATAGTTCCTGTTTTTTACCTTCTCTCGCTACGACAAGTTCTGTTTGAGCCGCCCTCAATCTTTGAGGGAGTGTGGCTAGAGCACCAGGTGTAGCCTTTTCGCCATTTATTGAAAGGATGACATCGTTTATTCTAAGTTCCTCCAAAGCCTGCACATCTCGATTGATAGTCATTACTCGAATCCCAGTAAACTCAAGCTCCTTCTCCTTTTCAGCCAATCGAAAGGCTTCCGTAACCGCTGTTTGCTTAGAGTTAGCCATAAAGGCCTGCTGAACATCTCTGCTATCTTGCCTTACTGCTTCGTAGTTCTGACTTTCTTTTGATAAATTTTGATAAGGATGGATCAACGCTTTGATCAGGGTAAATACCGTCCCTTGCTTCCGTTTGACCGTTGTCACCAAAATTTCCGAATCACTTTTTGACGCGCTGTCTGCTACCGAGACCATTTCCATCGCATCCGCTACTGGCCCCGGCTTAGTTATATATAAATCTGGAATTCTATAGAAAAACGCAAAGTAGATCACCGCAACACTCAACAATCCAATCACAAAATACTTACTAAATCTCTTCATAATCAACCTCTTTATCCCTAAAAACCTATCCCAGCATCAAACCAACAATTAATCCGCCGGTAATGACCGAAGTTATCGTTATTGTAGAAAAACCTGCCGTTACCATAATCGGTAGAATATTCTGCTCAATCACCGCAATTTCTTCTTCTGTTTCTCCGACAGCTGCCGCGGCTTCTTTCGTTAGAACCATTGTCCCAGGGAAACCAAAGAGCGTAGTCATCCCGACTGCAATGGATAATGGTCCTGAATAACCAACTTGCTTCCCAATGAAGAATGAAGCAATAAAGATAATCGCCAGTCCTGCCGCCAAGTAGAAAGCGATCGGCCCAATCAAATGCAAGAGATCCGCCGGAACAATATCTGCTAATGGTCCAAACGCGATAACCATGATAGAAATCATCAGCAAGCCAAACGAATCGGTTGAAGATAGCGCATTAGGCTTCAAAATTCTGAAATGGCGCAAGATAATCCCCAACAACAAAGCAATCACAAAGGCATTTACCGTTCCATTAGTTAATTGACTTAAAAATCGAGAGACATACATTGTCAGTCCTAGTAAAAAGAGCGTGCCGTATGGTGTCCGTAAAAACTCTGGCAAGATACTTTCCTTAGCCTCAGTTGTATTTTCAGCTACTTCCTGTTCAAAAAATGTCAGCTCGCCAGCACGGTATTGTTTTCTCACCCGAAGCGCTTCTTTTTTCAAGATATTCGCTGTAAATAAGAAGCCTACTAGATTTTTTAAATTTAAGATCAAGAGCGGGAATACCGCTAATAAGTAACTAGATAAAATACCTAAATCGCCGCCAGCGTTTTGAATCTCGCTTACTTTCTCCTGTACCATTAAAATCGAAAGGGTGCCGCCAGTTATCGATGCCGTTCCAGCTACAGCAATATTTCGATCAAAAATCATTTCACCGAAGAAAATGAGTAGTACTGTCATCAAAACAACGGTCAGAGACCCAATAACAAAGGTCTTCCACTGCAGCTTCAAATCTTTAAAGCTCATCATTGTTCCTAAATGAACGATAATCACTCCGATGACCGCATTTCCTAAACCTAATAATCCCGAATCCTGAATCAAATCATGCGGCAGTAAATCCGTCGCAAAACCAACCAAAAAGATCAGAGACGCTACCAGCATCATTGAAATCAACGCCTTGCTTTTGTTTGAAACAAACTCTCCAATCGTCCAAATAAACATTACAATAGTAAAAGCTAATATAGGTTCCATTATTTTTCCTCCTTATTATTGAATCGGATGATACGTGAATCCCAAACCATGAACTTCCGCCACATTATATGTGATCATGAAACTCTTAGGATCAATCTCATCTACGATTTTTCTAACCAACTGATATTCCTGCCCAGTCACCACTACCATGATCATTTCTCTATCACAATCATTTTTTCCGCCTCTAGCATCAAATACCGTCATTCCTCGATCGATCTCGCTAGTTAATTGATCGCGAATTTCTTTTGTATCGTCTTGGCTGATAATCATAACCGCCTTTCTTCTCTTCAATCCGTTCTCAATATAATTCATGACAATGGACGTAATCCCGATGGATAAGATCGCGAATAGAAACTCTTCAAAACCAAACACATAAAGACTCATAAAAACAATTACCATGTCCGTCAGCAACAATCCCAGCGATGGGTTCACACCAAAATATTTTTCAAAAATCAGCGGTGGGATCGTCGTTCCGCCACTAGAGGCTTGAATTTTATATAAGATGGCTACTCCCACCGCGAAAATGATACTTCCGAAGATAACGGATAATAAGCGATCCTCAGTTAACATGCCGATCGGAACGATACGCAACGCTAACGGAAACAATAGACTTCCAATCAATGTATTGAAGAAAATCTTTTTTCCTAAGAATAAAGCAGCTAGAATCAGAACGATGACATTCAAGGATAATACGACCCATGAACGATCGATTCCTAAAGCTGATTCCGCTAATATCCCGATCCCGCTGGCACCACCAGCGGCAATATCATGAGGCCCTAAAAATAGATTGATACTAATTGCTAATAGTACTACCGCTACTGATATTTTTAACAGCTGTAGTAGAAAAGTAAGAAGCGTGCCGCTTTTCTTTTCTTTATTTAGAATAGGATGTCCCTTTTTTGATCCTTTGTTTACATTTAAAATAGTATTGTCTTTCATACCCGTTCCCCCTTCGTGACGACTCCTTAATGAGTATGGTGCTAGTTTAATAAAATAATACGGCGCCCTCAAACAAACTATTTCCCATTATTAGAAAAAATTTGTTCACGGGCTCTGTTAAGCCATTTCATCCCCCCTGATTGTCGGGCTTGCATACAAAAAAAGCCTAAGAGAATAACACCATCTCTTAGGCTTTCCTTTAACATACATCAACGTTCTTCAAATTAATCAAACCTCTTTTTCCGTATCAATGATCACTTTCCAGCACGACTTTTTGCATATCCTTTAGCGTTTGGATAGAAAAATCCATTTTCTTCATTTCCTCTTCATCTAACGGAATCTCAATAATTTCCCGAATTCCTTCTCTATTTAAAACCGCATTAGAACCAATACAAACATCTTCACTATTGTATTGCCCCGCTAAATGAACCGAAACCGGAAGCACAGAATTTTCATTCTGCAAAATGGCTTTTGTGATTCTTGCTAGCGAAATAGCGATTCCGTAATGAGTAGATCCTTTGTAATTGATGATTTCATAGGCTTCATTTTTCACATTTTCAGACAACTCAATTAAGTCGTTTTTTGAAAATTCAGGATGCTGATCCAGCCATTCCGTGATTTTCAGCCCGCCGATATTTCCATGAGACCAAACAGGAAATTGAGTGTCTCCATGTTCACCTAAAATATATATATTTACATCTCGCGGATCTATTTGAAATTTTTCGCCTACCGCACTTCTTAATCTGGCGCTGTCTAAAGAAGTTCCAGAGCCAATGACTTTATTTGCGGGAAAACCAGTCAGTTTCTTTACATAATGAGTAAGAACATCCACCGGATTGCTGGCAATCAGAAATATTCCAGCGAAATCATAGGCCATCACCGAGTGAACAATCGACTTCATAATCCGTGCGTTTCGTTTCACCAAATCTAGCCGGGTTTCGTTTTCCTTTTGTGCCGCTCCAGCTGTGATGACAATTAAATCAGCATCCGAACAATCGGAATACTCAGCGGAATAAATACTTTTAGGACCAACATAGGCCAAGCCGTTCGTAAGATCTCTCACATCGCCTGCGACCTTTTTAGCATCCAAATCTATAATTCCGACATTGTGTCCAACGCCTTGCGCCATTAAAGCAAACGTATAGCTTGAACCGACATCCCCATTACCGATGACCACAATTTTACTCATAACGATTCTCCTTCTGAATTTCTTACTTATCTATTTTCGAAATATCCCATAACGAATTCCAACAATAGATTGTATAACCAGTTTAGTAAATAGACAGCCTTCTCACAAATAAAATAATTCCAAATTATGGAAATATCTTAGCTAAAATAATATAAAAAAAAGCCTCAAATACTTATATTTCCTCTAACGAAGAGATTTTATTAATATTTAAGGCAAATGTTTTATTTATTAAGACTGTTCGTATTATAATGTAAGCGCATTGATACTTTAAGATAAGGGGGACCTCTCAAATGAATACTTACTCCTATGACCTGCTGGTCGATAAATCGATAAAAAGAAAAATCAAAATCCTACAAATTTTACTTGAAGCCAATCGTCCGGTATCGCTAAAAACCTTTGGCGACCTCTGTGATGTTTCTTACAAAACTATTCAGCAGGATATTGCCTATTTGATCGATAACTTGCCGAATGCTTTATTATTAGAAGAATTCAATCACACCTTGTCCCTGGAAAAATACGGAACCAGCCGCGAGATTATCACTTATATCGATAGCCTGATTTCAGACAATCCAATATTTCATATTATCGAATCTATTTTTTATGAAGAGAAAAAAGACTTGATTACGTATGCTTTGGATCTCTATATATCCGAATCTACAATGAAAAATTATATCAAGACCTTTCGTAAAGTCCTTAAAGATTTCAAGCTTGATCTTGATGTTGCTAATTTTTCTCTAGTTGGCGACGAAGCGGATATTCGTTACTTTTTCTTCCAATATTTCCGCTCCATTCATGAGAGCAGCGCACCGATCATCCATAATGATCAATATCACGAGATAACCGAAGTCTTAGAAGTCATGAAAAAGGAATATGATCTCAATCTGAATTTCGATTATTACAGAGCAACGATTTGGATGTTCATCATAGAAAAACGAATAGAAAACCAGCATTTTATTGAATTTGATACCCCGATACTTGAAAAATATGAACATAAAGACAGCTATCGCCGTTTTAAGACAGCCTTCTCCTCGTACCTTCATCCAAAGGTACTTAATGAGGACAAACGAAATCAAGAAGTCTTATTCTCCTATTTCGCACAAATCGACACCATTATTTATGAATCGAACAGTTCGTACTTAACCAATGACTTTATTCAAGAATTTACAGAACAAGACGTGCTCATCACGAAATTTTTTATCGACTCAAAACAAAATCTAGTACTAAATCATAAGGCGAAATCAGCCATTCAATCCTATCTTACAAATCTATCAATATTAACTGAATGCACGGACCTGTTTCAAAAATATTCCCGCGTTCTGATCCGCAAAGCTAAAAATAATTACCCTGATACGTTTTCCATTTGGTGTCGTATTTTAGAAAATCATGAATACTTTTCACAGGTGGAAGATGTAGCCGCTCGCTTGACCTTATTGTATGAAGTAAAAAAATATAACAAGAAAAAGGTGCTCTTTGCCTTAACGGGGGATTCTTCTTCCGTAAGTTATTATAAGGCTCTAGCAAAAAAGGTAATCCCAAACGACGTTGAATACCATTTCTTATTCAATCGTCCATTAACGAACGAACTGCTTAGTACATTGCAAATTGATTTGTGCGTGTACAATTTTGAACCACAGCTCACACTGACTTCATCTGATCTTTATCGTCTATCAGACATCCCTTTAGATACGGAATGGCAGGAACTGCAAGACTTGCTTTTTAACATCTAAAAATAGAAAATACCCCGTTGCTTTCACATAGATTAAAGCAGCGGGGTAAAAAATTCACTTAATCTTTCTTTTACAACAGTTGTCATTGTCCTTGTTTTTTGTGTTTCGCGGCTCAAACGTTTCGATCTGCGAATATCTTCTTCAAACTGTGCTTGGATCTCACTAACCAATGCACTTGGTCCATATAAAAATGCCGATAGTTCATGATTCAAATGGAAGCTTCTAATATCAAAGTTTGTCGAACCCACCGATGCAACAACGCCATCAACAATCAAGTATTTGCAATGTAAAAAAGACTCTGAATCATAGGCGTAAACCTCCACTCCAGCAGACAACAACCGATCTACAAAAGAGTTATTCCCATAGTAAGAGATAGCACGGTCCCCTTTTCCCGGGATGATCAATTGCACCTTTAAGCCGCATCTTGCCGCACGCCGGATAACAGATAATGACTCCTCATCCGGTACAAAATACGGACTCGCTATCTGGATAGATTTTTCCGCTTTCCCAAACAGCTCCATGATGGAGTCCCTTAGAATGCGTTCTGAATCATAAGGTCCTCCAAAAATTATTTGACAGATGTCACTGCGCTCTTCAGAATAATCCTTTTCCAATGGAAAATAACTTTGCTCCTCAGCAAAAAATGGCTGCAAGGCGTGCTCATCCTCATTCAAGAAGAGCCAATCCAATAAAAATATATACTGCAAATAAATCGTACTAGGTCCTAAAATTCTTAGGTTTGTGTCGCGCCAATAGTTAAATTTATCGGTCATGCTCCGATACTCATTTCCTAAGTTCATGCCGCCCATATGAGCGATGTGACCATCGATAATAACCATTTTCCGATGGTTGCGCCAATTTATCCTGGTACTCAAAGAGGGAGAATTAACTAAGTCATAGGCACGAACCAAAACTCCGGCTTCCTTCAATTTAGAGATAAACTCAAAAGGCAGTTTTATCGATCCCACACTATCATAAATAAATCGAACCTTTCCCCCCTGCTTGGCTTTCGCTATTAATATATCAGCCAACTCAAGACCGGTTTCATCCGCCTTATAAATGAAATACATTAGATGAATATGATGCTTGGCCTTTTTAAGATCCTTTAATAATTCCTGATACGCTTGTTCCCCATCCGCCAGATGTATTACTTGATTTCCCTTCAACGGTTCGTTTCCCGAAAGATAGGTCAGCTCTTTCGAAATAGAATAAGGTTCACTGTGTATCTCTGAGTGCTCGCTTAATAATTGGGCTATAGATTGCTGCAGCAAGTGTTCATTTCTTTTTTGTATAGAAGAAAAACGTCTGAACGTAGGATTACTACCTACTAAGAAAAACAGGAGAATGCCAATATAAGGAAAGAGCATAATAGCAAATACCCACGCAAATTTTGACGTAGAAGGACGTTTATCAATAAAAACCAAGTAACTACACAACACGAAAGATATCACTTCTACAAAAACCGTCAAGACAATCAAGCTGTCAAAAAACTGATACGCCGCAAAGCAAACACAAATAAAGATCAAACTGATAACCAGTAAACGCTGCAGTTTATTTTTCATTTCCTCTCTCCTTAAGCTTTATCTAGATGCATCCTCTTCGTAAACTTGATTTTACGCTATAATTTATCATCCATCTAGTTAATCGAACTTTGGATGAAAACAGTAAAAAAAAGAAAAGCATTTCATCTGCATAGCCTTCAAAAACCAAAGGTCCTGTCAGAAGAAAAAGCATCCCGACCGTAACAAAAAGTCGAAAAAGAGACGTATTCAGATCAAACAAAACCCCCACTCGAATGAGCGGGGGTTAACGTTGATTTATCAACGTTTATAAGCTTATTTAGCTAATGAATCTTTTGCTTGGTCAGCTAGTGCAGTGAAAGCAGCTGCATCGTTAACTGCTAAGTCAGCTAACATTTTGCGGTTGATTTCGATACCGGCAACTTTAAGACCGTGCATTAATTTTGAGTAGCTCAAGCCGTTCATACGAGCTGCAGCGTTGATACGTGCAATCCACAATTTACGGAAGTCGCGTTTCTTTTGACGACGATCGCGGTATGCGTAGTTGTATGAATTCATTACTTGTTCTTTAGCTGTTTTAAATAGAGTGTGTTTAGAACCGTAGTAACCTTTAGCTAGTTTTAATGTCTTTTTACGACGTTTACGAGTTACAGTTCCACCTTTAACACGTGCCATGTTTAATTCCTCCTAATAAATAAATCATTGAATTTTTTAAGTTGTAAAGCGGGTAGCGCAATTATTTCATGCGTGCCAATTGTTGGCGGATACGCTTGTAATCGCCTTTTGATACCATAGATGCTTTACGTAATTGACGACGTTGTTTTTTAGTTTTTCCGTGGAAGCGGTGACTTGTGAACGCGCGGAAACGTTTTAAACCGCCGTTACCAGTGCGTTTTACGCGTTTTGCTAAACCGCGATGTGTTTTTTGTTTTGGCATGACTAAATTTCCTCCTACTTTTCATTTCGCATACTCTTTAACTAGAGTCAAAGAAGCATTCTCAAAATTATTACTAGTCTTTCTTCTCTTTCGGTGCAAGCACTAAGAACATGCTACGTCCGTCCATCTTCGCTTTTTGTTCCACTGTCGCGATATCGGCAGTTTCTTCAGCTAAGCGATCAAGAACTTTTTGACCAATATCTTTGTGGGTAATGGCACGGCCCTTGAAACGGATTGAAGCTTTCACTTTGTCGCCTTTTTCCAAGAATTTACGTGCATTACGAAGTTTTGTATTAAAATCGTTCACGTCGATTGTTGGGCTCAAACGAACTTCTTTAACGTTGATCACTTTTTGTTTCTTGCGAGCTTCACGTTCTTTTTTCTGTTGTTCGAAGCGATACTTACCATAATCCATAATACGCGCAACAGGTGGTTTCGCACCAGGAGCGACTAGGACTACATCAAGGTTTGCTTGTTCAGCAATTTTTAGGGCTTCTACTTTCGTTTTCACACCTAATTGTTCACCGTCTTGTCCGATCAAACGTACTTCACGTGCACGAATGCCGTCGTTAACCATCATATCCTTTGCTATGGTCATTCACCTCCAAAATTTTTGAGAGAAAAAAAGCGAATAAAAAAACGAGTTCTTTACGAACCCGCACGTAGTTCGACTCATCGAAAAGATCAGTCATTAACTATCTAGCCCAGCGATATAGTCGCATAAGGCGAGAAGCGGGTGCTTCTGCTTTTATTTCTCAACTTTAACAGTATACAAGCTATCTTATAGAAAGTCAACCTGTAAATCATAATTATTGATCGTTTTCAGAAACTTTCTATTGAATTTTCTTTTGTTTGTATGCTAACGTATAAATGAAGGAAGTGATAGTGTGGAACATTCTTTTATCAAAGAATTGATTCATTACAACAAACCAAAGGAATCCCCGTTGCGCTTGATCGGTGCCGGCCTTTGTATGATCAGTATTTTATTCACCGGCTATTTATCTCACCAGCTAGTTATTTCTAGTTTCGGCTCTTTAGGTATTTTCACCTTTCTCTATTATCAACGACTTCCGCTAAAACAATTAATGTTGCGCCTGTCTATCGTAGGCAGTTTTTTAACTGCAGCGAATTTTCTCGGAATGCTTTCGACCCATGTCGCTTGGACTGCACCCATCGTAGTCGCTGTTGTTGCTTTTTTAGGAAGATTCTTCTTCCGCTTATACGGGATCGCAAAACCTGGCCCTTTTTTCATTGTTATGGTTACAGCAATGGGCGCAAGTACAAAAATACCCTTAGCTAGAATTCCAGTAATGAGCGGCTACTTTTTAATCGGCGTTCTTTTCGCTTTAACCGTAGCGTTCATCTTACACTTTATCGAGAGCAGACCCTTTCCAGAAGGCAAAGCAGAAAAAACGTTGAAGTCGCGAATCAATGATGATCCTGCTGTGGTCATCGATAGTCTTTTATATAGTGGTGTTCTATTTTTCGCTGTCTATCTAAGTATGGGCTTGCAGCTGAAAAATCCTTATTGGCTGGTTGTCTCTTGTGCATCCATTTTACAGGGCGACAATCTTCGGGCGATGGCCCATCGCAATATTCAACGAATTTTTGGTACGATCATCGGCCTTGTAATTGCCGCATTTTTATTGAACTTGCCGTTATCTGTTTTCGAAACATTGCTGTTGATTACAGCCCTATTTATGACGGTAGAATATTTCGTTAAACGCAATTACGCGATCGCCCAATTCTTTACCACTCCAATGGCCTTGATGCTCTCAATGTTAGTTCGGCAGCAATACCTCTACTCCCTGATCCAATTTCGTTTTCTTGGAATCGTGATCGGTAGTTTATTAGGACTTCTAGCCGGCTGGCTGATGAGTACGAGTCTAGAATTTTACAATCGCAAATTTCATTCGAATGAAATAGAATGATCAGAAAACCGAGTGACCCCACTCGGTTTTTGCTATAATGAAGAGAAGAAAAATGAAGGAGGCTCTTCTATGTACCGATTGATTGCTTGCGACTTGGATGAAACATTGTTAGATAAAGGCCGCCACGTTTCAAAAAGAACGCAAGAAACAATAAAAATGGCCGAAGCCAAAGGTTTGGTCTTCGCACCAGCAACCGGGCGAGGATTTTATTCGATCAAACAAACCTTGGAGGAATTGGGCGCGGCAAATAAGGCAAACCATTATATGATCGGTTTTAACGGTGGTGTGGTGGTTGAAAATCAAGGCCCTGCGATCATTAAGGATTTCCCTATGCCCTTTGAAATTCTCGCGCGTCTATTTGAATTTGGCTCAAACTATGATGTAGCGATCCATCTCTATACCTTTGATCAAACCTATGTGTACCATAGCAACCCCGAAGAAGATGCGTATCTGACAACGATTCCTCACGAAAAACGTCTGGATCAGGATATCCGTTTTCTAAAAGATCAGGTCTGCTATAAAGCCTTGTTCCAAAATTTAGATCGCAGCTATTTAGAAAAATTAGAACAAGACATGCCGGCGGATCTTCATGATATGCTAGAGATCAGCTACTCTTCAAATCGTTACATTGAATTTAATCCCAAAGGCGTCAGCAAAGGGGGGGCCTTACAAACTCTGGCCGATCATCTAAACATCCCGATGAACGAAACGATCGCTATCGGCGACAATACCAACGACTTGGCGATGATTCACGCTGCTGAATTAGGAATCGCTGTGGCAAATGCGGTACCCGCTGTAAAAGAAGCCGCACAACATACGACGATCGCAGATCATGAGCAAAGTGCTGTAGCAGAGGTTATCGAAACGTTCATCCTGTAAGTTGATCCTTCTATATTAAAACTACCCGCAAAAGCACAGATGGAATATTAAAAGGAGCTATGACAAGACTTTTGTCATAGCTCCTTTTCCGAACAAACGATGTTCCAGAAGTAGCTTCTTCTTCGCAGGCTACGCATACAGTTACTGCTAAGTTTCACAAAGCAGAGCTAGCATTCGGAAATAAGCCGAAATTTCTTGAAGCTGACCACTTCTGTCACCACCTCTTTAACGTATTCTGCGCCATAAAATCAGGATCAACCACACGGATAATCCCAAACTGATAATTAATGTTACAATCCACCCCGCTTCAGAATGGGTGAAGGGCAACGGCATATTCATCCCAAAGAAACCTGTCACGATCGTTGGAATCGTCAATAATAATGACCAGATCGTTAAAATTTTCATCGTGTCATTCAGATTATTATTCAATAAATTATTGTAGGTACCCGATAATTGATCCAAAATCTCACTGGATAATTTCGTCATCTCGACTGCTTGTCTTGCCTCGATCAACGCATCATCCAACTCTTCTTTTTCCTTATCTGTAAAACTGGAGAAAATTGTTTGAACCTTTACTTGCTCCAACAACACGGCATTCTGCTTGGTCGCAGTCACCAAATAAACTAAACCGATCTCTAAATCAGAAAGAGCCAGCAAATTCCTATTCGTTGTTTTTTCCCGCAGCTTTTTGTTTAAATGGATTCGTTGACTATCCACCTCTTCTACTAAAGGAAAATAATAGTCGGAAACAAGGAACAGCGTGTGGAACAACAAACTTGCCGTACTTTGATTCGGTTCATTTGATAAGATATTCTCGATAACATTCTCAACATATGAGGTTCGCTCGTTTACAAAAGAAATGAAGTAATGATCCTTCAAGATAAATGCCATCGGACTCGTCTCGTAATGATTATCCTTTTTTAAGAGATTTGGTACATTAAAGATTAAAAGCAGGGCCTTTTCCATCGGATCATATTCTACCCGCGCCCGTTCGTTATCGTCCAGTGCGTATGTCAGCATCTCATCGCTAAGCGCATAGCTGGCTCTCAATTTTTTTATCTCATGGGGTTGTGTAGCATCTACATTGATCCACGAACACATCTCTTGATTGAATGTTTGTCTGCTGTCCATCAGGAACCTCCTAGTACTGATTCATCCTAATCTCAGTATAACAAAAACTTTCATTCTATCCTCATTCAATGCTGTTTATTCCTCAACAGGCCCCTCTTTACAAACACTAAAAAGATTTTTTGACAGAAGCGAATACTCTGCTGTAATAAATCAAAAATAGAATATAGCAGATACTTAAAAGCAGCACCGCTACGATGTTTCTCTCGATCGATCCCGCATTAGCGATTGCAGCGAACACGTTAAATAATCCATGAAAGAAAATAACTGTATAGATAGACGTATGCATATAATAGATTACCGAAAAAACCAAACCTAGCAGCACTGCATTTAGAACCTGTAAAATCACCAAGATAAGAGCTGTTTCAGGATTTAAACTGCTAGCCATATGCAACAGTCCAAATACAATACTAGAAAAAGTAATAAAAACTTTTGGCGAGTGGTTTTTTAAAGCATAGAAAAAGATTCCTCGAAAAAATGTTTCCTCAACCAGGCCGACTAGCAGCATCTGAAGAACGATCAAGCCCAACGTTGAAAATGAAAGATTGAAATTAATTCCTAAAATAGCTGGTTGAATCAATATAACCAATATTATAAATCTGGTTAATCCTTTGTTTGGTTGAACTTTTTTGAAACCAAATTGTTTAAACGTCGGATCTTTTTTCTTCATATAAAAGAAACTAACTGTCCCGCAAATCATAAATGCGACTATCTGACATAGGATTACACCATTTTCACTTAATGTAAACGCGATACCTGCTGCTGAAAATAAGCTGATGACCATAGTAAACACCACTGACGCACCAATTAATTTAAAATATGTTTTGTTCATTTAACTATTCCCCCTGTTTGCTTTTTTTAAAATATAGCATGCAGGTTGACGCTAAAAACAAGTATAATTCCTGTATACAGGAATTATTGATAGGAGAAGTTATGAACGGAAAAATTATTAAAACAATTCGCAAGCAAAAAGGCTATACACAAAAAGAAATTTATACTGGCATTGCCTCAAAAACCTTTTATAGTGATTTCGAAGCGGGAAAACATTCGGTTGAGGTAACTAAGTTCAAAGGTTTTTTAAATAACTTAGGGATCAGCCCGACAGAATTTGATTATTTTAAAGAGCGCTTTGAAAAAGATGAAGAAAAGATTTTAGAGATTGAAATTGACCAGTTATACAGCTCAGGGAAATTCGAAGCCCTTTATGAGATCTTCGAAAAGTACCATCAGCACCCTAAAACAGAAATGCGTTATCTGGCTATAAAGGCCTATTTGCTAATACTTATTACCAATACAAATTTTTATAAGTTCTCTCGTTCACCTTTTTTTGAAATTCTTGCCTATTTAGATGCTGCGAAAATGTGGACACTAAAGGAAATCAAACTGGGGAAACTCGTCCTTCTTTCTTATTCTGAAAAAGAGAAAGAAAAGGAAAACAAGCTGTATGCGAGGCTTATTGATGAGCTGGCAAAATATGAAATATTTGAAGCAAAAGTTTATTTTGAAGAAATCGGTGATCTCTATTTTAATCGGATTCAATGGCTGCTAATGATCAATGACATTCAAGAAGCAAAAAACTGCCTTCAGTTTTATAATGAAGCTGTCGTTAAGTCAGATAATTTGTATCTAACTTTACAGTTGCGTTTTATGTCCAGTATCGTGAATACCTACTTAGATTTCCCAAAATATTCGCAAGAACTAAATGACCAGTTAACTCAATTAAGCAGCCTGCCAACATCTGAAACACATTTTTACAAAATCATTTCCCAATTGCATATGGAAAAAGCCAAAAACTATTATCAAAGATACCAAGAATAGCTTTTGTTTAACATCCAGAGAATTCTAAAAACGCGCAAGAAGAAATGTACGTCCCTTTCTTCTTGCGCGTTTTTTTAGACAGTTCTTAATCGTTTGGATACCTATAAACGACTAAACAAAAGAGGTTGTGACAGAAGTGGTCAGCTTCAAGAAATTTCGGCTTATTTCCGAATGCTAGCTCTGCTTAGTGAAACTTAGCAGTAACTGTATACGTAGCCTGCGAAGAAGAAGCTACTTCTGACACACCGTTTGTTCGGAAAAAGGACCTGTGACAAGACTTTTGTCACAGGTCCTTAACGATTATTCAGCAGGAACACTTTGGACTTCTAAGATTTTTTCATCAATCAAACGAATCACTTCATCCCGCGCCTCCGCGTTATCAACAAAGTTCAAACGATCACCATCGATTTGGATCTTAGGACTTTCATTGTAATCCTCATACCATTGGTCGTATCGGCCGTTTAATTCTTTATAGTAGTCATACAAAGTTGGGTCGAATTCTAATTGTTCATATTCTCTGCCGCGTTTTTGAATACGTTCCATCATCGTCTCAAAGGAAACACGAATGTGTACCAACAAATCTGGGTGCTTTTTGTGGGCAGCATAAGGCAATTCCTGCATCATGTTCGCCAACAATTCATCATAGACCTTCACTTCTGTCTCTGTTGCTCGGCCAAGGTCAGCATTCAAATGAAATAATAAAGAATCTTCATAGATTGAACGATCCAAAACATTGTTGTCATCTTGCATCGCCTTTTTGATACTGTCAAAACGTTTATTTAAAAAATAAATCTGTAATAAGAATGCATATTGCTCTGGATCAGCATAAAACAGCGGCAATACCTCATTATCATCAATAGATTCATAAAAAGCCTGACTGCCTAAATGCTCTGATAACATCGCGGTCAAACTTGATTTTCCTGCTCCAATAGTTCCTGCTAATACGATCACGCTCATAAACCTCCAACTCGCTTCATACAAAATATAGTGCGTATTTTTCAACTTATTTAATATACCCCCAATATCTTGTGCCGTCAAATGAAATACCTATTATAAAATTCCTTTCTTTATTCTAAGGAATGTTTAAAAAATCGTTGATTTTCAAACTCTTTTCAATGGTTTCGTTTACTTGTCGTCCTTCTCTGAGTAAAATGGAAAGAGACTTAAATGAATAGTCGCTATTGAGTAAAAAATCAGCCCCTGTTTATTCAGGTGGACTATAAAAAACGTATTGCTTTCGCTAGAAAAACAATTGCTTTAGAATCATTACTAGACAGTAGTGACCTGCGTTGGTAATCAAGTTTATTTTTCTTTTTGAAAAATAATTACTCTAAAACGAAATAGGGGTTTTTTTAATGAAATCGATTGGCACGGGTTATGCCAGCGGAAAGATCATATTAATGGGAGAACACTCGGTTGTCTACGGAGAACCAGCGATTGCCTTTCCTTTTTCTGGGACAGGTATCCAAGCAACGATCCGCGCAAATAAATTAGAATCCTGGATCGAATCCAGCTTCTTCCACGGACCGCTTTCAGAAGCGCCAAACACGATGCGAAATGTTACGGTCCTCCTTTGGTATTTAGTGAAACATTTTAAAATTCCAGAACCATTTTATTTAAAAATAGAAAGTTCTATTCCAGCAGAACGCGGAATGGGCTCTAGTGCGGCAGTCGCTGTCGCTATAACGCGGGCTGTCTTTGATTGGATGGAAGAACCCGCAACGCAAGAAAAGGTCTTGCATTTTGTCAATCAAGCGGAAGCCGTTGCTCATGGAAATCCCAGCGGCATAGATGCGACAACTATCAGCGGAACTGAACCAATCCTTTATCAAAAGGGAATCGGCTTCCAACCTTTCCAATTAAATATGGATGCTTTTTTAGTTGTTGCTGATACGGGGATTAAGGGACAGACGCGCAAAGCAGTCAAAGATATTGCGAAGCTGATGGAGATGCGGCCTTATGAAACCAACAAACAAATGCGTACTTTAGGGAAACTGACCAGCCAAGCCCAGCAAGCGATTTTACAAAATCGTCCGCATATTTTAGGCGATTGTATGAATCAGGCTCAAGGGTTATTACGGTTATTAGGTACCAGTAACCGCCACTTAGATCACTTGATTGAAACAGCGTTAGAAAATCAAGCATTAGGTGCTAAATTAACCGGCGGCGGCCGTGGCGGTTGCATGATTGCATTAGCTGAAAACGAAACAAGCGGACGCCAGCTGCAGCAGATCCTATTGAATGCCGGCGCGCGAAATACATGGATCGAAGGGTTAGGTGTGTACGCACATGTATAGCGGAAAAGCTCGAGCTTATACCAATATCGCTTTGATAAAATATTGGGGAAAAGAAAATCAAGAACTAATCATTCCAATGAACAACAGCCTATCATTGACATTGGATGCTTTTTACACAGAAACAAGCGTAACTTTTTCAGAAGAGACGACTGAAGATCTCTTCTACTTAGATAATCAACTGCAAGATTCGAAAGCGACCTTAAAAGTGAGTCGCTTTCTTGATTTAGTGCGGCAAAAAACTGACAGTTCTTTGCGTGCAGTCGTCAAGAGTAAAAACTTTGTTCCAACTGCAGCCGGTTTAGCTTCTTCTGCCAGCGGCTTAGCAGCTTTAGCCGCCGCCGCTAGCGCAGCACTGAAACTAAATCTATCACCAGAAGAATTATCTCGTTTGGCTCGTCGCGGTTCCGGTTCGGCTTGCCGCAGCATCTACGGCGGTTTTGCTGAGTGGCAAAAAGGCGATTCAGACGAGACTTCTTATGCTGCCGCTATTCCTAGTGATGGCTTTGAAAATGAATTAAGTATGATCTTCGTAGTCGTCAACGACGCACAAAAGGATGTCTCCAGTCGTGATGGAATGCAGCGAACCGTTGAGACCTCTGCTTTTTATGATGGTTGGCTGCAAACTATGCCGCAAGATTTAGTCAAAGCTAGAAAGGCCATTGCGGACAAAGACTTTACTGCTCTTGGCGAAGTAACCGAAGCCAGCGCCTTAAAAATGCATGGAACGACATTGGCGGCAGCACCGCCGTTTACTTATTGGTCTGCGGAAAGCATGAAGGCAATGAACCTTGTTCGTCAAATCAGAAATAGCGGCTTGCCTTGTTACTTCACAATGGACGCAGGGCCTAATGTCAAAATTCTTGTTGAGCGAAAAAATGAAGAGGCTCTATTGAACGCCTTAAAAGATCAGTTTGACTCACAGCAAATCGTTGCTGCCCATGCTGGTCCGGCAATTGAAATCTTATCTGAGGAGGACGCGTAAATGATCGAAGTGACTGCACCAGGAAAATTATACATTGCCGGTGAATACGCGGTTGTTGAACCCGGGCATCCAGCAATCATCGTTGCGATCGATCAATTTATCTCAGTCTCGATCGGCCCCGCAAAAAAAAGCGGCAGTATTCAATCTGCCCAATACAGCGATATGCCGATTCGTTGGACCCGACGCAAAAACGAATTAGTTTTAGATATTCGCGACAATCCGTTTCATTATATTTTAGCGGCGATTCACTTCACCGAAAAATTTGCCCAAGAAAAAGGAAAAAAACTAGCGTTCTTCGATTTAAAAGTGACCAGCGAATTGGATAATTCTAACGGTCGAAAATACGGGTTAGGTTCTAGCGGTGCTGTAACAGTTGCTACAGTCAAAGCGCTAAACGCCTTTTACCAACTAAACCTTTCGCAATTGGAGCTGTTCAAATTAGCTACACTAGCCCATCTAAACGTTCAGGGAAATGGCTCTTGCGGCGATATTGCAGCAAGCTGCTACGGCGGCTGGTTAGCTTTTTCGACCTTTGATCATGATTGGGTGTTGGAAAAGCTGGCTTCCGAGAAAATGACTACATTGATCGAAAGCGACTGGCCCAGCCTGCAAATCGAGCCTTTAAAAGTTCCAGAAGATTTGCGGTTATTGATTGGTTGGACCGGTAGTCCAGCATCAACCTCTGATTTAGTCGATCAGGTTCATCAATCCCGAGATGAAAAGAAAACTTCTTATGAGATTTTTTTAAGCGACAGCAAGAAATGTATCGATCAAATGATCCAAGGCTTCAAACAAAACAATATCGCCTTGATTCAAAAAATGATCCGCAAAAACCGCAGCTTATTAAATCAATTAACGAGTTTAAGCAATGTATCCATTGAAACAGAAGAATTGAAGCAGCTGAATGATCTCGCAGAAAAATACGGCGGTGCCGCAAAATCGTCTGGTGCCGGCGGAGGCGACTGCGGCATCGTGATTGTTGACAAACGTGCGGGTATCCTGCCATTGATGAGTTCATGGGAAAAGGCCGGAATTACTCCGTTGCCTTTACACGTCTATCATCTCACGGAGGATCGCCATGAATCGTAAAGATGAACATGTTTCTCTGGCGCGGGCTTTTCACCAGAAACCAAAAGCAAATGACTTCGACGCTGTTCGTTTGATCCACTCTTCTTTGGTACATACTCGTCCAGAAGAGATTGATCTAAGTACTAACATTCTTGGTTTAAAGCTCAGTGTTCCTTTTTACATCAACGCGATGACCGGCGGCAGCGAGAAAACCAAAAGGATCAACCATGATTTAGCTGTTATCGCTCGTGATACCAACTTAATGATGGCAACTGGATCGGTCAGTGCAGCTCTAAAAGATCCTAACGTAGCAGACTCCTATACCGTCGTTCGCGAGGTGAACCCAAATGGCTTGATTTTAGGCAATATGGGGGCTGGCAGAACGAGCGACGATGCAAAAAAAATCGTCGACTTGCTTCAAGCTGACGGCATGCAGATTCATTTGAATGTGCCGCAAGAGCTAATCATGCCTGAAGGTGACCGCGATTTCCATGAATGGCCCAAAAATATTGAAGAAACAATTCAACAATTAACTGTCCCTGTAATCGTTAAAGAAGTCGGCTTTGGTATGAACAAAGAAACTCTCCAGCAGCTGCAGACGTTAGGCGTAAAAGCTGTAGACGTTTCAGGGCGCAACGGCACCAGCTTCTCTCAAATCGAGAATGCTCGTCGCAAAAAAAGAGAGTTGGACTATCTTGATGATTGGGGGCAATCAACTGTGATCTCCTTATTAGAAGCACAAGAGTCCAGTGATTTGACGATTTTAGCTTCTGGCGGTATCCGAAATGCTTACGATATTTTCAAAGCTCTTTGCTTAGGAGCCAAAGCAGTGGGAATCTCCGCCGCCATTTTAGATCATCTTATCAGCAACGGCATTGACGCAACGATTGAAATGATCGAAGATTGGAAAGTACAACTTCATCGCTTATACTTAATGACCGATAAAACGTCGACGGCTGATTTAAGCTATAATCCTATTATTCTAAGCGACGCACCTAAGGCATGGTGCCAAGCCCGCGGAATCGATTATAAAAAATTGGCTACACGTCAACCTAAATAAACACATAAGAGGAAGAGATCAAAGGATCTCTTCCTCTTCGTCTGTAAATATATTCTTTCGAACCATCGCTTGCGCTTCTTCGACTTTTCCTTCAAGCAATGCACGGTACATTTTATTGTGCAGGCTCGTATTGTCTTGATAATCTTCCATTCGTAATACCTGCTGGCTCAAATGCAGTTTGATATCCGGCAACAATTCATTGTACCACTTGATCAAGAATGGGTTCCGACTTATAGAAACGATCTGCTGATGAAAAGCTAAATCCGCCTCAATATACTCAGAAAATTTTCCGGCCTCCAGCAGCTGATTTCGTTGAAACAACACTTCTTTTAAATGCAACATCTCTTTATCTGTTTGATGCGCCGCCGCTAAAACAACCGCCTCTGACTCAATCATTGAACGCACTCGTAAAAGATCTCCGAGTGAAAAATCTCCGATACTGCCATTTTTGACAAAGGTTCCCGACCCTTGCTTCACTTCTAAAACATTACTGAAAACTAAAATTTTTACTGCTTCCCGCAAGGTCGAACGCCCAACTCCGAAAATTTCCGCTAATTCTTTTTCCACCGGCAGTTTATCCCCGATCATCAACTCTTTTTGTTGAATGTAATTCTCTAACTGTTGAATCGTTTCGTTCACCAGATTGCGATTTTTCGTCATTCTCATAGCCTCTTCCTTGGATTGTCAGTAGCAAGATACCGCCACACAAAATAATCATACCATATAAGAAGACGTTGAAGGTTTGAAAAATATCTACAAATAGCCCTAACAGAATTGGAATCACTCCCCCGACAATGTAACCAAACGATTGAACCATTCCTGTCCATAAGCTCGCTTCCAAAGGCTCCTCACTCGCCTGTAACGGCAGCAGCATGGCTATCGGAAAGTAGCCGCCCAAACCAAAACCAATCAAGACAATGCCACTAACCAGAAAAACAAAACGATTCATCATCAAGCTGATTGCACCTGCCAAGATGATACAGCCGCAGATCGCTATCCAACTACGAGTATTCCCCCAATGATCCATCAACACTGGGATAATAAAACTAAACGTCATTTGTACAATTACAAATAATGTTAGGTATTGACTCGCTTCTCCTCGAGAAAATCCCTTTTGAACAAGCAACTCTACCAGCCATGTACTCACACTATAAAACATGCCCGATTGCAGCCCAAAAAATAAGACCATCTTCCACGCCTGTAATCGCCTTAATGGAAAACCACCAGAAATAGTCGGTGTAACAGGGCTTTTAACCGTCTGCTGTTTCATAACTAAATACCAGATACCGCCAGCAAAAATTGCTAAAACACTCCAACTTCCTAACGCAAAAGCCCAAGAATTCCCAGCCAATGAAAGGCTAAATTTCGATGCCGCAGCGGAGCCGATCCCCATACTGAGTGAATAGACACCAATCAACAAACCCGTCTGCTGTGGAAAAAATTCTTTAATCAAACTTGAAAGCAGCGGTCCGATGATTGCGATCGAAAAACCAATCACGACAGCCGAAATAACTAGGCTTACATAACTCGAGAACAAACTTCGACTCGCGGTTCCGATTGCTAGTAAAAACAGACAAAACAAAATACTTCGATCCCTACCAAATTGCTGCTGCATTCGTTTCACACCAAAAGCCATCATTCCCATACAAAGTACAGGAATACTCGTTAACAAACTAACCTGAAAATTATTCAGCTGCAAATCCTGTTTAATTACTCCGATCAACGGCGGGATGGAAGAAATCCCCAAACGCAGATTCAATGCCACGATAAAAACCACAAAAACCATTTTTCCATTTTTCATATTTTACTCCTCGAAATTCATCTGATGTATCTAGAATTCATCATATCATCTCAGGCTACGGTTTACAATCTGTAATTTTTCTCATTTCTCAAACTGCGCGTATAAAAAATCGGACGTGATCTTCATGGCTGACGCAAAACTAGGGATTGATTTAAAAGACGGAGATACTGTTATCACTCATGCTAAATAGTTAACGAATCAAACAGCGTTCTTCTGCCAACTAGATACTGGCAGAATGCGTATACGTTTAGCCAGTTAAGTTAATTATCGTCTCCAAATCCATAAGGACGATTAGTGCTGCATACCTATAAATTACATTTGTTTCCATCTACCGACAAAAAATAGACCACTCGTAGCTGACTACTAAGGCAATCAGTTTATCTACTTAATTAGATAGCTCAAATAGTATCAAGCTAAAAATGAAAAAAAGTCAGTACGACTCTTCATACTGACTTATATCCTGTGATTATAATTTTTTATTGATTTCTTCAATTTCGCGTTTGTGTTTTAAATAATAAAGAATCCAAATTGCGAAGAATATGAGGAAAAAGGATACTGAGGCAGACGCGATGACCTCCCACCTGAATGGAAACCACCGATTCATCCCTGCGGCGATCATAAAGACAATAAAGCTGCCTCCCATATGAATCAATGTTTGCGCCAAGATCGGCAACCCTTTTACTTCATAAATCAAACTTAATAAACCAATCACTACCGTTAACAAAACAAAGCTCGCGACAATTTTCCGAACCTCATTATCCGCAAAGATAAATGCTGATAGCATGCAGATCGCACTCCCTGTACCGATCGATCGAACCAATAATTTAATCATTTTTTCCATGTTGACTCCTCCTTTTTAAATACCTAAACGGCGCTTCAACTGATCTACGAAACGACGAGAAACAGTAATTTTTGCCTCATTTTTTAAATACGCATACAGACTGCCAGAGAAAGCAACCTCCAACCGCTGAATCTTTTTAGTATTCACCAACGCTGATTTAGAAACTTGCAGAAACAGCGCCTCTGGCAGTTCTTCTTTTAACGCCGTCAATGATTTGCGAAAAGTATACTTCTCATTTGCAGTATATAACGTCACATTTTTATTGAATATTTCTAAATAGACGATCTCTGCTTTATTTAATAAGACAACCTCGTCCTTGAGTTTAACCACTAATTGATCCTCCTGATAATCTTTCAAGCGACTAGCAATTTTATTCCCTATTGTTTTTCCCTCGCACGAATCCGAACTTCCGGATTTACCCAGTTCTCTTCGATTTTCACTTGAATCCTCAACTCCATAAACACATATTCACCCCCATCTGTGTAACTATCGTAAGCCTTTTTTCTCAGGATAAACAGGCCTTTTCCCTTTCTGGTAACTCAAACGGCCTATCCGGTTAATACACGAAAATATTGAAGGAAAACAAAAAAAGAAACCCACAAATGGATTTCTTTATCTTCTTAGTAATCGTTGAAGCCAATTCTTCTTTTCGCCAATTCGAATGTTTCCGCTAATCTTTTTGGCATCCAACATAGATTGGAAAAAGATATTGTCTTGTAATAATAATTGATTGATAACTTGCAATCGTCTAAAATGCTTTTTCTTATTCTCATCAAATTCCAGATCAGCCGGTAAATTCCCAGAGACTTCAAGACGAGCGTAATCCCTTTGAACAAGCTTCATCAACTCATATTGCTGTGTCAACAAGTGATTGATTTGTTTGATTTCTGAAGGTAGCACAGAGACTTTTAAATCTGAGGGTGCAAATCGATTCATTGCAGCGACATAATCTTGCATATCCAACAGAAAGATATGGTTCGCCTTACTTGCCATCAAATTTTTTTCATTAACTAAATAATCGATCAACGCACTTAATCGTGCATTCAATTCCCCTAGGTCTTTTAACTCACGTTTCAGTCTCTCCATGCCCTCGAACCTTTCTTATCATCCTAATTCTAGTCTATCGTTTTTCATAGGCTATAACAATCAAAGAGATTCATTTTGTCTAAAAAAACTGAATATTTTAAATAAAAACAATCGAATTTATTTTTTTATAAAAAATGTGCAAATTTTTCGTAAATAATCCGATAGATCGCTTATTATCTTCGAATACTCATCGCCTTATAATCCTCATTTTTCCAAAAGCAAAAAAAGAGCCCTCAAAATGAGGACCCTTGCTAAGCTCTAAGCTTTGTAATCGTAAGCTGTTACGATGATTTCTTTCAACTCGCTGATCAATGGTTCTTTTGGATTAGCAGTTGTACATTGGTCTTCGTAAGCTAATTCTGCCATACGATCAACTGTTGTATTTAATGTTTCTTGAGTCACGCCTTGCGCTTTCAAGTTCATTTCGATACCAGTTGTCACACCTAAATCGTAAACAGCAGTAATCAATGCTTCAACTAATTCCGCAGTTGTGTTGCCTTTCAGACCTAAGAACTTCGCAATATCAGCGTAGTCTGTGTCTGCACGGAAGTAGTCATATTTAGGGAACATTGCATGTTTT
This sequence comes from Enterococcus sp. AZ128, assembly GCF_051714485.1. Lineage (NCBI taxonomy): Bacteria > Bacillati > Bacillota > Bacilli > Lactobacillales > Enterococcaceae > Enterococcus > Enterococcus sp. AZ128. The sequence continues at coordinate 156,536 of NZ_JBIORZ010000003.1, forward strand.
TGCGGATCTTTGGCATTGTAACGGATGATATGAGGCAATAGAATTGCATTCGTACGTCCATGAGGAATACCATATTCTCCACCGATTTTATGTGCTACTGAGTGACAAATTCCCAAGAATGCATTCGCGAATGCCATACCAGCCATAGCTGATGCGTTATGCATTTTTTCACGTGCTTCTGGATCAGCAGTTTTTACTGATTTTTCAAGGTTTTCAAAGACTAACTTGATTGCTTGTAAGCTCAAGCCGCGAGTGTAGTCAGATGCCATAACAGATACATAAGACTCGATCGCATGAGTTAATACGTCCATACCAGTATCAGCAGTTACTGAAGCAGGAACAGTCAGAACGAATTGTGGGTCAACGATCGCCACATCTGGTGTCAATGCATAGTCTGCTAATGGGTATTTCACGTGTGTTTCACTATCAGTGATAACGGCAAATGGTGTTACTTCGGCACCTGTACCAGAAGTTGTTGGGATACATACTAATTTTGCTTTTTCTGGTTTTGCAATTCCGTAAGTCCGTTTGCGGATATCCAAGAATTTTTGTTTCGCGCCGAAGAATGACGTATCTGGGTGTTCAAAGAACATCCACATGCCTTTCGCCGCATCCATCGCAGAACCACCACCAAGAGCGATGACTGTATCAGGTTTGAAATCGTTAAACATTTCTAGACCTTTGTAAACAGTGTTTGTTGAAGGGTTAGGTTCTACATCTGAGAAGACTTCGATCTTCACGTCATTCGAGCGACGTCCAAGAACTTCACGAACGATGTCAGCATAACCAAATTGAACCATACCTGGGTCACAAACTAGCATCACGCGTTCAACGTTTTCCATTTTTGTTAGATACAATAAAGAGTTCTTTTCGAAAAAGATTTTTGGCGGTAATTTAAACCATTGCATATTATTTCTCCGTTTCGCTATAGTTTTAACATTGATTAAGTTAATAGCAGATACGTTCTTAGATACAGAGTTCTTACCGTATGAACCACAACCAAGAGTCAATGATGGGATCATTTCATTGTAGATGTCACCGATACCGCCTTCAGCAGATGGTGAATTTACTAGAATACGGCAAGCTTTCATACGCAAACCAAATTTCACTTGCAAATCTTCGTCTTCAGTATGGATAACCGCAGTATGTCCTAATCCACCTAATTCAAGCATGCCTTGGCAAAGATCGAAACCATGTACGTGATCGTTTGCTTTGATCATTGCTAAAACTGGAGAAAGTTTTTCACGAGATAATGGATAATCCGCACCCACACCGTCTAATTCCGCGATCAGAATTTTCGTACCGGCAGGAACTTTGATACCCGCGCGTTGTGCGATATCCTCAGCTGAATGACCAACAATCGCAGGATTAACTGCATATTTGCCTTCGTTCATTACAGCGTCTTCCAATTTCTTTAATTCCGCTTTCTTCACTACGTATACTTGATGCGCTTGGAATTCAGCTTTCACTTCTTCATAAACTTCTTTATCAACGATGACCGCTTGTTCAGAAGCACAAATCATACCATTATCAAAAGATTTTGATACGATCAAGTCATTTACTGCACGTTTGATTTTCGCAGTTTTTTCAATATATGAAGGAACGTTACCAGCACCTACACCTAACGCTGGTTTACCTGTAGAGTAAGCTGATTTAACCATTCCTGGTCCACCAGTCGCAAGTACAATTGCAACGCCTGGGTGATTCATTAACATTGATGTTGCGTCGATCGATGGCTTTTCGATCCATTGGATACAGTTTTCAGGAGCGCCCGCTGCGATTGCAGCATCACGAACGATACGCGCAGCTTCAGCTGAACATTTTTGAGCACTTGGATGGAATGCAAATACGATTGGATTCCCTGTTTTCAATGCGATCATTGATTTAAAGATCGTAGTAGATGTTGGGTTCGTTGTAGGTGTTACTCCACAAACAACTCCGACAGGTCCAGCAACTTCAATTAAACCTTTTTGCTTATCTTCGCCGATTACACCGACTGTTTTATCATGCTTGATGCTGTTCCAGATGTATTCTGATGCGTACATGTTTTTGATCGCTTTATCTTCAACAATCCCACGGCCAGTTTCTTCAACCGCCATTTTTGCCAACATCATATGTTTGTCTAGTGCAGCCATTGCCATTTCGTGAACGATATGGTCAACTTTTTCTTGATCGAAATCTTCCATTTCTTTCAGAGCAACATTTGCTTTTGCCGCTAGTTCATCAATCACTTGTTCAACGCTGATCGCGTCTTTTTCCTTTTCAATCGCTTTAGCCATGTGTATCCTCCTAAAAATTTTTGTGTTACTTTTCACATACACATCATACAACACCATCTAACGTTTGTAAATAGTTTTTGTGATTTTTTTCACACCATAGTTTTTTCTTAACAAATGCCATGATACAAGCTATAAAGGAACATCTGTTTTTAAAGTGCTTTGGACCAATAAAGAGGATAACAAAAGAACTTTTTTCACAAATAGGCACCGTTTTCATTTTATTCTAATGGATAAAACAGTCTATTTTGAATTTACTAAATCCTCTATTGCTTAGTTAGATAGAAGTTGATTATTAGAATTATTTCCCTTAAATAGAAAGAACGGACCCACAGCTAAATACTCTGTCGATCCGTTCTACTCTTATTCTTTTACTTTTTCACAAAATCTAATTTCCCAGCTGCTTTGATATTGACCGTTTGTTTTGGCAAATGAGTCATCTTAGATTAAGACAACTAGTCCTAGTTAAACAAATCACCGTTTCCAAAAAAAAGAGACAAAAAAACTGATCAACAACTTAAGACGTCGTCAATCAGTATTCTTAAAGAGACGCGCAAAAATTGCGCGTCTTACTGTAATTAAAAATAAACCAGTTCTAATTATCTTCTGTTTTATCTTCAGGTTTTTCTTCTACAATTGTTTCTTGTGGTTCAACTGCTTCTGGTTCAACAACTTCAGACTCGACAGGTGCTGCAGTTGGACGGACACCCGCTTTGACTGTTCTGATTGAAGAACGATCAAATACTAGGAAGATACCTTCACAATCTAAAGTAACTGTTTTGTCGCTATTGTTGATTTCAGAGATAACTCCGTGTAATCCACCGATCGTTACTACGCTGTCTCCAACCTTCATTGCATCTAATAAACTTTGACGTTCTTGCTGTTGTTTCTTTTGAGAACGGTTCATAAAGAAGAACATTCCCAGCATCAACACTAGTAAGATAATCATTGAAAAGTTTCCCATTTAAAATTTCCCTCGCATTCTTAGTAAATCTACTTTATAACTGTAACAAAGTTTCTAAAGTTACACTAGCCTTTTTCCTCAGACTTTAGAAACTTTTTGCGTTTTGCTTGTTAAAGCCATATTCTTCAAAGAAAGCTTGGCGGAACTCAAGTAGGTTGTCATCCATAATCGCTTGACGAACTTGTTTCATCAGATTAATCAAAAAGTATAGATTATGATAAGAAGTCAAACGAATACCAAAAGTTTCATCACAGTGGATCAAGTGACGAATATAGGCACGAGTATAGTTACGACAAGTGTAGCAATCACATTTTTCATCTAACGGACGGAAATCATGTGCATACTTCGCGTTTTTAACAACCAAACGTCCAGCAGAGGTCATACACGTCCCGTTACGAGCGATCCGTGTTGGTAATACGCAGTCGAACATATCAACGCCGCGAATGACGCCATCAATCAAGGAATCCGCCGCTCCAACACCCATCAAGTAGCGAGGTTTATTTTCTGGAATCAATGGTGTCGTGAATTCTAAGACGCGGTTCATCTCTTCTTTTGGTTCACCTACAGAAAGACCACCGATTGAATACCCAGGAAAATCCATGCTGACTAAATCTTTCGCGCTTTGACGACGCAAATCTTCAAAACCAGCGCCTTGGATGATTCCGAATAATCCCTGTGTGCTTGGATTGGCATGTGCATTCAAGCCGCGTTCAGCCCAACGTGAAGTACGTTCTACAGATTTTTTTACATAATCGTAGCTTTCATCAAATGGCGGGCACTCATCGAAACTCATCATAATATCTGAACCTAATTTATTTTGGATGTCGATCGCTTTTTCTGGCGATAAGAACATTTTCGAACCATTCAAATGGTTTTTGAAGTGAACCCCTTCTTCAACGATGTTACGCATGTCGGCTAATGAAAAGACTTGGAAGCCACCAGAATCCGTTAAAATCGGTTGATCCCAATTCATAAATTTGTGTAATCCACCAGCTTCAGCCACTAGATCTTCTCCAGGGCGTAACCAGAGATGGTACGTGTTACTTAAAATGATGCCAGCACCCATCTCTTTTAAATCTTCAGGGGACATTGTTTTCACAGTAGCTAAAGTTCCTACCGGCATAAACATTGGTGTCGGGAACGTTCCATGAGGGGTGATGATTTCTCCGAGACGCGCTCCTGTATGTTTTTCTTTCTTTATTAAACGATAAGAAATGGCAGGTTCAGTCATTTAATTTCCTACTTTCTTCTATATGTATATGTTTGCAACTTGTATCATGATACTGGTTTTAAACCGCTTTTGCAACTTTCCATTAGGAGTTAAGGTGCTTTCAATCGTCAAAACTACTTGTTCATAAAAATACAAAGTAATTTTTTTTTATTTTTTCGAGAAAACAATTTGATATTATTTCACGCACTTTTTAACTCTTAATTTTTTTTAATGTTTCACAAACCCCACTCTAATCAAATCGAAATCGTTTATATTCTATTTTAATGAATTTTTTAGATTATTTATCAAATTATTATAATCTCTCTTGACGATTGTGAACGAAATCTTTAACTATGGAAAGCGTTTACAATTCGAGGTATACCAATTATGATGGGTGTGTTAAAAAAATATTAGGAGGAAAGAAATGGTTAAAGCGACAGAAAAGAAAAAGACAGAACCAATCGATGTTGAAGCCATGATCAATGATCTGGCAACGAAAGGAAATGATGCATTAAAGGTTTTATCCAGCTTTGATCAAGAAAAAGTGGACCATATCGTTCACGAAATGGCCATGGCAGCATTAGACAAACACATGTTGTTGGCAAAAATGGCAGTTGAGGAAACAGGACGCGGAATTGTCGAAGATAAAGCAATCAAGAATATGTATGCTTCTGAATACATCTGGAACAATATCAAACACGACAAGACTGCTGGAGTAATCTATGAGGACAAACAAAAACATCTTGTCCAAATAGCTGAACCTGTTGGCGTTATTTGCGGGGTCACACCGACGACTAACCCAACTTCAACAACTATATTCAAATCATTGATTGCGATCAAGACTCGTAATCCAATTGTTTTTGCCTTCCATCCAAGTGCTCAAAAATGTTCAGCCGAAGCAGCACGCATCGTTCGGGATGCTGCAATCGCGGCGGGGGCACCAGAAAACTGTATCCAATGGATCGAAACACCTTCCCTTGATGCTACCCAAGGATTAATGAATCATCCTGGTATCGCGATCGTCTTAGCAACAGGCGGAGGCGCCATGGTGAAATCTGCTTACTCTACGGGTAAACCAGCTTTAGGTGTTGGACCGGGAAATGTTCCTTCGTATATCGAAAAAACGGCCAACATCAAACGTGCAGTTAACGATTTACTGGTTTCTAAAACTTTTGACAGCGGCATGATCTGTGCCTCTGAGCAAGCGGTCATCGTTGACAAAGAAGTCTATGAAGATGTCAAAAAAGAATTCCAAGCACACCAAGTCTACTTTGTTAAGAAAAATGAATTACGTCAGCTAGAAGCTGTTGTAATGAATGAAGGGAAATATGCGGTTAATCCAAAAATCGTTGGTTTTTCTGCTAAAGCAATCGCTGAACTAGCTGGAATCGGCGTTCCAGACGGAACAAAAATGTTAATTGCTGAATTAGATGGGGTAGGACCAGATTATCCGCTATCTCGCGAAAAACTATCTCCAGTTTTAGCAATGATCAAATCAAATAATACTGAACACGGACTTGATTTATCTGAGGCAATGTTAGAGTTAGGCGGATTAGGACATACTGCGGTTATCCATACTGAAGATCCTGATGTTGAATTGGATTTCAGCCTGCGCATGAAGGCTTGTCGTATATTGGTCAATTCGCCATCTTCTGAAGGCGGTATTGGCGATATCTATAATGAATTGATTCCATCATTGACGCTCGGGTGTGGTTCTTACGGAAAGAATTCCGTTTCTCATAACGTCTCCGCCCTTGACTTGATCAACATCAAAACTGTAGCGAAACGGAGAAAAAACATGCAATGGTTTAAACTTCCACCAAAAATCTACTTTGAAAAGAACTCTCTATTGTATTTGACTCAAATGGAAAATGTGGAACGTGTCATGTTAGTTTGTGATCCTGGAATGGTTCAATTCGGTTATGCAGATATCGTTCGGGAAGCGCTAGGCAGACGTCAAAATGACGTGAAGGTCGAAGTCTTCTCTGATGTTGAACCAAACCCTTCAACGAATACCGTATATAAAGGTTTAGAAATGATCATCAACTTCCAGCCAGACACGATCATCGCTCTCGGCGGCGGATCTGCGATGGATGCGGCGAAAGGCATGTGGATGTTCTTTGAACACCCAGACACTTCCTTCTTCGGAGCAAAACAAAAATTCTTGGATATCCGTAAACGGACCTACGGTATTAAACCGCCAGAAAAAACTCAGCTAGTCTGCATTCCGACTACTTCTGGTACAGGTGCTGAAGTAACGCCATTTGCGGTTATCACAGACAGTGAAACTCACGTGAAATACCCATTAGCAGACTATGCACTGACACCAAACGTGGCGATCATTGACCCGCAATTTGTATTGACCTTGCCTAAATCAATTGCTGCTGATACAGGTATGGACGTGTTAACTCACGCGATCGAGTCTTACGTATCAGTAATGGCATCTGATTACACTCGCGGTTTGAGCTTGCAAGCGATTAAGATCGTCTTTGACTATTTAGAAAAATCAGTTAAGACTGGCGATGAAGAGTCACGGGAAAAAATGCATAATGCATCCGCTATGGCTGGTATGGCATTCGCGAACGCATTCTTAGGTATTTGTCATTCGATCGCTCATAAGATCGGTGGAGAATACGGCATTCCTCACGGACGTACTAATGCGATTCTCTTACCGCATATCGTTCGTTACAATGCAAAAGATCCGCAAAAACATGCGATGTTCCCTAAATATGATTACTTCCGTGCCGATACCGATTATGCAGATATCGCAAAATTCTTAGGCTTGAAAGGCAAAACGACAGAAGAATTAGTCGAAGCCTTAATAACAGCGATTTATGATTTAGGCGTGAGCGTTGGTATCGATATGAGTCTGAAAGCGCAAGGTGTAACACAAGAAAAATTAGACTCTACAGTTGATCGGATGGCTGAATTGGCTTATGAAGACCAATGTACGACTGCCAATCCGAAAGAACCACTAATCAGTGAATTGAAAGAGATCATCGTTACCTGCTACGACTACAAACAATAATAATAATGATGCACTGCAAAAACCCTTCGATAACTTTCATCATCGAAGGGTTTTTTGCGAGTATTTCTTTAAATATTTTCCGGATCTACTTCCGGCGTTTTATGGAATTTGATCAATTCATTAACGATGATCGGTACGATCGAAAGCAAGATCGCAATCACCCAATGATTCATACTGATTGGAACTAAATAGAATAGTTCTTGTGTTTGAGGAATCAAAGCAATCGCCGTTGTGATTCCAAGTGCCAGCCAAGCCATTTGAGCTAAGGATTTATTTGTTGCAAGATCCACTTTAAAAATTGACTTGCTGCTGCGAACATTGAATACATGTAAAATTGACGAATAAGCCAACACTAAGAATGCCACAGTTTGACCAACTTCTAAACTTGGCGGTGTAAAGTAACTGACATGTTCAACAAATGCACCAATGTAAAAACCAATCAGTGTCACAACCGTGAATACTGCGGCATTTAATCCAATCTTCTTCCACAGACCTCGAGCAAAAATACCTTCATCACGAGGAATTGGTTTTTCATCCATGATTCCGGCTTCTGCTGGTTCCCTGCCCAGAGCAAAACCAGGCAACCCATCTGCCACGACATTAACGAATAAAAGCTGAACCGCAGTAAAGGGTGCACCCCAACCTAGCAGCATAGCGATCACTACAATAAAAATCTCAGAGATATTACAACTAAGCAAAAAGTTGATTGCTTTACGTATTCCTTGATAAACAGAGCGCCCACGAGCAACTGCATCAACGATCGTCGCAAAATTGTCATCCGTCAACACCATATCAGCAGCACCTTTTGCTACATCCGTACCAGTGATTCCCATCGCACAACCAACATCACTTGCTTTCAATGCCGGCGCATCATTGACACCATCACCAGTCATAGCTACAACAGCACCTATACGCTGCCAAGACTTAACGATTCGAATTTTATCCTCTGGAGTCACACGGGCATAAACGGACAACTCCTTCACACGCTCATCTAGCTCTTCATCGCTCATTTTTTGCAGTTGAGCCCCAGAAATCGCCTCTTTGCGGCTCTTCATAATTCCTAATTCTTTTGCGATAGCTCCCGCGGTAACAACATGATCCCCAGTAATCATCACTGTTTTGATCCCTGCTTTTTTAGCTCGTGCAATTGCAGATTTTGATTCCGGACGCGGCGGATCTATCATTCCGATCAGCCCCATCAAGCGTAGATTTTTTTCCAATGCTTCCGAGGTAATTTCTTTTGGTTCTTCCTCATGGATCGCGTAACCTACTGCAATAACTCGTAATGCTTTTTTCCCAAAGCGGTCATTGACTATAGCAGCTTGGTCTACATCACCATAATGGAATTTTGGTAACAATACGTCGAACGCGCCTTTAGTAATGGAAATAAATTTCTTTCCGCGCTTATGTACAGTCGTCATCATTTTTCGATCAGAATCGAAAGGAATTTCACCGATCCGCGGATATTTTTCTTCCAGTTCAGCTTTCGTATGGTAGTTTTCTTCTACTGCACGAACGATCGCCGCTTCTGTAGGATTACCCTTGATTTCTAATTCATTATCCTCATTTTCTACGATAACATCGGTACACAACGCTGCAATGCTTAAAACTTCCATTGCTTCTTCTGTCATACCTTCTTCAGTATCAACAACAGAATCACCGTGTGTCCACACTCGGCGAACACGCATTTTGTTTTGCGTCAGCGTGCCTGTCTTATCTGAACATATTACATTCGCTGAACCCAATGTCTCCACTGCCGGTAATCTGCGGATGATCGCATCCTTCTGCGCCATCTTCTGAACACCGTACGCTAATGTCAAGGTCACGATAACCGTCAACGTCTCCGGCACAGCAGCAACAGCTAAAGAAATCGCTGTGATGAACATATCCAACATCGGTTCGCCTTGCATCTCTCCAATAAAAAACACAAAAGCCGCAGCTGCCAAAGCGATCAAACTGATCCGTTTTCCCAATTGATTTAATCGTTTTTGCAGAGGTGTTTTTTGGTTTTCATCACTATTTAAAAGACCAGCAATTTTCCCCATCTCAGTTTTCATGCCTGTCGCAGTAATAACTGCTTTTCCGCGACCATTTACTACTGTTGATCCTTTATAGAGCATGTTCAAACGATCGCCTAAAGCAGCTTCATCTTCACCTACATACTCAGGATCTTTCATAACCGGTTCACTCTCACCAGTCAAAGCGGATTCTTCCACTCGCAATTGCGAAGCCTCAACGATTCTTGCATCAGCTGTGATCATCGAGCCTGATTCAAGTAATAAAGTATCTCCTGGTACCAAATCTTCCGCATCAATCTCTTCCTGCTTACCATCTCGCATGACTGTTGCGGTCTGTTTATTCATGTCCTGCAATGCCGACAATGCTTTTTCCGCATTTCCTTCTTGCACGATCGCCAAAACAGAATTGATGACCACGATCGCAATAATTAGAAAACTTTCGAAATAATCACCGTGATCGGTTGCTATTGCAGTATAAAGTGAAATGACAGCCGCAACCAATAAGATAATCGTCGTAAAATCTGTCAGACTATGGAAAAACTTTTTGGCTATTGATTCTTTCGGCGCTTCTTCAAACTTATTTTTTCCGTTATTTTTTAATTGTTCTTCAACTTTACTTTCTGTCAAACCATTATCTAAATCGGCATTATACTCACTAACCACGACATCTATCGTCTCTTTGTAGGGTTCCATACCATTCCTCCTTTTGTTATAAAAAACCTATCTATATAATTACTATAACATAGGAAAGTACACGAACTCAAAGCATACACCTTGTCTTTACGTCAAAAAGTAACAAAAATAAACATTCAAAATAACTAGGTGTAATCGCTTTCAAAAAGGACTTGAATGTGCTATATTATAGATACAAGGAAGGAGGAACTTAGATCATTCGAAGGATTTCTCGATAAAAAGTAGAAAAAAGTAAACAATAAAATTGTTAGTAATACAAGATTCACCGAAAATTTGTCAATAGTATGCGTGTGAAGTATTTCCTTATAAATAGTGAATGCGTATCCGAGATTGAGTAGTACATCAAACACACAAGTAAAAAGATACGTAAGTAAAATAGTTTCTTAAAACTGAATAAAAGTGAAAACGTAGTAAAAACAAATATTTATGTTTATAGTCAAGAAATTCATGTAATACTTTGCATGTATCATAAAAAGTAATATAAAATTCGAATGAACTAATCCTTCCGATATTCTAAGAGCCAGGCAGTCGAGAGCCTGGCTTTTTTTGTGCGTAAAAAAAGAGGCTGTGACAGAAGTGGTCAGCTTCAAGAAATTTCGGCTTATTTCCGAATGCTAGCTCTGCTTAGTGAAACTTAGCAGTAACTGTATGCGTAGCTTGCGAAGAAGAAGCTACTTCTAGCACACCGTTTGTTCGGAAAAAGGAACTGTGACAAGACTTTTGCCACAGTTCCTTTCCTGCTACTATTTCACAAACATCGCATCCCCGAAGCTGAAGAAACGATAACGTTCTTCAATTGCATGATGATAAGCGGCCAACGTCTGATCACGACCAGCGAATGCGCTGACTAGCATCACTAAAGTAGATTTTGGCAAATGAAAGTTCGTCGAAAAAGCTTGGACAACCTTGAACTCATACCCAGGAGTGATGAATATATCAGTCCAACCGCTATCTGCTTTGATCTCACCGTTAAACTTCGTCCCGATAGTTTCTAACGTACGGATCGAAGTCGTCCCAACAGCAATAATCTTTCCACCATTTTCTCGAACTTCATTTAGTTGAGCCGCCGCCTCTTCTGTTAAACGGTAAAACTCACTGTGCATCTGATGTTCTGCGATATTATCTACACTTACTGGTCGGAACGTTCCCAAGCCAACGTGCAGAGTCAAATAGACGAGCTTCACCCCTTTTGCGGCAATTGTTTCTAATAATTCGGGTGTAAAGTGCAGCCCTGCAGTCGGTGCAGCAGCTGACCCATTTTCTTTTGCGTAAACAGTCTGATAACGCTCAGGGTCTTCCAAGCGCTCCTTAATGTATGGAGGCAGCGGCATTTCGCCTAGCGACTCTAGATTTTCCAAAAAGATTCCTTCATATGAAAATTCTACGATCCGTCCACCATGTTCCAATTCTTTTTTCACTTCTGCTCGTAAACGACCATCGCCAAAAACGATCTGGGTTCCAACCTTCGCTCGGCGCGCTGGTTTAATCAATGTCTCCCATTCGTCCCCTTGCGTATTGTTTAACAGTAATACTTCTAGATGTCCCCCAGTTTCTGGCTTTTCGCCATACAATCGAGCCGGTAAAACGCGAGTATCATTCATCACTAAGGCATCTCCCGCGTTTAATTCTTCAATAATCTCATCAAAATGTTTGTCCGCGATTTGACCAGTCTCCCGATCTAAAACTAATAAACGCGAACTATCACGCTTTTCTAGAGGGGTTTGGGCAATTAATTCTTCTGGTAAATCAAAATCAAAATCTTCTGTGGTTAACATAGCTTCTCCTCTTTTCCTCGGCTATTCTATCATGGGAAACGCGCATTGGAAAGTCTAGACGCATTTAGCAACATGCTCTCCAAGATTAGAAAAGTTCTCATTTTTTGGAAAATTTTCCATATTCATGAAAAAATTGTTCTTTTATTCTTTGTTCTCTCATTCTTTATATCAAAAGTAAGTTACTTCCAGCAAAAACAATTCGTTATTTTATCCTCTCATAAACCCGCTGATTATCATTGGATTCAACTAGTAAATGAGCCGGTTATTTGCTTTTTTATCCCTTCTTGTAGCATACTTAAATTATAAGTCTGTTAAATTTTATACATTCTGGAAGCCATTTTCATTCTTTCTCGATAATCTCAACAGACTTATTTTGTTTACAAAATAAGTCTATCTCGCGTGTGAAAAAAAGAAAATGACGACTGAAATGAAAAAGAACTGATTTTTCTGAGGAAAAATTCATTTCTTAACATGAAAAGAAAGCGGATGCTGTTTTTCGCTTCAGCGTATTGGCAGAATCGTAAGTAAATTTGAACACAGAACATACGAAATAGGAATAGGAGTGCAAAAAAAATGATTGAATTTGACCACGTTTCTAAAATATACAATGGAAACAAAGTAGCCGTTGAAGATATCAATCTCTCTTTTGATAAAGGGGAATTCATTTGTTTGATTGGTACTAGCGGCAGCGGAAAAACGACGACCATGCGAATGATCAATCGGATGATCGAGCCGACTAAAGGAACAATCAAAATCAACGGCGAAGATATTCAAAAGAAAAATCCCGTCGAGCTGCGCCGGCAAATCGGCTACGTCATTCAAAATATTGGCTTGATGCCGCATATGACAATCCGCGATAACATTACTCTTGTACAACGATTGCTAAAGGTAGACAAAGAGGAACAAAACAAAACAGCTGAAAAAATGATCGACTTAGTTGAACTGCCACGTGATATGCTGGATCGTTATCCCCATGAATTATCAGGTGGACAACAGCAACGGATCGGGGTTGTTCGTGCGCTGGCGGCTGATCAGGATGTTATCTTGATGGATGAACCCTTTGGTGCCTTAGACCCAATCACACGAGATTCTTTACAAGATCTTGTGAAGGATTTACAAGAACGCTTAGGCAAGACTATCGTTTTTGTTACTCACGATATGGATGAAGCATTAAAATTAGCTAATCGTATCGCGATTATGGATGATGGAAAGGTGCTTCAATTTGATACACCAGAAAATATCCTGCAGCATCCGGCGACTGATTTTGTGGAAGAACTTCTTGGCGAAGACCGTTTATTGCAAGCGAAACCTGATACTACAACGGTTGGTGAAATCATGATGCATACCGCGGTCTCGATCACCCCAGAGAAAAGTTTGCAGAATGCAATCCGTTTGATGCGCGAAAAACGTGTAGATACATTGCTGATTGTTGATGAAGATAATGTCTTGAAAGGGTTTGTCGATGTTGAAACAATTGATCATGAACGACGTCGCGGCAAAGCCACAAGCGTCGGTGATATCATCAATCCGAAAGTTTTCTACGTAAAAGAATCCGCCTTGGTTCGAGATAGTTTACAACGGATTTTAAAACGCGGCGTGAAATATGTGCCAGTTGTTGATGACGGTAATCATCTTGTTGGTATCCTAACGAGAGTCTCTCTAGTGGATATCATTTATGATGTGCTTTGGGGCGAAGAGGAAACCTTCGGAGACGCGGCTGAAAACATAACAAGCGAGGAGGCGTAATCATGCAAGCATTCATCAATGAATATGGTGGCCAAATGCTGACAAAGAGCGCTGAACATTTGTATATCTCTGCCATTGCTTTAGGTCTTGGTATTTTAGTTGCAGTTCCTTTAGGTATCTTGCTGACTCGTCTGCCCAAGATCGCAAACTTTGTGATTGGTGTCGCTAGTGTATTGCAAACTGTCCCTTCACTTGCTTTATTGGCCTTGATGATTCCCTTCTTCGGTGTGGGGAAATTCCCAGCGATTATCGCGCTGTTCATTTATTCTCTACTACCGATTTTACGCAACACCTTTATCGGGATGAAAAATGTCGATCGAAACTACCGGGATGTCGCTAAGGGCATGGGGATGACCAACTTACAATCAATCTTTACTGTTGAGCTTCCCATCGCGATCCCAACCATTATGGCGGGGATTCGTTTAGCCGCTGTTTATGTAATCGCTTGGGCAACGCTAGCTTCCTATATTGGTGCCGGCGGTTTAGGCGACTTGATCTTCAGTGGATTGAATAATTTCCAACCCCCTTTGATTATCGCAGGGACTGTACCAGTTATCTTAATGGCGCTAATTGTCGATCTCTTATTAGGGTTCCTAGAAGATCATTTGACTCCAGCAGCACTAAGGAAGGAGGAGTAAAGAATGAAGAAAATAAAAATTTGGGCTTTACTCGGACTTTCATTACTATTTCTAAGCAGCTGTTCTTTTCCTGGTCTAGCATCTAACGACAATGAAAATACCATTGGAATTACTGGTGGAATCACCTCTGAGACACAGATTTTGGCCAACTTAGTTTCCGGAATGATCAAGCATTATACTGATCTAGATACCACGATCATCAATAACTTGGCAACGACGACGATCAATCATCAAGCGATGATGAATCACGACGCCTCCATCTCAGCGGCCCGTTATACCGGAACTGACTTAACAACGACTTTAGGTTTGCCAGCGGAGAAAGATCCGAAAAAAGCCTTCAATACCGTTAAATCAGAATTCGAAAAACGCTACAAACAAACTTGGTTTTCTTCATACGGCTTTGACAACACCTATGTTTTCTTGGTTCGTAAAGATACTGCTGAAAAATACAATCTGAAAAAAGTCAGCGATTTGAAGAAACACGCTGGCGAACTGAAAGCCGGTGTTGATACTGCATGGATCACCCGTGAAGGTGATGGATATGATGGTTTCAAAAAAACTTACGGCTTCGAATTTTCTTCGATATTGCCAATGCAGATTGGACTCGTTTATGATGCCGTAGAAGCTGGTAAAATGGATATCGTTTTAGGGTATTCAACTGATGGCCGGATTGCCAGCTACGATCTTGTGATGCTGGAAGACGACCGAAACTTCTTCCCGCCTTATGATGCGGCAGCGATTGCGAGTGATGAGGTCCTGAAGAAAAACCCTAAGATTCGCACAGCTTTAAAACGGTTAGAAGGAACGATCAATACTAAGGAAATGCAAAAATTGAACTATCGTGCCGATAATGACTTGGTCGAACCCTCTGTTATCGCAGAAGATTTCCTAAAACAACACAACTATTTTGAAAAGGAGTGAAGCACATGAATACGTTCCAACAATTTATAGATTACTTCCAAACTAACGGTGTCTACGTTTTCAATCAATTTGTGCGGCACTTCCTGATCTCGATCTACGGAGTGTTGTTCGCGGCAATCGTTGGGATTCCAATTGGAATCTTCATTTCAAAACATTATAAATTAGCCAATTGGGTAATTCGAATCGCGAATGTCATTCAAACGATTCCTTCACTAGCTATGATTTCAATCCTAATGATTGGTTTAGGCCTAGGAGTAAACGTGGTAATCTTAACCGTCTTTCTATACTCCTTATTGCCGATCATCAAAAACACTTATACTGGGATGCGTCAAGTGGACAAAAATGCTTTAGATGTCGGAAAAGGGATGGGAATGACCTCATGGCAACGACTCTATATGATCGAACTGCCGCTTTCCGTTTCAGTCATTATGGCTGGTATTCGAAACGCGTTAGTTGTTGCGATCGGTATTACTGCGATCGGGGCCTTCGTTGGAGCCGGTGGTTTGGGAGATATCATCATCCGCGGAACCAATGCGACAGATGGTACTTCCTTGATCTTAGCCGGTGCTTTACCGACTGCCTTAATGGCGATTTTGACCGACTGGATTTTAAGTATCGTTGAACGAAAATTAGATCCAGCAACGAAAACAAGTAAATAGCCACTTAATAAACACCCCTTTAAGTCAATTGATGATGACTTAAAGGGGTGTTTGATTTATTTAAATTCTTCGACATCCTCAATCGATAATTTTCGATCGTCTACTAAAGACCGATACCAATAAGCCGATTTTTTTAGCGACCTCGTTCGATTCTTATCCAACTCGATGCGGACTAATCCATATCGATTTTTAAAAGCGTTCATTGGTGACACGCAATCTGTAAAGGCCCACAGCATATACCCTTCACATGTCGAACCCTCTTCAACTCCTCGCAGCAGCTGATAGAGGTGCTGGGATATGAAGTCAATGCGATAATCGTCCTGGACGATCCCTTCCTCATTTTTGTACCGTTCCTCCTGTTCGCGTCCCATCCCATTCTCTGTAATCAACCAAGGTATTGCACGATAATTGTTTTTAAGATACATCGACATATCGTACATAATTTCTGGATAGATTTCCCATCCACGCGAGTTGTTCATTCGCTTACCTGGAAGATCAAAAGGCTCATAATACATTTCTGGATGAAACGGCGTTTGATCCTGCCATTTGCATCTCGGCGCTCGTACTCGTTTTGGGTAGTATTGATTAATTCCTAAAAAATCGACCGGATTTTGTTTAATCACCTCAAGCTCTTCAGCAGTCGGTTCAAAATAAATCTCATGCTTTTTACACACATTAATTAGCTCTTCAGAATATTCCCCGTTGATCATTGGATCGAAAAAGATTCGATTGAAGAATAGATCATACATTTTGGCCGCGTGTACATCTTCAGGAGAATTCGATCTGGGATAAACCATTTCAGGATTCAAAATACAACCGATCCGCCCATCGTTTTGCTTTTTATGATAGCGTTCAACCGCTCTAGCCGTCGCCAATGCCTTATGATAATTCCACAACATCCACTTTTTGGTATTCTGCTCATGCGGCCAACGGACAGCATCCAAGTAACACCTTGTCTGCACCACGATGGGTTCATTAAATGTAAACCAATTTTTGACACGGTCGCCATAACGATCAAAAGCAATCTCTGCGTATTGGACATAAAGCTCTACGACTTGTTTAGAAGACCAGCCATCATACTTATCCATTAGATACTTTGGAACTTCATAATGCTCCAAACACAGCATCGGCTCCACTCCAGCTTCGATCTGCCGATCAATAACTTCATCAATATGTCTCGCATATGCTTCATCTACAACTAATTTTTCATAATCCGTAAAAAAACGCGACCAATTAATCGATGTTCTATAATGAGTTAAATGGATCTCTTTCATCAAATCAATATCCTGTTCGTAGTTCTCCATAAAATTTGTTGCAACACCAGGGCCGTAGCCTTCATGCCAAACAAATTTTTCATTTTTGTACCAGCTGTCTATGAAGGAGTCCTGTCCTTCTTTTTTCCCTTTCCAGCCTTCTGTTTGCCAAGCAGAAGAAGCTGCACCTATTACAAAATTTTTTGGAATAGAAATAATCATTGTTGTCCTCCTATATACTTAAGCTGCTTCAATAGCCGCTTTGTTTGATATTTTTACAAATGGTAAATAAATCAAAATCGATACGATGATACAAATAATTTGCGTTACGACCGCTCCGATATCTCCTGCTGTTGCAAGGTATGCATTAACGATCGGCGGCATCGGCCAAGGAACCATTACTACCGCTTTAGCGGCAAAACCCAATGATGTTGCTACATATCCGATCGTCCCTGTTATTAAGGGCGTTACAATAAAAGGAATGGCTAGAATCGGATTAAGCATGATCGGCATACCAAAAATCACTGGCTCGTTGATATTAAAGAGCCCTGGAGCAAAGGACAGCTTGGTGATTTCTCGCATATCATCCCGTTTTCCCACGAGAAAGATCGCAATCAAAAGGCCAATGGTTACTCCCGACCCCCCCATGCTCATATACATATCCCAAAAAGGCATCGTGATGATATTAGGAATTTCTTTCCCTGCTTCAAAAGCTTCCGTATTGACTGCAATAGCTGCCAATAATAATGGCTCACGCACGGGCTTTACCATCTGATTTCCATGGATGCCGATCACCCAAAATACTTGAGCTATAAGCATCAACAATAGGATACCCGGTAACCCTTGACAATGCCTTCCAATGGTCGTTGAATAATATTGTAAATAATGTCATACGCATACATCCCTGTAGCAGCCTTTATTGCAAATCCTGCTGTCGCAATTATCGATACCGTTAATATCGTAGGAAACAACGCAGAAAAACTTTCTGATACATTCGCAGGAACAGTATCCGGCATTTTTAGTTTGAGGCGTTCTTGACGGCCTAGCCAGCAATAAAGCTCGATCGAAGCAATCGCGACAAACATTCCCAAAAAAAGCCCCTTGGTATCCGTGTATTGTTTCGCTAGAACATTCTCCGCAACAACATTAAGATCATCCGCGTTTACAAATTCATATACAAAGGGATTTACGGATAAGTAACTCATTACCGCGATGATTCCCGGAAATATCCCCTTCACATTGTTCAATTTAGCCAATTCGATTCCGATAAGAAAAACTGCATATATCGTTAGAAAACTTAATGTAACATAACTCACAGCAGATGATATCGGTTTCAATTCTGCCAAAAACCCTAATGCTTTAATCCTTGCCAAACCATTTTCATTATCAAATATCATCGCTGAGAATAAGGTCCCAAACGCTCCGGTAATGATGACAGGAATCAATGAAGCAAAGGCATTTTTGATAACCATAATATAGCGAAGTGAATTTATTTTCGTCGCAAAATTTCCAAGGATCTCCGTAAGTTTTCCCATAAAACCATTTTCCATAATACTCCTCCTCGTTGATAACGTTCCTTCTCTTTGTAGTTTTCAAATATGATATACTCTTCTTACAACTTATTTTTAGTTTTATAAAACAGAGTGACCAAAACAACTTTTGCAATCGATTACATTGCCAATCTAATATAGTATCTATAATTTGTAAACTCAAACTTCTTTTTACACAGAAGTTGTAAACCTCAATCTTTTCAACTCATACTTTTATCTTTTTAAGGAGAAGAAAATGGCATTTTATCAAGACATCGCAGTTGATTTACGTAAGAAAATATTTGATGGCGTTTATTCCAAAGAATCCAGACTGCCAAACCAAGCTGAATTAGCCCGAATCTATAATACAAGTCGGGTAACAATCCAAAAATCATTGAAATTATTGCAAATCGAAGGATTAATCGAAGGCAAACAAGGCTCCGGTTCCTTTGTTAAAGGACCCGAGTCTGTTTATGACTATGATGCGAACATTTATGGCGGGATGACAAAAAAACTGGGACATTTAGGCACTCTCGATAGTAAAATTATTTCATTTGGCGTGACCTTTCCCAGCGAAAAAGATCAAGAGAAATTGAAAATTAATAAAAATGATCCCATCTACGATATCATCCGTCTCCGCATGCTCGATGGCGAACCTTTAGCGATTGAGTACACAGTCATGCCGGTGTTGCTGATTCCAGGTATCACTGAAGAAATCTTAAAACATTCTATCTACCACTATATTCAGGAAAGCCTGCATTTAAATTTTGGGCAGTCTCATCGCAGAATCAAAGCGGACAAGCCTGATCAATATGATATTGAGTACCTTCATTGTCAATCAGATGATCCCGTATTAGAAATCGAACAAACTGTTTATTTAGAAAATGACAGACCCTTTGAATATTCTCAAACAAGACACCGCTATGACAAAGGTGATATCACGATCATTAATAAATCCAGCAAGCACGACTATCAGTTGTAAAGCTTTTATTTAACAAATTGATTTCACTACTATAAAAAAGGGCTAGAAAATCTGCTTCTTCAGATTTTCTAGCCCTTAATAGTTTAAAGTCTAACTTATATTTCTATTCCCTGCATTTTAATAATTTGGAAGTATGTGTATTATTAAAATGGTAAATGAAAAGTAAAGATGCTCCCCTTTAATAGTTCACTTTTTACCGTTGCGCGCCCTCCGTGAGCTTCTACGATACTTTTGACCACCGATAAACCTAGTCCGCCGCTGGCATTCGTTTCGGTCTCCTCCGGACGCTGGTACCGTTCGAAAAGTTTCTCCAGCGTTGCCTCATCCATCCCAACACCATCATCCTTGATCATGATCTCAACTTCCTGTTCCTGCGATTGTATCGAAATTTCGATTGCGGTCCCTTTAGGATTATGAGCGAGTGCATTGCCTACCACATTTTGGACTGCTCTAAATAGCAGCTTCTGATCCGCTTCATACATTAGCTGCTCACAATCACTTTGAAAACTAAATTCATAGCCTTCTGTTTGATGATCATTTACCAAGTCCAATAAAATCCCACGAGCAAAGGCAATCAGGTCGAAACTTTTTTTATTGATCGGGTAATTTTCGCTTAAGGCTTCTAATTTAAAAGACAAATTCAAATCACCGATCAACTCATTGATCAGCTCGCTTTTAGTATGAATCGTCGTTAAAAACTGCTGCTGTTCGTTTGCAGACCATTCCTTTTGCTCATCCAGTAATAATGCGGAATACCCCGTGATATAAGATAGCGGGGTTTTCAAATCGTGAGAAACGCCGGAGATCCAATTCGTTTTTGCCTCTTCCAGTTTTTCTCGCTCTTTTTCCGCTGCTGCTTGTTGGCGCGCCAGTTCATAAATATCGGTAATCAATTCTCGATAAAGCGAATAGCGCAATTTCAACTTACCGTTCTGTTTATACAGAATCTGATTCATATTCGCTAAGCTATACTCTCCCTCAGACAATTCTTTGATCAGAGACAGCATCGTTACCAAAGGATTAACAAAGTACAAACCAAAAATGATCCCGCCAAAAATAAATGGCAGAAGAATTCCTGTGATATTCGCAAAATAAGCCGCCTGTTCACTTTTGAAAAGGAAGGGTGTAACGAATTCCATGAATACGCCCACGAATATTCCCGTAAAGAAGATAAAAGCCAATAGGTTTCCGATAAAGAACAGAATGAAACGTAATCTTAATTTCAACTTCACGCCCCCTTAACCGGCGGCACAAATTTATAACCAATTCCTCGGAGATTTTGTATCAGCTGCGTCTTTGCACCATCATCTCCGATTTTCTTACGCAACCGCGAGATCTGCATCGTCACTGCTTTGTCATCGCCAATTCCCAGGCTATCCCAAACAGCTTCATACAATTGCGAGGCTGCGAACACACGGTTCGGATTTTTACAGAAAAAGACTAACAAATCGTATTCTTTCGCTGTACACTCCACCGGTTTCCCGTCCACCAGCAGCGTCCCGTCTTCGGTGTTCAGAACGAAACGACCGTAATCATACGTAGCCGCTTTCGGAGCTTCCGCCGGCTCTGCTGCTTTGATTGAATAGCCTTGTCTGCGCAGCAGTGCTTTCACCCGCGCAATCACTTCTAATGGTTCAAACGGCTTCGTAATATAATCATCCCCGCCGATCGCTAATCCAGACAATTTATCAAACGTACTATCTCTAGCAGTTAAAAAAATGATTGGTGCCAGCGTATGTCGCCGAACTTCTTGACACAGGTCGAAGCCAGAAAAATCTGGCAAGTTTACATCTAAAACCAGCAAATCATAACCTTCCTGTTTGATCTTCTCTAAGCCTTCCATCGCCGTCGAAGCACAATCAATAATCGTATAATGTTCCTTTTGCAAGGTAATCTTCAATAACTCTAACAAACCTTTTTCATCATCAACTAATAAAATTTTTTCATTATTCAACCAAAAAACACTCCTTTTAACTAAGACAACGCGAGTGTACCATAGAAAACCTTGGCTAACAACGAAAGTTCAAAGATTGCTTACTTGTGGTTTTCCTGTTACTTAGTTGTGGTTTTGGCTCGTTATGATAGCACTATAGAAAAACACGAGGGGGAAACAACCAATGCTACAGATTAAAAATTTAACCAAACAATACAAAAATAAGACCGCGGTCAATGATTTGACCATCGACTTTCCGAAAGGTGTGACCGGACTTCTGGGACCGAATGGAGCAGGAAAATCCACGTTGATGCGAATTCTTTCGACCGTTGACACACCGACAAAGGGGACTGTTAGTTTTAACGGCAGCGACATCGTGAAACAGCCTAACGAAATGCGACGAGTTTTAGGTTATTTGCCACAGAACTTCGGTGTTTATCCAAATATGAGCGCCTCAGAGTTTTTAGAATACATGGCAGCGATGAAAGGCTTATCCATGAAATCGGCGAAAAAAAGAATCAATGACTTGTTGGATATTTTGAATCTTACCTCTGCCGGCAAACGACATTTAGGCGGATTTTCCGGCGGGATGAAGCAACGCGTGGGAATCGCACAAGCATTATTGAATGATCCAAAAATATTGATCGTTGATGAACCAACTGTTGGTTTAGACCCAGATGAACGAATTCGGTTTCGGAATCTGCTTGCTTCACTTGCAACCGATCGAACGATCATTCTTTCTACTCACATCGTCAGCGACATTGAATCGATCGCACCAAACCTAGTCATCATGAAACAAGGAAAATTGATCGCCGCCGATTCACCAGAACGGCTCATCACCGCAGCTCAAGGCAAAGTTTGGAATGCTGTGATCGAGGGCAGTGAACTGGAAGCATTGCAACAAGAATACATCGTCAGCAATTCGATGCAGCGAAGTGACGGCATTCACGTCCGAGTTCTTTCAGCAGAACAACCGCGACTGAATGCCCGCTTAGTTGAACCATCATTAGAAGATGCATACCTATTCGCCACCAAGGAGGGGCAAAATTAATGAAATCAACTGGTTATCTAATCAAGCACAATTTGATCAAACAGACGCGCAGTTACAGTTTTTTAATTGTAATGATGGTCAGTGTCTTCCTAGCCTTCCTTTGTGTCCCAGCACTTGATGGCGGGTATGAGATCTTCTATCTTGGTGGTGTCCGCGGAATCTATAATGCTCATTGGTTAGGTACCATTGCAGCGATGTTGCCAGTGATTTTACTATGGCTGCCCGGTTTCTACTTATTACGCAGTCAAATCTCGGAGGATCGACGATTGAATATCGGACAAGTAATCGCTGCGGCACCCGTCAGCAAAAGCAGTTATCTCTTTGGTAAATTTAGCGCTAATTTTTCAGTGTTGTTCGTAGCCGATCTATTGTTCACCTTTGCGATGATGCTGATGCAATTGATTCGCCACGAAGACCTATCAATTCAAATCGGAGCGTACCTGTTGCCGCTAGTCGTCGTGACTCTCCCACATTTGATTCTTCTAGCAGCGTTAACGGTGTTCTTCGATATAATGCCGGGATTAAGAAATACATTCGGCAACGGCTTGATGTTCATTGTATGGATCGGCCTAGCAACTGTTTCTGTTGCGGCGCCTGGAAGCAGCTTTGACTTATTCGGCTTAGGCTACTTATTGAATCAAATGTCGATCGGCGCCAGAGCCATTTATCCTGGTTTACCAGCAGGAGGCAGCTTTGGTTATTATCCACAAAAAGCAGCCATCACTACCTTTGAATGGCAAGGTTTCCATTTTGACTCCGCCTTTTTGATCAGTCGTCTCTTATGGATTTTGGCAGCCTTGATCTTGCTGTTTGTTTCAATCGTAGTCTTTAACCGCTTTAAAGAAAAAGAGAAAACAGCAAGTAAAATTGCATTTAACCGTAAAAAAGTTGTATACACACCCTCCAATAGCTTGAAGCTGTCACCGATCAAAAAGAATCGTTTCTTGAATGTATTCTTGATGGTGAAAGGTGAAATAAAAATCATGCTGATGGGGCAAAAAAGATGGTGGTACCTTCTCCTATTAACAGCGATCGTCTTGAACGGATTCATCGTTATTGGACCAGGTTTGAAATGGGGAACATTAATTTTATTATTACCAATAGGAATTCTATCTCAGATGGGTTGTCGTGAAAAGTATTTCAATCTGACCGAATTAATCACCGTCAGCTGCCCTTGGCAATTCAAATGGATCGTTAGCTTAATCGCAGGTTTATTAATCCTCGGCTTAACTTCTGGCGGTATTCTGATTCGTTTCGCCTTAGCAGGCGCTTGGCCCCACTTTGGCGCTTGGCTCGTTGGACTTTTCTTCATCGCTTCTCTAGCTATGATGCTAGGCACGCTTACAGGCAACCGCAAACCGTTTGAAGGCCTATTCATCGCTTTGCTCTACTTCGGTCCAATCAACAACTTAGGTTCATTCGATTTTACGGGGGTTCAAACAACGAACACCTTGCAATTCCTCATCATCGGATTTGTTTTATTAACAATTAGTATCAGTGGATGTTTTATCAAAGAAAATCACTTAAAAAAAGGAGCTTTTTAAAATGAAAAAAAATAAAAAATTTATCGGATTAGCAATAATGGGAATGATTTTTGGTGGAAGTATGGCTGGTTATGCCAGTGAAATTAAAAACACAAGTAGTGTTAACGTGGAGAACTATCAGCAACTAACGATTACGTCAGACGCTCATAATGTTGTTGTTCAAGAAACCGATGGGAATAAAATCACCGCTTCGATGAACGGTTATAAAGGACGGTTACTGAAGAAGGATGGAAAGAAATTATCCATCAATATCCCTGCACCAAAAGCGGGGATTCGACTATCTGATCCAGACATTCTGTATGTCAAAGTACCTAAGAATAATCACTTGAGCATCAACGTTCAATCAGAAGCTGGCAATGTAACGCTTGACCACGTTTCTGGGAAAAAGATCAAGGTCGACCTTCAGGCAGGAAAAATTACAGCAAATAATCTCCCTAGCAAGATTCAGGCAAAAACAGAAATCGGTGAGATCAAAGCAAAATCAACTCCAGAAAAAGTGACCCAAACACAAACCGGCGGTGCAGTCTACAAAGATACTCAGACAAATAACTCTGATAGCGTTACTACCTTGCACAACGAGACTGGAGAAATCGAAATCAACTAAAAAGAAAAATCATGGCAGCGATCTTTAATTGATCGACGCCGTGATTTTTCTTTTACTAATTAACTATTTAACAATTCGTACCCGACTTCTTCATCACAAATCAAGACATTGATCAGCTTGCCATTGATTGCTCCCAAAGTCGCGGTCGCTCTTTTCTTCGAGCAAACAGCTCCGATACTGATTGGGGCTAGTCGTAAAGAATCTAAGCCGCTGGAAATCGGAAATTGATTACGATATTGAATCTCTTTCCCAGTAATATCAAACGCGCGGCCAATCATCGTACCAACAGCACCCTCCGCTACTAAATCATTCAAATCTCGATTATCTAAAATCCCTGAAGATACCAACGTATTGCGAGTCGTTTCAATATTTCCGATCCCGCTGAAAGCTACATCAATCTTTCGGCCCAGCGAAATATTCAAATCGATTTGCGGCTGCGCCAGTAACTCTTCTTGTAACTTCCGTGAGTTTACAAATGCAGGCGCATTAAAAAATTCATGTCGTCCATTTAATTTTTGCGCTAAACGAAAGACCAATTCATTCCCATCCATCACCGTTCGATTCGGCCCTAGGCTACCGGTCAGTTGGACCACATGGACATTCTTCACGTCACAATCAGGAAAATTCTTCACCATTTTCTCGACTGTCCTTCCCCAAGAGATCCCCAAGAGTTTATCGTTTGCTAAAGCTCCGCTGATATAATCCGCTGAAGCCTTTCCTACATTGTCTAAATTATACTCATACTCGCCCAAACCTTTAACAACAATGACTTCCAATAGATCGAACTTCTCCTTCAATTGGATCATCAAAGCATTGTTGCGCTCAAAAGGAGCTTCGATCGATATTTTAACGATCTGCTTTTCTCTAGCTTCTTCTAACATTCTGGAAATGGATGGACGCGATACCCCAATTATTTTCGCAATATCGTTTTGATTCATCCTATCTAAATAGTACATTTCCGCTACTTTTAATAACGTTGAAATATCATTCGCCATTTTTTCCTCCTGTGTAGAATTAGTCTGAGTCTCACTGTTTATTGTTACGTAATAAAAGTATCGATAATTTCCAACGCCTTTATTACACCATCTTCATCGTTTGTCGGACAATGCCATTTAGCTATCTTTTTTAATTCATCTGTTGCATTCCCCATCGCGATCGAATGAGGGAATTTTTCAAAAGAAGAAAGATCATTGCCATTGTCGCCGACCACAAAAACATCTTGATCCGAAAGGCCGTAATAGCTGGCTAATTCAACTAACCCATTGCCTTTACTGACATCTTTTTTTGCAAATTCAACCATGGTCGGGTAGCCCTGAACACAGGAATATTGCCGTGAAAAGTGTTGTTCTATCTCACTTTTGTTCTGTTTAATTATATCGGGCTTGTCACAAATAATCAATTTAGAATATTTCTCATGGGAATCAGGCGCATTCATGGGACAAACTTTTATTTGATTGTTCGTTAAAAAGCAAAATTCTAATGTTTCAAGATTAATTGTTGGAAATACCGTAGTCACCTGCTGATCACTAACGGCAATACAGGTCAAATCATTTTGCTCGCAATAAGTTGCCACTTCTAAATAATCATGATAATCAAGCAACTCTTCGACTAACTTTTGATCACAACCATTTTGCACGACTGCACCATTCGCAATTACATGATATTCTTCTGCTATCCCTACTGCCTCCGCATGGGTCCGAACGCCTGACATCGGCCTTCCCGAACAAAAAGCAATGCGATATCTCCCGCTTTCAGCTCTTTGACGAATCGCCTTTGCCACCTTCTCTGTCAGCTTTCCAGTAGAATCTAACGCCGTTCCATCAAGGTCTAATGCTACTAAAATCATCAGATTTTCCTTTCAAAAAAAGACTGGACAAGCAATCCAGCCTTTTTCAAGATTATTTTCCCATTTCCTTTAACGCTTCTAGAGCAGCATCTAAAAATGTTTCTTCATCAAGGCCCGTTAATAAACCGACAGAATTGATTTGCGGGATTCCTTCAGCATCCGCTGGATCAATCGGGCTAGTAAACGCAATCAAATCAATATCTCCGTTAGAAACCGCTCCTTTGACCATCCCAGGATTCACTTCTTGTATTTCAACTTCATAGCCATGTTCCTCTAATAATTCTACGATGCGCTCACCCACCATGGCTGAACTAACCGTACCTGATCCGCAGACCGATAAAACTTTAATCTCGCTCATCTCTGAACCTCCTATTTGGGTAATCTTTTTTCATTCATGTTACCGTAGTTTCTTCTATCTATTATAGTATAACGCTTTCACGAAGTGTGTCTTTTTAAAATTTAATTTTGCTTGTTACAGCTAAAACTTCCTCTGGTGTCTTAGCTGAACGAATCGAATCCAAGTCTTCTTTTGTTTTGAAGACACTCATTAATTGCCGCAACAAAGCCAGTTGCTTCTTCGGATGCTCCATTGCTAACGGGAAAAAGATATTGCTTTGTAATTTGATATCCGGACTCCCCATCATTGAAACTTCAATCGGCTCTTTCGTGACAACAACGCCCATCCCCGGACGTAAAACGTGTTCGGGATCTGTGTGAGGGATTGCAATATTGTGTCCATCGGCCGCTAAACCTGTCGGAAAAACTTTTTCTCTGGCGATCACCGCTTCTACGTATGTCGGCTTTACAATCTGCGCCTTTTCAAACTCAGCGCCGATCAATTGAATCACTTCTTCAAATGAGTGAATATCTTGATCAAGTAAAATACAATTTCTTTCAACGAGATTCTTTTCTTCCATCGCTATCCTCACCTTATTGTTTGTTCGGCTGCAAAACGACCTTAATTTCATTCCCAGCCATCACTTGTTCAATCGCTTCTTCCCATTTATCTAATGGATAGATTTTGGTGATTAACCGTTCTGCATCGATCTTGCCTTGTTTCATCAAATCTAATGTCAAATGCCAGGTAGAAGGTTTTTGTGACCGGGAACCAATCACATTCATCTCCCTTTGAACAATTGAGTTCATATCTAATTCATTTAAACTTTTAGCAAACACACCCATTTGCACCAAAGTCCCTTTTTGCTTCAAGTAATCAAAAATCCCTTTGATCGCAGGAGCAGCTCCTGAACATTCAAAGCAGTAATCCGCACCTTTGCCATTCGTAAATTCTTTGATAATCGCGGCAGCATCTTCTTTCAGTGAATCAATCACGCGATCCGCACCTAATTCCTCGGCTGTTTTTAAGCGATCTGCATCTTGTGTGATGCCGATGACAATCACTTTAGCTTCGACACTTTTCAGTACTTGGCTCAAGCATAACCCAATCGGGCCAGGTCCGACAATCACCGCTACATCATTTTTTCTAACTTGAACCTTTTCCATACTTGCATGAACACCGCAAGCAATCGGTTCGGTAATCGAAGCGGCCAATAAACTGATTTTTCCATCTAGAATATGAATACTTTCTTCTCTAGTCAAGACATATTCAGCAAAACTGCCGTTCACTTGACTGCCTAATCCTTTTCGATTCAAGCAAAGATTGTATTCTTTATTTTGACAGGATTCACACTCACCACAAGTAGCAAAGGTCGTTTCACTAGTGACAAAATCACCTTTCCGAACCTTTGTTACCTTATCTCCAACTGCCTCAACCACGCCTGAAAATTCGTGACCTAATACTAATGGCGTCTTCAATCGGTCATATTCTCCTTTAAACCCGTGAATATCAGTTCCGCAAATACCTGTGTAAATTACCTTGACTAATACCTCCTGATTTTCAGGGACAGGTTTCTCAAGCTCTAATAATTCCATTTTGTTGTAACCAGGTTCAGTTTTAACTAGCGCCTTCATGCGACCACCTTTTCTTTGGGAGTGTCCGTTTTTTCACCTTCCAAGAAGCTCCAAACAGCTTGTTTGTTCTTCTTGAATAAAATATACATCGCGAAGTAAAGAACAACTACGATGCCCATCCATAAGAAATTCCCAGATAAGAAGGCTAAGAAGATTAAGGCCATTACCGGGTTATATAAAATCCCGAAACTTGTGATCATCATCGCACCCTCTGGAATGTTTACACCCACTTGTGCGGCTACTTCAGTAAAGTAAGGTGCCGTCAAAGTACATACGTATAAACCAATTGTAAACCAAATAATCCCTGAAATAACGCCCTTGAAAATATTTCCTTTCGAAATACAAATGATCATTTCCACCATATACGGTAAAGCAATCAAATCAACTAACGGTAAAGTTTCATTTCCTGGTAAGACCATTGCCAGCAAGACCATGATCGGAATCAAAATCAGTCCTGTCATCAAAGTAGCTGGTTCTCCGTAACCAACCGCATCGTTCACCGATAACATCCATTCACGGTTTTTACCGCTTCCTTTAGCTGTCTTCTTACTAGCATTTGTCAAGCTAATAAACGCTGATGCAAAGATACTTGCCACTCGAGGGAAGACGGCCATAACTGCAGATACCGCTAATCCCATGGTGAAGACACTGCCCCAACCATCTAAAGTATTCAATGTATTCAGATTACCCATGATCCCAATCAGCAATCCAAGAAATAGCCCTAAAGTAACCGGTTCTCCTAAGAAGCCTAATTTCTTTTTCAATGTCGCTGGATCCCAATTGATTTTCCCAGCACCTAATTTGTCTAAGATCCAATTCATCGCGATCGCATAGGGTACCGAAGTCACATGATGCGGCGCGGTTAAAGTCGTTCCCGGCAGATTGTAATAGTTCGCCCAGCGTTTTGCAATCACTTCCCCAAACAGCATGACATACAGATTCTGAACAATCATACAGGCCATCGCCAAAGCCATGTTCTTGGTAATCAAATAAATCATTGAGCCCCAAACCATGAAAGAGTAGTTGTTCCACATATCACTTGGCATAAATACATCGGTCCATTTTACTAAGAATAATGCCACTTGCAATACCAAACCTACTACTAAGAAGATCACACCTACTTGAGTAGAGTAAGCAATAACCGAAGTCGCTTGCCAACCAGTGTCAAACACCGGCAGCTTCACGCCTGTTTGCTCAACCATATTATTGATAACGGGGGTAACGATTGGGACAAATGAATTAACGATCAAATTAAATCCTGTTAATCCAATCCCAGCATTCAAAGCAGATTGAAAGGCTTTTTTAGGTTTGACCTTTAAAAATAATGCCACGATGAACAACATCACTGGTACAACAACCGCTGCACCAAATGAACTTAAGATATTTTGTAACAACTCCATAATAATTCCTCCTTTTATTGAACTTATTTTCACTTGTTAGAACTTATGAAAAGTATCGCATGGGTTTTTCGTTCTGTCAATACTTTTATTGGAAACGATTACAACTAGCTTTTATCTACTATAAATACACAAGGTGTTTTAAAAGCCTTACACCTATCCTTGACATTTGTTCTTTACAATGAAATAATGTAAAAAACAATATTGGAGGTAACGCTATGCTTGAACAACTGAAAGAAACGGTCTGCAAAGAGAATAAAGCGCTTCCTAAAAATGGATTGGTTTTATGGACAAGCGGAAATGTCAGTGCAAAAGATCCAGAAACAGAATATGTGGTCATCAAACCCAGCGGTATTCATTTTGATGACTTAACACCAGACAACATGATCGTTGTAGATTTAGCCGGCAATGTCATCGAAGGTGAACTATCCCCTTCCGTCGACACTGAATCCCATCTATATGTATACAATCATTGCCCTGAAGTTTTGGGTATCACGCACACCCACTCTCCTTATGCCACTGCTTTTTCAATCGCAGGAGAGCCGCTGCCCATCTATACAACAACTTCCGCCGCTGTCTTTGGCAAAGAAATCCCTCTATCTGAAATTGCGGCGGTTGGCGAAAAAGCCATTGGTGCTGAAATCGTACGTTGCTATCAAGAAACGAATTGCCCTGCGATCTTGCTAAAAAACCACGGCGTTTTCACAGTTGGAAAATCTGCTACAACTTCACTAAAGAATGCTGTCATTCTTGAAGAAACCGCTCAAAGTGTCTACTACGCCAGAACATTAAATCCGGCAATTAAACCATTAGAGTCCTCCTATACTTCAGAGGTATATGATTTTTATCAAAATAATTATGGGCAAAAATAATTATTAAAAGGATACTCATCCAGTTTTTCGCAGTATCTTCGAAATGAGAAACAGAGCATTAATTGAAAAAGATTTATCGGATGATCTATCGCTTTAAATCAGATTTATTTTTCTGAAAGGAAAAAATAAAAACAATAAAATGAAAAAAGGAGTTTTATCATGGAAAATAATTATACGATTGCTGATGTAGAAAAAGCTGCCAAAAATATTCGTAAACATGTACTAAAGTTGACTCTCGAAAGAAACGGCTGCTACTTATCGCAGGCATGTTCTTCTGCAGAACTTTTCGCCACTCTGTACTTACGTGTATTAAACTTGAGCGAAAGTAACGCTCCCCGGCTACCTGAAAAATTCCCGGGAACCCCTTCAAAGGATAATATGGATTACATCCAAGGAGCAGAATACCACGGATCACTAAAAGCACCTTATGACCGATTCTTTATCTCACCCGCACATTACGCAGCACCTGTTTACGCTGCCTTGATTGAGGCAAACCGCTTAGATGAAGAAGCTTTAGAAATGTTCAATCGTGATGGCTATTCAATGGAAATGATCGGCGCAAATCACACACCCGGTTTTGAAAACGCTGCCGGAACTTTAGATCAGGCGATCAGCGTTGCTGGCGGAACAGCCCATGCACGAAAACTTCGTGGAGAAGAAGGTCGTGTGTTTGTTATGATGTCCGACGGTGAGATGGAAGAGGGGCAATTATGGGAAGCTCTCCAAGCGGCTGCTTTTTATAAATTAGATAACTTGGTTCTACTAGTTGATATCAATGGACAGCAAGTTGAAGGAGAAACTAAGAAAGTCATGAACATTGAACCTTTAGAAGATCGCTTCACTGCTTTTGGCGCAAAAGCAGTATCTGTGGATGGCCACGATATTCAAGCGATTGAAGAAGCTGCTAAACAAGGGGAAAAGAACAAGCCTCTAGTTATTCTCTGCTATACCGATCCAACTCAAGGTATCCCGTACTTAAACGAAAGAAGACCCATTTTGCATTTCGTTCGTCTAAAACATGGAGAAGAATTCGATAAATATACTAAATTTTACAATGAAATGTAATCGAAACTAGAAAGGAGTTTTATTATGAAAATTGAATCGGATGTTCATTCAAAAAATATGATCAAGTTCGCTCAGGAAAATGAGGATGTTTTAGTTTTATCAGCTGATCTGGGCACTTCATGCGAGGTAAAAGAGTTTCCAAAGGTTTTCCCTGAAAAATATTTATCCATGGGGATCGCCGAACAGAATATGTTAAGCTGGGCAGCGGGGTTAGCTCGAGAAGGGTTTCGACCATTTTTACACACTTTTGCGGTTTTCCTTTATCGCAGACCGTTAGATCAATTAGAAATGTCGATCGCCTACCCTAACCTGCCAGTTTCACTTTTAGGTTTCGTACCTGGTATCACCACTCCTGGCGGCGTTACCCACCAATCAATCGAAGATGTAGGTATTTTACGGACTATCCCGAATATGACCATTTTTGATTGCGGCGATGCAACAGACGTCGAATCTGCCTTGAATATCTGTAAAGAAGTGAATGGGCCCATCTATGTTAGAATGCTTCGTGGACAGATGCCGCGCCTGTTCTCTCCAGACAAACCGACTGAGTTTAATAAAGGTCGTGTCATTTCTGAAGGGAATGATGTTGCCTTATTCTCCAGCAGTATCTGTACTGAAGAAGCGATGCGCGCAACTCAATGGCTCGAAAAACAAGGCGTTTCTGTACAGCATGTCCATATTACGACACTTAAGCCTTTTACAGATCCACTCGTAGTAGAATCGATTGAAAAAGTAAAACACGGAGTCGTTACAATGGAAAACCATGTGACTATCGGTGGTTTAGGTACCGCAGTTGGAGAAGTCATGCTAGAGCATCAACTCCATAAACAATTAATTAAAGTAGGCATCAATGACGAATGGACCCACGGCGCATCAAAACCTTATCTTTTGAAAAAATACGGATTAGACGCAGCTTCCTTAATCAGAGCTGTTGAAAAAATCTTAGACAAAGATCTTGGCTTCAAAGAAGAGGAATTGGAAGAAATCCGCCTAGAAGATTACGATCGCGTATAGAACAAAAAAAGTTCCTGAGAAGTGAATTCTCAGGAACTCAGACTGTAGACAAAGTCCACTTTATGGATGCTGTCTACAGTCTTTTCTTTTATAATAGATTTATGAAACCGAATACAAGGAGTGGTATTTATGATGTCTAAAAAAAATACGAACGGCAGAAATCAATTCGCGATGCTCACGATTGATGACCTGGTCCCTCAAGACCACCTCGTTCGAAAGATTGACGCCTCGCTTGATTTTGAATTTATTTATCCAATCGTCGAAGCCACTTACTCCGATTTAGGTAGGCCAAGTATTGATCCGGTGATTCTGATCAAATTAGTGTTTATCCAATATTTATTCGGCATCCGTTCCATGCGACAAACCATCAAGGAAGTCGACACCAATGTCGCTTATCGCTGGTTTTTAGGTTATTCTTTCGAAGAGAAAATCCCCCATTTTTCAACCTTTGGAAAAAATTACGTACGCCGGTTTAGAGAAACGACACTGTTTGAGGATATTTTTGCTTATATTTTGGAACAAGCAATTAAAGCCGGTTTTGTAACAGAAGATAATTTGTATCTTGATTCGACTCACATCAAAGCCAATGCCAATAAACATAGGTTTACGAAAGAAATGACGCATGATGAAGCGAAAGCCTATCAGGATGAACTAGAAGATGAAATCAATCGCCAACGAATCGAAGCCGGAAAACGCCCTTTTACTTTGGACTTAGAAAAGGAAGTGAAGCTGAAAGAAAGAAAAATAAGTAAGGCTGACCCGGAAAGCGGCTACTACGTCAAAGGCGAACGAGAAAAACAATTTGCTTATTCTGCCCATACCTCATGCGACGACAACGGATTTGTTCTCAGCACAATCGTGACTCCAGGAAATATTCATGACAGTCAAGTCGCGTTTCAACTCGTCAAACAATCGAAGAGACTTTTTCCAGAAATCAAACGAGTGGTTGCGGATGCCGGCTATAAGACACCAAAGTTTGTTCACTTTTTGACTCATTTGAACCTTCGGCCTTGTTTGCCTTATTCAAGGTCCAAAGGGAAAAAGGACCTGTTATTAAAAAATAAGTTTCTCTACGACGAGTATTTTGATTGTTATATTTGTCCGCAGGATCAAATGCTCAATTTTTCAACGGTTACTCGAGAAGGCTACCGAGAATACAAATCTAATCCAAAAGAATGTGTCCACTGTCCTTTACTAAAACAATGTACCAAAAGTAAGAATCATCAACGAGTCATCACAAGACATGTTTGGGGAGCTTTGATGGATGAGATAGAGCATCTTCGTCTGACAGACTTGAATAAAGCCATTTACAGAAAACGAAAAGAAACGATTGAACGAATATTTGCGGATGCAAAAGAAAAGCATGGAATGCGTTGGACCAAGTATCGAGGCTTGGAAAAAGTTGCGACGCATACGATGCTAGTGTTTGCTGCAATGAATTTAAAGAAATTGGCCACTTGGTTATGGAAAGGCAAAGAGCCTTTATTTTTTTGTTCTGAATTTCGTAAGAAATCAGATAAAAAGACGGCCTAAACTCAAATCAAGAGTTTGGGACGTCTTTTATCTACAGTCTGAGTTCCTGAGAAGTGAATTCTCAGGAACTTTTTTAGATGACAAGATCACTTTTTCCATTTTTTATATAGTCCTTTACCGTTCGAGCTAATAAGAATGGCGAGTTTGGTATCGCATCTACAGTATCTCCCGCAATATGTGAAGTAATGACTACATTATCTAATTCGAGCAAAGGATCATCTGCAGGCATCGGTTCCTCCCAAACAACATCGATCGCAGCTCCAGTGATTTTCCGATGTCTCAACACGTCAACAAATGCTTCTTTATTAAGAATCCCCGGTCGAGCAGTATTAATCAGATAAGCACTAGGTTTCATACGTGCCAATAATTTCGCATCTACCAGATTTTCAGTCTCTGGCGTCACCCTCATATGCAAAGAAACAATATCCGCAGCTTCGAATAATTTTTCTAGAGAAACAAATTTAAGGTCAAGTCCTGATTGCACTATCTTTTCTTGATCAATAAACGGATCGTATACGATCACTTTTACACCTAAACTGATTAGACGCTGGGCTACTAGCTTCCCTATATGACCTAGACCTACTAATCCCACTGTTTGTTCAGAAAGAGTCGTTCGATAGGCATCATTAGGAAAATTTTTGGGCCATCCGCCATGCATGACAGCCGCATGAGATAGAGCGATATTTCTAGTCACCGTGTAAATCAAACCGATCGTGTAATCCGCAACTGGTTCTGCGTTCCGGATGACATGAATAACAGGTATATTCTTTTCGCGAACACTATTCATATTGATGTGCTCTACCCCGCCGCGACAAGTACCGATCAACTTTAATTTTTCTGCACTCTCCAGCATTTTTTGCGAAATTGGTGCAATATGAACAAATAGATAATCTGTATTTACTAATTCCTCCACGATCCCTTCAGGAATATCGACTGCTTCCGGACCATGCAGCTCGATCAATTTTAACTTGCGCTGAAATTCTTCTGGAGAATCATCCGCGTGCCATTCAAAAGCGACAATCTCTAGTGGTTCAGGAAGCCCCATGGATTCAACCGCACTTTTTAACGTCTCAACAGAAACAAAGGTATCACCGACCACAATTATCTTACTCATTTTTCCAATCCTCTCTCTTCTTCAAATCAACTCATTGACCATAGCTTGGAAATTGCTCATGCACCTCAGCCATATCTTCACGATCCAATACAACTGGATCTCCTAATATCGAGGCACCTACATGTAAACCAGCCAAACGTTCAATTTCACCCGCTATTGAGAAAGCCTCTTTTAATGTCGGACCGCATGTCAGCAAGCCATGATTTGCTAAAAAACAAGCATAACGATCTATCATTGCCTCAAACGCATACTCCGCCAGTTTTTCCGTGCCAAATGTAGCATATTT
This sequence comes from Enterococcus sp. AZ128, assembly GCF_051714485.1. Taxonomy (NCBI): domain Bacteria; kingdom Bacillati; phylum Bacillota; class Bacilli; order Lactobacillales; family Enterococcaceae; genus Enterococcus; species Enterococcus sp. AZ128. The sequence goes on from NZ_JBIORZ010000003.1 coordinate 192,458, forward strand.
CGAACAACGAACATCATCGCCTCCTGCAACCGCTATCATATAATTGGTCGCCGGTAAATCTTTTCGACAAGTCGCAAGTATCGAACTAAACGTCGAATGCGCATGTACGACCGCACGAATCTCATCTCCGCGTTTTTGATAATTGATCAAATGCATCTGCCACTCACTGGAAGGTTTCCGCGTTCCTTCCACAATTTCTCCTTCAAGATTCAACAAAACAATATCAGCAACAGTCATCTCAAAATAATCAATACCGCTTGGGGTGATCGCCATCAGCTGGTTTTCAGGATCATACAAACTAATATTCCCGCCAGTCCCCGCTGTTAATCCTGTTGAAATCAACTTTTTACCATACTCCACCAATAACTCCTTTTCTTCCATCATCATTTCAATCCAACCTCCTTGTTGAAATTTATTTCTTATTCCAGAAATAATTCTCTATATAAAACCTAACACCTTAGCAAAACTAAGTCAACAAAGAACGTATGTCAGTTTTACAGAAATTATTATCAACGAGCACTATGAATTCATTTTCTCAAAAAAATCTTCAATCTAATAATTTAATCTCTGCTTTTCCCTATATGTGCTCCGTGGTATCATTTATGAAAGCTATTGCTTTGATAGAAAAAAATGAACGTAGGGAGAAAAAATGAAAGGGTTAGTTTGTAACTATTGTGGCGGCAACCACTTTAATAAAACTCAAGAGGGTTATGAATGTACTTATTGCCATGCCGTCTACGAGTACGATGATAAAAGCGAAGCGCAAAATATACCGAAAAAGAGACTGCCTATCCTGTGGGTGACTCTATTGCTGGTTTTGATAATCGTTTTATCCAGCAGCTTTATCTTGTTCGGCTCAAAGGATCGGACAAGCTCTAAAACGATCCCTTCTTTAAACACAGCTAAGTCTAACGGATCAGAAAAAGCAGCGTATTCAATCAGTCAATTAAAAAATCCAGAAAGAAATGTTCGACTTGCTGAACTTTCTTTGAACCAAGAGGAAATCAATCAAGCTAAGGCTTCTGTAAAGGAATACGGAGGAGAAAATACGCAAAAATTTGAAGAACGCTTAAAGAATGCGCAGAAGGAACACGATTCGCTAAAAGAGAACCGATCTAAAACTGCGCCGAAAGCGGACATGATCATTGAAAATCCAAATTCTGAGTTTGCTGTAACAACCTATTATCGCGAAGCTGGGTTTCTAGCTGCCTACGGCCCAAACTTCGATCATTATTCTAGCTCCGATATTTTACGAATTTGGGGACAACCGGATGAAATTATTACGGATTCAGAAAAAATCCATCAAAATATCGCCCTTGAATTCGATGAAAAAAATAACCCCGTAAACTATGAGGCTAAGATGCTTAGAGAGCAGTGGCTGCAAGGGCAGTTGACTTGGCGGGAAGTCAGGGCTTTCATTGTGATAAACCAAGACAACACTTATGGAGGATATGAAAAACAATTCGTTTATGAGAAACAAGGGAAACCGAACGTTTATTTTTCTGAAGACCGAGTAGAATACGTGACACCACTAGTACGCTATGTCGCCTTTACTCGATTGCCAGAAAAATATTCCCGTGCAGGATTGGGCAAGTATCCAGATGACTTCCCTGAAAACTATGGATCGGATGGATTGTATCATGAAAAATAAGGAATGTATGAACTGCGGAAGTACCAAATTTCATCAAGTTGAAAATGGCTGGAAGTGCGATTATTGCGGCACACTTTATTTGAATCCCCAAAAGAATACCACTACCCCGCAAAGCCCTAAGACGCCTGAACGTCAACAGAAAAACATACGAGTCATCTTAGGTGGCGTTCTTGCAGTTATTTTTATTCTGGCTGGACCACTAGGCTATCTGTCCTCCAAAATCACCAATACAAATACAGCAACCTATAAACCGATCAAACCTGGTACAGTAAGTTCATCAGAGGAAAACGAATTTCCCGGCGAATGGACTCAAAGTATTTATGAATCGGTAAAAGTAGCAACCGAAAATTATGATGCCGATAGCGAGAAATATTCATTCACCGGCGGTTCGAGTTACGAAGAATTAGAGAAACTTGTTGGACCACCGGATACAATAACCAGCTGGGAAAAAGAAGATTACGGTATGCCGCCAAGGGCAATGGCCACTTGGAATAAAACCAAAGACGGGAAATACACTCCGCACGCTGTGACTATCCACTACGAAAAGAAAACATTAATGATTACAGATAAAGATCATCGTTAGATTGTTTTAAGGCGAATATATTTACAAAAAGGACCGAGCATCAGAATCAGATGCTCGGTCCTTTCGTTTTATTCTGTTAGTTCCTCAAATTGTGAATTATACAAAGCAGCATAAAGGCCGTTTTGAGCCAATAATTCCTCATGACTTCCTTGTTCCTTGATGTCTCCGCCTTGCATATAAAGAATTTTATCCGCATCTTTGATCGTTGATAGACGGTGAGCGATAACGAAGGATGTCCGACCAGCCATTAAATTATTCATAGCTTCTTGAATCAACCCTTCCGTCCGAGTATCCACCGATGACGTCGCTTCATCTAGGATCAAAATTGGTTTGTCAGCTAAAATCGCACGAGCGATCGTCAACAATTGTTTTTGACCTTGCGAGATATTTGAAGACTCTTCGTTCAATTCCATATCATAGCCGCCAGGCAATGTCTTGATGAAGTGATCCACGTGAGCAGCTTTTGCTGCTGCGTAAACTTCTTCATCCGTAGCATCTAAACGACCATAACGCAGATTGTCCATAATGGAGCCCTTGAACAGCCAAGTATCCTGCAAGACCATTCCGATATTTTTACGTAAATCGGCGCGGTTGAAATCTTTGATATTATGGCCATCGATCTTGATGGCGCCGGAGTTGACATCGTAAAAGCGCATCAATAATTTGACCATTGTCGTTTTACCAGCACCAGTCGGTCCAACGATCGCGACTGTCTGTCCTGGATCAACATGTGAGGTGAAATCTTGAATAACGATTTTATCCGATGTGTAGCCGAATTGAACATGGTCGAAGTCAACCATCCCTTTCGCTTTATCGATCTGAACAGGATTTTCAGCCAGTTGATCTTCTTCGTCTTCTGCTAAGAATTCAAAGACCCGTTCAGCTGCTGCAGCCATTGATTGCAGCATATTTGATACTTGGGCAAGTTGGGCAATTGGCTGGGTCAAATTACGTACATATTGGATAAACGCTTGGATATCCCCAACAGTGATCGATCCATTATAAGCCATGACTCCGCCGGCAATAGCTACACCAACATAACCTAAGTTACCGACAAAGTTCATAATCGGCTGCATCAAACCAGAAAGAAATTGTGATTTCCATGCTGATTTAAATAGAACATCATTTTGTTCTTTGAAATCCTTCAATGAGTTTTCTTCTTCATTGAACAAACGAACGATCGTATAACCACTAATGGTTTCTTCAACTTTTCCGTTGATTACACCAAGATATTCTTGTTGGGTCTTGAAGTATTTTTGCGAGTTCTTCACAACAACCATGATCAACAGTAATGAGATCGGCACGATCAAGATCGCGATTCCCGTCATTTTCACTGAGATCGAAAGCATCATGACGATAACTCCGACGATTGTAAATGTCGAAGTAATCAACTGCGTCAAACTTTGGTTCAACGATTGACCTAATGTATCTACGTCATTCGTAATCCGTGATAATACTTCACCAGTCGTACGACTTTCAAAATAGTTCATTGGCATCCGGTCGATTTTTTCAGAAATCTCTTTACGCATCCGATAAGTGATTTTTTGCGAAATCGTCGACATGATCCAACCTTGGATGATTCCAAATAAAGAAGCAACTCCATATAGTACTAACATAAAGAGCAGGATACCGCCGATTTTTTCAAAATTGATATCGCCCGTTCCCTGATACTTCTTAATCAAACCATTAAATAATTCAGTAATTGCCTTTGATAAGATTTTAGGTCCCCAAATATTGAAAATCGTTGAGGCCATCGCAAAAATCATTACAAAGAAAACCGCGATTTTATATGCGCCAAGATACGAGACTAATTTTTTGATCGTACCTTTGAAGTCTTTGGCTTTTTCTACTGGCGCAGCCATTTGTCCGGGTCCGCCACCACGAGGGCGATTTTGTTTTTGTTCTGCCATTCTTCTCGCTCCTCCTTAATCTGCTTCTTCTATGCCTAGTTCAGCATTGCTTAATTGTGATTGCGCAATTTCTTGATAGACAGCTGATGATTCCATCAATTCTTCATGACGACCTTGAGCAACGACACGACCCTCATCCAATACGATGATGTTATCCGCATGCAGGATCGTCGAAATTTTTTGCGCCACGATGATTTGAGTTGCATCCTTGATGTTTTCGGCTAAGGCTTTACGCAATGCCACATCTGTTTTGTTATCAAGGGCTGAGAATGAGTCATCAAAGATTAAGATCTTCGGATTCTTCGCCAATGCTCGAGCGATTGATAAACGTTGTTTTTGCCCACCGGAAACGTTGGTTCCGCCTTGAGATATCGAACGTTCAAAACCTTTTTCATTGGAATTGATAAATTCATTGGCTTGTGCAATTTCAGCAGCCTTTTTCATCTGTTCATCTGAGATATTTGCATCGCCAAATTTAATATTCGAAGCAATATCGCCAGAGAATAGTACCCCTTTTTGCGGTACAAAGCCCATGATTTCATGCAGTTTATGCATGCTCATTTCACGAATATCGACACCATCAATCGTGATCCGTCCACCAGTTACATCAAATAGACGTGGGATCAAATTAACAATCGTTGATTTACCTGAACCGGTCGAACCGATCAAAGCAGTTGTTTCACCAGGTTTAGCTGTGAAATTGATATGATGCAAGACATCCGCGTCAGCATCTCCATAACGGAATTGGACGCCCTCAAATTTCACTTCCCCTTTGAAGTCATGGTCATCTTTTGGTTGTTCTGGATCCTTAATTGTCGGTTCTGTGTTCAACACTTCATCCACTCGACCAGCAGCGACATTGGCACGAGGTAAAATAATCGATACCATTGACAACATCATAAAGGCCATAACGATTTGCATTGTATAAGTAATGAAGGCCATCATATCTCCGACTTGCAATTGGCCATTATCCATATTGTGTCCGCCGACCCAAACGATCAACACAGAGATACCATTCATCAATAGCATCATGATCGGCATCATCAAGGACATCGCCCGGTTAACAAACATTTGTGTTTTCATCAAGTTCGTATTCGCAACATCAAAACGTTCTTCCTCATATTTTTCACGAGAGAACGCACGAATGACCGGCAACCCTGTGATGATCTCACGAGAGACCAAGTTCACACGGTCAACCAATGTTTGCAACGCCTTGAACTTAGGCATCGTTGTCAGCAACAGCGTCACAACTAAGACTAAAACAGCCGCTACAGCTACACCTACGATCCAGCCCATACCTGTTCCTGTTTTGTACACTCGGTAAATACCACCAATACCCAATATCGGTGCATATAGGACAATCCGCATGATCATAACGATCCCCATTTGAATCTGTTGAATATCATTCGTATTCCGAGTGATCAATGAAGCTGGAGAGAACTTCTCCATTTCGTTGTTCGAAAATTCCAACGTTCGTTCATATTGCCCAACTCGCAGATTCTTACCCACTGTTGCAGCAACTAATGAACCAATCAAACCAACGATAATCGCTGCTACCGCAGATACAAGCGTCAAGCCGATCATTATAGCACCGGTTTTGATCATATAATCTGTTTGAATTTTCTTTGTGTTCACATTCAGTGCTTTGTACTCCGCTAAAGTCAGTTGAATCCCAACGGTCTTCAACGAAGCTTCGCCGACATCGCCTAAGCTTTCTTTCGTCGCTTTACGTGCAGCAGCAACTTTTTCCGGCATTGCATCGTTCTTAGCCTTGATTGCATCGCCAAGTTTTTGCGCTTCCGCACCTTTTGCTTGAGCTTCAGCTGCTAAACGCTGTGCTTCCACACCTTTAGCAGCGGCAGTAGCGCCATCTGTTGCAGCAGCGGCTGCTTCTCCGGCTGCTTGGGCTTGTTCTCCAAGTTTTTTTGCATCTTTTCCTAAGGCTTGAGCTTGTGCCGCGTCTTTTGAAATCGCGGTATAAGCATCGATGATTTCTTTTGCTTCTGATCCATTACTTGAATCCTTTGATCGAGCAGAAGCGATCATCATCATTGGCAGATTAAAGATTTTCGCTAACTTTTCTTTTGTCATACCTTCTTGAAGATCTAACTTATAGATATCAACTTTTTCACCATCAATGGTTTGGGTTGCTTCCTTATAATTATCTTTGATCGTCTGCTTCTCTTTATCGGTCATGAAAATCTCGATTCCTTGAAGCGTTGATTTTCTGATTTTATCTGGAGTCGACTGTTCCAGTCCTCCTTGTTGAATACCGACATCAACGATATCCGATGTTAAACTTGGCAAGCTCAAATCACTAGAAGCCTGCACGATTAAAAGTAAAAATACGGCGATGATCGCATACCAGTATTTACCAAGATATTTAAAAATCTTCACTATTGATCACCTTCCCCTTCCATGGATAATTTTTGAGAGTAGTCGACAAACTTAGCAGTTAATTCGAGGTATTTTCTGGTGTCTTCTTCCCCCATCATTTCAAACACTCGAATAATTTTATTACGCATCTCCTGCTTTTCAGCTTTGGCTACTTTTTTTCCGCAATCCGTTAAACTGACATTAATTCGACGTCGATCGTCAGGATCCATCGTACGGCTAATCAATCCGCGCTTTTCCAAATTCCCCAGCACAGCAGCAATCCGAGCAGTTGATAAATTAAGCGTTTCGGCCAAATGTTTCGGGTTAGTAGGCTCGCCTAAACGATCAAGTACCTTAATGACGATATTGGCACCTTTGCTGCTCTTTTCGATTTTGCTAAATGCACCGTGGCGATTTTGAACCATCAGCTGCATCAGTTCACGTTCAGCGTCTTCTGCGAATGTCATCAGACTCCTCCTTCTTTCGAAAATAATTTCTGTTCATCAATACCTAATAGTGTTAGTAATTAATGCTGTTTGATATTACCGCTAATAGGAATTAAAATCAACCCTTTTTGCTCAAAAAAAGAATGAATACGTTTTATTTTTTATATACTTTGAATTTTTTTTAAAAAGACTCTGAAATAAAAAAAGAGTGCACTAAGCAACCGCACACTCCTGTAAAAAACTGACTATTTTTTTAAATGATAGTTGTAAGTACTAATGATGATATCGTCACGATAAGACAGCCTGAAACGTAGACGCAGCGCCGTTTGATTATGCAACGATCGTTTCCATGTTCTATTAGGAACGAATTCAGGAATCAAAACAGTCGTCGTATAGTTATGCTGTTTCGCATTCTTGCTTACGCGATCGACATAACGACTGACCGGATTAACAATTGAACGATAAGGCGACCGAACAACAGAAAAACGTACATCCGGGAATTTTTCACGAAATTCATGTCGGATCTCCCGTTCTTTCTCTTCATTTTCTTCTAAAGAGACATGCATTGCGATCACATAGTCACCAATTGAGCGCGCGTAATTGATTGCCCCAATGTTCACCTGCGTGACATTTCCTACCAATACAATTACCGTATTTCCAGCATATTCATGTAATTCTACATCATCGACCAAACGTAGCTGTTCCGCAACATTTCTATAATGACCATGAATTTTATAGAAGCCGTAGATCAAAATCGGCATGATAATAAAGAAAGGCCAAATGTCCGGCAATCGATAAACAAACAAAATCAAGACAATCGCAAATGAAATCAACGCTCCAATGATATTAGCAATCGATTTTCTGACCCAGTGCGGTCCTTCTTTGCGCCATTTCAAGACCATCCCTGTTTGCGATAAGGTAAATGGAATAAAAACACCCACTGAGTATAGCGGAATCAAACGTTCTGTTGAACCTTGGAAAATCAATAATAGAACAATGGAGCCTAAAGCTAAAGTGATGATCCCGTTAGAGTAGCCTAAACGGTCCCCACGGTCTTGGTAGCGGTGGGGCAGGAACTTATCCTTAGCCAAGTTGTAAGCCAGGACAGGAAAGGCTGAGAAGCCTGTATTCGCTGCTACCGCTAAAATCAATGCCGTTACAAATTGTAAAAGATAGAACATGATCCCTTTTCCAAAGACCGCTTCACCAACTTGTGACAAGACAGTGACTTCAGCCGTCGGAACGATTCCGAACCAGTAATTCAAAAACGTAATCCCCGTGAAGAAGAAACCTAGAATCAAACCCATCATCGCCAGCGTACCTGCAGCATTTTTGGCCCGCGGTTTTTTGAAGAACGGTACAGCATTACTAATGGCTTCCACACCGGTTAATGAAGAGGAACCTGATGAGAAGGCACGTAACAATAGCGCGATGGATATCCCAGGTACTACCGACCCCACTTGCGCTGTTGCATGCAAAGGTGCAGCACCAGAAACAATCTTCACCAGACCAACAATGATCAGGATCGTAATAACAGCAATAAAACTATAAACCGGCGTCATCAGTAATCCGGCGCTTTCACGCAGCCCGCGTAAATTCATCAGCATCAATAATAAAACAATAATGACGGAAATCAAGACACGATGATGATACAGGGCTGGAATCGCAGAAGCAATAGCTTCAGCACCGGCCGATACAGAAACGGCAACGGTCAGCATATAATCTACTAGAAGCGAGCCTCCAGCGATCAAGCCGGCATTCTTTCCTAAATTCTCACTACTAACGACATAAGCGCCGCCTCCATGAGGATAGGCATGAATAATTTGACGATAAGATAAAATCAATGATGTTAATAAAATCAATACCACAAATGCAATCGGTAATGAATACCAAATCGCCGCTGCTGACAAAGTGACCAGAACAACCACGATCTGTTCTGTTCCATATGCAACAGAGGATAGCGCATCTGATGACAGCATCGCTAAAGCCGCAAAACGCGACAAGTTTTGATCATCATTTTCAGACGACTTCAGTGGCCGACCAACCAGCAAGCGTTTAAGATAATCCACTAGACTCACTCCTTGTTCCTATTAATGTTTGTATTTTTCTTTCGAAAAATACAACTGTTTCTCACGCCGTATATCATTCCTCTATGCTCTACAAAACTGTTTCTAGATATCAAACTTGAGAATTGTTTCTTGTTTCAGTGCAAACTGCAAAAAGAGGAACTGACATCCTTGTTCCTATTAATGTTTGTATTTTTCTTTCGAAAAATACAACTGTTTCTCACGCCGTATATCATTCCTCTATACTCTACAAAACTGTTTCTGGATATCAAACTTGAGAATTGTTTCTTGTTTCAGTACAAACTGTAAAAAGAGGAACTGACATCCTTGTTCCTATTAATGTTTGTATTTTTCTTTCGAAAAATACAACTGTTTCTCACGCCGTATATCATTCCTCTATACTCTACAAAACTGTTTCTGGATATCAAACTTGAGAATTGTTTCTTGTTTCAGTGCAAACTGCAAAAAGAGGAACTGACATCCTTGTTCCTATCCAAATAAAGTACCTTAAAAAAAATACAAACAAGCGAAATATTACTCGCACTCAAACCAAATGTCAATATTTTTTTCAACGACTTTTTATACCCTTAGTAAAACACGAAGACAGGCAAAACAACAGTAATACGCTGTCGTCTTGCCTGTCCTTTTTTTAATGGAAAATTTTGCTTTCGTGAGCTACTTTTGTGAGCTTAACTAGATGTGGTTGCAGAAGTGGATAAGCCCATGTTCCTAAGATACCAAATACAACGAAAAGTACGATCATGATAATGATATCACCTGTCGCGTTTGGCCAGTAGATTCCACCGGCACTTTCACGCAATAAGTTGACCGCATGTGTAAATGGCAGCCATGGATTGACCGCTTGGAAGAATTTACCTGAAACTTGGATCGGGTAGTTCCCGCCGCCGCCTGATATGGAAAGTACGAGAATAATAATCGCAATTCCTTTTCCGACAGTCCCAAAGAGGGCCACGAGCGTATAAACGATCATCATAAAGGCTAATGCTACTAAAACAGCAAACAACACGCTGTACACAGGATTTTTCACGTAAACACCTAATAAAAACATATTCCCAAGTGTTACGATCAAAGCTTGTCCGACACTTACAACTAAGTAAGTTAACATTCGAGCACCAAATTGTTCACGTTTAGTGTATTTGCCACGATCTTTTTTGTCCAAGAAAAATTCAGTCGTCGTAACACTTGAGAAGAGCACCGCACCTACCCATAAACACAATGCCGTGTAGAATGGCGTGCTGGCTGATCCATTATTAGCGATTGGATACATTGTATTGGTTTGCAGATCAACTGGTGTCGTGAAGAAGTCACTTTCCTTTTGCGCATCCAGTTTCAATAATTTCAATACTTGACCGAAGTCGATCGTCTTGTCACCTTGCTGAATAGCGTTCGCTGCCTTTTGGATCCCGCTGCGTAATGCTGGATAATCATTTTGGATTAAATCAGTCGCAAGATCTAGAGCCTTTTCAACTTCTGGCATTTTATCATTCGCCATTTTCAGACTGCCAGTCAAATCTTTTTTCACGCCTGGCCAATCATTTTTCATGAAATCCGCTGCCAATCCTAATTTTTGCTCAACGACGGGCAATTCATTGTTATAAAGGTCTGCCCCAGTATTGATTCCATTGACGATGTCATTCATGTGTCCATTTAATAGTACATTCGCATCATGAACCTCTTGTCCGATCGCTGGCATTTGTTTTTGATATTTTTCTAGGAAAGTAATCGCGTTGCTAACCGTTCCTTCAGTCGATTTTAATAATGAAGCAAAATCTATTTGCTGCGCTTGGTTCAAAACACCTTGCGCGGTAGTGATCGTGTTAATCAATTTATCAAGAATCGTGCTGACCGTTTGACCGATTTGCTCAGCATTTATCCCCTTAACAAAATTTGCTATATTACCTGCAGCAGTATTAATTTCATTTAAATATGCCTTGGCTTCTTTAGTACTGCCATTTTGAACTAAATCATTCAAATGTCCAAAACGAGTGCTCAAATCTCCTAGAATATTCTTCAAATCCCCGAGTTGACCAATAATTGTCGCCAAGTTTTGGCTCGCCTCAGTATTTCCATTATCATCTGCTGTTTTCTTTAAGTCCGTCAAGAACTGAGTTAATTTATCGATTGCTGCTTGTTGGTCGGATAAATTATTTTGGAAATCAGTAATGATTGCTGCGATATGTGCTTTTTCATCTGGTGTTAGTTCTTCTTTATCTAACAAACTAGATAGATCATCTGTAATTGACTGGGTCGTAGTCGCTACTTGTCCAATCGACTCCAACGTAATCTGAACACTATTGGAAATACTTGGCACCGCGGATTTCAATTGTTCAGCACCATTTTTTGTCGTTGCAGCAAAATCATCCGCTTGATTTCCCAGCTTTTGAATATCCGGTAGAATCGTTTGAACTTGATGAATAATATTCAAGCCTTGTTTTGCTTCATTGATCCCATCATTCATGGTCTTTTCGATTTGTGCAAAATCGCTATCAACCTGTGCAATTTGATTCCCTGCTTGTTGAATCTCTGGAATTTTCTGTTGCAGGGTTAAGATGACACTGGCTTGCTTTTTGATCTCCGGCATTTTTTGATTCAACGCAATCAGTTTTTGACCCATCTCATCCACTTGCGGCAAGTACGTTGTTAATTCATTCGCTTTTGCTAGCTTTTCTTTCAGCTCAGGCAGTTTTCCATGAACGTCTACGACTTCCTGAGTGTACTTATCAATTTCACCTAAATTATCATTCGTCGTCAAGATTAAATTTTTGACCTTATTGATGCTGACTAAGTTCTCATCGATGTTGTATCCGATCTCGTTAAAGACCTTCAGCAATGTCGAGCTCGCCGTCTTGATAAATTCTTCGCTGATCTCCTGTTGAATCGAGCCGGCACCCTTATCGGTGATTTTCGGTGCGATCGCGTTGATTTTTTGGTTCAAATAATATTCGATCTTCGGTTTTTGAATATCACCAGAAGTAAAACTCAATAAATCCTTCGAGAATTCTTTTGGTAAGTAAATACCAGCGTAATATTTTCCTGATTTTACGCCTTCGACGACTTGTTCTTTTGAATCAACAAAGCGCCAGCCTAACTGTTTATTCTTGTGCAGGTTTTTAATCACTTCGTTCCCGATCTCGACTTCTTTGTCTTGGAATTTCGCACCTGTATCGGCACTATATACAGCGATTGGTAGTTCGCCTGTGTTCGAGTATGGGTCCCATAATGCTTTGATATTGAACCATGCATATAATGACGGGATGATGACTAAAGCTGCCATCAGAAAAATGGCGATCGGATTTTTCAAAATTCGACGCCAATCTAATTTAAAAAGATGCCATGTGTGTTTAAGAGATTGAAAAACTTTCATTGATTTCACCTACTATTTTTTCTCGCTGAACTACTTTAGCACGTAATTTCGGCTAATTTCAATTCTAGTGAGTGCCTGAAATCACCTTTTTTGACATTCCTAACGATTTGTCACAATTGTATCCCTTTTCACCCATGCAATACTAAAGAAATGCTTAAAGACTAAGATTTTTCTGTTTCATAAAGCGATCTAAGAGTTGATTCGTCAGCTCCTCGATCTTATCTAGATCATTGTCTTCTGTTAAATTCAAAATAGGTGTAACTTCTAAATCGCGTAACCGAATTGGCTGAACTTGATTGCCTTCTTGACGAAGCGTTACCTCCGGATGCGGATTTTTGTCACCGCAAGGCCCAGCTACTAAATACGCGAATTGATAGCCGCCATCGATTTCACGCAACCGATAATAGCCATCTGCCAAATCTTCTGTTCCATCAAAATTTGCTTTCACTAATGCCCATTTTTGTTGATCCATCTTATTCCTCCCTCTTAATAATGATTTTTCCAGCTGACGGATGTCCTTCCAATTTTTCATGTCCCATAATTACACTTGATAAAGTAAATGGCAGCACTTCAGCAATCGTCAAATGAATGTCGTTTGCTAATTCGGTCAGTGCCGTCAATGCTTCGAAATCAGAATAGTCTTTAGACGGACCAAAAGATATATATTTTCCAGCTTTCTTCTGATCACTTGGCAAATTATTTAAAGCCACAAAATTTCCACCGGCTTTCATGATTTGCATTCCTGATTCCCCAGCGCGACCTCCTTTGGTCGCATCAATCACTGTGTCCGCTTGATCGGCAAAAATCTTTCCCGCATCTTCTTCATCGTAAGCAGCGAACTGATCCGCGCCCAATTGCCGAACCAGCGTTTCGTTGCGTTTCGAAGCCGATGCTAGGACCGTTTTCCCTTGATTCTTTAAAAATTGAACTAACAGTGAGCCGACCGCTCCTGAAGCTCCCTGAACCATAACCGTCTCTCCGATTGTGCCACCTAATAAATGCATCACTAAATTGTAGGTTGTTAACCAGGGCGTGACGGCACCAGCCGCAACCTCCCAAGACATAGAAACAGGTTTTTTTATGACTTTTTTCCCAGGTACGACAACTTCTTCCCCGTAAGTTCCGCCAACTGCGTGAACGATCACGTCATCGCCAACTTCTATATGCGTAATTTCACTGCCTACTTCCGTCACGATTCCGGCACCATCATTACCTAACACATAAGGAAATTTTAGTGTACGAAAATCACGCATCGCACCTTGGCGCAAGGCAACATCATAAGGATTGATCGCAAAGGCTTTAAGTTCGACTCGAACGTGTGTGTCATCTAGCGAACGAGCTTCTGACTCGATTTCAATTAGTACATCTTCTGCTTTTCCATAATCCTTCATCGCAAAACGTTTCATTTTCTAACATCCTCTCTTATAAAAATCATTGGCTGAAATCGAATTCCAGAAACCGTTGCCTCTTCGCCATCTAATCGGAAACCCATTTTTTGATATGCTGATACAGCATAAGGCGACGAATTGACGGTTACTTGCTCCGGTAATAATTCTGAAATCATCGTTTGATACATCTTCTTCGCGATCCCTTGACGATGATACGCTTCATCAACAAAAAGCAGTGCAACATGAGCAGGCAAGCGGACAGCTAATACACCTGCAATTGTATCCTCACATTTACCGCACCAAATTTGCATCTGGCCAGATGCAAATTCTTGCTCAAGCTCTTCCTCCAGATACGTCAAAAAATGCGCCGTGCCTGCCTCAGAATAATCAGGTGCCTCAAAAATCATAAATACTTTTTTGATTAATTCTTTTGCTTCACTTAACTCTGATATATCTAGTCGTGAAATTCCAATCACCATAGCTTCGCTCCTCTATAGACCTTTTATTTTATTGTAGCGATTATTTTATACTTGTACCAATTAAATGGTCGAAATCACGACTAATTATTTCTAAAAATGGTTTTTCAAGAATGAGCAGAACATTCTACTTAAACTGCTAAAAGTAAAAATCGTCAAAAAAAGATGCGCCATTTCTGGCACATCTCCATGACAATTATTAATCTAATTCAACTTTTCCGGTATAAAGTTGATAGTACATGCCGTGTTCAGCTAATAGGCTCTCATGGTCGCCGCGTTCAATAATTCGTCCATGATCCATAACCATGATAACATCCGAATTTTGAATCGTCGATAACCGGTGGGCGATCACAAATACCGTACGTCCTTCCATCAAACGATCCATTCCTGATTGAACGATGCTTTCAGTTCGAGTATCGATACTGGAGGTCGCCTCGTCCATGATCATAACTGGAGGATCTGCGATTGCCGCACGAGCAATTGCCAGCAATTGGCGCTGACCTTGTGAAAGGCCTTCACCGTCACCTGTAATCACTGTGTCGTATTTATCCGGCAAATGCTGGATAAAAGTATCTGCATTTGATAATTTTGCGGCTTGATAGACTTCTTCATCCGTCGCACCCAAATTCCCATAACGAATATTTTCCTTAACTGTTCCCGTAAATAAATGCGTATCCTGTAAAACAATCCCTAAAGATGAACGAAGGGAATTTTTTTTGATCTTTTTAACATTGACTCCGTCGTAGCAGATTTTACCTTCCTGAATATCATAAAAACGATTGATCAAATTTGTGATCGTCGTTTTACCAGCTCCTGTTGCTCCAACAAAAGCAACTTTTTGGCCAGGTTCAGCATAAAGATTGATATCTCGCAGAACCAGATGATCATCATTGTACCCAAAATTGACATCTTCAAATCGAACATCGCCAGTCAAACGTACATAAGAAGTCGTACCATCTTCATGCGGATGCTTCCATGCCCAAATCCCAGTTCGTTCATTGGTTTCAATCATTTCACCATTAACTTCTTTAACGTTTACTAACGTCACATAGCCATCATCGACTTCCGATTCTTCATCTAATAATTGGAAGATCCGATCAGCTCCCGCCAAGGCCATGATGACGAAATTGATCTGTTGCGAAATTTGACTAATAGGACCATTTAACGAGCGGCTCAGTTGCAAGAAGGACGCAATCATTCCTACTGTCAACGCAGAAACACCATAAACAGCGAATAAACCACCGATAATCGCTACTAAAACATATTGGATATTCAAAAGATTCATCATGATCGGCATTAAGGTGTTCGCTGTAGCATTAGCCTTCGCAGCACTTTCTTGTAACTGATCATTGATTACATCGAATTCCTTCATTGCGGTCTCTTCATGGTTGAATACCTTCACTACTTTTTGCCCGTGCATCATTTCTTCCACGTAACCGTTAACTCTCCCAAGAGAACGTTGCTGTTCACCGAAGTATCGTCCGCTGCGGTTAGTGATAAAACGAAGCATCACCAGCATCAGAGAAACTGATACAATGACAAAACAAGTCAAAGGTACGCTTAATGAGAACATCGCGATGAAAACTGAGACAAAAGTCACCAGCGCCATCATTAAGTTCGGAATACTCTGTGAGATCATTTGGCGTAGCGTGTCTGTGTCATTGGTAAAATGACTCATAATATCGCCATCAGCATTTGAATCAAAATAACGTAATGGTAATGTTTCTAAATGATTAAACATCTGGTCGCGAATTTTCTTTTGCGTTCCCTCTGATACTTTTACCATTATCAAATTATAAGAAAGCGTTCCGATGATTCCGACAACATAGATCAAAGCCATCGTTACAATCGCTTTTAACAAACCAGTAAAATTCGGATTACTCTGTCCAATCAACGGCGTAATATAGTCGTCGATTACAACTTGTAAGAACAACGATCCTCGTACATTTGCAAATGCACTAATCAAAATCATGAAAAAGACGATCACTAATTGAACTTTGTATTCTTTCGCCATAATCTTTAACAATCGTTTAATTATTTTTATTGGACTGGATTTGGCTGCAGGTCTTTTATTCATCGTGTTCACCAAATCCTTTCTGTTGAGAATCAAAGACTTCTTGATAAATCACATTCGTTTCTAGTAATTCATCGTGTGTTCCGATTCCATTGATTTTCCCATCATCCAAAACGAGGATACGATCCGCATCTTGGATTGAACTGATGCGTTGAGAAATAATGAAAGTTGTCGTTCCTGGAATCTCTTTAACCAACCCTTCGCGAATTGCTCGGTCCGTCTTCGTGTCGACAGCACTAGTAGAGTCATCTAAAATCAAAATTTTAGGCTTCTTCAGCAATGCGCGAGCAATTGTTAATCGTTGTTTCTGTCCGCCGGAAACATTATTCCCGCCTTCGGAGATCATCGTGTCATATTTATTAGGAAACTCCTGAATGAATGAATCAGCCTGTGCAATCGTAGCAGCATGAATGACTTCTTCTTCCGTCGCAGCCTCATCACCCCAGCGTAAATTCTCCGTAATAGTTCCGCTAAATAGAACATTATTTTGCAGAACCATCCCAACTTGATCACGTAATGTTTCCAAGTCGTAGCTTCGTACATCATGACCGCCGACTTTGATTTCACCATGTGTGACATCGTAAAGCCTAGGGATCAACTGCACCAAACTAGATTTTGAACTCCCTGTTCCGCCAACGATCCCAATCACTTCCCCAGAAGCAATCTTTAAATCAATGTTTTCTAAGACTAATTTATTCATATCGTCTTTATAACTAAAACAAACATTTTGAAATTCCACTGATCCGTCTGGCACTTCCGTTAATGGATCATCTCCATTTTTCAAATCACTTTCTTCATTAAGTACTTCTGTGATCCGTTCCGCAGACGTACGAGCGATCATCAATTGAACAAAGGTCATTGACATCATCATCAAACTCATTAAAATTTGCATCGTGTAGTTGAACATACTGACCAACTCACCCGTCGTCAAATTCCCTTTATCTACGATCAATTCCGCACCTAGCCAAGAAAGAAACAGCATGCACGCGTAAACCGCGATTTGTAAAAGCGGCATATTGAAGGCAACGATGCGTTGGGCTTTAGTGAAATTATCGAAGACCATTTTTGATACCTGGCTGAATTTTTCTTCTTCGTGCTCTTCACGCACATAAGATTTCACTACACGAATCCCCTGCAGATTTTCATGAACAACGTTGTTCAAGCGGTCATAGGTCCGAAAAACCTTTTCGAATAGCGGATGGGCAAAACGAATAATCAGTCCCAAACCCACAATCATAATTGGCACAATCACTAAATAGATCATTGATAATTCTCTATTGATATGGAATGTCATCATCAAAGAAAAAATCAAAATCAGCGGTGAACGTACCAAAATCCGAATCACCATCTGATAAGCATTCTGCACATTCGTCACATCAGTTGTTAAACGAGTGATTAAACTCGAACTTGAAAAACGATCAATATTCGAAAAAGAAAAGCTTTGAATTCGTTCAAACAAATTATGCCGCAGATTTTTAGCGAATCCTGCTGAAGCGATCGCAGCTGTTCGTCCCCCTAAAGTTCCCATCGCTAGCGCAAATAATGCACACAGAAACAATAATCCGCCATACCGTAAAATCGTATTGCTATCACTTTTTTCGATTCCATGATCGATTAGCCCTGCCATAATCAAGGGCATGATCACATCCATCAATACTTCCCCCATTGTAAACAGCGGGGTCTGTAAGCTCTGCTTTTTATATTCACCGACATTTGCCAGTAATTTTTTTAACATGTACTCACGTCCTTCCATTCTTTCATTAATGATTGCTTACTATAGTATAGATAGTTTTACTCAAAAGTTCTAACAAATTCATTCCTTTTTCATAAAAAAGAATCGCCTTAGATTCAAGACGATCCTCCCTAAGCTGTCGTAAGCCGTTCAACAACACTCTCTTACCTTCTACAAGCCCTATATATATCAAAGCAATGCGCTTCGTTTTTTGCTCAAACTGTAAATCCCCACCAAATAATCTACTACGTTAATATACAGTCCTAGAAAAGAATGATGCACATATGCTGAAAAAAAGAAGACTTACAGGAAGTCTTCTAACGAAACTCTTTTACAAATGAACCGATGGAGGAGAGATCACTTTCCGTCAAAAAATCATCCACAATTTTTAAATTGCCATAAGAATAATTTTTGATGGGATAATTTGCAATAACCAGATCGTATTCTTTAAAACGCTCGTCATGCACAAAATCCAATACCGAACCCTGATGAGATTCAATTACCACACGGTAATAGAAACGACTGCGAATCAATTCCGCAAGCATTTCAGCATGGCTCTTTCCAGAATCACTTACTACCAAAATTTGAACCTTTGCCGAATGAACATCCAACGAATGAGCCAATCCTTCCCATTCTTTGAACAAGACAGTCAAAACTGAAAAATAGAATTGGCTGAACCAAGGGTCCCCAGTCGTTCGTTCCATACGTAATAACAATTGATGAACATATTTCGTAAAGTGAGGATATTGCAATTTGGCATTTCTTGAAAAATAGGCTGCTGAATCAAATAGAATAGAATGCGGATAAGGACATACTTGATAAGACGCTTGAATTTTTAATAATTTTTGCAAAATATTTTTCCGTTGTCCCTCAGATAAAGACAACTCATAACTGAGCTCCAGCTCTCCCAAAAAATTCTCCAAATGACGTGAAGTTATTTGACAGCTGGGATCAAAGCGTGTAATAAAGCAAGAACAGAACAAACTATTAGCGACTTCATAATACCATTGGTTTGTAACAGTATATTTCGTCCCTTGAACAGTTCGATCTGCGGCTGGACGCAGAGTCAGTATCTTATCGATCAACGGCTGATTTAACTCTAATTTTTCCCTTTCTGACAAAATGAACCCCTGCGAAGTTCGTACAATGATGATCGCTAGCAAATAACTGCTTTCAATCATTTCGCGATCATTATAATCAATCTCAAAAGAACGATTAGCATTTTTAATAAAATCGAGCATTCTTTCACGCTCTAAGTCAAACGGCCATTCATTCAGGCCATATTTTTCTAAAAACAATTGTACATAAAAGACTCGTACCCAACGCTCATTTTTTGCAGTAATCCGAAATGGTCTGCGTTCTAAAACTAGCCCTTTTTCCTTCAATACCTTATCGATCTGTTTGATCATTCGGTAAAAAGTCGCCTCACTGATATAAAGTTCATTGATCCAATACTCCATATCTTCATTTGGCTGAAAAAATATCCGTTCCAAAAAAGTGAATGCTTCCGATTCTTCCATCAGATTCCGAGCTAATTGCCGTGTTTTATTATGAAGCGCATCATTCAACCGCAATCCTTTTGTACGAGAATATTCTACTCCGACATGCTCGCTCCAATGATCATTGATTGCTTCGGCGTCAGATAAAATTGTTTTCATCGAACAGTCCAATAAATCTGCAATCATTTCTGGATTCTGCCATCCAATTAAGTCTCTTAAAACGCCAATGATGGCTAAACGTCGTTGTGTTGTATTTTTTAATAATCTCCGCACAAAAGTGTCCTCCTAAACCAATTGTCAC
Organism: Enterococcus sp. AZ128; assembly: GCF_051714485.1. Taxonomy (NCBI): domain Bacteria; kingdom Bacillati; phylum Bacillota; class Bacilli; order Lactobacillales; family Enterococcaceae; genus Enterococcus; species Enterococcus sp. AZ128. The sequence goes on from NZ_JBIORZ010000003.1 coordinate 212,345, forward strand.
AATTCTTCAAATTCAATAATCCTTTTTCTTTTTTTGGATTATAACATTCTTTGGTCATTATATCATAAAATAACTCTATAAAAGTGGAAAAATACTGGTATTTATTTAACTAAATTTCACAAATAACAATCTAATTTAACAATTACGTTATTTTTATTTTTTAACATTGATTCTTGCTTTATCATTTAATCAAAGTAGAAAAAGGGGTGTTTTCCTTGAAACTATCAAGAAGAAAGTCATTCATTTTTTCCGTTGTTATTGTATGCTTCCTATTATTTTTTGGACCGATCATTTTTTCATCTATTTCTGGCGCTCAGACACAAATTGAAAAAAATGCACAACAAGAAAATCAAGTGACGATTCACGGTGAAGACACTCTTACCATTACAACTACTGATTCTTTTCGTCCGGAACAATACTACAAAGCTGTTGATGATGAATACCAGCCAGTCAAAATGAACTATACGGATGTCAACGCTAATGATCCAGGACGATACGCCTTGACCTTAACAGCAAAAAACGATGAGGATCATGCCAAACGAACGGTCCTTATTATCGTAAAAGAAAGAAAAATCCGAAAAAAAGAGACGACCGAAAGCAAACCACCTACCTCTTCCACCTCAAAAGAGACCGCAAAGGAACCAGCCAAAAGTTCAGCACCACAGTCTCAAACAGAACCCAGTTCTTCCACAGCAGCTCCACAAATTGCAGAGAGTACACCAGAAAGCAGCACACCTCCATTAGATCAAGAGCAATCTACACAAGGTACGCCGCAAGCCGCGGCCCCAGAAGCAGCACAACCAGTTGTTGAGACACCTGCTCCGCAACCTGCAACTCAACCAAATCAACTTTCTTTTCACGGCCAATCTCTGCCTTATATAAATGCCGGACAAGGCAGTGGGCAAGGAGTCATTAATGGCGGTTCTATCGCCGCAACTTGGGGCGGAAATCCTACACAATCTGGAACAGATAATCAAAATACTCATTTTATTGGACACAATCCCGGAATTTTTTCACCAGTATTATCTCTCAGCGCAGGTGATGCCATCACAGTTACCGATGGTGTCGGCAATCCAACTACCTACATAGTCAATGGATTAATCAACGTTGATGACAGCGGTAGAGATATCAATTCTGGTCTAGACAACTGGGATCAAATCACTTCTGCCGGCGGAGGCGAGCGAATCACCCTGCAAACGTGCCTCGGAGACTCAGTAAATCTAATCGTTTTTGCGCAAGCATAAGAAGAACAGGCTGATAGGAAAAATATCAGCCTGTTCTTTTTATTTTTCTTTCTATAGAGTAACGAACAATATGAGCAATGAGCATCGTCAGGAAAACAATCGCAGTCACAACCTTTATTCCTGTTGGTATATATCCTGGCGGTCCGCCAATCCCTCTAAGGTTACCTATCACAATCAAGCATGACCCGCCTAAGTTATAGGTAATCAAAAGCAGCTTATTAATCTTTCGGATCCTTTCTTCCATCATCCTCTCCCCCATTTGCACTAGGTATTCCATACTGATTTCTAAAATTTTGTGAATCAGCTAAATAATCTAAAAAACTGGGTTTGGCTTGTCCTAACAGAACATCAATACTTTTTCGATAAAGTTTGCTAAGGGCGATCAACTGATCATAATCGGGGGCACTCTTATTCAACTCCCACTTAGAGACTGTTTGCGGAGTGACATGTAATAGTTCAGCAATTTGTTTTTGACTCATTCTTTTCCTTTGACGAAAATATCTAAGCTGTTCACCGATCTCAACCATTGTCCTCCTCCCTTTCATTTCTCTCTTCTTACATATATTATACAATGGAAAACTTCGAGTTTACTACAAATCATTGATAGATGATTCGTTGAAGAGACGAAAAAAGAACGCAACAGATCGTTGCGTTCTTGATAACTAGCTAATTCTAAAAAATATTCATTTCATTTCGTGTACGATTCAGCTAAACAGCTGTTTAATAATAATACCATTTCTCTCTTTCAACCAAAAACTGCAAAAAAAGCAGAACCGTCACCTGACAAATCAACAAAGCTGATTTTTATGTAAGATTTGATGTGGCAGCCGCCATTGTCTCGATGCCGACACTAATCCGTAAAGCGGCGTCAACTTCTGCCATCAAACAACGATCTAAATGACAAACTTTTTCTTTCAAACGACATTTGTCGATCGTGCGAATCTGCTCTAACAGAATGACCGAATCTCGTTCAATTCCGGTCCCATTTGATTTGATCCCGATATGTGTTGGTAATTTAGGTTTCGCCATTTTTGCCGTAATCGCAGCAATGATAATTGTTGGACTAAAGTGATTACCCAAATTATTCTGAATCACCAACACCGGACGAATCCCACCCTGCTCAGAACCAATGACTGGCGATAAATCCGCAAAATAGATATCACCACGTTTAACCATAATATTCTCCTTACTCCTTTTAATGTAATCATTTTTTTAAAGAAAAAAATGATTCGATGTTCGTGCCGTATATCATTCCTCTACACACTTTTTGCCTTGTGAGATTTGTTTCGTGATCCTAGCGCTCAGCGGTATTTACTGCGAAAAGAGGAACTGACATCCTTACTCCTTTTAATGTAATCATTTTTTTAAAGAAAAAAATGATTCGATGTTCGTGCCGTATATCATTCCTCTACACACTTTTTGCCTTGTGAGATTTGTTTCGTGATCCTAGCGCTCAGCGGTATTTACTGCGAAAAGAGGAACTGACATCCTTACTCCTTTTAATGTAATCATTTTTTTAAAGAAAAAATGATTCGATGTTCATGCCGTATATCATTCCTCTACACGTAAAATAGCTAACTCCTCTTAGAGTAATTATTTTTCTAAACCCATGAAAAATAATGTTTATTTGTCGCTACGCATACCATTTCTCTAATCGCAATAAATCGTGAAGAGAAACTGACAAAGAGGAGTGGACATCCTCTCAAAGTTTAGAAATACTTTTTGCAATTACTCTTGATAAATTCTCGGTACACGTTCCGAAAGCATACAACACACCTCATAATGGATCGTACCTAGATGATCTGCTACATCTTGCATCGTGATTTCTTGCCCATTGTTCCTACCGATCAACGTGACTTTTGTTCCTACCTTAAACTTTCGCGGTAGACGGATCATTAATTGGTCCATGCATACCCGACCAATAATTTCACAGAACTCACCATCCACTAGCAATGAGAATCCTTGCATCTTCCGCAACCAACCATCCGCATAACCAATCGGAATCGTTCCAATCCATTCTTTTTCCGGTGTGTCATAGGTTTTTCCGTATCCTACACCTTCGCCCGAAGCCAATTCTTTGACTTGGATCAACTCAGACACTAATTCCATCACCGGTTTTAACGGGTAGGTCTCAGGCAATTCGTGACCTGAAGGATTCAGGCCATACATTCCTACACCGTAACGAATCATATTTCCCGGCATTTCTTTATCATGCCATAGCGCTGTCGCACTATTGCTTGAATGAACGTAACGCGGCAGATGATCCAACGCATCAATTACTTCATTAAAACGGTCGGCTTGTTTGTGCCAATAAGATGTATCTTTTTCATCTGCTGTCGCAAAGTGAGTAAACAATCCCTCCCAAATCATATTGGGTGACGCTTCAATTATTTCCGCTGCCTCCTTTACTTCTTTTGATGTTAGAAAACCGATACGTCCCATCCCAGTATCTGCTTTGATATGAATTTTGATCGGCGCCGTCGTTTCTTCTAAGTCTTTCAATACTTCTTGAGCTTCAATCAACCATTCTTTAGTTGCAACAGTGAACGACAGATCGTAATCGACAACCAATGATAAATAGCTTGGAAATACAACACTCAACACTAAGATCGGTTCAGTGATTCCCGCTTCTCGTAATTCGATCGCTTCATCTAATGTCGCTACACAAAATCCAGTCGCTCCTACTGATAGGGCCATTTGTGCGGTAGCAATTGCTCCATGGCCATAGCCGTCTGCCTTAACTACAGCAAATAATTCAAATCCTTCTGGCAAACGATCAATTTCATTTTTAATATTCTCTCTCAATGATTTCCTATGTATGATGGCTCTTGTAGGTCGATGATAAGTTACAACCATAAACTAAGTGTCCTTCTTTCTATTCCTCTAGCAATACTTGTGCAATTGCTAGTTCCTCTGTGTGGGTCAAGCTGACAAAAACCTTCCCCTGATGAGGTGATTTTGTAAAGGCGGGTGCACCATGATCATCACGTAAAATTTCTAAATCCTGAAAACTGACTTTTCCAATGCCGGTTCCCCAAGCTTTGGAAAAAGCTTCTTTACATGCATACCGTCCTGCTAGAAATTCTACCTGACGATGAGGAGAATGGCTAGCGAAAAGGGTCTGTTCCGCTGGAGTTAATATTCGTTCGATAAAATGCGGACGGCGTTCAATGATTTTTGCGACCCGCTCCAATTCAGTCGCATCGATCCCGATTCCTTTAATCATACTCTCAACCCTTTCAAGTAACATCTTTATTTTACCAAAGACTTCTTTAAATGCTACGATTTTTTTTTAATAATTCATTCAAAGTCCTTTATATCAAGAAAAAAGCCATCAATCAAAAAGATCGATGGCTTTGACAGTTATGCGTGAACTAGTCGTTTGTATTCGTACGGATCACAAATCCGCGTTTTTTGTCGTTATTGCGATTTGTATTTTTGTTGTTGCTGCGTGATTTGTTACCGCCGTAATTTTTGTTTTTGTTACGGTCACGGTCGCCGCCGCGATCTTTACGGTAATTGTCTTTACCACGGCCGCCGCCACGGTTATTACCGCCGCCGCGCTTGCCGCCACCGCCGCGATTGAAACCGCCTTTTTTATTTGAAGGCAATGGGCGTTCTGGCGTGATTTTTACTGGCACAGAATCTGCAGGATCTTTAGCCGTTGTTTTCAATAACAATGCGACTAACTCTTCTGGAGAATAAGCTGCCAATAATTCCTGCGCAGACTCATTATATTTTTCTAAACTATCGGAAGTTTCTTCCATTTGGCTTTGGATTTGTTCCATTGCCGCACCTAATTGACCCTTGAAGGCTTCTTTTTCGGTTGGCGGACGCATCGGATTCATGCGTTTTTTCGTCAAGTTTTCAATGACATGCAAGTAACCCATTTCGTTTGGTGTAACGAAAGTCACTGACATACCACCTTTACCAGCACGGCCAGTACGACCAATACGGTGAACATAGCTTTCTGGATCTTGTGGAATATCGTAATTGTACACATGTGTCACACCTGAAATATCTAACCCACGAGCAGCTACATCTGTTGCTACAAGGATGTCAAGATCCCCACGTTTAAACGAACGCAATACGCTCATTCGTTTTTGTTGTGATAAATCGCCGTGGATTCCTTCTGCTTTATAACCGCGAGCTTCTAATCCACGTGCTAATTCGTCAACACGACGCTTCGTACGACCAAAAACGATCGCTAAATCAGGGGTTTGAACGTCAAACAAACGAGTCATGACATCGAATTTTTCATAATCTTTTGCTCGAACATAATATTGATCAATCAAATCAGCCGTCATTTCTTTAGCCTTGATTTTCACATGTTCAGGAGCTTTCATAAACTTAACGCCGATTTTCTTGATTGCATCAGGCATCGTTGCTGAAAACAACAATGTTTGGCGTTGTTCAGGGACTTTACTGATGATTTTTTCGATATCTTCTAAGAAGCCCATGTTTAACATTTCATCAGCTTCATCTAAGACAAGTGTTTCAACGGTCTCTAATTTCAAGGTGTGGCGATTGATATGATCCAGCATCCGACCAGGCGTTCCTACTACGATCTGTGGGCGATCTTTCAATCCACGAATCTGACGACCGATATCTGCGCCGCCGTATACAGCTTGGACGCGAATTTTTTTATCACGGCCTAAGCGATATAATTCTTCCTGTGTTTGGATCGCTAATTCACGTGTTGGTGCGATAACTAGTCCTTGTAAAACATTTTTCGTTGCGTCAATCTTGTTTAACATCGGCAATCCGAAAGCGGCTGTTTTACCAGTACCTGTCTGTGCTTGCCCAATAACATCTTTTCCATCTAATGCTAATGGAATTGTTTGTGCTTGGATCGGTGTTGCTTCTTCAAAACCTGCGCGTTCAACCGCAATCAATAGTTCTGGTGATAATTTTAGTTCTTTGAATTTCAAATGATATCCTCCTAATGTCTGTTGACCTTATCATTTAGAGCGTATGGTTTGGTATCCACGTTCAGTCTGCAACTGTCCCTTTAGTTGCCGTCCTTGGCGATACTACCGAAAAACCGCTCCGCGAAGTCAGGCGGAAGGATCATCTCTCACAAAAAGTGGCTGAGACATTGTTCAACTGAAAAATGCCCCAACCGCTTCTCAAAAATAATTGGTAAGCCAACGAAACAATCGCTAGCGAATCTTTAATTTATTGGATGACTCATTCAATCATTACTTCATTTCTCGGCAATGGCTCATTTTAGCACATCATTTCGTTTTCTGCAAGTTTTCACTATTTCTGCAATGCCTCAACGACCTCTATTAAGACTAGCCCATTACTGCCTTTCAATACGATGCTGTCCGTCGGTTGTAAACTGTCTTTGACTGCTTGTAGCATTTGAGCTTTATCCGCTTTGGCATAATAATGAACCGACAATGCTGGATAACGATCCGCTAAGGCTAGCTTCAGACCTTTTATTTCATCGCCATATAAATAAATTTCTTGAAAGTCTTGATCATTGATATGCTCTACCATATTAACATGAAGAGCATATGAATCTGCGCCTAACTCCAGCATATCTGCTAGAACTGCTAACCGACGTCCTTCCGTCGGTAATTTTGCAAAGGTATCTAAGACTAAGCCCATCGCTGTGGGATTAGCATTATAAACATCGCTCAAAATATCCGCCCCATTGCTGGCTTTCAACCATTCTGTGCGATTCTGAGTAACTTGAACATAGGCCAAACCTTGAAAAATATCATCGGTACTTACATCGAACCAGCGACCGATCGCCATCGCAATCAATGCATTTTGCACATTATAACTGCCAGGTAATGGAATTTGATACCCATTATCATCAACTGAAAAAACGGTCGCTCCTTTATTCTCATTCAAAATTGTAGCAGACAAATCACCTTTTTGGATGCCGACTGTTTCCACTGTTTGCGAGAGCGAATGGGTACGATCTTCTAATAGCGGTTCATCAGCAGGAATAACCAACAGACCATCCGACGCCAATCCTGTGGTTATTTCCATCTTAGCATCCGCGATTTTTTCACGTGAACCCAGGTTTTCAATGTGGGCCTCACCAATAATCGTGATTGCCGCAACATCAGGTTCTGCTAATTCTGATAAGACACTGATTTCACCAGCATGATCCATCCCCATCTCCAAAATCAACTTTTCCGTTCCTTCTGGCATGTGTAAAATCGTGTAAGGTAAGCCGATATCGTTGTTGTAATTGCCTTGTGTTTTATACGTCCGAAACTTTTGGCTAAGGACCGATTCAGTCATATCTTTAGTCGTGGTTTTTCCATTTGAGCCTGTAATCGCAATTACATCTGGATTTTCTTCTAATAAATAGTAGCTTGCTAACGCTTGAAAGGCTGACAGCGTATCCTTAACTAAGATTACTGCGATACCTTCAGGTGCAGTCGCTGGATCATTGCTCCAAAACGTTGCAGTCGCTCCGTTTTCAATTGCCTTTGATACAAACTCGTGGCCATCATTTGTTCCCTGTAACGGAACAAACAGATCGCCGGCTTCAATTTTTCGTGAATCGAATTCGACACCAGTAACGGTCACCTCATTTTCCGTCAGTACTTCCCCTTGAACGGCCTTGCTGATGATTGTCGTTGTAAAATTCATGGTGTTCCTCCCAAATTTTTGTTTCTGACTACAGTAAACTTCCTACCATCATATATTAATAGTTTGATAAGCCCGACGTTAAAAGGAACTTGAAACATCATTCATACCGAATCATGTCTCAAGTTCTGCTTGCTGCTTAAACAGATAGTTAATTATTCAAAGGCAGCCTGCAATTCGTAACGCTTCGTACCTAACTGAATCAATTCTTCAATCAAATCGCCATATTTCAATCCCATATTTTCCCACAATAATGGATACATACTAAATTTGGTGAATCCAGGCATCGTATTCAATTCATTCAGGAACAATTCATTTTTATTGGTCAAGAAGAAATCGCAACGACTAAGTCCTGATCCGCCTAGCATTGTGTACGCTAATTTGGCATAATCTCGTGCTTTTTGCATCACTTCTTCTGGTACTTCTGCTGGAATCGCCATTTGGATCGTGTTGTCGATGTACTTCGCATTATAGTCATAAAACGCTACTTCTTTCACAACTTCACCTGGTAAAGTCGTTCGTACATCATCATTTCCTAAAACGGCAACTTCAATTTCACGCGCGTCAATCCCTTGCTCGACTAAGGCACGAGAATCGTAACGATACGCTTCTTGAAGAGCATTTTGTAGTTCTTCACGATTTTCCGCTCTTGTAATCCCTACACTCGAGCCCATATTAGCTGGTTTGACAAACATTGGATACAATAACGTCCCTTCACATTTGTCAAAGATTTGTTTTGGATTTTCTTTCCATTGATTTTTCAAAACTGGCACATAAGGAACCTGTGGAATACCGGCTGCTTGCAGAATATATTTAGTCATAATCTTGTCCATTGCACAAGCGCTGGTCATCACACCGGCACCGATATAAGGCATGTCCAAAGTTTCTAAGAATCCTTGAATCGTTCCATCTTCACCATTAGGTCCATGCAAAACTGGAAAAACAATCGCGTTGTCTTCTTTGATATCGCCGGGAGCAATCACCTTGCCGTTGAACCCTTCAACCTCATGTCCAGTTGGATCCCAAGTTAATCGCAACGCTTCATCTGTTTCTGGTGCTTCCGTTAACAATGGGCCTTTGACCCATTGGCCGGTTTTATCGATATAAATAAGTTGTACTTGATAATAGTCAAAATAAACCGCAGAAATAACTGAAAAGGCCGACAAAATTGCTACATCGTGTTCTGGACTTTTCCCACCATAAAGTAAAATAATTTTCAACTGAATATCCTCCATTACTTTCTGATCCCTAACATTTTAGCACAAAAATCAAAATCCCCAAAAAGAAATTTTACAAGTATTACAAAGCCTATCATTTAGATTACAATAAAGACTGTTGAATCAAGCTTTCCAGCACACCCTTAAAATGTGATCGATCTTCATTAGTAAATGGTTTGGGCCCTTTCGTGCGTTGTTTTGCTTGGCGCATCTTGCTGCCAATAAATCGCTGTGTCAACAAGGCATCGATGTTCATCTGAGTATATTCCAAACCAGTTTGATGTAAAACATGAGCTGCTTTCGCCAATGTCAAAGAGGCCAGTCCGTAATCTTGAGTAATCAAAATATCATCTGAGTGAATGACGGACACAATCTTGAATTCCGCCGAATCGGCACCGCGATCAACATAGATAAATTCTACAAAATCTGGATACTCCTTTTTTGAATAATGATCAATACTAGTTACGATCACTACCGGAAGCGCATATTTTTCAGCAACTGTGATAGTTGTATCCTTTACCGGCGATCCATCGCCGTCAATGATCAAACGCATGTTTTCCACTCCTTCCAGCCAGCCAAAGCCCAATTAATAAAATCAAGATCGAGATAAATTTAACTATGTCCATTGTGGCAAGGATTTCTGGTGTGTGCAAGCTGCGCAACAAAAAAATATCTTTGATCGGCAGATTTTTTATTTGTAACGTTACGAGCATTAGAAACATCAAAATGAATTGATGGGTAATGCTTCCTTTATTCGATGTCGAATATTTTGCAGTCAGACGTTGTTGTGTGTCGATACTTTCCGTTTGATAGTACAGCCGATTCAGCCAAGCACTTGTTCCCTTTTGAAAAAATGTCAGAACAAAAATTGCCAATGGGAATAGGAACCGCACACTTAACAGCAACAATCCTACTGATAGGCCCGCAATTTGGACAAGCAACTCATTTTTGAAATATTTACGAACCTTTCCGGCTAAAACCAATGAACTGATCACTCCCAAAAGATAAGGTAGAAACAGATACATTCCTTGGGAAGCCGCTCCTTTATATACCGCAACGTAAAAAGCGCCAAAAAGAAAAATGAAATTCCCCAGCATTCCATTAAGAAAAGTCAACGCATTTTGCCAAAATGGAAGCTTCCAGCGATTTTTAACTTGGTTGACTACAAGGATAGCGACCATAAAAATACCAGCAAATAAAAGAATCGCTTGATTCAGTAACGATTCGCTAAACAACAATCGACCACTCCGTAATAGAAAAAGGGCAATAAAAAATAGAATGAACCAAATCAGTTCTGAAATAGAGAAAACATGCTTCGTCAACTCTTTAAAATCCATCTCATAATGCGGATAATGCTTTACTGTATGGTAAGCAAATACATAATAAAGTGTAACAATACTTGGTACAATCACCGCTTGTACAGGAAAAACGAGCGTCGTCCCAAAGAATAAGGGTAATAAGACAATCAACGCAACTAGATAATGCCGACTGCTCATTGGTTGAAAGCCCTTGGTTTTTTCAAAAAAATTCACACTTGTATTCGCCGGCGGCAACCAAGCAGCACTCAGCCCTAAAAGGGCACTGCCAAATAAATAGAATGTAAAATGTAAAGCCCCGATCAAAGTTAAAAAGGCGCCGATGCCACCTAGTAAAAGCGAAACCATCAGCAAAGTGTATTGATCAATGGAACGATAAAGCCCGCGAATCAAAAAAATTCCTGTGACTCGAAATGTGTAGAATAAAACAAAGGGTAAAACGGTGACCGACAATCGCACATCAAACAAATGCATAAATAATAAATAAGGAATGACGATCATCGTATTCGCTAAAACAAAGGGTGTCGTCTGTGTAAACTGTCGTAAAAAATTTTTAATTGTTTCCATCAAAAAATATCCTTCCATTAGTAAGGAATCAAAGTCATCGCTTTTCGAAATTCCTCGACTAAATGTTTCTCTTTATATGCGGTAAATTCCGCCTGATGCTTATTCAATAAGCTCCGCATTTTCATTGGAATAAAAATCTCTGCCAATTGATTATCCAGTACAAAATCCCGCGTAATCCCCCATTCATAATAATACCCCAACGGACGACAGCTATAGATCGTGTCTTGGATCATTTGATCTTCGAAGCGACGATGGGTATGTCCAAAAACAACATGCTGAACATTTGGATAATGATCCAATAATTCACCTAACGCCTGCGAGCCTAAAAAAGCATTCAGTTTGTTCCAGATTTGATATTTGCCACTTAAATGAACGATAAACTCTTCCTTTGGCACAAAATGCGTGACTAAAATAACTTGATATTTTTTTCGCGCTAAATCATCCAGTACACTACGTAATTGTCGCAAAATTGCTTGATCCACTGTTTGATCGTCCGAAAAACGTTCAATAATCCGATCAAACCAATAAATATTTTTAATAGAACGAATCTGCTGCGAATCGTTCAATTCAGAAAATCCATAATCATACCACCCATTAAAACCCAGCAATACCGTTCGTTGATTAAGCGGCAGATAACGCAAATTTAAAAAATGGCTGTCAGGGTAATGTTCAATCATCTGTTCCCCTTTGATATTGCCCATCTCATGATTTCCCAGATTGAAGGTCGTTGGTATCCCACGCTGGCGAAAAAATTGATTGACTGCCAGTGTCTCGTCGATCTTATTGGCAGTATCTCCAGCAAAATGCAGACGCGTCGCCTCTTGTTCGCGTAACAGCGTAAAAAGTTTTGTCAATTCGGCTTCCCCGAAGTGATTAATATCTGCATGTAGATCCGTAATCACAGCTAATTTACCCATATCACTGCCTCCTTCCCGTCTACTTTACACAAATCACTGCAATAATGCGAGTCAAATGCTGAATCCAGCCGCAGGATTTTTGAGGTCTGTGCTATACTTATTTTAAAGAAAGAATTTAAGGAGGAGATTATAATGGCTACTTACCAGAACCTTCAAACCGATTTATTGCAAGCGCTTGATTTACACGTGGATATCTTAAAAGAAGTCAATGATATCAAAGCAGAAGAAATTCCTGCGTTTTTATTTATGATGCGCAGTCTCGGATTCATGCTGGATCGTGCTGCTCTAGTTTTAGCCAGTGGCGATGACGAAGAAATGTACTACATGATGTTCCAATATTATAGCTTATTGAAAGAATTGAAATTGAATTTAGCGATGAATTATCCCTATGCTACACTTCAAGAAGAACCTCTAATTGATACCGTAGCCCAATTTCCTGACACTTACGAAAAAGAAATGAAGCTTTGGTGGGAAGAGAAAACTGGCTTAGTTGTTGAATCAACGAAGCAAACTCTGGAATTGGAAGAAAAGTAATGCGAATCGCTGTATACTGCGGCGCACATTTAGGCTCTGAGCCAGCCTATCAGGAAGCCGCAAAAAAAGTAGGATTTTGGATCGTTGAGAATAATCATGAACTCGTCTATGGCGGCAGCAAACTGGGGTTAATGGGTGCGGTAGCTGATAGCGTTTTAGAATTGGGTGGTACAGTAACAGGGATCATGCCAAAGTTTTTACAAGATCGCGAACGCCTCCATACTGGCTTAACTCATATGATTACTGTCAATGATTTGGATGAACGTAAAAAAACTATGATGCAACAGGCGGACGTTTGTTTGGCTTTACCAGGCGGGATCGGTACATTAGAAGAAATCAGCGAAGCTTACTCATGGGCGCGCGTTGGACAAAATAATAAGCCTTGTATTTTCTTTGATGTAAAAAATTATTATCGTCCATTACGAGAGTTTTTTGATCAGATGGTAGAAAAAGAGTTTTTATCCAACATCGATCGTCAGTTAGTTTTGTTTTCTAACTCACTTTCCGAAATCGATACCTTCATTCAACGTTATTACACAAAATAATCCACGCGGGCTAAGCCGCGTGGATTATTTTTTAGATAGCCATTTCAGGATATAAGAAGCGCAGCACATCTACAGTTAAGCGACGGCTCTTGCCGATGTATGGGTAGATATGCATATGCATCATCGGATTGAAGTTAGCCTCGATAATCCCATAATCTTCTTGTGTCTCATAGGGTTTATCTTTATCTGGGATAATCAAATCAATTCCGCTAATACTTGCACCTAATACTTCCACCGCATCAATCGCTAATTGCTTGTAGCTTTCATGGATCTCATCCGTAACATCAATCGAGTCTCCACCAGTCGACACATTGGAGTTTTCGCGTAAGAAGACTTGCTGATCTTTTTCAGGAACACTATCGATCCGTAGACCTTGTTCCTTCAACATCAATTGTTCTAAGTCACCTAACTGGATTTTTTCCAACGGCGACCGATGATTTGTTCCACGTAAAGGATTCGTATTCTTTTCGGCTACCAGTTCTTCAATCGTATGCTCACCATCACCAATAACATTTGCAGGAATTCGCAATAAGACCGCCTTCACCTGATGATCAATTACGAAAAAGCGATATTCCGTCCCTGGAAGAAACTCTTCGATGATGATTTCTTCATCTTCAGCAAACGCAATCGCCAAACCGGCATTAAAATCAGTTATCGCTGTCTCCCCTTTAAAGATTGTGATACCTAAACCATAATTCGTTGATTTTGGTTTGATCACAAAAGCTTTTTGAGCGAAACGAGGATAAGATTTTTTCGCCGCTTCGATTGAACCAAACGTTTCACCGTCCGGCACACGAAATCCTGCGCGAGCTAGGACTATTTTAGTGACCGTTTTATTCGCCATCAGTAATGGCGCAATATACGTATCTTTGCTGGTCATATTCCCATTCTTTACTAATTCTTGATGATCATTATGCTGCAACTTCACGAACTGATCTTGACGATCCAATACTTCAGTCTCAATCCCTTTTTGAATTGCATCAAATAAGAGGTTTTGTGTTGATAATTCCATTTCTTGGAATCCAGCCAGTTGATATGGGTGTAGCCAAGCCTGATCATAAAACTTGCGGCCTAGTTCCGTCGCCACTGCAGCCTGACCTTCCGTTTCATCTAACGCAAGGATTCTCGCCGCCAAAGTTTCTTCTGGATGTTCCAGCCAAACTTGATACTTTTTAATCAAATCCGTATTCTCTAACTCTAGTTCATCAGCCATTTGCAGCATTTCAGCAAAAATCGTTTGCCCCTCCGCTAAATGACCTGTTGGTTTCGTGGGATGCTCTAACGAAACCTCATCACTAATACGATTGCCTTCTGCAACCCATTCATCAGCTGATAATTTTTCGTCCGTCCATAACAAATAAAGCATAAATAAATGAATAAACTCAATTTCATCTGCGTCTATCCCCACACGGTCAAAAGGGTTCAAGTCAATATTACGCAACTCTACATATCGAATCCCTGTATGAAAAAGATCCGCCACCTTTTTTCCGCCTCGCATACGAATCGGTGCATAAAATTCTTTTTCTTCTGACAAGCGCCCTTGCGCAACATTTTCCGCCAAATCATCACTGTAACGAGTTAACGTTTCATATGATACTTGCACGTCAGGCTTGTTCACATACCCATATTGGCTAGTTCGAATACTCCGGACTGGCTCTTTCGGGCGGTCTTCATCATCAAAGTAACGATCCTCACTTAATGGACTTGCACCAAATAAATAAGTTAGAAGCCAGCGATAACGTAAAAAGTTACGGGCAATTTTCATATATAAACGGGTTTTAAAATTCTCCATAGAAAATTCTTCCGTTTGTGCTAAAAACAATTGATTAACTAAGTCTAAACCATATTCGAAATTGAAATGAATCCCGCTCACCATTTGTTTTCGTTTGCCGTATTCCCGCGCCAAATAGCGACGATATAGAACATCCGCATGACGTTCCAGTTTCGCTATCTGAATATCTTCCTCTTTTTCAGGAAGCACCGGCGGCATGGAGAATGGCCACATCATCTCATCTTTTGACATACTACGTTGTGCCACATCGTGAATTGCTTCTAAATAGGCCAACACCTCATCAACTGATTCAGTGACTGGTGTAATCAATTCTAGTTGTGTTTCAGAAAAATCTGTTTGAATATAAGGATGAAAGCCCCGGTTTCCTACAGAGGCTGGATGATCTGTTTGTACTAAATCACCATTCAATGTGACCCGTTGACTTTCTTTTTCAATACCATAACGCGCTTGCAACAAAAAAGGTCTTACCTTTTCTTGTGCCATCATTTTTTTTGTATTCATTTGTCCATAGCCCTCCCAAGCTACATTATATAGAAGAACACCCAGAAACAGAACGGAAATGCTTAAAAAAAGGATAGTATTAAAGATGAAAATATGATTAAATAATAATAACAATATAATTAATCGACAAGTAATCGCAGCTTGCACGTTTTTAACAAAAGAATGGAGGCCTCGCATATGCACAAAGAAAAACAATCAACGATAAATGATACGTCTCATCTATGTCAGAAAACTGAGCCAAAAAATTTTGAGATGTTGCGCCCACATCGCCAGCATCAATTCCATTGCGACGAGGTCCATAGAATAATGGATGCCAACGCGCGTCAAAATAATATCAGTTTACACGTTCCACCACATTTTCAAGACATGCAAAAGAACTGCTGAGATTTTCTCAACAGTTCTTTTTTTACTCTTCTTTCAATAAACCTTTAAACAGTCCTACTGCGAAATCATTCGAATCAAACGCTTCGAGATCATTAAGTCCTTCACCTAAACCAACAAGTTTCACCGGCAAATGTAATTCATTGCGGATCGCCAGAACGATCCCACCTTTTGCGGTACCATCAAGTTTAGTCAAGACCAGTCCCGAAACATCCGTTGTTTCTTTAAATTGACGTGCTTGGACTAAAGCATTTTGTCCCGTCGTCGCATCAACAACCAATAATACCTCATGTGGTGCTGATGGAAATTCTCGTTGGATTACTCGCTTGATTTTTTCCAACTCATTCATCAAATTAACTTTATTTTGCAAACGTCCCGCCGTATCAATCAACAAGATGTCATAGTTTTCCTTTTTGGCCTTGTCCACCGCATCGAAAACTACTGCAGCAGGATCGCCGCCAGCATTTCCCCGTACAACTTCCACGCCAGAACGTTCACCCCATACTACGAGTTGATCAATCGCACCAGCACGAAAAGTATCAGCGGCTGCCAGCAGAACTTTTTTCCCTTCATTTTTGTACTGATTTGCCAATTTACCAATACTAGTCGTCTTACCAGTTCCGTTAACGCCGACAAATAGTATCACACTCAATCCGTCATCTTGCAGATTGATCTTATTATTTTCATTGACACCTTCCGCTTCATAAATATCAACTAACTTTTCAATAATGACATTTTGAACCTGAGCGGGCTTCTTCACGTTTTTCAATTTAACTTCTTGTCTTAGTGAATCTGTCAATTTAATGGCCGTATCGAAACCGACATCGGCACCAATCAAGGTTTCTTCTAACTCCTCAAAAAAGTCTTCATCCACTCGGCGGAAACGAGCAAACAATTCGTTCATTCGATCGCCAAACGATTTACGCGTCTTTTCAAGACCCTTATCGTATTTTTCTTGAACCGTCTCATTCGTTTCCACAGCATCTTCTGGATCAATGATTTCTGACACTGTTTCACTTTCTACTGGTGTTTC
This sequence comes from Enterococcus sp. AZ128, assembly GCF_051714485.1. Taxonomy (NCBI): domain Bacteria; kingdom Bacillati; phylum Bacillota; class Bacilli; order Lactobacillales; family Enterococcaceae; genus Enterococcus; species Enterococcus sp. AZ128. Next base: position 229,007 of record NZ_JBIORZ010000003.1, read on the forward strand.
CACAGTTTCACTTTCTGTCGCTTTTTCTTCAACGTTCACCTGATCAACTGGTGTTTCTTCACTAGTTCCCGCCAGATCGTCAAAAGTTTCAACCGTTTCTGTTGCTTCAAGTCTGTCTGGTTCTGACATTGATACTTCTTGCGAAGGTGTATCTAACGACTCCGCAGTTTCCTCAAGTACTTCTTCAATCGCTTCGTCACTATTCTCAGTCATTTCAGCAGCAGCATCTTCTGTAATTGGTGTTTCCGTTACATCTTTTGTTTCTGCACCATCTCCGGTATCAGAGATCTCTTTATCTTCAACGACTTCCTCTTGTTTTTCAGGCTCTTCATTTTGTTCACCAGTGAAGGCTTTTTTTATGCGGTCAAATAATCCCATTTAAAATCCCCCCTTATCAAATAAGTCTATTCATTCAATTCATCAAATACAAATTTCTGAATGGCATGTGCAACGCCATCAGCCTGATTGGTTCTAGTCACAAAATTTGCAGCAGACTTAACACCGTCCGTCGCATTTTCCATCGCTACTCCCATACCAGCGTAGTTGATCATTGACAAATCATTGGCTTCATCACCTAAGGCCATCATTTCATGTGCCTCGATGCCAAGATGTTGTCCTAATACTGAAAGGCCAAAAGCTTTTGTTACACCTCTTGGCATAAATTCTAATAAATTTGGTCGAGTCTTGAAAATCTCAAAACGATCATATTCTTCCGTTGGAATCAACTGGATCTTTTGATCCAAATATTCAGCATCAATTGCTGCAACAACTTTATTGTACAGCGTATCTTCTGTTAATGCGTCAAGCGTTTTCGGAACATAGGTCAGTGCCTTATTCAACGCCGGATAGATCGAAGGATGATCGGTCGCTGTTTCAAATTGAAAACACAACGCGTCAGACAAAACATCCATCGGCAAGTCAAGTTCTGCTAACAACTGATGGAGATGTCTTACCTCTGCCAACTCCATTGCTGTTTTCCCTAAAATTTCTCCTGTATTTGTTTGGATCAGACCACCATTGAATGTAATCGAGTAATCATCCGCATCAAGTAAATCCAGCTCTGCTAAGTAATCCTTGATTGCAATCAAAGGACGCCCCGTACAAATCACGATTTTGACTCCTCGCGCTTTTGCTTCGCCCAATATTTTTTTATTTGTATCGGAAATCGTTTTTACATCTGTCAATAATGTACCATCTAAATCTATCGCAACTAACTTTATCATTCTAAGAATTCCCCTTCCTTCATTTGGAATTTCCCGTCTTCTTTTACTTCTTCAAGGCGTACCGAAATAATTTTTGAAACGCCCGATTCTTGCATCGTCACTCCATAGAGCACATCCGCCGCTTCCATTGTACCCTTACGATGAGTAACCACAATAAACTGCGTGTCGTTTTGGAAAGCACTTAAATAACGACCAAAGCGCGAAACATTTGCTTCATCTAAAGCAGCTTCGACCTCATCTAAGACACAGAATGGTACCGGACGAACCTGGATAATTGAGAATAATAAAGCAATCGCTGTTAATGCTCGTTCACCACCAGAAAGCAATGATAAACTTTGCAATTTCTTACCTGGCGGCTGCGCCTCGATTTCTATCCCTGTATTTAGTAGATCATCAGGATCTGTCAATACTAGTTCTGCTCGACCACCACCAAACATATTCGGAAAAACTACATTGAATTTTTCGCGGATCGCCTGGAAAGTCGTATAGAAACGAGTTTTGACCTCATCATCCATCTCATCCATTGTTTCAAACAACTGTTCTTTCGCCGATAATAAGTCATCTCGTTGAGTCGTAAGAAAGTCGTAACGTTCTTCGACCTGTTGATATTGTTCAATCGCATTTAGATTAACTGGACCTAGCTTTTCGATTGACTGTTTTAACCGGCTGACTTCGTTTTGCGCCATTTGTTGATCAATTTCAGGATTTGCCTGCGCTTCCGCTCCTTCAAAGGTCAAGCTGTATTCTTCTTGCAAATAAGCCAATGCATTATCCAATTTCAATTCATAACGATTCTTTTGAACATCAGCTTGCGATTGGCGTGCTAATAATTGTTTTTGTTCACGATTGGCCTCGGTCAAGTCGCTATCTGCCTGATCGACCTGATTTTGCAGGCTCTGACGCGTTTCTTTCCATAGGTTCAGCTGCTCTTGTAAATGCTCTCGAGCAACAGCCAATTCCGTCAGTCGTTGGTTGAGGCTTTCTTCGGATTCTTCATGGTCTGATGAGTCACTAGAAAGTGCCAATAGTTGATTTTCCAGACTTGTGATTTGGCCATCCAACTCATCAATCTGCATTTCAAAACTTAAAATCTGTCGTTCTAAATACAGCAGTCGTTCATCTAATACCGCATAATCTGCTTGTAAACGACTTAGTTCAGTATTAATATGGGCACGCTTTTCTTCTAATTGATCGCTCTCTTCATTCAATTGTTGAATCTCTTGGTTGATCTGCTCTTGCTGTGCCTTTAACTCGGTTTGCTGAATCTCCAGCGTTTCTTTTTGCGTTTGATAATCATTTAAGAAGCTTTCTAACTCCTTCGCTTCATAAGAGAACAATGTTTGCTCTTTTTGTAAACGGGTTAATTCAGTACTAACGCGTTCTTCATCGCTCTGCGCTTCTTGATAGGCTAAACGCGTTTGTTCACCTTTGGAACGCAACGTTTCCAACGCATCCGTCTGCTCTGCCACTTTTGTTTGCAATTCATGAACAAACTTTTCCTTCATTTGCAATGCCTGATTGATTTCTTCGTAACGCTTTGTCCATTCTTCCAACTCATGCCCTTGATTGAACAAATTCCCACGATTTCCTTGTTTCGTGGCACCGCCAGTCATGGATCCGCCAGCGTTCATCACATCTCCGTCTAAAGAAACCACCCGAACTTGATATCTTAATTGCCGAGCAAGCTGATTGGCGCTATTCAGATCCTTCGCAATCACGATCGCTCCCAATAGATTCTGCATAACCGACGCAACACTCTCTGAGAATGACACCAACTCACTAGCAACACCTAAAAAACCGTCTTCATCTTTGATTGCCTGATACTGACTAGCCCCTAAACTACGTGGTTTGATTGTCGTCAAAGGCAAAAACGTTCCACGTCCGCTGCGTTGCTTTTTCAAGAAAGTGATTCCTTGCCGCGCATCTTTTTCGTTTTCAACAATGATGTGTTGCGCTGATGCACCTAAAGCCGTCTCGATCGCCAATGTATACTCTTGAGGTACTTGGATCAGCTCTGCGACTGCACCAACGATTCCGCTTAGTTGCTCTTTGTGTTGCAAGACACTTCGGACACCTTGATAAAATCCGCTATAATTCTCTTGAATTTCCTGCAAACTTTTTTGTCGTGCTCGTGCTTGTTGGACCTGACTCATCAAATCATACATCAGCTGTTGTTCTTTTTGCAGCTGATGCTGGGCCGCATTTTTTTCTTCTGCCAAGTGACGGTAATTTTCTTGTTCTTCTGTCAACTGCACTTCTAGAGCACGACTCTTAGCTTCTGCTGCACTTTGTTGTGCTGTCAACTCTTCTAATTGTTCTCGTAAAGCTTCATAACGCGTCATACTCTGTTGGTTTTTTGCTGTTTCTTGAGTGTATTGACGTTCTAAGTATTTCAACTCATTGCTGACATTTGCTGATTCTTGCATCAATTCAACGTATGTACCACGTAAGTCTTCCAATAATTCTTTTGGAGATTTTTTATACTTTTCTGCTTCTTCAGTTAATTCTTTGATTTTTTCTTCTAGTAAAACCTTTTCCGTCTGCTTCTCAGTTTGCTGCACTTGAATGTCTTGTAGATTTACTTGCGCCTCAGTTTTTTTCTTACGTTGTTCGTTTAAGGTTGTTTGATATTCTGCGCTAGATTTTTGAGTGTTTTTTGAGCGTTCGCTCAATAATTCTTTTTGTCCTTCCGCTTGTTTCAAAGCTTCAGATAAGTGCAGTAATTGCTGCTGACCAGTGTCTAACTGCTCATCTAGCGAACCTCGCTTTTCACGCAGGGTTCCCAGCTGTAGTTCCGTTTGTTGAATAAACCGTCCCTTTTCTTCAACTGTCGTGGACAATTCATCAAAATCATTCTTCGCTGATTGCCAAGCATCGCGCGTCTGTTTTATTTTAGCTACTGTTAAACTTACATCCGTCGCAGTCAATTCCTTTTTGAGCGTTAAAAACTCCTTAGCCGCTTCACTTTGAGCAGCTAAAGGAGTCAGCTGATCTTCTAATTCATAAATAATGTCCTGAACTCGACTTAGATTGTCTTCTGTCTCAAAAAGTTTTTGTTCCGCTTTGCGCTTTCGCTGTTTATATTTCAAAACACCAGCAGCTTCTTCAAAAATTCCACGGCGATCTTCGGGCTTGCTAGAGAAAATCGCTTCGACCTTTCCTTGGGAAATAATTGAAAAAGATTCTTTTCCTAAACCGGAATCCATAAATAAATCTTGGATATCCTTCAAACGACAAGCCTTCTTGTTAATAAAAAAGTCGCTTTCGCCAGTTCGGCGATAGCGTCTTGTCACACTAACTTCGCTAAAGGCCAGCGGCAGGTACTGATCGGTGTTGTCTAATACAACCGTCACTTCCGCTATATTCAACTGCTTGCGAGATTCCGAACCAGCAAAAATAATATCCGGCATCTTGCCGCCACGCAAGCTTTTCGCAGATTGTTCCCCTAAAACCCAGCGAATTGCCTCAGTAATATTACTTTTCCCGCTCCCATTTGGTCCAATGACCGCTGTCACACCTTGTTCAAAGTCGATCTTAGTCCGATCAGCAAATGATTTGAAGCCAGCGATCTCAATTCGTTTTAAATACAAAATGTTCCTCCTAAAATTTCATAAAAAAGCTGCACGAACTTGCACAGCAAACGTAATTGCTGTGCACCTAAATTCAAGATTGCTCGCTAAGCCGGACATAAGGTAATACTTACAAGAAAAGTCCCTTTCCACAACTACTTATCATACTTAGGAAAACAGACTTACTTTGCAGTAATTTTTGCTAGTGCCTTTTCTGCTGCATCTTGTTCCGCCAATTTCTTAGATTTACCTTGACCTGAGCCGATCAATTGATTATCCGCGTAAACATCAATCGTAAAAATTCGTTCGTGAGCAGGTCCTTCTTCATTTACTAAACGATAGTCGATCGTTACATCTCCGCTTTTTTGTAAAACCTCTTGCAATCGTGTTTTATGATCCATTTCGCGTGTGAAGACACCCGCTTCAATCTTCGGAAATACGACTGTTCGGATAAAGCGAAGCGCAACATCATACCCTTGATCTAAATATAAAGCGCCTAAAAAAGCTTCGAATAAGTCACATAAAAGTGCGGCACGATCGCGTCCGCCGGAATTCTCTTCGCCCTTACCCAACATAATATAATGATCAAAATGACATTCTTTCGCAAATTTTGATAAACTTTCTTCTCTTACAATTGCTGAACGCAAACGCGTCAAACGTCCTTCTGGCAAGTTTGGATAATGGTGATACAAATAGTCCGATACTTGAATTTCTAAGACAGCGTCCCCTAAAAATTCTAACCGTTCATTATCTGAAATATTCATATTACGGTGTTCATTCACATATGAAGAGTGGGTAAACGCCTGTTCCAATAGGTTCACATCGTGAAAGACGATGCCGTAGTTTTCTTTCAATTCATTGATCAACTGTGTATCCATGGGCTCATTCCTTTTTTTGAGATTTCCATCACGCTTTATTATACTGTTTTTTCCACGAATTTTAAATCAGAAGTCGTGATCGTAGGAAATTTTCAAAAAATTTATCGAACTTTTCCTGTCTCCTTGAGAAAATGTTAAAGTAGAAAAAAAGAGCGGAGGAACTTTAATGGAGAAACTTTCTGATGCACTATTGATTATTGATTTACAAAAAGGTGTCTGCTTCGATGATAAATTGATCGATCATTTTACTGATTTGGTTATAGAGATTAACCATCGTATTCAACTCTATCGTGAACAAGTAAAACCAATTATTTTTATCCAACATTCTGATGAAGACCTAGTTCCAAATACAGCTGCATGGGAAATCATAGAAAAATTGGATCGGAAAGAAAACGATACGATCGTTCAAAAAACTCATGCCAATTCTTTTTATCATACTGACTTACAGAAAATTTTACAGCAACAACAAATCATCAGCTTGGAAATTTGCGGTGCTCAAACACAATATTGTATTGATGCCACTATAAAATTCGCACATGGCCTAGGTTACCAATTAACGATGCTGAAAAATGCTTCGACAACTTACGACAACGATTTTCTTTCAGCGTCAGATACTATTACCTTTTACGAAAACATCTGGAATAGACGTTTTTTGGATTTGATCCAATAAAAAAACTCCGTCCTCAACGACGAAGTTTATCTTCAAAGTATTAAACAAATAAAAAGTGCGCCAGTAAAAACTGGCGCACCATTTTTTTGTTAAGCTTGGTTGTTTTCCATAATGTAATCAACTGCAGCTCCAACAGTTTCAATTTTTTCTGCATCTTCATCAGAAATTTCTGTTCCGAATTCATCTTCTAATTCTAAAACAAATTCCATGATACTGATTGAATCTGCATTTAAGTCGTCTTTGATACTCAATTCAAGGGTCACTTTATCTTTATCGATTTCAAAGTGGTTTGAAATTATTTCAGCAACTTGGCTAAATACTTCTTCACGAGTCAACAACATTCACCTCCACCTGATCAACTAATATTCGTCTATGTTTTACCAGAAGGTCACAGTTCATTTTACTGATGTTTGACAGCTTTGTCTACCTTTTTTCAGAAATTCACTGACGCTTATTCATCTTTAGGAGTTTCGAAAAACTGGACCAATTCACCGACAACATTCGTCTCTAACATCGTATGGATTTGATCGATGGTATTGGCTACCGCTTCTGGCCCTGTCGACCCATGTGTTTTAATGACTGGTGCCTTTAGACCAAATAATACCGCACCGCCGTGAGAGGAATAATCCAGCTTATCTTTTAGTCCGTATAATGTATCCTTCAACATCGCGGCGCCGAGTTTCCCTTTGACACCTGCATCATTGATACTACCTTTTAGTAAGCTCATTAATCCCATCGCAGTTCCTTCGATCGTTTTTAAAACAGCATTCCCAGTAAATCCATCAGTAACAACGACGTCAGCTACACCGTTTAGAAGTTCCCGTGCTTCCACATTCCCAACAAAATTGATACTTTCCTCAGCTTGCAATAATTTGAATGCTTCTTTCGTCAATTCGCTACCCTTGGTTTCCTCTGTTCCATTGTTTAGCAGACCCACACGAGGCGTCGTGATTCCCCGTACACGTTTCGCATAGAAAGAACCTAAAACAGCGTATTGATGAAGATGTTCTGCCTTATTTTCTGCGTTAGCTCCAAGGTCTAACATATCAAAACCTTGATCCCCGTTCAATACAGGTAATGTCGACATCAACCCGGGACGCTCGATACCCTTAATACGACCAACTACGAATAAGCCTGCTGCTAATAGAGCCCCAGTATTCCCTGCTGAAAAAATGGCATCCGCCTTACCTTCTTTGACTGCTTGAGCAGCTAAAACCATCGATGCCGTTTTTTTACGGCGAATCGCTTTAACGGGTTCATCATCACTATTTATCTTTTCATCCGTGTGGATGATTGTGATGTTTTTTTCGTTAGTGATATATTGACGAATTGCGTCTTCTTTTCCATATAATTGAAACTCGATCTCTGGATGTTTTTTTTGTGCGAGCATCACGCCCTCTACAATAGCTTGCGGTGCGAAATCGCCGCCCATTGCATCTACAGCAATTTTCATGAAAAAAATCTCTCCTTTTTATTCCCAATGTATTCTTCCATTAGAGGGCTCGGCTTAATGCGAGTCATCAATAATGGGGCTGGCAGCCTTTGATTTTCTACAGTATATCACACTAGTCGAAGTATGTTTCACCAGTTTCGGTGGGTTTTAGGGTCTTCGCTAAAGGCTCGAAAGCTGGTTGCTCGCGCCAATTATCGATTTGCCAAATCTGATTTGCTTCGTCTCGCGCTACTTCCAATACATTCGCGTCATTTACAAGATCAGCAATCAAAAATTGCGGCAATCCGGATTGACGGAACCCAAAGACTTCACCTGGCCCGCGTAATTCCAAATCCTTTTCACTCAAGACAAAACCATTATTCGTTTCAGTCATGATCTTCATGCGCTCTTTACCCATTTCATTTTTCGGGCTGGCAACTAGAATACAATAAGAAGCATCCGAACCACGGCCGACTCGCCCACGCAATTGGTGGAGCTGTGCCAAACCAAACCGATCCGCATCCATGATAAACATCACTGTCGCATTTGGTACGTTGACGCCAACTTCAATAACTGTGGTGGAGACCAAAATCTGACTTTGATTGTCCTTGAATTCTTCCATGATCGCATCTTTTTCAGTATTCTTCATTTTTCCATGCAAAAGATTAACCTGATAAGTTGGTGCATAATACTCCTTCAAGTGCTCATAAATCTCAGTTGCATTTTTCACATCTAATGCTTCAGACTCTTCAATCAACGGACAAATCACATACAGCTGATGACCGGCCTGTAATTCTTGTTTTGCCCAATCTAACGTATGCTCCAATTGTTTCGGCTTGATCCAACTCGTTTTAACTGGAATTCGCCCCGCCGGCATTTGATCAATAACAGAGACATCCATCTCACCATATGCCGTAATCGCCAATGTTCTCGGGATCGGCGTTGCTGTCATAAATAGAACATCTGGATGCAACCCTTTTTCTCGCAGAACTCTTCGTTGATTCACACCGAACCGATGTTGTTCATCAGTAATGACTAACCCAAGATTACCAAACTGTACATCATCTTGAATCAGCGCGTGTGTCCCAATCACTACATCGATTTCACCATTTTGCAGACCGGCCAAAATTGCACGACGCTCTTTAGTCTTAGTGGAACCAGTTAATAATGCTATCGTCAATTCTAACGGATCAAATAATTGATTCAAACTTTCTAAATGCTGCTGCGCCAATATTTCTGTTGGTACCATCAAGGCACCTTGAAAACCCGCTGTCATTGTTGCATAGAGCGCGATTGCTGCAACGACCGTCTTTCCGCTTCCGACATCCCCTTGCAGCAAACGCTGCATGTGTTTTTTACTCCGCAAGTCATAGCAAATTTCGTTGGTGACTCTTTTCTGAGCGTCCGTCAATTCGAAAGGCAGCTTTTGAGTAAATTGCTTCAGACGTTCCACATCGTAGCGAATCGCAATACCATTTTTCTCACTGCGTTCACTTTTCTTCAATCCCTGCATTCGCATTTGGAATAGGAAAAATTCTTCAAAAACCACTCGTCGTTTAGCTTGTTGGCTCTCAGTTGGATTTTTAGGAAAATGCATCGCTCGCATCGCTTGCTTTCTTGGCATTAATCGATATTTATCCAGTAGATAGTCAGGTAAATTTTCAGTTACCTGATCACCAAATTTTTCAAATGCAACTTTGATCAAATCAATTAAAGTACTCTGCCGAATCGCTTTAGTTACATGATAAATCGGTGCATACTCTTCCGTTTGTTTCCCGCCTAAGATTTTCATCCCAGTCAACGATTTACGTTTGGCATCCCATTTTCCATAAACGGCTAGTTCTTCGCCGACTTCAACCTTATCTTTTAAATAAGGTTGATTGAAGAAGGAGACCATAAAGACCGCATGATCTTGCATCATTCGAAACTGCAACCGGCTTTTTTTATAACCAAAACGGCTGACCACTGGTGCTGAAACGATCACACCTTTTAATGTGACTTTCTCTTGGTCATTGATCTCTAATAGATTTTTTTCTTGAATATCTTCATAACGAAATGGATAATAACTTAACAAATCTTCGATCGTTACAATCCCTAACTCAGTTAACGTTTGTGCGCGCTTTGGTCCTACACCCGGCAATACGGAGACAGATTCTTGAATCGCCATAAATGGCCTCCTTTCTATTAATAAGATACGTTTTTCAGATGTCTAACTCTTGTTGACTAACAGCCAGTTTGTTCTAAAGGGCATTCTTTTTTCAAAAACCAAAAAAAACAGTTCTTTTCGTTTCATATATGGGAGCTCAAAGCCGGTCTGACAAAAACAGGAGCGCGCCAGATATTCTTGGCTCGCTCCTCCGACTTTTACGTATTATTCTGCTGAAAGCAAGTATGGATAGACTGGTTGTTTTCCTTCGTGAATCTCAACCTCTAAGTCTGGATAGCTTGCTTCGATTGCTTCGCTTAATTTTTCAGCTTCTGTTTGTGTGCCTTCTTCGCCAACAATAATCGTGATGATTTCAATATCTTCACTAATCATTTTGTTCAACGTATCTAAAGCTGCTTGGTATTTGTCTGCTTCAGAAAGAATAATTTTACCATCAATCATCCCCAAGTAGTCACCTTCATGAATTTCAACACCATCGATTGCTGTATCGCGAATCGCATTGGTGATTTGACCACTGACTACAGATTCAAGCATTTCAGTCATCGCTGTTTTGTTATCCTCTAAGCTTTGATCACCATTGAAGGCCAACATCGCTGTCATCCCTTGAGAGACCGTTTTACTAGGTACAACTGCTACAGGTATGTCTGCTACCTCTGCTGCTTGATCAGCAGCCATAAAGATATTTTTATTATTTGGCAAAACGATTACTTGATCCGCATTGACTTCTTTGATTGCTTTTAAAATGTCTTCAGTACTTGGATTCATCGTTTGACCGCCGCTAATCACGTAAGCCACACCCAAACTCTTGAATAATTCTTGAACACCTTCACCGGCAGCGATCGCAATCACTGCGTAAGGTTGATGTTCAACGGGAGCCGCTTCGAAAGCCGCTACTTCTTCATCATGCTCCAAAATCGTTTCATGTTGAAGACGCATATTATCAACTTTGACCTTAATCAAAGCGCCAAATTTTTGTCCGTAGTTCATTACTTCACCTGGATGTTCCGTATGCACATGCACTTTGACAATTTCATCATCGTTAACAACTAACAATGAATCACCAATACCATCTAAATAATTACGGAATGTGTCATAATCAAAGTTGCTGTCAACCGTTGGTCCTTCACCTAGACGAACCATGATTTCTGTACAATAACCGAACTTGATATCGGCTGTTGCTAATTGACCTTGAATACTGCGATGATGCTCTGCATTAACCATTTCATCCATTTCAGCAGGACTTGGTTCATACGTATCATCTGCCTGGAAATCACCGTTTAGCGCATTTAAAAAGCCTTCATAAATGAACAATAGTCCTTGGCCTCCACTATCAACCACGCCAACTTCCTTTAAAACTGGTAGCATATCAGGTGTTTTATCCAATGCTTTTTTTCCAGACTTAACAACAGCGGTCATCACTTCGATCACATCATCCGTTTGTCTAGCTTTGCGTTCACCGGCTTTTGCTGATTCCCGCGCCACAGTCAAAATCGTTCCTTCTACGGGCTTCATCACTGCTTTATAAGCCGTCTCTACCCCGTGAACCAAAGCTTTTGCTAGATCCTCTGCGTTTAGCGTATCTACATCTAAAATAGACTTAGAAAAGCCACGGAATAATTGTGACAGGATAACGCCAGAATTTCCTCGGGCTCCCATCAGTAATCCTTTCGCTAAAACATTCGCTAATTCACCGACTTTTTCTGAAGCGGAATTAACAACAGCAGTCGCACCACTGGTCATGGATAAGTTCATATTGGTCCCAGTATCGCCATCCGGCACTGGGAATACATTTAATGAGTTGACATATTCTGCATTAACTTGCAGACGTTTAGCGCCAGCCTCTACCATTTCTTGGAATTGACTCGCGCTGATTTCTGTTACCTTCACTTACTTAGTCCTCCTTAAGAACGCTGCCTTTAGTCAGGCAGAACACGTACACCTTGAACATAAACATTCACTGAGTTAGCTGTAACTCCAAGCATCGTTTCCAAATTGTATTTCACTTTTTCTTGGACATTGCGCGATACTTCTGAGATCTTCGTGCCATAGCTGACGATCGTATAAACATCAACTGCGATTCCGTTCTCTTCTTGACGTACAACGACGCCGCGTGAATAATTTTCTTTTCTTAAAATTTCTGTAATATTGTCTTTGATTTGATTTTTACTAGCCATACCAACGATACCAAACACGTCAGTAACCGCACCGCCGACAACCGTCGCGATGACGTCGTTTGAAATTTCGATCATACCAGTCTGTGTATTGATTTTCACAGCCATAGTTGTTAGCCTCCTTAAATAGGCCTTTTCGCCCATTTTTTCTACTACAATAGTTTATCATAGCCCTATGACAAATAAAAGAAAGTTCCATTGCGATTTGCTGATAGGGCGCGCTCTGCTTGCCGCAATCTTCTGCCAACTTTCTTACATCAAAATTCTTGTTAAAAAAATTTTACGCTAACAGAGTATAATTTACCTGCAAATCCTTAGATTGTCAATCTTTCTAAAAAAATTCACTTGCTAATATTACTAATATGTGCTATTTTATTTTAGTATGAGCCAAAGAAGCGCTCCAATATCAAGGCAAAAGGAGGAAATATCACATGGCAAAAGTTTGCTATTTTACTGGTCGTAAAACAAGAAGTGGAAATAACCGTTCTCACGCTCTGAACGCTACGAAACGTACTGTAAAACCTAATTTACAAAAAGTTCGCGTGTTAATTGACGGAAAACCTAAAAAAGTTTGGGTCTCAACTCGTGCTTTGAAATCTGGAAAAGTTGAGCGCGTTTAATATTATCCAACTAAGTCAAACCGTTCAATTACGAACGGTTTTTTGTTTATCTATCTTTTATATTAAAGAGAGGCGAGTCGACGACTGATCGACTCGTTTTTTTTTGGTTTAAACAAATTCTCCTCGACATAATTTCCAAATCTTTGCTTGAGTTTCATAGCTCTTTCACAATATTTTGCTGCATTTATGGTAGAATTTGGATAGTCTGTTGAAAGAAGTTTGGTGATTTTTATATGAAAAACTATCTTAAAGAAAATCGTTGGTACTTATTGGCCAGTTTTTTCCTGCCGCTGCTGCTCATGGTGATCGTTTATTTGACGATTGGGATTTATCCAGGTTCCAGCCGTAGTGTCTTGGCTAGTGATGCCTTTTCGCAATTTTCAAATTTCCATGCAAGTTTTCGTAATATGCTTTTAGGCAAACAAGGCCTTTTTTATAATTGGAATGCCTCCATGGGATTGAATTATCTATCGTTAGTTTCCTATTATCTTGGAGGATTCTTTACACCATTGGTCATTTTCTTCCCAAATCAGTTGATGCCCGACGCACTGTATTTTTTAACATTAATTAAGATCGGCTCAGCGGGATTAGCGTTTTGGTTTTATGCCAAAGGTAGTTTTAAATTACCCAATTGGTCACGAGTAGCTCTTAGTGTAACCTATGCGCTCATGTCTTTTGCCATTGCTCATTCTGAGATTATCATGTGGCTGGATGCGTTTGTTTACCTGCCCTTAATCATTTTAGGTATCAATCGTATAATGGATTTGAAAAAGCCGACCGTACTTTTTGTTTCCTATTTAATGTTGTTTTTGACTAGTTTTTATATGGGCTTCATGATCGGTATTTTTTCAGTGTTGTATTTTATCGCTCGTTTGGTCACCAATTGGAAGGTCTACAAAAAAAGTATCCTTTCTTATGGTGCTACCTCATTATTAGCTGGTTTTGCTTCAATGATCGTAATTTTGCCGTCAATTCTTGATTTACGAACAAATGGTGAAGAACTAACACAAATCTCTACCTTCAAAACAGAAGCAACTAGTTGGTGGGATTTTATTGCAAAAAATTTGATTGGATCATACGATACCACGAAATATGGGTCGATTCCGTTCATTTATATAGGCCTTTTGCCATTGGCGTTATGTCTATTTTTCTTCATTTGTAAAAAAATTCCTTGGAAAAATAAACTCGCCTTCGGGCTAATTGGCGCGATTTTGATCGCAAGTTTCTATATTCAACCACTGAATTTATTCTGGCATGGGATGCATGCACCAAATATGTTCTTGTTCCGCTATGCTTACCTGCTTTCGTTTCTAGTGATCACACTAGCCGCATGGGGTTGGGAGAAATTGGATCGTGATACTATCCTACAGCTAGTCGCCGTCTTCCTATTGCTAATCGCTGCCTTCGCGATTTTCTGGGGAATGAAAGGTAAGGATTATGACTATCTAAAAAACATTTCACTTTATATCACGATCGGTTTCTTAGCTGTCTATGCCTTAGTTTTTACAGCACATCATTTTAATAAAATTCCATTGAAAGCCCTCAGCATCCTGCTTCTATTATTAATGTCTACGGAAGCGTTTATCAATAGCGACTTTATGGTGCGTGGTATTTTGAAAGATTGGAATTATGCCTCCCGCAGTCTCTATACCGAGCCTTATCCATCGATCAAGGCTCTTGTAGATGAAACGAAAAATGATAATGATTATTTTTATCGAATGGAAAATCTCGATCCTGTCTCATCCAACGACGCCTTTAATTATGGCTATAGCGGCGTAAGTATGTTTTCTTCAATCCGTAATCGTCATTCGTCCGGTTACATGGATCAATTAGGGTTTCGTTCGAGAGGTACGAGTCTGAACATCCGCTATCAAAACAACACCTTGCTTGCCGACGCATTTACTGGAATCAAATACAACATCGCAAAGGCGAAAGATTTGAACAAATATGGGTTTACTAAAACTAAAAGTGTCGGCGAATACAATCTGTTTGAAAATACGTATGCTTTGCCGTTAGCTTTTACTGCACCGACAAGCATTGATAAATTAAAGTCTTTGCCAAACGACAACCTTGGTACACAGACACAATTATTCAATGCCTTATCACAAGAACAGTTCCAGTATTATCAGTTCTTGCCAATGACACAAGTAAGTACAAAAAATGCCACGGTCACCAACGCTGGCAATATTATGACGATTGCAGAAAAACAAGGAAACGTCGCAAAAGATGTCACTTGGAAGGTTCAGGTTCCAGCAAACACACAGGCTTACTTAAGTCTCTATCCATACGATTTTGCTGAATTGGAAAGTTCAACGGCTACTGTCACAGCAAATGGACAGACCCGCCAAGCCCAGATCGGAATCAGCGGACAATATTATGATCTAGGGTATTATCAAAAAGCAACAATGGTTACCTTTACTGCTAGCTTTTATGGAACAAAATCGATCAGCTTCCAAAATCCGCAAGTTCTCGCCTTAGATACGGTCGCCTATCAATTAGCAGTCGATAAAATCAAAGAGAATAGTGTAGATATGAAAGTTGGTAAACGCAGCGCCGAAGGAACTGTGAATGCTAAAGAAGCCCAAACACTGATTACAACAATTCCTTATGATGAAGGCTGGACTGCCAAAATCGATGGCAAGAAAGTTGAGACAAAAGCTTTTCAGAATGCATTTGTCAGCATTCACGTTCCCAAGGGCAAACATACAATAACCTTTAGTTACCTACCTAAAGGTTTTATCGCAGGAGCTGTCTCCTTCGTGGTCGCAATTGGGATGTTCATTTTTTATCTGCGGATATTAAAATCGAAACACACACATCGACATTCTTAATAAAAAAGAAGCCGCCACAATTGGCGAGCTTCTTTTTTGATTACTTATAGTTTTAATTTAGCACGATCACTAGAATAGTATGCGTTCAATAGGTACAAATGAAGAGTTGCCACTCGGCATTCCTTAACACAATTACTTTTTTATTCGTATTTTACTTCCGCGAGATATAATCCTTCTGGATGGGCCGTTGGTCCAGCAACGTTACGATCTTTCGCCTCAATAATCATCGGCATACTATCTGCAGGAATACGGCCATTTCCAACTTTTAATAAAGTCCCTACTAAAATTCGGATCATCTTATATAAAAAACCATTTCCGCGAAAAATAAAAGTCAATTCCGTTCCTGCTTCATTTACTTCAAGATCTGCTTGATAAATTGTTCGAACTTTATCCTCGATCGACCCGCCAGTTGCGCAAAAAGAAGTGAAATCATGTGTCCCTAATAAATCCGGCAACGCCCGTCGGATTAAGTCCAAGTCCAAAGGATATGGATAGTAGGCAGCATAATACCGGCGAAATGGACTTCTCGGTTTCGCGATTTGAACTTTAAAATGATACGTCTTCTCCACGACATGATAACGCGCATGAAATGCATCATCCACGACTTCAACAGAAGAAACCGCGATATCATCTGGCGTCTGAGTATCTAATGCAAATCGCATCCGTTCTAATGGTCTTTCCTGCGGATAATCAAAATGAATCACTTGACCAATCGCATGGACTCCTGCGTCTGTCCTTCCTGAGCAGAAAATCGTAACAGGAGACCCATTGTTCATTTTTTGCAGCGTCTTTTCTACCTCTTCCTGTACAGTTCGACCATTTGGTTGTCGTTGAAAACCATTAAAGTTTGTACCATCATAAGCAATCACTGCTTTATATCTAACCATTATATTTCCCCTTTGTTCATATTAAGGAATCAATTTTTCTAAAAAAGTTACTCATATTTCCCAGTCATACTAGTATCTCAATCGGAGTTATTATAACAGCTTTTTAAAGAGATTCCAACGCATGTAAATCTGACGCTTGATATTTATTGCTGCCTGATAATGATTTTTTGTATTTCCAACATTCAATCGCGTCCGGCAATGATCGCCCTTGATTATCTGCAAAAAAATCACGAATATACGTATTATATTCAAACTGCGAATCAATTTTATCTGGTTTTTTCAGCGCTATCTTTGGATAAATTTCAATCGCCTCACGATAACTTTTACCAGCATTTTCTTTCAACCAATTTTGAAAAGCAACTTTAAAAACAAACGACGCTCCCAATTCTTGTTTAAAAAAAGCTCGATGGACTTCCGAGAAAACAATGTTCTCTTCAATAAGACTGTCTTGACTCAACTCTTCATTACGTAATTTCTTTTTCCCACTAGTTTTATTCGCTAAACTTTTTCCTGTTCGCAAATAGTGTTCAACTCGCTCATTCAATAATGCTTTACTCCCTGAAATAGCCAAGCCCTGTTTTTGACAAAAAGCTTGTAACTCCGATTTTAAATAATAATACTCACGAAATATTTCTGGTTTCAACCCAACATGCAACTCCGGCCGCTTCTCAGCCATTCTTTCTCCTCCATTCATTTGCTCAACCCATCCTACCATAAGATAGATGCTGCAAAGAATTTTATTTCCACATTCACAAATGACTTTTTCCTATATTTCTTGATGACACAGACAAAAAAAGCTTGGATCTCTCCAAGCTTAACTTCGTAAAAAGATTAGAATAATCGTTGCGATTGCAAAAACTGCGAGAACAATCGTGTCGCGTGATGCCCACTGTAATTTACGATACTTACTGCGCCCTTCACCGCCACGATATCCGCGAGCTTCCATCGCAGTTGCTAAATCCTCTGCACGATTGAAGCTACTTACAAATAAAGGAATCAGCAACGGTACAATCGCTTTAACCTTTTGGATCAGATTTCCATCATTAAAATCAACCCCACGCGCACGCTGCGCGTTCATAATCTTTTCCGTCTCATCCATTAAGGTCGGTACAAAACGTAATGCAATCGACAACATCAATGCAACCTCGTGCACCGGCAAATGGAATTTTTTTAGCGGATTCAATAAAGATTCAATTGCGTCAGACATTGACAATGGCGGTGTCGTCAAAGTCAACAATGTTGACATAAAAATAATCAACACGAAACGACAGAAAATGAACAACCCATTTTGAATCCCATAAGAAGAAAGACTGAAAACGCCCCATGACCAATACAAGGTACCGCCACGCGTAAACAACATCTGTAATGCTACGGTAAAGATGATCAGCCAAATCAGAGGTCTGACTCCTTTTAAGAAGAAGTTCATATTTATTTTTGATAAAAATACTGCAAACAATGTAAAAGCATCTAAAAATAAATAGCTTTGCCAATTATTCGCCAAAAAGATGATACCGATAAAATAAAAACTAGCTACTAATTTAGCCCGTGGGTCCAAACGATGAATCAGAGAATCGCCTGGAATATAACGGCCAAAGATCAATTTATTCATCATGAGCAGGACCTCCTGCTTTTTTTACGATCCAGTCTGCCAGCTCGTTTTCCGTTAAAGGTAATTCTTCAAAAGCTGCCCCTCGTGCTTGCATCTTTTCAGCAAACGCGCTGGCTTGTGGAACACCTAATTGTTTCTCTTTCAGCCATGCAACATCTGCAAATACAGTCTGAGGATCCCCATGCTTCACCACGTGGCCTTTTTCTAAAACATAAACGTAATCCGCGAAATTTGCCACATCATCCATTAAATGAGTCACTAGAACAATCGTCATATTTTTTTCTTTATGCAACCGCCAAAACATTTCCATCATTTCTTTGCGCCCAAGTGGATCTAATCCTGCTGTAGGCTCATCTAAGACTAAAACTTCCGGTTCCATTGCTAAGACACCCGCAATCGCAACACGGCGCATTTGTCCCCCAGAAAGCTCAAATGGCGAACGCTCCAGATACTCTTCATCCATTCCTACTAACTGCAAGTTTTCTTTAGCTAGAATTAATGCCTCCTCATCACTGACTCCAAAATTCTTTGGTCCGAAAGCAATATCTTTTGCCACAGTTTCTTCAAAAAGCTGGGCCTCTGGAAATTGAAAGACAATCCCAACTTTTCTGCGAACCGGTTTCAAATTTTTGTTATCCGTAGTTGGTGTAATCGTTCGATCACCAATTATTACATGTCCATCCGTTGGTTTTAACAATGCATTCAAATGTTGCAACAAAGTAGACTTGCCACTGCCTGTATGTCCCACCAGTGCCGTATACGAACCTTCCTTAATATCGAGATCAATATCATAAAGTGCTCGTTGCTCAAAGGGAGTATTGGGTTGATAAACGTAACTTACTTTTTCAAAACGGATGTCCATAACCAGTCCATCATCCCTTCTTCATCTAAATAATCCGACGGCACATTCACACCACGAGTTTTCAGAGCGGATTTTAGCTTCTCAGGAAACGGCAAATCCAATCCTAAAGAAACTAATTCAGGCCCTGCAGAAAAAATCTCCTCAGGCGTCCCTTCTTGATAAAGTTCTCCTTCTCTCATCACCAAAATCCGATTAGCACTAGCTGCTTCATCGATATCATGAGTAATCGAAATAACAGTCAGATCGCTTTCTTCTTTAATCTCTTGAATTGTCGCAATAACATCGTCTCGTCCTTCAGGATCTAACATACTAGTAGCCTCATCCAAAATAATGATCTCCGGACGTAAAGCAACAACACCAGCAATTGCTACCCGTTGTTTTTGTCCACCAGATAATCGAGCTGGTTCTCGTGTAGCGAAGTCCTGCATTTTTACTTTTTCCAAAGCATTTTGGACACGGCGCTGCATTTCACTACGTTCGATTCCTTGGTTCTCTAACCCAAAAGCAACATCATCTTCCACTGTCGCGCCGACAAATTGATTATCTGGATTTTGAAAAACCATCCCTACCATTCGTCGAATATCCCAGACAGACTCTTCAGACAATTCCATACCACCAACGGTGACTGTTCCTTTTTGTGGTAAATGAAGACCGTTGATTGCTTTGGCCAAAGTCGATTTTCCCGAACCGTTATGTCCGACAATCGCAATCCATTCACCTTTTTTTATTGAAAAGCTGACATCCTTTAGCGCAGGTGCCGTCTCTTCTTGATAGCTAAATTCAATTTGATTGATTTCTATAATTGGCTTCATGGTTACACCTTTCCACTTCTTTGCAAATCTGTTCTAAGCCTAGCAAAAAAGCCCCATTTTATCAATCCTTGATACTCAATAAAATGCTTTTGTATACCGATCTGTCTTGACAGCATTTTTGGGTATAAAAAAACACTTTATGATGAGTGCCGGCTTCCCAGACAATCTGGGAAGCGGCGCTGAGCTAGACTCGGAGAAAATCTCCAACATCATAACACTCTAAAAGAATCATCTATAAAGTGAAGAGTGACTATTATACAAGTTCTAAAACGACCATAGGGGCGTTGTCGCCACGACGAGGTTCAGTTTTTAAGATACGAGTGTATCCACCTTGACGTTCGGTGTAACGAGGAGCGATATCGTTGAATAATTTTTGCAATGCAGTTTCAACAACAACAGCTTCGTTTTCTTCACGAACCTCAGCGACTTCATTACGTACAAAGCTAGCAGCTTGGCGACGTGCATGAAGATCCCCGCGTTTTCCTAAAGTAATCATCTTTTCAGCAGTTGAACGAACTTCTTTCGCACGAGCTTCAGTCGTAACGATACGTTCGTTGATAATTAAGTCAGTTGTTAAGTCACGCAACATCGCTTTACGTTGGCTAGATGTGCGTCCTAATTTACGATAACTCACGTAGGTTTCCCTCCTTTGTCAACAATATTAATCGTCTTTACGTAGTCCTAAACCAAGATCATGTAATTTAGCCTTCACTTCTTCAAGTGATTTACGGCCCAAATTACGTACTTTAATCATTTCAGGTTCAGACTTATTCGTTAATTCTTGAACCGTATTAATTCCGGCACGTTTCAAGCAATTGTACGAACGTACAGACAAGTCTAGTTCTTCGATGGTCATTTCTAACATTTTTTCTTTTTGAGTCTCTTCTTTTTCAACCATGATTTCAGCGTTTTTCGCTTCATCAGTAAGATTTACGAAGATATCCAAATGTTCAGTTAGAATTTTCGCTGCAAGACTCAAAGCTTCTTGAGCAATGATTGATCCGTCAGTCCAAATTTCCATCGTTAATTTATCGAAGTCATCACGACGACCAACACGTGTATTTTCAACTTGATAGTTTACTTTACGTACTGGTGTATAGATAGAATCGACCGGAAGGACACCAATAGGCATATCTTCCTTTTTATTTTCGTCTGCTTGAACATAGCCTCGACCAGGTTTTACTGTTAAGCGAGCATGGAATGTCGCTCCTTCAGCAACAGTACAAATGTACATATCTTTATTCAAGATTTCAACGTCGCTGTCAACGATAATATCGCCGGCAGTTACCGTAGCTGGTCCAGTAATATCGATCTCAAGGGTTTTTTCTTCTTCAGCGAATAACTTCAACGCTAAACCTTTGATATTCAAGATGATTTGTACAACGTCTTCTCTTACACCTTTGATGGTTGAAAATTCGTGTAACACTCCATCGATTTGAATATTAGTAATAGCCGCGCCCGGTAAAGAAGAAAGTAGAATACGACGTAGAGAATTACCTAAAGTAGTTCCATAACCTCTTTCCAAAGGTTCAACAACGAACTTGCCATAATCTCTGTCTTCATCAATTTTTGTGATTCTTGGTTTTTCGAATTCAATCATTCTTGTCTTTTACCCCTTTCAAAACGAAAAGTGTCTTGTTCAATGACGTTCCTGTAAAACTCATAGAGTTGGGCACTCATTAAACACGACGGCGTTTTGGAGGGCGGCATCCATTATGAGGTACTGGAGTCACGTCACGAATTGCAGTTACTTCTAAACCAGTTGCTTGCAATGAACGAATCGCTGCTTCACGACCAGAACCAGGTCCTTTAACAGTTACTTCAACACTTTTCAATCCATGTTCCATTGCAGCTTTTGTTGCTGTTTCAGCAGCCATTTGAGCAGCGAAAGGTGTAGATTTTTTGCTACCTTTGAAGCCTAATGAACCTGCAGATGACCATGCAAGGGCATTACCGCTTGCATCAGTAATCATGATGATTGTATTATTAAAAGTCGAATGAATATGAGCAATACCTGTTTCAATATTCTTCTTCACACGACGTTTACGATTGACTTTCTTTGCTACCATGAAGATTTATACCTCCTTCACTAATTATTTTTTCTTGCCGGCAATAGCGCGAGCTGGGCCTTTACGAGTACGAGCATTATTTTTAGTGTTTTGTCCACGTGTAGGCAAGCCACGACGATGACGGATTCCACGGTAAGAACCGATTTCCATCAAACGTTTGATGTTTAAGTTAGTTTCACGACGAAGATCGCCTTCAACTTTTAATTTATCAACTTCAGCACGGATAGCGTCTGTTTGTTCGTTGGTTAAATCGCGTACACGAACATCTTCAGAAACGCCTGCATCGGCTAAAACTTGTTTCGCTGTAGTATTTCCAATACCGTAAATATAAGTAAGTGAAATTACCACGCGTTTATCACGAGGAATATCTACTCCTGCAATACGAGCCATACTTAATTACACCTCCAATTATCCTTGACGTTGTTTATGTTTTGGGTTTGCTGGGCAAATCACCATAACACGTCCATTACGACGAATTACTTTACAATGTTCACACATTGGTTTTACTGATGGTCTTACTTTCATGATTATACCTCCTGAAGTTTTACGGAGTACAACTTACTTAAAGCGATAGGTAATGCGACCACGGCTCAAATCATATGGAGAAAGTTCTACTGTAACTTTATCTCCAGGCAAGATTCGAATATAATACATCCGGATTTTACCAGATACGTGTGCAAGAACTTCGTGTCCGTTTTCCAATTCGACTTTAAACATTGCATTCGGCAAAGTTTCGACGACTGTTCCTTCGATTTCAATCATATCTTCTTTTGCCACGCAGAGTACCTCCTTGTAGTTGTTTCGCATTTTCACACGATAAAATGGCGGAAACTGCAGTTCCCACCCTAATTCTAAAGTTAACTTCCAAAAAATCTAGAAGTCGGACTGACAAATTCTATCATAAAACATCGAACTTGGCAAGATAAACTGCATCTCAAGTCGGCAGGCAAAATTATTTTTCGATAATCTTTTCTACATCCGCAAATACGGCATCAATTTCACGATCTCCATCAACTGGATACAACAGACCTTCTTCATTATAGTAAGCTAAAATCGGTTCACTGTTTTTTATATTAACAGACAAACGATTTTTAACTGTTTCTGGCTTATCGTCTTCGCGCTGGTAAAACTCATGACCACCACAGCGATCGCAAGTACCTTCTACCTTTGTAGGATTAAAGACTTTATGATAAGTCGCACCGCAGTTGCGGCACATGAAGCGTCCTGCCAAACGTTCAACTAACACTTCTTCTGCTACTTGAATTTCAATCACAGCATCAATCTTTTTGTTCAAGTCCGTTAACATTTCAGCTAATGCTTTGGCTTGATCTAAAGTACGAGGGAAGCCATCTAACAAAAAACCTTTATCAGTGTCTTTTTGAGCTAAACGTTCCTTCACGATACCGTTAGTTACTTCGTCTGGGACCAAATCCCCTGCATCCATGTAAGATTTTGCTTTCAATCCGAGTGTTGTCTCGTTTTTGATTGCTTCTCGGAACATATCCCCCGTGCTGATATGCGGAATATTGTACGTCGCAACAATTCTTTCTGCTTGTGTTCCTTTTCCTGCCCCTGGCAGTCCCATTAAGATCAGGTTCATTGCTTTCCCTCCTAAATATTCGAAGCGAGAACGGCGTTGAGGAAACCCTCAACACACGAATCTACTCTTCATCCATGAATCCGACATAGCGTCGTTTCAACATGAGTCCTTCTAATTGTTTTGCAGTTTCTAGCGCAACACCAACTACGATCAAAAGACTGGTTCCACCTAAACCGATTGATTGAGGTAAGTTCCAAACCATTTGTGCGATAATTGGAATCAAGGCAATCAAACCTAAGAATATAGCTCCGACCACACTCAAACGCATCAAAATTGCAGAAACATATTCTTCCGTTCCTTTACCTGGTCTTACACGAGGAATATAACTTCCTTGCTTTTGTAAGTTCTCTGCTAATTTTTCAGGATTTACCTGAACAAATGCATAGAAGAAGGTGAAGGCAACAATCAGAACAGTATAAATCGCAGCACCTGGAACTGTGTTATAACTGAATAATTTCGTTAGAACATCATACCAGCCTTCCGCGCTATATTTGCTAGCTAATGCTTGTAACACCGCATTGGGTGTGGCAATGAAAGAGCTGGCAAAGATAACTGGGATAACTCCGGCAGCATTTACTTTTAACGGTAGATAACTGCTTGTTGGAGCACCAACGACTTGTTTCGTATATTGAATTGGAATTTTTCTCTCCGCTTGTTGGAAGTATGTTACGAAAACAACAATCAACACAATAGCGATTAGTAAAATCACAACAAAAATTACGGATTTCCAGAGATCACTAGAATCAATATTTACGAAATAATCATCATAGATATCTTTGATACTTTGCGGTAATCGTGAAACGATCCCTGCAAAGATAAGCATCGATACTCCGTTACCGATTCCTTTTTCAGTAATCTGTTCTCCTAACCATGTAACAAACATAGTACCCGCTGTGAGAATAATACCAATCGTAACAAATGTTTGAACGTTACGGTTTGGTACAAATCCAAATTGTGCAAAATAATCAAATCCAGCTGTGATACTTACAGACTGAATGAAAGCCAAGACTAAAGTCAAATAGCGCGTTGCTTGATTTAACTTTTTACGACCGACTTCCCCTTGTTTTGACCATTCGACAAATTTAGGGATGATGTCCATCTGCAACAATTGAATAACAATTGACGCAGTGATATAAGGAGAAACCCCCATAGAGAAGATTGAAAAGTTTTGCATAGCTGAACCACTTACCATGTTCAACATTCTGAAAAATGGCATTTCGCTCAAGCCTTGCAAACCATGTGCATCAACTCCGGGCACCGTGATTTGTGCACCTAGTCGAAAAACTAAAAGCAATAGAACGGTGAATAGAATCCGTGATCGGATGTTCTTAACTTTGAATGAATCCTTTAAAAGTTTGAACATTAAATCACCTCGATTGAACCACCAGCAGCTTCAATTGTTTCTTGAGCATGTTTAGAGAATTTAGCTGCTTTAACGGTAAGTTTTTTGTCTAATGATCCGTTTCCTAAAACTTTGATTCCGGCTTTTTCATTTTTCACGATTCCAGCTTCGACTAAAGCAACTGGCGTCACTTCAGTTCCGTCTTCAAAACGATTTAAGACATCTAAATTGATTACAGCGTATTCTTTACGATTCACGTTAGTAAATCCGCGTTTTGGTAAACGACGGAATAAAGGAGTTTGTCCACCTTCAAAACCTAAACGTACACCGCCACCTGAACGAGCCTTTTGACCTTTTTGTCCACGTCCAGACGTTTTTCCGTTACCTGATGAAGTACCACGACCAACGCGGTTGCGAACTTTACGTGAACCTTCGGCAGGTTGTAATTCATGAAGTTTCATTATATTGGCACCTCCTTAGATATTAATCATCATTATTTACTAAACTTCTTCTACGTCCACTAAATGAGACACTGTATTAACCATACCTTTGATTGCATCATTGGCAGGTTTAACAACTGTGCTATTCATTTTTTTAAGACCCAACGCTTTAACAGTGTCACGTTGGTTTTGAGGACGTCCGATAATACTGCGTTTTAAAGTAATTTTTAATTCAGCCATTTCATTCGTCCTCCTTAATTAGCTAAGTTTTCAACAGAGATGCCACGTAATTGTGCCACTTCTTCTGCTTTTTTTAATTGAGTTAAACCTTCAACAGTTGCGCGAACAACGTTGATCGGTGTGTTTGAACCTAAAGATTTAGAAGTTACATCGGCAACCCCAGCTAATTCCAAGACGGCACGAACTGGTCCACCAGCGGCAACTCCAGAACCTTCAACGGCTGGTTTCATCAAGATACGTCCGCCGCCGAATACACCAATAACTTCGTGAGGAAGCGTAGTTCCTACCATTGGTACTTCGACTAGGTTTTTCTTAGCATCTTCGATTGCTTTACGAATTGCTTCAGGTACTTCTTGAGCTTTACCTGTACCAAAGCCTACGTGACCGTTCTTGTCACCGACAACAACTAGTGCTGCGAAACGTAGACGACGTCCACCTTTAACAACTTTAGTAACACGGTTGATCGCTACAACGCGGTCTTCTAATTCCAAATGTTTTGGATCGATATAAACCATGAATGGTGTTCCTCCTTCTCCTAAAATTCTAGTCCATTTTCGCGAGCTGCTTCAGCTAAAGCTGCTACACGGCCATGGTAAAGGTATCCACCACGGTCAAAGACTACTTTCTTAATACCTTTTTCTGATGCACGTTCTGCTACTAATTTCCCAACAGATTGTGCTTGTTCAGTTTTTGTTCCACCTGAAATTTCTTTATCCAAGGCAGAGGCACTTGCTAGCGTCACACCCGCTACGTCATCAATTACTTGCGCGTAGATGTTTTTGTTAGAACGAAAAACGTTCAAGCGTGGGCACTCAGCAGTACCAGAGATTTTGTTACGTACACGCATGTGACGCTTTTGGCGCGTTTTATTCTTATCTGGTTTTGTAATCACAATTGTCACCTCTTTAATTAAGCTGGCCTAAGCCGCGTGTAGGTTTGACCTACTATTTACCAGTTTTACCTTCTTTACGACGTACGTATTCGCCAACATAACGGATACCTTTGCCTTTATAAGGCTCTGGAGGACGAGTTCCGCGGATTTTCGCAGCTAATTCGCCTACTACTTCTTTGTCTGATCCTTTAACAACTACTTGAGTGTTAGCAGGAACTTCGATTGTAACACCTTCTGGAGCTACGATTTCAACTGGATGTGAGTAACCAACATTCAATACAAGTTTTGAACCTTGCAATTGAGCACGGTACCCAACCCCGATTAATTCTAATGCTTTTTGGAACCCTTCTGAAACACCAACAACCATGTTATTGAAGTTTGCACGAGTTGTTCCGTGAATTGTTTTCATTTCTTTGCTGTCGCTTGGACGAGTGAATGTTACTTCATTTCCTTCGATGCTCATTTTGATATCAGAAGAAAAAGTACGAGTTAATTCACCTTTAGGTCCTTTAACAGTAATGTCGTTTCCGTTTTGAGCTACTTCAACTCCAGCAGGTAAAACGACTAATTTATTACCAATACGGCTCACTTAAAGACACCTCCTCATGGATTGTTTGATCTTACCAAACGTAAGCTAGCACTTCGCCGCCAACGTTTTTACCTCTAGCTTCTTTATCGGTTACTAAACCTTCAGAAGTAGAGATGATTGCGATACCTAAACCATTTAATACTTTTGGCACTTCATCAGCTTTGACATAAGCACGTAAGCCTGGTTTAGAAATACGTTTCAAGTTAGTGATAACACGTTCGTCATTTTTACCGTATTTAAGGAAAACACGGATCATGCCTTGTTTGTCATCTTCGATATATTCAACATCACGTACGAAACCTTCACGTTTCAAGATTTCAGCGATGTCACGTTTGATTTTTGAAGCAGGTACTTCTACTGAATCGTGCTTTACCATGTTGGCGTTACGAATACGAGTTAGAAAATCTGCAATTGGATCTGTCATGACCATTGAACTATTTACCTCCTTTATGCGAGTTTATTTTACCAGCTAGCTTTCTTCACGCCGGGAATTTGACCTTTGTAGGCAAGTTCGCGGAAGCAAATACGGCAAAGATGAAATTTACGATAAACTGAATGTGGACGTCCGCAACGTTCGCAGCGAGTGTATTCTTGCGTTGAATGTTTTGCAGGCCGTTTGTTTTTAGCAATCATTGATTTTTTAGCCAATTTTTTCGCCTCCTTGATTATTTTTGGAATGGCATTCCAAGTTGTGTTAATAATTCGCGAGATTCTTCGTCAGTATTAGCAGTTGTAACAACAACGATATCCATACCGCGGACTTTATCAACTAAATCATAATCTACTTCAGGGAAGATCAATTGTTCTTTAACACCCAAAGTAAAGTTACCACGGCCATCAAAGGATTTTTTGCTTACTCCGTGGAAGTCACGTACACGTGGAAGTGATACAGACACTAATTTGTCTAAGAATTCATACATTCTTTCTCCGCGTAGTGTTACTTTCGCACCGATAGGCATTCCTTCACGTAAACGGAAACCAGCGATTGATTTTTTAGCTTTTGTAATGATTGGTTTTTGACCAGAGATCAAGGCTAATTCTTCAACTGCTTTGTCTAAGTTTTTCGCATTTGATACCGCATCACCAACACCCATGTTGATAACGATTTTCTCAACTTTAGGAACTTCCATAACTGAATCATAATTAAATTTTTCCATCAAAGATGGTGTAATTTCACTTACAAATTTTTCTTTTAGGCGGTTCATCTATAAGATCCTCCTTTCTTGTTTAATTATTTATCTAAAGTTTCGCCGGTTTTTTTAGAAACACGGACTTTCTTTCCGTCAACCATTTTATAGCCAACGCGTGTCGCTTCTCCATTTGAAGGATCAATCACCATAACATTAGAAGCATGAATTGGTGCTTCTACCTCAACGATTCCGCCTTGAGGGGCTTCTTGTGAGGCTTTCTTATGTTTTTTTACGATATTGACGCCTTCAACAACGACTTTATCTTGTTTAGGAAGGGCTTCTAATACAACGCCTTCTTTATTTCTGTCTTTACCAGAGATAACTTTTACTTTATCGCCTTTTTTAACGAACATTACTGTTGCGCACCTCCTTTAGTTGAATCTTTCGATTATAATACTTCCGGTGCCAATGAAACGATCTTCATGAAGTTGCCTTCGCGTAGTTCACGAGCGACAGGTCCGAAGATACGTGTTCCTCTTGGGCTCTTGTCATCACGAATGATAACAGCTGCATTTTCATCAAATTTGATATAAGAACCATCAGTACGACGAGCGCCTGATTTAGTTCGAACGATAACGGCTTTAACGACTTCACCTTTTTTGACAACACCACCTGGCGTTGCTTGTTTAACCGTAGCAACAATCACATCACCGATATTTGCAGTTTTGCGACCAGATCCGCCAAGAACTTTAATAGTTAAAATTTCACGAGCGCCTGAATTGTCAGCGATTTTTAAACGGCTTTCTGCTTGGATCACTTGTGTATCCTCCTTTCAGATTTAAAAAACATCTATATAGGAAAATCTCGTGTGATTAGATAATCACTGCTTTTTCAACAATTTCAACCAGACGGAAACGTTTGGTAGCTGATAATGGACGAGTTTCCATGATTTTCACGATATCGCCAATTTTTGCTTCATTGTTTTCATCGTGAGCTTTGTATTTTTTAGAATATTTCATACGCTTACCGTAGATTGGATGGTTCTTCTTGGTCTCAACGACAACAGTGATCGTTTTGTCCATTTTGTCAGATACCACACGTCCTTGATAAACTTTACGTTGATTTCTTTCCTCAGTCATACTGGAAATGGCCTCCTTCCACTATTTGTCAGCTTGTTCGCGCAACACAGTTTTGATGCGTGCAATCGATTTACGTACTTCTTTAATACGTGCAGTGTTTTCTAATTGACCTGTTGCTAATTGAAATCTAAGATTGAACAATTCTTCTTTTAATTGCTTTTCTTGATCTAGCATTTCGGCAGTGGTTAATTCTCTGATATCTTTAACCTTCATTCGATTCACCACCCATTTCCTCACGTTTTACGATCTTAGTCTTCATTGGTAATTTGTGAGAAGCAAGACGTAATGCTTCACGAGCAACTTCTTCAGGTACGCCAGCGATTTCAAACATGATCTTGCCGCGTTTAACTGGTGAAACCCAGCCTTCAGGAGCCCCTTTACCTTTACCCATACGTACGCCGATGGCTTTTGATGTATAGGATTTATGAGGGAAAATCTTAATCCATACTTTCCCACCACGTTTCATGTAACGAGTCATAGCAATACGTGATGCTTCGATTTGGCGGTTAGTAATCCAGTGCGATTCAACAGCTTGTAAGCCGAATTCACCAAATGCGATTTCTTTACCACCTTTAGCTTCTCCACGCATTTTACCGCGAAATTCACGACGGTGTTTTACACGTTTAGGTACTAACATGATTATTTCCCTCCTTTCTCAGTGTTTTTCTTTGTAGGAAGAATTTCTCCACGATAAATCCACACTTTAACTCCTAGTTTTCCGTATGTTGTATTCGCTTCTTCCCAAGCGTAGTCGATATCTGCACGCAATGTATGAAGAGGAACAGTACCTTCAGAGTATCCTTCTGAACGAGCAATATCTGCACCATTCAAACGACCAGATACTTGAGTTTTAATTCCTTTAGCTCCTGAACGCATAGTGCGTTGAATCGCTTGTTTTTGTGCACGACGGAAAGCTACACGGTTTTCTAATTGACGTGCAATTCCTTCTCCGACTAATTTTGCATCTAAATCTGGTTTTTTAATTTCAACGATGTTGATGTGGACACGTTTACCAGTTAGTTTGTTCAATTCTTTTCTTAGGCTTTCAACTTCAGATCCGCCTTTACCGATAACCATGCCAGGTTTAGCTGTGTGGATTGAAATATTCACACGATTTGCAGCGCGTTCGATTTCAACAGTTGACACAGCGGCATCAGCAAGTTTCGTTGCGATGAACTTACGGATTCTCAAATCTTCGTGTAGAAATTCAGCATACTCTTTTTCAGCATACCATTTAGCATCCCACTCACGGATGATGCCTACACGCATTCCAATAGGATTTACTTTTTGACCCACTGATTATCCCTCCTTATTTTTCTGATACCACAACGGTAATATGACTTGTACGTTTGTTGATTGGTGAAGCTGAACCTTTTGCACGCGGACGGAAACGTTTCATTGTTGGTCCTTCGTTAACAAATGCTTCAGAAACTACCAAATTTTCAACATCTAAGTCAAAGTTATTCTCAGCGTTAGCAACAGCTGACATCATCACTTTTTCGATGATTCCAGCAGATTTGTTCGGTGTGAACTTCAAAATCGAAATTGCTTCCGCTACGCTTTTTCCTCTAATAAGATCGATTACTAAACGCGCCTTGCGAGGAGAAGTGCGAACTGTTTTCGCAGTTGCCTTAGCTGATGTAATTTGTTCTGCCATGTTAATATCCTCCCCTCAAAATTAACGTCTTGTTTTCTTATCGTCGGCGGCATGTCCACGATAAGTTCTTGATGGTGCAAATTCACCTAATTTATGTCCTACCATGTCTTCCTGGATGTAAACTGGCACATGTTTGCGTCCGTCATAAACAGCAATTGTAAATCCCACAAAATTAGGGAAAATTGTTGAGCGACGAGACCAAGTTTTAATAACTTTTTTCTTTTCAACACCTTGTTGCGCTTCGACCTTTTTCATCAAATGATCATCAACGAAAGGTCCTTTTTTCAAACTACGACCCATGGTGTACCTCCTCTCAAAATATGCGACACATAGTCAATGGTTCTATTTAGTCTTACGACGACGAACGATAAGCTTGTCAGATGCAGCCTTTTTGTTACGTGTTTTGTAACCCAACGCAGGTTGTCCCCAAGGAGATACTGGAGCTTTACGTCCGACTGGAGCTTTACCTTCACCACCACCGTGTGGGTGATCATTAGGGTTCATTACGCTACCACGTACAGTTGGACGTTTACGCATCCAACGAGAACGACCAGCTTTACCGATATTAATCAATTCGTGTTGTTCGTTACCAACAGAACCGATTGTTGCACGGCAAGTAGCTAAAATCATGCGAACTTCGCCAGAATTCAAACGTACTAATACGTATTTTCCTTCTTTACCAAGTACTTGAGCACTTGTACCAGCAGAACGGATTAATTGTCCGCCTTTGCCAGGTTTCATTTCAATGTTGTGGATTACAGTACCAACTGGAATGTTTTCAAGTGGTAATGTATTTCCGATTTTGATATCTGCATCCGTTCCAGATACGACTGTCATGCCAACTTCTAAGCCTTTAGGGGCTAAGATGTAAGCTTTCACTCCGTCTGTATAATGAAGTAATGCAATATTTGCTGAACGGTTTGGATCATACTCGATCGTTTGAACGGTAGCAACCACGTTATCTTTATTACGTTTGAAGTCGATAACACGGTATTGACGTTTATGTCCGCCACCTTGATGACGTACAGTGATACGACCGTTGTTGTTACGACCAGCGTTGTTTTTCAATGGTTGTAATAACGTCTTCTCAGGCGTTGAAGTAGTGATTTCAGCGAAATCAGAACTTGTCATATTACGACGACCATTTGTGGTAGGTTTGTACTTTTTAATCGCCACGTCTGGTTTCCCTCCTATTTACTAATGATTTTCTTGCGCTTATTCAGCAGCGTCGAAAAGTTGGATTTCTTTTGAGTCTTCAGTTAAAGTCACAACAGCTTTGCGACGTTTTTTTGTGAAGCCTTGATATTTACCCATACGTTTTGCTTTTGGTTTAGCATTCATAATGTTTACATTTTTAACTTTAACGTCAAAAGCAGCTTCAACCGCTTGTTTAACTAAAGTTTTATTCGCGCGAGTGTCTACTTCGAAAGTGTATTTCTTTTCGTCCATGTCTAACATAGATTTTTCAGTGATCACCGGGCGTTTAATTACGTCTAGTAAGTTCATTATGCAAGCACCTCCTCAATTTGAGTAAGAGCAGTTTGCGTTGCTAAGATTTTTTCATTAGCGACTACATCTAATACAGTAACGTTGTTTGAAGTAGTAACAGTAACATTTGGCAAGTTACGAGCAGCTAAGCCTGCAACTTCGTTTTCTGTTTCTAAAACAACCAATACCTTAGAATCGATAGACAAGCCAGTTAAAACTTGCTTGAATTCTTTTGTTTTAGGTGCGTCAAAGCTTAAAGCATCAACAGCAACCAAATTATTTTCAGCAACTTTTTCTGATAAAACAGATTTAATTGCTAAGCGACGAACTTTTTTAGGAAGTTTGTAGCTATATGAACGCGGTGTTGGTCCGAAAACGATACCACCTCCACGCCATTGTGGTGAACGGATAGAACCTTGACGAGCACGCCCAGTTCCTTTTTGACGCCATGGTTTGCGACCACCGCCACGAACTGCACTGCGATTTTTCACAGCGTGTGTCCCTTGTCTTAATGATGCACGTTGCATAACGATTGCATCGTAAACAACACTCTCATTTGGTTCAATTCCAAAGATTTCTTCATTTAAAGTGATGTCACCGTTTTGAGTTCCATCTTGTTTGAATAATGCTACAGTTGGCATTCCTTAGTTCCTCCTTTCCTCTAACTATTATTTAGCTTTTACAGCTTTTTTGATAGTGATTAATGATTTTTTAGCTCCAGGTACATTACCTTTAACTAAGATAGCATTGCGTTCAACGTCAACACGAGCAACTTCAAGATTCTGAATTGTTACACGATTGCCACCCATACGACCAGCTAATTTTTTATTTTTAAATACGCGGTTTGGTGCAACAGGACCCATAGATCCAGGACGACGATGGTAACGAGAACCGTGAGCCATTGGGCCGCGGCTTTGTCCGTGACGTTTGATAACGCCTTGGAATCCTTTACCTTTAGTCGTTCCGGTAACATCAATGATGTCTCCAGCTTGGAAAGTATCAACTTTCACTTCTTTACCTACTTCATAGTCTCCTAGCTCAACATCTTTGAATTCTCGAATGAAGCGCTTAGGAGCCGTGTTTGCTTTTGCAACATGACCTTTCGCAGGTTTGTTAGACAAAACTTCACGCATATCTTGGTAACCTAATTGAACTGCTTCGTAACCATCGTTTTCCATTGTTTTCACTTGTAAAACAACGTTTGGAGTAGCTTCGATAACAGTAACTGGAATTAATTCACCAGATTCTGTGAAGATTTGAGTCATTCCCACTTTTTTCCCTAAGATTCCTTTGGTCATGATTACACCTCCATCTTCTTATTATAGTTTGATTTCAATATTCACACCTGATGGTAAGTCAAGCTTCATTAAAGCATCAACTGTCTTCGGTGTTGGGTTCACAATGTCGATCAGACGTTTGTGAGTACGCATTTCGAATTGTTCGCGCGAATCTTTGTATTTATGAGTCGCACGGATTACAGTGTAAAGGCTGCGTTCAGTTGGTAATGGAATTGGACCAGACACGCTAGCTCCAGTTCTTTTTGCAGTTTCTACGATTTTATCCGCTGATTGATCTAAAATACCATGTTCATACGCTTTTAAACGGATACGAATTTTTTGTTTTGCCATCTTGTTCCCTCCTTCGCCTATTTTAAAAGTAGACATAGCTCCACGAAAATCTCCGTCACGCTCGTTCGTGGCAAAGCGTCCGGGCGTGTCGCAACCTCTCGTTTCAAAGCCGGTGGATTCTTATATGAACCCCCCAGTGATATTCACACTCCTGTAAACAGCACCTTTATGATTATATAATACGGAACCAATGATTGCAAGGATTTTCTAAGCGAATTTAGATTTTCTATTTAATTTTCTGAAAACACCTGAAATTTGTATCGATTATTTTTCCTTCTATCTATATAAGATCATTTTTATCTTTCGTGTTCGATGGTCTATTGGATTCTTGCAACCCTATAACACACCCACCGCCGATGAATTATAAATTATTTTTTTATCTTTGCAGATTTTTTACAGTCTAAACTATAATTCTTGCTGAGTAAAAAGATCAAAAAAGAGTCGCCGAAAAATCGGCGACTCTTTACGTCCGAGCATAAAAATAAAATGTAAGCTTAATTAAGCTTTGATTGTAGTTACAACGCCTGAACCAACAGTACGTCCGCCTTCACGAATAGAGAAAC
The DNA here is from genome assembly GCF_051714485.1 of Enterococcus sp. AZ128. NCBI lineage: Bacteria > Bacillati > Bacillota > Bacilli > Lactobacillales > Enterococcaceae > Enterococcus > Enterococcus sp. AZ128. The sequence goes on from NZ_JBIORZ010000003.1 coordinate 263,515, forward strand.
GAGTTCCGTCTTCGATAGCGATTGGGTGGATTAATTCAACTTCCATAGTTACGTTATCACCAGGCATTACCATTTCAGTACCTTCTGGTAGATCAACTACACCAGTTACGTCAGTTGTACGGAAGTAGAACTGAGGACGGTAGTTAGTGAAGAATGGAGTATGACGTCCACCTTCTTCTTTAGTTAAAACGTAAACTTCTGCAGAGAATTTTGTATGTGGAGTGATTGAACCAGTTTTAGCCAATACTTGTCCACGTTGGATGTCTTCACGTGCAACACCACGTAATAATGCACCAATGTTATCGCCAGCTTCAGCGTAGTCTAACAATTTACGGAACATTTCAACACCTGTTACAGTTGTTTTAGCTGTAGCTTCAGCGATACCTACGATTTCAACTTCGTCACCAACGCGAACTTGTCCACGTTCAACACGACCAGTTGCAACAGTACCACGTCCAGTGATTGAGAATACATCTTCCACTGGCATCATGAATGGTTTGTCAGTATCACGAACTGGTGTTGGGATATATTCGTCAACAGCAGCCATTAATTCTAAGATTTTTTCTTCGTATGAAGCGTCGCCTTCTAAAGCTTTCAAAGCTGAACCAGCGATAACTGGAGTGTCGTCGCCTGGGAAGTCGTATTCTGACAATAAGTCACGAACTTCCATTTCAACTAATTCTAGTAATTCTTCATCGTCAACCATATCCATTTTGTTTAAGAATACAACGATGTAAGGAACACCAACATTACGAGATAACAAGATGTGTTCACGTGTTTGAGGCATAGGGCCATCAGCAGCAGATACTACTAAGATAGCTCCATCCATTTGTGCAGCACCAGTGATCATGTTTTTAACGTAGTCCGCGTGTCCTGGGCAGTCAACGTGAGCATAGTGACGGTTTTCAGTTTCATACTCAACGTGTGAAGTATTGATTGTGATTCCGCGTTCGCGTTCTTCAGGTGCACCATCGATTGAAGCATAATCCATTGCTTCTGCTCCGCCTTGTTTAGCAAGTACTGTTGTAATTGCAGCAGTTAAAGTTGTTTTACCATGGTCAACGTGTCCGATAGTACCAATGTTAACATGGGGTTTTGAACGGTCAAATTTTTCTTTAGCCATTTAAAATGTTCCTCCTAATAAATGAGATTAATTTTTTTGATAGGTACGTACTACAATTTGTAGCACGAGCCCATATCATCAGTTAATAATATTACATGAAATACCTTTAAAAATACAGTTCTTTAATAGAATTCAATCAAAATTCAATTGACTTTTAAGAATTAGTCAGCTTTGCCGCCATTTTTCTTAATGATTTCTTCTTGAACTGATTTCGGTACATCTTCATAGTGGTCAAAGACCATCATGAATGTACCACGTCCTTGAGTAGAAGAACGAAGCGTTGTTGCGTAACCGAACATTTCAGCTAACGGCACGATTGCGTTAACGATTTGTGCGTTACCATGTGCTTCCATACCTTCAACACGACCACGACGCGCAGTTACGTGACCCATAACATCACCTAAGTAATCTTCTGGAACAGTAATCGTAACTTTCATCATTGGTTCAAGGATTGATGGACTAGCTTTCTTCGCAGCAGCACGCAGCGCCATAGACGCAGCTACACGGAAGGCCGTTTCATTTGAATCGACATCATGGTATGAACCATCGTAAAGCTTAGCTTTGATGTCAACTAATGGATAACCAGCTAATACACCGTTTGCCATTGCATCTGACAAACCTTTTTCTACTGCTGGGATGTATTCACGAGGAACTACACCACCGACAATCGCATTTTCGAATTCGAAGCCGGCACCTTCTTCGTTTGGTGTAAATTCGATCCATACGTGACCGTATTGACCTTTACCACCAGACTGACGTACAAACTTACCTTCTGCATTTGTTGAAGCACGGAATGTTTCACGATAAGATACTTGAGGCGCACCAACGTTTGCATCAACTTTAAATTCGCGACGCATACGGTCAACTAAAACGTCTAAGTGAAGTTCACCCATACCAGCGATAACAGTTTCGCCAGTTTCAACGTTTGTTTCAACGCGGAATGACGGATCTTCTTCAGCAAGTTTTTGTAGAGCGACACCCATTTTATCTTGGTCAGCTTTTGATTTAGGTTCAACAGCAACTTCGATAACTGGATCAGGGAATTCAATTGATTCTAAGATTACTGGTGATTTTTCATCACAAAGGGTATCACCAGTTGTTGTATCTTTCAATCCAACAGCTGCTGCGATATCACCTGAATAAACTGTTTCGATCTCTTTACGAGTATTCGCATGCATTTGCAGAATACGACCGATACGTTCACGTTTGCCTTTAGAAGCATTCAATACGTATGAACCAGAGTTTAACACACCTGAGTAGACACGGAAGAAAGTTAGACGACCTACAAATGGGTCAGTCATTACTTTAAACGCTAGAGATGAGAATGGTGCTGAATCGTCAGCTGGACGTTCGGTTTCTTCATCAGTTTTAGGGTCGAAACCTTTGATTGCAGGCACATCAGTTGGCGCTGGAAGATAGTCAATGACTGCATCCAACATCAATTGCACACCTTTATTCTTGAAGGCTGAACCACATAGTACTGGGTAGAAGTCTACTGCTAGAGTTGCGTTACGGATACCTGCTTTCAATTCTTCTTCAGTGATTTCTTCACCTTCCAAGAATTTCATCATTAGGTCTTCATCAGTATCAGCAACCGCTTCAACTAATTTTTCACGCCATTCTTCAGCTAATTCTTGATAGTCAGCAGGAATTTCAGTTTCTTGAATTTCCGTACCTAAATCGTTTGTATAGATTTCAGCTTTCATTTTGACTAAGTCAATGATTCCAGTGAAATCATCTTCCGCACCAATTGGTAATTGGATCGGATGAGCATTCGCTTGTAAACGATCATGTAAAGTGCTTACTGAGTAAAGGAAGTCCGCACCGATTTTGTCCATTTTGTTACAGAATACGATACGCGGAACGCCGTATTCTGTTGCTTGACGCCAAACAGTTTCTGTTTGCGGTTCTACACCTGATTGTGAGTCCAACACAGTTACTGCACCGTCAAGTACACGTAATGAACGCTGAACTTCGATTGTGAAGTCCACGTGCCCTGGTGTATCGATGATGTTTACGCGGTGTCCTTTCCATTGCGCTGTAGTAGCGGCAGAAGTGATCGTGATACCACGTTCTTGTTCTTGTTCCATCCAGTCCATTTGAGAAGCGCCTTCGTGGGTTTCTCCAATTTTATGGATTTTACCAGTGTAGTATAGGACACGCTCTGTTGTTGTTGTTTTACCAGCGTCAACGTGAGCCATGATCCCGATATTACGAGTATTGTCTAGAGAAAATTCTCTTGCCATTTCTTTGTTTGCTCCTCTCTTAATTTAAATTAACATTGTTTGGCCAGACTTCTGTTGACCTTCGTCAGCAGAAAAAATCCTACCAACGATAATGAGCAAATGCACGGTTGGCTTCCGCCATTTTGTGTGTATCTTCGCGTTTTTTCACAGAAGCACCAGTATTGTTAGCAGCATCCATGATTTCTTTCGCTAAGCGTTCTTCCATTGTATGTTCGCCGCGTAAACGCGCGAAGTTAACAACCCAACGCAACCCTAAAGTAGTACGACGTTCTGGACGTACTTCAACGGGTACTTGATAGTTAGAACCCCCAACACGGCGAGCTTTAACTTCTAGTACAGGCATGATGTTTTCCATTGCTTGTTCAAAAACTTCTAATGGGTCATTCCCTGTTGATTCTTTGATTGTGCTAAAAGCGTTGTATACAATATTTGAAGCAGTACCACGTTTGCCGTCAACCATAATACGGTTGATTAAACGAGTTACTAGCTTAGAGTTATACATAGGATCTGGCAAAACTTCACGTTTCGCTGTAATTCCTTTACGAGTCATACGTAACTCCTCCTTCCGAAAATATGTCTATCTATTCGTTTGATTAAGCTTTAGGTTTTTTAGTACCGTATTTAGAACGGCTTTGTTTACGATCGTTAACGCCGGCAGTATCTAGCGCGCCACGAACGATATGGTAACGTACCCCTGGTAAGTCTTTTACACGACCACCACGTAATAGAACAACACTGTGTTCTTGTAGGTTATGGCCGATACCTGGAATATAAGCTGTTACTTCGATCAAGTTTGACAAACGAACACGAGCATATTTACGCAATGCTGAGTTGGGTTTCTTAGGTGTCATAGTCCCCACACGTGTACAAACTCCACGTTTTTGTGGTGAGTTCACGTTTGTTTGAGCTTTTTTAAAGCTGTTATATCCTTTGTTCAATGCTGGTGAATTTGATTTTTCCACCTTTGATTTACGAGGTTTACGTACTAATTGATTAATTGTAGGCATTCCTTGTTTCCTCCTTCCTCGATTCGCTTTCTAGTACCACACATCCTGGTGGTTCTTTTTCAGCGATAAAAAATAATGCATTCCTGCATTCTCTATCAAGTGTACTTCGACACAGTCAGCACGTCCCATTCGAGAGACCTGTTCACAAAGCACCTTTGATAGCATACCATGATTGATTTTAGGTGTCAACAAACTATCTAGAGTTTTTTTCATCTTTTCTTTTTTGATTAAATTTTTGATTTATTCTCAAAAAAAAATCATTTTACTCCGTCATTCTCCTCTTTAGATTGCTGAAATAGCACTTTATAAAACGCCTTCATTTTTTTGGTCTTTTTTACTGAAAGGTCTATCTTTTTTCTTTTTTTGCGATTACAATGAACGTAACTTAGCAGAAGGTGGGATTTTTCAATGAATTTGAAAGAGTTAGTTGGGATCGAAGCAGCAAAATTTGTCAAAGATGGAATGGTCGTTGGATTGGGGACTGGATCAACAGCCTATTATTTAGTGAAGGAATTAGGTCGTCGGGTGAATGAAGAAGGTCTGGATATCACGGGTGTCGTCACTTCTTCTAAAACAGAAGAACAAGCAAAAGAGTTAGGCATTCCGTTAAAAGCGATTGATGAAGTAGAATCAGTGGACCTCACGATTGATGGTGCAGATGAAATTAGTGATGACTTTCAGGGAATTAAAGGCGGCGGCGCAGCTCTGCTTTTTGAAAAAGTTGTCGCAACTTATTCAAAAGACTGTATTTGGATCGTAGATGAAAGCAAGATGGTCAACAAACTAGGCAAATTCCCTTTGCCCGTTGAGGTTGTTCCTTTTGGCAGCCATAATGTCTTTCGTCTTTTTGAATCCAAAGGTTATAACCCAACTTGGCGCATGAACGAAGCCAACGAACTTTTAACAACAGATGGCGGTCATTACATTATTGACCTGCATTTAGAGGTGATTGAAGATCCCCACACATTGGCTGCAGAATTAGATGCTTGTGTTGGCGTGGTTGAACACGGACTGTTCATCGATATGATTTCGCGTGTCATCGTTGGTACTTCTGAAGGACCAAAAACCTTAGAGGTTCCTGCAAAATAATTTCATAAAATTCCCTTTAAAGCACGTGAATGGATAAAAAACACGCTCAATTTAATGGAAATCCCGGCAGAAACATTGTACAATGAATCAGGAATTGAAAATTTCAGAAATTTCAAAAGGAGAGAATGATATGCCAAAATTAGTTTTTTCTCGTCACGGCTTGAGTGAATGGAACAAATTGAACCAATTTACAGGCTGGGCAGACGTTGATTTGGCTCCAGAAGGTGTCGAAGAAGCAAAAGAAGGCGGCCGTAAAATTAAAGAAGCAGGAATTGAATTTGATGTTGCTTACACATCTGTTTTGACTCGTGCAATCAAAACTTGTGACTTTATCTTAGAATACTCTGATCAACTTTGGGTACCTACTATTAAATCTTGGCGTTTAAATGAACGTCATTATGGTAAATTGCAAGGATTGAACAAAAAAGAAACCGCTGAAAAATATGGTGATGAACAAGTTCATATCTGGCGCCGTTCATACGACGTATTGCCTCCATTAATGGAAGCAACTGACGAAGGTTCAGCAGCTCAAGATCGTCGTTATGCAATGCTAGACCCACGCGATATCCCTGGCGGCGAAAACTTAAAAGTTACTTTAGAACGTGCATTACCTTTCTGGCAAGACGAAATCGCTCCTGCTTTGAAAGACGGAAAAACTGTTTTAGTAGCTGCACATGGTAATTCTCTACGTGCATTAGCTAAACACATCGAAGGTATTTCTGATGAAGATATCATGGACTTAGAAATCCCAACAGGTCAACCACTAGTTTACGACTTGAACGATGACTTAACCGTCGCTAAAAAATACTACTTATAAAATATTTCCCGGCTCAGCTTTGAGCCGGGATTTTTTTATGCTATTCTGCAGCATCAACACTGCCACAATTATTATTTTGTGCTAAAATGAATAAGTAGTTTTTTTGTGGTCGTGGCGGAATTGGCAGACGCGCTAGCTTCAGGCGCTAGTGGTAGCAATACCGTGGAAGTTCGAGTCTTCTCGGCCGCATCAATAATTGTTAAAAAGAGCAAGACAGAAAATTCTCTGTCTTGCTCTCAGACTGTAGACAAAAGACGTCCCAAACTCTTGATTTGAGTTTAGGCCGTCTTTTTATCTGATTTCTTACGAAATTCAGAACAAAAAAATAAAGGCTCTTTGCCTTTCCATAACCAAGTGGCCAATTTCTTTAAATTCATTGCAGCAAACACTAGCATCGTATGCGTCGCAACTTTTTCCAAGCCTCGATACTTGGTCCAACGCATTCCATGCTTTTCTTTTGCATCCGCAAATATTCGTTCAATCGTTTCTTTTCGTTTTCTGTAAATGGCTTTATTCAAGTCTGTCAGACGAAGATGCTCTATCTCATCCATCAAAGCTCCCCAAACATGTCTTGTGATGACTCGTTGATGATTCTTACTTTTGGTACATTGTTTTAGTAAAGGACAGTGGACACATTCTTTTGGATTAGATTTGTATTCTCGGTAGCCTTCTCGAGTAACCGTTGAAAAATTGAGCATTTGATCCTGCGGACAAATATAACAATCAAAATACTCGTCGTAGAGAAACTTATTTTTTAATAACAGGTCCTTTTTCCCTTTGGACCTTGAATAAGGCAAACAAGGCCGAAGGTTCAAATGAGTCAAAAAGTGAACAAACTTTGGTGTCTTATAGCCGGCATCCGCAACCACTCGTTTGATTTCTGGAAAAAGTCTCTTCGATTGTTTGACGAGTTGAAACGCGACTTGACTGTCATGAATATTTCCTGGAGTCACGATTGTGCTGAGAACAAATCCGTTGTCGTCGCATGAGGTATGGGCAGAATAAGCAAATTGTTTTTCTCGTTCGCCTTTGACGTAGTAGCCGCTTTCCGGGTCAGCCTTACTTATTTTTCTTTCTTTCAGCTTCACTTCCTTTTCTAAGTCCAAAGTAAAAGGGCGTTTTCCGGCTTCGATTCGTTGGCGATTGATTTCATCTTCTAGTTCATCCTGATAGGCTTTCGCTTCATCATGCGTCATTTCTTTCGTAAACCTATGTTTATTGGCATTGGCTTTGATGTGAGTCGAATCAAGATACAAATTATCTTCTGTTACAAAACCGGCTTTAATTGCTTGTTCCAAAATATAAGCAAAAATATCCTCAAACAGTGTCGTTTCTCTAAACCGGCGTACGTAATTTTTTCCAAAGGTTGAAAAATGGGGGATTTTCTCTTCGAAAGAATAACCTAAAAACCAGCGATAAGCGACATTGGTGTCGACTTCCTTGATGGTTTGTCGCATGGAACGGATGCCGAATAAATATTGGATAAACACTAATTTGATCAGAATCACCGGATCAATACTTGGCCTACCTAAATCGGAGTAAGTGGCTTCGACGATTGGATAAATAAATTCAAAATCAAGCGAGGCGTCAATCTTTCGAACGAGGTGGTCTTGAGGGACCAGGTCATCAATCGTGAGCATCGCGAATTGATTTCTGCCGTTCGTATTTTTTTTAGACATCATAAATACCACTCCTTGTATTCGGTTTCATAAATCTATTATAAAAGAAAAGACTGTAGACAGCATCCATAAAGTGGACTTTGTCTACAGTCTGAGAGCAAGACAGAAAATTCTCTGTCTTGCTCTTTTTATTCATGATTCAAAAAACTTGCTACTTTAGTCGCAATCAAATCAATTGCTACATGATTTTCGCCGCCTTCTGGCACGATAATATCTGCGTAACGCTTCGTCGGTTCAATAAATTGATGATACATCGGTTTGACTACCGTCAAGTATTGATCAATGACTGACTCTAAGGTGCGGCCACGCTCATTCATATCACGTTTGATGCGACGAATGATCCGAATATCGTCATCAGTGTCCACATAAATTTTTATGTCCATCAAATCGCGTAACCGTTCATCCTCTAAGATCAAGATACCTTCTAAAATGATAACCTCTTTCGGTTCTTGCACATAGACCTCTTCGCTGCGCGTATGCTTCACATAATCATAAATCGGTACTTCTACCGATTGGTATTTTGTTAACTCTTTTAAATGCTCGATCAGTAAATCTGTGTCAAACGCAAACGGATGATCATAATTTGTTTCCAACCGTTCTTCAAAGCTGATACCGCTTTGGTCTTTATAATAAGAATCGTGCTCCAACATCATAATTGAATGATCAGGAAACCGATTGTAGATCGCGCGGCTGACACTCGTTTTTCCACTTCCTGAACCGCCCGTTACACCAATAATGATCGGCTTGTTTTTCATGCAACCAAAACCTCTTTCGTTTTTCATTAGTCCTATTATAGCGAAACATCGTCAAATTACTATCAAAAACTTAAAATTCTTCTAAAATCTGATAGAGGTCGGTTAATTCTTTGATCTGAAATGTTGGTTTGATTTCCTTTGATTCCTTTTCTTGCGGATTCATCCAGATTGTATCGATGCCGGCAATTTGGCCTCCCTTGATATCCGAAGTCAAAGAATCACCGATGATCACGGTCTTTTCTTTGTCCAAACGCGGAATCTCTGCGAAGACAATATCAAAGAATTCTTTCATCGGTTTGTGAACACCCATTTCTTCAGAAATAAAGAATTTTTTGAAATAAGGAGCCAACCCCGATTTCGTCAGACGTTGATGCTGCGTTGCGGAAACTCCGTTAGTAACCACATAAAGTTCTTTTTTTTGACTTAGATTTTCTACTACCTCTAAACTATGTGAGATCAACTGATGCCCCTGATTCAAATAATGACGATAGCGTGCTTCTGTTTCTGGCCCATCAACTTCTCGCTCATATTCTTCAAAAAACAACCGAAAGCGATTATTTAACAGTTCTTGGCGCGACAGCAATCCTGCTTCATGATCGCGCCAAAACCCTTGATTCATTTTTTTATAATGGTTTTTTACTTCCAAGGAGGGTTCTACTCCCATATCTTGAAACAACCAGCTCAGAGCTTGTTCTTCTGCTGCTTTAAAATCCAGTAAAGTATCATCAATATCAAATAAAACTGTTTCGTATCCCATTTTCAAACCTTCTATCTAAAATATTTTTTTAATTGTTGGAGTTCAGTAATAGTCAGTGAGCGATAGGCTCCTGCTGTTAAATCTTCTGGTAACACTAACGGCCCCATTGTAAGACGGGTTAACTTTGTTACCTTTTTACCGCAAGCCAAAAACATTTTTTTGACTTGATGAAACTTTCCCTCTTTAATTGTCAATAAAACTTCCGAATTCTCTGCTTCAGAGCTTAGAATTTCCAGCTGCGCTGATTGGCAACGTACTCCGCCATGAAAAGTAATGCCTTCTTTAAAAGCTGCCACGTCATCCATTGTTACTGCTTCATTGACTACTGCATAGTATTTCTTTGACACTTCAGCTCGTGGCTGCAAAAGATCATAACCCAATTGTCCATTGTCAGTCAAAAGTAATAACCCTGTCGTATCACGATCTAAACGACCAACTGGATATAATTCAGCAGGCCGTTCAGCCTCAGCTACAAGCTCCGTCGCCGTTTTAAACTTCAAATCTTTTTTAGCCGTTACAACTCCTGCAGGCTTATTTAATAAATAGTATACATGATTGGTTTGTACTATCTGTCCATCTACTTGAATATTGTGCAGGTTACTATCAACATTACGCTGCTGGTTCATTTCGACTATATCGTCAATCCGAACTTTTTTCATAAGAAACAAACGCTTCATTTCTTTTCGTGTAGTCCGTAAATTTTGTTCAATTACTTTGTCTAACCGCATCTTGAGGCTCCTTTAAATCTATCGGACTCATTATACCGAATTTTAAAAAAAGACAAAACCCTTCGGCTTAGCCTTCTTATGCTGTCTATTTTAATTATCAAATTACTATTCGCTAAAAAACTATTTAATAAATACTTAACCACTGTAAACACCTCTAACCTGAAGCATTTCTGGTGATTAACCGTCTTCCTCTTTAAAAGCAGAAAAGAGTTTATACTTGCATTTTGATTAGATGAGCCCTAGAATTTAATTATACGAGTCAGAGATTCGTATGATTAAGTGAATCGACGCTTCGGTGTCAAAGGTTTCTCATACACAGCGTTATGACCTGGTAGAGAAAGTTGAACTTAGACTTTTTTGGACAGTTGTGTAAATAACTGTCTTTTTGCGTTTTTTCGCAAAGCCATTGTGCTGAGAATAACCCGTCACTTAAATAAAATCTGTCTGCTTAACCACAGACAGTCACATTTTAAGGAGGAATTTGGTTATGGCAGTATCATTAAAAGTAGAAGAAAGAGCAACTCGTCCCCGTTCCATTCGCAACCAGCTACGTCACGAAGGAAAAATCCCAGCAATCGTTAATGGGTATAAGATTGAAAGTACACCAATCTCATTCGACGAACGTGAATTTTCGAAATTGTTACGTGAAAATGGTGCAAACACTGTTTTTGCTATCGAAATCGGCGGAAAAAAAGTGAATACATTATTGCGCGATTCACAAATGGACACCTTTACTCATCACTTAACTCACGTAGAATTAGTATCTGTAAACTTGTCAGAAGAAACCGAAGCTGAAACAGAAATCAACTTAGTTGGTGAGTCTGTTGGTGTGAAAGCTGGCGGTGTGTTAACTCAAACACTTTATACAGTAACTGTTTCTGCAACACCAGAAAAATTACCAGAAGGTATCGATGTATATATCTCTGAATTAGAAATCGGCCAATCACTTTCAATTGGTGATCTGCCTAAAAATGCTGACTACACAATCGTTACAGATGCTGAAGAACAAATCGCTGCTATTCAAGAAGCACAAGAACTTCCTGAAGAAAGCGAAGTTTCTGAAGGTGCTGAACCAGAAGTCATCGGCGAATCAACCGAAGAATAATTCTTTAGTGAGACATACCGGAGTTCCTTCGGTATGTCTCATTTTTATTTATCTGAAAGAGTCACACGTTAGCTTTTCTTTCCATTTTTTAGTTTTTCTTATATACCAAGTACAATAAGTGGTCTTTTTAAGTAAAAAGATTTACAATAAGGCACTACAAAGCTAATTTGTACTTTAAGTAAGTGATTCCAACTAAAGGAGGAAAAATCTATGGTTGAAACATTTGATTCGAAAAAAAGTCGTTATGCCTCTGTCGGTGTGGTATCCAGCTTGCCTGGCGAGCTGATTGATAGTATCTGGTATATCATTGACTTAGATTTAAAGGGCTTGATCCCATTAGACAATATCCTGAGTTTTGATTTGATCAACAATGATGGGCGCGTTACGATGCATTTCTCACAAGAAGGCAGTGAAGTTGAAATGGGCATTGATTTACCGTTTGGTTTTTCTTATGATTTCCCACAAGAAGTCTATGCCTATGATGATGGAAACCGTCAAACGATTCTACTACCAAATGAGATTCGCCAACGTTAATTTACGAGACAACCTCTTAAGGGTTGTCTTTTTTTAACTTTTTTACGCGATACTCTTGCTTTCAGAAATTATTGTGTTACTATCAATCAGAAAATTTTATTAGAAAGCGGGAAAAAGATGAAAGAGTTAACTCATGGGAATCCGGCAAAGTTGATTATCCTATTTGCCTTGCCTTTGTTTGTAGGAAATGTTTTTCAGCAATTTTATAGCATGGTCGATATGGTAGTCGTGGGGCAAACATTAGGAAAAGACGCATTAGCTGCAGTGGGCGCTACCAGTAGTGTAAGCTTTTTGATTATTGGGTTTGCACAAGGTTTAACTGCAGGGTTATCTATTATTACTGCACAACGATTTGGCGCTCAAGATGCGCAAGGTGTTCGAAAAAGCTTTGCGACCTCGATCATTATCAGTCTGGGTGTAACGATCGTCTTAACTGCACTAAGCCTGATATTCTTGCGGCCATTGCTACTTTTGATGCAAACACCGCCAGAACTATTGAATCAAGCACAAGAATTCATTTCAGTAATACTGGGCGGAATTTTTGCTTCAATGAGCTTTAATTTATTATCCAACATGGTTCGGGCCTTAGGTGATAGCCGCACACCGCTCTTCTTGGCTTTTGCGGTCGTAATCAATGTTGTTCTGGATTTAGTTTTTATTATTTATTTCCATATGGGCGTTGCAGGAGCTGGTTTTGCGACCGTGATTGCCCAAATCGCTGCTAGTTTAATGTGCATCTGGTTCATTCGAAGAAAGATTCCCTTGCTACAGATTAGCCGTAAGCACTTTTCTTTTGATAAAGCAGATTTTCGTATCCACTTGAATGCCGCTCTGCCAATGGGGTTCCAATCATCGATTATTGCAATCGGTGCCGTAATTTTACAATCCGCGCTAAATACATTAGGAACGGATGTCGTAGCAGCACAAACTACTGCGAACCGTATTGATCAACTCGCTATTTTACCAATGATGTCTTTCGGTATCACCATGGCGACCTTTACTGCTCAAAACCTAGGCGCGAAGGAATACGGCCGAATTTTGCAGGGTGTAAAACAGTGTCTACTGATGAGCGGAGCTTTCAGTATCTTCGCAGGAATTCTAGTCATCACATGCGGCCAGTATTTCGTCGCTCTCTTCGTAAGCCGCAGTGAAACACGCGTTTTTGAACTGGCACAAATCTACTTCAACATCAATGGTTCCTTGTATTGGATCTTAGCAATTTTATTCATTTTGCGTTATACCTTGCAAGGGTTAGGACAAGCAAAAATCCCGACAATCGCCGGGATTATGGAATTAGTCATGCGTTCATTCGCCGCCATTATTTTGACACATGCTTTTGGTTTTATCGGGGCCGCTTTTGCATCACCATTGGCTTGGATCGGATCAACCGCTGTCCTGCTGACTTCGTATTTCAAAGCAATGCGGTATTTGAAAAAAAAGGATCAGGAACAACAATCACAGCTACAAATAAAGAGTGAGGCTTAATTTAGCCTCACTCTTTTGCTAGTTGGTAATATACATCTAACATATCCTGGGAAAATTCTGTCGTGAATTCTTTTGCGACGTCGATGATTTGGTTGCATCTTGCGAAATAGATATGGAAATAAATTTGCGAATCATCCTCCATGATACGCGCCACCGCTGAAGCATAGTTTGTAATCAACAGTTCTCTAATTTCTTCATCAGACTCGCCAAAAACACCTACAAAATCCAATCCGCATTCAACGAAATATAATTCTACATCAATTAATGCCCGTTGATTTTGACAACTTTTGCGAAATTTACGCAATAATTCTTTCGCTTGTACCAAAGAGCGGTCGATCTTTCCGTGGGGAAAAAAAGCTTGTTCCAATTTTTGATTGGTCTTTTTCGCGACTCGCATCCCATAATCATCGCCTAAAAAACGCGAATCAACAATCTGTTGGGCAACCTCCGAATGTTTGTACAGCTCACAAATCAACGCCCTTAATTGACCATCATCTGCCTCACATAGTTTTTCTCGCAATCCCGAAATCGTCATTTCCATCTTGCAACCCTCACCTTCACTCTTTTTTAATCTTAATTTAACTTATTTCAAATAAAAAGAAAAGAACTTTTGGCATTTATTCGAGCCAAAAGTTCTTCATCTGTATAAAATTTTTGAATGGAAGTTTGTAAAAACAAGAACTGAAATTATATTTTACGTTCTTTAAGCCACGTTTTTCTCGTTTCACCCACGATTAGCGGAACTGTCTCATAGGTGATTTCACTATACTCGATTCCAAACCAACGTTCTGGAGTAACTGTATGGTGCTTGATGGCAAGTCTTGCTTGCATCACTTGACGATCCCATTTATCCAGCTTCGTCATATTCGACAACACCTCTTGAATCATCACAAAGCGAAAATCTCCGACTTGGCGTCCTGGAGTCAATGAATAATGTTGCGGCTGTTTTGGCAAACGCCCTTGCTTCATCAAATCATGAATAATTTGGCGCAAATAAACATTGACGTCTTGAGAAATGCGAAAACCTAGATAAAGTTTTACCTTCACAATAAAGTTTGCTCCCATCATATCAATACTGTATTCTTCTGTATAAGGTTCATCTGTTACTTCTACATTTACGAACCAATATACTTTTGCCCGCTTCAATCGTTTATCCAAAATCGAATAGATAAATTGTTGCGGAATCGTATCCCCCTCTAAACGCGGAACTAGAAAAACAACATTCGTCTGATAATAGGGAATCTTATCGTCTTCGTGTAATTCTTGTAGTTGCGGGAGATAATCCTTGAAATTCACATCTTGACTTGTATTTTCTTGGACACGATTACTGCGATACCAGATATACATCACACTCAATATCATCAGCGCCATCGCCACCGCCACAAAACCGCCATGGAAAAACTTGGTAACACTCGAAATAAAGAAAAACCCTTCTAACATACCAAAGAAAACTAACATCAACGTCGCTAAAAAGCGGGAGGTTCCCTTCTGAAGTAAATAATGATACAACAAGAAAGTTGTCATCAACATGGTAACAGTGATCGACAAACCATACGCCGCTTCCATATGACTAGATGTGCGGAAAGTCAGAACGATCAACGAACAAGCTGCCCACAAAATTAGATTGATTGCCGGAATATACATTTGTCCAATGCTTTTACCAGGATAAATAATACGCATTCTTGGCAGTAATTTTAATTTAATCGCTTCAGAAACCAATGTGAACGATCCTGAAATTAATGCTTGCGAAGCAATAACCGCAGCGATCGTCGCAAAGACGACACCAAAAACCATCCAGCCATCCGGTAATATTTGGAAAAAAGGATTCAAATTTTCAATCGCTTCGATCGAAGTGTTTCCTTTAACATGTAAAATCCATGCAGCCTGTCCGGCATAATTCAACATTAAACAAAGCAACACGTAAGGCCAGCTAATATGAATGTTTTTCTTACCCACATGCCCCATGTCAGAGTACAAAGCTTCCGCCCCTGTTGTCGCCAAGAAAATACTTCCTAAAATGAAAATGCCCATTTTATTATCAGGATTAAATAATAAGTGGACCGCATAATAAGGATTCAATGCTTTAATCACACTAAAATCATAAGGTATGTTCAGTAAACCCATTAATCCTAAAAAAGTGAACCATAGAAACATGATTGGTCCAAAAGCTTTTCCGACAAAGTCGGTTCCAAATCGCTGAATTAAAAACAGAAAGAGCAGAATCACTAAAGTAATGATCACGATGACATTCTGGTTGTTCCCGAATTTTTGATAAAAATCCGGAATCCCTCTTAATCCTTCGATCGCTGTCGTAACTGTCACTGCCGGCGTCAACACCCCGTCAGCTAACAATGCGGCACCACCAATCATTGCTGGCACAATTAGATATTTTCCACCTTTTCTAACTAAGGTATACAAGGAGAAAATTCCTCCCTCACCATGGTTGTCCGCCTTCAAAGCAATCAGCACATACTTGACCGTTGTTAAAAGCATCACGGTCCAAAAAACCAGCGAGACTGCTCCGAGAACAAAATCTTTCGTGACCGTGCTTAATCCGCCGTTTTCTTCCAAAATAGCTTTCATTACATACAATGGACTTGTTCCAATATCACCGTAAACAACCCCCATCGCGATCAGTAATCCTGCTGCCGAAAGCTTTTTGATATGATCTTTCTTCTTTTCCATTTCACACTCTCCTATATACAGTTATCCACTGTATCAGCATTCATTTTTAGATAAGCTTAGTTTTAAGGTGTTCTAGAAACTACTAAGCAAATTGATAGCTAGCTCAATGTAAATGTAGAGGACTTCATTTTCGTACGCATACGGTTCCACTAAATCTATTGAAACTTGGATTACAACTCGCAGCTAATTCGTTTCAATGTAATAACTTTTTTCAATAATGAAAGAAGTTGTTTTGATTCTCATCACGCATACTATTCAGTTATACTTCTTATACTAAAGTTTAGTTAAAATCTCTGAATAGTCCTTATACTTTAAATAACTGCGAAAAGCTGAACTAGCAAAAAAGACCTAAACAACAGCTTCCACTATTGTTTAGGTCTTGCAAATTACCTCTTAGACCAGCGCTAAGCACTAGTTGTTGATCTAAAAGCATAGAGACGTCTCTATGTCGCTACTCCCCTAAAACTTATTCGTATTATCAAGGTTTTAGAAAGAAATGTCAAAGAATATCATCAAACACTGATTATTTTTCTTCTTTTTTACTTTCTTCTTCTTTCAATAAGGCTTTACGAGAAGCATTCACACGACCTTGACGATCGATCTCTGTAACTTTAACGAGCACTTCATCGCCTAGTTTTACAACATCTTCAACTTTGTTTACACGTTCGTTCGCAAGTTGAGAAATATGAACCAGCGCATCTTTGCCTTTGATCAAGTTCACGAAGGCACCGAATTTTTCGATCCGAACAACTTTACCTAAGTAAACTTCGCCAACTTTAACTTCTTTAGTTAGTTCTTCAATAATCTTGATTGCTTTCTTAATCATGTCTGCATCAGAAGAAGCAATGCTGACATTCCCATCTTGATCGATGTCGATCTTCACGCCAGTTTCGTCAATGATTCCATTGATCGTATCGCCGCCTTTACCGATAACTGTCTTGATCTTATCTGGATCGATTTGGATCATTTCAATCTTCGGTGCATATGGGCTTAATTCTTCACGTGGTGCAGCAATCGTGTCTGTTAAGACTTCTAAAATTTCCATCCGTGCTTGTTTCGCTTGAACCAAGGCTTCAGAAAGAATTTGTTCAGTGATTCCTTGGATCTTGATATCCATTTGTAAAGCAGTGATTCCATCCTTTGTTCCGGCAACCTTAAAGTCCATGTCGCCAAGGTGGTCTTCTAGACCTTGGATATCTGTTAAGATCGTATAGTTTTCGCCATCAGAAACTAATCCCATTGCGATTCCGGCAACTGGCGCTTTAATTGGAACACCAGCATCCATCAATGCCAAAGTACCAGCACAGATACTTGCTTGAGAAGAAGAACCGTTCGATTCCAATACTTCCGCTACTAGACGGATTGTGTAAGGGAAATCCTCTTCACTTGGAATAATTTGAGCTAAGGCACGCTCACCTAATGCTCCATGACCAATTTCACGACGACCAGGTGAACCCGCACGTCCAGTCGAACCAACAGAGAATTGCGGGAAGTTGTAATGATGGATGAAACGTTTGCTTTCAACCGTTCCTAATCCATCAATAATTTGGTGCTCACCTAATGGTGCCAAAGTACAAGCAGATAATGCTTGTGTTTGTCCACGTGTGAATAGACCTGAACCATGAACACGTGGCAAAATACCCGTTTCAGCATCCAATGGACGAATTTCATCTAATTTACGACCATCAGGACGAATCTTGTCGATCGTAATCAATTCCCGAACCACATCTTTTTCAAGATCTTCCGCGATTTGTTTCACTTCTTTAGTTAATTGCGCTTCTTCTTCATGATCCGAAAATTTTTCAGCATAGACTTCTTTGACGGTTTCTTTGACTTTTTCGATCTCGTCTTCACGTGCCAATTTATCCATAGTCATCACGGCTGTTTTCATTGTTTGATAATAGCCGTCGAAAATTTCTTTTTTCAATTCAGGATCAACCTGCAATAGAGAAACTTCCATTTTTTCTTTGCCGACTGCAGCTACGATCTCCGCTTGGAAAGCAACCATTTCTTTGATTGCGTCAAAACCGAATAGTAACGCGCCTAGCATATCTTCTTCAGAGACTTCTTTAGCACCAGATTCTACCATATTGATCGCTTGACTAGTTCCAGCAACAGTCAAATCAATATCTGATTCTGCATGTTGCTCAACCGTTGGATTCAATACATATTCACCATTTACACGACCCACATCGACTCCTGCGATTGGTCCGTCAAACGGAATATCTGAAATAGCTAATGCTAATGAAGAACCAAACATCGCTGCCATAGCTGGTGAGCAATCTTGTTCCACACTCATCACGAAGTTCGTTACTTGGACTTCATTACGGAAGCCATCAGCAAACATCGGGCGAATCGGACGGTCGATCAAACGAGCCGTTAAGGTGGCATCTGTACTTGGACGTCCTTCCCGTTTGATAAATCCACCAGGTATTTTACCTACCGCATACATTTTTTCTTCATAGTTGATAGTTAGCGGGAAAAAGTCGAAATCCTTCGCTTCTTTAGAGGCAACCGCTGCACTTAATACAACTGTATCCCCATAACGAACTAAAACTGCGCCATTGGCTTGTTTAGCAAGTTGACCGATTTCAACTTGCAAAGGGCGCCCGCCCCAAGTGGTTTTAAAAACTTGTTTTTCTGACATAACTTCTCCTTTTCCCTTTGACCAGTGCGACGCTACTAAACAAATGGAAACAGCGAAGTTCTTCGCTTCTTGCATTTGGTTAGTAGAGTGAACAACACGCCAATCAAAGGTTTTTTATTTTTTACTGAGTTAGCCTCAGAATTTTCTCAGCTAAATTCATTACAGTCGAACCTTGCGAACTAGAGTAAGCTCAACTAGAGCTGCTAGCTCATTGCTCCTGTATGAATTTTTCTAACGTAAAAATTCAGTTGATTTTCGTACGCATAACATTAGGCTAAACTGCCTGTTCAATACAATGCATAAAACCTATTTCTTGAACTCAAACTTTCACTACTCCGAAAAGCCTAACTGTCAAAAAAAGTGAGATTCCTAGGAACCTCACTTTCATAGTAGTACGAATTAACGACGTAGTCCTAGACGTTGGATTAATTCACGGTAACGTTGTACTTCATTCTTACGTAAGTAAGCTAGTAAGTTACGACGATGACCAACTTTTTTCATTAGACCGCGATATGAATGGTGGTCTTTTTTGTGGACACGTGCATGCTCATTTAGTTGATTGATTTCTTCCGTTAATACAGCAATTTGTACTTCTGGAGAACCAGTATCTCCTTCATGGCGAGCAAAGTCATTGATGATTTCGTTTTTACGTTCTTTTGATAATGCCATGGTTTTCACCTCTTCCTTTTTTCTTCCTACGACTGAGTAAAGCGTTGGTGAATCGCTCAACCAAGTGATAGGCGGTGTGCTGTGCACACTCTAACACTTTACTTTATTTGTTCTAAAAAATCAAGCTGTATAGCAATTTAAGAGCGACTTTTAGAATCATTACAATTTTTTTAAAGAATGGCTTGGGTGAAAACAGTCTTTTTACCTTACTTACTTTTTGTGTTAAACTAACGTGATGAAATACAGTCTTGAGAGGAGATTTTTTAATGATCACAATGGATGATATTATTCGGGAAGGCCATCCGACCTTGCGGGCTGTTGCCAAAGAAGTCCCGATTCCTCCAACTGCTGAAGATGTGGAGCTTGGAAAAGAAATGTTGCAATTTCTTAAAAACAGTCAAGACCCTGTGAAGGCAGAAGAATTAAAGCTACGGGGCGGTGTCGGCTTAGCAGCTCCCCAATTAGATATCTCGAAACGGATCATTGCGGTCCACGTACCTAGTGTCGATCCAGAAAAACCAGAGAATGGGATCAGCACTGTAATGTATAATCCGAAAATTTTAAGCCACTCGGTTCAAGAAGCCTGTTTAGGTGAAGGCGAAGGCTGTTTGTCAGTTGATCGCGAAGTGCCGGGCTATGTGGTTCGTGCTGCTCGCATCACAGTTTCTTATTTCGATGCGGAAGGCGAAAAGCATAAGATTCGATTGAAGAATTATAACGCCATTGTTGTACAGCATGAGATCGATCATATTAACGGCATCATGTTTTACGATCATATTGATGAAAAGAACCCGCTACACTTGAAAGACGGCGTATTGGTCATCGAATAAACAGAAACACCATTCACTACGAATGGTGTTTTTCTTCATATAAGATCCCTTTTTGTGAAAGTGCCTCTTTGATTTTTGCCAGATCATCCAATGTTCCATATGCGATCGTGTGCAGATGAATTCCCTCTGTCAATTCAGATAAAAGAGTCACTTGTTGTCCGTTTGCTTCTTTAATAAAATTATCCACATCTTGTTGCGTCGTAAGATGTAACCCTCCGACTAATTCTCCATACAACGGATGTTCTACTATAACATCGATCACTTCTCCGCCATGCTCAACAATCGTATGCAATTCTTCTTCTGTCTGATCAGGTGTATGCTGTACTGCGATCTTGCTGATTAGTTTTTCTGATTCTCGTTCTAGCAAATATCCGCGTGCAGTTGCGATGATATTCTCTCCCGCTGCTCGCAATAACGCGACATCGCCAACTACGATCTGACGGCTCACACCAAATTTTTTAGCAAAACTTGTTGCACTGATGGGTTTTTCCGCCTGCTGCAAGGCTTCTAAAATCTCGGCTTTGCGTCCATCGCCATCAATCATGCTGCTTCAACCGCCCCTCTTGGTAATTTCGTGATTGTTTCATAATATCCTTGAATGTCTCAACAATCGTCTCACGGTAATTTTCATCTTTCACCAAGTTCGCGGCATTTTCCAAAACTTTTTCTTCACGACTGCTGTCCAAAACAGCTTTCTTCGTTTGCGCTTTATACGCGGTCACTTCACTGACTGCTGACATTCGTCTTTCTAATAGTCCGACAAGCTCTTGATCAATTTGATCGATCTTTTCTCGAGCCTGAGTAAGTTTGTCTTTTTCACTTTCTTCTTCGATCGTTTTAATGATCCTTGCAGGGTTTCCGCCTACCACAACATTATCAGGAAATGATTTCGTCACGACCGCTCCAGCGGCAACAACGACATTGTCGCCTAATGTTACTCCTGGTATCACTACCGACGCCCCGCCGATCCAGACATTATTACCAATGGTGATCGGCTTGCCAAACTCTTGTCCGCTATTGCGTTTTCCTGGTTCTAACGGATGGCTTGCTGTGTATAATTGAACATTCGGACCAAACAAGCAATTGTCTCCGATGGTGATCGGGCAAATATCCAAAAAGACATTGTGGAAATTGCAATAGAAATTCTCTCCTACAAAAATGTTGTAGCCATAATCAAAGGAAATTGTCGGCTCCACATATACCCGATTTTTAGTCCCGCCAAACGCATCCTTTACAAAGGCTTCACGTTTTTTCTTATTTGTTTCTTGATTGATTGCCCGTAATTTCACGCGCGCGTCTTTTCGATCCGCTGACAATTCCGGATCTCCAGCAAAATACAATTTTCCGGCAATCATCTTTTCCTTTTCAGTCAACTCCACAAATTCCCCTCCTAATTCACATTAAATAAATCTATTGATTTTCATACAATTATTTCAATAATTGGTCCTTTGAAATTCGCAAAACCAACAGACTTACACCTTTCCAAAGACTTCAGTCCCATTCGCTTGCACAAAATTGTATTCACCCGTTAAATAGATCGGTGTTTGATTGATAACCAATACTTTTGCATCTCTGGGTTTTTCATAAATTAAATCACAAAATGGATGAACTTGGAAGCTCGTTCCGACAATCACTACAAGTTCTGCATTTGCGACTGCTTTAATCGCCTGTTGGATAACCGTCTCTTCAAAACCTTCGCCATACAAAACAATGCCTGGCCGAATTTGTCCGCCACATTCTTTGTGGTGATCGCTTTGCAAATACTCTGTCCACGGTACAGATTGCTGACACTTTCGACAATAACAGTCATAAAGGGAACCATGAAAGCTCACCAACTGCCGACTTCCCGCCGCCGCATGCAAACCATCAATATTTTGCGAAATCACCCAGATATCTTTTGTATTTTCCAGTTGTGCGATTGCTTGATGAATAATGTTCGGGCGCGCTTCCTCGTGGTATAAGTGTTTGACAAACTGATAAAATTTTTCTGGTTCTCGAATCAAACATTCGCTGCTCAATAGGTATTCAGGTGCTTCGAGACCGTGATAGACACCCTGCAATGAACGATAATCCGGCACCCCTGAAGGAGTGGAAACACCAGCTCCCGTCAGAAAGGTAATTTTTTTACTTTGCTGCAGCATTTTTACTGCTTGATCGACTGTGATTTCCATTTCTGTCACCTCAACAATCAGTATAGTATAAATGACGCGTAAAATAAAAAGAGTTCCCCCAGTTTTAAACTGAGGGAGTTCTCTTTATAAACTTTTTATTTGTTCCAAAATTTGTTTAGTCGTTAATCCGAATTCTTCTTGCAGGAAGTCTGGGGTACCTACTTGACCAAAGCGTTCATCAACACCGATACGCGTCAATGGTACTGCTAATCCATTATCCGCCAAAACTTCAGCAACGGCACTTCCTAAACCACCAGTAATGGAATGATTTTCAATCGTTATAACGGCCTTCTTTCCGATAAGACGTTCCAGCAGTAATTCTTTATCTAAAGGTTTTATAGTAAACATATCTATCACATCGACTGAAACGCCTCTTGCTTCCAGCCTTTCTGCAACTTCTAATGCCTCAGATACCAGCTGACCAGTAGCGACGATCATATACTCTTGACCTGTACGTAATAGATTTCCTTTACCCAGTTCAAAGGTTGAATCCGAAGCATAAATATTTTTTACTCCTTTTCGAGTTCCTCGAACATAGTGGACTCCTTTTAATTTCGCAAATTCTTTAATGATCCAATCCATCTGTACCTCATCAGCGGCATCGCAGATCACTACTTCTGGGATCGACCGTAATAGCGCGATATCCTCCCATGTCGTATGAGTCCCGCCATTATGCCCTGCAGCAAAACCAGGATCTGAACCATAAATATTGATCGTATTATCTCCATAAGCTCCAGAAAGATAGATTTGATCTAGTACACGTCGAGTCGCAAATGGTCCAAAGGTGTGAATGAATGGTGTGTAGCCAGTCAAACTGAGGCCGGCTGCCACTCCTACCATATTGGCTTCTGCGATTCCTATATTAATAAAACGATCAGGAGCGTCTTTCGCGAGATCTGTCCACTTGCTGGCACCGCCAAGGTCGGCATCCAACGCAACGATCTTTTCATCAGCTGCCATCGCGTCCTTCAATGCATCAACGACTGTCGCCCGTAATTCTTTTCCAATTTCACGATTATCTGCCAAAGTAAACATATTAAGCACGCCCCTTTCCTAACTCTACTAGGGCTTTGTCTGTGGCTTCTTGAACTGCCTCACTATCAAATTTCACTGAATGGTTAGCAGTCATTTCTTCAAAAAATCTCACGCCTTGACCTTTAATTGTATCTAAAACAATACAAACCGCTTGATCTTCGATGTTTTTACCGTTTTCAATTGCTTGATCGATCGCTGAAAGATCATTCCCTTTCACTTTTTGTGTCGCAAAACCAAAAGCTCGCATTTTTTCAGCGATATCAAAAGGATTTAGAATATCTTGTGTCGTTCCATCTAACTGTTTTTTATTTTCATCAATAATTACGATACAGTGATTCAATTTGAAATGTGCAATGTATTGAAATGCTTCCCAGCATTGCCCTTCGTTCAACTCGCCATCTCCGACAATCAGATAAACGTAGCTCTCATTTCCCTGCATTTTCAATCCAGTAGCAATCCCAGCTGCCAGCGAAGTTCCTTGCCCCAAGGAACCTGTAGTTGCATCAACACCAGGTGTTTTTTTACGATCTGGATGGGACGGCAAATTTGTCCTGCCTTCATTCAATGTCCAAAGCCATTCTTCCGGAAAGAAGCCCACGGCCGATAACGCACTATACCATGCAGGCCCCGCATGGCCTTTTGAGAGCACTAATCGATCCCGTTTTTCCCATTGTGGATTCTTCGGATCATAAATCATCTGTTTTCCATAGAGCACTGCCAGCAAATCTGCGATAGAAAGTGAGCCGCCGATATGTCCTGCGCCAACTTTACGAATTGCTTCGATACTGTTGATTCGAATTTTTGCTGCTAGTTCTTCTAACTCCATTATCCGTTCTTTATCCATTCACGTTAACTCCTCTTATTCTGAGACTGCTTTTGATTTTTTATTTTTGCCTATTACAGTCAAGCCGATTAGTACTGCTAAAACGGCGATGATTCCTGAAATAACCGCGATCTGACCACCGGCATTCGCCAAGTTTCCTAAGAAGATACCTACGACCCCGTAGTCCGTATCAGAGAAGGTTGATCCTTGGAAGCCTAAATCACCCATAACTGGCATCAAAAGAATCGGCATAAAGCTGATGATTACCCCATGAACGAAGGAACCAATAACTGCTCCACGCAATCCGCCTGTTGCATTTCCGTAGACTCCGGCAGTTGCGCCGCAGAAGAAATGAGGGACAACTCCAGGAATAATAACTGTCGTTCCAGTCAGGACCATGATCACCAAGCTCACGATTCCGCCGACAAAACTGGTTAAGAAACCAATCAATACAGCGTTGGGAGCATAAGGGAACACGATTGGACAGTCTAATGCTGGAACGGAATTCGGGACTAATTTTTCAGAGATTCCTTTGAAAGCAGGGACGATTTCCGCCAAAATCAAACGAACCCCAGCTAAGATAACAAATACTCCAGCCGCAAATGAACCCGCTTGCTGCAATGAGTAAATAATGTAATTGGTGCCGTCACTTAAATTGGTCGAAACATAAGAATTCCCTGCAAATAATGCGACCACCACATAAACAGCTGCCATTGTGATAGTGATACTTACTGTTGAATCCCGTAAGAATGATAGCCCTTTGGGAAAATTAATGTCTTCCGTTGATTTTTCTTTGTTACCGACATACTTTCCAATTAATCCGCTCAAGGCATAGCCAAAGTTCCCTGTGTGGCCCAAAGCAACAGTATTATTTTTGGTAATCTGCTTAGTAAACGGTTGTGCGATCGCCGGAAAGATCGTGTTGGCGATTCCAAGTGCCAATCCGCCAAATAGAACTAATGGTACTGTTCCCATTTTCGTTACACTCAAGATTACACCGATCATACAAGACATATATAATGTCGCATGTCCTGTTAAATAGATATATTTGAAGCGTGTGAAACGAGCGATCAAAATATTAAAGGCCATTCCGACTAACATGATAAGTGCTGTATACGTTCCATATTTTGTTAAGGCCAGCGCAACGATCGCCTCATTATTAGGGACGACTCCCTGCATGTTGAAGGCTGCTTGAAACATCTCGCCAAAAGGTGCTAATGAGCCTTCAACCACACCCGCTCCGGCAGTCACCACTAAGAAGCCGACAAATGTTTTGATCCCGCCCTTAACAATTGATGCGGTGTCCTTCTTTTGCAAAAGATTCCCTAAAATGGCGATCAGTGCAACTAATAGTGCCGGTGTACTCGCGATATCGATTAATATATCTAAAATCCCGTTCATTTGTATTCCTCCTGTTTCGTTTTAAAGTAAGCATTTTTCAAAAAAATGAATAATAAACTTTATTCTCAACACGTATATCATTCCGCTGAGGAAGTTCAACTTTTACAGCAAAGAGTCCAATGACTTGTTCTCCCTGCTGCTAAAAGCAGAACCGATAGCTTTTTAATTAGAGCAATCCTTTTTCTTCGCAAACTGCTTGAACCTTTGTCTTCAATTCGTCCATATCGATGATACTGTCTAAAATAACGACTTCGCCTAAATGCTGTGCGCTGTCAGCTAAGTCTGTCCCTACAAAAAAGACATCTGCAAGATCTGGCGTTGCACTGCCCATATCGTAATGAGCAACTTCTACATCGCTTACTCCTAGTTCTTGTAAAACACTGTTGATATTCATCTCTACCATAAAGCTCGAGCCCAAGCCTGAGCCGCATACTGCTGCAAATTTCATTAGTTATTCTCTCCTCTAGCTAAAATAGCTGTGATTTCTTCTTTCGTTGCTGCTGCTAATAACGCTTCTAAATTTTCTCGATTGGATAATAATTTTGTTAAACTGGACAGCGCTCTTAAATGAGCTTCGTTATCCACGGCGGCCAAGCAAACAAATAATTGAATGGCATGTTTTTCATCGTCCAATAGTAATACTGGTTTTTCCACTTTCAACAATGACATCCCCAGCTTCTTCACACCATCTTCTGGACGAGCGTGAGGCAAAGCGATACCTTTACCGATATGGATAAATGGTCCGTATTGTTTCACTTTTTCAATCATCGCCTCCGAATAGCGACCCTCGATTTTTTGGCTGTCTACCATCGGCTGTGCCGCTAAACGAATAGCTGTTTCCCAATCGGTGATTTCATCACTGATTTGGATCATTTCGGGGGTAATAAGTTCTGTTAGCATTGGACGATTGTCCTCCTTCTGCTCAATTAATCGGTTCATTTTTTTATTTAACACTTTATACAGTTTTTCCTTCGTTACCCCATTCTTCAACTCCACATAGGGGCCCAGTGCTTTGAGTATTTCTTCCGCACTTGGCATGGAAAAACCAGGAACAAGCAATTCCTCCTGAACTTGATTGATCAATTGATTTTTTTCTAATGGCGACATCAACGGCTTGACCAAATAGACACGCTTTTTACTGTTTAGCGGAATCGTCGAGAAAACCACATCATAGTTCTCTTCAGAAACACTCTGTAATTGATCGACTGAACCGGCTTCTTGGAATCGAATCGTCGAAAACATTTTTTTCAATTCTGTCTGTAAAATCAACGAGGAACTAATACCGCTGGGACAAACGATTAACGCCCGCACTTCCTTTTCTGCTGCTTCGGCTTTCTGATTCGTGATCGCTCCGCCAAACAAAATTGAAAAGAAGCCGACTTCCTCAATCGGTATTTTTTGTCCCACAACCTTTTCCAATGGATACAGCGCCTGTTTCGTAAAATCAAAGATTTCCGGATAATCCATTTGAATATTCTCAATCAAAACATTTGGCAAATAAAAGCCAAAACGAATGCGAAAATAGGCAGGCACAAGGTGATAAAACAGGTTCATCAGCAATTCGCGAAAGTCAGAGAATTGAATCGCTGAATAATTTTCCATCCGATGAATGATTTCGGCGGAACAGTTCAATAGAAAATCCAATTGCAAATCGCGAATTTCGCCTTGTACAATCGTCATCAATACAATCGTCATATAGCCCAGTTCGCATGGATTGCTTCCATTAAATAGAATCTGGAAGAAATTCTTGCTAGCTTGGTAAACCGTCAACGATTGCAAAACATCCAACGCCATCATGTCCGTCAGACGCTTTTCCTTAATTCGTTTGTAGGATAACCCGATCAGAAAACTCACTTCATCAATTCGGCTTGGCACGATCGTCAATCCCAATGCACTTGTCTGTTCTTGGATCACATCACGAATCCGTGCATACAACGTTAAGTCTTGTTGATTCAGCCAGTAAAACAACCCGAATTTCCCACTCGCATCTTGCACCAGAAGCGCAACAAAATTTTGAGCGATCCGGCGGATTTCCAATTCATCTCCTGCTAAAACGAAACCGTTTTTTCTGGAATAGAGCAGTTCAATTTTTTGTGTTGTTAGATAGTTTCGAAGTTTTTTAACGTCAGCGATTGCAGTGCCTTTTGAAATTTCTAAAAAATCCTGAAAATGAAACAGTGACAATTCCTCAAAAGCGGAGTAACTCAGTAAATAAATCAATGCTTGCCGCTGCTCTTCTGAATAAACAAAATAATCTTGTGTTTCATTCACAAGTTTTCGTGTCCAACGTTCCGTTGCTATCGCCGGAATGAACACGCGTTGATCTTCCGTGTCAACATTTGGCTCAATGGTCAAATGTAATTCTGCTAATTGAGTCGCGAGCTCATTGACAGACAGACCCGTTTGTTGTGCCGCATCTTTTAATGTTACGTAACAATTAAAATTGTTGGATAGGAGATAGCTCATCTTGTAATTCACTTTCTCCTCACCTCCTGACTAAAGTATAGGGTGTAACCGTTTTATTGGCGATCATTCTTCAGTACAATTTACGTTTCAAAAATCGAAACGATTGTACCGAAGCTATTTTTTTATAGGTTTGCTGCGATCTTTAATCGTATCATTTTCATTTTTTTTCAGCTGAATGATTAAGATGAAGAAAGCTGATAATTTCTTAAAGAAGGACTATTTACTAAAATTTTTTGTCCATTTAAACAAATAAATCTATGCAAATTAAAAAAATCAAACAAGTTTTTTGTTCGTTTCAAATGATTCCCATTGACTTTTTCATTTCTAGGCTTTAGACTGTGAAACATAATAACTGAATACGAGATGCCTCAGAACAATGAGGTAGAGGTCGCGAATCTTATTAACCCTATGGAGTGTAGAGACACGTTGAAATAGGTCTAGGAAGTTTCGCCGAAATGTACAAAATTCTCTTTATTTTGTATGTTGGGACGCAAGCAAATAACTTGCGGACTGTCTTAGCAGTGATGCTAAGTTGCGCTATGTTTTTGTGAGAGGGAACACCATCTTCTTATTATCTGCAAGCGGCCTTATACACGAATCGGCGGCTTTTTTTGTTGCAGCTTTTTCAAAGACACCCTGCCCAATCTCGTAATTTCAAGAAAGGGAGAAATTATGAATAGAAGAAAATTTTCAGTTATCGCACTCATCGCTTTATTTATTTCATTTCTAGGAGCCCCATTAATCACTCGGGCAGATGAAAAAACACCTGACGGAGAATTACGTGTCGGTATGGAAGCTGGATATGCTCCCTTCAACTGGACTCAAAAGGATGACCGCAACGGCGCCGTTCAGATCCAAGGCGACAAAGCCTATGCCGGCGGTTATGACGTTCAAATGGCGAAAAAAATCGCTGATAAAATGAACCGTAAATTGGTCGTAGTCAAAACCGAATGGGATGGTTTGCTGCCGGCCTTGCAATCTGGCAAGATCGACGCCATCATTGCCGGAATGTCGCCAACCGCTGAACGTCGTAAAGAAGTTGATTTTTCTGATCCATATTACGAATCGCAGCTAGTCATCGTTACTCGCAAAGACACTAAATATGCCAAAGCTACTTCAATCAAAGATTTTGCTGGTGCCAAGATCACTGCTCAGCTTAGCACGTTCCATTACGATGTGATTCCTCAAATCCCTGATGTAAACAAACAGGAAGCTATGGATAATTTCCCAGCAATGCGCGTCGCGTTGGAATCAGGAACAATCGATGGTTACGTCAGTGAACGTCCAGAAGGGGTGACCGCAGAAAGTGTCAACCCTGATTTAAAAATGGTGGAATTCGACAAAGCAAATGGTTTCCAAACGAACCCAGAAGATGTTCAAGTTTCTGTCGGAATGCGCAAAGGGGATTCAAATATGGCGCAAGTCAATCAGATCCTAGCGGGCATCTCACAAGATGATCGGGTTGAAATCATGGACCAGGCCATCAAAGATCAACCAGCGACAGATGAAACACAAAGCGCTTCAGGGAAAAAAGAAAATGTTTTTGTTCGTATCTTGAAACAAAACGGTTCAATGTTCCTACGCGGTACAGGTACAACCTTGTTACTTGCAATCGTTGGTACAACTGTTGGTACACTGATCGGGTTGCTAGTAGGTGTCTTTCGGACCATTCCTGAATCAGACAACCGCGCAAAACGCGGTCTGCAAAAAGTTTTCGGTTGGCTATTAAATGCCTACATCGAAATTTTCCGTGGTACGCCAATGATCGTACAATCAGCCGTAATCTATTACGGAATTGCCATGGCCTTCGGGATCGACCTGAACCGAACTGCCGCCGCCTTATTCATCGTTTCGATCAATACTGGTGCTTATATGTCTGAAATCGTCCGCGGCGGAATATTCGCTGTGGATCAAGGCCAGTTTGAAGCGGCACACGCCATCGGCATGACCCATGGCCAAACAATGCGTAAAGTCGTTTTGCCGCAGGTACTGCGTAATATCTTGCCCGCAACCGGGAACGAATTAGTGATCAATATCAAAGATACCTCTGTATTAAGTATCATCTCTGTATCTGAATTGTTCTTCCAAGGGAAGTCAGCCGCTGGAACGAATTACATGTTCTTCCAGACTTATTTCATCATTTGTGTAATCTACTTCGTCTTAACCTTCACAGCAACACGTATCTTACGGGTCGTTGAGAAGAAAATGGATGGACCTTCTGCTTATGTCCGTTTGGATGACGTAGACTTAGCCATCGGGGAAGATAAATAGCTTATCGGACGAATTTTTCCTGAAAAATTAATACATTAATACGAATAAGGATAAGGAGGATCATTATGAGTAGTATCATTGAAATCGAACATTTGAAAAAAAGTTTCGGCGATAACCTCGTCTTAAAAGATATCAGCATGAATGTAAACAAAGGAGAAGTCGTAACCATAATCGGCGCGTCTGGTTCAGGTAAATCGACCTTCCTGCGTTGCATCAATTTATTAGAAACACCTACGGATGGAAAAATTATGTATCAGGGAGAGAATGTTTTAGCTCCAGGGTATAATTTGCCAAAATACCGCACCCATTTAGGGATGGTTTTCCAATCCTTTAATCTCTTCAACAATATGAACGTTCTGCAAAACTGTATGAGCGGTCAAGTAACTGTCCTGGGACGCAAAGAAGAAGAGGCGCGCAAAATTGCGCTGGAAAACTTAGAAAAAGTTGGGATGGATCGTTTTATCGATGCGAAACCCGCGCAACTTTCCGGCGGACAAAAACAACGGGTAGCCATCGCTCGTGCATTATCCATGAACCCAGAAGTGATGCTGTTCGATGAACCAACTTCCGCTCTTGACCCTGAAATGGTCGGAGACGTACTACGTATCATGAGAAAATTGGCTGAAAGCGGCTTAACGATGGTCATCGTAACTCACGAAATGGCTTTTGCCAAAGAAGTTTCCGATCGTGTCATTTTTATGGATCAAGGTGTCATTGCCGAGCAAGGCTCGCCAGAAGACATCTTCGGAAGTCCTAAAGAAGCACGAACAAAAGAATTCTTACATCGAGTATTGCATCCCGAACCTTAAATCAAGGAACTAAAAAAGCGACAGAAGTTCTCAACTTCTGTCGCGATTTTTTTTGCCAACTATTCTTTGGTAAGATTGATCTGCTTTGCGATAAGAAACAACCCAAATACCGGAAACTAAAAAGCGTCCAAAGATTCCAATCGGCGGAAAAATAAAAACGCCTCCCAGAACAGCTAGATTGATCCCCATTGATAATTTACTTCGTTGATCCCGCTGCAAAACTTTTACCACGTGACTCCCTGCATCATTCGCACGGATTAATTGCTTCGATAATATGCCATACGAAAAACTCCACATCGTATAGATCAGTACATACGAAAATTCCGGCCAAAATTTGTCAGGATTCCGCCCTACCCAACTTGTTACTGCCGGGCACAAAGTTAGCCAAAATAACCAAAAAATATTTGCCCAAATCACCCGATAATTAATTTTTTCCGCCATTTGCATCATGCGATGGTGGTTTACCCAGATTACAGCGACAAAAATAAAACTAACAATATAAGCAAATAATGTATTTGTAACACTTAATAACGAAGCCAATGATGGCGCGTCTGGTATCTGAATATCCAATACTAAGACCGTTAAAACAATCGCTACGACACCATCAGTAAATGCCTCCAAACGAGATTTTGTCATTTTTTCACCTTCTTTCTTAGAATAGCATGAAAATTGTTTTTCCCTATATAATTTTACTCACTTTTTACTGGTTAATAACTGACAGTTTTTTGTAAATAAAGTACAATATAGGAGAAATATGCTTAAAAAAATTCAGATTAATCGCCTAATTTAATAAAGGAGGAAAACAGATGTTATATGAGGAACTTATGTTTGATGCGTCGCTCCTCTTGCGTTTTAATATCTTTAAATACTTAACCCAAACGACTAAAAAAGTACTAGCTATCAGCCAATTGTCAGAAGATTTAGAATTAAATTACCAACAAAGTGTCATTGAATTAAATGAAATAGATCAAGAATTGGCAGAAATTCGTCCAAATCACGAAACGATCATGATGCGTGCCGGAAAAGTCAACATGGAAAACCTGAATGCTACTGTTGACGAATACCGTTACCATCTGCTTCAACAGGCGGTCCCATTTCAGTTCATACTATACTTTTTAAATGAAGAAAATCCAACCATTGAACAATTTTGTGAAAAATATTTCGTGAGCCGGTCCACCGTTTCTCGTAAAATTGACAAATTGAAAAAACATTTAAAACGCTTCAATGTTCGCTTTACTTACACTGAAGCCGGAATGTCTGGCGATGAACGTTTGATTCGTCTCGCGCTATTTGATCTTTTGTGGTTAGGGACTCGCGGGATCGAATGCCCCATAAATGTCGATCAACACCAGATGAATCAAATTGTCGATACATACAAAGAATATTTCCCGCTGTCTCGGACCTACTTTGGTACACAGGAACTTAAATTGTTTACCTCTATCAATCTAATCCGCGTCAATAATAAGAAATTCGTCAAATATGACCCACGTTACAATTTCCTAATGAAAGATAATCCCTATTACGATTTCACTTCATTACGAGATTTAGTCGATGTGCCTATGACGACTCGCCAGTTGAAAGGTGAATCCAGCTTTATTTATTTCCTAGCTCATTATTCACCATTCTATACGATTCGTGATGATCAAAGCATGAAACAAACGATCCATGATTTTGATGTGCGGCCAAATCCAGTCAATGATTTTGTGACGGAATTCCGCAACTTCGCCAAAAAAGCACTGTTCCCTGATCGCCCAGAAATGATGGATGATCCGTTAGTTGTCGCGAACTTATTGAACATTACCTTTGGCTATTTCATTTTCCGTCAACCGTTCCCAAGCATCATCGAATTAGTGATGGACCCTAATGAAAAGCAAACGCGCGGTGAATATATTCTATTCCAAAATATCCAAAACTTTATGCAGATGGCAAAGGAAAATCCGACATACGGCTTTATTGGTTCGATCCATCCAATGCTGACTCGGGCGTTTAAACGGTTGTTACTGCCTTACTTTAACCAATTCCCGTACGCTCATAATTTAAAAGTCTGAATCGCTTTAGAGCATAATGCCATCTTTGTCCGCGATTTGTACCGTTTCTTGGAAGATTTGCGCTTCATTGATGCTGAACCCTATGACATTTCTCTGAAGGATGACTATGATTTGATTATCAGCTCTTCGTCATTACTAAAAAAAGAAAAACCAAATATTCAACTGTATCAACTGGACTTTCCGTATACTAAGAATGAACTCGTTCCCTTATACTTGGAATTACGCAATATCTACGATAAGAAGAATCGTGTTTATGAATAAAACGATGACCGAAGCGAATCGCTTCGGTCATTTTTTACCCAACGACAAACGAACGTCTCGTCCTCGGGATTTCATTTTATGCGCTTTTGACTCCCATCAATAAAACACTCCATATATTTGTTAGATATTTTTTCAAAATCATTGCTATTATCTAATGACTCGAAGCATGTATTTATACTATTTCGTGAAATTCTATCTAATTATTCTGTTTCATTTGACTAAAAATTAGGGATTCCATAGGTAAATACACTTAAGTGAGCTTTATTTTTTATAAAATTAATGGTTTCGCTAGTCTTTCATCACATTTTTTTCATAAGTCGTTGCTATTATATAAGCATACCAACAAACAACCCTAACACTTTTTCATTTTTTAACTCCTTTGCTCATCGGCTACCCACCGATGAGCTCCTTTTTTTATAAACAGGTAAATATAATATATTTGTCAAGTTAATTATGTTCCAGTTTCTTTATAGAATTTTTAATTTTCGAACAATCATCGTTCACACTTTTTTCACAACTAGTTGCTATTATATGTGTATACCAACAAACAACCCTAACACTTTTTCATTTTTTAACTCCTTTGCTCATCGGCCACCCACCGATGAGCTCCTTTTTTTGTAGAAAAGTAAAATTGTAACATCTTTTTTTTGACCTACTTTTTTTAATTTTCTGCCAAGCTTCATTCACAAATAATTCACAATTCGTTGCTATTATATAAGCATACCAACAAACAACCCTAACACTTTTTCATTTTTTAACTCCTTTGCTCATCGGCCACCCACCGATGAGCTCTTTTTTTTATAAAATAATAAAGTTGCTGATTCTTTTTTTCGACCTACTTTTTTTAATTTTACGCCATGCTTCATTCGCAAATTATTCACAACTAGTTGCTATTATATAAGCATACCAACAAACAACCCTAACACTTTTTCATTTTTAACTCCTTTGCTCATCGGCCACCCACCGATGAGCTCTTTTTTTCTTTATTTAAGTGGCATTCGTTGACTGTACTGAATTGAAACAAAAAAGAGTATGCCGAAAAAATCAGCATACTCCTTTTTTCTCTTCTTCGGTCTACACTTCCAGCATTTTTTCAGCAATCTGTGTTTCAGAACCGACCGTATTCGATAATCGGTCATAGATCTTTCCGTCCTTCAAAAAGATTACATCCTTAGCTGCTTGGGCAACTTTACTGTCATGGGTGATCATCATGATCGTAATACCTAATTCTTGATTGATTCGCTGGAAAATATTGATCACTTCAGCTCCAGCATTACTATCCAGATTTCCTGTTGGTTCATCCGCAAAAATAATTTGCGGCTCATTCATTAGTGCTCGGCAAATGGCTGCTCGCTGTTTTTCTCCCACAGATAGCTCGTGGGGCAGCTTGTCCAATAAGTGTTCGATTCGCAGCACTTGAAAGAATCGGGCCATTCGCTCCTCTGCTTTTGCGGTATCCTGCTTATCTAAGATTGCTGGTAGAAGAATATTTTCCCGAACAGTAATACTTTCCATTAAATTAAAATCCTGAAAAACAAAACCGATTTTCTGTCTGCGAATATCCGATATCTCATCTGGGAACAGCTCATGGGTCAAACGCCCTTCAAATGTGACCAATCCAGCAGTTTGAGGGTGCATCAAACCTAAAATCTTCAATAAGGTCGTTTTCCCGCAGCCAGAGCGCCCCATGATACAGGTAAAATCACCAGGAGCAATCACTAGATCGATCTCCTTCAACACTTCTTGCTGCCCGTAATTTTTGGTAATCGCTGCGGCTTCAATAATTGGCTCCATTTCCTTACCTCCACTTTTCAACTCTGTAATAAATCAAGCCGGCGATGACTCCCCAGCCGAACAAATAAACACCGTAATCCACTAAAAAGGTGCCGCTGAATTCCCGCCACTCTTGAATCGAAAAGAAACGTAGCATCCCCATGATTCCGATAAATCCCAGACTCAATAGAAAACCGGCAACAATCGGCACTAGTGTAAAGAAACCGATTTGCTTCTTCAAGAGATTCCGCTGCTCCTTCTCTCGCATTCCTAACTGATCCAGCAGTCTTCTTCGTGCAACTAAACTAACCTGTTCACTTTCAAATTTCGCTACCAGCAAAGCGGCACTCATAAAAAGACAGATCGCTAAAGTGAAGATCAAAAGTAGAATTTGTAGCTGATTTTCGGTGACAACATTATTTTTACGTTGTGTCTTTTCATAGATAGGTTCGATTGCTGAATCCCAACGTTTATCATCCGCGTATTCGTTCTTCAAAAAGTTCAACGAATGGGCGGCTTTTTTATCACCATTGATCAAAAATAATTGATTCGGCTGTTCCTTCTTTGCCAGTGACGCAAATTCTGCATCTGCAAAAACAAGAATATTTTCCTGTAAGCCGCGCTGAAACATGCCGGTCAAAATCAAACGCTCTTGACTCTTAATATCACGCAGTGGAAAAATCATATCCACATTTGTCGTATTGTAGCTTTCTAATGGTGTACCGATTCGTAATCGTGGATGCAAGCTCTGGGGATCCCAGTCAATCGGTTGTCCACGAATACTGATCGCCTGTTGATAAACCACATGCCATTGACCTTTTTTTAAATGTAGCGGTTGTTTTTCCAGCTCATTCGCTTGACGCAGTTGTTGATAAGTCGTTTCAGAAATTCCGATGTGCTGCCCTTGAATAAACATGACTGGACGAGCCGTACCGAAAACTTCCCATTCTGGATCACCATCGACTGATGTTACTGGAAAGTAAGGATATTTTTTCCAATCAGCCTTGTCCTGATTCAATGTTGTTTCCACGCGCTGTACCTCGGGTTGTTTGACTTTTGCCACTACCTCGTAGGGAAACAGCTCATGGACCACTGTTTGTTGAAACGTTACTAATCGCGGTAAGAAGAAGCCCACCGCCAAGACTTGCAACAGCGTCGCTAACGTTAATACATTGATACTTTTATGGAAGCGATAGAACAGGTCATTACGAGAAAGTAATAATTTAGACTTTCGACGTTTGAACTGAACATAGCATCCGCCACCACCAAGAAATAGCCCCCATAGTGCGGCTGATAATGTTCCTATCACCAATAATGTTTCCGCCGATTTACGACGATGGAACCACCAAAAAGTAACAGCTAACGCAATTACTCCTATCACTAAAAACAACGGTGTCCAACGCTGATTCGGACGATCTGCTTTTGGCTGCTCACGGGGTTTGAACTGAATCAAGCGCAGAATTTTTTCTTGATGAAAGGCCATCGCGAGTATCAACACCCCTGTGTATAACAGCACGGCCCACCCAAAACTGCTCAACTCTCTGGCAATCAGCAAGCTAATCGTACCGCCAAGCAAAATTCCCGCTAAAGCACAAAAACTAAATTCCTCTAGAAGCATCCACAAAAATGTTTTCTTCCGAATCCCCAATTGAATAAATAATTCCATGTGTTTAGCTTTAAAATCAATGTATAGACCATCCATAAAGGACAAAAATAATAAAAGCAGCAGCAAAAGAACGCCGCCAGATTCCATAAAAATCCGTAAAAGACCGGTCTTATCAAAAATTGAATCTGGCGTATGGCTCCCGCTAAATTCACGATACGTGAAAAAGAGCAGAACTAACGTAAAGAAAACCAGCGCATTAGCAACGATCACTAACAAATAATTTTTTTGATAGAAACGAAAATTTTTGCGGATGACTTGATGAAATTCTGGCGGATACTTGCCAGGAAACGCCAAACGTCGTTTGCGATCCTCGTTATAGAGCTGTTTGATTTTTTGTGATTCCGAATATTTTCGATCACGTTCAATTTTATCTTCCAAATAGCGGTTCAGCAGAAACTCCAATGCACAGACGATAAGAATTAGAACAAGCCAAATGCTGCTCGTATAAAATGTGATAAAAATGAAGTAAAAGAACATCGTAAAATAGAGCCACGCGGACTTTGCCGATTCAAGCCGCGGTGCTTGCCGATGAAAAGATATCAATAATGCATCGAGTATGTAAAGCAGCGCAGTAGTAAAAATGCCCCGGTCCCTACTAACACACCTATTCCCGAAGTGAATTCCGTTTGCCAGAAATGGAGAAAATTCCCACTGATAAGGCTGCGAACCCAAACCTCGATTAAACTAAAACGCTGATTTTCACCACCGATGATTTTCAAAAACAAGGCAATGAATAAAATACCATAACCAGCAATTTTAGAAATACGATCCATTCTTTTTTGCATGACGCCCCTCCCGAATACCTTCTTATACCTACTATCATATCAGAAGGGAACCTATGCGAAAGCGCTTATTAAAAATTATTTCATTCGTTAAACTATTTTCAAATCTCAGCTATTCGCAAAAATGAAAACAGTAGAATCGACTGGCCGCGAAGAAAAATGCGAAAAAAAACTAGGCATCCAATCCAGGATACCTAGTTACTAGAATTAATTATTTTTTATGTGTTTCGAATAATGGGCTGACTGGTTTGTTCTCGTGAATACGTTTGATCGCATCACCCATTAATTCACCAACGCTGATTTCATCGATCTTATCGATTTTGCGTTCATCTGATAAGTAAATCGAATCAGTTACGACTAAATGTTCGATCGCTGAATCTTGGATCCGTTGCATTGCTGGACCAGATAAAACAGGATGTGTACATGACGCGTAAACTTTTTTCGCGCCGGCTTCTTTTAAAGCATTAGCAGCTAAAGTGATCGTACCCGCAGTATCGATCATGTCGTCAATGATGACACAGGTTTTTCCGTCGACTTTACCAATGATATTCATTACTTCGGCAACATTCGCTTTCGGACGACGTTTGTCGATGATCGCGATCGGTGCTTTCAGAAATTCGGCTAATTTACGCGCACGCGTTACCCCACCATGGTCCGGTGAAACGACCACGACGTCATCGCCGCAAATCCCTTTTTCTAAGAAATAATCAGCAATCAATGGAGCGCCCATTAAATGATCCACAGGGATATCAAAGAACCCTTGAATTTGAGAAGCATGCAGATCTAATGTCAATAGACGTGTTGCGCCAGCTTTTTCGATCATGTTGGCAACAAGTTTAGCAGTAATTGGTTCCCGTGCACGCGCTTTACGGTCCTGACGGGCATACCCGTAATAAGGCATTACGACGTTGATTGTTTTGGCACTCGCACGCTTCAAGGCATCGATCATAATCAAAAGTTCCATCAGATTATCGTTTACTGGACTACTTGTTGACTGAACGACATAGACATGACAGCCGCGAATACTTTCTTCAATATTTACTTGAATTTCACCATCGCTAAATTGGTTAACTGAACTTTTTCCTAGTTCAACACCAACTTCTTCAGCGATTTTTTCAGCTAGGGGACGATTAGAGTTCAAAGCAAAAATTTTCAATCTTGGATCAAAATAATGTTTCGACATGGGGACCTCCACTTTCTTTTTAAACATACGTTACCGATTATATACCATTTCAAATAAAATACTAGTCATTTCCATTTAAGAAATCAAGAGAATTCCCTTAAAATGGCAAACGATTCGCATAACCTGATTTATTTACTTGGCGAGCACGAGCAATCGCCAGATCACCTTCAGCGACATCATCAGTAATTGTCGAACCCGCTGCTGTTACACTGTTATCAGCGATAGTAACTGGCGCGATGAGATTGGTCCCGGAACCGATAAAGACATGGTCGCCAATCGTTGTATGGTGCTTATTCTTACCGTCATAATTAACGAAAACAACACCGCAGCCGACATTGATATCTTTTCCAAGTGTCGCGTCGCCAACATAAGTCAAGTGCCCGACTTTCGTATTCTCACCGATGGTCGCTTTTTTGACTTCTACGTAATTACCGATATGCGCATTTTCACCGATATCTGCCTGCGGACGTAAATGCGCATTTGGGCCGACATCCGCATTTTTGCGAACGATACATTCTTCTAAGACAGAAGCTTTGATTTCTACATTGTCTTCAATTGTACTATCAACAATTTTTGAATGCGCCCCGATTATACAATCCGAACCGATCACTGTGTTTCCTTGAATCTGCACACCTGGCTCAATAATTGTATCGGAGCCGATCTCGATCCCTGCATCAATATACGTCGTTGCTGGATCGATAAAGGTAACACCGTTAACCATGTGCTGTTTGTTGATGCGACGGCGCATCAGTTCATTTGCATTTGCTAAAGCGATTCGATCATTGACGCCCAATGATTCTTCAAAATCATCCGTTTGATAAGCCGCGACGGTTTGACCGTCATTTTTCAAGATTTCGACGATGTCAGTTAAGTAATATTCACCTTGTGCATTATTGGTGCCGATTTTTTCTAACGCCGCAAATAATTGTTCATTATCAAAACAATACGTACCTGTATTGATTTCTTGAGTACGAGCCTCTTCTAGCGTAGCATCTTTTTGCTCGACAATTTTTTCTACGATGCCGACATGATCGCGTAAGATACGACCATAGCCTGTCGGATCTTCCGCATGAGCAGTCAAGATCGTTGCACTGGCCTTTTTCCCTTGATGATAATCAAATAAATTATTCAAGGTTTGGGTCGTAAGCAACGGTGTATCTCCACTGATAACTAAAGTCGTTCCTTCTTTGCCCTTCAAGAATTCCGCCGCCTGCATCACAGCATGACCCGTTCCTAGTTGTTCCGCCTGCAAAGCATACTGACTGCGTTCGCCTAACTGTTCTTTGACCATTTCTGCGCCATGGCCCACGATCGTCACAATATCCGTTGGTTGAGTCTCAACCACCCGTTCAATAATATGTTCCACCATCGGTTTACCAGCTACCGGATGTAAGACTTTGTACAATTTTGATTTCATGCGAGTTCCCTTACCCGCTGCTAAAATAATCGCATAACGATTTTCCAAAAGAAGTCACTCCTATTTCGTTTTAATGTATTTATTTTTCTTGAAAAATAAATCTGATTCTCAACACGTATATCATTCTACTAACTAGACTAAAAGTATTAAGTAGAACTGACATCCTATTTCGTTTTAATGTATTCATTTTTCTTGAAAAATAAATCTGATCCTCAACTCGTATATCATCCTACTAACTTGTACTGAACGTACCGTAATCTTTTACGATTGATGAAGTCCTTATTCATTTTAAACACTCATACTATTTTACTAGCCAGACGCAAAAAAGGCTAGTCCGTTAGACTCACTCCGGAAAAAAGAGAGAGAGTCTAAACAGCTTAGCATTTCTGTCATCTATTTATCAAAACAATTGCCGGGTACGACGGTAATCGTCTTCGTGCTAGTATCAACATCCTGTACGAATAACAGTGAATTGTAATCCTCGATAGCACGTTCACCCTTAAATTTAGATTCCGCAAAAACAGTGATGCCCACAAGTTCAGCTTCAAATTCTTCGATCAGACTCTTCATACCATTGACGGTCCCGCCGCCTTTCATGAAGTCATCCACGATCAGAACCTTTGAACCACGTTTCAAACTGCGTTTTGACAGTTCCATTTTCTCGATACGTTCAGAAGAACCAGAGACATAATTGACACTGACAGTCGAACCTTCCGTGATTTTTGAATCCCGTCGAACGATCACAAATGGTGCGTTCAAGTAATAAGAGACAGCTTGGGCGATCGGCACACCTTTTGTTGCCACAGTCATGACTGCATCGACTTTTTTATCCAAATATTGAGCCGCAATAATTCGACCCACTTTACGTAACAAGTCGGGTTGGCCTAACATATCAGATAAATACACATATCCGCCTGGTAATAAACGATCTTCCTCAGACAAGCGTTCAGCCAAAGATCCGATATATTCTTGGGCCTCTTCATCAGTAATACTCGGTGTGAAGACGACACCTCCAGCAGCCCCAGGGATCGTTTCCAAGAAGCCCGTTCCTCTTTCTTTGAAGGTCTTCTTAACAATCGCTAAATCTTCACTGATCGAAGACTTTGCCGAACCGTATCTAGCCGCAAAAAAAGTCAATGGAATCAGGTCATGTGGATGATCCAACAAATATTGTGTCATGTCGATTAATCGTTCGCTTCGACGCACTTTCACGTAATTCACTCCTATTTCGTTTTAATATATTTTTTCTCAATGAAAAAAGTTTGATTCTCAACGCACATCATTGCTCTTCTCTCAAAGAAAGAGCGGGTGACTGCCTATTCTGATTTATCGTTTCCCATTATAAGGGTTTAGACAATAAAATTCGAGCATTTTCTCGTTTTAAAGTCAAAAAGTTCGGAATTTATTAATTATTCCACAAAAAAAGAGGAAAAGCTTTCGCTTTCCTCTATTTTTGCAGTTGTTTTCGCTGAAACATGATCCGTAATTGACGGATGCCATTAAGTACTAAGAACAATAAAATGAATCCAAGTGTGATCGTTGCTCCTGGTGGTGTGTCCAAATAGTACGAACCAGTCAATCCGCCGATCATTCCGACAAAGCCGACCAAAACACTGATCATAATGACGAAATTAAAGCTTTTTCCTACACGCATACCGATCGCCGCTGGCAACACCATAATCGCTGAGATCAGCAATGCTCCCGCGATCGGAATCATAATAGCAATCGCCACTCCTGTAACAACATTAAAAATCATCGACATCATGCGAACAGGTAAGCCATCCACCGCCGCAATATCTTCATCGAAGGTTAATACGTACATCGGACGCTTAAATAGTAAGAATAGGATACCAACTAAAACAAAAAGAATTCCTAGAAATACAACCTGCTGCCACGTGATCGTCACGATCGAACCAAACAGATAGGATTGGATACTGACCGCTGAACTCCCAGGTGCCAAACTCATTAAGACCAATGCCACCGCTAGTCCCGCCGCCATCAAAATCGCGATCGATATTTCGGAATAAGAGCTATACATATTCTGCAAGTATTCCATGATGATCGCCGCAACGACAACGACTAACAGCGTCGTTCCTGTCGGATTCAAATTCAAGAAGAATCCTAATGCCACCCCAGCCAACGAAACGTGGGACAACGTATCCGCCATAAGGGATTGGCGGCGAATGACTAGAAATACACCCAGCATCGGCGCAATTCCAGCAATAAAAATCGCCGCTAAGAAGGCTCGTCTCATGAACTCATATGAAAGCAACGCCATTTAGAATTCTCCTTTCGTACCAACCGAATATGACGATCGATATACTTTTTTGTATCCTCATGATCATGAGTGATCATTAAGATACTTTTACCATGGGCATGAGCACTGTGTCGCAATAATTCATAGAAATCATTGCGCGATTTCTCATCCATCCCAGTTGTTGGTTCATCTAAAATCAGCAAATCAGGGTCTTTAGCAAATAAACGCGCCAGACTGATCCGTTGCTTTTGTCCGCCGGATAATTCTCCGACTTTTTTATGTCGCATGCTCCACATATCCACTGATTCCAAAGCTTTCTGTACATGCTCATGGTCTCGAGGCGAGAGTTTTTTAAACCATTTCCCTTGCGGATAGCGTCCAGATTCTACCAATTCCAAAACAGTACTGGGAAATCCAGCGTTGAAAGAAGCGACTTGTTGCGGAATATAGCCGATGCTCAATTTTTCCCCTTGAGCATTTTTCTTCGCAATCGTTACTTTTCCGCTGCTGGGTTTTAATAAACCTAATGTCGCCTTGATCAATGTCGATTTTGCAGCACCATTTTCTCCAGTCAAAATGACAAACTCCCCCGGATCTACGTGATAGGACACATTTTCCAATACCGGTTCATTGTCATAATAAAACGAAAGGTCTTCCACCTCGATATACGACATTTTTCGTCTCTCCTTTTTCCTACTAATGAATGGATTTTCTAAAAACGGAAAATCCTTTGTTGTTCAAGCCGTATATCATTCCTCTATGATTACTGGCTTGTTTGCTCTTTTTTTTGTGAATACATTACTGGCTTCGTTTTCTGGGAAAAGAGGGACTGACATCCTTTTTCCTATTAATGAATGGCTTTTCTAAAAACGGAAAATCCTTTGTTGTTCAAGCCGTATATCATTCCTCTATGATTACTGGCTTGTTTGCTCTATTTTTTGTAAATACATTACTGGCTTCGTTTTCTGGGAAAAGAGGTACTGACATCCTTTTTCCT
The DNA here is from genome assembly GCF_051714485.1 of Enterococcus sp. AZ128. Classification (NCBI taxonomy): domain Bacteria; kingdom Bacillati; phylum Bacillota; class Bacilli; order Lactobacillales; family Enterococcaceae; genus Enterococcus; species Enterococcus sp. AZ128. The sequence continues at coordinate 307,031 of NZ_JBIORZ010000003.1, forward strand.
ACTAATGAATGGATTTTCTAAAATTAGAAGATCGTCTAGTTGATACTTTCTTTTAACGCACTCAAATTCTCTCGCATAACGGAAAGATAATCTTCACCATTCTTGATTTGTTTCTCCGTTAAGCTTTCTAACGGATTCAATACTTCTAATTTTACACCGGTTTCTTTAGACAACGTTTCTGCAACTTTTGACGATGCGTTTTCTTCGAAATAGATCACATTGACTTGATGATCATCCACATAATGCTTCAATTCACTCAAACGACTTGGAGAAGGCTCTTGATCAGGTGAAATCCCAGCAATTGCTTCTTGCGTCAATCCATATTGCTTGGCCAAATAGCCGAAAGCCGCGTGCTGCGTCACAAATGTTTTGTTTTTCGCATCCTTAACTGCCGTTTGATACTCTTTATCTAATGTTTTTAATTCATTGATATAGCTTGCGGCATTTTTTTCAAACGTCGCTTTGTCATCTGGGTATTTCTTCGCTAATTGATCGCGAATCGTTTCCACTTCTTTGATCGCTAAAACAGGGTCTAGCCAAACATGGGGATCTAAATCATGATCATGCCCGTGTTCTTCGTGTTCATCTGCGTCATGATCATCATGCTCTTCTTCATGGTCATGATCGGCTCCGTCCATCAGCGTAATATTCTTAGACGCTTGAATGATTGCCGTTTTTTTCGTATCAATCGTATCGGTCAAATTGTCCGTCCATGTCTCTAACTCCGGACTATTATAAACAAACACATCCGAATCGGAAATCTTAGCCAAATCTTTGGCAGAAGGTTCAAAATCATGCGGCTCTGTACCCGCTGGAATCAGCAATTCCACATCGCCCTTATTCCCTACCACTTGTTTGGTGAATTCATACATTGGATAAAATGTCGTCATTACTTGGATTTTATCATCAGATGCGGCTTCTTTCTTCTCTTGAGTGCCGCAAGCTGTCAGCACGACTGATAGTACCACAGTTCCTAGTAAAAGCAGTCCTTTTTGTATCTTCATCTATCTAAACACCTTCTCTTCTCATTTTAAGACAAGAATTAATTTAACAGATGTTTTTCTATTCGTCAACATAAAGCGTAAATTTTACGATTTACCTCGAAATAGTGTTGATAAACCGTAAAATAGATGACACCTCATTCATATGATAAATGAAACCTGTATCCGTTCTATTGTCAGAACAATGTTATTTTATTACAAATATGGAAATACGAAGCCTTGCTACTGTTCTGAAATCGCAAAAAAATAGACCCCTTAGGATCTACTTTAATGTGCGAACTAGATAAACTTCATCACAAAAGCCTTTCAATGCGTTAAACACATGCTTTGCACGCGAATATTTGTGGCACAAAGCATATACTGTAGGTCCGCTGCCGCTCATCATTGCCGCATCAGCACCATACTTCAACATTCGATCTTTCAATTGCTGAATGACCGGATGCTTTTTAATCGTTACAACTTCCATTGAATTGCCTAAGTTTGCTGTCATCTTCTGATAATCGTTTTCTTCAATGGCAGACACCAGCGCGGCAATATCAGGATGATATAGATCCTCCATCACAATCTTCGCAAAGATTGATCGCGTCGAAACACTCATACGAGGCTTAACAACAACGACCCAGCACTGCGGCATCGGTGCTATCGGTGTCACTTTTTCACCGAAACCTTCTACTAAAGAAGTTTGCCCATAAACACAATAGGGAACATCAGAACCCACTTCGGCGCCTAGACAAGCTAATTCTTCAGTCGACAAACCCAGCTCCCATAAGCGATTGACTGCTCTTAAAGCCGCTGCAGAATCAGTTGATCCGCCGCCCAATCCAGCCGCTACAGGAATCTCTTTATGAATCTTGACCCGCAGGCCTTTTTTTATCGCAAAACGTTCTTTGACCAATTCCAGCGCTTCGTAAACGTGGTTCTTTTTATCCGTTGGCAAAAAAGCCTTATTGGTCTCAATAATGATTTTATCTTCCGAAATCTCTTCCAAATACAAACGATCCGCTAGATCGATGCTCGCCATGACCATCGCCAACTCATGCAAGCCATCTGGCCGTTTGCCTAAAATGTCGAGGCCCAAGTTGATTTTCGCTGGGGCTTTCTCCATAATTTCCATTTTCTCACCCGTTCAAATTTTTCACTAGACGATTCTATCATAGCCCATCCTAAATGTATAGATAATTCATTCTAGCATAGGCGCCCTAAATTAGTTGAATAATTCTACCTGAGGCTTTACCATGAGGTTAAGAGTTGCCCGTATAGTCTTTATGCATTGTCCGAAGAATAGCCATTACGAATCAGGAGGAATCTATATGAATTTACTACCGAAAAATGATTGGTTGGACGGGGAGGAATTAGTCGGCAAGCTGATGAACACTTTTTGGGATGATCGAAAAATGAGCGTGGACATCCGCGATCTAGATGATCATTATGAAGTAAAAGCGGATCTGCCAGGCTTTGATAAATCAGAAATTTCCATTCATTACAACAATGATATCCTTTCAATTGATGCCGAGCACACTGCCGAAAACAAAGTCAAAGACGACGGTCGTTTTGTCCGCAGAGAACGTTCCAGCAGCGCCTATCACCGGCAATTTGCCGTAAAAGACATCCTTGAAGAAAAGATCAATGCAAAATTTGAAAATGGTGTACTTACTCTAAAGCTGCCAAAAAGCGATTATGAAGAAAAAAAGGGTAAAGCAATCACGATTGATTAACTGGTTAATAAAAAAAAGACGAGCCGGCTTGGCTCGTCTTTTATACTTCGATCATCTCTTCTGAAATGGTCACACCTTTATTCTTTCCCCGACCGATCAACAATAATAACTGCAAAGCAGAGAATAAGAAACTGCTGTCTTTCATATAAGCGAAATATCTTGGGCGCCAATGATCGACATAGACTGTTTTTTCTTCTGCCACTTGTTGAAAGGCATAGATGGAATGACCGTATTTATAGATTAGATTCATGATCCGTTCTCCTAAGAAAGCAAAGGACGTCTCGCCAACATTCGCTAGCGGTGCCATACCTTGATAAACTTCACTATACCCTTGCTTTTTCAGTTCATCCATCAGATGCAACTTCAAAAAGGTCGGTATTTCGTTAGGAACATCATTTCGAAAACGTAACAGATCAAAAGATGCTCGTTTCTGATTAACCGGCTGCTCGGTAATAAAGCCAACAATTCGATTTTGCGGATCACGAGCGATCCCAACATTACTAGTCTCGATATACCCACGATCAAAACGTCCTACAGAGAAACATTTTTCCTTTTCTCCATTCAGCCATTCATCTGAGATTTCCTCCAGCTCATCAAAAACCTCTTCCGGCAGCTTATCAAAATAAATAAATTGATAGCCCTCGTTGGTCAAACGCTTAAATTCAAAACGATCAGAGAAAACCTCCAGCTTGTGTTGGGTAAAATCCGTCACACCCGTTTCCCCGATCTTATCAAAATGAAATCCTAAGTCGTGCAAAAGCAGAACATAGTCTTCTGATATTTTATAAAATGCTAACTGATAGCCAAGTTCGTCGGCATGCTCCATAAAGGCAAATGTCGCTGCCTTCCACTTTTCAGGGTTTCCGACAGGATCACCTAATACAAAGCACTTATTAGCCCGTGTTTGAAATCCAAAAAGAATCTGATCATTTCCATTTTCTTGGTAATAGAAATATTGATAGCCTGACACCCGCAAATAATGACTGGCTGGTGTACCGCCGTAACGATTGATTAAGTAGTTAAAGCGTTTTTCATCCCAGGCTGCTCCAAGTTTAGTCGCACTTTGTGTTAGGTATTGATATAAAATCGCTAAACACAAAATTGATAAAATCAATCCGACTAGTCCTGAGAACCAAATCTCCTCTGAAGGGAAGGCGAAATATTTCGTTGATAAACGTTCCGTGCTCCAGATTTGTCCACTATGATAGCCTGCTACGGCATAAAAAATAAATAGCAAGCCAAACAAGATACCGTCAAAAACTAAGGCTCCCCATGAATACACAAAACGTTCGCGATAAAATTCCTTTCGCGACATCCAAACGATCAATAAAATCACTAAGTAGACTACGATCAAACGAACAGATGCCGTCCGCGCCACTGTATTAATAATCCCAAAGATCAGTAATAAAATCGTTGGCCAAAATGCTCGTTTCACCTTCTGTGAGATTCCTCGAGCAAAGCCTAATAATAGAAAACCAATCAACAAGTTCAGCGTCTGATCCAAAAAATCAAATGAAAAGGGCAAAAGCACCTGAAACAAACGGCTGATGTTCGATAAGTTCGTCAATGTCGATAATAAGATCATCATAATGCCCGCAAAATATACCGCACTGACCATAACCACATGAGCAGCCTTCTGCGACAGCACTCGCGGCAAATTATCAAAATAGCGATTCATTTTGACACTGGTATTGGTCAAGAAGATCACGATCCCTGTCAGAAACGGAACCAAATAATAAAAGATCCGATAGAACAAGATCCAGACCACCGCAGTGCTTTGATTCAACCCAAGATGGCCTAAGCCTAAAATCATCATAACATCGAAGGTCCCAGCTCCTCCAGGAACCATCGTCAGCATACCTAGGCCTGTTGCGATCACAAACATCGGATAAACCTCTCCGATATTCAACTTCACACCCATCAAATAACCAACGAATAAAAAGACAGTCAACGCACCTAGCCATTGCCCTAACGAGGCTAGATATAATTCGAAAATTTGTTTTAAGCGAAATTCTTTAAAAATCGTACGACGTCTTCCATATACAAAGACGAACAGGATCGGCGCAAACACTCCGCCTGCTAATAACCAGAAACGATAACGGACAAATGGATTTTGCGTTCTAAAGAAAATCAAATCCAAAGATGTAATGAACGCCATGATTGAAAGTCCCGCCAACATAAAGAGAGCAATCTTAGAAATCACGGCTAATACTTTTTTCTTCTCCATCCCTTTTCCGTAAAAACTCGACCGCAAACTCACTCCAACGACCCCGCCAAAACCGGCTAGGTTATTGATTGTGTTAGTGGTCCAGGCTGATACCAGCCACTCCTTGCGATTCATCCGTGGCCGTCCCGCTGCTTCCAGCGTCGTGATCGCCACGTGATCATATAAAAGCATGGGCAGAACGCCGCAAAGGCCGATACCGAACATACTTAATAATGCCATTTGATCTTGTTGCTTGATCGTTTGCCAAACGGTTTGCCAGCTCATTCCATGCGCAATATTTTTCACCTGATTTGCGACGAAAAATAAGACGATCCCAAAGAAAATAATTTTGAGCAAGGTGGCATAGCGTTTGAACCAGCGACTGATAGTCGTCATCCTACTACTCCCATTCTTTTTTTCTTATACTCCATTTTAAATGAATTCTTGTTTCGAAGCTATCCTTTTAAAATTATGATTCCCTTAAAAATATCTTTATTATTTTTTTATACGAATTTGTCATAATTCTATTGACCATTCGCAGAAATCCCGGATAGCAAATGGTTCACCCCTATCAGTACTCAAATTTACATTTAAAGGCAAAAAGAAAAAGCCTCACAATTGAGGCTTTTTACTATTTTGCGTAATCGGTTGCTCGTGTCTCACGAATAACAACCACTTTGATATGTCCTGGATAATCCAGTTCATCTTCAATTCTACGACGAATGTCGCGAACCAAACGAACAGAATCCAAATCAGAAATTTCTTCTGGTTTAACCATAACACGTACTTCACGTCCCGCTTGAACAGCGAAGCTTGAATCAACTCCGTCAAAACTATTCGAAATATTTTCTAAGTTTTCCAAACGGCGGATATAGTTTTCTAACGACTCGCTCCGTGCACCTGGTCTAGCAGCTGATACTGCATCGGCAGCGGCTACTAAAACAGAGATTACTGAAGTTGCTTCTGTATCTCCATGGTGAGAGGCGATCGCATTGATCACAACAGAATTTTCACGATACTTGGCAGCAAGTTCTGCACCAATTTCGACATGTGACCCTTCAATCTCATGATCCAGTGCTTTACCGATATCATGAAGCAATCCGGCACGCTGCGCTAATTGAACATCTTCGCCTAACTCTGCGGCTAAGACACCCGTTAATTTCGCAACCTCCACTGAGTGATTCAATACATTTTGACCATAGCTGGTCCGGAAATGTAAACGACCTAAAATCTTGATCAAATCTGGATGCAAGGTGTGGGCGCCCACTTCAAAGGCTGCTTGTTCACCATATTCGCGAATGCGTTCATCCATTTCTTTGCGAGATTTTTCAACCATTTCTTCGATCCGTGCCGGATGAATCCGACCATCTTGAATCAGCTTCTCTAATGTCATCCGGGCAATTTCCCGTCTGATTGGATCAAAGCCGGATAGAACGACTGCTTCTGGCGTGTCATCGATAATCAAATCGATCCCCGTCAATGTTTCCAGTGTCCGAATGTTACGGCCCTCACGTCCAATGATGCGACCTTTCATCTCATCATTTGGCAATGTGACTACCGAAACAGTCGTTTCAGAAACAGCGTCGGCGCCGCAACGTTGAATAGCCATCGCCAAAAGATTCTTGGCTTTACGATCGGCTTCTTCCTTCGCACGTTGTTCAGATTCCTTGACCATGACCGTTAATTCATGGTTCAATTCCTCTTCCGTCGTCTTCATAATTACTTCTTTCGCTTCATCTCTCGTTAAAGAAGCAACCTGTTCCAATTTTGTTTGTTGTTCATTAATCAGTTGTTCTACATCTTTTTCTCGCTCGTCAATTAATTGCTGTCTAGCACTGATTTTTGTTTCTTTTTCTTCCAGTGAGTGCTCACGCTTCTCTAGAGAATCATCTTTACGATCTAAAGTCTGTTCTCTTTGAAGCAAGCGATTTTCTTGTGATTTTAACTCTTGTCTGCTTTCTTTCAACTCACTTTCAACTTGTGCGCGATACTGCTGGTTTTCTTCCTTGGCTTCCAACAAAGCTTCTTTCTTCAAGGTCTCCGCTTCTTTATTTGCATGCGTAATGATTCCTCTAGCTGTGTTTTGTGCCCCATCAATTTCTTTTTCATGGCGAGACTTTGCTACCACGAAACCCAAACCAAGACCGACAATTAAACCGATGATAGCGAGGAGAATAGGAACTAACATTAAATCCACCTCCGTACTATCTTATTTACTTATCTGTAGTTTTTTGATAAACGAATGTCAAATTATCAATATGCCTACTTGCATATGTGTGAGAGTCACACAACTTTATTCTAATGTTTGTCTGATAGCGTGTCAACTTTATTTCCCTTTTGCCAGCCTTATAAATGAAGCGCTTCTTTTTGTTGTGAAATTTCCATAAAAAAACACTAATGACTAAGCAATAGTGCTGCGTCATTAGTGTCGATTTGTTTTTTATTCATCTAGTGGTAATTCTTCTTGACCGGCTTCTTCAGCTTTAGTCACGTCGCCTTCTTCACCGATGCCATAAGCTGCACGGACACGTGTCGCTACTTCAGCCATCATCTCTGGGTGATCTGCTAGATATTTCTTCGCATTTTCACGACCTTGGCCGATCCGATCTTCTTTATAGCCATACCAAGCACCGCTCTTATCAATGATATCTTGTTCAACAGCCATATCCAGCAATTCGCCTTCTTGTGAGATCCCTAATCCGTACATAATATCGACTTCAGCCACTTTAAATGGCGGTGCAACTTTGTTTTTCACGACTTTGATCTTCGTGCGGTTACCAACGATATCCGTACCGTTTTTCAATTGTTCTGCTCGACGTACTTCTAAACGAACAGTCGCGTAGAATTTCAATGCACGTCCGCCTGGTGTTACTTCAGGATTCCCAAACATTACGCCGACTTTTTCACGAATTTGGTTAATGAAGACAGCGATCGTCTTCGTTTTGTTGATAGAACCTGATAACTTACGTAAAGCTTGCGACATCAAACGAGCTTGCAAACCAACGTGGGCGTCACCCATTTCACCATCGATTTCGGCACGGGGAACTAAGGCTGCCACTGAGTCGATAACGATGATATCAACAGCGCCACTAGAAACCAACGCATCCGCAATCTCTAGACCTTGTTCACCAGTATCTGGTTGTGAAAGCAGCAACTCATCGATATTGACACCTAAACGCTGTGCGTATTGAGGGTCCAATGCGTGCTCCGCATCGATAAAGGCTGCCGTTCCGCCATGTTTTTGGACTTCCGCGATTGCGTGCAGCGCTACCGTTGTTTTACCAGAACTTTCTGGACCGTAAACTTCGATGATCCGTCCGCGAGGGTAACCACCCACACCCAATGCAACGTCCAATGCCAAAGAGCCGCTTGGAATCGTTGAAATTTTCTGATCGACCTTTTCCCCTAATTTCATGATCGAACCTTTTCCGTAATTCTTTTCAATCTTTTTCATTGCAGCATCTAAAGCTGCTTTCCGATCGTTAGCCAATAGCTGATCCTCCCATTTCGTATAATAAAATATGCTTTCCACATCATTATTGCTTTTTCAATATCCCTAGTTTATCGGTTTGAAATCAAAAAAGCAAGCAAAAAACGAACAAACATTCGCATTTTTAATTTTTGTTTAGAATTGCTCTTCGCAGCATGTCCAAGCCCTTCATCACTGAACTATGGCGAACATAAGAACGATCACGAGTAAAATGATTTTCAGAAATAAGGGTTTCTCCCGCTTTTTGAGCCAGAGCGATATAGACTGTTCCTTTAGGCTTGTCTTCTAATTCATCGGGGCCGGCCACGCCAGTAAAGGACAGTGCGTAATCAGTTCCTGCAAGCCGCAATGCTGCTTCTGCCATTTCTTTCGCACACTCCGCACTGACAACACCAACACGCTCTAGCAGCGCTGGATCGATGCCTAAGAAGCTTGCTTTTGTTGCCTTGGAATAAGTGACAAATCCGCCTGGAAAAACCTCAGAAACGCCTGAGATCGCCCCTAACGTTGACTGGAATTCTCCAGCAGTTAAACTTTCTGCTGCTGTGATACTTGCGTTCTTTTCTTTCAATAAATCAACTACAACTTCGACTAGGCTATTTTCTTCACCGTAGCCGTAAAAGAATTCACCGACCTTTGCTAATATCTCTGCTTCTGCCTGATCCAATAACGCATTAGCTGAAATGTCATCTTCCGTCTTCGCCGTGATTCGCAATGTTACCTCATTTGGTTTCGCGTAAGGCGCGATCGTCGGATTTGACTGATTTTCGATCATTTCCGCCAGATCCGTCACTAATTTTGATTCACCAATACCGAAAAAGCGTAATACACGTGAAGTTAATTTTTCTGTTGTCGGAAATTCTTTCTCCAATAGAGGACGCGCTTGTTCTAAGAACATCGGTTTTAATTCACTTGGTGGTCCCGGTAATAAAATATAATTATTCTTTTCACCTTTATATAAACAGCCGATCGCTAAACCTGTACGGTTCGGTAATGGGATGCCATCTTGCAACGTTTCTACTTGTCGCAAATTGTTCGGTGTCATCGTGCTTTGACGCTGTGTGAAGAAGGAATTTAGTGCTTCTAATCCTTCTTGATTTTGAACCAGCGGCACGCCCACATGGTCGGCTAAGACATTCTTTGTTAAATCATCATCGGTTGGACCTAAACCGCCGCACAAGATAATCAATTCACTGCGTGTGTCTGCTAACTGAAGTAATTCTTCCAAGCGTTGCGGATTGTCGCCAACGACTGTATGAAAATAGACCTCGATTCCCATATCCGCCAATTTTTCCGATAAGAAAGTCGCGTTAGTATTCACCACTTGTCCCAACAAAAGTTCTGTGCCCACGGCAATAATTTCTGCTCTCATTTGTTCCTCTTCTTTCTAAAGATACGCATTTTTTCTCAACTATAACAGAAAAAAGTCAATTTAAGGAGCGATTAACAAACTTTCTGCTCTTTACATGACTGCGAAAAAAGAACGACACTCGAAAGTGCCGTTCCAAATTTCTATTACATCGAGCCTTTGAAGATCGATGTATTTTTAGCAAAATAGTCGTATCCTGAATAGATCGTGAAGAATAAGCAGACATACAACATGATTTGATCCATTGGGATACCGATAAAATTAAATGGTACATTATTTAGATAAAGCAGTACGATTCCGACCATTTGCGTAGCCGTCTTGATTTTTCCCGGCATTGCCGCGGCCATAACACCGCCGCCTTGTTCTACGATCAACAGACGTAAACCTGTTACCGCCAATTCGCGGCAAACGATGATAGCAATCACCCATGAAGGGGCTTTGCCTTGTTCAACTAAAACAATGAACGCTGTCATTACAAGCATTTTATCAGCTAATGGATCAGCAAATTTTCCGAAGTTAGTTACTAAACCACGAGCACGAGCAATTTTCCCGTCTAAATGGTCTGTGTAGCTGGCTATTGCAAAAATAATCGCCCCAACTAGCTGTGTCACAGCTAAACTGGTGTTTCCGATTTGCAATGTTCCCCAGTCCCACGGAGCTAGAACAACGATCATGAACACTGGAATCATAAAGATCCGAATGACCGTCAATTTATTTGGTAAATTCATTGTTGTTTCCTCCTAATTCTATTTACACACGTCATTCAGACGCGTAGGTGATATTCAGAGTCACGTTCTTTTGCAGCAACGAATCTCCCGGTTGAAAATCAAGTGTCTGATCATTGACTTTGATCTCCGCATACTTTGCCATACCGACAGTAATCACTGCCTGGGCCGCATCACTTGGCAACTCAGTTGTTTGCGACTCTCCTGCTTGCAATGTATATTGATAGGTCAAAGAACCATTGATCTGCACACCAACCCATACGCGTTCCTTACCAGTAAAGGTCACCTTCAATGGTTTCTCCGCATTCTCAACTTTCATTGTCGCTGCGTTTGTCGTGTTGTTTTCCATCGCAAATGCCATTTTTGGTTTTTCTGGTTTTTTGGATGATTCCGTCGTTTGTTTTGGTTGTGACGACGAAACTTTTTCCGCCTCCGATGAAGAAGACTCTGAACGTTCAACTTGAACAGAACTATTTTCTGGAATAATTGCAGTCTCTTGATGATCTAACCAAGTTATGTACCCTACTATAGCGATAATTGCTAACGCCACAAGTCCTAAAACCACCATCGGCATCGTCGCCCTAAAACGAGCACGTGTAGGATTTTCAGCATGTTTATTTTTTCTCAGTTCATCAACGGTCTCCAGCTCGGGATAGGATGGTGCTGGCCGATCTTTGCCATCCAACACATCAATCAAATGATTGCCGTCGAGTTTCACCTCATCAGCGTATTGCCGAATAAATGTCCGCAAATAATAATCACTAGGCAATTCTTGAAAATCATTTTCTTCGATTGCCAGCAAATAACGTTTTTGGATTTTCGTGCGCTGCTGCAGTTCATCTAAACTGATTTTTTTATCGATACGGGCTTTGCGTAACGTTTCTCCAATATTAATACTAGCCACTTGATTCTCTACTCCTAATTCATAATAAGATTCATAATAAAGTATTCATTTTTTCATCACGTATATCATCCAACTAAAACGCGTTGCGCACTGAGTTGATTCTATCCATGACTTTCTCCAAGTTCTTCAAAAACTGAGAAAAGTTGAACTGGAATTCTAATTTGTACGAATGACTCAATTCTCGTTGCTACTCCATCCAGCCGCCAGCGACAGGCAAAACGATGCCGGTAGTATAACTGGCTTCTTTTGAGAATAAATAATTGCAGGCAGCCGCGATCTCTTTGGGATCAGCTAAACGGCCCAATGGTATCTCTGCTTTCAGATCAGACAATTCTTGTGGCGTCCAATCATCATTCATCTTCGTCTGTACAGCACCAGGTGCCACCACATTGACAGTAATACCTAAAGTCGCAACTTCTTTTGCATAAGCTTTTGCAAAAGCTTCTTGCGCACCCTTAACAGCACTATACACCGTCTCCATGCTGCTTCCTCTGTGTCCATAAACGGACCCGATAAAAACAACTCGGCCGGCTTTATTAGCAGCCAGCTTTTCCTGCAAACCTTGCAATAAAAGCAGCGGTGTTTTCAAATGGACCTGCCACAAGGCATCCATTTGATCAGCTTTGGTCTCCGGCAGTAACTCGTAAAAAGTAAAACCTGAAGCAAAAATGATCCCGTCAACACGAAATAACTGTTGCAAAAACTGGGGAATTTCCGCTTCCTTCAACATGTCTAAGGATACCATAAAAAAATCTTGCTGAGGATAACGTTTCTGTAAGTCTGAAACGAAATTTAAGACTTTTTCTTTTTGTTGATTATAGTGGCAGTAGAGAGACCATCCTTGTCCCGCCAATTTTTCGCAAACGGCTTGCCCGATGTCGCCGCTTGCGCCCATCACTAATGCATAAGGCATCCTAAGCCTCCTTCTCCATATAGAAGCGTGTGAAGGCTTCTTCTTGGATAAATAGTTCACCTGCAGCCAAGACATCTTCTAGTTCAATATCCTGAATAATTTCCGGCATATCGAACAAGGTCCATTCGCCAAATAGAGATTGGGTGAATTGATTGGCCACATATTCTAGCGAATTCAATGATTGGAAATATTTGCCTAGCATGTTTTTCTTCAACAACACCAGATTTTTTTCATTGACCTCTGGATCAGTAGAAAAATGCAGCAAAATCTCGGTTAAACGGTCTGCTAGCTTTTGCGGTTCTTCGCTATCTCCGCCGAAGTCAGCGAAGTAGAAGCTGCGATCCATTGAAAATTCATACCCGAAACTGTCATCCAACAGTCCTTCGTTATACAATCGTAAATAATTTTGTGACGTGTTTCCAACCAACATTTGGAACAACAACCCCATTGAAACTTTAAAGATCAAGCGCTTTTTGTCATCCACAGGCAGCTCCGCCAGGCCTTTGATACCTACGATTGCTTTTGGCATCGTAATCGGCATTTTTTCTTCACTGAACTTGATGATCTCCTCTGGAGTTTCTTGCGGAAAACGACGTTGAATCGGTTCTGGTGCTTCAAATGTTTTTTGCGCTTGGTTTTCACGAATAAACGCCATCAAAGCCTCTGGTTCCAGATTTCCCACAACGAACAACGTCATGTTGCTAGGATGATAGAACGTATTATAGCAAGTGTATAGATCTTCAGCAGTGATCTCCGCAATCGAATCGATCGTACCCGCAATATCGATATGCAGCGGATGCTTTGGATACATATTCTTCAAGATAGCAAAAAACTGCTGCCAGCTTGGATCATCCTGATACATTTGGATCTCTTGACCTATGATTCCTTGTTCTTTTTGGACGGATTCTTCAGTGAAATAAGGCTCTTGAACAAAATCCAACAACGTCGCCAAATTCAACTCCATTTGGTCCGTTGTGGAGAACAAATAACTCGTCCGGGTAAAGCTGGTGAAAGCATTCGCGGAAGCTCCTTGTTCACCGAATTTTTGGAAAACATCTCCATCCTCTTTTTCAAACATCTTATGCTCTAGGAAATGAGCAATACCATCGGGAACTTTGATGTATTCTGTTCCGCCGCGGGGAATAAATTCATTATCAATCGAACCATAATTGGTACTAAACAAACCATATGTTTTGTGATAACCCGCTTTTGGCAACAAATAAACGGTTAAGCCGTTGGGTAAAACCTCTTTATATAATGTCTCATTGATTTTCTGATATGCCACTTTAACCATTCTGCTGTCCTCCATCTAAAAAGAAGATCGCTTGCAGACGAATTTTTTCCGCAACTTTTTGGACATCTTTTGGTGTCACAGCCGCTAGACGTCTCAGCCACTCTTCGTCTGTTAGTTTACTTTGCGGCAACCACTGCGCCAAGTAAGTTGTCTCGATCGTATTTTGCATACTGTCTAAGCCTAACAGGTAATGATTTTTCAACATCGCTTTCGTTTGCTGGAACGCTAGATCTGTAAAGTTGCCAGCTTGCAGCTCGATCAATTGTTCATTGATCAAATGCAGGACCTTCTCACGGTTATCGCTGTTAATACCTGTCTGTACTTGTAAATATCCGCGGAAAGTATCAAAAGAGCTAGAAGCGTAATAAGCTAAGCTTGCTTTTTCTCGCACATTCATAAATAGTTTCGAATGCGGGAATCCGCCGAATAGTCCATTAAAAACAAGCAACGAAAAACGATTGCTGTCTTCATAGTAAACATCTGTGGCATAAGCCAAGTTTAATTTGCCCTGTGTCACCGTTTCTTGAACCTGCTGCTCACGGATCACATTATCATTTGCTTGGTAATAATAGATATCAGGAGAGCTTTCCTCCCGATCAACAAACGGCAGCTGTTTGAACAACGCCAGCATTTCCGCTTCCTCCACGTCACCAATTACAAATAAGTCGACTTGATCTTGAGTGATCATTTCATGGTAATACGCCGCCAGCCCTTCACTTGTTTCATTTTCCAAATCAGAGACGGTACCGAAACTTGGTAATTTTTGTGCTTCATCTGTGAAGTAAGTCTCTTTGATCTTTAACGAAGCCATCGTTTGTTTGTCTTCGTGCAGTGTCTCGATATAGCTTTGCAGGTTTTCTTTTTCTAATTGGAAAGTTTGTTCATCAAATTTTCCGTCATGAATATTAGGATAGAATAAAACCTCCCGCAGAAAATCCATGACTGCCGGCAACAATGTTGAATCGTCGACATATTTTCCATTCACAACTCCTAAGCCGATATCCAACCAATGCAAATTCCCTTTGCGTCCAACATTTAGTCCAAAGCTGGCCCCGTAGAGCTCCGCCAATTGTCCGCTCAATTTCGTTTGATCTGGATAATGCAAAGAATTGGTCTCCAGCAAGTTAGCCAGCAACGCTCTCTTGGTCATGATTTCTTTCGTCAAACGGGTTGTAAAACGCCCGTATAATTGAATTGTTTTATATTTTTTTGTCGTAATAACGTGCAGGCGTACGCCTTTTTTAAGTTCGATCATCACAAAGCTCCTTATTCCTACAAATTGTATTTATCTTTCCTATAGAAAAATAAATCTGATGTTCATACTATCCAACTAACTGTTTATCCATTTTCGTGAAGCAAATTTGAAGACAAGCAATGATGGTCTCTTTTTCGAAAGATCCATGAAGCTTTCATACACGCAGCCCTCTGCTGATCAGGTGAGAATGGGCAAAATTTAGTGGGGTATTCTTCATCTTATCATTAAGGCTAATTATAGCACAGCCCTGTCCTAAGAACTGGATTCAGCTTTGGCCGATAGTCTGTTTTATTTCAAATTTTTTTCTACTTTCGCTATACTGAAAATAAGGACAAAGAGAGAGGTGTGACACGATGTTCAAAGAATTTAAAGAGTTCTTGATGCGAGGAAACGTCATTGATCTTGCTGTTGGTGTTGTTATTGGTACTGCATTTACTGCAATTGTAACAAATGTCGTTAACGGACTGATTACCCCGTTAGTTGGGTTGATCGTTTCATTATTTACTAAAGGAAAAGATTTAAACGAAGCAATGTCCGTTTTAGATTGGACGCCGGTTAAAGGAGTGACTTTTGCCTTTGGCGATGTTGTCAGTGCGTTGATCACGTTTGTTATCACTGGTTTTGTACTATTTTTGATTGTCAAAGCTGCGAACAAAGCAAAAGACACTGCAACCAAAGAAGAAGCTGCTGTACCTGAAGTCAAGGTCCCTACAGCTGAAGATTACTTAGCAGATATTCGCGATCTTTTAGTAGAACAAAATAAGGCTTCACAAGAAAACCTCGAAGACAAATAAAAACCATGGAGCAAATGCTCCATGGTTTTTAAATTGCTTCTGTTAAAAATTCGATCTCTACTGTGCGAGTCAATACATCGGAATAGCTGTATGAAACACGTTCGAAAGAATTTTCTTCTGGGTCCAAATCAACTACAAAAACGGAAGGATATGTCTCGGTCAAGATTCCTTTACGTTGTGTTTGACGCTTGCGTCCAGTCTGAGCTACAAGCATTATCGGAGCACCAATACGATCTTCCAAGTTTTTCTTGATAGTCGCTAAAGTTGTTGGCATACAGTTCACCTCAAGATATATTATAGCACAAATATAAAACTTTTCAATGTTATCATAAGATAAAAAAATTTGCAAATTATTATCTGCTTAATCACAAGGATTCGCTTTAGATTATTCATCCGAGTCGCAGATTTTTTTCTTAATTTTATTTTTCGTTCGATTCAAGGCGTTATGAATTGCTTTTTCTGTTTCATTTAAACGCTGGGCGATTGCACAGGGTTCTTCCCCTTTTAAATAATAGTACAATGCGCGTTGCTCTAAAGAAGAAAATACGATTTCACCAGTCAAAATTATTTCACTGATAAAAATATTTTCTTCCGTAAACTCATGGTATTGAAAATACTCACTGTAGGCTTCCGTACCGACTCTTTCAAGTGACACCGCTTGCCGTTGAGCAAAACGCTTCTTTGCTTGTTGGCGACGTAAAAGGGAACGGATACGATTTTCAAAAATCATTTTGTAGTACAAACCGAATGTCGTTCCACGATCTTTGCGATAATTGTGTAGCGCATCATTTAATGCAATCCGCCCTTCCTGCAACCAGTCATCAAAATCAAAATCACGAATTCGGTAACGAGATTGCATGCTGTAAATGATTGGCAAGTATTGACTAAACATTTCTTCAAAGGTAACACTATCAAATTCTTCTGAACTCTTCCTTTTTTCCATTCCAAAAAACACCCCTCTCACAAGATAAAGCATACACTTTGTCTAAAAATAAGAGGGGTGCTAAAACGAACTTTATTTTTTTCGGCTTAATTCGTCCAGTTTTAGTGACAATTTTTGCAGTTGTTCATTATTCCACGGAGAATTTCGGCGAAAATTTTTAAAATGCGTATCTTTAGTATCACCGGTAATTAATGCTTCCGTGTCTTGAACGGTTTTGTATAATTCACGGGCGGAGGTTCGTAGGGCGCCTTGAGAAAAAATCGTCCATTGTTCAGCTAAATCACTGGTCGCTACAGTTACCTGTGTCAGACGATCATTCAATTCGCCAGCGATCCGCTCAATGTAGCTGTCAGCGGTCTCGTCTTCTTTAGTGAATACAACGGTCAGCTGGTATTTTTTATAGCTTTGCGTGATTCCAGGAACAAATTGGGCATCAAACACAATGATCGTTTCAAGACCTTGGTATTTCGCAAAGTTCGATAAACGAAACAATAATGCTTCACGCGCCTCTTCTAAACGATCTTGATTCTTCAATGCGGTCAATTCCGGCCAAGCACCAATCATATTGTAGCCGTCAACGATCAACAATTGTTTTTTCATTACGGTTCACTTCGCTTTCGGAAGACTTCGTACATCAACAGACCCGCAGCCACGCCCGCATTCAAGCTTTGCACATGACCAGTCATCGGAATCGTCAACATTTCATCGACGTCCTTTTTCAAGCCTGCACTCATTCCCTTCCCTTCATTGCCGATGATCAAAGCGATCGGTCCAGAAACTTTCCACTGGCGATAATCCGTACCTTCCATGTCCGTACCGAAAACCCAATAACCGGCCTCCTTCAGCTGTTTGATACTTTGAGCCAAATTCGTCACTCGGGCGATCGGCACATATTCCACTGCCCCAGTTGATGCTTTCGTCACGACGGATGTTATACCGACTGAACGATGCTTAGGAATAATCACTCCCGACACACCGCTGGCATCTGCCGTTCGTAAGATCGATCCAAAATTGTGCGGATCTTCCAGACTGTCTAAAATCAGCAAGAAGGGTGCTTCCTCCGTAGAAATTTTTCCCAGCAAGTCATCTAACGTTAAATATTCATAAGGCGTTATTCCTAAAACGACTCCTTGATGAACCCCGCCATCGCTTAACGTATCTAATTTTTGTTTCGGTACCCATTTCACCGGAACCGCTTGTTCTTTTGCCGATGCCTTCAATTGATCGATTTTTTCGCCATGCGCATCTTCTTGTAAAAATAATTTATTGCCTCGTCCAGCCTGCAATGCTTCAACACTGGCATGATGTCCAAAGACAAAATTAGTTTCTTCTGGTTCAATCGGATCGTTCGGTTCTTTACGACGGTCTTTTGGTCGATCATTTTTCCGCTGGTTGCGTCGATCGTTTCCTCGCCATTGCTTTTTATCCTTCATTTGCTTCGCCTGCTTTCTCTAAACACCACACGATCAGCTCTTCCAATCGTTCGTTTCGCTCCAATAAATGCAAGTAGCCCATCAATGCCTCAAAACCAGTAGACATACGATAAGTCATGATATCGGTATTTTTAGCAGAGGTGTAGCTTTTGGCATTCCTTCCGCGCCGATAGATTCCTTGCTCTTCTTCTGTCAGCATACCATCATCCAGCATCTTTTGGATCAACGTTGCTTGGGCTTTAGCTGATACGTAGTGCGTTGCCATGTGATGCAGCTTATTCGGGCGCGTCTGACCCATTCGAACAAGGTGATCCCGCACGTAAGTTTCATAGATTGCGTCGCCAACATAAGCAAGTGCCAATGCGTTTAATTGTTTGTAATCTGTCATTATGCTCGTCTCCAACGGACGCCTTGAGGGGTGTCTTCTAAAATAATTCCTTGATCTTTCAATTGATCCCGAATTTCATCACTGCGGGCAAAATTTTTATCTTTACGCGCCTGGTTCCGCTCTTCAATCAAGCGATCAACCTCTTCATCCAATAAACCAGCTGCTTGAAATTCAATTCCGAAGACGGCCATCATTTTTGTGAATTCTTCCAACACCGCAGACAGCACCACCTCAGAGACCTTTTCCTGTTCGTTATAGTGGTTCAGCCATTTGGCTAATTCATAAGCCACAGTGATCCCATTCGCCGCATTAAAATCGTCATCCATCTCTTCGACAAAACGATCTCTCAGTGCATGTAATTCAGCTAATTTCTCTTGGTCATCCGCTAATTCTGCCTCTGCCGTGGTTTGACGGAAGGCGGCATTCTCGAAAGCCGTCCGTAATTTTTGCAGATTCGCCTGGGCATCTTTCATAGTTGTTTCACTGTAACGGATCGGACGACGGTATTGAGTCGTTGCCATGAAAAAGCGTAAAATTTGCGGATCAATCTTCTTAACCAAATCGTGAACCGTCACGAAGTTTCCTAGGGATTTGCTCATTTTCGCATCATCTTCGCCAATCGTTACATAGCCGTTATGCATCCAATAGTTCGCAAACCGTTGACCTGTCTTCGCTTCACTTTGAGCAATCTCATTCTCATGGTGAGGAAATTCCAAGTCTTGGCCTCCGCCATGGATATCGATCGTATTCCCTAAATGTTTTGTCGCCATTACTGAACATTCGATATGCCACCCCGGACGGCCTTCCCCCCATGGAGATTGCCATGAAATCTCACCCGGCTTTGCGCTTTTCCATAATGCAAAATCTAATGGGTCTTCTTTGATCGCCTGTTCCGCGCCAGTACGTTGACTCGCGCCAACTTCCAGCTCGTCGATTGATTGGTCGCTTAATTCGCCGTAGTGTTCAAATTTTCGTGTACGGTAATACACATCCCCTTCTGCTTCATACGCGTAACCTTTTTCAATCAACACTTCGATAAACGCCAAAATATCAGGAATATGATTGATGACGCGCGGATGCAAGGTCGCGGGTTTCACGTTTAATGCCGCGGTATCTTCTTCAAACGCTTCAATAAAACGATCCGCTACTTCTGGTGCAGTGATCGATAATTCCTTCGCTGCTTTGATGATTTTGTCATCTACATCAGTAAAATTTGAGACATAGTTCACCTCATACCCGCGATATTCGAAATATCGGCGAATCACGTCAAAAGCAATCGAACTGCGGGCATTTCCGATATGGATATAGTTATAAACCGTTGGTCCGCAGACATACATTCGGACTTTATTTTCTTCAATTGGTTTGAAAATCTCTTTTTCTCGTGTCAATGTATTGTGTATTTTAATCATGTTGAACCTTCTCCCCTTTTAATCTAGCCACTTTTGCTGGTACACCCACCGCGGTCGCGTCAGCCGGTATATTATTTAATACAACCGCCCCAGCACCGATCTTGGCTCTTTCGCCAATCTCGATTGGTCCCAATATTTGTGCGTTCGCAGAGATAAAGGCCCCCTTGCGCACTGTTGGATGTCGTTTCCCCGTATCTTTTCCTGTACCGCCTAACGTTACACCGTGAAACAACACAACATCTCGTTCCACTTCCGCTGTTTCACCGATCACTACACCCATTCCATGATCTATAAAAACACCCGGAGCGATTTTGGCACCTGGATGAATCTCGATCCCCGTCAAAAACCGCCAAAATTGCGAGTGAATCCGTGCCAACAAAAACCACTGATGCCGGTAAAGAAAATGCGAGAATTTATGGAAAAATAAAGCATGAACACCTGGATATGTAAGGACTACTTCCGCACCTGTCCTGACTGCCGGATCATTCCGTTTTGCCGCTGCGATTGCTTCTTGCCACCATCCCATTTACCTCAACTCCTTTTTTTATGTATTTCCTTTTTATTCCTCATACCAACCAACAACCTTTCTGTTAAAAAGGTTGATTTTAATCTCTATACACTGCGAACAAAAAAGCGTCTTTTGAGTTTCCTCAAAAGACGCTTTAACGTGGTCCCACTTTTGTTTGCAATGATGCCTTGAAACAGGTAACGTCTGTGAACCGTCCTCAGCTACGTATCGCTGAGACCACTCGGAGATGCATTTCGCAAGTATTGATTTGACTGCTTTCACCAACCGCAGTCTCTCTGAAAAATCGCCGCTTGCTACTTCTTCTCTTCTTTGTGTTTACATCACTTGATCTAAATGTGCTAAGGCTTTTTCTTTGCCTAAAATTTCAACTGTTTCTGGTAATTCTGGTCCGTGAACCATGCCGCTGACCGCAACACGGATCGGCATCCAGAGATTCTTCCCTTTAATACCTGTTTCTTTTTGAACTGCCTTGATCGAAGCCAAGACACTCGCTGCGTCAACTGTTTCCAGACCTTCTAGTTGTGCTTTAAAAGCAGCTAAAACCGTTGAGACTCCTTCGCCCGCTAAAACTTCTTTCGCGGCATCGTCTAACTCTAAACGATCTTGGAAGAACAAGCTGGAAACTTCGGTAATCTCTGCTGCATAACTCATTTGCGGTTGATACAAGCTGACTACACGTTTCACCCAGTCTTTATGTTCAGGTGTAGGATTTTCTTCGACTTTACCAGCCTTGATTAAATAAGGCAAGCACAATTCGGTTAATTTATCCAAATCCATCGCTTTGATGTAATGGTTGTTAACCCATTCTAGTTTCTTCTGATCAAATGCTGCTGGTGATTTACTCAAACGATCAGTATCGAAAATCTTGATTAATTCGTCTTGCGGGAAGATTTCATCTTCACCAACTGGCGACCAGCCAAGCAAAGCGATAAAGTTGAACATTGCTTCTGGCAGATAGCCCAATTCACGATATTGTTCGATGAACTGCAAAATGCTTTCATCACGTTTACTTAGTTTTTTACCGGTTTCAGTATTGATAATCAGGGTCATATGACCAAATGTCGGACGCGGCCAACCAAAAGCATCATAGATCATCAATTGTTTTGGTGTATTTGCGATATGATCGTCGCCTCGCAGTACATGCGTAATCTTCATAAGATGATCATCTACTGCCACCGCAAAGTTATATGTCGGCATACCATCACGTTTTTGGATGATAAAATCGCCGCCTACATTATCAGATTCAAAACTGATCTCGCCTTTAACCATGTCATCAAATGCAAAACTTGTGTTGCGCGGAACTCGGAAACGAATAACAGGTTCAAGCCCTTGAGCTTCTTTTTCTGCCTGTTCTTCTGGTGTCAGGTTGGCACATTTGCCAGCATAGTGGGGCATCTCGCCGCGGGCACGCTGCGCTTCACGTTCAGCTTCCAATTCTTCCGACGTACAATAGCATTTGTACGCTAAGTTGCTCATCAACAATTGATCAATCAAAGGTTGATAGGTGTCACGTCGTTCTGATTGACGATAAGGACCGTATTTCCCAGGATTTTCTGGGGATTCATCCCAATCCATTCCCAGCCAAGCCAAGTTTTCTAACTGGCTTTTTTCGCCGCCTTCAATGTTTCTTTTTAAATCAGTGTCCTCGATACGAATGATGAATTCTCCATCATTGTGACGAGCAAATAGATAATTGAACAACGCTGTTCGGGCATTTCCGATGTGTAAGTGTCCAGTTGGACTTGGTGCGTAGCGCACACGAAT
The DNA here is from genome assembly GCF_051714485.1 of Enterococcus sp. AZ128. Lineage (NCBI taxonomy): Bacteria > Bacillati > Bacillota > Bacilli > Lactobacillales > Enterococcaceae > Enterococcus > Enterococcus sp. AZ128. The sequence continues at coordinate 329,163 of NZ_JBIORZ010000003.1, forward strand.
TTTCGACATATATTAGTTCCTCTTTCCCGCTTATTTAACAAATGAACCTCATTTGCTACTCAACACAAATTGTACAATCATTCCACTGTTTAGTAAAGCTGCACTGTTATTTAGTCGCTTTTTCGTTGGTATAATCCAATTTTTTATCAGGCGAGTCATCCTTGATATTACGGCTTGAATGCGCAGGTTTTGCAAAAATCATCCGACCAGCCGCCGTTTGCAAGGCACTCGTCACGACGACCTCGATATGTTCATTCATATAGTGCTGTCCATCTTCAACGACCACCATCGTCCCGTCATCCAAATACGCAACCCCTTGCTGGCGTTCTGTTCCGGCCTTCACGACTAGGACATTCATGTTCTCGCCAGGAATCACGACAGGCTTCACAGCATTCGCTAACGCGTTGATATTCAATACAGCGACATTTTGAAACTCTGAAACTTTATTCAGGTTGTAATCGTTAGTTACGATCACGCCGTCTAATAACTTGGCCAATTTGATCAATTTACTATCGACTTCACTGATATCTTCAAAATCTCCATCATACATTTCAACAGCAATGCCCTCTTCTTTTTGCAGAGCATTTAAGATGTCCAATCCGCGACGACCCCGTACACGTTTTAAGCTGTCGCCAGAATCGGCGATGTACTGCAATTCATACAAAACAAAGTTAGGAATCATTAAGACGCCCTCTAAAAAACCGGTCTTCGCAATATCATAGATTCTTCCATCGATGATTACGCTGGTATCCAAAATTTTGTATTTATGGAAATGATCATCCGCTTTGCGTTCTAAAACTTCGCCTTCATTGTTTTCTGCTTTTTTATTCCGGCCGCTGAAAAATTTTTTCAATTCATCGATCCGTGTCGTTCCCATTCGGAAACCTAAATAACCTAATAGCAGCATGATCAAAATCGGCAATGCGCTATTGATAAACGGGATCGGGATCTGATACAAAGGCGTTGTCCCAATCAATCCCAAGGTTAATCCTAGGATCGCACCTACCACTCCAAATAAGATATACGTCAAGCTAAGTTCATTTAACTGTTTCTCAATTCTTTTCACACCAACTGTGATTGGTTCTACGATCACCAAAGAAATAATATAAAAAATAATTGCACCGATAAGGCCATTCGTAAGTGAATTATTCAACCACATGTTGTCTGCATAACCAATTGCTGTCCATGCTGCTGGTAATAAAGTGACTCCTAAACTAATCCCAACAATAAGAACAATTACTGTCAACACACGTTTCTGCATGCCATCCCTCCTCAAAATAATAGATCAAAGGTTTTCCCTTTGAGTAAAGGGCGTGCCAGCATTTTTTCTGGCAGCGCCGCTTATTAACGAAATACTTTTCTTAATGTTTCACCTAAAGTCGCCACCGGAATCAATTCGATTCCCTTTGGCGGGGTCCAATCCCCCATGTTGTTTTTAGGCAGATAGATTTTTTTGAAGCCTAACTTGCCGGCTTCTTTGACTCGCTGTTCAATACTGCTGACTCGGCGTATTTCCCCAGTCAAACCGATTTCACCGATAAAACATTCGGTCGCTTCCGTACCATTTTCTTTATAACTGGAAGCAATCGCCACAGCTACAGCCAAATCAATGGCGGGTTCATTTAATTTTACACCACCAGCTGCTTTCAGATAAGCATCCTGATTCTGCAGCAATAAGCCCGCGCGTTTTTCCAAGACCGCCATGATCAAAGATACGCGGTTGAAATCTAATCCCGTCGTTGTTCGCTTCGCATTCCCAAAAACGGTCGGTGTTACTAAGGCCTGCACCTCGACCAAAATCGGCCGACTGCCCTCCATCGCTACAACGATCGCAGAACCGGTGGCGCCTTCCAAACGCTCCTCCAAAAATACCTGAGAAGGATTGGCAACCTCGACTAGCCCGCTTTCCCGCATTTCAAAGATCCCGATTTCATTAGTGGAACCAAAGCGGTTTTTTACCGCCCGCAGGATTCGAAAACTATGGTGCTTCTCGCCTTCAAAGTACAAAACAGTATCCACCATGTGCTCCAGCATTCGCGGACCCGCGATATTTCCTTCTTTGGTCACATGACCGACAATGAAGATCGCGATCCCGTTGGTTTTGGCCAGCTTCAATAATTCTGCTGTCGTTTCACGGACCTGACTGACTGAACCTGCCACACTGGTAATATCCGGCTGCGTCATAGTTTGGATCGAGTCGATGATCACATAATCTGGTTTCAGATTTTCAATCGTTCGGCTGATCTCTCCCATGTCTGTTTCCGCGTACAGGTAGAAATCCGTATCACTTGAACCCAAGCGTTCCGCCCGCAACTTAATCTGCTGGGCGCTTTCTTCGCCGGAAACATAGAGCACATTACCGCCAGTCGCCGCCAGTTGATGCGACACTTGCAATAGTAAGGTCGATTTCCCGATACCGGGGTCTCCGCCGATCAATACCAATGATCCTGGAACGACACCACCGCCTAAAACCCGATTCAATTCTGCTAATTGGGTCTGAATCCGAGTTTCCTTTTTAAAGACAACATCTTTTAACTTGGTGGGCGTCGCGCGCTCACCAGTTAGACTGACACGGTTCCGACGATCTTCAGGATGATTTTGCTCGATCTCTTCTACCATCGTGTTCCAGCTGCCGCAGTTAGGACACCGCCCTAAATACTTAGGCGAAACATAACCGCATTCTTGGCAGATAAATTGTGTCTTCGTCTTTTTTGCCAAAACGTTCGCCTCACTCGTTTGATTACTTGCTTATTTTTTACCTGATGAACCAAAACCGCCTGTTCGTTCAGCAGCAGCTTCATCGTTGTCGGCCTTTAGAAACGGCAAGAAAATGCCTTGGCCGATCCGTTCCCCTTTTTTGATTTGAACATCCGTCAAACCAAAATTTGAAAATTGAAACATAATATGCCCTTCATTGTCTGGGTTATTATAATAATCGCTATCGATCACACCCACGCCATTGCTTAATGTTAAGAAACGCTTCAGCGGGTTGCTAGAACGATTCGCTAATTGCAAATATTCGTCTTGTCCCATATACGCTTTGATCCCCGTAGGAACCAAAACAGGCTTAACGATTTTTTCAGATACTTCAGATCCTTTAGTAAAATGCTGGATGATTTGTTTCCAAACCGCAGGGATCACGATATCTTCCGCTGCTTCAAAATCATACCCTGCCGCATTTTTAGTTGCCCGTTTCGGCAAATTGATCCTTTTATCTTGATAAGCTGTCGTTACTTCAAAACCACGTTTTTTCATTGTAAACTCCTTTTTTCCGCCTGATTGCACAGTTTCTTTTCCCATGTAAAAAATGGCGAAGATAGGAACTGGCATCCTTTGTGAAATATATTGCTATTCTACCATAGAGCGGGCATCTGTTCGAAAATCTTTTACGAAAACTCTATGGAAATTTAATGAATTTTTTGCGCTCTACTTTATTTCTCACTGATTCGTTCGTCCAATGCCGGCAGACGGTTGATATACATCTCAATTCGTTTCGCATAGGAAGGGTTTTTCTCGTATAGTTTGATTTGCTCCTGTAATGTCTTGAGATCATCCGTGATAATCCCATTGACGTTTAAAGAAACCATCCGATCCATTGAATCAGCGTCATTGACTGTCCAGGCGTAGACATCCTTTTTCTCCAGGTGGGCTCGTCGGACAAAATCACTCGTTAAAGTTGTTTCTTCCATTGTATACGCATTTGCTGGAGTTTGCGGAAAGACAAAATTATAAGGCAAGATGTAGCTGACATACAATTTCGGCGCCTTTTCCTTCAATTCAGCGACCACATCATAATCTAGAGAGTGGATTCGATGATGATTGGTTAGAATATTTTGTTGATATTTTTCGATAAAATGCTCGACCATCTCTTTAGAATCCGATGAATTCGTTTTGATTTCAATCAATAGTTTTTGTTTGTGTTCATTGGCAAAGGCCAAATAATCATCAAAACTGGCGATCGGAGCGACATGTCCGTTTTCCACCGCTTGCAGGTCTTGCGCCTCACCCAACGTCATTTCATGGGTCGTTGCATCTCGTCCTGTTAATTTTCTGAAATTTTTATCGTGGAAGACAACGAATTGATGGTCTTTGGTTTCTTGAACGTCCATTTCAATATAATCTGGTTTTTCTTTAATGGTGGCAGCCATTGCCGGAATCGTATTTTGTACACCATTGCCATTATCTACCCCGCGATGAGAGATGGTTAGCGGGATCGAATCCTCCAGCCCCATTAAGTAAAACACATTACTAAGCAAGGTCGTTCCGCCTAAAAAGACAAATAGTACTACCGCCGCGATTCGCGTCCATAAACTAGGGCGAATTAAGCGCAATGGACGTTCGCCGCTGATTACTAACGGGTAAAACTTTTGGACTAAAACACTGAAATATAAAACCGTCGCCCATGCCAGCATCAATTGACTGAACAGCTGGATACTCGTCAGCGTGATCATCGCGCCAATTGCAGGAAATGGTTTTGGTAATAGATCCAAAAGAACCTGCAAACCATAACTCAAGCCATACCCTACATAGGAAACGATCGTTAAGAACACCGTCAAAATAAAAATACGCCAAGCATAATGCCAAAAGCGGCGATGGGTCAGCTCTAAACTTTTTGATACGGCCTGTTTGGGCGACTCGTCAGAGAAAATCATCAGCGGCAACACGAACAATAACCGAATCCCGATATACGAGACCACTAATGAAGCAATCGTCAATAATAGAAGAAACAGCACATTTTCGCTTAGATACTCCAAAATGAAAACAGGGATCGTAACTTTGCTCAATAGCGGTGTCCGAAAAATGGCATTGGCAAAGGGTAAAATCAATACAAAATAAAATAGAAAGAAAAAGAACGTCGCCGGACGCAAATGCCGCATCTGGTAAAGAGACTGCTTGAAAAGCTCCCACAACGAACGATCCTCTTTCGTTTGAATACTCTTGATGCTGAATAACTGGAAAGTAAATTGTAGGAAAACCAAAGTCAATACCAATGCCAGCAACAGCAATAAAGCTCCCAACACAGCAGGATGCTTCGTTAAGATCGTCAAAATATTCGTGTTAGAAACATACGGAATATTCCCACGCTTTAAAATGAACGCGACTAAAAATTGAACGCAAGGAATCACCAGCATTTCTAAGACTATATTTGTTCCGACAATCATCAAAATATAGCTGCCCCAATGACGGAGAAATTCTCGTGAATAGGTGAAAAAGAATTTTAATGAAGACATTTGTTACCCTCCCCTTTTCTAATACTATTGATTAACTCCTAGTGTGGTGTCCATTTTTCTAAAAACCTGAAAAATGAGCTCGTTTTTCACTGCGCATATCATTCTACTAACCTGCTAAAGCAGGAAGTAGAACTGACAAAATCGGGCACAGGGGTTATGTGTCCGATTGATTTAGGCGTTTCCGATCATAGTCTGGATCAAACTCATCGGTCTCGATATAAATATAGGCCTTTTTGTCTGGTAAAGCCCGCCGAATCGCCCGCTCGATTTGATTTACTACATCGTAGCTTACCCCCTCATAGGAATCGGCGATATCGATCTTGGCTGCGATCATCACTTCCGTAGGGCCCAAATGAACCGTTTTGATGTCGATCACTTTTTTAACTTCCTCACGTTTAAAGGCATTTCGAATTTTTTCTAAGTCATTTTTCGAGACACTTTCCCCAATGATCAGACTGTAAAATTCTCGTGCTAAAAAGATCGAAGCAAAAAGCAGCATCATCCCGATCAGCAGTCCGCTCAACGCATCAAACATCGGATTACCAGTCACCATTGTCAGTAGCGTACCAACAATCGCCAATACTAGACCGATCACTGCACAAAAATCTTCCGTGAAAATAATCAGAATCTCGCTATGACGGCTCTCATGTAAAAACTTAAATAAGGGCAATTTCTCAGTGTTCAATGAATGAATCTCTTTGATCGCCACCCGCAAAGAACTCCCTTCGATCAGAATCCCGAAAACTAGGATCGCTAATACGATCAAAGGATTGGCGACCTCATGGCTGGGATGGAATAGTTTTTCCACTGCCTCCCAAATACCTAACGCGCCTCCGCCAAAAAACAGCATCGTGGCTACGATCGTACTAAAGAAATACTTTGCACGTCCTTCACCGAATTGGTGCAGTTCGCTTTGTCCGCGAGCGGCGCGGCGATCACCAAATAATAGCAAGATTTGATTACTGCAATCCACAACGCTGTGGATACTTTCATTCATCATCGCGGCACTGCCGCTGAGCATGTATCCGATAAACTTGCTGACTGCTACCAACATATTAGCCAGCAGCGCCGCCATTACCGCCATCGAACCTTTCGTTTTTTTCTCTTCCATGTGATTCACTCGCTTCCTAATGATTCCTATTATAAAGCAGAACAGAAAAATCATAAAAGCAAAGGCTTCAAGCAAATCATTCGTCAACATCGTTGATTTATGAAAAAATCGGTACATATACGATTGGAGGAAAAAAATATGCGGCTTTGGCATGAAACGTTGATTCCCTTGCTCCCGCGCCAACAACTATTAGGGCAGCATCGGGAGGCAGCAGCACTGCGCGGCAAAGGCTGGGGCAAGAAGCACGCCACGGTGGATTATGTCTTCACTCACCCTTACTATAAATTGTTTCAATTCCATCTTTTAGTCTTGGCTGAAATGGAGCGGCGCGGCTACACTCCTGATCGCTTGTGGTATGACCCGTTATATCGCGGGAAAAACCTGCCTCCATTAAAAACGATTGAGCAGCAGCCGGTCACTCATCCGCTTTATCCTGAACACGACGACGCATATTTAGAGGAATGCCTCATTAATCTCGCTCAAAAAGGAATACTTCTAGCTAAGCCTTGAATTCTGTCATGTTCCCGCGGAAACGCAACGGCATATGATTGCGCTGGGCCGCATAATTCGCTCGTTCATCAATTGTGACTGCCCGCAAAAAAGTTTTCCACTGCTGGCGAATGTCCTGTTCATTACTCGCTTCAGCAAATTCTGGACAGCTGGTATGCGCCATTAAATGAATGTCTCCGTGATCGATGATCCCCAGCAGCTCATGGGTCTCATCATAGATCATGATCTTTTCCTGTGGATAACGCTCCGCAAAATGCGGACAGAGGTACGGCATCACGTAATGCTTCGGATTGATTTTGCTGAAGAGCACATCCCCGACATATTCAAAACGGACAAAACCTTGCAGCGCATGGTTCTCTCCCAACATCGTTCGAATGCTTTTGCGTAATGCCAAGATCGAAGGATGGCCTAAATGGTTTTCCAATAAATCCTTGGTCTGCAACGCGATCTCGATCGCGTCTAGTAAATAGCGTTCCTTGCCTTCAAGCGTGGCGTAAAAACCGTTTTGAATAAAGAGGAAATTTTCTGGCCGCAGCCGTTTCCGCAATCGGTGATAGATTTTCTCGCCCCGTACCGGATCAGTTGCGACCCATTCCGCCAAAAATAAACTTTCAACGGCAGTCTCCGGCGATAAGATCATCGTTGGGAATGCTTTATTTCGAAAACTGCGGTCCACCACCGTCAGAAAGCCTAAAAAACTGCCATCATACTCCCAATGCTCCGCGGATTCCCGCATCCTGTTCACCTACTTTTCGCATGTTCAAACCGTTCCACATCAAATAAGGTCAGCTGTTCACTCGTTGATTGCGTATTGTGCTTCTTCAATACCTGGTATTGTTTTGAGGAAATTAACGACGTAATGATCCACTCAGGGTCCTTTATTAATCCGGCCGGTGTCTCACGATTGCAGGCAATGAAATACTGTGCCCGTTTGATAACGATTCCTAATTTCTTTAAATCGGTTAAATGCAGCCGATAATACTTTCGTGCTTTGACGATATTTTGCGCACTTTTTGGACCAATTCCTGGGACTCGCAGCAGCTGATCATACGTCGCGGTTTGCACATCTACGGGGAAGCGTTGATAATTTTGTACCGCCCAATTGGCCTTTGGATCAAGATAGAGGTTAAAATTCGGCTTGTCTTCAGACAGAATCTCGTCTGCTGTAAATTTATAGTAGCGAAGCAGCCAATCTGCCTGATATAACCGATGTTCCCGCAATAACGGCGGCTCCGTCGTAACTGCCGGCAATAAATTATCCTGATTGACAGGGATGTACGCTGAATAATACACCCGCTTCAACTGATATTTCTGGTATAAGTTCTCCGAAATCTTCACGATCGAACGATCACTCTCAGGACTGGCTCCGATAATCATCTGTGTTGACTGCCCAGCAGGTACAAAGCTCGGTCCGCGCCGAACCGCCGGTAAAAATTCCTGTTCTTTCTTCACCGTCGTAATCTGCTTCATGGGTTTATATAAGTCAAACGGATCTTTGTCCGGAGCCAGCAATTTCAGACTTTCGCGGGAAGGCAGTTCGACATTGACACTCATACGGTCTGCCAGAAAACCTAACTCCTCGATCAATTTCTCATCCGCACCGGGAATCGCTTTGATGTGGATATACCCGCGAAAACCTTTTTCTTCGCGTAAAATTTTCAATGTCTTAATCAAGAGTTCGCATGTGTAGTCCGGATTTTTAATAATCGCCGAACTCAAGAATAAGCCTTCAATGTAATTACGCATGTAGAAATCCATGGTTAAATCTGCCACTTCTTGCGGCGTGAAGGTCGCTCGAGGAATAGCATTTGATTTTCGATTGATGCAGTAATGACAATCAAAAATACAGGCATTGGTAAACAACAGCTTTAACAACGATACACAGCGCCCATCTGGCGTGAAAGAATGACAGATTCCTGAAAGCTGCGTACTGCCGACTGTTCCTGGCCGTGTATTGTTTTCGACACCGCTGCTGGAACAGGAAACATCATATTTCGCAGATTCCGCTAAAATTTCAATTTTTCTTTCCAGTTCCATCGAAAATCACTCCTTATTCGTACTTAACGAATCATTTTTCCTGACGTCTACGGTTCAACTAGACTCCTTCAATTGAATCGCATCTTCCTTAAAGCGAACGTATGTTCTTATTTAAACAAAAAAAGAAGAGGTTGTCAAAATTAATTTGATAGATACTCCTAAAGACGGATGAAGAAGGTGATAAATTTGCTATAATTTAAAGCAATAAGAAACAAATTTACTTTAAAAAGAAAAAGGAGTGGGAATAATGGAAAGGAAACAATATGTTTGTGATAAGTGCGGGTCGCAGCATTACACGTCGGATCAGTTCCAAGCGACTGGCGGAAACTTTGCGAAAATTTTCGATGTTCAAAACAAAAAATTTACTACGATCAGTTGTAAACGTTGCGGTTTTACAGAACTCTACCGCGGGGAAACTTCTGACGGCTGGAATATCCTCGACTTCCTAATGGGCGGAGGATAATAAAAAAGCGGCGCTCGCCGCTTTTTTATTTTGCCTTCTATCTATCAGCGAACGACTACCGCATATTTTCTGGCATTATAAATGGTCTCAAAGGTTGTTCGATTCAACCAATAGGAACCGCTGATCGGATCAGAGACATGAACTTGGTTGCCCGCTTTATTAAAGCCGTCCAGAGTAACCGCATGATTATTATTGGCAGCGACGCCAAAACTCCAATTCCCCCAACGAAGCGGTTGGAAATTGATCGTTACCCACGCAACGACTGGATTGCCGTTTTTCACTTCATTAATCAATGTATCCATCGAACTGCCGGAAATATTTTGAACATCCCCATACTGCTGCCCCCAGCTAGTCAATGGCGCTGGATAAATGGCTGAATAGGTATACGCATTTTCGACGAAGGGCGAACCAACAAAGCCGTTATTGGGATTGCCATTTGACGATTTCGGAATCGTATTTAGAAAGGAGCGTAAACTCCAATCCGTCAGCTTGCCTTTATATTGCAACGCTTGAAGCAACGAAGCCCCTTCACACCCGCTTGGCGCACCGAGCGCATATTGATTATAGTTTCTAACACCTAATAAACGATAATCCTCATGGCTCTGCTCACCGCTGCCAACAGCATACCATGCGACTCCTTCGTAACGCCAGCCGGCTTTTTTCAATTGATCGCGCTCCGAAGTAATCGGCGTATAATGATGCGAACCAGCTTTTGCATTGGGGTTGTATAGTCGGAACAACGGCGTCCCTGAATTTGGTGAATACCAAGAGACGCCTTCATCCCGCCAACCAGCCTTTTTCAAATGATCACGCTCGCCCGCGTTTAACGTATAGTGGTGATCTCCTGCATTGGGATTGTACAGCCGATAGACGGGATTGCCGTTAGTTGGAGCCTGCCAGCCGATCCCTTCATAGCGCCAACCAACTGAACGCAAGTGATCGCGTTCACCAGTGGTCTTCGTATAAAAATGTTCCCCGCTGTTTGGATTATATAAACGATACATTGGAATCGATGCGTCGGCAGCTCTGAAGGTACGGGCGTTGCTCTGGCTGACTTCCTCTTTCGGAGCTTGAGTCGTATTCGCTTCCTCCTGCCCGTCTTTGTGGGGCGGCTCCACCGTCACTACGTCACCATTCACGACCGCCGTTTGCGCTTGAGCAGACGTCTCTGTATTTTGAACAGCAGAATCTTGCTGACTATCAATCGTACTTGAACCCTCTGGAAGAACGCTTTCAGAATTTCCGTTCTCTATTATCGCGCTGCTTGACGTCCCCTCTTCTGCCTGGGTGATCACAGGTGCAGCAAACGCCGCAAGGGTCATCGAACACACGAATAACACACTTTTCTTCATCTGATCATTCCTTTCCTCATTTCGATACTCTGGAACCCTGCAATTAAGCAGCAGTCACTATGCCAGTTCCAATTTTTCTATTGTACGAATTCTATTTAATTTCGTCCTCTATTTCGCTTGCTCAGTTATTTATAAACGGGTCATTAAAACTCGTTAAATTGATGCATTCTGCCAAGGAAAGATCGCTGAATTATTGAACGGAAGGACTCGTTTTCCCGTCAAGCAACCAAACGTAACCAATAGTGTCACGTTTGGTTGCTTCTATTTCTTATTTAAGTAAGCTAAAGTGTAATTAAGGAGGATGAAAAGTATGAATAATCAGAACAGTCCGATCGCGAACAACCTGCGATCATTAAGAAATAGAAATAATTGGTCCTTGGATTACGTCGCAGAAAAGTTGGAGGTATCACGTCAAGCAGTTGCTAAGTGGGAGAATGGGGATTCGTTACCAGATGTCTTGAAGTGTGATGCCTTGGCGAGTCTTTACGATGTCACGTTGACAGATTTGATCCGGCATAATCAGGAAGAAAACGGCCTGCCCATCGGACCGGCGGGCAAACATATCTTTGGAGCCGTTCCAGTTGGCGCTCGTGGGCAAATTGTTTTACCGAAAAAAGCCCGCGACCTTCTCAATATCAAGCCTGGAGATACCTTAGTCGTCTTAGGCGATACAAATCCAGCGACAGCAGGACTAGCCTTAGTGGATAGTGAGAATTTCATGCGAAACACTGGAAATATGATGAATCAAATTTTTGAACAAAAGGAGGACTCCGAATGAATTTACTAGAAGTCACGGAGCTCTCAAAAAATTATCCGACATTCAAGCTGAAAAACGTCAGCTTCCAAGTACCTGATGGCCAGATTATCGGTTTGATCGGGGTCAATGGTGCGGGGAAAACAACGATTTTGAAAGCTTTGTTGAACCTGATTCCCGTCGATCATGGGAATGTCAGAATGTTTGAACAGGTCTTTTTGGAGAATGAGCTTGCCTGTAAACAAAAGACTGGTGTCGTCTTAGGCGGCATCGATTTTTATAAAGAGAAAAAAGTCAAAGATATTACCGAAGTCACGAAACGTTTTTATGAGGATTGGGACGAAGCGGCCTATCAAAAATTCCTGACGCTGTTCTCCCTAGAATCGAATAAAAAAATCAAAGAACTTTCGGCGGGGATGAAAGTAAAATACCTGATTGCCTTAGCCCTTTCTCATCAAGCCAAATTATTCATTTTCGATGAACCCACCAGCGGACTCGATCCCGTTTCACGAGATGAATTGATCGAAATATTTTTGCAGATTGTTAAAAACGGCGATAAGAGTATTCTTTTCTCTACGCATATCACTTCGGATCTGGAAAAATGCGCGGATGGGATCGTGTATATCAAAGAAGGGGAGTTGGTCAAAGCCGCACCTAAAGGCGAATTTATCGACCATTTTCAAAAACTAAAAGAGCCTGATGAGACAGAAGCGCTCAGCCTAGAAGACATTATGGTGCGTATGGAGGGAAAACATTATGATTTCTAACTTGCTTTATAAAGAGGTTCGCTTAGCTGCCCATCCAAATCTATTTATCTTCACCTTGATGGGACCGCTTGTTTTGATTCCTGGTTACCCTTATACAATGGTCTTTATCTTTGGATTGATCGGAAACTTCATCAATTTGATGTATACGCGGGAAAACAACGATATTTATTATTCTGCTTTACTGCCGTTAAAACGATCAGAGATCGTTTTAGGAAAATGGCTGGTTCTGCTTGTTTCTCAGCTTTTAACGATCGTGGTCTCCATTCCTTTTGCTTTCTTACGACTGCAGCTGGTCTCTCGGCCCAATCCAGTTGGTATCGAAGCAAATATCGCTTTTTACGGCTTTGGCTTGATGATCTTTGCCTGTTTTAATCTCATCTTTTTAACAAGTTATTTCCAAACCGTCTATAAAGTCGGCACTTCTTTCCTGAAGGGATTGATTCCAGCGACATTCGTAGCGATCGTGGTAGAAGTTCTCACGCACTTTCCAACATTGAGTTGGCTGGATGCGGTAACCCTTGACGGTCAAATCAAACAGCTGCCTATTTTAGCAGCAGGAATTTTGATCTATAGCATCGCAATGTGGCGTGCTTACAAAATATCTGTTCGACGATTTAGTCAAGTGAATTTATAAACATGGCTCCAAAAAAAAGAGGACTTCAGATTTTCCATTCGGAAATTGAAGTCCTCTTTTATTATTCGTGTTTTAACCAATCATTTCTCAAAATAGCCGGTCCAAGAAAGACCATCGTCGTTCGCTTTTGCCCCAACGAACTCTTTTTGAGTAGTTTTCCTGACCAACTTCCCCTCACCGCTCAGGTCATCCATCAATTCTTTGTGACGTGAATAGGTTACGGCTTCTAATTCATTTAGATCGCGATCCGTGAAAAAATCTTCACTCCGTTCAACCTGTTCCGTCTGAGAAAAATCAGGTGTTGCCTTATCTTCGACTGCAACGTCATCTTTTTGAGTAAACCAAAAAAATAGAAACGCCGCAACCAGCACACCAACCAGTGCCACTACTTTTTTCATTGCGTCCTCCCCTGAAGCCTCTTCTTACGTTTCAGTATGCCACAGTTGAAAACGTTTTTGAATGAAAAATTAATTGTTTATCAAATATTCTTTTTTTTGCAAAACAAATAGGCGGAATTTCCTTAATTTCCAATGAATGATAAAGCAGAAATAAGCGAGCCTTTACTCAAACTCTTCATATTCATTTGGATCTTGGCCGTCGATTCGGCCATTTGCTTTTTCCAGTAAATTGATTCGTTCGAGTTCCGTTTGGGACAATTCAAAATCATAGATATCAAGGTTTTCCCGTTGATGCAGCAAATTACGCGACTTTGGAATTGGCAAGACCCCGCGTTGTGTATGCCAACGCAAAATGATCTGCGCAGGGTTCTTCTCATATTTATCAGCAAGTTCCGTGATCACCGCTTCCTTCAGAGCAGCGCTGCCGCGACCTAAAGGACTCCACGCTTCCGTCACAATTCCGCGTTCCTCATTCGCTTTCACCATCCGTTCCTGTACCCAGTAAGGATGGATCTCGATTTGATTGATCGCAGGCGTCACACCGGATTCTTCAATGATCTTATCCAAATGCTCCGGCTCAAAGTTAGAGACGCCGATCGAGCGGATCAAGCCTAATTTTTGTGCTGTCACTAATGCTTGCCAAGCTTCGACATACAGACCGCGTTTTGGTAACGGCCAATGAATCAAATACAAATCAAAATAATCAAGTCCCATCCGGAACAAAGATTCTTGGATCATCATCAAGGCGTCTTCATAATGATGGTACTTGCCGGGTAATTTTGTCGTCACAAAAAATTCCGAACGAGGAATCCCAGAACGGCGGATTGCTTCACCCACAATCCCTTCACTGTCGTAATTGGTGGAGGTGTCTAACAAACGGTAGCCATCTTGGATCGCCGTCAAGACTTGATCAAGACCTGCTCCTCCGCGAATCTGGAACGTGCCTAAGCCGATCGCCGGTATCTGATGCCCGTCATTCATCGTAATCAATGGTGCTTTCATCCTCAAATTCCTCCTTATTTTTAGCGCCTCACGCCTTCAGTCTTTCGTTTCATCCTTGCTGAAGTTCATTCGTAAAACTTACAATCATTTCTTTTTCTACCTTAACATCAAATTCTCGCAACTGTTAAATCCTCTGCTCAGCTTGCCAGAATTTATTTCAAAAATAGGCAGAAAAATATTTTGGAAAGAGGTATACTACTGATTGAACACAATAGAGGGAGAAGATTACAATGGATTCAATTGTTTGTATCGTTTTGGGTATGCTGTTTGCCAACGGTGTTCCCCACTTTGTCAAAGGTATCACTGCTGAAAAATGGGATGTCCCTTGGAAAAAACTGGCTTCTGCCTCCACAAATGTTTTATGGGGGATAGTGAATTGGCTGGTCGTCGTGGTTCTCTACGCGCTCTTTAACCCAGACATTAATAGTTTCGATGCCGCCTGCTTTTTAATTGGTATGGGTATTACCGGTTACTACCTTGCGTTGCATTGGTCAGAGAAAAAAAACGAAAATGACGCTGCTTAGCATTCGCAGCGCCATTTTTTTATTCTTCGATTTCAGCCTTTTGCTTCTTCGTTAACTTCTGATAGACCAGCTGGTAGGATACTTCGATCAATTGTTTGATGGCCTCATCAGGCAATTCTTCACTGGCTAACTTGATCGAGTTCCAATGATTTTTATTCGTATAGTACCCTGGAATCACGGTTCCCGTGTAAATCTCCCGCAGTTCTTCATTTTTTTCCGACAGGTTTTTCAATGTAATGATCGCATCATCGCTTGGCTGATCACTCATCATTCCAAACATCTTGCCCTGTAGATCAAAATAAAGAACTTCCCAATCTTCACGAAAATAAACCTTTGCACCCCTTAACGTCTCACCGAACGCCTTGAACGCCTCGATCCGCTTTTGCATCACTGAATTTTCCATTGCGCCTCCTTTTGGTTCTAAAATAGTCATTTTTCTATTACGTTTAGTATAGCGTTAGTAAGCATGTGCTGTATACACCAAGGGACTTTTTTACAAAGCCTGTTTCCGGAACAGCCAATAAGCTGCAATATCTACAAAGGTTACCTGCGTTTCCTCTATCCTAATAGATTAGACAAACTCCTTGAGTGCAAGCATTTGAAGCAACTGCGCGTTCACCTAGAATGCTCCAGCTCAGAATTCAGCTTTCCGATTGATGATTTTATTTTGGTTACTTTTTTATATGCTGAATTGTAATATTAATCGCAACAAAGAACCCATCAAAAATTTCTAGTAAAATGAGTTTAGGATAACAAACTACTAGGAGTGATTTTGATGGGTTCACACAAAAAGCTTACACGAGATAATCGAAAATGTATAGAGACGATGATTTATGATGCCAAGAGTATTCAAGAAATAGCGGACAGAATTGGTGTTAGCCGAACAACGATTGATCGTGAGTTGAAACGAGTACCCGAAGATTTGATCTATAATGCCGACAATGCGCAATTAGATGCGGAAATGAAGCGCAGTGCCTGTGGTGCGAAGTCCAAATGGACTTCTGAATTCGCTTATCAGATTGAATGTGATCTTGAAGACAGCTGGTCCCCTGAACAAATTGCGAATGATCGTCAAATAGTTTCATTCAAAACCATTTACAATTGGCTCTATGCCGGTATTCTTAATGTGTCTAAACAGTGTCTGAGACATAAAGGCAGAAGACAAGAAAAACAAGAAGAGGCACGAGGCAAAATGACTGTAGGGCATACCATTGATGAACGCCCAGCTTCTGTGTCAACTCGAGAAGAATTTGGACATTGGGAGTTGGACACAGTTGTTTCTAGCAGAGGGGAAAGCAAAGCCTGCGAAGCAACGTTTATTGAACGGAAAACACGCTTTTATTGGGCGATCTCAATGAGGGATCGTACCGCGAAGTCAATGGCACAAGCGATTAAAGCTTTTGTGCAAGACCTAGGGAGTCACAAGGCATTTTTAAGCTTTACGGTCGACCGTGGGAAAGAGTTTTCTTGCTGGAAAGAAATTGAGAAAGATTTAGACGTACCTATGTATTTTTGTGATCCATACTCCCCATGGCAACGCGGATCTAACGAAAATGGGAATGGTTTATTTAGAGAATTCTTCCCTAAGGGAACTGATTTTTCAAAGGTACCCCCTACGGAGAAACAGGAAGCATTACGCAAGATAAATATGCGTCCTAAAAAAACATTGAACTGGAAAAATTGTTGGGAAGTCTTTCAAGAAGAAATGTTGCAATTAATTTGACAATTCAGCATATAACTCTAACGTTTGAATTGTAGTTGTCTTTGGCGGAAACAAATCTAGCTCTCTGATTGCAGTCATTCTACCCCTCCGTGATAATAATATGAGTTCATTGCCTCATTACTCATCCGAACGCCAAATAACCATCCGCCATTTAAAAAATAGTGCATGGTTACTGAATTTTCCCCACAACAAATAGCCCTTCATACTTAGGAAATTTTTTTACAAAATGACGTCCTCAGGTCCGCGTAAATAGCCTAATTCCGTTTATTTTTCCGCTTATTCTTTGCATTCTTTTTTCTAGACGCTTTCTTCCCTTCGGGTATCTGCCTCAACAATCCCTCTCTGCGCTCCCGCTCTAGTTGTCCCGCACTTTTTGGCTTTTTATATTCTTTAAAACTGGGATTTCCGGTTGTGAAAAGAGCCATTGGTCTTGGTTCAGAGGCCTTTTTAGTTGGTGCCTTTGGTGCTTCTTTTACTTCTTCTTTTATTGCAGAAACAGTGCCTTCGCTGATTGGTTCGGCTGCTTGTGGTGTTACAACGGAACTTTCAGTACGCTCTGGAGCTTCAGATTTAAGCGCATTCATTCGTGTATCGGTCAGAACCACCCCTTCTGGTAATAACAATTTCACTAATTTCAGTTTTTCATCTTCCGTCATCGTACCGAAGTCAACGCTTGATACCACGTCGGTTTTTGGTTGAACTGGTTTGCGTGGTTCGGTCTCCTCCACGATCTCGCCTTTTTTGACTTTGGGATGGCGGGTGCAGTTTTGGATATCAGAGTTTTCTAGTTTAACAAAGCGGCGAATGCCGTCCCTCTCGAAGATCGTTAAGGAACTCAGCAGCTCTAAAACCGCGTCGATTTTCATTCCTGACGAATGAAGATCCGCATCCCGCAAGCTCCATGTGTGAATTTTCCCTACCGCGTCCTCAAAGGTCGACATTAGTTTATATTGCTGGCCATCGGTTTCTTCTACTGGCGTTGTTTCGGTGAATAAATACTTCTTGCAATCACTCAAACGATTATTGAAGCGGTGGTATTCGTTTTTATTCTTATATAAACGACGAAAAACCTGTTCCCATTCTTTTCCACCTTGAAAAGAATCACGGAACAAGGGACAAAGTTTACGCAGCACATCTGACGGCTCCGCAAAAAGGAAGATTTCCTTCACCAACTCACTGCAGAAATCAGAAAAATCACTGATACATAACGAGTGCCGGATCAGCACTGCCACAATGTATTGGATAACAGAATCCGCATCTGAGGAATCTGCGTATACCTTCGATATTCGACGCTCCAGATTTTCTTTTCCCATGGTAAATAGAGTGATTTGTGACACTGGTTTTGTTGGCATAAGTGTTCTCTCCCTTTAATTTATGAATTCTTATCTTCCTTCGATTGTTACCTTAGCTTCTTTATTATATAACAATGATAGCGTTCCAAATTGGTCAAGCTTTTTAATTTTTTTAAAGGATTTGAATATTTTATATCTAAAACAGATCTGCAGCCCCTTGCACAAAAGACTTTCCAGCCACTACACGACACCGGAAAATCAGCTCATTTTTTCTTGGAGCGCTAGTCATTATGTATGAAATAACTTTGTACAAAATAAAAAAACGAGAAATCTATAATACGCCTCCTAATACTTATCAATAAAAAATAAAAAAAATCACTCTTTTATTATTTAATTAATTTATCAGAAGAAATATAGTATTATTTAAGTACACATATATTCATTGATCTTTATTTCTAAACATTGGAAAGATGGAGGGGTTTTAATGAAAAAAAGTATTGGGGTAAAGCTGGGGGTTACATTTGCTGTCTTATTTAGCTTCTTATTTACGACACCGACACAACAGTATCAGGCAGAAGCGGCAAAAACAAAGACTGAGAAAAAGGTCAAAATCAAACGAACAGCGAACAAGAAAGTCACTGTTAAAGTTAAAAAGTACATTAACGGAGACACTACCCGATTCAAATTGAAGAATGGCAAGACAATCACCGCGAAATATTTATTGATCAACACTCCTGAAATCAAAAAGGACAATCCTTATGCACAAGAGGCCAAGGATCGAACAAGAGAACTGCTGAAGAACGCAGAAAAAATCCAGATTGAATACGATAAAGGGGCAAAGCGCGATAGTAAAAAGCGCGAATTGGTTTATATCTGGGCAGATGGCAAATTAGTGCAGGAAACGCTGGCCGATGAAGGACTGGCAGTTGTTCACAGCACAAAAGGAAAAAATACGAAATACCTCGATAAAATAAAAAAAGCAGAAAAACAGGCGCAAGATCAAAAACGAAATATTTGGAGTATCGAAAACTATGCGCACTCCAATAAGGGATACAACCAAACAGCCGCGGACGAGTACAAAAAGGCTCGCGTAGAAGCACTAGCCGCAAAAGCTGCGGAAGAAGAACGACAACAAAAAGAACAAGAAGCCAAAAAAGCGGAAGAGAAGCGAGCAGCTGAACAGGCCGAGGCAGCTCGAATAGCCGAAGAAAAACGGGCAGCCGAAGAAGCCGCAGCAGCAAAAAAAGCGGAAGAGGAACGGATCGCACAAGAGGCGGCAGCTCAACAAGCTGCTGCGGCACAGGCACAAGCCGAGGCAGAAGCACAGCAGCAGGCACAAGCAGACCAGCCAGCACAAGGGCAGACTGTCTATGTCACGCCAACAGGAAGCAAGTATCATACCCATAAATGCGGTAATGGTACCTATTCTCCTGCTACATTGGAACAAGCACAGGCAAGCGGATTAACACCCTGCGCGAAGTGCTACTAATAGAAAAAGGGATGCCGACATGGCATCCCTTTTTCTATGCATCGCCACCATCAACGGTCTCGAAGTTTTCAGCCCCTCCTAGATTATCGATCTGGAAGACGGATTCGTCTTCGTCATAGCGCAGCGTAGCTTTCTTGTAACGGAAAACTTGGTTCACATCGTCAGTCTCATCGGCGTAGACCGTATCGTAATAAATCAAGTATTGAACAGTATACGTATCCTTACCCGTCATACTGATAGACTCCACCTTCGCTTTGGCATTGATCCGCGATTTTTTATCACTGGTGCGAAATTCATTGATAAATTTCTCGAAATCCTTTTCATCTGTATTGCTCAATCCATTGACAAAATACTCCGCTAAATCGCTCTTTTCAGCTGCGCCAAAATCGCTGTATTTAGACGAATAGCCTGACAAATCACTGTACAAATTATCCAGGAAATTCTGCACATCCGTTTTTGATTGGACACTATCAAAGTTTAAATTAATCTCTGAAGCATAACTGTCCGCCTTGTAGTCAGCGGCTGAAAATTCACTCGCCGCGATTTGATACGTCTCGCTGTTTAGCTGATCACTGGCTGTTTTAAAGGTCAGCTGAACCTCCATTCCTTGATGCCAAACAACGTCTTTAACCTCTGCTTGTCCATTTTCGATCGTTCCGACTGTTTTGTCATTCAGTAAAACCTTCGCTCCATCAATATTCGATGTGACTTTGAAAGAAATCTTGTGCAGATTGATCGCTACGTGGCTATTCGTCTCGAATTCAGGATTATGATAGCGGATCAACGCTTGTTTAGAAGCGGATTTTTCACTGTCTAACTTTCCTTCGACCTGATAGCTCCCAGGTGTCAAAGGGCCCCATGTTGTCTGATAGTTGGTGCCTTTGGAGGTGGCCAATTTCTTATCATCCAATGACAGCTCCATCCCCGCTTGATCCGTCGTCACCGTCAGATAGACCGGCTGGATCACTAGTTGATAACGTGGAAATAGGCCCAGATGTTTTCCCTTTGTTTGGATCGAGAAGTCCTCTAACTCACTCGGATTGTTTTTTAAATCAGTCAAAAAATCAGTGAAATCAGCTTTATGATTGCCTTCTTGATAATAGCTGACAAATTTTTTCAGATTTGCGGCGGACACTTTATAATTCGGATCTTCTGATGTAACGACGGCCGCGATTTTTTCGGGATCTTGTGTTTTGAAGGTTCGTTCCCAACGACTTAATTGTTGCGGATAACTGTAATAATAGCGGCCAAACATCAAACCGCCGATCAGCAGTACAACTGCAGCCAGACCAGCACCCAGCCCGATTTTCTGTTTCTTTGATAGCGGTTTTCTCATAGGTGCTTTCGGTTTCATCGCTGTTTTTAACCGCTGACCGCAATTCGGACAGAATTCTGCATCAGCCGGGAGCGCTTCTCCGCAATTCGGACAAAAACGTTTATTTTCTGGTCTCTCATTCTTTTCCTCTTCTGCCAAAATTTCCGGTTCTTCAGAAATTTCCATCATAAAAGAATGCCCGCATTCTTCGCAAAAACGAGCCTCTGCCAAATTTTCATGACCACAATTCGGACAATTTTTCATTTGTATCCTTCCTGTTCTATCAGCGTTGATACTGATTCATAAGTCTTTATTCTCTATTGATTGTAGCAAAAATAACAATAAAAAAGGACAGTAATAAAAAAATCAGCGGTAAAAAACAAAAAGCACTTCCTCAAATTGAGAAAGTGCCATGAACGTTTCTGCTTAAACGATTGACATTCCGCCGTCAACGACGATAAATTGACCATTCGTGTAGCTTGATGCGTCACTTGAGAAATAAAGGATCGTTCCATTCAATTCCCCGTGTTTTCCTGGACGGCTCATTGGATTCAAACCTTGATATAGATTTAAGAAATCTTCTGATTTGAACAAGGTATCTTCTGTCATTTCAGATTCGAACAAGCCTGGTCCAATCGCGTTGGTCGTAATATTGTATTTTCCATAGCTGGCTGCCATCCCTTTTGTCAATCCTAAAACCGCCGCTTTGCTGGCATTGTATGAATGACGGATAAATACATCTTCTTTATCAGCCATGACCGCATTGATTGAAGCCACATTGACGATTCGGCCATAATTATTGTCCATCATGTGTTTTACCACATATTTACTAACGAGGAAGATTCCTTTCACATTAACATCCATCGATTTATCGAAGTCTTCTACTGTTAAGGAGTCGACACCGCCGCGTACAGCGATTCCCGCGTTGTTCAATAAAATATCCAGATGACCAAAGTGATCATAGGCTTGTTGGATTCCAGCTTTGACATTCGCTTCATCCGTCACATCCATTTTGATCGCTAAGACATCACGGCCCATTTTCTTGATCTCTTCAGCTACTTCCTCTAACCGTTCCAAACGTCTAGCCAATAAGACCACGTCTGCACCGGCTTCCGCATAGGCGAGTGCTGCATCCCGGCCCAACCCGCTGCTGGCACCTGTTACTACTGCTACTTTTCCATTTAAATCAAACATTGTACATATCTCCTCCTTTTTTTGTTAGCGCATTCACTGTTGCTATACTAACGGTACCTAAGTTGGTAGGGGGATGTCAATAGCTTGTGTAAAATGACAACTAAAACTATGCGCTTCTCGTGGAAAAAACCTCTTTGGCTATCGCAATCGCGTTTAAGACTTTGGGGAAGCCGACATATGGGATACAGTGGGTAAACACCTCGATGATCTCTTTTTCTGTGATCCCAACATTCAGCGACCCATTAATATGGACGATCAACTGATTTTGAGTATCTCCTTGCGTCAGCAGACTAGTGATGGTGATGATCTCCCGTTCCCTAAAAGACAACGTATCCTTATTGTAAATATTACCAAAGGCAAACTCCAAGATGTACGTTCCAACATCTGGCGCAATGTCTTGGAGAGACTCGATTACCCGTTCTCCCGCTTTCCCATCAATTTCCTTCAAATTCTTGATCCCTTGTTCCATTCTTTTATCACTCATAGCAGTTCCTGCCTCCTTTATGGTAAAGTACTATAAACTATCAAGTGGGCTTTACAGCAAGGAGATTTATAAAAAAACCGACGCCAATAAGGAGCGAGACAATGTATAGAATCAGTGAAGTCGCCAAAATGACTGGCTTCAGCATCCCAACACTGCGTTATTATGAAGAATTAGGGATCAGCGCCCCTGCTAAAAACAAAAGCGGTTATCGTGAATACAGCGATGCGGATATTGACTGGCTGCAATTCATCCATCGCTTAAAACAAACCGGCATGCCTTTAGAAACGATCAAGAAGTATTCGAAGCTGAGAAGCCAAGGTGACCAAACGATTGAAAAACGAATGAAGCTTTTGGCTACTCAAAGAAATCGTTTATTAACAGAAAAAAGAACAATCGATGAGCACCTGACCTTTTTAGAAAACAAACAACAGACCTATAAGGAGCTTCTGGCTGACAGAGATGACTGATCTGCTGGAAACTATAGTTTCTCTTTTACTGAAGAAACAGGTTCGAACCTGCCTTCTTGGCTTTTTTTGAAACAATCATTTCAAATTTGACGCTCAGCCCTTTTATCATTCTATAATGATAAAAAAGGAGGAGTTAAACTATGTGGACATACCGAAGTGAAGTTTTAGAAACATCCGTGAAATGGTTTAAGGATAGTGCCAGTGTGGATGATTTGGAGCAGTTAGATGATTTAATCAATAGTCGTACAAACGAAGGCTGGGAGTTCGTGACCCATTCTTATATGCCGAATGTCATTGCCTCAAGAAGCGCGATTCTAGTTACATTTAGAAAAGAAAAATAACATACTTTATTTAAAG
Organism: Enterococcus sp. AZ128; assembly: GCF_051714485.1. Lineage (NCBI taxonomy): Bacteria > Bacillati > Bacillota > Bacilli > Lactobacillales > Enterococcaceae > Enterococcus > Enterococcus sp. AZ128. The sequence continues at coordinate 352,267 of NZ_JBIORZ010000003.1, forward strand.
ACTGGGAAAAACTTCCTAGTCTTTTTTGTTTGGCAGCTAAATTCATCCTTACACAATTGTTCAATATAAAATCTATCATAAATCTCCTCAATACAAACCCCATGATAGTAAGTTAATTTATCCATCCCCTGTTGAATGTTGTCATTTTTAATAAAAAAAACGTTTAAAAATAACTTGCATTTGTTTTACTTTTCACCTAAACTTTATAATCAGGAAGAATGAGAATCATTATCAATTAACAGAGGAGTGAGTAATTGAAAAGGAAGGGAATTGTTCTTGTTTTAATTTTGTTAAGCGCTCTCTCTCTTTTTATCGGAGTAAAAGATTTGATGTTGCAAGCTTTATTTCAAGGAGATTCAGAACAGTGGCTGATCCTTGCCGCTACACGTGTACCACGTACCGTCAGCTTGATATTGGCTGGCGCAACGATGAGTATCTGCGGTCTGATCATGCAGCACCTCACACAAAATAAATTCGTTTCACCAACAACCGCCGGCACAATGGATAGTGCTCGTTTAGGAATTTTGTTGGTCATGCTCTTTTTGCCTAACGCCCCTACCGCCATTCGAACCTTGGCCGCCTTTATTTTTGCTTTTATCGGGACGATGGTTTTCTTGGGGATAAGCCGGCTGCTTCCAACAAAAGATCCGATATTTTTACCCTTATTGGGGGTAATGTTCGGGAATATCGTCGGATCGGTCGCTACTTTTTTTGCTTATCAGTTTCAATTGATCCAAAATATGTCCTCTTGGCTGCAAGGCAATTTTTCATTAGTGGCTAAAGGAAGCTACGAGCTGCTCTATCTGACGATTCCATTATTTTTTATTATTTATTTATTTGCCTATTACTTCACGATTGTTGGCTTAGGTGAAGATGTCGCCGTCAATCTTGGAATCAATTATCGTTTAACCCAGATGCTGGGGATCGGCTTAGTTGCAGCCGCCAGCGGATTGGTTTTGATCATGGTAGGCACAGTACCTTTCTTAGGAGTGATCGTCCCGAATATTGTTTCGCTGATTTACGGCGATCATGTAAAGCAGAATCTATGGATTACCGCATTGAGCGGCAGTCTATTTTTAATGGCCTGCGATATTCTTTCACGAGTCGTTATCGCACCTTACGAGGTCCCGGTCAGCTTGACTGTTGGGATTTTAGGCAGTCTGATTTTTATTTACTTACTGGTTAGGAGGAAATGTGCATGAACTTCTCTCTGCCAAAAAAGGAGCTGCTGCTGGTCGGACTCACGGTCCTCGCATTGCTCTTATGCGGGCTTTATTTGACCTATAATACCTATGGAAATTTCCAGTTTGCCTTGATACTGAGGGGGAAGAAGGTTGCGGCCTTTTTACTTGTCACCCTCGCAACTGGAATGGCGACCGTCAGTTTTCAAACCCTGACTCAAAACCAGTTTTTAACGCCGAATATTCTAGGTTTAGATTCCTTGTATGTGTTGATCCAAACTTTGCTGTTCTTTATCGTGGGCGGTGTCAACATGCTGTCACAGGAACAGACCTCTACCTTTTTGATTAGTATTCTTTTGATGGCACTATTGAGTCTGCTACTGGCTAATGTCTTGCTAAAGCGGCAGCAAAACGATTTATTCATTCTGCTGATGCTGGGAATGATCTTCGGCACCTTATTCAGCAGCACAAGCAATTTCCTGCAAGTGATGATGGACCCAAATGAATATGACTTGCTGCAAGGCCGGCTTTTTGCCAGCTTTGGCAATGTCAATACGACTCACTTGGGTCTAGCAGCGGGAATCATCCTGCTAGGTTCTTTCGTTTTGTTGGCGGTCAACCGTTATCTGGATGTCCTTCATTTAGGAGGCGATCAAGCTACGAACCTTGGAATCTCACTAAATAAATTTCAGATTCTGATTTTATTTTTAGTCAGCCTCTTAACTGGAACAGCTACCGCATTAGTCGGTCCGATCACCTTCTTAGGATTTATCGTCGCCAACATCAGCTACCAGTTGATGCCGACTTATCGTCACAGCTATCTCTTTCCTACCGCAATTTTGTTAGGAATCATCTTTTTAGTCGGAAGTCAGTTTTTAGTGGAGCACGTTTTTCAATTAAAGACAACAGTCAGTGTGGTGACCCAGTTCATCGGCGGCGTGTACTTCATTTGGAAAATTATTTATGAGAGGAGACGGCAAAGATGATCGATATCAGAGAAGTATCAAAAAATTACGGCGCGAAAAAAGTCATCTCCGAGGTCTGCCTGCCTATCGCGGAAGAAAAAATGACGGCTTTTATCGGACCAAACGGCGCTGGAAAAAGTACCTTACTATCCATGATCAGCCGCTTGATTTCCATCGATGCAGGGCAAATTTATCTTGATCACAATGAGGTCAAGGCTTGGCGCTCCAATGAATTATCGAAAAAATTATCGATCCTAAAACAAAGCAACGGCGTTAATCTGCGAATCACGGTCCGCGAACTTGTCAGCTTTGGCCGCTTTCCCTATTCAAAAGGCCGGCTGACTGGCGATGATCAAGACTTGATCGATTACGCCTTAGAAAAACTCGGTCTAGACGAAATGGCCGACGATAGGATCGATACCTTATCCGGCGGTCAGCTGCAGCGGGCCTATATCGCGATGATCTTAGCGCAGGATACCGAATATATTCTCTTGGACGAACCCTTGAATAATCTGGACATGAATCATTCTGTCCAATTAATGAAGACCCTGCGGCGCTTAGTCGAAGAAGAACACAAGACTATCCTGCTGGTGATTCACGATATTAACTTCGCGGCGACTTATGCTGATGAGATCGTTGCGATGAAAAATGGCGCGATCTTCGCCCACGGAACGATGGAGGAAATGATTCAGCCCCATGTATTGAACGCGTTATACGAAATGGATATAAAAATCTGCGAATTAGACGGTAAACGATTTTGTATGTATTTCAACTAAAAATGGTGTTTAGACTCATTTAACAAATGAGGTCTTTAATTATAAATTAGGAGGAAACAGAAATGAAAAAATATATTGTTGGCTTATCAATGGTAGTACTTGGTTTAGGCTTAGCCGGCTGCGGTTCGACAAATAATGAAGGAAGCAGTGATTCGACGAGCAAAGCCGCGACAAGCAGCGTTGCCAAAGAGGAAACACTTGAAGTGAAGGATTCTAACGGAAAAGTGACTGTGCCAAAAAATCCTAAAAAGGTTGTCGTTTTCGATAATGGGTCTTTAGACACCTTGGATGCTTTAGGCGTAGGCGATAAAGTCATAGGTGCAGCAACGGATAATTTGCCTGCTTACTTAGAGGACTATAAAAAGGTCGATTCAGCTGGCGGAATCAAGGAACCAGATTTAGAAAAAATCAATCAAATGAAACCAGATTTGATCATTATTTCTGGTCGTCAAAGCGACTTTTTAGAACAGCTAAAAGAAATCGCCCCAACAATGTATCTAGCAGTAGACACTTCTGATACCTGGAATTCGATTAAGCAAAATGTTGAGACCTTAGGACAAATCTTCGGCAAAGAAAAAGCTGCCGAAAAACAATTAGCAGCACTTGAAACCAGCATCAAAGAAACCAAAGACAAAGCAACCGAAAGCAAAGATAAAGCACTGACTGTTCTAGTTAACGAAGGACAATTATCTACTTATGGAAAAGATTCACGCTTCGGGATCATTTACGATACTTTCGGTTTTGCGGAAGCCGACGATGCCATCAAAGCATCTACTCATGGGCAAAGCGTCTCTTATGAATATGTCCTAGACAAAAATCCAGATGTATTATTTGTCGTTGACCGGACAAAAGCAATCGGCGGCGACGACAGCAATAATAATGTTGCTGACAACGAACTAGTTGCTCAAACAACTGCCGGCAAAGACAAAAAAGTCATTTCATTACAGCCAGATGTTTGGTACCTAAGCGGCGGCGGATTAGAATCCGTTAAAATGATGCTGGAAGATGTCAACAAAGCATTTGAATAAACACGGAAAGGACCTGTGACAAAAGTCTTGTCACAGGTCCTTTTTCCGAACAAGATGAAAGTGATCGCTGTTTTATGTCCTATTATTTTTTTCTGATACATCATTTTTCTCACTCCTCTTCTTTTCATTCTCAGTTTACAAAGATCACCGTGAGAAAGAATTGATTAGTATCAAGAAGCCAAAAAAAGAGCGATCAAATTTGCGATCGCTCTTTTTTAGACCTTATTTAGTTTCTCCATCTAGCAAACGATTCTGGCCTTCGATGGCTTGGATTTCAGTGATATCCTGGGTGACTTCTAAGCAGCCCAGGTATTCACCCGCTTCGTTTTTTAGTGCAAAATAGCGGATATAGATTTTTTTACCACGCATATCAATCCAAAAATCGGCTTCTGAACGGGTCCCCGAACGGAAATCATCTAAAATCTGCTGAACGATATGCATACTCTTTGGCGGATGACAGTTTACAACTTCTCGGCCAATAACTGATTTTGTACGAGGAAAGACTCGACTTTTTCCTTCTGAGAAAAAGCGCACGCGGTCTTCCTGATCCACAAAGGTCAGATCGACTGGCAGTACTTGAAACAGTGCGATCATTTCTTCCATCTTCAATGTCCCTGTCGGCAGTACTACCGTTTCAGCGGATACCTGATTTTCCCAATCATAATGCTCCTCAACGGAAGCTTCGTCAGCTTCTGCCGCCAGCCCCGCCGCAATTCCTTCTGTCGTTTCTTTTGCCTGCTGAATCGCCAACTGGCGCGCCGGCTCACGTTCCAATTCCTTTTCTAAAGATGCCGCGCTAGGCTTCCAGGGAAGTGGTTCCGGGATAAAAGCAAAACCGATATCAAAACTATCTTCAGCAATTTTTTCCCAATCCTTTAAACTGAAAACATCTAATGTCATGGGTGCCATGATTTCTTCTTCTTTAAAAATCATTTCTTCAATTTCATTTTTCGCCGTTTCCCATTTTTCGGCAATTTGATTATAGGCGACTTTTTCCGAACGTACTAATTGAATCAAGGCTTTGACTTGATCACGGATATCATCGTCAACACCCCACATTACTTTAGGCGGTGCTGTAATCCCGTATTTTTCCATATAAGAAAAAATCAAGGTCTCTTTGCGCGCATAATGCTTATCGAGCTGCAGCAAATCTTCCAACGCATGAAGCAGACGGTCCTTTTGCGACCAATCTCCAGCCTTGATTTTGTTCAAAAGTCCGTCGACCTCATCTGTCAATAAAGACTGCACTACTTGATTTTCTAATTTCATGGTGTGGATCGGATGTCCCGGCTGCTCATGTTCTAGATTAGAGCGGTGGATTTCATTGATTGAGCCCTTGAAGACAGCGGCATGGATATTACATAATTTTTGAATCTCCTGCGGGTTCAAGCCGCTCTGGATCAGCGCTTTTTCTGCAGCTGTGATCTCTGTCACATCGACCCCTTCAAATTCTTGATTAAATAAATCTTTGGCCTCTTCAAAGGAACCGCCCTTATGCAGCAATGACAAAATTTCGACGATTCTTTCTTGGCGTTCTTCTCTCGTTCGTTCCATTATCTCGTTCCTTTCACAGTAAACCCGTTTGCTTCAAACATCTCGACTATTTGTTCCAACGGAATGTGCTTCATTTTCGCTCCCTTTGGAATCGTCATGTACCGTCCTGCGGTTTGCAGCATTCCTGGTTTTGTAATCGCGTCAAAACCTAATTTATACATCAAATCCTTGATCTCAGGATAAAGAGTGACTAATTCGAACAAGGATTTAGATAAATCTAGTTCCTTCATTTTACAGCTCTCCTTTAGTAGTTGGTGTTCAATTATTATACGTTCAAAAGAATGTTTTGACACTGCGGATGAAACATTATGATGGTTATCTAATGATTTAAAGCAACATACAAAGGAGCTAGCTCCTCCATCGTTTGAACAGTCGTTTCAACGATATTTGGGAGCGTTGCTGTTTTGAAGTACAATTTCCCCAGTTGGAAACTGCGGTCCTGCATCGCATGCATCAGCTTCTCAGGCTGTGCATTATCAGCTAGAAACGTCGATAATAGAAGATGATCCTCCAATTCATGCTCGACCTGCGGCCAGATATAATAATCCTTGATAGCTATCCCCTTGCTCCATTCGTTCAAAGTCGTCAGTAACTGATTGTACGCCGCTAGACTTCCGCTTCGTTTATCGCTTTTATAATGCTGGAACATCAAATAAACTTGAAACTGCTTTTTATTTAACAGAACGGCCAGACAGGCATTCTGATTCTCGTGCTTTGGATCACGATATGCACTCCAAAAATGAGTCCGCAAATTCCAGCCGTTGGTCCAGCTTTCAATTTTAGGTTTTTCCATATGAAACGACTCCGGCAATGATCGCGCGACTGTCTGCTGCAGCACTTTCCACTTTTGCCAGTGTTCTTTATAATTTTGCTTTATTTGTTCTAGTTCCTCGTTTGAATACACTTCCTTCAACTGCTTGAAAGTAAAGAAATCACGTTCGAATAATTGAAAATCATCCATCGTTACGTCCATCAAATCGCCTCTCTTCGTTCAATCGTCCTTATTGTAAACAGCCCTTGCCATTTATTCAAACAAAATCCATCGACAAAAAAGACACCCTCTCACGTTGAGAAAGTGTCCTGAAATATTTTTATATCATTTAGCGCGCTGAAACGTTAGTCAGTCGGCATCACCTGTGACAGCTGCTCCGCAAATTGCCACGTCTCGCCATTATCGGAAGAACGGTACAAGCAGGCAAACATTTTTCCTTGATCAATACCGCTCTTTTTCAGCAAATAAAATTTAGTCTCTAGCTGATTGGCACTGACCTGAGTCACTTCGTTAGGTGATTGAAAAAGATCGAGCCCACCAGTTTGATACTCTGCCGGAATCGTCACGACCGCTTCCTTAAAGGAACTGCCCCCATTATTTGTGTAGTACAGCTGCTCTCTTGTCGAAACGAAGCCTAATGTCGGGTTAACAAAACTGACATTTTGAACGGGTTGACCGATCGTAGTACCATTGCTTCTTGACCAAGTTTTGCCTCGATCATTCGTCTGATAGATTTCCAGACCTTCTGATGAAACCTCTGGCGATGCGCTAGAATACACTAGCACCCCGCTGCCATCAGCGAAAAACTGGGCTTTTCGATAACGCATTCTTTGAGCCATTTCAGAAATGAGCGATTGATGCCATGTCTTTCCATTATCCATAGAGAATAGGAAAAATAGCTCCTTCTCGTTCTCCGAATAGATGAACCAAGAGAACTCCTTAGAAACATCATAGCTTTTATCCATCCAATAGCCCATCGGAATCTCACCGCTAGTCAGCAAATAACTGCCGGATCGCAACCATTCAGGCTTCAATGGTACAAACGACCACGTCGTTCCGCTGTCCGTCGTCAGGTAAAGTTCATTGGTCTGTCCATTTAAATCCAACTGGTTGGTCTGATTCACCTTTTTGGTTGGAGCCTCTCCCTGTTGTGTCAGCAGTTCATCACTCGTCAACGATGCTGCTTCACTTGACGTCGTCGAAGGTGACGATTCTGAAGTACCACCATAAAGGGTTTGCCTTCGGATCAGCCCATCATAAGCAAAAACCCCCGCTCCGCCAAGAAAAACCAAGCTGATCATCAACAATGACCACTTTCGATTAACGCCTTGTGTCTTCGGAAACGCTACAGGTAATAGCGGTGCTTCATCATTTAGTACAAATAGTTGAATAGACGTAACTCCCCAAAACTCTTGGCAATCCCCTAAATAGATCGTTGCGCCATCAAACGTTGTGGTCAATTCAAGACACTCTGACTTCACTAGACGAAACGCCGGCTTTTGCGCTTCTTCCGCTAAGTAATAAGCCTCACAATCCTGATAAACAATCGGATACTTCAACGCTTTTCTTACATGCCGTTCCAAAAAACGTTGAAATGAACGCCGCAATAAAATTCCCTGAAGGATATTCACGAGAAAAAACAGCCCGACCACCGTTACACTCAAAATCCCCAGAACCAATGAAAAATGGTGGCTTCCCCGTAGCCATTCCCCGCTGTCGATCGAGTGTACTCGCAGCGCTAAACGTTGATAAACAAAACTTCCAACGCCGAAAAACAGCACACAGGCTCCAATCAAAAATAGAAAAGCCGAAATCATATTTTTTTGTCGATTTTTTCGTACTCGTTTATAAATCGCCTCACCAGCAGAAAGCAGGTCGATGATGAATGATTCCTGATCCATAATGTCTCCTATCAGTAAATTCTTTCACTTATTATCCACTAAAAACCAGCGAGTGAACAGATCGATTCCATTAATTTAAAAAAAGCCCTAGAGATTTCTCTCTAAGACTTCTTCAAGCTGCCTGCAACCTCGTGCATTCCTTTACGTATGTAAGTGACTCCTGAATAAAGAACCACTACAATCACGATCCAAGTTAAAACAGTCATATTTAAACCGGTAACGAAACGCGTCGCGATGATCACTCCGATAATCCCGCCGACTGTAATCCCTAAGCTGACTTTACGGGAATAATCCCCCGATTTAATAAAGTTGGTTCCCGCAACAGGCATTAGACCCGCACAAGAAGCCATCATGATTGGAAATGCGACTAATGGACTCAAACCCAGCATGTAAACCATCGCCATACACGGCGCGTACAAGCCAACACCGATCGTCATTAACGCTCCTAAAATAAAATTCCCGACGATTCCGATGATCAATTTTACTCCAGTCAAGCTGGTCAAATGATTTCCCGTTCCCAACAAATCAAGCAGACCCAATTGTTTCAACGCCATCAACGCCGCAGTAATAATCAATGCGATCCCCATATAAAATTGCACTTTTTTCTCAGGCAGCTTACTAACGGTTTTCGAACCGACGTAAGAGCCGACGATCGCTGCGATCACTAATGAGAATAATGTCAGCGGTGCTACTTTTACTACTGTGATAAAAATAAAGGCTTCAATAATTACCGGAACGGTATGAGAAACATTTAATGTTCCTGGCAATTGACGATCATTGTCTAATTGCTTCGTCGTTTCCAACAGCATCGTCGTCGGTGCGAAGCTTCCGATTCCTAACGTATCCATCGCATCTGTAATAAAACCGATCACACCAGAAACAAAGAAATTTCCGCCGCCCCAGTTCCCCCGTTCTGCAATCAAATCGCGAACAAAATAAAAAAGATAATAAACCAATAGGACACCTAGCAGTCCCAACAAAATTTGAACCATAATACTCTCCTCTAAAAAAATTAATCAATGAAAGCTCTTTTTCCTCTTAAGATAATACAACAATTCACAAGGATTTTGACTTAAATCCAGTAACAGTTTGATGATATTCATCATATAAACAATAAAGGATTCAATGAGTTTCCCCAAAAGCCAGCTCTTAACCAAGGTTGCACTTTCATACACATATCCTCTCGCTAAGCTGTTGGATCATAAACAGAGACAAATTAGTGTTGGCCCGGCTTTTCTTAAATACTGCAAAAAGCGCGACTGACAAAAAATAACCTTCAATTACTTGAAGGTTATTCACTTAAAACAAAATAATTTTCTTCAGGATCTGCAAAATTAAACAGCCGTTTGCCGCCCTGTTCCATAATAGGATTCACTTTGGGGCTAAGTTTTTGTAATCGGATATAATAATCATCTAAATTCGACACGTTCAATAGTAATGAAGGGACGTTATCAACCACCTCTGGTGAAACCTCTTCAATAAATTTGCGATCGAACAATACTAAATGCACTGACTCGAATAATTCTAGTGTGACCTGCAAAGAATCGTCTGGCATTGTTTGCTGCGAAACGATTTTTCCATCTAACCCTTCCTGCCAAAAAGCCGCTTCTCCTGCAACATCGTTGACATATAGCATAAGCTCTAGTCCTTTAAGCATTTTTCTCCACCACTTCCTTCAGACGAAAACGAACCATTTCGGTGATCAATTCAGTCGGCAGCTTCTTTGTATAGGGAATCTGCAAGGCTCCTTTTGACGTTTTATAATCTTTCAGCTGGTTCTCGAAAGCTGTCATTGCACTAGGAGTTGGATAGAATCCCAGATGCTTTTTCATGGCACCAAAGTGAACCAAATTCTCCGTTAAATAGAAGGTTGGCATGCCATAAGATAGTTTTTCTGTTGTTTCTACTGGAACCATTTCTTTGATAAGTTGATAGATTTCCTTCAACATTGGCTGCTGATCTTTTTCAGCGTCGTTGATGTATTCTTCGATCGGTGACATCGCTTCACGCCCTTTTTTTCTTTTTAGTCTAGCGGAAATAGCTGAAAAGGTATACAAACTTGCTCTATTCGTCCTTCAAGAGCTCTCTCAAAGAAAAACCATCGAAGGTCTCGCCGTCATAATATTTCAACAATTGATCCGCTGTTAATAACGATGACGTCATCTCTTCTTCTTTATCTTCCTCTTTGTTCAATGCCGCATATTCTTGATATTGCTCCGCCAGCTGACGGTATAGCACCTTTTTCGAAGGCCCTTCTCCCGTGATAAAAGGCAATTCTTTGATATGCCCTCGATACAGCGGCAACTCATCCACCCATTCGATCGGCTGCTCAACAACGGTTAAGTGAACTTCGGCAAAAATATCTTCATACATTAGTTTTCTTCCTCTCGCATTTTTCGATACTGACGCGGTGTGACTCCTTCGATCTGCTTGAAACGTTTGTAGAAAAAAGCTTTGTCCTTATAGCCCAAACGCTCCACGATCGTTTGAATGGTCAGATCGGTTTGCACCAAATAGCTTTTACAATGGTCAATTCTTCGGAACAAGACGATTTCGGTAAACGAATGTCCGGTCTTTTCCTTCAATAAACTCGACAAGTAATTCGGATGAAAATGAAATTTTTGTGCAACTTCTTCTAGAGTCACTTGTTCCAAACGGGCATCAATATAGGCTAGGATTTCCTCAGTCAACTGACCATTAGACACAAAGCTGTCTTTGGCGATTAGCCGTCTAGTATCCGCTTGACTGATCTCGACAATCAAAAGTATAAACGCCGATTTAGTAACCTTATTATTGAAATACGCCATCTTCACGACTTGTTTCAATAACAGCAAGGCGTAAAAATGCACGTCGGTCACCTCCGCAAAATCATAAACCAGAAAACGTGCGATCCCTCTATATTCGTCACTCAAAGCCTCCACAAAAAAGCGGTAAAGCAACGGTTCTTCAAAAAACTGACCCAACAGCGATTCCGTAAAGTAGCTGGGTTTGAAATAAAAGGCGATGGCCTCCGTCTCAAGATCTCCGTGATACGAAAGCTCTGCCGCCCCATTCGCAATGACCAGACCGCCCGTATCCAGCGTTTTATCTAAACCATCGATTCGAACAGCGGCAGTTCCCTTCATCACATACAACATTCGAATAAAATCAGTTGGAACCTCGATCCGTTCACTCGTTCCTTTCGTTACGAATGCCGCGATTTCCCGCTGAGAGCTATCAGAAAAACGCTGAACCTCATTAATCATTTGTCCATCATCATCCAAGTAACAGTCTAATGTTTTGAGAAATTGATAGAAGCTGACATATTGCGTTGCCGTTACATCCATTTAACCACCACCTTAGAATCAAACACTTTCTTCTTTATCTACACTATTTTAAATACATCCTATTCGGCATATAATTTCTTTATTGATTGTACCATGTTTATGAATTTTAGACATTTGATTCAAACACTTTGCAAGTTCCACTAATCGTATGCGTACGAATATGTGAGCTAACTCAATACAATAGCTGGAAAAAGGAGAATTTACTATGAAAATCGGATTTATCGGTGCCGGTAATATGGCATCTGCAATTGTTGAAGGAATGGTTCAAAAAGGATTCAGCAAACCAGAAGACATTTATCTATATGATATCTCAACAGAAAAGGTCCAAGCCTTTGCGGAAAAAGTCGGCGCACATGCATTGAATGATCCGCAAGAAGTCATTAAAACAGTCGATACTCTAATTTTGGCAGTCAAACCTAACATCATTAAAGGTGTACTGCTGGAAGCAAAAGACGCGATTCTGCAAAATGATCCATTGATCGTCTCCATCGCTGCTGGAACAAGTACCGAAGCAATCTATGATGTGTTCGAAACAGATCAGCCGATCCGAATCGTTCGGGTAATGCCGAATATGAATGCGATGGTCGGTGAAGGTGCGGCGGCTGTTTGCGGAAACCCAAGTGCCAAAAAAGAAGATATCGCGACAATCATTGATCTATTTAATGCAGTCGGTAAAGCTTGGCCGCTAGAAGAAAAGTATTTCTCGATCTTCACAGCGATCGCTGGAAGCTCACCTGCTTATACCTTCCTATTCATTGATTCAATCGCGCGTGCAGCGGTGAAAAATGGCTTGCCAAAAAATATCGCGTTAGAAATGGCGACCCAAGCTGTTTTAGGTAGTGCCGAAACCTTGGCTTACAGCAAAGAAAATCCATGGGAATTGATCGATCGCGTAAGTTCTCCCGGAGGTACGACCGTTGCTGGTATCGTTGAACTAGAGGACAACGCCTTTATCTCAACAGTCATCAAGGGAATCGATGCAACGATCCGGAAGGACGAAGAATTAGGAAAGAAATAACGCAAATAAAAAGGAACTGTGACAAAAGTCTTGTCACAGTTCCTTTTTCCGAACAAACGGTGTGTCAGAAGCAGCTTCTTCTTCGCAAGCTACGCATACAGTTACTGCTAAGTTTCACTAAGCAGAGCTAGCATTCGGAAATAAGCCGAAATTTCTTGAAGCTGACCACTTCTGTCACAACCTCATTTTAACTATACTTTGAATTGTCTTTATTGTTAGCTATAGCCTTTTTCCTACATATGAATCGGCAGCCCTAACCCAACTTCACAAGCATCCATCACCATTTCTGATAAGGTTGGATGCCCATGGATCGTCAGTGAAATATCTTCCAATGTCAGATAAGATTCAATCGCCAAAGTGATCTCAGCCACTAGATCACTTGCATTGACTCCGACGATTTGGGCACCTAAAACTAGTTCCGTCTCCGCTTCAAAAACTAACCGGACAAATCCTTCCGTCGCATTCAACGACAGTGCACGCCCGTTTGCCTGCATCGGAAAATTCGCCGTCTTGGCTTTGATCCCTTCCGCTTTTGCTTCCGCCAATGTATAACCGACTGTCGCTACTTCCGGATCAGTGAAGCAGATCGCTGGAATCGCGCGATAATCCTTCGCCACATTTTTCCCGCCAATCACTTCAGCCGCAACTTTCGCCTCATAACTTGCTTTATGGGCAAGCGCTAACCCTTCGACAATATCGCCGATAGCAAAAATGCTTTTCTGAGAAGTCCGATATTGTTCATCAACCTTGACCAAATTTCTTTCGCTTAATTGAACCCCGGCTTTTTCCAAGCTTAAGTTTTCAGTATTCGGTCTCCGGCCAACCGTCACCATTACGTAATCCCCTTCAATCGTCTGGGTCTTGCCTTTTACTTCAAACTCCACAGCAACCCCAGCAGCCGTTTCTGTCGCTTTTTTGGCTTTAGCATTCGTATAGATTTCTACGCCGTTTTGTTTGAACTTTTTCGCAACCAGCTGTTGAATGTCGCTTTCAAAATTCGGAACGATATTTTCCGCACCCTCAATGATCGTTACCTCTGAACCAAGATTGCGGTACGCACCGCCAAGCTCCGAACCAACGATCCCGCCGCCAATAATGATCAGCTTCTTCGGAATCTCCTTTAAGTTCAAGCCGCCAGTAGAATCTAATACACGTCCGCCAAAGGCAAAACCAGGAATTTCGATTGGACGACTGCCCGTTGCAACGATTGCGTGCTTGAATTCTACTTTTTCTTCGCCGTTTTTCGTTGCGATCGTCAGACTTTTCGGCCCTGTAAATTTAGCCCGGCCCATAATAACTTCTGCGCCATTCTTCTTCAAAAGCATGCCTACACCTGAAGTCAGTGTTTTAACGACTTGCTGATCTTTCCATTGCTGAGTCTTTGTAAAATCAAGCTGCGCTTCCTTGACACTCAGTCCAAGAAAATCAGAGTGCTGCGCTTCTTGATAGCGATGACCAGCAGTGATCAAAGCTTTCGAGGGAATACACCCAACATTCAAGCACACCCCGCCAATATGTTCAGCTTCTACCACGGTCACTTTTTGTCCTAATTGTGCTGCCCGAATCGCTGCTACATAACCGCCAGGTCCAGCACCAATTACGACAGTATCTGTCTTTTTCGTCATGTTCAGCCTCCTCTACAGCAACAAGCTCATTGGATTTTCCAACAGTTCAACGATCATACTTAAGAATGCTGCAGCCGGTGCGCCGTCAGCAACTCGATGATCAAAGGATAGACATAGATTTAATGCTGTGATCGTTGCGACCTGTAGCCCTTCTGGCGTATCTTCGACCACTAATTTATCATAGCTTCCGCCAACTCCTAGGATCGCGACTTCCGGCAAATTGATGATCGGATTGAACGTTTGAACCTTACTGCGCCCCAACGAGCTGATAGTAAAGGTTCCCCCACTCATTTCCGCCGGCATCAATTGACCCTCCCGTGCTTTTTTCGTCACAGTTTTCACTGCTTTCGTCAAATCACTTAATCCTTTTTGATCCGCTTGTTCTACAACCGGAACCACTAGACCATCAGCGACCGCGACCGCAACGCCAAGATTGATATGATTAAATTGTTTGATTCCCTCAGCATAAGCATGTGCATTGAATTCCGGATAAGCCTTTAACGCAACCATCGCTGCCTTCGAAATAATTTCTAAGAAAGATAACCGTTCGTCTGTACGTTCCTCCACCATCGGTAATAACTGTTTCCGCAACTCGATAACTTTAGTCAAATCAACTTCGGCATTCATTGTGACATGCGGGATCGTCTGCTTGCTCTCCGACATCTTATCTGCAATTGCTTTACGCATACCGCTCCAAGGAATCAGTTCGCCTTCATCGGCTTTTGCCGCTGGTTTTGATACCGTTGGTGCTTGATATTCCTTCACATCCAATGCTTGCACTCGGCCTTTCGGACCTGAGCCCTGAACCTTTTGTAAATCGATCCCTTTTTCCCGCGCGATTCGTCGGGCTGCAGGCGTTGCTCGAACTTTTGTTGTCGCAACGATTGTTTCTTCGACGGGTTCAACTACTGCTGGTGTTTCTTCAGCCTTTGTTTCTTCCGACGCTTCTATTTCAGCCCCAGGCATCTCCGCAGGAACGTCTTCCCCAGCCTCGCCAATGTAGGCAATCACTGAATTCACTGGTGCACTGTCACCGTCGCCGATATATTTTTTAAGTAAAATTCCTTCATCATAGGCTTCCACTTCGATCGCGATTTTATCGGTCATCACTTCAAAAATTGCTTCCCCAATCTCTACGGAATCGCCTTCATTTTTCAGCCACGTCGTGATCGTTCCAACATCCATCGTGGAACTTAACTTCGGCATCAATACTTCATTCGCCATTTTTATTTCCCCCTTATGCCATCAATCCACGACAAGCTTCAACAATATCCTCCACTTGAGGAACTGCTTTCTTCTCAAGCTCTGGATGATAAGGCATCGGGATCTCCTTGCCAGCTAGACGAATGATCGGTGCATCTAAGAAATCAAAACATTCTTCTTCTGCGATCACACTAGCTAGTTCCGCGCTGAATCCGCTGCGCTTCACTGCCTCTGTTACAACGACCGCTTTACCAGTTTTTACAACTGAATCAATGATCGTCTGCTTATCTAACGGTACCAAAGTACGCGGGTCGACGACTTCGATCTGAATACCTTCCTCCGCTAAAATGTCCGCGGCTTCCAATGATTTGTGAACCATGATTCCTGTCGCGACGACTGAAATATCCGACCCTTCTCGTTTGATATCCGCCACACCGATTGGAATCGTATATTTTCCTTCTGGCACATCCGAACTCGTCCGATAGCAAAGCTTATGTTCATAAAACATAACTGGGTTATTATCTTCGATTGCTGCATGCAGCAATCCTTTTGCATCATAAGCCGTCGCTGGTTGAATGACCTTCAGACCAGGAACGTGTGCAGTCCAGTTTTCCAAGCTTTGCGAGTGCTGTGCTGCCGCTCCTGTTCCGGAGCCGCCAGGAGTTCGCATAACCAATGGAATCTTCGCTTTTCCGCCGTACATATAACGAATTTTAGCCGCTTGGTTAACAATTTGATCTAATGCGATCGTAATGAAATCTGAAAATTGAATTTCAAAAATCGGACGCATTCCTGTCATTGCTGAACCGACAGCCGCTCCTGCAATCACTGATTCAGAGATTGGCGTAGAACGAACCCGTTCTTCACCAAATTCTTCTACCATGCCGCGACTAACACCGAAAGCGCCACCATAAACACCGATGTCTTCGCCTAACATGAAAATATCTTCATCTTCTCGCATCGCTTCGGACATTGCTTCTCTGACCGCTTCCGCGTACGTGATTTCTCTCATTTTTTTGCTCCTCCTATTTCGTATTAAAGTATTTATTTTTCTAAACGAAAAATAAGTATGGTTCTCACCACGCTTACCATTCCTCTTATGTGCTAAAGCCCATAGAGGAACTGGCATCCTATTTCGTATTAAAGTATTTATTTTTCTAAGCGAAAAATAAGTTTGGTTCTCACCACGCTTACCATTCCTCTAATCTGAATAAACGTCTTCGTACATGCTTTCTAGCGCTGGCATTGGGCTTTCTTCCGCGAAGGTCACTGCATCCTCAATCGCTTGCTTAGCCGCTAATCTGATTTCTTCCGCTTCTTCTTCCGTGAAGAGTCCTGCTGCTACAAATTTTTCGCGAGCCAATTTGATTGGATCGTGGTTCTTGCGCCAGTCTTCTTCCTCTTCCTTCGTGCGGTATTTCTTCGCATCCGATTTTGAATGGCCCTTCCAGCGATAAGTCATCGCCTCGATCAATGTCGGTCCTTCACCGCGCCGTGCTTTTTCTACTGCATCGTACGTCGTATTGATCACTTCAATAATGTCGTTTCCTTCGATGGTGATACCTTCGATGCCATAAGCTTTTGCCCGTTCAGATAAGCGATCCACATTCATCATCGTTTTAAATGGCCCGCTCATTCCATATTGATTATTTTCAATAAAGAAGACCACTGGTAAATCCCAGATAGAAGCCAAATTTAATGACTCATGGAAACTTCCCTCATTTGTCGAACCATCCCCTGCATAGGCCAATGCTACCGTGTCATTTTTCTTTAATTTTGAGGTTAATGCCGCTCCCGTAGCAATCGGGAAGCCGCCGCCAACGATACCATTTGCGCCAAGATTGCCTGTATCAAGATCGGCAATGTGCATTGAACCGCCCTTACCGTTATTCGTACCCGTTGTACGACCAAATAGTTCCGCCATCATTTCATTGATATTGGTCCCTTTAGCGATCGTCTGTCCGTGTCCGCGGTGAGTGGCAGTAATCCAGTCCGTTTTCCGTAAGACTGCACCGCTGCCTGCCGCTGTAGATTCTTGACCAACAGCCAAGTGCGTCGTACCGTGAATCAAACCTTTTGCAAATAACTGATCCACTTTCTCATCAAAGAAACGAATTTCCCACATTCTGCGATAAAGCTCTACCAAGTTTTCATCCGTCAAACCTGCTCGATTCGGAATCGAGATGTTTTTCGTTGCTGCCATCATTTATGCGCCTCCATTTTTATTTATCTTCATCTAATAATGTCTTTGCTGTTTCTTCATCGGTAATCAAAACGTTGACTAACTTTCCTTTTAGTGCTGCTCGGATTCCGCTGACTTTTTCTTTACCCCCAGAGATTCCGATACGCTTTGGAATCTGCTTTAACTCCGATAGACCGATTGCTAAGACTCGATCATTCCACGTACAATCTGTTAATTTGCCCTCCTCGTCAATAAAGTTGTAACAAATGTCTCCCGACACATTGCCGGCAGACAATTCCTTTCTCAGTGGTACCTCTTCATTCGGCAGATAAGCTTTAGTCATCGTGGAATACGCGGGCAACCCGCCGATCCCTACTAATGCGATATCCGCCTTTTTTCCTTTATCGAAAACGTTCTTGATAAAAGACTGTGCCATAAAGACTTTTTTAGCTTCAGCGGAATCTACCGTAATCGGTGCATGCAATTCTAGTACAGAACCGCCGCTTTTGCGGGCGAAAATCTCACAAACCACATTGGCTTGCAGCGCCGTATGCTCTTGCCCTAAGCCGCCAACCAAAGGGATAAAACGAACATTTTCCATTTGATTTTTTGGTAAAAAATTTTGTGCTGCCTCATGGACGACCATTCCTGCCGAAACGCCAACGGTTTCATTCCCCTTTAAAATTCGCGACAAATATTTTCCAGCTGCGATGCCGATGCGTTTATTCAACATTTCAGCTGCCGCTGGTGCTATGCAAATCACCTCTGTCAATCCAAATTTCTCAACCAATTTTTCTTCCAATAGACGATAGGGATGAACAAGATCATCATGAATAATAATTTCTACTAATCCTAAGGAACGTGCCTTCGCTAAATACTTAGAAACGAGTGAGCGGCTGATATTGAATTTTTTAGCAACTTCCGATTGTTTGGCGCCTTCTTCGTAATACATTGAAGCAATCTCCGTCAGTAATCGTGCATCGTCGGAATAACTCATTTTTTTATTCCCTCCTACGGCGAATCTTTCTTAGTTGAGTCCAGCTATTATCATATGTTCTTATATTTACCATATGTTACACTGTCATCATAAAAGCCCTCGCTCCAAGTGTCAACGCTTTCATCAAATGATTTCATTCACAAGACCATCTTTATAAAATGTTCCAACGACGCCATTTTCGGAACAAATGTTACGATGCTTCACAAATTCTTTTACCTCCTTCGCTTATCAAAGAACAGATAAAAAAATTCATAGTGAAAACCATAAATTATTGGGAGCTCATAAACAGACCAATAAGGAGGATTTTCACTATGACTTTTCTGATTTCTTTGGAACATATGATAAAAGCCGGTTCACATCTAAATTTCAAACCTGAAATCATCGATTTATCAAACAGCGAAACAATTGGCTATTTTGAGAAGGATGCTTTTAAAGATTCCGGTTCCTCCTTATCTCTCATCCTCATCATAATAAATTCCTATCCTTGTTTAAAGACATCCTTTTTTCATCATTAATCATGAAAGAACGACTTCAACAGAACGCTTGAGCCGCTTCCCTCAATTGAAGCTGTTCACGTCTTTTACATTTTCTCTAGTAATTGTTCACAGCAGGTATCCATATTAAATTTCGTAATGAACGGTGTCCCATCAATAATGGGAATATCTGTTGTAAACTGAGGCTGCCCAATGGCTACAATCGCGGAAATATCTTCCGCAACCTCCGTCACATCGTAGATGCTTTTACCTGAAACTTCGACCTCGGCCCCTTTGCTCTCCATAAACTCTGCAATATAGTTCACTGCAAAATTCCGTTTATTGTCTGACGTCCCCGTAACGACTAAAATTTTTTTCATACGCTCTCCTTTAATAAGTTCGTCCGCCGTCTGCCAACATAATCTGTCCATGAATATAAGAACTCTCCGGACTTGCTAAAAATAATGCTAGATTCGCGATATCCTCTGGCTGTCCAATTCTACGCAATGGAATCTTTTTCAGCAATTCCTCTCGACTTGCCTCGTCAGGATAAAGAGTATCTAGTATGTCGGTCTGGATCACCCTCGGAGCAATCGCATTGACATTGATCCCCCGCGGTCCAAACTCTTTCGAAGCCGCCCGCATCAATCCGTGCTGCCCTGCTTTTGATGAAGCATAATGCATCCCGCCGCCAGTTCCCGTAATTGCGGAACCAGAGGTAATAAAAATTACCTTTCCTGCGTGCTCTTCAAAATGATCGCAGAAGGCCTTTAATGTATAGAATGAACCGTCCAGATTAATCCGCAGGACACGTTGCCATTCTTCAATCGAAATTTCGTCAATCGAATGCAGATAACTGATTCCCGCATTGATCACCAAAATATCCACTCGATGAAACTGTTCCAACACTTGATCACTTGCCCGCTTCAATGACTCTGGATCAGAAACATCCGTTTGAATGAAGACGGACTCCGAGAAAGCGTCAGAAAGCTCCGCCGCCGTTTGTATGCCACTCTTTTGATCAAAATCCAAAATCACTGTATACGCACCAGCCTCCGCAAATTTTCGTGCAATCGCTTTGCCGATTCCTTTAGCCGCTCCAGTGACTACCGCAACTTTTCCTTTCATGGATCTGCTCCTATTCATATTTATTTACCTAAAAATGTGAGGAATCGTCATTCGTATACGATTCCTCTCACCTGTTAAAACAGAAAATAGAATTCAAATCGATTAACTCAAAATATCAACAATTTTTTGTACATCGGCCTCAATTCCAATTCCGGTCAGAAATGATAATGCACGGATCACCGGAATATCCTCGCTTTCATAAGCTGTTGTCGTTACTACTAAATCGGCGCCATGGATTTTCGATGGCAATTCTGCAACTTTACATTGCTCAACAGTTGCTGGAATATTGTTTTTCTCCAACTCTTCTTTCACTCGCATACAAACAACCGTCGAAGTCGCTACACCCGTTCCGCAAGCAATTAAAATATGTTTTTTATTCATTCATCTCAGCTCCTTTGGTGGTTTTATCTGAATCATTTTTACCAATAGGCAACCCATATTGTTTTTTAATGTCATTGCGTGTCCAGAACCATAACGCGCCATACATTACTAAAGCAATGGCCCCTGCCATAAAGGCTGGCAAATTCGATGGATCGATCAATTTCAGCATAATCCATAAGGTGATATGAGAGCTCATATCGATCCCCGAAATCATAGTGGCTCCTTCTGGAAAGGCAAATCCTACCGCATGGGCCATCGTAGTTGTCAACGCGCCTAAGTTCGTTGCAATGAAGAAAACAATACAAACCGACACGATCGAGTTCAGAAGTCCTCTAAAAATATTCCCTTTTGAAGCTGCGACTGACCAAATAACTGTAAATGGCAATACCGCCAAATCGGCAAATGGCAACAGACGGTTAAATGGCAGAATAGCTGCCAACAGAATCGTAATGGGTACCATCAACAACGCTACCGTAATAATCGCTGGATGCGCCGTCACGACAGCTGCATCTAATCCGATATATACTTCTTTTCCTGGGAACCGTTTTTGAATGAAAGCTTTCGCTCCCTCAGCAATCGGTGATAGACCTTCCATAAGTAAGGCCACCATTCTTGGCATCAAGATCATAACAGCTGATGTTTGAACTCCTAATTGAATAATCGCTTGCGATTCGTATCCCGCCAACAAGCCCATGCCAACTCCTAATACCAGTCCAATCATCATGGGTTCTCCGAAAATTCCTAAGCGCTCTTTTAAATTTTTAGCATTGATGTCAATTTTGTTGATGCCTGGAATTTTGTCCCAAATCCGATTTAAGGCATAGGTCAGCGGAGCAAAGTTTACCGTCTCACCATGCGGCAGCGAGATTCCCGGCAGACCAAAGAAATGCTCTACTGCTGGTGCCGTCCAATCCGCTAGTTTGAAAATGACAAACGTATTAATCAAAGAACAAATAATCGCGATCCAAATCGAGTTTGTTGCATAATAGATCATTGCTCCTGGGAAAATCAGATGCCAATAATTCCATAAATCCACATCCATTGTTTTCGTTAGGTTAAATCGCAGCAAAATCATATTAAAAATGAAAATGACTGGAATCAAGATAACTGCGATCGGTGTTGCAAAAGTAATTGCCGCTCCGATTGGCCACCCAACGTCCAAAATATCTAATTGCAAACCTAAACGTTCAATCATCGCTTGCGATGATGCTCCGATAGAATCCGAAAGCAAGCCGATAACTAGATTCAACCCAGTAAAACCAATCCCAACAGTCAACCCAGCCCGAAAAGATTTACTTAATTTTTGCCCTAAAACTAGACCAAAAACAGTTAAAATGATCGGTAACATCGCCGCTGCACCAAGATCCAAGATATAATTAACTCCCGCTTTAAGCATATCTAACATAGTTTTCTCTCCTTTTTCCTTTGTATGAATGAATTTTCTAAAAAGCAGAAAATTCTCTTAGGTTCAAGCCGTATACCATTCCTCTATACATCCCTAACTTTTTATTCCCTTTACTCTCCATCTGTGTGGTTCTAAACTCTTCTTCTGGGAAAAGAGGAACTGCCATCCTTTTTCCTTTGTATGAATGAATTTTCTAAAAAGCAGAAAATTCTCTTGTGTTCAAGCCGTATCCCCTTTTACTAACCTGCTAAAGCAAGAAGTAAGACTGGCAGCTTATCTATTGGATCGTGTTTAGTAACCGTTCCACCTCGACAACCTTCTTTTTTGATTTCAGCAACTGTAAATTTTTTTCATCCTGACACAACAACATCAATTTTTGCAGCATTACCAATTGATCTTCCGGCTGCTTAATCGCCAACATAAAAATAAGTTCTACATCAAGGAAAACATCCTTACTGGCCATCATTTCAAATGTAATCGGCTGCTCTAACACCCCCACTAAAAAACCTTCTTTTTTTACATGGATCGAATCTGTATGCGGGATCGCCACATTAATTCCCTGAGTCGGCAATCCAGTTGGAAAGACCCGTTCCCGTTCAATCACGGCATTCGTGTAGCTTTCGTGAACAAAACCCGCGTCAATTAAAACCTCGCTCATTCTAGTAAGCAGTGCCTCTTGCTCATTTTCATCGAAGGCATAATACAGAAATTTTTGATTTTCATTATTCAGTAGTTTATTCATAAGGAAACCCCATCACTTTATCTTCTAATTTTCTTAACTGAACCATTACCTCTTGTTCGGAACGACACTGATCCATTATTTCTAAAAAATTCTCCGTTGCTAAGATTTCAGTAAAATAATAAAGACAGGTTCCGATTGAAACACCTTCCGGCAAAGAGAAAGCGATTACAAATTTTACCGGATCATTTTTTTTATGATTGAAATTTATCGGCTGGGCTAACCGAACAAAACTCGCACCGATTTTCTTTGCGCCGTGAGAGAATTCCGCATGAGGAATAGCTACTCCGGGTGAAATAACGATATACGAATCATTTTCGACAACTAATTGAATCATCCCTTGAATGTAATCAGCTGTAATTAAATCATCTGCCATTAATAAATGCCCTGCCGCTTCAATCGCTGATTGCCAATTTTCACATTGCTGATCCAATTGGATTCGTTCAATGGTCAAGATCGAGGTCAGACGACTAACCTCTTGTGTCTCCGCTGTTAATCGCTCATTCAGACGATTAAACGATTCAATATCACTTAAAAAATTTTGATATTCGCCTACATCAATATATTTCTGAATAATCGGCAAAAAATTTTCAATCATCGATTCCTCTTTGGTGATCAAGTATTCTTGGTCAATGAAGTGACGCGGCTTGATTTTGTACAAGGCCTTTTGAATTCGGACAATATCTTGCTCGGTTAAAATCGGATTCACTAGAACAACAGGTGATTGATCAAACTTTAAAGGAACGGTGCTGACAATCAAATCCTGATCATCTGGTCGAACCTTTTGCAGCGCATGAGAGGAGTCCACGGAAATCACTGATATCTGAGGAAAAGCCGATAGTAATTTCACTTTGATCAATTGGGCCGTTCCACTGCCAGAATTACAAACAATTCGTAAACGTATCTGTCCTTTCGAATGAGTATTGCTTCGGTTCTCTAAAATAGCCATCGCATACATGACGATAAAGGATAGCTCATTGGGTTGAACTTCAATCTCCAGATAATTTTCAATCTTCCGCAAATTCCCTTTCACCATGTCAAACATTTCTGGATACGACTGATAAATTTCATCAAATAGAACATTCACAACACTATCATTTAAAGAAAGTCGATAAATCAACAACTTTAAATGATTTTCTAGCAGGTCAAATAGATCACTGTTCAAGTAATATTTGATATCCATTTCCTTCGCCAAATTAAAGATAAATTCATTAATCAAGATTTGGATCTCAATGGAATCGATTTTGCGTCCATTATTTTTGATGTAGCTTTTCCTGCGTAAGATTGAGATCAGGTAGCCCAACTCCCCTTCTGCAGCCTCAATCGAATACGCTTCTTCTATTTTTTTGAGGATCGCCTTGGCAAAACTCGATTTAGAACTATCCAGCATTTCATTCAAGCTTTCAGAGGATTCAATATAGTGGCTAAACTTGATTCGCTCGATCAAAATGATCAAATAGCAGATCATTTCCTGATAAGAAAAATCAGACAGTTGCAAGTTTTCTTCCTTTTCCGCCTCCATCAACAATTGACTGACCGTTTGATAACGATTGTCTGAATCAATAATGTCCAACAAGAGATTTTGAAAGATGTTGTTCTCCCATCCCAAAGCGTAATCATATCCATAATCAAACAATCCATTGAAAATAATTAGTTTGGTCATTGCTTTTCGAATCTTAATTTCATCGCCAGCAACTTTGTACCCTTTTCCAATATGCGACAGTAAAATCAAATCGTTCTTAGCAAACCACTTTTTTAGTGCCTCTATATCACTAACTAACGTATTGCGGCTAACTAAGAGGTATTCAGAGAGATAGTAAGTTGTCACATAATCATGACTAGTAATCAGAAGTAGCGCTAAGATGGTACGGCGTTCGTCGAGTGTTAAATGATAGTGTTGAAAAGATGCGTAGGTTTTGAATAACTCCTTTAGATCCACCTCCTCTGGTATTTGCAAATACCCTTCTTCTAAATAAATTCCTTTATTCTCATCGCTGCTTTCCAATTGAAAGTTAATTTCTTTGACGTCATTGCGAATCGTTTGTTCGGAAACTTTAAACAATTTTGCATAATTGGCCAATGAATCTTCTTTTTCATGCAAAATATCCAATAAAATTTTATTGATCCTTCTGTTCATCACTATCACCTCTACACATTTAATTGTATCTCCCCTCTATTATTTCACAAGACCAATCCTTTTTGTTCATTTCTCAAAAGAATTGTGATAGATGCCGAATAAGTTTCTATGCTACGCTTGGCATACTATAAAAGGTTCATTTTTAATAACAAAATTACATACATAAAAGAAGAAGGAGGACATTGAATTGAAAGCATTAAGAAAAATAGCTAGTGGTTTTGGTAATATGGAATTATGCGATTTAGACACACCTTCACCTAAAAATGATGAAGTATTAATTAAAGTAGTCTTTAGTGGGATTTGTGGTTCAGACATTCATGCATTAAAAGGAGAATATAACAAAAAAATACCACTTACACTTGGTCATGAATTCATTGGTATAGTTCATAAAAAGGGGGATAAAGTAACATCACTGACCACCGGTGATCGGGTGGTTAGTGAGACTACCTATGAAGTTTGTGAAAAATGCGTCCACTGTTTATCGCAGGAATTTAATTTATGCAGCCATAGAAAAGGTCTTGGCACACAAGTAGATGGCAGCTTCGCGACATTTGTTTTGGCTAAAGCGGAGCGCTGCCATAAACTTCCCGACAGCATTTCAAATGAGGTGGCTGCTTTAATCGAACCACTTGCTTGCTGCATCCATGCAGTTATGGAAAAAACCAATATACAGCCCCATGAAAAAATCGCAGTATTCGGTCCTGGTCCAATAGGTGTATTGCTGGCACTAGTTGCAAAATCACTACAGGCAGATGTCACACTTATCGGCATCACCAAAGATGCTCATCGTTTGGCTAAAGCAAGAGAGCTAGGACTCTCTCACGTTATCGATAGTCAAACGATTGATTGGCCGACTGTTCTTAAGGAATCAACGAATCACTTAGGCTTCGATCAAGTGTTTGAATGCTCAGGCAGCCCGCAAGCTTTGCAGCAAGCACTAGAAATCGTTAAAAAGAAAGGGATGGTCATTCAGGAAGGTTTATTCGCAAAAAATCCAGTCCCTGTTGATATGAGTTTGCTTCTAAATAAAGAGATTCAGCTCATCGGTTCACGGACACAAAAAACAAGTTCTTGGCATAAAACAATCGAATGGCTCCAAACAGCCAATGTTGATTTAACTCCAGTCGTTACAAAAATTCTTCCGCTAACTCAGTGGGAGGAAGCCTTCCGTTTAGCGATGAATGGCGACGAATTGAAGGTATTATTAAAACCCGAATAGATAGAGCTTTCTCTCTGAACACAAAAATGCCTGTCTGCCAAAAACGGCAGACATGCATTGAGAGCTTACATTATCATAAGTTATCGCTAGTTAATGATTGACCTGACCATAATCTTTAAATACTTCAACAGCAGTTTGAATCTGCTCCCCGTTTAGTTTAGCGATATCTCCTCCGTAAGAATGAGCTACATATAATGTCTTAGCAGCTTCCTCCAAGTATACGGCAGCGTATAGTGCTTCCTTCAGGTTTTTACCTACAGTTACGACCCCATGATTTTTTAGCACTACGGCTAATTGCTCTCCGATGTGATCAACCACTGCGTAACCCATATCAATACTGGCAGCCGAACTATACGGAGCCACATTGACCGGACCTTTGGCTGTATTCGCAAGTGTTGTAACATCACAATCGATCTGATCAACCACTAAGCCAATCCCAGTAGCATAGGGTTGATGTGTATGAATGACCGCATTAACAGCAGGCATCTGCTGGAAAATGTAACGAATAGCGATCGTATCAACACTCGGACGACGCACGCCTTCAATTACTTTTCCTTCAATAGTCATCACTAAAACATCTTCAGGAACCATCTCTTCATACATCATTCCGCTGGGGGTAACTAGTAAGGTTTCCTGATCCACCCGTACACTCACATTTCCACCTGACAAAGAGATCAGTCCATAACGATCCAATTTTATTCCCGCAGCGATTATTTCTGCTTTTTCTTTTTCTAACATCAGCTAGCCTCTTTTTTCTTCTTGGCAAGAGCATTATACTCCGTATTCACTCTTCTAGCGCGAGCTTTCAATGACTCCGGATGTTTTTCATACTCCATATCCAGTAATAATCGGAACAACTCTTGACCATCATTATAATTTTTCGTATTCAACCAATAGCGCCCTTTAAGTACTCCGCCGCCATCCATTCGCAGAAACATTTTTCCTGCCGTTGGAAACTCGCGAATCTTAAAACTTTTCAGCTGAGCTAAATTGTAAGCATCTCTTCGGTTAAATGAACGCAAAGTCAGCATGTCTCCATCAACATTTATTTCTCTTGGCGTAACTTTTGCCACCAGCGCGTTCCAAAAGCTGTAAAAAGCAACAATCCCAACTAAGAACATCAACGCCGGTATGTGATTGGTGATGATTGCGCCAAGCGCGATGAGGAAAACAATCAACGAGACTACTCCTGTAACAGGGACATCGATAAAGTACAATGTTTTATCATACTCAAACCGTTTCATTTGTTCTTCCCCCTTTTCATACGAAAGAATTAAGCAGCTTCTCCTCCATCATGGAGCTGCGAAGCTTCTTTTTTGATCCGATTCCGGTTCCAGATAGCCATCGCCAAAGCAACAACTGCTCCAATTCCCGTACCAATATAACCGAGACCATTTAAGCGAACAAGCGCCCAAGTCAATGGATTCGCACCATCACAAATAGATGAAATCTGCGACGCGCCTTCCGGCATTTGGAAATTCACATTGTTTGCAGCAGTCGTGATCATCGGTGCTAAATCTGTAGCGATCCATAGACCAAAAACTAAAACAATCAGCCCTACAATCAACCCTCTAAAGCCGTTCTCTTTTACGATAGGGGTGATCAAAACGAACATCCATGGAATAACAGCCAAATCAGCAAACGGCATTACTGTATTTCCTGGTAAGACAACCGCCAAGAAAATCAACAATGGTACTAAAATGAATGAGATCGCTAATGTTACCGGATGTCCCACACCGACCGCAGAATCTAAACCAATATAGATTTTCCCACGATTTTGGAATCTTCCTTGGATAAAATCACTAGCGGCATCACTAATCGGAATCAGACCTTCCATCAACAAGGCAGCCATTTTAGGAATCAAGACCAGAACCGCTCCTAATGAAACCCCTAGTGTCAATACTTGCGTCACATCATAGCCTGCAATGATCCCGATAATTATCCCTAGGAAGGTCCCTACTAAGATTGGTTCGCCAAATACACCAAATCTTCTTTGAACGGTATCCATGTTGATATCGATATTTCTTACCCCTGGAATCATATCGATCAATTTATTGATCACCATCGCAATTGGAGCATAGGCTGTTGTAAAACCGTGAGGGAGTGAAACCCCCGGAAGATCTAGTGATTTTTCTACCTCTGGAGCGGTAACGTCCCCCAGAACCATAATGATGACCATATTGACAACGGCCGCAAAAATCCCTAACCACAAAGTATCCGTGATAATGGCTACTAAAGCACCAGTAAAGGCGAAATGCCAGTAATCCCAGATATCTACATCAACCGTTTGCGTGGTATTTGTCAGCAGCATCACGATGTTTACCAATAAGCCTAACGGGATGATGATTAGTCCAACCGTTGAACCCATTGCGATCGCCGCAGATGCCGGCCATCCCACATCGATCGTTGACAAGCTCAACCCGTAACGATCAACCATCGCCTGTACAGCTGGCGAAAGACTAGTCCCTAATAACGAATTGATGACCAAGTTCAAACCAATGAAACCTACCCCTACTGTCAAACCTGCTCGAAGACTCTTACCCACACCTGTTCTAAAGGCACAACCAATAATAAAGATCACGATTGGCATTACTACGGATACACCCAAGCCCTGAATAAATTGAAACACTTTGATAATAGCATCCATGATTATTCCCCCTCTTTACTCGTACTCTTAAACACCGATTACATTTCCATCAATTCAATAATTCTATCGATTGTCGGTTGTGTATTGACCCCTGTCAAAAAGCACACGCCCGAAACAGACTCACAGTCCAAATCTTTAGGTATCACAGTTGTAGAAATTAAAAAATCATAATTCGAAGCCTTATTAGGAGCCTCTGAAATTTTACATTGAGTGATTTTATACTTTCCTTTATACCCGTTTTCATCCAAAATTTTTGAAATTTTTCCGTTTACTGCTGTTGATGTTGCAATTCCTGAACCACAAGCTAATAAAATATTTTTCATCTTTTCCACGTCCTCATTTTAAATTCTGTTTCATTTTTTTTACGGCTTCCGTTGCCGTTTTGGCTTGAATAATTGCTAAGACTTTTTCATCTGTTTGAAACATATCGATCAATGCCTGTAAAAATTCTAACTGTTTCTTAGGCTCCTTGATCGCCAGCATGAAAATGATTTTTACCGGAACTAAGACTTCCGGTGAGCCCATCATTTCAAACATCACTGGATTCTTCAGAATACCAATCGCCATCGACTGTTTAAACACATACTCCGAATCCGTATGGGGGATCGCAACCCCGACGTGTTCTAGAGGCAAGCCTGTTGAAAATTCTTTTTCTCGTTCTTGAATTGCTCGACTAAACGCCCCATTCACACACTGATTTTTTTCCAGACGATCGGCTAATACCGCCAATGAAGAAAAATTATCTGCTTCATCTATTTCTAAATCTACCAAATATTCATCTAAGTACATTTCATCCCAAAAGTCAGCCACCTAGATTGCACTCCCTTCCCCCATCACTAATTCCAAAAGTGTCTGTTTATCCGTTACTTGAATCAGCTTTTCAACATTCTCCTCCTTCTCGATAAATTCAAGTAAACCCGTGATCTTACTCTTTGCCGTATCAATGTCTGTATCCGAAATAGCGAAAAATAGAATCACATTAACATTGTTGATCCCCCAATTTATTTTCTTATCCAACGTCATGATTCCAATCGACGTTTGGTTGACCTCGCTAGGATCCGCATGGGGAATCGCAACACTGACAGAAAAACTGGTATCTCCTAATTTTTCTCGAACCCAAACAGATTCGCCAAAATGTTCTTTCGCAATTCCCAGTTCCTGATATTTTTCAATCATAAAATTCAAACACTCTTCCTTGTTCTCCACATGCTGCTGCAGGAAAATAAGATCGGGATTGATCCATTGATGCCGAACTTGAGAATTTTCTTTTGCAGATGCGTTATAACGTTTGTAGTAAGTATGGACGATTCGACTGATCTCCTCGTCCTTGATCATTGGAGAGATGTATACGACATTTCTTGCTTTTAAGGTATTATCTGTAGTCACTACAACATCATGAAAATTCAGTGCCACTTGCTCAAATTCTTTCGTAGTTAATTGAATTACTTTGTCTGTATGAGGAATGATTCGGCGAATTTTTGTATAAATCAAATCACCCGTGATTAAGCCCCGCGAAAGAACCACATAGATATTGCGAAAACTCACCCCATACTTTCGTTCCAAAGAAACTTGGAAATAAATTACCAAGAAAGAAATCTCATCACCAGTGATTTCAATCGAAAAGCGCTGCGCTAAACTGCTCGTGGCATAACACATCATGGAATATAAGAGTAGATATCGGTTTTTTATTTCCTCCATAAAAGGATTTTTGATTAAGATATTGCGACGCAAACGATAAATCATCGGAACAATATGACTCATTAACGAATCATGCAGCTCTTGGTCGCCGGAAAAATCGATGTTCAATAAATTACCTAAATCTGCCGTCAACTCTTCTACAACTTCCTGATAGCAGCCGCTATAACTTTTGGTTGATTTATAATACGGCTTGACGTTCATAGCATATAGCGTTTCAGATAAATGATAAATGTCAGGATACCAAAGCTCGATCGAACTATTCGCTGAAATGAAGGCGCAAATTTCATAGGCTTGAGTATAGAGTGCCAAGTCCTCTAATTCATTCTTCTTTTTTTCTTCGATCGTCATATGGCAGCCCATTTCTGCTCGAGTAAGTAAACATAAAAATGTAAGAAAAATTGCTGAAAAATATTTATTTGAAATATCGCTGTAAAAGATATCCGAAAACTTTTCTAACGTATCCTTGACTAACTGAATCAAGGGCTTCGGAAAGTAATTGCTCAATTGAACCAACAGCTCGTCATTGTTTACAAGCAAGGTATCGGGAAATTTCGTCATCAAAAAGTTCTGATAGGACTGTTGGATATTGGCCTCGTTTCCTTTAAGAACCGCTTTTCCTTTGTTTTGACAAATCTTCACTTCAAAGTGGCGCAGATAGCGTTGCAGATAATCTAAATCTTTTTTAAGCGTCGAATCCGAGATAAAAAAATGCTTTTCCATAGCTTCTAGAAATTCGCCTGCCGGACGCATAAGTAATTGCCGCAGGATCGCTTCTCTCCTGCCTAAGACATCATAAACATCCACATCGTTCTCCAAAGAAATATCTCTGATTTGACTGATATTTCCATCAATTCCAACTAACTTGATTCCATGTCGAGGTACTTTGACGATCTCTATCTCTTTTTTTACTAATTCCTTATTCAAAAAATTAACATCATTCAAAATTGTTCTAGTTGAAACTTCCAATTTATCACTAAAATAATCCGTCGCTCTGTAATCGCTTTCAGAAAGAAGTAATGAAAGTAATTGATTTCGACGCCGCATACTTTTTTCCATTTTCACACCTCCTCGTTTAACATAGTAACTTTCCTCAAGAGAAAAAATTAGTTTGATTCGAATGTTGAACGGACATCCTCACTATCTCTTATATTTATCATAGTGGATTTTCCTCTTTGATAAAAGGCATCCTTTTTTCATCATTAATCATGAAAATGCTAACTAATAGGAATCATTCTTCTTTGAAAATATTTTTGAAACTCTTGCTTGCTGCTAAAAAAAATGCTGATCCTTAAGGACCAGCATTTTCTGCGTAGCTTATTTTTTCCACTCATCGACTTCTTTTTGATGCTCTTTGATCCACTCTTGCGCTGCTTGTGAGGGATCTTTTCCTTCATTAATGGCCAGCATGACGCTTTCCATATCTTTTTGGCTCCAATGGAAATTATCCAAGACCTTGTATGCTTCAGGCTGATCTTCCTTCAGACCTTTGCGCGCCATTGTATGGATGGCCTCTTCCGTTCCCATCGCGCCTTTTGGATCTTCCAAATACTTCAATCCATATTTAGCAAACATCCAGTGCGGTGACCAGCCAGTAATAACGATCGGCTGTTTCTTTTTGAGCGCTTGACCAAGTGCTACGGTCATGGCACCTGAAGATGAAGTTGAGACTTTCCAATCCGCTAAGTTTGGATAAGCCTTCAATGTATTTTCAGCAGCATTGACTACGCCGGCCCCTGGTTCGATTCCGGTGATCGTTTTGTTGGCTTGATCGGTTAAATCTTCTATGGAATTCACATCCATATAATCCGGAACGACGATCCCTACTTTTGCACCCTTTAGATTGACACCTAGATCATTGACTTGATCTTTGTATTGAGCGAATTGCGACTTATGGGTATTTGGCAGCCAAGCCGCAACCATCGCGTCAGATTCCCCTTTTGCGACAGATTCCCACATGATCGCATTATCCAGCGGTGTCATATTGACATTGTAGCCCATTTCTTTTAGAACCTCGCCAATTACATGGGTAGACGCAACTTCCGTATCCCACTCTACGTAGGTCAGGTTGATCGTTCCTTTGTCTTCTTTGGATGAACCTCCGAAACCAAAAGAAGCAAGTAGGACTACAGCAGCAATGACACCTGCCGCGATCCCGATTTTTTTCTTTTTCGTTTTCGGCATTTTTTCAGCCGCTTGTTGTTTTGGCTTATTGATATTCTGAGTAAAGCGGTCAATGATGATCGCTAGAATAACTAATGCCAATCCATTTACAAAACCATTCCCGACTTGAGCACGTTGTAATGCTGACAATACGCCGCGCCCTAGACCAGGTGCTCCGATCATTGACGCGATGACAACCATTGATAAGGCCAACATCGTTGTTTGATTGATCCCGGCCAGGATTGTACTTTTGGCTAAAGGTAATTCCAGCTTAAACAGTTTCTGTTTGCCGGTTCCGCCGAATGAATCGGAAGCTTCCACCAATTCTTTAGGAATTTGACGAATCCCCAAGTTGGTAAAACGTACAGTTGGCGGCAAAGCAAAAATTACCGAGGCGAACACGCCAGGGACCATCCCGATGCCAAAGAAGGCAACAGCTGGAATCAAGTATACGAACCCAGGCATGGTCTGCATAAAGTCTAAAATCGGTGTAATGATTTTTTTTGCTGTTTCATTTTTCGCCATTAAGATTCCCAATGGCACCCCAATAATAATCGATAATAGACTAGATAGAAGCACTAGTGTGACAGTACTCATCAAATCAGTCCACAGTCCTTGATTGTAAATAAATAGTAAGCCGATCAAGGTAAAACTCGTCAACCCCCATTTTTTATTAGAGATAAAAAAGGCGGAGACTGTTAAAACGAGAATCAATAATAATGGCGGAATCATCGTTAATAGATTGGTCATACCATCCATTAAAAATTGTCCTGCATGCTGTAAAGCGGAGAACAATCCTGAAAATGTTCCTGTTAACCAATCGGTAAATCCTTCTACCCAATCTGCTACGGGTAAAGCTTGCTGTAAAATATTAAACATTCATTTCCACCTCTTCTGTCTCTGTATCTGCCAACGCTTCTAACACACTACCGCGAATGACGACGCCGACTAAACGGTCGCCTTCCACTACAGCCAGCGGAGCAGGCGAATCAAAAATCAGATTAAAGATATCGGTAACCAGCATATCTTTAGGAATGCGGCGGACATTTTTATCAATGACATCCTTCAATGTTAAATTGTTTTTACGCGCTTCTAACGCCTTGTCAGCAGTTAAGCTGCCTTTCAATTTACGTTTACGATCCACAGCTAAAAGCATGCTGACTTCTTCTTTACGCATTCGGTTCAGGGCAACACTTGGACCATCAACTTCAATATTCGTAGTTAATGCCGGCACCATGATATTCTGTGCGGTCAAGACTTTCGAACGGTCTACGTCTTCAACGAAGTCCCGTACATATTGGTTCGCAGGGTGTGTCAAGATTTCTTCTCCTGTACCAATCTGCATGATCTGCCCATCTTTCATCAAGGCGATACGATCACCGATCCGCAAAGCTTCATTCAAATCGTGGGTGATGAAGATGATTGTTTTTTGTACATTTGATTGCAGATCTAACAGTTCATCCTGCATCTCGCGGCGAATTAACGGATCTAACGCCGAAAATGCTTCGTCCATTAATAAAATCTCCGGATCATTCGCTAAAGCCCGTGCTAAACCGACCCGCTGCTGCATCCCACCGGATAATTGATTAGGAAATTGATCTTTAAAGGTCAATAAACCTGAATTTTCTAATGCTTGTTCAGCCTTTGCTTGACGCTCTGCCTTCGGAACACCTCGGACTTCAAGACCATATTCTGTATTTTCTAAAATCGTACGATGAGGAAATAGTCCAAAATTTTGAAAAACCATATTGATTTTATGACGACGTACTTCTCGCAGCGCCTCTTTATCCATTTGGGCAATATTCTCTCCATCGATATAGATCTCACCAGACGTTGGATCGATCAAACGATTTAATAAACGAATCATTGTGGATTTTCCGCTGCCGGAAAGCCCCATAATGACGAAAATCTCTCCTTCATTGACTTCAAAACTTGCATCATATACACCAACAGTTGCACCTGTTTGTTCTAAAATATCATTCTTGTCGCGATTCTCTTGAATCATCGCAAGGGCTTGTTGCTGTTTCTTGCCAAAGATTTTAGTCAGATGTTCTACCTTAACTTTACTCAAAAATATATCCTCCTCATAAAAAGTGACCATACAACACTAACACCATGTGGTCACTTTGTCAAAAAAGATGCTGAAAATTTTCAGTAAATAAAAAAGGGAAAGCCGCAGCTTTCCCTTTTTCGAAAATTATTTATCTGGGTAAAACAAATGCTGCATCCGTTGCAGCACTAACTCATCGCCGACAAAAAACAAGGTATCCCCAGCACAAATTTTAGCGTATGGCCCAGGTGACAACAGCAATTCATCTTTTTGCTGAATCGCGATGATGGTTGCGCCCGTCTCATGCCAAATATTCAGGTCATTGACAGTACTTTCTAAGTGAGCTGCTCCCTCGGTTAACGTCAATTCGTATGGAACAAAAGGGGCAACATTATGAACACGTTTTGTTTGAGCTAGTAATTGGTTCAATAGCTGACTCACGTTATCCAACTCTTGCTTTTGTTTCTCAATGCTGCTTTGGATTTCATTTTTGATTTCTTGAACAGATTGCACATCTTGGTATTTCTCAAAATAGGCTTTCGCCTTTTCTCGAGAAAGTACATACGCACCGCTTCCATGACGTACTTCCATGATCTCGAGATCTACTAAGACATTGATTGCTTTTCGAGCCGTCTCAGGCGACACATTGAAATTACTTGCTAACGTCGAGCGTGCATGAATTTTTTCTCCCACTTGATAGCGTTTGTCAGCAATCCGCTCAGCGATTTCTACCGCCA
The DNA here is from genome assembly GCF_051714485.1 of Enterococcus sp. AZ128. NCBI lineage: Bacteria > Bacillati > Bacillota > Bacilli > Lactobacillales > Enterococcaceae > Enterococcus > Enterococcus sp. AZ128. Next base: position 387,569 of record NZ_JBIORZ010000003.1, read on the forward strand.
CTTGCTGGTAGCGCGGCAGCAAGATTCGCTTTTTGTTTTCCCCTTCCATTTCAATCCCTCTTTTTCTGCAGAATTCTTTTCAAGCATAGCATATTTTTTTTAGAAAAGCTGTAATCATTACGAGTTGGCAAAAATGAATTTGTTAGTGTTTTCCTTTTTAGAATTTATTCATAGAAACATTTTTTCCATAGCTATCCTTCGCATTTCTTTCTAAAAAAAGCTAAGCTGATTCAGATTATTTTTTTAGCTGAACGTATGAATAAACTAGGAGTGATTTTTTGCATTTTGTGATAGGTATTATTGGGTTGATCGGTGTTTTGGCGTTAAGTTTTTTGATCAGCAGTGATCGTAAAAGCATTCGCTATTCACCAATTTTGATCATGCTGATACTGCAAGTTTTATTGGGGTTCATTTTATTGCGAACTACTGTAGGTACGACCATCGTTGGCGGATTAGCTGGTGTTTTTGATGCGTTGTTGCGTTTTGCCGGTTCAGGTGTGGATTTTGTTTTTGGCGGGATCGCCAATAAAGGCAGCTTTCCCTTTTTCCTGAATGTCTTGATGCCGATCGTTTTTATCTCTGCGATCATCGGAATCTTGCGTTACATTAAGATTTTACCTCTTTTCATGAAAGGGGTCGGGCTTGTACTCAGCAAAATCAACGGTATGGGCAAACTGGAATCTTATAACGGTATTGCGTCAGCGATTTTGGGACAATCAGAAGTATTCATCTCCATCAAAAAAGAACTACCTACATTGTCTGAGCAACGTCTGGTTTCCATGAGTATCTCTGCGATGTCCACTGTTTCCATGTCGATCGTCGGCTCTTATATGGCACTGATTCAACCGCGCTATGTGATTACTGCGCTAGTTCTGAATTTATTCGGCGGATTCATCATCGCGTCAATCGTCAATCCCTATCAATTGGAAAATGATGCATTGGTAATCGAAGAGGACAAGGAGCAGACCTTCTTCCAGATGCTGGGGGAATATATCTTAGACGGCTTCCATGTCGCCGTGACTGTCGCTGCAATGCTGATCGGCTTTGTAGCGTTAATCGCGATGATCAATTTCATTTTTGTTAAACTTACTGGTCTGACCTTCCAAGAAATCTTAGGTTACGTATTTGCACCGATAGCTTTTATCACAGGTATCCCATGGAAAGAAGCGGTTGATGCCGGCAGCTTGATGGCGACTAAATTGGTCACCAATGAATTTGTCGCTATGACCGAATTAGCTAAAGGCGGCTGGGACTTCTCTGCTCGAACGACAGCGATCATTTCTGTTTTCTTAGTTTCTTTCGCTAATTTCTCATCCATCGGAATCATCTCTGGCGCCATGAAAGGCTTGAATGAAGAAAAAGGCAATCTCGTTGCCAAACATGGCTTAAAAATTTTGTTAAGCGCAAGCTTAGTCAGCTTTTTAAGCGCAATTATCACTGGGTTAATCTTTTAATGATGAAAAACAGCCGTCAGTATCTAATGGGATTACTGCCGACTGTTTTTCATCATTACTTAGTATGGCAGATCATCATAAAATCTTGAAAATTGGTTTGTTTTGAAAGCTTTTTTACTCGAGAAGCATCATTTAACATCAACACAAGTTCCTCAAACAGCTGTTCAAAAGAATCATCACGCTCTTCTTTAAGTGCCAATAATAAGACCAATTTAACTTTCTTTTCTTTCCATTGCAACGGCTTTTCCAGTGAACAGATTGCAACAGCATTTTTCTTAGCTTCCCGCTTAATCGCATGAGGTAGTGCATAATAATCGCCAAATGCTGTACTTGATAAAGCTTCTCGCTGCAATACCTTTTCGACATAATCTTTCTCGCAATATCCTTTTTTCCAGAGTTCCTGACAGAGAAAACGGATCACTTCATCTCTGCCCGGAAATTCTTTTTGCGGAAAAAATAGTTCTTCTTTTAAAAATGTCGCTAAAACTGAAGGTCGCTGATTTTCTTCGATCAAAAATTTTCGGATCTTTTCTAAGTCAGAAGCGGACAAAAATGATTCATAGTGATAGATTGGAACAGCAGTATCCAAATTCAATGTTTCTGTCGTTAGTATCAAAGACTTATCTTCCGTCATTTCATTGGTCACAGCAAAAATCGATTCCGCAACAGACAATTCAATATCAAACTCCTGAATCTTATTTAGTTGGCTCCTTACGACTCGCTGATTTCCCACACCATAAGGAGATACCAGTAAAATACCTTTTTTCTTATGCGCTCGGATATTTTCCAATGCTGAAAGAAAATGCAGAGAGAGATACGCAACTTCATCTTCAGGAAACTGGATATTCAACTTTTCTTGAAGAAAATCTGAAGCATACACACTCACATTATAGATGAAAGGGAATTTACTTTTGATTTCATCTAATAATGGATTAACCAAATATTGTTTGTGAGCGGAACGCTTATATAAAGCCGAAACATGCGTTAGTAAATAATCATTGATTTTTTCATCTTGAGTGAAATCAATAAAAAAGATCGAATCAATATTTGTCAATAATCCCTCAATAACTCCTTTTAGTTCTTTATCCGCCAAGTCTTCATCAGAAACGATCGAACCAGAATATAGCCGATAGATATAGGTGTATTCTTCTTCTGGAATCTCAACACCAAAACTTTCTTCTAGTTTCTCAACCATCGTTAAGGTCAATTTTCGACTGTTTGAGTCCTTCAACACAGCTTGAGTTGGATTCAAATAGCTTTTTTTACTTACCCTTTCTAGTAGTACTGCAAGATGCAAAATAAATGAGATCGTTGAGAAGTCATTAATGATAAAGCCTTCGTCTTGATGGATATTAAATACTACTTTGGATAATTTTGCTAAATCAATCTGGTCAAAGTAATCAGAATAATTGTCTAAACTTAACTTGTTTGTCTCGATTTCTTGGTTTAAAAATAACGTAAACACACGACGCTTAGCCGCTTCATCTCCTTCGATGAAAAGCTGATTATGTTTCCTTTTGATCAAAAGTTGTTGATCGTTTTTAGTAATCAATTCATTAAGCTCCTTGACCATCCTATCAAGTGTAGACTCACTGATAAAAAAATCGTCGGCTAACTCATAAAAATCACAGGATTTTTGGTCCAATAATCGCGTTAGTAATTCAAACGAAAGATTAGTAGACTGTCTATCACTCTTAGGCAAGTTAAACGGATGTTTTTCAGCGTTTAAATAGAATCCTGTCCCCGCTTTTGAAAGGATCATCGGCTGTTCAAAAAGATGATTTAGCTGTTGAATATCATTCCTGATCGTCTTTGAAGAGACGCCCAACTCTTTTGACAACTGACCAGCTGTTGAAGGTTGTTGTTCTAGGGACAATTTCTCTAGAATTTTTTCTTGTCTTTGAGAAATATTCATTATGATCCCCCTCTATAAATAAATGACTATTCATCCCAATAAAAGCATAGAAGTCCTTAAACTTCTACGCCTTATTATAACATTATACCGATTCTGTATCGCTCTCCTGTTCCAGCTTAACAAGATTTTTCTCATAGACTTTCAAGAAGGGATAATACAAAATTCCATCTAATACAATCAAAATTGCTACAAGCACGACTGCTCGCCAATCCATCGTAGAAAGAAACGCCCCAATCGGAGCCGGCATCTGCCAGGAAAAGACAGCAAACGTTTTGCCTACGATTCCCCACGACATACACAAATAAGTCACGATGCCATTCAATACAGAAGTGAAGATAAATGGAAAGAAGAAAATCGGATTCAACATCAAGGGTGTCCCGAATATCAGAGGCTCAGAAATACCAAAGAGAGAGGGGATCAAGCCGATTTTCCCAACAGTATTTAACTGTTTAGATTTCGATCGCATCATTAAAAATGCTAGTGCCAAAACTGAGCCAGAGCCGCCAATGATGACAAAATATGTCCAAAATGGTGTAGTAAAAATATTGCTAAGATCACTGCCTGCCATTTTCTCTGCGGCATTGATTGATAAGTTTCCATCACGAATCGGGCCTAAGATTCCTGCCAACGCCGCATCATGAATTCCAAAGAACCAAAATAAATGGATCAAAAAGACACTAATAATCGTAAATGGTAAACTGTCAGCCGCCTTGAAACTTGGTGCCATAATATTATATAAAAATTGGACTGCTGTCGTATCAAAAGCGTGGAAAATGATGAAAATTACCGAAAAGAAGGTCATCAAGATTAAGCCTGGTACCAAGGAAGCAAAGGTTTCTGAAAGAGAGGCAGGAACACTATCTGGCATCTTGATTCGGCCAATATTTCTTTTTCGCATCCAATGATACCCTTCCACCGTCACGATCGCGACAAAAAGTGAAAGAAGAATACCTCGTCCGTCCAAAAAGCTAATTTCAACTTCTTTACCATCCCAGCCCATTTTCAATGGCGTCAAAACCAGCATCAAGAATCCAACTAGAGAAAACATTATTGGTCGTAAAACATCTTCTTTATAGTGGCGACATAAGAAATAGGTCACACCCACACAGATAAACAAAGCCATCGCACTCAGGGTCACACCGCTGATCCAATTTAGAACTAAGCTGTTTTTCTCCGCAAAACTTGCCCAAGCCAACAAGAAACCATTTTTTGTATCCTCCGTCACTGGCGGCGCATTCAAAATAATGGGAATCGAACCAAACAAAGTAATCGGTAGCATCGACATAAAGGCATCCCGCGTAGCTTTCAGGTGACGCTGTTGACTCAATTTATTCGCTAAAGGGGAGATATATTTATCCATCGTATCGCTAAATGTACTAAATCCCATGACTACTTATCCTCCAATCAATTTTTTGATATCCTCATAAACACCTTTACCATCCATAATTCCGTATTTCATTGGAGAAATCGCCTCTACCGGAACGTCTACCGCTGCCTCGATCTGCGGTTTTAAGAATCGAATTTGCGGACCGATCAACACTAAATCGATCCCCTCTAGATAATCAGTATATTCTGATTCACTATACGCACTGACCTCTAATTTATGATCTGATGCTGCTTCGATTTTCTTCGCTAACATTCCAGTTGACATTCCTGCGTTGCATACCAACATGATTTTTTTCATTTTTTATCACTCCTTATTCCTATTAATGTATTTATTTTCCCTCCAGAAAAATAAATCTGAACTTCATACCGTGTACCATCCAACTATGCACTTATAGCTTTTTCTAGATTTTGATATCATTTTGCCACTCTGACTATATAGACTGCGAAAAGTTGGACTGGCATCCTTATTCCTATTCATATGACTTTCTTTGAATTTTTCCACCATTACTCTCAATGATGTCTTTGAACCAATAATAAGAGGCTTTTGGTTTTCTGATTTGTTCTTTTTCAAAATCGACAGCTACCAAACCATAGCGTTTTTCTACACCATTTTTCCATGAATACAAATCAAATGAAGCCCAAGCGTAATATCCTCGAATATCTACTCCACAATCCATCGCATTCATAATTGCATTTATATGATCATTCATAAATGAAATTCGATAATTATCATTCACTTGATCCACTGTCACGTCTTCACGTACGCCAACCCCATTTTCAGTCACATAGATTGGTAAATGATAACGATCCCACGCTTCAATCAATCCATCTTGCAAGCCTTTTGGATAAATTTCTGTATCCCAAGCAGTAAATTCGCTGCTTGGATCTTTGACTTGTTCAAACCAACCTTTTATGATTACTTTACTTTCACCTTTTTTACCTGAATGATTAAATACTAATTGTGTTTCGCCTTCGGTATACGGTTTCACTAATGCCCGAGCATAGTAGTTTAGTCCAATAAAATCGACGGTGTATTCTTTTATGATACTTAGTTCTGCCGTTTTCATGAAGCTGATATCATAATCTTGTGCCAACTTCGCAACTAAATCGATCGGAAACTCACCTAAAGCGGCAGTATCTAAAATCCAATTATTGCAATAATTATCCGCATAGCGCATCGCGATACGTGTTTCAATCGTATCATCCACTCCATTGATTGGCGTATAGCTGTGAACGATTCCAATTTTTCCCTGATAGTTTCCAGCTCTAAATGCTCGTACTCCTAATGCGCTGGCAAGCATCACATTATATGCTCCGATCATAGTTTTTTGTACATCTTGCAAGCCTGGCGGATAATTTCCGATGAAATAGCCATTTGCGATAAACCATTTTGGTTCATTGAATGTTGTCCAGTTACTAACTTTATTACCAAAGTGTTCGTAACAAACTTTTGCCAGATGTTCAAAAGCGTATGCTACTTTATTATTCAGCCAACCGCCTTCTTCTTCCCAGTATTGAGGCAGATCCCAATGATAAATCGTCACAAAAGGTTCGATCCCATATCGATAGCAAGCATCCAACAGCCGTTGATAGAAGGCGATTCCTTTTTCATTGATATCCCCATCTTTATTTTTGATGATCCGCGGCCAAGAAAGAGAGAAGCGGTAAGAATTCTGCCCACCTTCTTTCATCATTCGAATATCCTCTTCAAAATGGTGATAGTGATCGCTAGCGACATCCCCATTTTCAAGTTCATTTTCATGTAAATAACGATCCCACATTGATTCTACTTTTCCATCCTCATTCCAAGCACCTTCACATTGATAAGACGCTGTCGCGCCGCCCCATAAAAAATTTTTATCCATTAATAGTCTCCTTCCATTTATATAACTCTCCAAATTCACCAATCATATCAACCGCAATATCTGTTGATGTCAGATGTCCTTCAGCGTGAACAAGCAGTAAATCGATTTCATCCATACGCTCTTCGGTAGAAAGCCTACGAAGCATTTCCGCATGTGCTTTGTGTGCCATTCTAATCTCTCTCTTGGCAGATTGAAATTTTTCTTCAAACGTTTGAATATCTCCATTTTTTACTGCCTGTAATGCTTCATACGAGTCACTTTTCGCATTGCCAGCATGTAAAATGATCGCCATTGAATCCATTTCCGTTCCAATTTTTGCGTTTCCCAAGTAAACTCCCTCCTCTTTTCTTTTTCTATGGTTCAACTATAAAACGTTCTCCGAATTAATTAAATTTTTTATTTTCCACTTTGATGTGGAAATTCCATTCAAAAAGAGACTATATTATGAAATTTGCCATAAAAAAAGAGCCGCACACTTGTGCGACTACGCTTTACATGGTTTTTATTAATTTTAACTTGATAAAATGCCCTTCGGCAGATTCGATGACTTGTTCTATTTTATAATGAGGGACAAATTTTGGTTCATCTACTTCCAATAATGTTACTTCTTTTCCAAAACCAGGTACCCCCACAACTAGGTTCTTTGTTTCTAAATGGAGTTGCATCACATTTTGCAGCTGTCCGGATATGTCCAACAATGCTTTCCTATCCTTACTTTGGCGCCAATTATTTTGATGCAACAGTCGTAAACCACTCCACAAGATTGTATTTTGAACAGTCTTTTGTCGAATGACTTCTTTCCACACGAGCGGCTTCCTAGGCGGCCTTCTCTTCAACTGTCACAGTCACTCTAACACCTAATGCTCGACCGGCATCAATTAGCTGCTCTGCTACTTCCGTTGGACAATCTAAATAAAAGACGAATGCTGAATAGTCTTTTGCGAATTTATCTAAAAAATGTTTTCCCTCGTCTAGTAATGATTTGCCTGTCAGACTTTCATAAAAAATAACTTGTTTATTACGCAAGAAGGTTTGTGGCAATTGCTTTTCTACCCCAACAACCGCTACTTTCTCCCCCTGATATTGACGTTTGATATGATTCCATATTTGTTGCTCTGGTTCCGCTTTCTTTTCAAGAATAAACAATTCATTAACTTCCTTTCAGTTTTAATTCATTGCTTGCAGGAAATAGCCCTGCTGCTAGTCGATCATGCAAGACCATCACCTCCCATTCTTGCTAAAAAATAACAAACCATATTGTATCTATCATACCAGCTTCTATTTTTAAAGCAAGTAAAAAAAAGACCTTCAAGTTTTATAAACTCGAAAGTCATTACTATCAAAGCTGTTCGTCTTCAACAACTTCATATTCGTAAGGCGAACCTTCATAAAAAAATTGGGTTGAGACAGTCGCTTCATTGTCCATAGCGATCAATTCTTTATGAAACGGAAATCTGACCGAATGGCCTTTGATTGTATCTTCACCAGGTAGGATGTAAGACAAGTTATCATCCGGTGTTGGTTTGTTTAATTGCGCCATCACGTTATCAATCACCTGCTGCTGATCAATCGTCGCGGCTTTTGCGACTTTCTTATAATCCGCTAAAAATACAGTCTGTCCTTCAAAATATGTTCTATCCATTTTCTTCACCCTTTCAGTTTTACACTGTTAGCTATCGTCGTTTTTTGAGCTAAGTCGTTTATTCAATCAAATCAAGACGACCGGCTTCTGTTTGAAGTAGCGGCCAGCTGCCGGTAAGTTCCATCCTAATCAAACTTAATTCAGGATATTTTTGAACCGCTCTTCGCACCGATTCAATCAATTGGCTTTGTTGTGCCAGATGTTCCTCTAATGGCAAAAGCTTGTCTTGATCCAAAATTTCACGATATGCACGATTCTCTTGAACCACCTCGTGAAACGACGCTTTAAATACACGTTCTGTTTTCCGTGCGAATTTCGCTTCATTTTCAGTTGTATAGGCCACCTGTGATTTCTCTGCCAAAAAAGTCAGATAGATCAACGGTACAGTTGAGACCGGCTTCACTGGTGACACATAATAAAAAGCCTCTTCCAAAATATCTAATGAAATGGTCAGCTTCATCACTTGTCCTTCTTCCTAACATAGATCCTGTTTCCTCTTAGCATGTTTTGATTATAGCATTGACCAGAGAATTCTGGCCGTGATTTACCTTAGATCAAAAAAAGCTGCCATAAGCGGCAGCTTTAGATCATCACCGTTATTGCGGCAGCTGCTAAAATCAGCACCAATCCGACAATCGTAATAGTCATTTCTTTTTTTGTTTTCTTTTGTCCTAAGAACCAAATGCCGGTCAAGGTGGCTAGAACAACTGACGTTTGAGATAAGATAAACCCCGTTGCTAACCCGTTCATATCCGGCTGTGCTGAGATTAAATAGGTCAATGCAGCGAAAGCGAAAAAGAACCCAGAAAAAATATGTTTATACGATACTGCTTCGACTAAAGCAGATTTCTCTTTGTCCTTCACGCTTAAAACTACGGAATAGACAAGCGCCACTATAAGCATACCGATCGCTTGCGGCAAGAAGGCATGCATGCCGTCAATACTGGTAGCTTGCGGTGCTGCTGAGTAAGCCCAATAACCTATTTCTCCAACTGCCAACAATAATACCGCTTTTTTCAAAATACTAGCTTTTTCTTGCGTTTTTTCTTCTGTCCAAACAGTCATCCAAGCGCCCAAGATAATCAAAACTAAGGCAAATCCGCCTAATAACTTAGCGCTAAAACCTGGCCAATCACCTAAAGCAAAGACACCCCACAACGAAGCACCTAATAATTGAAAAGCGGTCGTAATCGGCATCGCCCGAGATGAACCAACCAATGTGAAGGATTGGAAGGTAATAATTTGTGCGATTGCCCAACCAACACCTGAGAGGATCGAAAAGACCAGATCCATTCCTGTTGGAAAGCTCATTCCATTGATTCCTGCAAAAATTAAAGCAAAGATCAACGTACCTAAAGTCGATCCCACGATTTGATTAACCGGACGTCCGCCGATTTTTGATGCGATGGTGGGATAAAGCCCCCAACCAAGTAACGGTCCTAATCCAATCAAGATCGCTGTTGTATTCATTCTAATTCCTCCTTATTCGTTATAAAGCACTCAACTAACGTACGAAGTGAACCTCGCAAACTGATATTCTTGTAACAACGTCTAAAATACAACGCCGCTCTCTAATAGAATATTGGCGTATGGGGTCATTTCACCCGTCCGGATAAAGGCTTTGCTGTCGTGCAACGCAGCTTTCATCTCACTATGAGGAATAAATGTCACAGGGGTTTCAGGTAAACATTCTTCTATTTTCTTCAACATTTCAGGATTTTCCGTTTTGATTTCCTCTGCAAAATAGATCCGTTGAACAGCCAATTCTTCTAACACATTGTTCAATACATCCATAAAACTAGGAATGCCGTTGTCTACAGCTAAATCAATTTTTTCTGTTGTCATTGGAACCGGCATACCGGCATCACCAATACTTAATTGATCAAAATGGCCCATTTGTGCGATTACACGTGAAATATCTGAGTTGATGACTTTACTTTTTTTCATGATAAAAATCCTTTCGTTACTTCAATTCATTTTTGTATGGAATAGATGGTTGTGCACCAAATCGTTGAACAGTAAGAGAAGAGGCTTTATTTCCATAGTCGATAGCTTCTTCCAAGTTGCTGAAATCTTTGGCTAATACGCTGCTCATAGCACCGATAAATGTATCCCCCGCAGCTGTGGTATCAACCGCGTTGACCTTAAAAGCGGGAACAATTCCGCTGCGGCCTTGTACATCATAAAATGCGCCTTTGCTTCCGATCGTAATGATCACCGCTTCGATCCCTAATTGATGTAAATGAGCTGCCGCGGCTTTTAAGCTGGCTTCATCGGTCACTTTGATCCCCGTCAGAATTTCTGTTTCTGTTTCATTCGGAATGATCATGTCCGTGACTTTCAAAAGTTCTTCTGGAACATTTTCCAAAGCTGGCGCCGGATTCAAAATCGTCTTAACACCGGCTTCACGAGCGATTGAAAAAGCTTCGGTCGTACTTGCTAAAGTGCTTTCAAATTGCGCAACAACGAAATCGCTAGCCTTGATTAAATCCGCATGCTCTTGCACTTGTTGCGGTGTAAATGCGTTATTGGCTCCTGAATGGATCATGATACTATTTTCGCCTTGGTCATCAACAATGATGTAGGCTTGACCTGTTGCTTGCTTATCTAAGGTTTGTACCCCTGATAATTCGATCCCTTCTTCTGATAACAGTTCTTGCATCATTTCACCGGCAGCGTCATTCCCGATCGCCCCAATAAAATTCGTATTTGCCTCAGAACGTTTCGCCGCAACAGCTTGATTGGCCCCTTTACCTCCGCCAGCAGAAAAAATCTCTTTCGTATGCATCGTTTCACCAGGTTTTGGCATTTGTTTCACACGAATCGTACGATCAAGATTGATACTCCCAATAACTGTAATCGTATTCATTTTGTTCACTCCATTTCTCATTCTTTAGAATCGGTTATTTACTTTTTGATTAAAACGTTTTATTAAAACGTTTTAATTTGACATCAAAAATATAGCACAGCTTGAAAGCTATTTCAAGTGTGCCGTTGAAAAACGTTGAATTAGTTGAACAGGCAAAGTCTTTTCTTCCCAATCTTTCTCTGGCTGCTCGACTCTTTCCAAAAGTAAATTCGCCGTCGTTTGCCCTAGCTCATAGATTGGTTGAGCGATCGTAGTCAATTGCGGCGTCACATATTCACACATATCAATATTATCGTAACCAATCACACTGTAATCGTGTGGTATTTTTTTATCCAGATCAGCCAACCCTAGATACAACCCAAAGGCCAGCTCATCATTGATCGCAAAAATTGCCGTTGCTTCTGTTTTAACAACCTCTTTCGCGGCTTCGCGTCCACCAGCTTTGGTTAATTCTGCATCAATCAATGTTGCGTTAGGATAAATTTCTTGAAAGCCAGTCAAGCGTGTTTTGATATTTTCTGTCGCATCTTCTGGTAAAACAACCGCCACTTTTTGATGCCCTAATTGACTCAAATGTTCCCCTGCAATTTTCCCGCCAGAGAAATCATCGGTTAAAACCGCATCACTGAACCCTTCTGTTTTTTTTTGATCCAAAACGATATACGGCAGATTTTTTTTCCGCAGTGTTTCATTGATGGCTTGATTCGAAATCGCGGAGCTAGCGATGATATAACCATCGACGCCTCTGCGACTCAGTTCTTCTAAATAATCCGTCTCTTTTTTTGTATCCAAATCAGCATTGCATAGCATCGTTACAAAATTTTCGCGGTATAAAACACCCTCGATTCCGCGAACCAATGTACTAAAAAACGGATTGGTGATGTCGGGAATCAACACTCCGATCGTTTTGCTCTTTTTCATGATCATCCGACGTGCAAAATAATCCGGTTCGTAATTTAGTTCTGTTTTCGCCGCCAGCACCTTCTCTACTGTCTTCGGGCTGAATTTTTGATCATTGCCGTTTAAAATCTGGGAGACCGTTGCGATCGAAACCCCAGACTGTTTAGCGACGTCTTTGATAGTGATTTTCTTATTTTTCATCTGATCGCTCCTCCCTCATAGTAAGATAATGATTTTTTTACAAAAATCAGTTTTATGTTTGCGACGCTTATCATTCTGTTAAAGTGTTCGTGCTCCAAACTCTGCTACATTTTCTCATGGATAGCTGATCCTGTAAATACACCTTTCAGCAACTTGCTATGAACTAGGATTTTTTTTATACTGCTAATGATATGTTTATAGGAGGAAAAAATGAATAAATCAACTAAAATCATTCTAGGTATCATCTTAGTTTTAATCGTTGTCCTAGTCGCGGCTGGAAATTATTTCTATTCCTATGCCGTTGTTCCAGCCAAAAAAGATTTTTTGGCTGATAGCTCAAAGAAAAAATCCGCTGAATTGATTACTGCTGAAAATTGGTTCGAGGATGAAAATAATCGCAGCGATTGGCAGCTGACATCCGCTGATGGACTGAAATTATCAGCCTATTATTTGCCAGCGGAAAAGGACCAACATAAAACAGCTATCATCGCTCATGGTTATATGGGGCAGGCATCTGATATGCCGCAATACGCAAAAATCTATCATGATCTCGGTTACAATGTTTTGATGCCAGATGCTCGCGGCCACGGAAAAAGTGAAGGCAACTATATTGGTTTTGGTTGGGATGAACGAAAAGACTATCTTCAATGGATCGACCGTGTCGTCAAAAAAGATGCGCAATCAGAAATCGTTCTTCATGGCGTCAGTATGGGGGCTGCGACAGTTATGATGACTAGCGGGGAAAAGTTACCAGAGAATGTCAAAGCTTTCGTGGAAGACTGCGGCTACAGTTCAGTAAACGGGGAACTAAGTTATCAGCTGAAACAAATGTTTAATTTGCCATCATTCCCGTTGATCCCAGTCACAAGTCTGGTGACAAAAGTTCGTGCAGGATACTTTTTTGGCGAAGCGGATACCCTCAAACAATTGAAGAAGAATCAGCTTCCGATGTTGTTTATCCATGGTGATAAAGATGACTTTGTACCTTACTCGATGCTAGCGGAAGTTTACAATGCTACTAAAGGACCAAAAGAAAAATATGTCGTTCATGGTGCCAAACATGCCGAAGCGTTGAGTAATAATCCGAGCATGTATCAAAAAAAAGTGACAGAATTCATACAGAAATACGTCCCTTAACTCAGATGGAAACGCAAAAAAACGAGAACTCAAAGTGTCTCGTTTTTTGCTTGTTCTAATAAATATTCCGCCAAACTATCTGTTACTGTGATATGCGTAAAAATTTTCGTCTTCGTACCTACATACAACACATCTTTTTTACTTTCCTCATAACAAGCAACCCCTACATTCGAAATCTCACGTACATCCTCAACACCTAATCCAATAACGTTTTCGTTTATTTCGCAAGCAACTTCACGTCCCGCCTGGTCAATAAACTTCGAATTAACATCTCCGATCACGCCAAGTTTTTCCAGTTCATCAATGTCCTGCTGATCGACATAACCGATCTCTGTCATCGTATTATTTTTAGAAAAGGGACTGGCGATGCCAACCAAAGCAAAATCAACATTCTTTCCTGCTTCTAATACATCGTGAATGCCGTCGTTTTCGATCAAACTTTTTTTGATAAAATCATTATCCACCAATGCTGGCGCATACAGATATTTACATTTTGCTCGCAATTTTTTAGCTAAATCATACGCTAATTGATTGGAATGGACATCCACCATCTCAGACCCTAACCCGCCGATTAGAGGAATGATGGTCGCATCCGAATGGTTCTCATAAGGGAATTCATCAACGATTCCACGAAGCATCTTCCCCCATGAAAGCCCGATCGTTTTAGCCTTCGCGATTTCTTTCTGAAAAGCCGTAATCGCTGTTTGAACTAATAAACGTTCGATTTCATCCTTTCTCAAACTACTGGTATCCAGTACCGCAGCCTTTTTCAACCCGAATGTTTCTTCTAAGGAAAGCTCTAACTCAATCGAATAAGCGCTTTCACTTTTAATAAAAATATCAACAATACCTTCATTTTTTGCGTCATTCAAATATTTTGAAACCAGTGAACGAGAGATTCCTAAATGTTTAGCGATCTCCGACTGTTTCAAATTCTTTTTGTAATACATCGTAGCTACTTTTACGATGTCACGGTTATGTTTTATAGCCATTTTGATCCCATCCTCTGAATAACTTTTGATTTTCATTCACTATACGGTTGATTCTACATGTGCGCAAGTAGAACTAGCGGGACAAAATTCATTTTTCGCAGCTAACGTAGATCCACAAAAAAATTTTCCTGTCGCAAAAATTCACTTCTTTTCATTCATAACATTCTGATTCCTAGCTCTCTTTTAGGAAAATCATTGGACGCCTACAATCCTTGTCCAGTATCATTTAATTAAAAAACTCATCTGCTAAAGTTAGACCACAAACGAGGATGCACCTATATTCGGCACATCCTCGACTTTTGTTCTAAATAATCTCGATCACGCCACCGACTTCAAAGCTTGGAAAAACACCCGGACTGACAATAATTGCACCCGGTAAAATCTCTCCGATCGCGTTACGAAAATAAATCGAAATATGTCCTAACTCCTCAAAATTCGCATTCGCTTGTGATCCTACTTCTTCGATCGTAAACTCTTGATCGCCAAATTTGACTTTCCCACCTACCTTTAAGGCATCTTTAGGGCGATCTTCAAATTCATGGATCACACAAATATCTCTCAATTCTGCTGTGGCAGAAGGGCCAAACAAAATAATTAAACGTTCTTCCTCAAAAGCTGGCACCATACTGCCGATTTCAATAATTTTAGATTTTACCATTCATCCATTCGCTCCATTCAAACAGTTTTTAATACATTCCAAAACTAGCTAACCAAGCTAGAATTACAGCAGTAAAACCAGTCAGCATCCGACCGTATAAAATTGCGGGTACGCCGATCGCCACAGTTTCTGGTTTCGCTTCCCCTAATGATAAACCGACTGGGATAAAGTCACAACCTACGTGAGCATTAATCGCAAACAGTGCTGGCAACGCATATTGTACAGGGATCGAACCATTGGCAATTTGAGTACCGATCAACACACCAATAACCTGTGAAATTACCGCACCGGGACCTAAGATTGGAGACAAGATCGGAATACTACAAATCAAAGCCAATACAATCATTCCTGGCAATGAACCCGCCAAAGGTGAAAGAACTTTAGCTAACCAGTCACCAACACCAGTGTAGTTGATGATCCCAACGATCATACTGATAAAGGCCATAAACGGAATGATATTTTTTAATAGCATGTCTAACGCATCACGACCAGATTGATAGAACGTACTCATCACTCCACCGATTCCACGAGAGAAACGGACTAAGAAACTATCTTTTTTCGCTTGTGTTTCTTTATGTTCTTCTTTGATTTTCGAATATCTTTCTTTAAATTCCTCTTCGGATTCTCGTCCTTCAGTCACAATCTTTTCTGTAGCTGCCGCAGATTCTGCATCTTCTGCATGTGCATGATTGATCGCCGCCATTTGACGATCTTCAAGATTCGCATCTTCTCTTAATTCTACATCTTCTGGACGAACACCTGAAACAAAGATATCTTCAGTAATATGCTTTGATAAAGGTCCTGAAGGAGAAGAAGGAAGTACGTCTACTGTTGGAATCCGTTTCATCGGATACACACCGATTCGTGCTGTTCCGCCGCAGTCAATAACGGCACATAATGTTTCTTCTTCTGGAATTGAATTTTTAAATCCATCACAAGCGATCCCGCCAGTTAAGTCGGCGATCTGTTGTGCTACTGGATGGATTCCGCCGCCAGTAACTGAAACGACTTTATTTTTCTGCTCATTCGGTGTCAAGGTTAAACCAACACCCCAGCCTTTATTACCCGGTTTTACAAATACTGTTTTGTACATCGTGCTTCCTCCTTTACGCAGCCGCTTTCTTCGCTTCTCTAGCCATCATGAATTTCGTCAATCGTTCTGTTACGATACCGCGGATCAAAATAACGACGATCCCAACTAGGAAGTAACGAACTGCTAAACTTGATTGACTGAATCCAGCTTTTGTCACACCATTCGCGATCCCTAAGTAAACAAATAGTTCGCCCGCGTTGGCATATGGGAATAGACCTGTAACTGGATGGACAAATGATACTGCCGCATCATAAAATGCTGGTTTTTCTTCTTCTTTAACGAATTTACCAAATGTATAAGCCATCGGATTCGTTAACATCAAGACTGCCAAGATCGGCATCAACGAATAACGTAAAACCATATATTTTGAACAATAGCGGATTGCTCGGTCAACACGCTCTTCACCAATAAATGCAATAACAGAATAAGTAAAGGTTAAAAGTACAATTAGCAATGGTACGATACCGGTCATATAGCCCATAAATTGCTCTCCGCCGGCTTCAAACATACCAATAAAGTTTTTTCCTGCCCATTCGATATATTTCATTATAAAATCCTCCTTTTAGGTAACCGCTTCCAATTTCCGTGTATAAATCTGCGATAAAGCTTTCTCAATTTGTGATGCCTTTTTTTCCTGTGCAGCTGTGCTATAACGGTCTAGCTGCGTACCTCTATATGATTGTTCCTCTTTGAAGCGGGCAAAAATAGTCAAGCCTCTGCAGATATAGCACTGGATAACTTTCCCGTCAGCATCCACAACAACTGCAACAATCGTTCGCAGTACCTTCCCTTTTACAACTTCAGTATAAAACTCATACTCCGTGCCAGCTTGTTCGCTAGTGATTTTTTTGATAAAACTTTGGTAATATTTCACCTGAACGATACTTAGCAAACTCTGGCTAAGCATCAAAACGATTAAAATAATCATTAAGCCGCTCATAAGCTACATCCTCTCCAAAAGCAGATGAGGAAAATCCTCACCTGCTATAACTATGTCTTAATCGCCAAATGTTGAATCTTGAAGTTTCCGCAACCGATAGACTGTTGTTGATTCATCGATCTCAATGTCATCATAAGTTAAGAAAGTCCCGTCTTTGATATCACGTTTCGCAACAGAAGAACCGCCAACTAAACCGATTGGAACATTGTCATTCTTCACTAGATCTGCATGTGTTTCTAACACGCCACGGACACAATAACCGCCAATACCGTCGATTTTTTCTCCCGCTTTGATATCTTTCTTCGCTACCGCAACTGTTTCAGAAATTGGAGCGCCTAATGGAACGATTGCATGATCATGATTTAAGACTGCTTTAGCAATCGTGATCGGTGTTTCTAAACTTGCTAAGTGATACGGACGATACAAGATATGATGGTCGCGATCACCCTTCTTCATCAAGTAGCTCAATTCATGACGAGCGCCGTCGTTTTGCCCCTTAACAATAACAAAGACTCCTGGTGCTAAACCGTCAACGTATTCTACAACGCCGTATTTGTCTAAGACACCGCCATTTTCTTTCAAGTCTAGATCCTTAACTACAGAATCCACATCGCCGCTGATCCCATGCATCCCAACTTTATCAGGAATAAACCCGATCGCATTTGATAGTAGGTTCATTTCTGCCATCGTTTTTGTTCCGTCTTGGAAGGCTGCCAACATATGACTGGACATTTGTTTCGAGTCCGCTTCTGCTTGGGCTGTATCTGGATTCGCACCAACTTTTAATTTGTTGTTCTTCCCTTTACCTGCAACCAGTACTTCCATTCCCATACTCTTCGCAAATTCAAATAATTCCGTCGTTGCAGCTGGTTCGTCACCATCAGACCCTGTATAAACTAAGTTAGCTGAGTCGTACATCTTCTTCATCAATGGGCCAATCGTAATATCTACTTCCACATTTAACAGGACGATATGCTTCTTCGCTAATAATGTTTCTAACGAAATTTGTGCGCCAACTTCTGGGACTCCAGTCGCGTCAACAATAACTTCTACCTTATCCGAATGAATGATTTCTTTAAAATCTGAACTAACTAAGATATCCACTTTCTTCTCTGCACTTGCATTATAAGCATCTGCCGCACGTTGAGCAGCGTCCTTATGGATATCGCTGATTCCCGTTACTGCCATTCCTGGAATCGTTGAAATCTGAGCAATCATCCCGAAACCCATTTGACCTGCACCAATTACCCCAACCTTGATCGGTGCTCCATTTTTTTCTCTTTCCAAAAGCTTGCCATAAAGTGTCATTATTACCCCTCCATACTTTTTTGACATATGACAACACCATTGACATATGCCTTAAGACAACTTTAGTATAACATCACAAAGAAACATGTCAACGCTTTCTTTTCACAAACTATCATTTTTTACTAATTGGAACATATGTTACAAAAGTATTTTATACCGTAAAAAAGGTGATATAACAGCGAAATAGAAATAATATCTATTAAACAATATTTGTTTCGAAGATAAAATAATCACAAATACACATTCTTTAAATAACTATTTTTTAAAATAGCGGTTTTCTATCTAGTCTATTAAAAAGTCAATAAATCATTTTCATTGAACTAAAATTCACAATGTTCCGAGCAACTATTTATCCTTTAAACAAGTCTGTTTATTCATTATAAAAATATGGACCAATTTAAATAGGAAGGTTTCTCTCTTCTCTTGTGAATAAACACACGATAAAAACCCCAACCCTTCATCGCTCTTTTTATTAGCGAGAAAAACAAAAACCGTAACCTTGTCTTTCGGCAAAGTTACGGTTTCTCTTATTGCTGTCCGTAGGTCTCGAATTTCTCCAAGACCTCTTTCATTTGTTCTTGATTTAATAATTTCGGCGTTCCGATGCAACGCGCACGATAATCAAGTTTTGCTAAAAATTCGATGTCTTTAGCGACTCCAAAAGCACTGGATAGATCAGGACCAATGGTCAAAACACCATGATTACCCAGCAAAATACCATTGTCTTCCTGAATAAAATTAAAGGCTTCTTCGGCCAATTCGCGTGTTCCAAATGTTTTATACTCACAACAACGAATTTTTTCGCCGACAGAACCAATAATATAATGCAGCGGTTCAATTTCTTGCTGCAAGCAGGCAAACGTCGTCGCATATTCGGAATGCGTGTGGACGACTGAACGTACGTCTGGACGATTCGCGTAAAAAATACTATGCAGATCATATTCACTAGAGGGTTTGCGATTTCCTTCTAACACATGGCCCTGAAGGTCTAGCAAAACAATATCTTCCGGTTCGGTTTCAAAATAAGGAATACCACTCGGACTGATCAGCATCGCTTCCTCTTCTGGAAGATAAATACTGATATTGCCCCCCGTTCCTGTCGTCAATTTTTCAGTAATGAGCTTCTTGCCGTATTCAACAATCAACTCACGTTCTTTTAGATGTCTCATTTTCTGCTCCTATCAATAAAAATTATTTTCAGGCTGTTCTGTTAGATACCGTTTTAAATCATAAGGAGAATAAATCCCACGATCTGTTACAACAGCACCGATTAGTTCTGGCGGCGTGATATCAAAGGACGGGTAGATCGCTTTGACTCCCTTTAAGGTATGTTTGATACCATTTAGTTCCATAACTTGTTCAGGGTCACGCATCTCGATCTTGAT
The DNA here is from genome assembly GCF_051714485.1 of Enterococcus sp. AZ128. Classification (NCBI taxonomy): domain Bacteria; kingdom Bacillati; phylum Bacillota; class Bacilli; order Lactobacillales; family Enterococcaceae; genus Enterococcus; species Enterococcus sp. AZ128. The sequence continues at coordinate 407,314 of NZ_JBIORZ010000003.1, forward strand.
ACTTTTATGACTCGTTTTATCCATATCTGGGATGCCTGTAACAAAATAAGGAATACCAAAACGTTGAGCCAAAATCGCTATTTGATAAGTCCCCACTTTATTAGCAATATAGCCGTCTTGGGCAATCGTATCTGCTGCAGAAGTAAATAGATCGATTTTTTCATGTTCCATCAGATAAGCGATCATATTATCCGAAACGACGGTCGTATCAAACCCCATTTCAGCACAACAACTAGCTGTTAGACGCGCGCCTTGCAGATAGGGACGAGTTTCTGCGCAAAAGAAACGCAGCGTTTTTTTCTGCTCAATAGCTTCCCGCAGCAACATTCCAATGATCGTTTCACCAAAACATTGTGTCAATACAGTCCCATTATCAGGGATTTTTTCAATCAAATATTTCGCCACTTGATCCATCGTGTAGTAGCGGCGATTCAAAGAATCAATCGTATTTTGTTTAATTGCTTCAGTCGGGTCCTCACCTTTTTTTAACGCCTCTTCTGCCACTGCCACACATTTTTCCGTGATCAGTGTCATACGATTAGCGGTCGTTGGACGAGCATGAGCAATTGTATGTGACGCCTTTTTTAAATACGCGATCTGTTCTGCAGATTCTAACGCTTTACTTTCTTCGGCCGCTAATGCCATCCCCATTCCTGCCGCAGTATACGGTCCCGCGCTCTGGGTCACCATATCCGTGATGGCTTGCGCGACCGCCTGATGTGTCTCACATTCAACAAATTCCACCCGAGTCGGATAAATTCGACGGTCTAAAATGCGAACTTTTCCCTCTTCATACCATGCGACATTTTCATATTGTAATAATGTTGGCATGGTGTAATCCTGTCTCTTCAAGTAATCCACCTTCTACTTCATTGTTAGTATATTCATTTTTAAAACGCATATCATTCCGCTAAACCTGGTATGTAAGGATAGCATGAGCATTCGAAATTTTATCTTAACTTTGCAATCTGGAAAAAGCGGAACTGACAAATTCATTGATGCTATCAACTAGCTGGCTGCCGCTAGTGATGTGTTGGCGATTGGTAATTAATTGTATACCTAATTTTAGCAGCAATCGTTCAGCAGCAATTTTATCCTCAACAGAAAGCAAAGACAATTCCTTTACTTTGGAATCTCCTACAACTCTGCGAATGATCTCGGTACCAGCATACCCTGCTGCATCTGCCATAATTTCTTGCAGTATGGCGTCCTTAAATGCATGATTCCGATACAAAGAAATTGTTACGTATTCATCGTAATATGTCCTTAATTTTGCTTGGACCTGGTCGTAAACAGCCGCAATTGTCTCAGTAATCCATTGCTGGAATTTTTGATTGCTTGTCGGATCAAAGAGATTTTTGACCATCGGAAAATAAAGATGTGCCAAAACGTTTCCAATGTCATATCCCGCCGGACCATAAAAAGCAAATTCAGGATCAATCACTTTCAGGCCTTCTTGGTTAATAAAAATAGAACCTGTATGAAGGTCGCCATGCAGCAAAGACTGAGCGTTGTTCATAAAATTGATGCGCAACATTGCAACTTCTGCTTGCAGCGGCTCATTCTCATATAAATTTTCGACAACAAATTGTTCATTGCCCGGTGTCAATATATTCCGTTGTTTATAGTCGTTATACGGTTCTGTGAATACCAAATCCTCGCTGATATCGCACATCTCTGGATTGATAAACTCTTTAACACGCTGTTTTTTAATCTCTCGATCCAAAACAAGGTCACTCGTCAAAAGCAACGTCCGTACTAAATATTCTGCAATCTCCTCGCTGAAGTGAGGGAATGTATTTTTTTCAATCAATTCATAACGCATGTTTAAATAGTCTGAAATATCTTCCATCGTCAACGCGTACATTTTTTGATCATAATAATAAACTTCCGGCACAAACTGTGGCGCTAACTCATTTTGCAAACGTAAAATTTCTGCTTCGATCCGATTACGATCAATATCCAATGGTCGGCCAGAAGAACGCAGCAGCACATCCGCCTGTTTAATAATCAGACTTTCTTGTGTCGCTTCATTCACCACACGAAAAACATAATTGATATTTCCATCACCTATCTCAGTAACAGTTAACGGTACATCCGCTGGAAAAACGCCCAATTTTTCCACGACATAGTGTTCGATCATTTGCGTATCCATTAAAAAATGTTTTTGGTACATCGCCGATTCTTTCGGTCTAAATTTCATATTATCGCCTCATTCATTTAATTTCCCAGTTAACTCAATGTTTTTTCCTAAAATAAAAAAAGATTCTGGTTCTCGCCACACATATCCTCAAACTAAATCTCCCTCGGATAAAACTGCGAGAAATTTGACTGACAAAAAAACACTCACCTAAAAGTGTACATTTAAACCAGTTAAATGCAACTCTTAGATGAATGTTCTTACCTAATCGCAATCTTTGTTCCAACAGTAATCGTTGGCATTGCTTTTTCTTCTACATAAAGTGTTCCTGGCAGTTCTGCCGTTTCTGAACCATCGAAGCGCAAGGTAATATGTCCTAAATCATCAAGATTCTTTTTCACTACCTCGCCTACTGCTGTGATTCTATATGTTTGCTCATCGAAAGAAAAATTCATCCCTGCGGTGATTTCATCAGTGGATGGGGTCAATTGGATGTTGTAACAATAATCTGCTAAAGTCTCCGGCGCATCATTGCCGAAAAAAATCAACATCTTTTCTTGTTGAAACATCTCTGCTTCAGGTCCAATATTGGTAATCTGCGTCTCAAAAATCATCGTTCATCTCTCCAAACATTTTTAACTGTATAATCCAAAACTTGCTAACCAAGCCACGATTACCCGTGGAACACCGTTTAAGAAACGTGAATACAAGACGGACGGTACTCCAACTTCAACTGTTTCCGCTTCAGCTTCTTCCAATCCCAAACCAACTGGAATAAAGTCGCAGGCATTTTGGGTATTGATTGCAAATAGAGCGGGCAAAGCTAGCTGCGGCGGGATATTCCCTTTACCTATTTCTACCCCGATCAAGGTTCCCAAGATCTGGCTAATAACTGCCCCAGGCCCTAATAATGGTGACAAGAATGGCAGCGAACAAATAAATCCGATAATAATCAAGCCGATTACGTTCCCAGCTAATGGTTTCATTAGGTTGGCAAAAACAGTCCCGATTCCTGAACCTTGAATGATCCCGATTAATAATGATACAAAGGCCATAAAAGGAATAACCGTATTGATCATCGTCTGCACACCTTCGCGAGCGGACTGATTGAACGTCGCTACGACTTTTCCGGCACCCATTCCGATTTTAGCGATAAAACTTTTTTGTTCTGCTCGTTGTTCCGTAATTTTTTTATCCGTTGAATATTTGAACTCGCGCTCTGATTTGTCTTCCGTAACAAAAACTGGTTTAGTGGCAGTTTCGGTTTCATTTGCTAACATGATTTGATTATCACCAACAGCAGAAACATAGATATCTTCATTGATGTATTGCGCTAACGGACCACTCTTTCCTGTAGGAACAATATTCACTGTCGGAATATTCTTCTTAGGATAAATTCCGCAGCGTAATGTTCCGCCGCAATCAATAATAGCTAAAGCGATTTCATTGTCGGGAATGGATGTCTTGAAGCCATTGACCGATTCCATACCAGATAATTCCTCAATTTTATCAACGATGCTTGGTTTATCTCCACCACCAGTTACATAGACAAATTTATGTTTTTCGTCTGTTGGTGTAATGACTAAAGGCCCGCCATATCCGCCTGAACCTTTTACGATTTTAATACTATTATAAGCCATTTTCGCTCCTCCTAATTCATTTCAATGTATTTATTTTTCTAATAGAAAAATAAATTTGATGTTCATCACCTATCATTCCACTAAACTGTTCAATTCACGCAAACTGTGAAAATTTCTATTCGGTCACTGGAACGTCATCGACTTCTTTGCTTAACTGAATTCCTTGTTGTTTACAAACAAATGCTGTTGTAAAATCAGTCGTCCAGCCGCCGATAAAGTTCATGACTAACCCAACAAACATATAACGAATCGCTAATTCCATTGAATTCAGACCTAGCTGCGTAATCCCTTGAGCGATCCCCATCCATACAAACAATTCACCGGGATTGATGTGGGGAAAAACACCGGTACTAGTATGGCAGAATTGCGCATTTGACGCATAATAGCTTGGCTTATAAAATTCCGGTAAGAATCTAGCCATAGTAAAAGACATCGGATTACCTAACATAAAAGCAGAAACGAAGGGTAAAACAAGATAGCGTGTAAAGGGATTCTTTGAAGAGACTTTTGCAACTTTCGTTACGCGTTCTTCTCCTAAAAAAGCAATCAATGTGTTCATCGCTACCATCAACATTAAAACAACTGGAACGATGCCTGTCATCCAACTAATAAATGTTTCGGCACCCGTTTGGAAAAGGCTCATAAAACCTTCCGCAAATTTCGTAATGTAATCCATTTTTAAAACACTCCTTTTATATTTGTGATTTACGTTTCGTGAATTTATCTTGAATCGAAAGTTTCATTAGTGCTACTTGATTGCCTACATTAAAGATTGGGGATTTTGGAGCTTCATCCCGGTGGTTGCCATTTTCTACCTCTAAATAAATCTTTTGTGCATTTGCCGCCGCTTGACGAGTTAATTTGTTTTCCTCTATCAGGATAGAAGATTCGGTCAATTGGTGAATATCAATGCCAATAAATTGCGGGCGTGATTTGAATCGGGCTAAGATCGACGTTCCCTGCATCATTTCCGCTTCTTGAATGATTCCGGTATTATCAACCCCTAACAATAGGATCGTCCCCGAAGCGATTTTTCCAGGACGACGACCAATCGCTACTTTTCCTTTACGCTTCATTCGAATATAAACAGAATTAAAATTTTTGATTTGCTTCATCCCTAAGAAAATTTGAAGAATGTAAGCCATAATTGCAATAGCACCTAAAACAAAAATATTCATACAACACCTGCTCCTTTCTGATACAAAGAGAAAACTCCTCGTACACCTGCCTCACTAGCATCCCTTAACCAATAATTGACGATATTCCTCTTTGCTAGTTATTCGTTTGACCTGTTCCCTTAACGCTTCACTGGAAGAGATAACAAAAATTGTATCGTAAAAACTTAACAGCTCATCCTCCATCTCCAATGTCAGATTTTCCGGAATCGCTACCAGAAAAATCAGTTCAATGTCTTCGGTTGATCGTTCGTCTGGATATATCCCAATCGTGACGAGAATTTCCTCGCTTTGATGATTGATTCCATGGGGAAAAGCAATCCCATTGTCGATCACCGCAGATTCTTCTTGAGCCTTTGTCAAAATATAATTCCTAAACGAATCGCTGATCAGTTGTTTTACTCGCATTTTATCTAGTAGCGCAATCAAATTTTCCTCATAAGCCAACTGTTTATCCAACTGTTCAAAAGCAAATTGAATATGTTCAAATGACGCAGCTTTTGAAGCGACGATCCGTTTCCATTCACTCAATAGCCAATTTTCGTTGAATAGATCTGTTAACTTGATCACAGCGGTAGTGGCCTTTGTATGTTTCAAAGGAATAGTCGTGAATACTGCAAAATAACGATCTAAATCCTTCGTCTCATATTCTTCCTCTGAATAATGAGCAATTCGAATATTCGGTCCTAGAACCGTTGCTAACTGCCGCTTGATCATCAAAGCCGTGCCTTTCCCAGTATTACAAACCACAGCGATCTCTTTCATCTTTGGTTGAGCATCCGATTTCAATGCCAACTCAAAATAGATGGCTAAGTATGAAAGTTCGGATTGCTGATTGGGTTTTTGTAAGAAATCGGCCAGCGCTGTAATCCCTATTTCCGCTAATTCATGTACGAAAGCATGCTTTTGTTTAAATTCCTCACGAAATATATCATAGGTCTCAATTTGAAAAATGATCCGATTAATCAAAAACATAAAATGCGCTCGAATGTTTTGGAACAATACTTCTTGATCTAAATTAATGATCACAGCCGCATTGATTTGATCCATCATCGATTGAAACAATGTTTTGACTTCCGGATTATCCGCCTGCTCCTCAGGAACCAGATTATTATTGAAAATATTTAACGGGAAACAGAGAAAGTCAAAATCAAATTTACTGATCGTCAGACTATATTCCGTTGCCAAACTGACAAATAATTCTTCCAATAATTGATCGGCTGCGAAATAATTAACATAATAGGGAACCGCCTGTATCAAAGGTTTTCCACCTTGAATTCGTTGAATCGTTAAAATAATCGTCTTTTTTAATAATCCCAATGTGCGAAAATCCATTTTTTTACTTAATGCGATCGCGTCAATCTGCTCCAGCAAGTCGTCACTTAAGATCGGCTGCTCCAGATAATCATAGGCGTGCTGCAGATAGAGTAATCGTACCTGCGACTCCGTTCCAGCGATCCGTAAGCCTTTATTAGGTGTACCAATCAGAGAAATCTGATACCTTGTCATTAATTGTTTCAACTGCCGCAAATCTTTATTGACCGTTGAACGACTGACACCTAATACTTCTGATAGATCATCGATTACGATATACCCTTCTTGTTTCATAAAACAATCAATCAACACTGCAATTCGTTTTGTACTTGAATTAAAATCAGTTTGTTGTTTTAAACTGCCATTCATAATCTCTGAGAACTGCTGTGAATCCCGTACTTTCAGGGAGTAAATCGCTTCTTTTTCTTCAATTAATGCAATCCGTTCCATTTGATCATTCAATAGTTGAATCGCTTTTTTGGTGGTCTGCGCGCTTGTACCAGTTATTTTTTGCAGTTCAATCAGACTCAGGCGGTCATGAGTAATAAAATGCTGCAATAATTGATACCAGCGATTGATCAATGCCATCTTATTTACACCACCTTCTTTATCCTCGCGTCTTCCCTCCAGCTACATTGGTCGTAACGCCTGTAATATAACTAGACCGGTCAGATAGATAATAGCATACTAAATCCGCGACTTCACTGAGCTTTCCGCTCCGTCCTAATGGGATCGTCGTAGTCTTATCATAGTTCTTACGAAGTTCTTCAACAGTGATTCCACGTGTATAAGCCAACGCTGTCTCATAAGCTTCAGTTCGTAAGCCAGTTTCTTCCATGATTCCCGGTGCTATTCCCACTACCCGAATTCCTTGCTTGCCTAATTCTTTCGACCATGACCGTGTAAAACTGTTGACTGCAGCTTTAGTTGCAGCGTACGGGCTTTGACCTTCTGATCCTTCCAAACCGCATTCCGACGACATGTTGATAATCACGCCTTCATGTCTTTCCATCATTGTCCGCGCCGCCGCTTGTGTCATTAAAAATAGACCCTTTTGATTGATCGCCATCATTTTATCAAAGACATCATCAGATAATTCAAACGGACTATGAGGATTTTCTTCATCCACTAATAATCGCGGCACGTTAATTCCAGCATTATTTACCAAGCCATCGATCTGTCCTAATTCTTCAACAACTTTCGCCACATTCTCTTCTACTTGCTGGCGATTCGAAATATCCGTTTTAAAATAGTAAAGATTATCGTGAATCATCTTCCCAGGTTGAAGATCAAAATTCGCAACGATCACTCCTTGACCCAGTAATTCCTCAATAATACTTGCTCCAATTCCTGAAGAGCCACCTGTTACGATCACTTTTTTTCCTGCAACGTCTAACCAATCTGACATTCCATGTTCCCTCCTCTTAATTACACGCCAAGTATAAAGCGCTTTCCCCAAATGATTAATACGCTCTTTTTTTTGAAACCAGAAAAAAAAGGACACTAATTTGTGAAATGTGCAAAAAAAGCCTAAGCAGACGAAGCTGCTTAGGCTTTTTGCAACACTCTATTCATTTCTGTTTGCAGCAATTGCGGTGAACGCTCGATTGCATCGATCGTATCTCCGGCAATATGCGATGTGATCACAACATTATCTAATTTTAGTAACGGGTCATTGGGATCAGCCGGTTCCTCCCAAAGCACATCAATGCCGGCACCAGCAATCCTTTTTTTCGTTAAACACTCGATAAAATCTGTCCGATTAAGAATGTCTGGTCGAGCTGTATTAATCAAATAAGCACTGGGTTTCATCCGCTTCAACAAGGACTGATCAATCAAATTTATCGTCTCTGGTACCACTCTCAAATGCAAAGAGACGACATCCGATTCGCTAAAAATTTTCTTCAAGCTTTTCAATTTTATATGATAGCCTTTTTGATCTAAGCTTGCTTGATCTGCAAAGGCATCATACGCGCTGACTTCTAATCCTAATGCTGTTAAACGCTTTGCGACGATCTTTCCAATATGGCCTAAACCGACCAAACCGACTTTTAGATTAGAAAAGGACGTTTTGTACGCATCATTCGAAAAATTTTGCGGCCACTTGCCATTCTTTACTTGGATCGCGGAAGCGGCAATATTTCGGACTGTCGTATACATCAAACCAATCGTAAAATCTGCCACCGGTTCCGCATTTCGAATGACGTTGATTACCGAAAGCTCTTTTGATTGTTTTACTGCCTCCAAATCAATATGTTCCAAGCCACCTCGACAAGTCCCAATCATTTTTAACTGTTTCCCGTGCCGTAATAACTTTTGAGAAACCGGCGCCAAATGAACTAATAAATACTCGGCTGACGACACTGCGGTTAGTATCTCTGAAGGCCACTCAAAACCATTCGGTCCATCATGCTCCAAAACTTTGATTACTTCGCGAAATTCCGAACGCGTTTTTCCAGCTTGCCACTCAAACAGTTGAACATTGATTGGTGAATCAAGTATCAGACCGTTGGCTGCAGCAGCTAAATTTTCAGCCGATACAAAGGGATCTCCAATCACTACGACATTAGTCATTTCGCAAGCCCTCTTCCATCAATATCCCAGATTTCGGTTTCACGTGAAACTTTTCCGCTAAATCCCAAAGTTGCTGATCGGTAATTCGCTGCTTAATTTCTTGTCTAGTTGAACAAATCTGCAAATAAATTTGCGCTGCTTTTTCCGCTGTTTCAACTAGGCCAAAAGCATCATCCATTGTTTGTCCTGCACCCATAATACCGTGATGTGGCCAGACAACAATCCTAGAATCATGCATTTTTTTTGCCGATGCGGCACCTAACTCACTCGTACCCGCAACCATCCATGGAAGAACGGATACACCATCAGGAAAAACGACTAAACATTCAGTAATCATTTGCCACAATGTTTTGGTAAATTTTTTCTCATCTAAGTCATGGATAAAGGTCATTGCTGATATCGCTGTCGCGTGGGTATGCAGAATTACTCGATGTTCTGGATCTTGCGCAAGCCGAACTTCATGACATTGAAGGTGCGACGCTAACTCACTCGTTGGCAGGTCGCCTCCTTCTAGCCCCCATAACAGGTCGTACTTGTCACCTTCTGCGCTTATCTGGATGATCGCCAAACTATTTGCTGGATTCTTTTGGATATTCTTAAAATACTTTCCTGAACCTGAAACAAGAAATAGTTCCCCTGCCAAATTTTTTACAGTAAAATTCAGTTCTACCGTCCGTTTAACATGAGCGATATTGAGATAATATTGAACCTCCTCTTGCGGCAACCGGTAACTGATATTACCACCATTTCGCTCCGCCCAGCCATATGCCCATAATTGGCTGGTTGCTTCGCACATTTCTCGAATAAAAGGAGCCTGACCGATCTCATGAATTTTCATTCCATCATCCTCCGTTGCTTACTTAATTAAAGGAGGACCGTAATTAGTCGAGCTACGATCATAAATGCCACACCCAGCACACCATGAATCCAGTAAGTTCTGCTTTTTACGACATCCCCATTGGTGCCAACTACTAGTTTTTTTGCGCCATCAAAAAAGATTTTGATAAAAAAGGCTAGGCCAATCAAAATAAACAAATCGCTAATCATCGTCATCCTCCTCCCTAATTAGTAACTATTTCTGTCCGTAATACGCATTCGCTCCATGTTTACGAAGATAATGTTTATCTAACACACGTTGCGGCAGCTCTTCTGCAAATGAATTTAATTGACGAGTCAACAGGTTCATTTTACATACTTCTTCCAATACCACGGCGTTCATCACCGCGCTATGAGCGTCTTTGCCCCAAGTAAACGGACCGTGTCCATGAAGCAATACTCCTGGAACTTCCAAAGGTTTGATTTCACGTTGTTTGAATGTTTCGATAATGACATTTCCTGTTTCGTGTTCGTACCCTTCATCGATTTCATTTTGTGTTAGGAAACGAGCACATGGAACCGAGCCATAAAAGGTATCTGCGTGAGTCGTTCCCATCGCTGGAACATCTAATCCTGATTGTGCCCAAGCTGCTGCCCAAGTTGAATGGGTGTGAACGATGCCGCCAATCTCTGGAAATGCTTTGTATAATACTGCATGAGTCGGCGTATCGGATGAAGGGTTTAATTCTCCTTCGATCACATTATTTTCTAAATCAACAACAACCATGTCATCAGCCGTCATTTCTTCGTAGCTGACTCCGCTTGGCTTGATAACAAAATAGCCGGTCTCAGGATCATAAGCGCTGACATTTCCCCAAGTATATTTAATTAATCCTTGTTTAGGTAAGGCTAAATTCGCTTGAAATACTTCTTCTTTTAATTGTTCTAACATTGGTTTGGTCCCCTCTTACTCTGGATTGACTGCAACAACGATTTTGTTATACGCAAGTTCTCTTTTAAACATCTTAGGCAGCACATCTGACAAATCCGTTAACGTGATTTCATTACTCACCATTTCTTTGAATTTGATTCTGCGTTTAGACATTTCTTCTAACGTCGCTTCCCATGCCCGGCCAGGATAGGGTGCTGTATAAGAATTCCATGAACCTGTAATCGTCAATTCTGCGCGCATAATACGTTCTGCCTCATGCTCAGATAACGGCAGGTCTTGATGCGAGATGCCAACTAGTACTACAGTCCCATGTTTTCGTGTAATCAAAAGGGCTTGTTTCTGAGTAAACTTGCTTCCAGCAGTTTCAATCACGACATGTACACCTAGACCTGTTTCCGTCTTGATTGCTTCTTCTAAATTTTGCTCCTTACTATTGATAGTCACATCCGCGCCGAGTTCTTTTGCCAATGCCAATTTGTCATCGAAAATATCGACCGCGATGACTTTTTTAGCACCGAATATTTTCGCGATTTGAATCGCAAACTGACCGATTGGCCCACAGCCAAGAACTGCAACTGTATCGCCGACCTTCATGTTTGAACGTTGCATCGCATGCCAACTGATCGTCGCCGGCTCTACCCCAGCTGCTGACAATAAATCCAAATCTGCCGGCATCACCACACAATGCTCTTCAGGGACTTTCACGTATTCAGCAAAGGCTCCATTACTGCCAGTACCGATTATGTTATAATTATCACTGAGACCATAGGAGCCTTCTTTTGTATATTCAGAATTTGGGTCTGGGATCAGTGGTGCAACAGCGATCTTGTCTCCGACTTGAACTTTAGTAACCTGTGATCCTACCCGATCAACAGTGCCGCTGAATTCATGTCCTAAAATGAGCGGATACATTCTTGCACCATCTTCTAAGTTTGCGCGGGGCACATCTGAGCCACAGATCCCCGCGTAAGCGACTTTAACTAATACTTCATCTTCACCAATATCGGGAACATCCACCTCTTGAACTTCCAATACACCAGGTTTTATCAACACACTTGCTCTCATCTTTTTTGTCATGATCTCTTTCATCCTTCTCTATCTCAATTAGGCTACCTTCGTTTTAGCATCTGGGATTTCAACGCTGTTTTTCGCTGCCGCACGCTCAACATACCCATAGAAAGCTTCTTTGTTCTTGCGGAATAAGAAGTAAACAACAAAGTAAGCGACGATCGTCAGTCCGATCAGCAATGGGTTTTGACTTAAAAAGGCCAAGAAGATTAAACCAAAAATCGGTTTTCCTAAAATATTGAAGCTTGTTACCATCAATGCGCCAGCTGGCAAAGTAACGCCTACTGTTTGTGCGATTTCTGTAAACATTGGTGCAGTATAGGAACACATATACAGACCTAAACTGAACCAGATCACACCATTGAGCAATGTCTTCGCGATATTCCCATTCGACAAACATACCAATGCTTGAACCATATACGGAATTGCCAATAAGTCAACGACTGGCAAAGTTTGGTTGCCAGGTAAGATCATTGCGATAAATACCATGATCGGAATCAAAAGAATTCCTGAAATCAATGTCGCAGGTTCACCATAACCAGTTGCATCATTTACACCTAGGTACCATTCACGACCTTCATTGTTGCCGCGAACATTTTTACTAGCTGCTTGTGAGATTGGGTTGAATGCTTGTGAGAAGATTCCGGCCACTTTCGGGAAGATCGCCATTACCGCACTCGTTGCGATCGCTACTTCAGTGATTTGCCCCCAAGCAGATAATTCTGCTAAATTGCTTAGATTTCCTAGAATTCCTAAAAACAGACCCAAGAACAAGCCCAATGAGATTGGTTCACCTAAGAAGCCTAATTTTTTCTGCAAGCCTTGCGGATTCAAACGAACTTTATGCAAGCCAATCATATTCCATATCGGGTCCATCAATAATGCGAAGATTCCCGGTTCAATGTTGTGCATTGCAATGATCGTACAGTTTGGATAATGATAATAACTAGACCAGCGTCGAGCCAACATTTCTGATAATAATAAGCTGTACATATTCAGTAAGCACATCAACACAACCGCTAAAATCATATTTTTCGTAGCCAGATAAACCATCGATCCCCAAACCATGTAAGAATAGTTATTCCATAAATCTGAAGGCTGGAAAACATTGGTCCATTTCACTAAGAACAGCACCGTTTGTAATACTAACGCAATTACTAAGTAGATCATTCCTGCTTCCGTCGAATAGGCTACTAGCGCTGTCGCCTGCCACCCCACATCAAAAGCTGGAAGATTGATCCCTGTTTGATCGACCATCTGTTGAACGACTTTAGAAATAATTGGGGTGTATGAGTTCAAAATCAACGTAAAGCCCATCAATCCTACACCTGCATATAATCCAGATAAAAATGCCTTTTGAGTCTTTACTTTTAATACTTTGGCAACCACAAAAATCATTACAGGAACAAAAACAGCTGATCCAAACGTATCAAAAACGCTCTTTAATGTATCTAACATCTCACTACTCCTTTTTCATTTTAATGTATTTATTTTTCTTACCGAAAAATCAGTTGGATTTTCAAGCCGCATACCATTTTACTAACTTGCTAAAGCAAAAAGTAAAACTGGCACCCTTTTTCATTTTTTTCGGCTTCACCAAAAACGCCAGTAAAACCATACTCTCTGTTACTATTCGCAAGAAACCAAAACAATCTTTACCATAATTATTTTTCCAACGTTAACAAAACACCGTCTACTTCTTCTAAAAATTCTTCTTCGCCAAACCCAGTTAAAAAGCCAATGGCATTCACTACTGGAATCCCATAATCTCCGTCTGGTAATGGGCTCGTGTAGGTAATAAAATCAAACTTGCCGGTCTTCGCTAAAGATAACGCTTCGTTTGGATTGGCTTCAGTTGTGTCGACGATATATCCTTTTTCTTCCAACGTCTCTCTTAATTTCTCTGCCACCATTGATGATGTCACTGTTCCTGATCCGCATACGGATAACACATTGTATCTTTTCATTGTTGTTCCTCCTTCTATTTTCGCTTTATGCGATTTCCAATTCCATTTTTGCCACGATGTTGTACATTTCTTCTGTGGATGAGGCACGTTCCAAACGCTTCAATGTTTCAATATCTTGAAACAGACCCATCAGTTTGCTCAACATTTTAACTTGACCATCTGGGTCTTCTACCGCCATCAAAATGACCAATGATACACGGACTTTTTCTGCCGGATTGATCATTGAACAAACCTCAAGAGGCTCGGCCAAGGTCGCAATTGCTAACGCTGATTGATGTACATGCTCACGATCCGTATGGGGAATCGCGATTCCATAATCGCCCATTTGCAATCCAGTGGGAAAGCCCTTTTCTCTTTCTAAAACTGCGGGAACATAGGTTGGTTTAACATAGCCTAACTCTTCCATTCTTTTCCCCAAGAACGTAATCATTTCTTCGTAATCTTGTGGTTTCATTTTGCTAAAAAGCAATTCTCGTTTGATCACTCGATCCCTCCTATTCTGTTTTTTTGCTTCTTGCTTAATCAAAAGATAGCACGGAAACGCTTTCTTTTAAATTTCTTTTGAACTCATTTTTTACTGAACCTATTCCGGAATATTTGTACGACTTGCTGAAAACGTTGATTTCACAAGCGTTTTTTTCTTATTTTATAATTCCAAACAGCCTAGTAACAAGAGAGGCCTCGTGAAGCCGGACATGGCTGGCACTGCTGTTAAGCAATTTATTTATATAAAATTTTTATATTTTCCGGACTGTCTAAAAAGCCCGCTCGTTAAACGAGCGGGACAGATGGGGTTTATTTTTTGATATCTTGAATGATTGCTAGAAGCGATTCCTTATCCTGTGCTTGATCTAAACGCTGAATCATTTTAGGATCACTCGCGATTTTTAGTAGCTGCATCATAGGCTGGATGTGCATCTTCTTATCAATCGCAGAAATAACGACAACATAACGATAGGTTTGCCCTTGGCTCGTAAATCCTTGTGGTACTTTAGCTAGACACATCCCCAGTTCACGTGCACCATTTTCAGGAACCGTGTGAGGAATAACGATTTGATTCCCTAATACGATACTCGGCGTGACCTCAGGAAACTGCTCTTCCAAATGATTTAAGTAACTTGGATCGACAATTTCACGGTCGATCAGATTTTGAGTAGCCGCTTGTAAAATATCCAGCCAGCTCAATTCATTCGGCAAAATAATGATACTGTCTCTCATAATCAAATCACTTAAATTCAATTTTGTTTCATTTGTCAAAATCTCTTGATCCTGAATTTGGAAAATCGAATTATACGAGATCATCAATTCTTTGCGGATCTTTCCTTCTATTTCGTCATCCATTGGAAGATGCTTTTTAACGATCGACAAGATATGATCTGGCTGCAGCTTATAACTATCAATCTTGTAGATCAACTGGATCACTTCATTGACGATTAAGGTTTTGTTCATCGACGACAAGTCATTTCCCACAACGATCACAGGCAGCTCCGTTGTTAACGGAGTCGTCGAAAATATTAATTGAACATCTAGACAATCCTCCTTCTCATAAAATTCGCGAATCGAAAAAGAACTGACGAAATGGATCATGGGAAACCAATTATCTAATGTCTTTTCCAAAAGTTTTGAGCTGATGATGCCGTTTGGACAAACTACTGCAGCTTTGACGATCGTATTATCCAGATTTATCGGCTTTTCTTTTTGCATATAAGCACCGATAAACATAGTAATCAAATAAATCTCATCATTCGGAATCCGTTCTTCAAAAAATTCCTCCAAGGGAGCGACGGATGATTTTACGATAAAAAACAAGGGGTCCAATTGATTTTTCACAATGTCCGTAAGAGTATAGTCAGACGTCAACCCGTAACGAATCCGGTAATAAGCGGGCGTCAGATGCAGAGCCAGATTTTCAATTAATTGAGCCTTGTCATTCAGCTGAATAATCGTATTTTTTTCTAGCATAGCAATGAACAGCTCGATATGCCTTCGCAGATCCTCTTTATTCAGAGAAAAAATATTGCTTAAATCGGTAATTTTTAGAGAAAGGATATAGAGACACAGATAAAGGTGCTCTGTATAAGATTTTGGCAACATTCCTTGTCCTGCTAATACTTTCACGATTGCGGCGTACTCATTGGTATCCATGATTTCTTTTGCCAATAAGCCGAAACGCTGCTCGATAATATGCCTATTTTTAACTCGACGATCCAGCAACACCAAAAAATATGGCGCTGTTTGAATCCGGTTATCCGTATATTGAACCTGCAGCTCCTCCTCCACCAAACGTAATGTTTTGCGTTGTGCATCAATTTCTCCTGACCGAATATCTAAATATTTTTCGAAAATAAGGCGATTATAAATCGAGTCCATTACTTGATCTGTTACAACCAGAACTAACCCGCGAATCGCTTCTTCATCCCCACGAAAATAGTAGCCGCCCTTTCTAGAATAATCGATCGTTAGCTTGTGTCTTTTCAACTGCTTCTTTAGTTTTTTGATATCCGATACAATCGTATTTTTACTAACCTCCAAGCTTTCTGAAAAGTGATAAAGCGAAAGATAGTCTGCTGAAAAAATCAACAATAAAATAACCAGCAGCCGATGCTCCTCGTCTAAAAAACTATTTTCGTCCGCCTGCAGCTGACTCTCGCTGTTCATGATTCCTGAGAAAGTATCGACTACTTTCATATCCACGATAAAACTGCCATTACGTGATCGAATGATTTTTCGATAGTCATTTTCATGCAGATAGTCATTTATTTTTTTTATCGCATAATCTAATTGATTACGGGTTAAATCATATTTTTCCATAATTTCTTTGGAAGATATTTTCACCGTAGACGCGACCGACTGCAAAATCTGAACACTTCTATTATCAAGATCCATCTTTTTCCCTCCTATCTTCATTTTTCCCTTAAGTCTAGCCTGAACAGAAAAAATAGTAAACGGTTTCTTTGTGAAAATATTTTAAAATAACGGTAATTAAAAATTTACAACTCCCTTTGTCTGCGCTAGTTTAGTTGATTGTTTCATGTTGATAATCACTTGCTTTCCAACGAGCAGGCACCTGTTAGAATCACCTCTTCCGATACCATTATTGAAACAATCCGCTTTGTGAAAAATAATCTCTTTATTGTTACATAATCGAATCGTTCATAAATAATCGTAAGAAATTGCATACAAAAAAAAGCTGCACCAGAAATCTGGTACAACTTTCCTTATTTAATTAAAATTCTCCTGGATTTGACTCGATCATCACTTTGATCTCATTGCCTTCCATCACTTTATCAAACGCTTCACGCCAATCAGTTAATGGGTATTTTTTCGTGATCATCTCATCGATATTGATTGCGCCTTTGGCTAACAAATGAATCGCGATTGGCCAATCATAAGGATTCTGTGAACGACTGCCAATGTATTCAATCTCACGTTGTATAATTGATTCCGTATCCAAGTCTACCATTTTGTTGGCAAATAGCCCAACTTGGACAAATTGCCCCTGTTTACGGATCAATGGCAAGCTGGCATTTACAGCCGGCACCGCTCCAGATGCATCGTACACTTTATCAACACCGTAGCCATTCGTTGCTTCATCAACAATTTTGGCTAGATCTTCTTTCATCGTATCTACGATCACATCCGCACCCAGGTTTTTCGCTAATTCTAAACGGTGCGCATCTTTCGTGATTCCTGTCATAATAACGAATGCTCCGATTTCTTTGGCGATCTGCAATAGGAACAGTCCAATCGGTCCGGGTCCCATGATAATAATCGTATCTTTTAGTTCTAAACGGCTCTTTTGATACATCGCATGCACACAACAAGCCAAAGGTTCGCTCATCGCTGCCCCTTCATAACTCAGGTGATCTGGTAATAAATGAATACTTTCTTCCCGTGCCAACACGTAATTAGCCATCGAGCCATTTTGCTGCGTTCCGATTCCTTTACGATGCGGACATAAATTGTATTGTTTTTCCTGACAATACTCACATTCGCCACAGACATAAAACGTTGTCTCGCTGGTCACACGATCGCCAACTTTGACCGTTGTTACGTGGTCACCTACTGCAACGACTTGTCCAGAAAATTCATGCCCCAGCACAACTGGTGTCGTTGGATTTTTGTATTCACCTTTAAACGTATGGATATCTGATCCGCAGATACCAGTATAAGCGACTTTGATCAAGACCTTATCCTCTGTTGCTTCAGGTACAGCAAGGTCGATAAATGCCATTTGATCGTAGCCGGGGGCTTGTTTTGAAATACCCTGCATTGTTTTCGTCATTTCTCTATGCCTCCTACATCACTTGTGCGACTAATTCAGATAATTTAAAGAATATCCATTTCAGGAAGTTCCCACCAGTGTCTAAGTTGGTGATTTCTGCCGCACCTTCTGGGAATTTCACGATTCCTTGAGCCATTTCAGTGATAACAGGTGCAAAGTTCGTCGCCATCAATAAAGCCACTGCCATAACTACCGTTAAAGAAATTACGGAGTGTAAAATATTTCCTTTACGACTAGGTACAACTAAGGCCGCGAAAAATGGAATCGTTGCTAGGTCGCCAAACGGCAAAACACGGTTTCCTGGTAAAATAACCGCTAAGAATAATGTGATTGGTACCATCAAAAGACCTGTTGACAATGCTGCCGGTGAACCTGTTGCTAACGCCGCATCCATTCCTAGATAGATCTCACGATCCCCATAACGGCTTTGCAATAATTTTTGTGCGCCTTCTTGAATTGGGATTAAACCCTCCATCAAGATTTTTACCATTCGGGGCATTAAGAACATTACTCCGCCCATGTTCATCCCGATTTGCAAGATACCAATGAAATCATAACCGCCCAACAAGCCAAGGAACATCCCGATGATGATCCCCATGATCATTGGTTCGCCAAAAATCCCAAAACGTTTTTGGATCGTTTCTGGTTTTACATCCAATTTATTGATACCAGGAATCTTATCGACTAACCAACCAATCGGCAACGCCAAAACAGCGTACCCTTGAGCAGAGCCTGTCGTGATACTGATACCTTCAAGCCCATAGTATTCTTGAACTTTAGGAGCTGTTTTATCCGCAATAATTTGAATAATGATCGTAAACAAAATACCGCACAAGATGCCAAAGAAAAAACTTTTTGTTACAATATAACCAGTTGCTGCCACAGAACTAACATGCCAGTAGTTCCAGATGTCGATATTCAGTGTCTTCGTTCGATTTAATGCCAGCATAATTAAGTTCACGATTAAAATCACTGGAATCATCACAGCCGCGATTGGTTGCGCCCATGTCCCGGCTGAGACTGCTGGCCAGCCAGCATCGATGATCGTCAGATTCAAACCAAACCGTTCGACCATTGCCTGTGCTGCTGGACCAACGTTTGTAGTCAACACATTGATCACCAAGTTGATCCCGATCATCCCGATACCTACAGTTATCCCCGATATAATTGCTTTTTTTACTGGAACCCTAAAAATAATTCCAACAATGAAAATAATGATCGGCAGCATGACGCTTGCGCCAGCACCTAAAATACTTTGTACCACATTCATTAACCCATCCATTGATACGTTCCTCCTAATTCGTTTTGATATATTTACCTTTTTCCCTTGGAAAAAATAAATCAGAATCTCATCACGTATGCCATCCCGCTAAACTTCAAAATTATAATTATCTGCGACGTGCGGAATGGACATACCTGATTTCAAAATTATTGAATCCCTTTAGCTGCCTCAATGATTTGGTTCTCAACTTTTTCTGTTCCAATCCCTGTTAAGAACGCCATCGCTGAAATTGCCGGAATAGTATATTGGGTTGGCAACATCGTCGTTGAAATCAACATATCTGCGCTGTCTTGCTTCCCTGCTGCTTCAGCAATCTTGATTTGAGTGATTTCTACCGGCATCTCATTTCGGGCAAATAAATCCTCGACTTTTTTCATAACCACCGTTGATGTTGCGATTCCGGCTCCACATGCTACTAATACACGAATTGTTTTCATAATGATTCTCTCCTTTTTACATTTATAATTGGTTTTTCTTGATTGTACTGATTAATTCATTTTCCGTTGTCGCCAACAGTAATTCTGATAGAACGGTTTCGTTTTGTAATAACCCCATTAACGATTGCAGCATTTCTAACTGCGCATGAGGTTGATTTAATCCTAAGACAAAGATGATCTGTGCCTTAACCTGGGTGCTGTTGTCTTCCATACTGTAAAAAACAACGGGATCTTGCATAGTAATTACCGCAACAAATTCTTCTAACACACACTCCGCATCTGTGTGAGGGATGGCTGCGCCAAAATTCATTAATTGAATCCCTGTTGGAAATGTTTCCTCCCGCTTCCTGATTCGGTTCAAGAAGTCTTCACGCACCCAACCCAAATCTAAAGCTTTTTGAGCAACCTCTTCAAATAGCTCCGCTTGAGAAGAAAAATTTTCTTGCGCAAAAACTAATGGTTCTTTTACATAGGAACTTAGTGTCGTTTCTGTCATTATTTCGCCCTCCAATACTCATCGTTGAAACGAATCAACGCCTCCCGAATCTCTTCTTTCGTTGCTGCTTTTTCTAATTGAGCCAATTCTTTTGCTCCAGCTAAACTCATCATTTCAAAAATCAAATCCAAATGTTCATCTTTATCATTGGAACCAAGTAAAATGACGGTATGGATCTTCCGACCATCTTCTGTGAGAACCCCTTTTTTCACCAATCCTAAACTGATTCCAACGCCGATTGCTCCCGCCTCCGTCACCGTATGCGGCAACGCGATTTTATGACGTAAAACGGAATAGGCAGGCAAAACCGGCATCTCTTTTTTCAATGCTTTGACATAATCCTCTGTAATGACCTGTTGCCGCTCTAACGGCTGTGCCAGCGCATCTAAAACTTCAGACCAGCTGATTGTATCTTCAAAAATTTGGATCGTTTCGCCTTTTAATAGATCAATCAGATGAGGCCGTTTCTTTTCTAAAATTTTGGATTCCTTTGGAGCAAATAGGCTAAGTAATTCCTCATAGAGACTTGTTTCATCCACAACCTTCGCGTGTTTTTTTACCACTGCCAAAATCTTCTCTGGCGTCACGATCTCCGTCTGAATGATTGCCGTAGATCGTAGAACCCGCTCTCTTAATTGACGCTTTTCCTGTTCAGATAAAAAATTGTTAACCACGAATAATTTCTTCTCTGTTTTTAACGGAACTGCCGAGAAAATGAAATCAACATCATAATCCTTTCGATAGAATTCCCGAGCCGACATCGACATCACAAAATCAATTTCCGGAAGCAAGTTTTTCAACGTATTTTCTAGTAGAACGGCGATTGATATCCCATTCGGACATACAATGATCGCTCTTTTACGATTTTCCGGATGAACAATCTCCGTGCTCTCTACTATATGACTGCCGATAAACAGTGAAATAAAAAATAATTCCGCATCTGGAACTGGCTGATCAAAATAACTTTCCAGTGGCCCGCTGGCTTCTTTAACTAGATAAAACAGCGAGAACAAATTCGCATCCTTATTCTCTTGATAAAAACGTGTCTGTAAGTTCAAGTGGTACTTGATCCGATAATAGGCCGGCCGCATATGGACTAGTAGCCGCTCTAATAATTTTTCTTTTTCCTCTAAAATGACGCTGGCGATGCGTTCAAAATTCGCAATAACCTTTTCCAGCGCTTCCTTCATCTTATTGATCTCTTTCACAGAAAGGATGTCCCCTCGTGAAAGATTGGTAGTCAGCAGCAGCATCGTCACATAAACTCGTTCATTTTCACTTAAGCCATCGACGTCCCAAATGACCCGATCAGCTGCCAGATACTCCTTCGTATCCGCAAGCTCTCGATAGTTCACCTTGAAACTATAAGAAATCAGCTTGCCTTTTTGCGCCCGCCGGACCATCAAGAGGATCAATAGAGGCAACGTCTTCAATCGTTCATCCGTGAATTGAACTTCCAATTCTTCTTCCACCAGTTCCACCCGCTTGCGAAAGGTTTCAATCTGCTGCGGATCAATATTGGCAAACTGGATAATAATATTGATTCCGTTGTACATCACTGCTAAATTGCTCAACAAATCGGACAACACATTTCGCTTATTCCATTCATCTCCCTGAATAAAATAGCCCTTCTGACGGGTATATTTCAAAGCCAGTTCATGTTTTTTCAGTTCTTGATCGACTTCCTTCAGATCTCGCAATATTGTATTACGGCTGACTTTCAACTCATCAATGAAATGATTTAGCGACAAATAATCTTCTTTACTCAGTAACATCAATTCAATTATGGCTGCTCGTTCTTTGCCGGAAAACACATAGCTTTCCGCTGGTTCCCCGAGCTGCTCATCACCACCCTTATAATTTGAAAGGATCTCATTTGCGATCAGAAAGTGACCATTTTTTGTCCGTTTGATCTCACTCAACTTTTCGTCTAGTAAAGAATCATTGATTTTTTTTAGCGCGTAATTCAATTGTCCTCGCGTCAAATCGAATTTCTCACACAACGCTTTACTAGTGATTTGCGGGTTGTTGACTAACTCAACAAAAATTTGATTGGTTCGTTCTTCTAAATTCATTGTCATCCCTCTTTACATCTTCAATTTAGACGAAAAACGCTTACATTTCCATCTTCTTTGTTCCCAAATAATTCAGTGTTCTTTATGCAACTTGGTGCTTACAAATATTTTTTTTCACAAAAAAAAATGATCAAAAACAAGAAATACCTAAACAAAGGCAATTAATGAGCTTAGAATTCCTGTTTTTGTCTACCTATTATGCAACTTGGTACTTTTGTTCATTACTCATTTTAGCAAGAGTCTCATTATTTGTCTGTTTTTTATGTAAGCTAGACTTTAGAGATTTTACCGCAAAAAAAAGTCTGACAAACAATATGTCAGACTTCTTAGCGGAAAAGATTCAATCACTAAGTAAAAAAAATGCTATTCAACTGCTATTTTTATCTCATAAGGTTCAATTTTGAAAAGCTGTTCTAGGATACTGTTTACTTGTTCAAATAGTTCAGCGTTGGTATCAAACTTTTGCTTACTTTGGATTCGTTGATTCTCGGATTGATAAATGATTTGATCACCAAAATATTTCGGTTTTATCACATCGGTTTCTTTTTTCAAAACGATCTCTTCCTCACTGATTCCTATAGGAATGACGGTTTCTCGCCACCCATTTTTTTGTGCGATCGCTTGGACAACCGAAGGAAGATCAAAATTATCCAACATTTCAGATCGCCGGTCTTCAAAATGAATCGTAAATGTTTCGGTATTTTGCAGACCACAGGCATTGCACCCGCCCTCAATCAGAAAAGCTTTACTGGAAATCGCTGCTTTAGGCATCTTGCTCCCTCACTTCTTGATAGATTTTAGCTAAAGCATCGGCATCTACTTCTGAAAAGGTTGAAACCACAGTATCTGCAAAAGCCAAATCTTGCTTCGGAAAAGCTGGATTGGCAAAACCGACACAGACCATTCCGGCATTTCGGACGGCGCCAGTTCCATTTTTTGTATCTTCAATCCCCAAACAATTTTCAGGCTTCACGCCTATTCGCTCAGCTGCTGCCAAATAGACATCCGGTGCAGGTTTTGAATGCTTTACTTCTTCGGTACTAACTACTTCTGAAAAATAATCGGACAATCCGATTTCTGCTAGATTTACTTTGATTTCGGCCAAGGAAGAAGATGATGCTACCGCCAACTTCAACCCAGCTTCAAATAACCCTTTAACAAAAGTTTGTACATGGGGAATCACTTTAATTCCATCCCGCTTAATCATCGCTTGGCGTAAATCCGTCATCTGCTGAATATACTCCGGTACCGACAAAGGCAGTGAAAATTCTTGCTTCATTTGTTCCCACATATACTCACCTGTAGTTCCCATGAACTGAAAATGATAACTTTCTTCTACCTCATGCCCTTCTTCCTTCAAGATTTGCGATTTGCTTTGGAAATACGTATATTCTGAATCAACTAATACGCCATCCATATCGAAAATAATTGCTTCTAACATAGATACCCTCCTTGAACTTTCCATGATTAAAAATAAAAGATACGTAGTCTCTTTTTAAACTATCTCAAATTGACGATGTCATTCTTAAAGTAGTTTAACATACGCTATTCGTTAAAGGGAGTTTGATTATTCTAGACAAGTTTTTCTCAAAAGCCTAACAAATAAAGCCTTTTCATTAAAACTCTTAATTATAATACAGTTCGTTTTTTTTCTCAAATCGCAAATTGACCTCCAGCCCCCCAATTTGACACGTTTTGAACGAAGGAATGCGGGTTACAGCTTCCAAAGTGGTCAATTTGAGGGGGGTAAATGCTATTTTGCGATTCGCATATCTTTTGTAAATCAATTATCCTGTAGTCACCGGCCGGAACAAAAATTAAATAAGAAATTGCTAGTCCACTTAGCCTACTAGAGGTGGGAAATTTGAAAAAGTCACATTCTCAAATGTAGTGGCCAATCCAGATGCAGTAGAAATCGTCAAACTAGATAAGATCATGATCGAGTTTGATCATGAAGAGACCTTACTAAATACGTGATTATCTCGAGTCAATCACGAGTGACCAAAAATAGGAGGAAAAGAACAAATGTATGAACAACTACTCAGCTGTCGCCAGCTGTTCAATTTAACACCAAAAACACTTGAAAAACGGATTACTGAATACTATCTCGAGTCACAAAACAGCAGTTTAACCATTAAATATATTATCGCCTTACGCGTAAGGTACCAACTTGGCGCAGAGGAGTTTGCGTTCATTCTGAAGGATCTTATCCGCGAGATATTCATGAATACTAAGGCCACTAGGACTATGAAGCGCTTTTTCTACTATTTTCAAGATTACTTCATGGCTCCTGAGTGGCGCACGTTCTGCTCGAAAGTATTTCCGATCCGCAGTTTTGGCGAAAAGGCCAAATCAGTTATCCGTTCGTTGATCTCCATCGTCCGTCCCGAAGAAACAAACGAACCTTGAATAGAATAATGCCCTACCTACGCAAAAAAATTAGAAAGGAAAACTGAAGATGAAAAAGGATTTAGTTGTTAAATTCGCAAACAGTCTAGGGAAAAACCATGACTGTACCTATAAAGATTTGAACCCCGATCTGCCGATACCAGCAATCAAAGAAGCTTGCGAACTCTTGACCACGTTGGATATTTTTGAACAAAATGGCGTAAAACTATTTGCTTCGGTCGTAACGGCCAAGATCGTGGATACGTATGAAAGAGACGTTTTTGATGTTGAAAAAGAACCAATGATCGTCGAAAACGAAGCGAATGAACCAGAAACTATAAAAGACGCCGCACCTTTCAAAGCACCAGAGAACTATGACTATCTGTTTGAACCATCAAAAGCCGCGATTGCGCAGAAACTTGACGGTCCAGTAAAAACGACGAAGGAACTACCTTCATTAACAATAAATGCACCACAACTCGAGAAGCGATCGCTTACAAATAATAAAAGTGAATACACTGCTACAGACACTTCAGACCCTATTTCAATACACCTTGATGAACGGGAACAAAAGGATACCAAGAAAGGATTCTTGGCTTGGTTTCGCAGAAGAAAAAATCGAAACAAAGATGACCCTGATATTCGTCCACGCGGCTCAGAGCCGCCTAAGTAAATCCGACCTTTCAAAACTTCATACACTTGCGTAAGTATCTCATATCGTCTGTCTCCACCAATTTCAAATGAACTACTGCTCTTCTCTGACGATTTAAATGCAAATACACCTGCGATTTTACGATCGCAGGTGTTGCATTACAGTATCTCGCTAAAAAAGAACATCCTTCTAACAATTATTTTTCTTACAGAATCTTTTCAATGGATTTTTCCGGAATAAACCACATCAATAGAATCAAGACATTGACGATCAATACCGCGATCGGTGCAATCAATTTTCCTAGTATCAAGGCGACGATCGCTAAGCCGATCGATAAATATGATTTAGGATAATGTCTGAATAATTGACCGACCTTAGAATCCTTTCCGTTCGCCCGCACTAATGCTCGGACCAATAAATAGTAGGCTAAATCCGTTCCTAATGTCACCAACCCATACAACGCTTGAGGCGCCCAAGAAAAAGGATAGTCTCCGACCCAAGCAGTGACATACGGAAAGAGGGTCATCATCAATATCAAGAAATTATTTGCCCATAATACCCAACCATCTACTTTTCGTACTAGTTGAAAAAGGTGATGATGGTTGTTCCAATAGATCGCTAAACTGACAAAACTAATCAGATAGACGATAAATTTATGACCCATACCAAAAAAGGCCGTCCAGGTTGGAGCACCTGGTTCGTGTAACTCTAAAACTAGCAGAGTCATAATAATAGCAATGACCGCATCTGTAAAAGCTTCAATTCGTGACTTCGACATTTTTTTTGCTCCTAATCAATTAAAAACTCACAGTAAATCCATTGATTTACTGTGAGTCTATTAAACAAAAGAACCTATAAAATATCAAGAATTATGTCATTTCTTTTGATTCAAAGCGATTCCTAGTTATCTTTTGACTCTTACAATTCCTCTTTTCTTTGATAACTTGAACTATTTTATCTATTGACTGCAATTTGAAACCGGCTTATTCAGTCAAATCTTCAATAAATACGTCTTAAGTTGGACGTAACCGTGAAAATAGTTTGCTAAACTATGTTTAAGATAAAACAAACGGAAAGAAGGAATTTAAAATGATGAAAGAATATCCTATGGTTGTACGAATTTTAGCTGTTGTCGGCTTTTTCTTAGTTGCTAGTTTGATTTTAAGTATTGTTGGTCCAATCCTATCGGGCTTGATTGGCTTGTTCTTTAGAATTGCTATTCCATTAGCAATTGCTTACTTCCTAGTTAACTGGCTGACTAAACGTCGCAGACGGACCTATTAAAAACACAAAACCGCCGAAAGCTGAGCTTTCGGCGGTTTTATCTTTCTATCCCAACGCTACATCTAAAATCATCATGATAATAAACCCAGACATCGCACCAAACACTCCGAAATGGTGCTTACTATCCGTCGTTGCTTGCGCTTCTGGGATTAATTCCTCTACCACAACATAGATCATGGCCCCTGCTGCAAACGATAAAGCATAGGGCAACAAAGGTTCAACACTTGTCACTAGGAGCGCTCCTATTACAGCTGCGATTGGTTCCACAAGACCTGATGCTTGCCCATAAAGGAATGATTTCGTTCGACTTAATCCTTCCTGTCGCAAAGGAATCGAAACAGCCGCACCTTCGGGGAAGTTTTGGATTCCGATCCCCAACGATACGGAGATAGCGGCTAGGACTGCCGCCGTTGGATTTGCCGCTTCGCTTGCTGCACCAAAAGCAACACCGACTGCTAGTCCTTCGGGAATATTATGCAGGGTAATCGAAAATACCAGCAAAATCGTCCGCTTCAAATGACTAGGCAATCCTTCTTTTTCTTTATTCGGCCCAAAGTGCATATGCGGAATCGTTTTATCGGCTATATAAAGAAACAATCCACCCAGACCAAAACCTAGACTTACTACTAGCCAAGGGATTGACCCATTCTCCTCCGCAGCAGCGATCGCCGGGTCCAATAAAGACCAAAAACTTGCCGCGATCATCACGCCAGAAGCAAAACCTAGCATTAGATTCAATACATTTCGATTAATATTTTTAAAGAAGAAAACCAATGCCGCACCTAGAGCGGTCATTCCCCAAGTAAACAGTGTTCCAACTAACGCTTGCTGCCAAGCAGTTAAACTAAGTAGCCATCCAACCATATGCTCCTCCTATTTCCTATCACCATCAGCCGTTTCTCAGAAAAATTAGTCTAGAGTTCCACGATAAACAAACCTAAGGAGATACCAATACCTCACAAATAGTTTGAATTCACTTGGTGAAACTGACAAAATTAAACTGGTATCCTGAAAACGTTTATTTGCTATAACCTTATCATGTTTTAGGTGAGCCTGTAAACTTCTTTTGGAGACACTTTCTTTGCTGGTTTTTTTAAGACGCGTTATACTTTTTTGGTAGGAAACTTACAAAAAGAAAGTGAGTGAAAAAGATGTCAAAAATTAATGCAGGAATCGCAATGGTCAATGTTTTAGAAGCCTGGGGAATCGATCACATTTATGGAATTCCCGGCGGCTCATTCAATTCAACAATGGATGCTTTATACCACGAACGTGAAACTGTTAAATATATCCAAGTGCGCCATGAAGAAGCTGGTGCTTTAGCTGCGGCAGCAGATGCAAAATTAACTGGTAAGATCGGAGCTGTCTTTGGTTCCGCTGGTCCTGGTGCCAGCCACTTGATCAATGGACTCTACGATGCGCAAATGGATCATGTTCCTGTTCTGGCATTGTTAGGTCAAGTGGCTTCCACTGCCATGAACTATAATTCTTTTCAAGAATTAAATGAAAATCCAATGTTTGCGGATGTTAGTGTTTACAACCGGACAGTAATGACCTCCGAAAGCTTGCCGCATGTGATCGATGAAGCAATCAAAGCAGCTTATCAAAGCAACGGTGTAGCTGTCGTTACGATCCCCGTAGATTTTGGTTTTGCGGAAATCGAAGAAACCGAAATCGCAACTGCGAAAAATCATAAAACGGGTGTCCTGCTTCCTGATGAATCGGATCTAAAAGCAGCATTGCCTTTGATCGAAGCAGCGAAACAACCCGTTCTTTATATTGGTCAGGGGGTACGCGGTGGTTTTGATGCGATCAAATCCTTCGCTGAACATTTCTCGATGCCCGTCGCGGCAGCTGTCCTAGCCAAAGGAATTGTCCCTGATCTATATAAAAACTTCCTAGGTTTTGCAGCACGTGTAGCAACCAAGCCAGCGAATGAAGCATTAGCTGATGCAGACCTGATCGTATTTGTCGGCAGCGACTTTCCGTTCGGCCGTTATTTCTTCAACCCGGATGCAAAATTCATCCAAGTCGATATTGATGCCGCTAAGTTTGGCCGTCGCCACAATGTCGATCAATCTATTTTAGGTGATGGTGCGACTGCTCTTCGCCGCTGGGTCGAACTTGGAAAAGCCCGCCCTGCCGATGCCTGGTTGAAAGCCAACCAAGAAAACATCCGTAATTGGCATGCTTGGCGTAAGAGCTTTTACGATGACGAGTCAACACCATTACGAGCTGAACCTGTCTTCAAAGAAGTAAATCGCATCGCAGAAAAAGATACGGTTTATGTTGCCGATGTCGGCAATGTCACCTTAAATGCGATTCGCCATCTAGAAATGAACGGAGAACAACAATTTACTACGTCTGGCTGGTTCGCAACCATGGGGAACGGTGTCCCAGGCGGAATCGCGGCACAATTAACTTATCCTGACAAACAAGTCTTTACCTTTAGTGGTGACGGTGGTTTTGCGATGCAAATGCAAGATATCATCACGCAAGTAAAATACAATTTGCCGATCATCAACGTCGTCTTCTCTAATAATGCTTTTGGCTTTATCGAAGCCGAACAAGAAGACACTGAACAACAAAAATTTGGCGTCTTTCTCGAAGGAGCCAATTTTGGTAAAGTTGGGGAAGCGCTTGGTGCAGATGGGTTTACGATTACTGAGTACAGCCAATTAGAACCAGCTTTCACAGCAGCGAAAGCCAGCAAACGACCTGTCGTGATTGATGTTAAGATCAAGGACGAACGGCCTTTACCTGTTGAAGCCTTAGAACTAGACCCAGAAAAATTCTCCACAGAACAGATCAATGCCTTCAAAGAAAAATATCACGTTCACGATATGCCTACTTTGCGTGAACTTTTGAAATAAAGCACCGTCAGCTCATGTGGTTGAACAATGTAGACTGCAAAAAAAGGTTGTGCCAAAAATTTTTTTTTGCACAACCTTTTTACATTCTTCGAATCGTTTGTTTTGCTTCTGTTTTTAATTGTTTCGTTAGTTCATCTGCTGATAACTCTCGACTTACCAAAGCCTGCAAGACCATCGGCAAGTTGACCCCTGTCACTAAAGACTGGCGCGAATCATTCACTACACAAAAGCTAGCATAACGAAATGGTGTTCCGCCAAACATATCTATCAGCCAGACCAGCTCATCAACTTTCGTCAATAGCTCTTTGGCGTAATCTTCAATTTCTTCCTGCAGTCCTGTAGCTCCCGGCTCAATATTTAATGTTTCCACACAGCTTTGCTCACCTAGAATGGACTCGGCTGTTTTTAACAGACTGTCCGCTAAATGGTCGTGGGTCGCGATAATTATCCCGATCATACTGACACATCCCTTCAATTTCTCAGTCTATCCTATTTTTAATCCCAAGTAAATTCTTTAGGAAGCTTGAAACTTCAGATGTTCCCCGATATAATGCAAAGAGGCCTTGCGCCAATACTGATAAAGCGAGGAAAATCATTGATTACAGTAAGTGACGTTAGTTTACAGTTTCCTGACCGTAAATTATTTGACGACGTAAATATTAAATTCACTCCCGGCAATTGTTATGGGTTGATTGGGGCAAATGGTGCCGGAAAATCAACCTTTCTTAAGATTTTAGCAGGCGATATCCAGCCTTCTACCGGCTCTGTTGCCTTAGGTCCCAATGAACGGATGGCGGTGCTAAAGCAAAACCATTTTGACTTTGAAGAATATACCGTTCTTGAAACAGTTATCATGGGCCACGAACGCTTATACCAAGTCATGCAAGAAAAAGACGCCATTTATATGAAGGAAGATTTTTCTGATGAAGATGGTATTCGCGCAGCAGAACTTGAAGGCGAATTCGCCGAGCTTGACGGCTGGGAAGCCGAGCCGGAAGCAGCCGTCCTATTGCAAGGGCTAAACATCCCTGAGGACTTGCACCAGCAAAAAATGAGCGAACTGACGGCTGGGCAAAAAATCAAAGTCTTACTAGCACAATCTCTTTTCGGCAAACCAGACGTTCTTTTACTAGATGAGCCAACGAATGGATTAGACATCCAATCAATCAACTGGTTAGAAGAATTCTTGATCAACTTTGATAATACCGTAATTGTCGTATCCCATGACCGCCACTTCTTAAACAAAGTGTGTACACACATGGCAGACTTAGACTTCGGGAAAATCAAATTATACGTCGGAAACTATGACTTCTGGTTAGAATCAAGCCAGTTAGCAACGAAATTACAATCGCAGCAAAATGCTAAAAAAGAGGAGCAAATCAAAGAATTACAAGATTTTATCGCTCGATTCAGCGCTAACGCGTCTAAATCAAAACAAGCGACTTCTCGTAAAAAAATGTTGGATAAGATCACATTAGATGATATCCAGCCTTCTTCACGCCGCTACCCATTCGTCCAATTCAAACCAGAACGGGAAATCGGTAATGACTTGCTGCAAGTTGATAATGTCAGCGTGACGATTGACGGCAAGAAAATTTTAGATAATATCTCTTTCACCTTGAATCGTGATGACAAAGTAGCTTTTATTGCTGAGAGTGACTTAGTAACAACTACCTTATTTAAAGTTATCATGGGCGATCTTGAACCTGATACAGGTACGGTTCGCTGGGGTGTAACGACGAGCCAAGCTTATTTGCCAAAAGATACTACTAAAGAGTTCGACAGTGAAATGCCGATCCTCGATTGGTTACGCCAATATGCCAGCAAAGAAGAAGATGACAATACATTCTTACGCAGCTTCCTGGGCCGTATGCTGTTTTCTGGCGACGAAGTAATGAAACCCGTCAATGTCTTATCCGGTGGTGAAAAAGTTCGTTGTATGCTTTCGAAATTGATGTTGTCTAAATCCAATGTTTTAGTTTTGGATGATCCAACCAATCACTTAGATTTAGAATCGATCTCAGCATTGAATGATGGGTTGATCGCTTATAAAGGTTCGCTTTTATTCGCCTCTCATGACCATCAGTTCATCCAAACGATCGCTAACCGCGTCATCGCTATTTCTGGAAACGGTGTTGTTGACCGTGCGGAAACGACTTACGATGAATTCTTGGAAAACCCGGAAGTTCAAAAGCAATTAAGTCATCTGTATTAAAAAAAAGCATTCGCGAAAAAAATCGCGAATGCTTTTTCTATTGGGGAAGCAAATTAAATAAATTGCACAAGTTCCATCAAGATCGGAACTACGAACACAAATAGTACGGTACTAGTTGTTACCAAATTCGTAGTATATTTAACATCACCATGCGCTTCATTCGCTAAGATCGGCAAGACAGCCAGCATTGGGGTCGCAGATTGAACGATCAACGTTTGTTTCAATAGCGGTGCGAGGCTGACTCCAAAGGCATTTGACCCGAGAGCAATCAAGGCAATCAAAACAGCCGGTGCCAAAACGAAACGGCCCAGTAAAGCTACGACCGTATCGCGATCAAAACGAATGCTCTTCAATCCAGCGTCATACAAGACGATCCCGATATAGAGCAAGGACAACGGAGTAACAATACTACCTACATAACCGAGTGTCGCGTTAATAAAGCTTGGTACAGGAATTCCGATCAATAAAAAGAGAATCGCTACGATAAAACCTAATAATGGCGGCGGTAATAATTTCTTCCAGTTTAGTTTCGCTTTGCTTTCACCTTTGACTTTGGTTGGATCATCATTCGAGATCAAGAATACGCCAAACGCCCAAGTAGAAACCGTGTTCGTCACATAATAAACCAAGAAATAAGGCAATGATTTTTCACCAAACAGAGCGATATTTAAAGGCAAACCAATGAATATCGTGTTGGCATTAACGACCGCATTCATGAATATCCCGCGGCGGCCTGGACGAATCTTCAAAATTTTAACTAACGCATAGGCCAAGACATAAGAGATAATAACCGCTCCAACTGGGTAGATCAAACTCCCCGATAGTTGGAACAAGCTTTCTTTTGTTAAGTTCTTTAGTACGGACACAAAGATCGAAGCTGGCAGCGCCACACGGGTAATCAATGACGAAATGCTTTTGCCGAAACTTTCATCAAACCAGCCTTGTCTCTTCAAGATATAGCCTAAAGCAATCATAATAATGATACTTAAAACACTTTGGATCGATTGAAAGAAAATCATCTTTCTTCCTCCTTTTGCTTAATAAAGCTTTTTATCCTTTTAATCAACATCAAGCGTTTGATATTCTGGATACCATTTCATCTCTTCTACAGCCTGTTTGATGTCTTTGATCTCTTCTTTATTCAATTTTTGTTCAATCACGCTCTTCACAACAATTTCTGCGATTGTTTGGGAGAACTCCGTCAATTTTGATACTGGCGGCAAAACTGCGGCGCCTGGTTTGCTTGTATCAACGATTCCTCCTAATGCATGACTAGCCTGCGACAACATTTCTCCATTAACACGCGTTGCTGTTGAAGCGATGATGCCAAGTCCTAAGCCAGGATACATCAACGCATTGTTGGCTTGACCGATTTGGTAAGTAACACCGTTGTATTTTACATCGTCAGCAGGAATCCCCGTTCCAATCAACGCTTTTCCATCTGTCCATTTGATTAGATCTTCAGCCATTGCTTCAGCTAATTTCGTAGGATTAGACAATGGGAATATAATGGGACGTTCTGTATTAGCGGCTAATTCTCGTACGATTTCTTCGGTAAAGGCCCCTGGCTGGGTCGAGGTACCAATAATGATCGTAGGATGGATTGCTTTAACAGCCGCTGTTAAAGTCGTCAATTCATTCGCATTTGTAAATTCGCTGCGTTGACGGACGAAACCTTTTTGACCAGAGGTTAAATCCTCAGTATCTTCAAATAGGACACCTTGTTTATCTACCATATAGAAATGCTTCCGCGCTTCTTCTTCGGACAATCCTTGGCGTTTCATTTCATCTAGCAATTGGTTGGCGATCCCAACACCTGCGGTACCTGCTCCAAAAGTCATCACTGTTTGTTTCGTCAATTCTTCCTGCGAGATATTCAGAGCACCTAAAACACCTGCTAAAACGACAATCCCTGTTCCTTGGATATCATCATTGAAGGTCGTGATCTTGTCTTGATATTTCTCTAAGATGTTTGCTGCATTTGAACGACCAAAATCTTCCCAGTGCAGCAAGACTTCAGGGAACAATTCTTCCACAGCCTCAACAAATTGATCGATCACTTCATAATACTTATCCCCATAGATTCGTTCATGTTTATTTCCTAAGTACAAAGGATCATTTAATAACTCCTGATTATTTGTACCAGCATCAATGGATACAGGTAAAACTTGGGCAGGATTGATACCCGCAGCAGCAGTGTATACCATCAATTTTCCGATGGCGATATCCACACCATTGACGCCCCAATCACCAATGCCTAAGATCCCTTCCGCATCTGTCACAACGATCAATCGAATGTCACGACCAGCAGCAGCATTTTTCAAACTGTCTTTGATACTTGCTGGATCATCAATTGAAATGAAGGCGGCATCCTGCGGCTCAACGAATAATTCATTGTATTGTTCAATGGAATCGGCCACGGTTGGATCATAAACAATCGGCATAAATTCTACGACATGTTGTCCCATTACTTTATAGAACAACGTACGATTCGTATTGAAGATTTCCATTAGAAATAGACGTTTTTCTAAATTGGTTGTTTTACTTTGATATTGACCATAAGTTTGTTCTGCTTGCTCCTCCAATGTTTGGACTTTAGAAGGCAGCATGCCAGTCAAGCCATATTGCTTCCGTTCTTCCTTTGTAAATGCAGTTCCTTTATTCAAAAATGGATTATTTATTCTTTCGAGACCTTTCATATTGTTCTCCTCCTTGTTGATTACAGTTAGGACGATACACGCTCTCCCCAACTATAGTCAAAACAAAAGCTTAGGATAAATTTTATTTATATGATAATCTGACTTCACAAGAGGAGACGCTTATGAACTTTAAAGACCTAGAATATTTCCAACGCTTAGTACGAGAAAAGAGCTTTACCAAAGTGGCGAACGCCTTCCATGTCAGCCAGCCAACCATTACTTATGCAGTGAAACGGCTAGAAGAAGAACTTGGAACCGAACTGGTTTATCGTGACCAATCCCACAAACAATTGATCATTACTCAATCCGGAATTGTTCTTTCTCGCCACATCTCAAATATCTTGAAAGAAGTAACGATTGCTGTGACTGAAATTGATCGACTAAAAGAAGAGACTTTGGACTTCGGCTTGCCGCCGATTATCGGAAACTTTTACTTTCCCAAACTCTCTTCCTACCTTTTCAAAAATAATTTGATGCGCCATATTCATTTAGTTGATGGCGGATCAAGGGATCTTTATGGTCTTTTACGTCGAGGGAAGATCGATCTTGCTCTGCTTGGTTCAACACAACCGATTCGTGATGACGATTTGACTAGTGAAATTTTGGTCGAAAAAAGATTTATGATCGTCGTCAGTCCGAATCACCCGCTGGCTAAACGTAAAGAAATCTCCTTTGCTGAATTAAAAGACGAGCCTTTTGTCTTATTGAATGAGCACTACGTTCATCCAACCGCCTTTAAAAAAATGGCCCAACAAGCCCATTTTGAACCGCAGATTATTTATCAAAATAGCAACCTGAATATTTTAAAAGGCATGATTCGTGAACAAATCGGCATTGGTTTTTTAGCAGAACTTGCGATCTCTCCGGAAGATAATTTGGTCATGATTCCTATCACCGATCAGCCTCAGCCAACATTTATAATTTCACTCGTTCAACGTGAACAGATTTTAGATTCAATGATTCGAGGTCAATTAATTGAATTGATTCGAGGTTTCAGTCAGCAAAATGATTACTAAAAAACGAGGAAATCTAATAGATTTCCTCGTTTACTTATTAATTTCGTTTGTCGCCGCGAGTAAAGACTGCGATACATCCTAAGCCAGTATGGCTGGAGATTGTTGTTCCCAATGGAAAAATCCGAACCTCTTTTGGCTGTATACTGTCCTCTAAATGCCGCTTCACTTCTTCCGCGCCTTCTTGATCGGCACTCGTTGTGATAAAAATCGTTTGATTTGCCGGGTCCGTGGTCGCTTCACTGATTTTGTCAGCGACTAGTTGCAAAGCTTTTTTACGCCCACGCACTTTTTCAACATTTTGCAGCTTCCCTTCAACATCAACAGTGATGATGGGTTTGATATTCATCAATCCGCCAATCGCTGCACTTGTTTTAGAAATACGCCCGCCACGTTGCAAATGATTCAAATCATCAACCGTTACCCAGTGATGATACGTTAACTTGTTTTCTTCTAACCAATTGTATAAATCAGTTAGAGACATTCCTGCTTGCTGTTTTTGCGCTGCCTCGTAGACCATCAGTCCTTCACCGCCGCTGGCAGCCAGGGAATCTACCACATAAACTTCCGCATCAGGCAAATCTTCCTTTAAAAGCTCCAACGCCTGCAACGCACTTTGATACGATCCGCTCATTCCAGAAGAAAAGCAGATATACAAAACAGGAATCTTTTTTTCAGCATAACTGCGGAAAAATTCCACATAACGCCCAACATTGACTTGTGATGTTGTTGGCATCGCACCATTTTTAATTTGTTGATAGAAATCATCAATCTTGAAACTGCGACCCAAGTCATCAGCAAATTCTGTGCCATCTATTGTGACGTACATCGAAATAAAATCAACGTTGTTTTCATCTAATAACTCATAAGGCACATCGCAACATGAATCTGTCAGAATCTGATACATTTTTAAAATCCTCCAAACACCCGCTTATTAGTAAATCTATTCTACTAGATAATTGGTTGCTTGTCTCATAATATGTTAGATTTGAGCCCAAACACTTTCCAGAATATTCGTTTGCATCCGGTCTGGTCCCACAGAGAAGGTTGAGATTCGTACACCTACGAGTTCAGAGACACGACGAACATAATTCCGAGCATTCTCCGGCAAATCCGCTAAATCGCGACATTCCGTAATATCTTCGCTCCAACCAGGCAATTCTTCATAAACTGGTTTGCAACGATTCAATTCTTTCAAACTTGCTGGATAATGATAGATCAATTCACCATCTAATTCATACGCCGTACAAATTTTGACCGTCTCTAATCCACTCAGCACATCGATCGAGTTTAAAGAAAGATTGGTAATGCCTGAAACACGTTTTGAATGACGCATCACAACCGAATCAAACCAGCCAACACGACGGGGACGACCTGTTGTCGTTCCATATTCACGACCTACTTCACGGATCTGACCGCCGACGTCATCAAATAATTCTGTTGGGAAAGGGCCATCACCGACACGTGAAGTATATGCTTTACATACTCCTACGACTTTGTCGATCTTCGATGGTCCAACACCGCTACCGATCGTTACACCGCCAGCAACCGGATTAGATGACGTAACAAATGGATAGGTTCCTTGATCGATATCCAACATCACGCCCTGCGCGCCTTCAAATAGCACACGTTTTCCTTGATCCAACGCATCATTCAAGATGACTGATGTGTCTGTTACATATTGTTTGATTTGTTGGCCATATTCATAATACTCTTCAAAAATATCATCAAAGTTCATCGCTTCGTCATCAAACATTTTAACGAATTGACGATTTTTTTCTTCCAAGTTGATCTTCAAACGTTCTTCAAAAATTTCTTTATCCAATAAATCGGCCACACGAATCCCTACACGAGCTGCTTTATCCATGTATGCCGGTCCGATCCCCTTGATTGTTGTACCGATTTTATTTTCGCCTTTTGCATCTTCTTGCAATTGATCTAATTTAATGTGGTAAGGCAAGATGACATGTGCACGATCAGAAATTCGCAAATTATCTGTCGTAACTCCTCGTTCATGCAAATAAGCCAATTCCGTTACTAACGATTTCGGATTGACTACCACACCATTTCCAATAACACTGATTTTTTCTTTGTAGAAAATCCCAGAAGGAATCAAGTGTAATTTATATGTTTCATTGTCAAATTTGATTGTATGACCTGCATTGTCTCCACCTTGGTAACGAGCAATGACTTCTGCATTCTCACTTAAAAAATCCGTGATTTTTCCTTTACCTTCATCGCCCCACTGCGTCCCTACAACTACTACAGATGACATCTGAACACCTCATTTTATTTTATTTAATCCTGAATCATTGTATCAAGAATAGCGCTATACTTCAATTAAAATTCGAATATTAGATGATAAAGATTACAAAAACAAGGCAAATTACGAACATTATTTTTGAATACTAGAAAAAATGATTCAAATTTCGGATACTCTCATTTAATAATTTCTCGAATTAGCCCGATCACCTCTCATTCCAAACAAACCATGAAAAATGTGATTAGCAGTTATCTTGTACGGGCTTAGTATCTTTTCTCACCATGCTAAAAAGTGAAGAAAAACTAAAAAAAAGCGCAAGTTCAAGACTTGCGCTAGAAATCTTCTCTCGGTGATAGTGACGAGAACTTATTATACTGCTTTATAAAGAGCAGTTCCACGGTACCACGTGCGCCACTCCGGTTTTTCTCAATGATAACTTCGATTACATTACGATTTGCGATCGATTCCTCATCTTCTTCGCCTTCACGTTCATAATAGTCATCGCGATACAAGAAGGCTACAATATCGGCATCTTGTTCAATCGATCCTGATTCACGAATATCACTCAATACTGGTCGTTTGTCCTGACGTTGTTCAACACCACGAGAAAGCTGTGACAAGGCAATAATAGGAACTTTCAATTCTTTGGCCAGCTTCTTCAGTTGTCGTGAAATTTCAGATACCTCTTGCTGACGGTTTTCCCGACCTGTTCCTTCAATTAATTGCAAATAGTCAATCAAGATCAAACCAAGATTCCCTTTTTCTTTCGCCAATTTATGGCATTTAGCTCGAATCTCAGAAATTTTGATCCCTGGTGTATCATCAATAAAAATATTCGATCGTGACAAGCTCCCCATCGCTACGATTAGATTTTGCCATTCTTCTTCTGACAGCTGCCCTGTTCGCAAGTGACTCGCTTCGATCGACCCCTCCGCACACAGCATCCGATTGACCAGTGATTCAGCTCCCATTTCCAAACTAAAGATAGCAACAGATTTATCTGTTTTTGTTCCGACATTTTGGGCAATATTCAAAGCAAAGGCTGTTTTCCCAACCGCTGGACGTGCTGCCAAGATAATCAGTTCCTCTGCTTGAAGTCCAGCCGTCATTTTATCTAAAGCTGCATATCCCGTTGGCAAACCAGTAATTTCTTCATCATTTCTTGCCAATTGGTCAATATTTTCAATGGCAGTATTCAACACTTCACTGATGGTCAAAAAACCGCTCTTATTGCGACGTTCTGATACTTCCATGATATTCCGTTCAGCAGTGTCTAAAATCGTCTGTACGTCGTCTCCTTGCTCAAAACCTTGGGTCACAATGTTCGTGGCCGCTTGAATCAAATTACGCAACAGCGATTTCTCTTCTACAATTTTGGCATAATACCCAACATTGGCCGCCGTCGGAACGCTTAAAGCAAGTTCAGATAAGTAACTTAGACCACCAGCATCTTCCAGCTGATTTTGTTGTTCCAATAATTCCTTAACCGTCACAACATCGATCGCTTCATTGCGATCATTTAATTGGATCATCCCGCGAAAAATCAACTGATGTCCGCGACGATAAAAGTCTTCTGGAACTATGTACTCCATAGCCGTGATCAAAGCATCTGTTTCCAAAAAAATAGAACCTAAAGTCGCTTGCTCGGCTTCAATGCTTTGGGGTGGCACACGATCTTGTAACATTTCGCTCATGTCTTTTTACGCTCCTCTTCGTCCATCTATTTTACAAAATCTGCCCGTTAAATACAACAAAGAGTATGAGGGATTCTCTTAATTTCAAGAACTCTCATACTCTCTTGTAATTATTCGTTTAAATAGATTATTCTTCCACCACGTGTACTTTAATGATTCCTTCAACTTCTGTGTGAAGTTTTACTGGAACCTTTGTGTATCCAAGTGTACGAATTGGGTTTTCTAGTTCAATTTTACGTTTATCAATTTTTAATTTAAATTGCTTCTTCAGTCCTTCTGCAATTTGCTTAGAAGGGATCGAACCAAACAAACGTCCATCTTCGCCACCCTTAGCCTTGATTTCTACTACCGTATCTTCTTTTGCCAAAAACTCTGCTAATTTTTTTGCTTCAGCTAAGACTTCCGCCGCCTTTTTGTCCTGAGCCTTCTTCTGTCCACTCAATTCAGAGATACTGCTCTTCGTAGCTTCTTTAGCCAAATTATTCTTTAATAAATAATTTTGGGCATAGCCTGTAGGGACCTCTTTGATATCGCCCTTTTTCCCCTTGCCTTTTACATCATCTAAAAAAATTACTTTCATTCTTCTGTCCCCTCCATTAACTGTTCATTGATGGCCTCTAATAACTGTTTCTTTGCTTCAGCGATCGTACTATTTTTCAATTGAGTCGCTGCATTAGTGAAGTGTCCCCCTCCGCCCAATGCTTCCATAACCGTCTGGACATTAATAGTCCCAGAGCTGCGTGCACTAATCGCAATCACGCCATCAACTCGTTTGATAATTACAAATGCCGCATTGATATCCACCATGGATAACAATGTATCAGCTGTCTTAGCCGCCGTTACACTATCGTACTCTTGCTCATCAGTTCCAGTAGCCACAACAATGTCATCTTTAACATATTCACTCTCGCCCACCAGTTTACTGATTTCCAAGTATGATTGGATATCGGTACTCAATAAATATTGTACTAAAGAAGCATCTGCACCACAAGTTTTTAAATAACTAGCAACATCGAAAGTCCGTGCAGTTGTTCTGACAGCAAAGTTCTTTGTATCAACGGTGATTCCAGCAAGTAACAGTGTAGCCTCCATCTTGCTCATTTTTTGATGCTCATTACTTTCAAATTGAATTAGTTCTGTTACTAATTCTGAAGCAGAAGACGCAGAAGACTCAATATAGGTCAATAAAGATTTCTCAGGAAATTCTTCTCCTCTTCGATGATGATCAATTATGACAATGTTTTCAAATTGTTCATATAATTCTTGATCAATCGATAGTGATGGTCGATGATAATCTACCATCACTAACAAATCTCCCGCTTTGCGTTGCTTTTTTGCTGCCTCAGGAGAGATCAAAAGATCTTCCAGCTCTCCATTTTGATGAATCTCTTCCAAACAACGTTCTACATCAGGTATCGTCTCTTCTTCATTGATGACTATTCGGACTTTCTTATCATGATAACGAGCTAAACAAGCGACGCCAAAAGCCGATCCTATCGCATCCATATCAGGAAAACGATGTCCCATCACAAAGACATTCCCTGTCTGATTAAAGACATTCTTCAAAGCCGTTGACATCGCCCTTGAACGAACCCTTGTACGCTTAGCTGCACTGGCTGATTTTCCGCCATAAAACACGGGCTTTTGA
Source organism: Enterococcus sp. AZ128 (assembly GCF_051714485.1). NCBI lineage: Bacteria > Bacillati > Bacillota > Bacilli > Lactobacillales > Enterococcaceae > Enterococcus > Enterococcus sp. AZ128. The sequence goes on from NZ_JBIORZ010000003.1 coordinate 448,264, forward strand.
TCTTCCGCGGCATTCTTCACAACAACTTGATCACCGCCACGTACTAATGCAATATCCAGGTTGTTTTGGGCTTCGTCACCAATCACTTCCAATGACTCCGTCCCATAACTGATTCCCATACTAACCGTAATCAGCATGTCTTGTTTTCCAGCCGAAACACGGATGTGCTCTAATAAATCAAAATTATTTTCAATCATTTTCTCCAAATCGTCATAACGAGCAAAGATGAAGAAACGTTCTGCATTTACACGTTTATAAAAAATACGATATGAATCCATCCAATCAGAAATGATCGTTGTAATGAATGAATTTAGATTAGATATCTCTTTATCATCTCGGCGATCAATCACATCATCATAATTATCTACTGAAAGAATCCCCACAACTGCTTGTTGTTGTTTTTCTTTGTTTTCTAATGCATATTCTTTTGTGATATCAATTAAATAAGCAACACGTTTTTCACGATTCAAATCAAAGTGATAGAGTACATTACCAATCTTATAGATACTTTTTCCTTTATCTGCACGTTGAAGCAATTCATTGACCATATCTTGTTGATCATCTTTCGATAAATGCTGGACACTTTCCGTTATTGCCGGGTTGGTCCAAGTAAAGCTATTGCTCTCATCCCATGTAATAATTCCTACAGGCATATCATCGGATACATAAGCTAAAGCTTCTTGAGCACGTCGAGAAGCATATTGAATTTTCTTTTGATTACTGATCTCAATACGCTTCTGTAAAACAATCATAGAAACCAATAATAAAAGATCAATTAGTATAACGATTCCTGCCGTAAAAAAGGTGAAAGGAAACAAGAAAATTGCGGCTAATTGAATCAGTAGTAAACAGAGTAAGAAAAAGGATCCCTTTATTCGAAGATTCTTTTCCATCTATACCTCCTAATTCGGTTTTGTTTGTCCATTCCGCTATCGCTATGTTTTTCAGCAATGTAGCTAGGATCTTGTAACAGTGTAATTTTATCACAATCTCCCTTGACAAGCGACTTTCTTGAATGTTTCACGTGAAACACAAAAAAGAGACTTCAAGTCTGAAGTCTCTTTTAAAATCACATTTTATTCTTCAGAAACGAATGCTAATAATCCCATAATACGTGCGCGTTTGATAGCGATCGTTAGTTTACGTTGATTTTTAGCACTTGTTCCAGTTACACGACGAGGTAAAATTTTACCACGTTCACTGATGAAACGTTTTAGTAATTCGATATCTTTATAATCGATATACTCGATATGATTAGCAGCAATATAGTCTACTTTACGACGTTTGCGACCTCTTCTTTGTTGTGCCATTCCGTTTCCCTCCTATTCAATTGTTAGAATGGTAAATCATCATCTGAAATGTCGATTGAGGATCCACTAAATGGATCTGAATCTCGATCGAAGTCAGGCATAGTGTTCTTAGCTGACTGAGAGGATTGATTATAATTGTTGTTAAAATTATTTCCCCCGCCTTGGCTTTGGAAGCTATCGCCAGAATCAGAACTTGGGTTCTGTTGGCGTTGCTCACTTGCAGTACGAGATTCCAATAATTGGAAGTTTTCAGCAACGACTTCAGTCACATAGACACGTTGTCCTTGCTGATTTTCATAATTTCTTGTCTGGATACGGCCAGTCACACCTAAAAGAGTTCCCTTACGCGCATAATTAGCTAAAGTTTCAGCTGATTTCCGCCAAATCACACAATTGATAAAGTCTGCTTCGCGATTCCCGCTTTGATTCGTAAAATTACGATTTACAGCTAAAGTAAACGTTGCAACACCTGTACCATTCGCAGTATAACGTAAATCAGGATCCTTTGTTAAACGACCTACTAGTACAACATTATTAATCAAAGTAAAGCCAGCTCCCTTCTCGTCAATTGTTTCACGTGAAACAATTATTCTTCAATCTTAACGATCATGTGACGAATAATATCGTCGTTGATTTTTGCAAGACGATCGAATTCGTTAACTGCGCTAGCTGTTGTTGGCGCAGTTGCATTGACGATATGGTAGATGCCTTCACGGAATCCGTTCATTTCGTAAGCGAAACGGCGTTTTTCCCAATCTTTTGAATCGATAATTTCTGCTCCATTATCTTTCAAGATTGTATCGAAACGTTCTACTAAAGCAGTTTTTGCTTCTTCATCAATGTTCGGACGAATGATGTATGTGATTTCATACTTCGTGTTTTGACTCATTGATTTTCACCTCCCTATGGACTATAAGGCTCTTAATTTTTTAAGAGCAAGGAGAGTTATCTAAAAATATATAGACTACTCACAAATATTCATTATACATAATCGTCCTACAAAAATCAAATGTTTCTTTACTTTAAGTTACGAAAAAAGACTGGGATTGCTCCCAGCCTTCTACTATTTTATTCTTCAGTTTCATCAGAGGTTTCTTCAATAACTTCAGAATTCTCGATTGTCTCTATGTCTTCCTCTTCTTGGTCAACGATTGCCATGGTAACAACTTTCGTGTTTTCTTCCATTTTCATTAGGCGAACACCTAATGTCGCACGACCTGTTTGAGATACACCGCCAACATTGAAACGGATAATAACTCCCTTATCCGTGATCAGAAGAATGTCCTCATTCCCATTAACAGTGGTCAACCCAGCTAATGGACCATTCTTTTCTTTGACATTGGCCGTCTTGATTCCCTTACCGCCGCGGCCTTTAATTGGATACTCAGTCGCTTTTGTCCGTTTGCCGTATCCCTTTTCGGTAATGACTAAAACTTCTTGGTCTTCGTTTAGTACAGCAGATCCTATCACGTAGTCCTCATCACGCAAGCGAATCCCACGAACACCGCTCGCTGTTCGACCCATATCTCGGACAGCCGCTTCCTTAAAGGTTACGGAATAGCCATTGTGAGTACCTATGATAATTGTTTTGTCTCCTTCTGTCGACATTACGTTTACCAATTCATCCCCTTCGCGCAAGCCAATCGCAATCAACCCATTAGCGCGAATATTTGAAAAAGCAGTGACAGTTGTCCGTTTGACTGTTCCTTTTTTCGTAACAAAGAATAGGAAATGACCATCTTCTGCTTGTCCATTGACGGAAATGACCGCTTGGATCGTTTCATTTGAATCAATACCAAGTAAATTGATGATTGGAATACCTTTGGCTGTTCGACCGTATTCAGGTACCTCATAACCTTTTGCTCGATAAACTCGACCGCTATTCGTAAAGAATAACAAGGTGTCATGCGTCGAACAAGAGATTAAAGTTTTCACAAAATCATCATCATGAATCCCCATTCCTTGAACACCGCGACCACCACGGCGTTGTGCACGGAATTCTGTCGACGCCACACGCTTGATATAACCGTTATTTGTTAAAGTAATAACGATATCTTCTTCTTCAATCAGATCTTCATCTTCGAGGCTCAATACCTCGCCGATTAATAATTCAGTACGACGATCATCCCCAAATTTATTGGCAATTTCTGCTAATTCAGTGCGGATGATTTCTAACACACGCTCAGGACGCGCTAAAATGTCTTCTAGGTCACTGATTGTCTTTAGTAGCTCTTGATATTCATTTTCGATTTTCTCGCGTTCTAAGCCCGTTAAACGGCGTAGACGCATATCTAAGATTGCTTGCGCTTGTCGATCAGATAATTCAAATCGTTCGATCAAAGTCGCCTTCGCGATATCATCTGAAGCTGAACTACGGATCGTTGCAATGATTTCATCGATATGATCTAGCGCGATGCGCAGACCTTCCAAGATATGAGCTCTTGCTTCCGCCTTTTTCTTGTCGAAAATCGTCCGACGAGTAATAACATCTTTTTGGTGTTCGATATAGTTTTCCAGGATTTGCTTTAAATTCAAAATCCGTGGAACACCATTTTCGATTGCCAACATGTTAAAACTGAAAGACGTTTGCAAAGATGTCATCTTGTATAAATTGTTCAAAATGACTGATGCACTAACATCACGGCGTACTTCGATAACGATTCGCATACCTTCACGTGAAGATTCATCACGTAAGTCAGTAATTCCTTCTATCCGTTTATCACGGTGTAATTCAGAAATACGTTCAATCAGTTTCGCTTTGTTGACCATGTACGGCAATTCAGTAACAAGAATTCGTTCCTTACCGTTTTTCTGTTCTTCAATCTCAATTTTCGCTCGAACAGTAATCGAACCTTTTCCGGTCTCATACGCACGACGTATACCTGATTTCCCCATGACTAAACCGCCAGTTGGGAAGTCTGGTCCCGGAATCACTTCCAACAAATCTTGTGTTGTAGCTTCAGGATTTTCCATCAGCAATTCAATTCCGGCCGTCACTTCTCGTAAATTGTGCGGCGGGATATTCGTTGCCATACCAACAGCGATCCCAGTTGCTCCATTTACCAACAAGTTCGGGAAGCGCGCAGGTAATACGTCTGGTTCCTGCTCACTATCATCGTAGTTTCCGTGGAAATTTACGGTGTCTTTGTTGATGTCGCGCAACATTTCCATTGCGATTTTGCTTAAACGGGCTTCGGTATAACGCATCGCCGCAGCTCCATCACCATCGACAGAACCAAAGTTTCCATGCCCATCGACTAACATATTGCGGTAACTGAAGCTTTGGGCCATCCGTACCATAGATTCATAAATCGCACTGTCTCCGTGTGGATGGTACTTACCCATTACATCCCCAACAATACGAGCAGATTTTTTATGCGGCTTATCTGGGGTAACCCCTAGTTCATTCATTCCATATAAAATTCGACGGTGAACGGGTTTCAAGCCGTCCCGCACGTCTGGTAAAGCTCGTGCCACAATAACGCTCATTGCATAATCAATGAAGGAGTCCTGCATTTCACTGGTTAGATTGACGTCTTGTATATTTTCTTTCCGATCTTCCAAAATGATCCTCCTAGTTCGTGTTAATGAATTTATTTTTCTTAAAAATAAATCTGATCCTCACCACGTATATCATTTCTCTCTTTACGCTAAAACACGAAGAGAATTGAGATATCCACTAAATGTCCAAATTCTTAACGTAATGTGCATTTTCTTCAATAAACGCACGACGCGGTTCAACGCGGTCTCCCATCAACGTTTCAAAGACTTGGTCGGCTTCGATCGCGTCGTCAACACTGACACGCAGCATCAAACGATTTTCTGGGTCCATCGTTGTCTCCCACAATTGATGATCATCCATTTCACCAAGACCTTTGTAACGTTGAACGTTTGGCTTTGGTGAAGCTGGCAATTCCGCCATTTTTTGAGCTAACTCCTCTTCGGCTTTTTTACCTGGTTGGATATAAGTGATGTTCTTACCCTGCTTGATACCATACAACGGCGGTTGAGCGATATAAACATAACCAGCTTCCACGATTGGACGCATATAACGGTAAAACAAAGTTAATAACAATGTCCGAATATGTGCACCATCGACATCGGCATCGGTCATAATAACTAATTTATGGTAACGAGCTTTTGCTACATCAAAGTCTGCGCCAAAACCGGTCCCCATCGCTGTAAACAATGAACGAATCTCTTCATTAGCTAAGATTTTATCCATCGATGCTTTTTCTACATTCAAGATTTTCCCGCGAATTGGCAAGATTGCTTGGAATTCACGACTCCGACCTTGTTTAGCTGAACCACCGGCGGAATCTCCTTCGACGATAAATAATTCGCATTTTTCTGGATCATTACTTGAACAATCGGCTAGTTTCCCTGGTAAGTTACTGATTTCTAAGGCACCTTTACGGCGGGTTACTTCACGAGCACGCTTAGCGGCCAAACGAGCCTTAGCAGCCAACATTCCTTTTTCCACGATCCGACGCCCTACAGAAGGATTCTCCATCAAGAACTTCAAGAAATTCTCAGAGAACAAACGATCCGTAACTGTCCGAACTTCCGAGTTGCCAAGTTTTGTTTTAGTCTGTCCTTCAAACTGTGGTTCTGGATGCTTGATAGAGATAACAGCGGTTAAACCTTCCCGCACATCTTCACCAGAAAGATTTTCGTCATTATCTTTCATGATTTTTTGTTTACGCGCATAATCATTGATCACACGTGTCAGAGCTGTTTTAAAACCAAACTCATGGGTACCGCCTTCATACGTATGAATATTATTAGCGAAACTCAAAATATTGGTGTGGTAGCCGTCTGTATACTGCATAGCAACTTCCACGATAATATCTTGTTGCTCACCTTCCACATAAACAGGTTCTTCAAAGATAACAGCTTTACTATGATTTAAATGTTCCACATAGCTTTTTATACCGCCTTCGTAATGATACTCTCTTAGAACAGGCTTTTCTTCCCGTTTGTCTTCGATAGAAATTTTTAAGCCACGATTTAAGAAAGCCAATTCTCGCACACGGGTCGCTAATTTATCAAAATTGAAGACTGTGGATTCTGTAAAAATCTCAGTGTCTGGAATAAAATGAACTGTTGTCCCATGTTGCTCCGTTTCACCAATCACTTTTAGATCATCTACTACAGCACCGCGACGGTACTCTTGGAAATAAATTTTTCCGTTTTTGAAAACACGAACATCTAAAGAAGATGACAACGCATTAACAACAGAAGCCCCCACACCGTGAAGTCCGCCGGATACTTTATATCCGCCGCCGCCGAATTTTCCACCCGCATGAAGGATTGTATAAACCGTCTCTAGTGCTGGACGACCTGTCTTCGCTTGGATATCTACCGGAATTCCCCGACCGTCATCGCTGACTGTGATACTATTATCTTCTTCAATCACCACGTGGATATGCGAAGCAAATCCAGCTAACGCTTCATCAATGGAATTATCCACGATTTCCCATACAAGGTGGTGTAATCCCTCCGTACTGGTCGATCCAATATACATCCCTGGACGTTTTCGAACAGCCTCTAATCCTTCTAGTACCTGAATCTGACTAGCATCGTACTCTTGAGCCCGTTCTAGTAAACTCTTTTCCTCTTCTGTCATTTACGTCTCTTTCCTTTCTATCTGTCCTTGATGGACATAAAAAATATCCGGATGGACCGTCATTTTACCTTTTACATGATTTAATGTCGTCGTTGTCAAAAATGTCTGTACTTTATTTTCGATCGTCTCCAATAAATGGATTTGACGGCTGTCATCAAGCTCGCTCATGACGTCATCTAAAAGCAAAATCGGATATTCTCCTGTTTCTTCTTTCATCAAATCAATCTCTGCTAATTTGACGCTTAATGCAGTCGTTCGTTGCTGCCCTTGCGACCCATAGGTTTGCACATTTTGTTGATTAACCTTAAAGATCAGATCATCACGATGAGGGCCTAAAAATGTATTCCCCTTGAAAATTTCCCGCTTTCGATTTCTTTGTAATTCACTCATAAAAACGTTGCGGATCTCTTCAACAGTCTCACTTTCTAATGGAAGACTAGCGTCATACTCAATTGCCAATTCCTCTTTTTGGTTTGTAATCTTACCGTGAAGATCATTAGACCAATGCTCCAGTTTTTTAACAAACTGCAAACGATTTGCTAAGACCTTACTGCCGAAGTCAACTAATTGTTCAGTCAGTATGTCTAGATAAATCTCATCGGTCTGCTTTTTTTCGGATAATTGTTTTAGATAAAGATTTCGCTGCTTCAATGTTTGCTGATACTGTGCTAAATCATAGAGATAGACCGGATTAATCTGTCCCAGCTCCATATCGATAAAACGTCGTCGCATTTGCGGGCTCCCTTTCACTAAGGAAAGATCCTCTGGCGCAAATAAAATGACATTCAATTGACCAATATAGCTACTCAATTTCTTTTGCTCAATATGATTAACTTTGGATTTACGGCCTTTTTTAGTCAGCAGCAGTTCCAATTCCAGCTCACTAGTTCCACGTTCGATCCGCCCTTTAATCTGAGCAAAATCATCCTGCCATCCGATTAATTCTTGTTCACTGCTGGTTCGATGGCTGCGAGTCAAAGCTAAAACATAAATACTTTCCAAAAGATTTGTTTTTCCTTGAGCGTTCTCTCCTAAAAAAACATTCAAACGATTGGGAAATTCCAAGATTAATTCTTGATAGTTTCGATAATTTCTTAACTCAAGCTTATTCAGCCGCATCTTGTTTTCCCTTATTTTTGACCATAAAAAAAGTTCCTACCTCAGGAATCTCGATCATCATCCCTGGATAGAGCTTTCGGCCGCGGCGGTTTTCCAACTCACCATCTACAAATACTGTTTCTTCTGCTAGAAACCACTTGGCTTGTCCACCGCTAGAGATTAAATTGATCTCTTTCAATAACTGACCAAGTGTCATGAACTCTGTTTCTAAAAAAATTTTTTGTTTCACATTCATCCCTCATTTTCATGCTAGAAACACCTCTTCATTATACCCTTTTTTAATAGATAAAACAAATTAACTCGTTGTATTTTTCGATTTAAGAAGTTCTAAGCCATTCTAATTAATTCACTCAAAAAAAAATAAAAGGTCTTAAAATCGATTTTAAGACCTTTTACCGGAATTTTGTTTTTTACATTATTTTTTCATGTTTTTCAAAAAACTTGTGAAACCCGCTGACTTTCTTTAGTTTGTTCGTACTGGTGTAATCAATTGAATAAAGGAAACATCCCCTTCACTTGGTTCTAAAGTAAATGGACGAATCGCTGAAATAAACTGAATTTTAATACTCATATCCCCAAAAGCACGTAAAGCATCTTTCATATAATCAGGGTTAAATGAAATTTCTAACGGATCCCCGCTGACTTTTTCATAGACTAATTCTTCTTCTACTTTACCTATTTCTGGTGAATTTCCATAAAGAATAATGGAATTATCCGCAATGGCTAGACGAACAATGTTATTACGGCCTTCATGCGAAAGTAAAGATGCCCGTTCAATTGCCGATAATAATGTTGGAACCGAAAAAGTAATCTCCGTATTGAAGCTTGTTGGGATCAATCGGTTAGTATCTGGATAATTCCCTTCAAGTAAACGGGAATAGAAATACATCGTAGGTGTTTTAAATAGTACCTGGTTCTCCATGATGCTGATTTCAACTTCTGCTTCTTCATCAGATAACGAACGTGATAGTTCAACTAGACTCTTACCTGGGATAACGATATCAAAATCCTTATTTGCATTTTCTACAGGTACCACTCGCTGACTCAAGCGATGAGAGTCAGTAGCAACGGCTAATAATTTCCCATCGGACATTGTAAAGTGAACCCCTGTTAAGATTGGACGGCTTTCATGTTGAGAAACCGAGAAAACTGTCTCACTAATTAGTTTTGTCAACATGTGGACAGGTAATTTTAATTGGTTTTGTTCTTCCACGACAGGCAAATGTGGATAATTATCTGCATCCAATCCGTTGACAGTAAAATGGGCGGCGCCAGAAGTAATTAATACTTGATAATTTTCTTGAACCTCTAAAGTAAAGGTCGTTTCTGGTAAACGACGAATAATTTCACTGAAAAAACGAGCTTGTAAAACAATCGTTCCAGGATCAGTAATTTGTAATTCCGCTTTTTCATCAGACGCAGCTAAAAAGGTCTCAATTGAGATATCAGCATTACTACCTGTTAAGTTCAGACCTTCATTATTTAACTCAATTTTTACACCAGTTAAAATTGGAATAGTGGTTTTCGTTGAAATAGCACGTTGAACAGTTTGTAATTCTTGAATGAAGCGGGCACGATTAATCGTAAATTTCATAATGGAACTCCTTTTTCATTTTTATTTGTTTTCTTTTAGAAGATTAAATCTATCAATGACTAGTGTCGTATTTTGATAAAATCGTTATGTTTAATTTCATCTGTTGCAAATAGGCTGTTTTCTTTTTATTTATTTAAGTAATTTAAGTAATAAAAGTAGTAGGTCCTGTTAATCATGTGGAAAAAAAGGATCGAACATTGGTTTAATAAGTTTTCCACTTGTGGATAAGGTGTGGATAAAAACAGCTTTTCTTTTTCTTTTTTCCACAAGCTAACCAAGCAACAAGTTTTTAATTTCCGCAATTTCTTGTTGAAAGCTGCTGTCTTTCTTTATTAACTGACGTATCTTCTCATGAGCATGGATGACAGTTGTATGATCCTTACCACCAAATTCAGCGCCGATTTTTGGTAAAGAATTTTCGGTCATTTCACGGGATAGATACATGGCTATTTGACGGGGAACAACGATTGTTTTAACCCGTTTTTTACCTTTAAGATCTTTTACTTGAATATGATAAAATTTCGCGACCTCATCTTGAATTTTGCTGATGGAAAGCTGTGTATTACTGGTCCCTTTTAGACTCTTTAAAGCGTCTGCTGCAATACTGGTAGTAATATCAGCACTATTCATCGTAGCGAAAGCTTGAACTCGGACCAAAGCCCCTTCCAATTCACGGATATTCGAATCAATTTGTCCAGCGATATAGCTTAAAGTATCATCCGGAATCTCAAGGTTCTCTGCCTGAGCTTTTTTTCGCAAAATTGCGGTTCGAGTCTCTAAATCCGGCGGTGTGATGTCTACTGATAAGCCCCAAGCAAATCTGGAGACTAAGCGTTCTTGCAATTTAGGAATCTCATTTGGCAGACGGTCACTGGTTAGTACGATTTGCTTATTATCATTATATAAGTTCTCAAAAGTATGGAAAAACTCTTCTTGAGTTGCTTCTTTATCAGCAAAAAATTGAATATCATCGACGAGTAATAAGTCAACTTTGCGATATTCTTGTCGAAATTCTTCCGAGGTTTTGTTTTTGATGGAATTGATAAAATCATTTGCAAACGTTTCACTAGAAACGTATTTAACTTTTGCATGGGGATTAATTACCAACATTTGATGACCGATCGCGTGCATCAAGTGAGTCTTCCCTAACCCAACTCCGCCATAAAAGAAGAGTGGATTATAAATTGATCCTGGTTCTTCCGCTACAACTAAAGCTGCAGCATGAGCCATCTGGTTGCCTTTTCCGATAACAAATGTGTCAAAAGTATATTTAGGATTGAGCATGGCACGCTTTGTTGTTTCGACTTTAGGCGGTTCTTCCTTTTCTACAATACTTACGGGCGGTGCTTCATCGGGCGTCACGAAAAGAGGCATGATCTCATCCCCTGTCACTTTAAAACCGATTTCGACAATTTTTGCGGCTAAATGTTTCTCCCAATAGCGTTTATGCAAATCACTCGTGACTTCTATCGTTAATTGATTATTTGTTAAAGCTAAAGGTTTAGCTGTGCCTACCCAAGCATCATAACTGGCAGGATTGAGGTCATTTTTGTAGCTGTCCTTCAATTCCTGCCAGAAATTGTCCAATGAGGTCAAATAAGTCGCCTCCTATTATTAATAAAATTCAGATAGATTTACTTTATCATTTTTTTAAAAAGTTTTCCACAACCAGAACAGAAATAGTAACAACTTTATTTTTCCACAAAATGTATAAAAATACAAAAAAGGTATCCACGTATATGCAAAACAATATCCACACTTAAGAAATGAAATGTGGAGAGAATAGTTTTTCCACTGAAAAATTCACAGAAATAGAAAAAAGACATCTTGTGAACTAAGGGATAATTGTAGTTATTAACACAACTTATCCACCTTGTGGACAAGTTGTCAAAAACATAAATTATTGTGCAAAACTCATTTGAAAATTCTATGCAAGTTTTTTTGAAGAAAAATGTTTTGCACAGATACGGAGAGTTTATCCCCAGATTTTGTGGATAAGATTTTCATATGTAAAATTAAAAGAAACAAAAAGACGATGAATTGTTAAAACGCTTAGAATTTTTCATTGCGGAAACTAACTAGAATAAAAATAGTTCTAAAGAAGTTAGAAACTACAATGATAAATAGAGAGATGAAGGATAAATCAATAAAATTTATTTCAGAGTTAGATTTATGGAATTTAGATTATTGAGCTGTCTTGTTTGAAGTCGAAAATTTTTTTAAAACGCTGAATTGTAATATTAATCGCAACAAAGAACCCATCAAAAATTTCTAGTAAAATGAGTTTAGGATAACAAACTACTAGGAGTGATTTTGATGGGTTCACACAAAAAGCTTACACGAGATAATCGAAAATGTATAGAGACGATGATTTATGATGCCAAGAGTATTCAAGAAATAGCGGACAGAATTGGTGTTAGCCGAACAACGATTGATCGTGAGTTGAAACGAGTACCCGAAGATTTGATCTATAATGCCGACAATGCGCAATTAGATGCGGAAATGAAGCGCAGTGCCTGTGGTGCGAAGTCCAAATGGACTTCTGAATTCGCTTATCAGATTGAATGTGATCTTGAAGACAGCTGGTCCCCTGAACAAATTGCGAATGATCGTCAAATAGTTTCATTCAAAACCATTTACAATTGGCTCTATGCCGGTATTCTTAATGTGTCTAAACAGTGTCTGAGACATAAAGGCAGAAGACAAGAAAAACAAGAAGAGGCACGAGGCAAAATGACTGTAGGGCATACCATTGATGAACGCCCAGCTTCTGTGTCAACTCGAGAAGAATTTGGACATTGGGAGTTGGACACAGTTGTTTCTAGCAGAGGGGAAAGCAAAGCCTGCGAAGCAACGTTTATTGAACGGAAAACACGCTTTTATTGGGCGATCTCAATGAGGGATCGTACCGCGAAGTCAATGGCACAAGCGATTAAAGCTTTTGTGCAAGACCTAGGGAGTCACAAGGCATTTTTAAGCTTTACGGTCGACCGTGGGAAAGAGTTTTCTTGCTGGAAAGAAATTGAGAAAGATTTAGACGTACCTATGTATTTTTGTGATCCATACTCCCCATGGCAACGCGGATCTAACGAAAATGGGAATGGTTTATTTAGAGAATTCTTCCCTAAGGGAACTGATTTTTCAAAGGTACCCCCTACGGAGAAACAGGAAGCATTACGCAAGATAAATATGCGTCCTAAAAAAACATTGAACTGGAAAAATTGTTGGGAAGTCTTTCAAGAAGAAATGTTGCAATTAATTTGACAATTCAGCAAACTAAAAATAAAAAGGGATTCATCAGCCTTTTTCATTTCTTGATTGACAAAGTAGGGGAGGTGTCGTTATAATATTTGGGTATGTCTATGTAAAGTTAGCTATGGAGGTGTATTTAAAATGAAAAGAACTTATCAACCAAATAAACGTAAACGTCAAAAAGTTCATGGATTCCGTAAACGTATGAGCACTAAAAACGGCCGTCGTGTATTAGCAAGCCGTCGTCGTAAAGGAAGAAAAGTACTTGCTGCTTAAGCCACTGCCGGTCAGTGGTTTTTTTTGTATCTAAAATAAGATTCTTAAGGAATTTTTCTGACAAATAAGGATGATTCCTTATTTTGAAGTATGGTATTATTGTCAGGTATAGATTTAAAAGAAACGAAGGAAACTAGATGAAGAAAAAGTATCGGGTCAAAAAAGAACGGGAATTTCAAAAGGTATTTCAAGAAGGTGTTTCTTTTGCGAATCGAAAGTTCGTAGTGTATCGTCTAGAGCCTTCTGGTCAAAAACATTTTCGAGTAGGCTTATCAGTCGGTAAAAAAGTTGGAAATGCAGTTGCACGAAATCAAGTTAAACGCCAAATTAGAGCAGTATTGCAAGAATTGAAACCTGAATTTCCACCAATAGACTTTATCGTGATTGCACGACCAACAACGAAAGATCTGCCTCATGATGAAATGCGATCGAATCTTATACATGTTTTAAAATTAGCCAAAATATTAAGTTAGGAAGGAAACAAATTTAGGTGAAGAAATATAAAAAAATATTATTGATGACAGGATTGCTGAGCCTTGTCTTCTTATTATCTGCCTGTGGGACAGGAGAAGTCAGTGCACACAGTACCGGTGTATGGGATCGATATGTAGTTTTTTACTTCGGTCAAGCGATCAAAGGGTTGGCTTTTGGTAACGTTGGGGTTGGGATTATTCTATTTACTATTATAATAAGAATCATTTTGATGCCATTGATGCATTTTCAAACCAAAAGCATGCGCAAAACGCAAGAATTACAACCAAAGATCAAAGCATTACAAGCAAAATATAGCTCTCGTGATCAAGAAACACAACAAAAGCTACAGGAAGAAACCAAAAAGCTTTATGCAGAAAATAATGTGAGCCCTTACGCAGGTTGTTTGCCGCTTTTAGTTCAAATGCCGGTTATGATGGCCTTGTATCAAGCAATCTTACGAATTCCTGAGTTACGTTCAGGGCATTTCTTATGGTTGAACTTGAGCCAATCTGACCCTTACTTTATTTTACCGATTCTTGCGGCAATATTTACTTTTGCAAGCAGCTATTTATCAAGTATGAGCCAACTGGAGTCTAATGCCTCACTAAAAATAATGAACTTTGCAATGCCGGTTATGATTTTTGTTATGGCTTTGAACTTAGCGAGTGGTTTGTCCTTGTATTGGGTTATTTCCAACGCATTCCAAGTCGTTCAAACATTATTGATCAATAATCCGTTTAAGATCCGTCGAGAAAGAGAAGAAGCAGCTCGGCAGATTCGTGAAAGAGAACGAGCGCTTGAAAAAGCGAAACATCCGAAGAAAAAACGGAAAAAATAGGAATATTAGTTTTCTTTGTAAACATTCACATGTAATTAAGTGGGACAGGATACCGGAATCGACTATACAATTATGAAAAGTTTAGGCGAATAACTACAAAAGGGAGGTTTAGAAGATGTCCGTTTATGAAGGTCCAACGATCGACGAAGCAATTTCAAAAGGGTTACAAGCGTTAAATTTGAAAAAAGAAGACGTCAACATTGAAATTTTATCAGATGCAAAAAAAGGTTTTCTGGGTATGGGAAAGAAAGATGCACGTGTTTCTATTGAAGTAATCAAGGTAGAAGAATCGACAGTTACTCCTGAGTTGATGAAAGAAGAGAAAACGATGGATGTAACGATTGAGAAAAAAATGCAAGCCCCCGTTGATTCAACTACTCCATTAGTTGAACTAGATGAAGAGGAAGCTATCAAAGAGTTGGCACTGTACTTAACCAATATTACTAACGATATGGCTGTACCAGCGTTAGTGAAAATTCAACATGAAGCTAATGGCTTGATCGTTATGAATTTAGAAACAAGTAAGCAAGGTATGCTGATTGGTAAACACGGAAAGATATTAAATGCTTTGCAGTACTTAGCGCAAGTTTTTCTACATCGCGTAGCGAAAGAGAAATTATCGGTAGTTGTAAATGTTGGTAATTATCGTCAAAAACGTGAAGAAGTTCTAACACGTTTAGCACAACGAACTGCAGAGAAAGTAAAAGAAACTGGGCGTCCAGTCTTTTTAGAGCCAATGCCTGCGTTTGAACGAAAGATGATTCATTCAGCTTTGAGTAAGGATGAATACATAAAAACTCATTCTGAAGGCGAAGATCCTTATCGTTACTTAGTCGTTGAACCAGCGAAAAAATATTTTTAATTAGAAAGCTGTGCCTAGCTAATTGGTACAGCTTTTTCTTTATCAAAATTTGAGAAAATGATGCTATTTCAGCGGGGATGCTTGAATTGTCAAAAAAAATATGCTAATCTTACACCAGAATTTTGTAGAAAAAGCAGTCAAAGTGCTCAATCTACTCCTTTATCAAGGGGTGGAGTAGGCACTTTTTTTATGTTCTTAAATTAGTAGGAGGAAAAAAAGTGACAGAAATCACCTTAGAATTTGATACAATTGCGGCAATTTCAACACCACCGGGTGAAGGTGCGATTAGCATCGTGCGGCTGAGTGGTGATCAAGCTGTAGCAATTGCAGATAGTGTATATAGTAGCGGAAAAAAATGTTTATTGGATGCACCCTCGCATACGATTCATTATGGACACATTGTTGATCCAGCCGATCAACAAGTGGTTGATGAAGTGATGGTCAGTGTGATGCGGGCGCCAAAGACGTTTACACGCGAAGACATCGTTGAAATTAATTGTCATGGTGGGATCGTGGTCGTTAATCAATTATTGCAACTTATTTTACGTTCAGGAGCACGATTAGCCGAACCAGGTGAATTTACCAAAAGGGCATTTTTAAATGGTCGAGTTGATTTATCTCAAGCAGAAGCTGTAATGGACCTGATTCGAGCAAAAACGGATCGCGCAATGAACATTGCTATCAATCAATTAGATGGTAACTTATCTCATTTGATTCGCCAATTACGTCAAGAAATTTTAGCAACGTTGGCTCAAGTTGAAGTAAATATCGACTATCCGGAATACGATGATGTGGAAGAATTGACTACACAATTACTATTAGAAAAAGCGCAACAAGTAGGGCAGCAAATAGATGCGTTACTATTGAATGCAAAACAAGGGAAAATCTTGCGGGAAGGGTTAAGTACTGCGATCATCGGTCGTCCAAATGTTGGAAAATCAAGCTTATTGAATTATTTGCTTCATGAGGAAAAAGCAATTGTAACAGAGATTGCAGGAACCACGCGTGATGTGATTGAAGAATATGTTAACGTTCGAGGAGTACCGTTGAAACTGATTGATACTGCAGGAATTCGAGAAACTGATGATGTTGTAGAACGGATCGGTGTGGAGCGTAGTCGTAAAGCATTAAGCGAAGCAGATTTGATTTTATTGGTCTTGAATCAAAGTGAAACCTTAACTGCAGAGGATAGAGAGCTATTAACGGCGACGCAAGGATTGAAACGGATTGTTTTACTTAATAAGATAGATTTACCAAGTAAGTTATCACAAAAAGAACTAGCAACCTATTTGAGTGACGATGAAATTTTTGCGATTTCGGTTTTGGAAAAAGCTGGCTTAGATCAGTTAGAAGAAGCAATCGCCAAACTCTTTTTTGGAGGTCAAACGGGTGAAAAAGATGCGACCTACGTATCAAATACTCGTCATATTGCATTACTTGAAAAAGCAGGACACTCGTTGAGTGAAGTTCGAAATGGTATTATGGCTGGTATGCCGGTTGATCTAGTTCAGATAGATATGACTCGTTGTTGGGATTATTTAGGAGAAATTGTTGGCGATAGTGTGCAAGATGAGTTGATTACACAATTATTTAGCCAATTTTGTTTAGGAAAATAAAGAGGGAGTTGCTACATGGAATATCAAGCAGGAAGTTATGATGTAGTTGTTGTAGGAGCAGGACATGCTGGTTCTGAGGCAGCGCTAGCGGCAGCACGGATGGGCCAAAAGACATTATTGATTACAATCAATTTAGATATGGTGGCATTTATGCCGTGTAACCCATCGATTGGTGGTCCGGCTAAAGGAGTCGTTGTGCGAGAAATTGACGCACTTGGCGGTGAGATGGGACGCAATATTGATAAAACATATATTCAAATGCGGATGTTGAATACAGGTAAGGGTCCTGCAGTACGCGCATTGCGGGCACAAGCAGATAAGCATGCTTATGCAGAAGAAATGAAACATACGATTGAAAAAGAAGAAAAATTAACCTTGAAACAAGGAGTAGTCGATCGATTAGTCGTTGAAGATGGTATTTGTAAAGGCGTTGTGACTTCAACTGGAGCCATTTATTCGGCTAAAGCAGTAATCATCACTGCTGGTACAGCATTACGTGGTGAGATTATTATTGGTGAATTAAAATATTCATCCGGTCCGAATAATTCACAACCATCCGTCAAGTTAGCAGATCATTTACATGAATTAGGACTAGAAATTCATCGTTTCAAAACTGGTACGCCACCACGAGTGAAGTCAGGGTCGATTGACTACAGTAAAGCCGAGATTCAACCTGGCGATGAAAAACCGAATCATTTTAGTTATCAAACACCTGATAGTCAGTACTTACAAGAACAAATTCCTTGTTGGTTGACTTATACGAATCCAAAAAGCCATGAAATTATTCAAAATAATCTACATCGTGCACCAATGTTTACTGGTATCGTCGACGGAGTAGGTGCACGTTACTGTCCATCGATCGAAGATAAGATTGTACGATTTGCAGACAAAGAACGTCATCAATTGTTCTTAGAACCGGAAGGGCGACATACGGAAGAAGTATATGTTCAAGGTTTATCAACATCACTACCAGAAGATGTGCAAAATGATGTCTTACATTCAATTGAAGGTCTGGAAAATGCAGAGATGATGCGAACAGGGTATGCAATCGAATACGATATGGTGGCTCCCCATCAATTACGGCCGACACTTGAAACAAAAGTAATTGAAAATCTTTACACAGCTGGTCAAACAAATGGAACTAGTGGCTATGAAGAGGCGGCCGGCCAAGGGTTAATGGCTGGAATCAATGCAGCGTTAAAAATTCAAGAAAAAGAACCGTTCATTATGAAACGCAGCGATGGATATATAGGAGTTATGATTGATGATTTAGTGACTAAAGGAACCAATGAACCTTATCGGTTATTGACATCAAGAGCAGAATATCGGTTAATATTACGTCATGATAATGCGGATTTGCGTTTAACGGAGATCGGATACGAAATTGGATTAGTTGAAGAAGACAGCTATCAAGCGTATTTAATCAAGAAAGCGCATATCGAAGCGGAAATGGCTCGCTTACAATCTATTCGCATAAAACCTAACGAAGCAGTTCAAAGCTTCCTACGAGCTAAGAATAGTGCAGAATTGAAGGATGGCGTTTTAGCCAATGATTTCTTGAAGCGACCAGAAATCTCATATCAAGAATTGCTGCAATTCATTCCTGTAAATGATGAACTGACGGAAAAAGAAGTAGAACAAGTAGAGATTCAAATTAAGTATGAAGGTTATATCAAAAAAGCGATGGAAAAAGTAGAAAAATTGAAACGAATGGAAGCCAAACGCATTCCAGAACGAATCGACTATGAAGCCATCAATGGCTTAGCCACAGAAGCAAAACAAAAATTACAAAAAATTCAACCAGAAACAATTGCCCAAGCTAGTCGTATCAGTGGTGTAAATCCCGCAGACATCAGTATTTTAATGGTGTACGTAGAACAAGGGAAAATTGCGAAGGTAGACAGTGAAACAATATAAATTTTGGCTAATCTATATTTATCTATCATAAAGGAACAGATAAATATAGGGATAAGAGGACACTCCTTACATTGCGCTAAGGGGTGTCCTCTTTTAATACGTTCAGATACAAATTATGTTTCCATGAACAGTAGTGACCATTAGTTAGAGTCAATCATAAACAAACTCTTTTAATTCAATTCCAGTGTTGCCAACATTTTACGCAATTCATCAACAGGAACTTGTCCTGGTGCAGAAGCAGTTCCAGCAGAACCGAAAGTCGCTGCAGAACCGAAGACTTGACCTGAGATGCGGCTAGTCATTCCCAAGGCCCCCATCGACATTGTAATTAATGGAACATTAGCGTAAACTTCATGCATCTCGCGTGTAGCATCTAATAAAGTTAACACATCGGAAGAAGATTGCGGCATCACAGCAATCTTGCAGATATCTGCACCTTTGTTTTGCATAGCTTGTAGGCGAGTGACGATCTCCTCTTTTTCCGGAGTTTTATCGAAATCGTGGTTACACATGATAATTTTAATCCCGTTTCGATGAGCTAGATCAATTGTTTCAGCGACTTTTTTTTCGGGCATGAATAACTCAATATCTAATAAATCTAAATTTCCCTCAGTAATGATTACTTTATAAAGGTTGAAGTAGTCGTTATCAGAAAGATCACAAACTCCACCTTCCTTTTTCGTACGGAAAGTGATAAGTAAGGGTTTCTCTAAAACAGTTTTTAGATTATGAGACAATGTTGCGACGGCTTGTGGATCTTGAACATTTTCAAAAAAGTCAATTCGCCATTCTACTAAATCACAATCTAATGTCTGGATTGTTTCGACCTCTGACAATAATTCTTCCTTAGTCTTGCCCACTATTGGGACAATGATTTTTGGCACCCCTTCACCAATCGTGACTTGATCAATAGTTACTGTTTTCATTTTATTCCCCCTAATCTTTAAATAGAAGCTCTTTAATATAGCTTACCGGCATGTCTTCTCCAGTAAATAATTTAAAGGCAGCGGCGCCTTGGTATAACATCATACCTAATCCGTTTATAGTTTTTACTGCACCATGTTCTTTAGCGAATTTCAATAATTTTGTTTCGCGAGGTGAATAAACAACATCAAAAACTACTAAATCCGAACGGATTAAGGCTGGATCCGTGATTAAACTCATATCTTCTAATGGTTTCATTCCAACACCAGTAGCATCAATATAAATACTGCTTTCTGAAATAGAATTTTTGAAAGCCACCGGATCTGCTAGGTCAGTAACGGTTGCTCGACAATCTGTATTTTCGTTAATTTTTCGAGCTGTTTCTTTAGCGTTTGCAAAAACGCCATCATTAATATTAAAGATTCGCAGTTCTTTCGCACCGTCAAAAGCAGCTTGGATTGCGATAGCTGTACCTGCACCACCGGCTCCTGTTAAAGTAATAATTTGGTCTTTCACTTCGACCCCTTCATCTTTTAATGCTTCAATTGCACCTATGCCATCGGTATTGTACCCTACAAGATATCCTTTACCGTCAAGATTAGTAACCGTATTTACGGCACCAATCAAAGTAGCTTCAGGTGATACTTCATCTAGATACGGAATAATAGCTTGCTTATTAGGCATTGAAACATTCGAACCGCGGATACCCAAAGCACGAATGCCTTGAATCGTATCTTTTAACTCATCATTACCAACCTCAAATGCCAAGTAGGCGTAATCAAGTCCTAGCTTAGTAAAAGCTTCATTGTGCATCGTAGGCGACATGCTATGGCGAATAGGTGTTGCAATCAGGCTAATTAACAATGTGTGTCCAGTAAGTCGTTCAGTCATTGATGAAGTCCTCTTTTCAAATTTATTTGTTCAACAATTTTCAATCAAAGCGTTTTCTGATTTTTTCTTATTATGAATTAAATCACAAGTAGTAACATCTATTTTAGAATTTAATTCGATAAAAAACTAATGTTTTATATTAATGAAATCAATAAAGTGAATTAATAAAACGACTAGCCCAAAACTAGTCGTTTTATTAATTTATTGTAACGATGAACAATGACAAGTGAAGCTAGTAAGCCAATGATATTTAACAGAATGACGAACCAAAAAACATAAGAAATCCCTTGTTCACTAAGCACACCGGTAATATATGGTGTAACCATGATAGAGACTGAAGTAGCTAGTGAATAGTAACTGGTACATTTGCCTTTCTTTTTAGGAAAAAGTTCTAGCATTAAAGCTAATCCCAATTGCCAAATTCCCCCAGCCGCAAAAATCCCGATACTGATGGCTGCGATAACAACAGTCATAAAACTAGGATAAATGAGCATCAAAAGCAACGACATTCCTGAGATTAAAAGACAAAAACTGATGAATTTTGGGATGTTGATTCCTTTTTTTACTATACCAGAAGTAAAGAATACCGAGATAAATGAACCTGTACTGTATAGGCTGACAAAAATCAGACTATTTTCATGAGAAACAACCTGCATACTTTCAGCATATTGGGGAATCCATAAAATAAAAATGTTGAAAAGTGAGACTGAGACGAAGGAAAAAATTAATAAGGCAATACCGTCTATTTTAAATTTCCCTCGATTTTTAGATATGCCAGTTTTTGTAACCTCTGTGTCCTTTTTAACGATCGTTTTCGATTTTGGAAAACGGGCAAATAGCAAATAAAACATATTAATTAATAAACATAGTGCACATAAGAAGAAGGGCCAGCCAAAAAATAGATCCTGTTGTAACAAGTAACGCGTAATAAATGGAAGTACGAATTGTCCCAGCGAGATAAAAGCTTTGTTCAACACACTCAATGAACTATTTATTCGCTCATCGGGGTAAGCCTCAACTAATGTAGGATATGTACTAGTATCTAGAAAGGCATTACTGATACCGCCAAACATCGCTAAGAAAAATGCTACTTGATAATTTGAAGTCAAAAGCATTCCGCAAAAGAAAATCATATAAGAAACAATAGCTATTAAGACGGTTTTTTTGCGTCCAAATTTGTCTGAAAAGTAACCAGAGAAATATAAACTTAAAATCCTTCCCAAACCGATAGCGCTCATGACCAATGTAACTTGAGCGGTGGTAGCCTGCCAATGGATTTTCAGATTTGCCATATTTTGAGATAAAATAATCGCGGCCATTCCTTGGAAAATATAATTGAAATATAAACTAGAAATTAAAAGGCGGTAGTTTTCTTTTTTCATAGGAAATTCCTTTCATGTGATTTATTTCACTTGAAGTCACCCACATAGTAACGCAATTTTATTATGAAAACTAATGATTTATATCGATAAAATTGATAAACTCTATTTATCAAATAAATAAATACTTTTTAATAAATGGGGTGATGAAATGAATTTGAGACAATTAGAATTTTTTGTGACGTTAGCTCAAACAGAACATATGACACAAACAGCTAAAGAATCCAATACTTCTCAACCAAATATTAGCCATGCGATGACAATGCTAGAACAAGAGATCGGGGTAACGCTGTTTGAAAAAAAAGGACGAAATATTCAATTAACTCGCCATGGACGAATTTTTTATGAATATGTTGCCCCGGCACTGGCTGAAATCGAAAAAGGTCAACGAAAGTTACAGGAGATGGTTGATCCTGATTCTGGTGAGATTCAATTCGGCTTCATCTTTACGATGGGAGCTAATTTAGCACCAAAATTGACACAATCTTTTCATCAGAAAGGTTATCAAAAAATTAATTTTGAATTTCAACAAGGCAACTCTAACCAAATTATTCAAATGCTGCTTGATGATCGTATAGATATTGGGATTTGTTCTAAAGTGAGTAGTGATTCTGAATTAATTTATCAAATTTTAACACAGGAAGAGATGGTAGTGGTAGTCCCATTGGAGCATCCATTGGCAAAACACAATACTATCTCTTTGAGAGAGACGATTCAGTATCCATATGTTTATTATAGTAAGCAAAGTGGCTTACGACCATACTTAGATCAACAAATTAAAAATTTAAAATTAGACTTGAACATTGTTTGTGAACTTGAAGAAGATCATAGTATTTTAGGTTTTGTTGGACAAAACTATGGGATAGCAATTATGCCAAATATCCCATCGATTAGTTCTTTTCCTGTAAAAAAATTGACGATAACGGATGCCTTAGAGGATCGAAATATTTATTTGGCCGTGAAGAAAAATAATTTAGAAATTCCGGTTTTAAAAAAATTCTATGATTTTTGTTTAGAAAATACCAATAAAAAATGGGATTAAAGCTTTCTTAATCTCAGTGTGAAACATAGTTAAACCATTGCATGTATAGCAATAATAAGTTAAAGTAGAGAATAGTCTGTGAAACATTTTGCTGTTTCACGAAAATGAAAGGATTTCTTATGACGCCAGAAGAATTTAAAGCGGAATTAGGTAAGCATGGAATTGAACTATCGACAAAACAGATGGATCAATTTGCGACTTATTTTCATTTATTAGTTGAATGGAACCAAAAGATGAATCTTACAGCAATTACAGAACAAAAAGAAGTCTATTTGAAGCATTTTTATGATTCTGTTACATTGGCGCTCTCAGACACGTTCATACCACAAGGGAAATTGTGTGATGTAGGATCAGGGGCTGGTTTTCCTAGTTTACCGCTAAAAATCATTTTTCCAGAATTAGAAGTTACAATCGTAGACTCTCTAAATAAACGAATAACTTTTTTAGCGACACTGGTAAATGATTTAGAATTAGAGGGTGTGCACCTTTATCATGAAAGAGCCGAAACTTTTGGACAAAACACTGATTTTCGTGAAGCGTTTGATTTTGTAACCGCCCGTGCAGTAGCACGATTGAATGTTTTGACAGAACTTTGTCTACCATTGGTGAAAAAAGATGGATTATTCTTTGCCTTAAAGGCAGCTAAAAGTGAAGAAGAATTAACTGAGGCAGGGCGAGTGATTGCTTTACTAGGCGGTAAGTTGATTAATGCTGAAGATGTTTCATTGCCAAATGGTGATATACGCCATATCATTACAGTGCAAAAAAAGAAAGAGACGCCAAAAAAATTTCCACGAAAACCGGGTTTGCCGAATAAGCAACCAGTAAAATAATTAAATAGATTATTACAACTTATTTTTCTTTAGGAAAATAAATTCTTTAGTAGGAACTAGGAGGAAATTAGATGGCACGGATCATATCTGTTGCGAACCAAAAAGGCGGCGTCGGTAAAACGACGACAACTGTTAATTTGGGTGCGTGCTTAGCGTATGATGGTAAAAAAGTCTTGTTGATCGATAGCGATGCACAGGGAAATGCCACAAGTGGTTTAGGCGTGCGCAAACCTGATGTAAAACAGGATATTTATGATGTTTTAGTCAATGAAGTTCCAATCAAGGAAACAATTATTGAAACTTCACGAGAGAATTTATCAATCGTTCCAGCTACTTTGCAATTGGCTGGTGCAGAAATCGAATTAACTTCTATGATGGCTCGAGAATCACGTTTAAAAAGTGCTCTGGCGGAAGTCAGTGATGATTATGATTTTATTTTAGTGGATTGTCCGCCATCATTGGGACATTTAACGATTAATGCTTTCACAGCCAGCGATGCAATTTTAATCCCCGTCCAATGTGAATATTATGCATTAGAAGGTTTAAGTCAGTTGTTGAACACGGTTCGTTTGGTTCAAAAACATTTCAATCCTGGTTTAGAGATTGAGGGTGTACTATTAACGATGTATGATGCTCGCACAAATCTTGGTGCGGAAGTAGTAGAAGAAGTCCGTCGTTATTTTCAAGAAAAAGTTTACGATACGATTATTCCAAGAAATGTCCGTTTATCTGAAGCGCCAAGCCATGGGAAGCCAATCATTGATTATGATCCACGCTCAAAAGGTGCTGAAGTCTACCAAGCTCTAGCAAAGGAAGTGTTAGTTCGTGAGCAAAAATAAAGGATTAGGACGCGGAATAGATGCTCTATTCCAAGATCTTTCTGAGATTGAAGAAGTGGACATGAAGAAGGATCAAGTGGTCGAGATTCCCTTAAGTGATCTACGCCCCAACCCTTATCAACCACGGAAGTCATTTGATGAGACAACTTTGCAAGAATTAGCTAACTCAATTGAACAATCAGGGGTTTTTCAACCAATTATTGTAAGAAAATCAGCTGTTAAAGGCTATGAATTAATTGCTGGTGAACGTCGTTTTCGTGCTTCAAAATTAGCGGGTAAAGAAACAATTCCTGCAATCATTCGTGAGTTCGATGAGGAAGCGATGATGCAGATTGCAGTATTGGAAAACTTACAACGGGAGGACTTGAATCCGTTGGAGGAAGCTGAAGCTTATGAGATGCTGATGAAAAACTTAAAACTAACTCAAGCTGATGTAGCAAATCGGTTGGGGAAGAGTCGGCCGTACATTGCTAATTATTTGCGTTTGTTAACTTTACCTAAATTGGTTAAAGAAATGGTACAGGATGAACGTTTATCAATGGGGCAAGCTCGTACCTTGTTAGGTTTAAAGAAAAAAGACCAAATTTTAAAATTAGCAAATCGTGCAGTAAAAGAGAATTTGACAGTTCGCCAATTAGAACAGATTGTTAATGAGTATAATGAAGGTAAAGCAAAGGACAAAAAGAAGGGCCCTCGTTTGACCAAGGAAAAACCCTATTATTTACGAGAAAGTGAAGATCGTTTGATGGATAAATTTGGAACGGGCGTTGAGATTGTTGAGAAAGACGGTAAAGGCAAAATTTCAATTGAGTATCTAT
The DNA here is from genome assembly GCF_051714485.1 of Enterococcus sp. AZ128. NCBI lineage: Bacteria > Bacillati > Bacillota > Bacilli > Lactobacillales > Enterococcaceae > Enterococcus > Enterococcus sp. AZ128. Next base: position 473,877 of record NZ_JBIORZ010000003.1, read on the forward strand.
CGCCATCAGATCTCACGCGTATTTTAGATATTTTGAATATACATTTTGATGAATCGTAAATGAGTGGTGTAAAATAAAAAATACGAACGTGGAGGTTTGCCAGATGTACGATTTAGGTGATATCGTTGAGATGAAAAAACCGCATGCCTGCCAGACAAATCGATGGGAGATCATTCGTATGGGTGCGGATATCAAAATAAAGTGTGTGAATTGTGGACACATTGTTATGATGACACGCCGTGATTTTGAAAAAAAAATGAAAAAAATCCTTGAGAAGAAAATCGATTTGACTCAAAAATAATTCCTTAGTAGAGAAAGAGTGAAGTAAAACATGGCCTTAACAGCCGGAATCGTAGGATTGCCCAATGTTGGTAAATCTACCTTATTTAATGCAATTACTAAAGCAGGTGCAGAGGCTGCTAATTACCCTTTTGCGACAATTGATCCAAACGTTGGAATGGTAGAAGTACCTGATTGGCGGTTAGAACGTTTGACCGAGTTGGTTCATCCCAAAAAGACTGTTCCAACGACTTTTGAATTTACTGATATTGCCGGCATTGTAAAGGGAGCCAGCAAAGGGGAGGGGTTAGGAAACCAATTCTTGAGCCATATCCGTCAAGTTGATGCCATTTGTCATGTTGTTCGGTGTTTTGATGATGAAAATATTACGCATGTGGAGGGTAGGGTTGATCCACTAGAAGATATAGAAACGATTAATTTAGAATTGGTTTTAGCTGATTTAGATTCGATTAATAAACGCTACGCTCGTGTGGCAAAAGTAGCAAAGACAAAAGAAAAAAATGCTGTAGCAGAATTAGCGGTATTGGATAAGCTAAAACCAGTTTTAGAAGAGGGACAATCTGCTAGAACAGTTGAATTTACAGAAGAAGAACAAAAAATCGTTAAGGGCTTGTTCTTATTAACTAGTAAACCTGTTCTCTATGTGGCAAATGTAGATGAGAATACAGTTGCTAGTCCAGACGACAATAAATACGTGCAGATTGTACGTAATTTTGCAGCAAGTGAACATTCCGAAGTAATCATTGTTTGCGCTGAAGCGGAAGAAGAAATTGCTGAGTTAGAAGATGAAGACAAAGCAGAATTTCTTGAGGCAATGGGAATTGAAGAATCAGGGCTAGATCAATTAATTCGCACAGCTTATGACTTATTAGGTCTAGCTACTTATTTTACCGCAGGCGAGCAGGAGGTTCGTGCTTGGACATTCCGAAAGGGGACAAAGGCTCCTCAAGCTGCAGGAATCATCCACACAGATTTTGAACGTGGGTTTATTCGAGCTGAGACAGTATCTTTTGAAGATTTAAATAAATATGGCAGTATGCACGCAGCAAAAGATGCTGGACGTGTCAGATTAGAGGGGAAAGATTACATCGTGCAAGATGGTGATGTAATGCTGTTCCGTTTCAACGTTTAGGGAGGAAAGAAACAATGGAACCAGAAAAGTTACAAACGTTGCAAGCAGAAAATGTTCAACTTGAAGAGAGGCTGACTAAGCGTAACGAGCAATACATTTTTGACTTAAAAAAGGCTTTAAAAGCAGCGAACTTGACGGATGAACAAACCATCGTAGCCTTAAATGAAATGCTGCCAATCTTGGTTGAAGAACAGAAATCTGGTAAAACGGCACGACAATTGTTTGGTACAGTTTCAGAAAGACTAGATGCGATTGTTAATAAACCGGCTGAACAGAAAAAATCAACGACAGCTTCATTGATGTGGTTGGATAATTTCTTGTTATTATTTGGTCTATTAGGAATTGTTGCTGGTATTATGGGATTGTTTGTTTCACGTGGAACACCAACGGTCACATACGGTCTAACAACATTGATTGTGGCTTCGGCTGTCTGCGGACTGGTATTTTACATGATGTATTTATTTGTTTACCAGTTTGAACAACCTGGTGCAGATAAAACGAAAAAACCAAAAACTTGGAAGACGATACTTATGTTAGCATCAGTTACTATTGTGTGGTTCTTAGTCTTCAATGGAGCAGCATTACTGCCAACGTCATTGAATCCAGTCCTAGATCCAATGGTTATGGTTGTTTTATCGGCTCTTGCTTTAGCAGTGCGTTATTATTTGAAAAAACGTTTTGGGATTATTAGTAGTTTAGCAACTGCACCACGTAGATAGAAAGAGGAAGCAAGGCTCAAATGAAGCCTGCTTCCTCTTTTTATTTTGTTGCTTCAGAAACTAATTTTACTATTGCTTGTTTTTGATATTCTTGAGTAGCGTCTTGGATAATTCTCTGCTGTGTTGTTTGATCCATCGTTGGATTCTGAACCAGAGCAGCTTCAACTTTTTCATGAATATAATTTTTAGCTTCATTTTGCATAGATGATCCATTTTCAGAAACTAATTTTTCTAACTTTTTTGCTTGATCAGTACTTAAAACTAGCCAATCTTTTTGAATATTGAAAGTATTTTTTTCTTTAATTAGCTGATGTTTTTTACTAGAAAGCCCAAACCAGAATCTAGCAGTAGCACTATTATAGATCCAATATGTTTTATCTGTCTGTACTTGTGTTTTAGTTTGATTTTTCTTAATGACATTTTCAATGTGATCTGTCCCAGTTCTTTTAGGTTTTTTCTGAGCTTCATTGGTTTTATATAAATAGATCTTCTCCGTTCCATTACCGAGCGGTTGATAAAGCAGCATATTTATATTCTTACTACCAGATGTAGAAGTCAGAGTCTGAGTGGTAGTCTCGGTGAACTTTTTCATACCAAAATGATAATGATCATTAGCGATAATGAAACCTAAACTAACTAGGAAGATTGTCGCGAATAATATTGAAAAAATTGTTTGCCATGTCTTTTTTGCAAAAATATTTGTTAAAGCAAAAGCTAATACACTGATGATCGTTATAGCGAAAATCATTTTGCTATACCTCCCTCGACTTTTTTATCGGATTTCAAGAAGAAGGTGATGATGAAACCGATGATACCAAAGATTACAGCGGTAAAGAAAGCTGCATGATAACCAGACAAGGTAGCGTTAATTGCTTGATTTTTGTACGATAATGGTAAAGTTTTTAGTAAATGTGCTGCTGGCAAATTATCTTTTGTAACATTAGTCAACACACTGATCAATATAGCTGTTCCGATTGAGCTTGCAACTTGGCGGAAAGTATTATTTACCGCTGTTCCATGACTAATTAAATCCATTGGCAAAGCGTTCATCCCAGAAGTAGTAACAGGCATCATGACCATTGAGATACCAAACATTCGCATAGCATACAAGATAACAATCATAGCAATTGGTGTTTCAGATGTTAAGAATGCAAATGGCAGAGTAGCAGCTGTTAAGATTAGCATTCCACTGATCGCTAAACGTTTTGCTCCATATTTGTCAAAAATAGCTCCAGTAATAGGCATCATTAACCCCATAATCAAGGCTCCGGGTAATAACATTAATCCAGAATGGAAAGCTGATTCCCCACGAATATTTTGAATATATAAAGGAAGGACCATTTCGGCTCCTACCATCGCCATATTGACCACACCACTTAAAATAGCAGCAATTGTAAAGACAGACGACTTAAATACACGTAGTTCTAAAAAAGGGTGTTCCAAATGTAGCTGCCGCCATACAAATAGTCCGATTACTAATACTCCAATGATCAAAAAAACGATAACTTTAGTGCTATTCCACCCATCATTACCAACTGAAGAGAAGCCGTAAAGCAAACTTCCAAAACCAATTGTTGATAGTAGAGCTGACAGTATGTCAATGCGTGGATTAGATAATTGAATAACGCTTTTCATTAAAAAGGTAGCCAACACTAAAACTAAAATAACGATTGGGATTACCATGCCGAAAAGATCGCGCCAAGTATAATGATCAATGATCCAACCTGAAAGGGTGGGACCTAAAGCTGGAGCGAGTCCGATAACAATTCCTGCCATACCCATTGCAGATCCACGTTTTTCCGGCGGGAAGATCGAAAGCATGATGTTTTGAAGCAAGGGCATTGAAATACCGACACCAGCGGCTTGTATCAAACGTCCTATTAACAAAATTGAAAAGCTTGGAGCGACAAAGCAAGTAATTGTACCAATCAAAAAAATCGTCATTGCAGTTAGATACAATTTTTTTGAACTAAATTTATTAATCAGCCATGCGCTGATCGGAATCATAATCCCGTTTACTAGTAAGAAGCCAGTTGTTAGCCATTGAACACTGGAAGCAGATATATCGAAAGCTTTCATTAGTGTTGGAAAAGCTGTTGTTAACAATGTTTGGTTTAATACAGTACAAAATGTTCCTATCAATAGTACAACAACTAATAGGGTACGATTGTAGGGTTTTCCATAAATATCGATCGTATTACTGCTCACGATCTTACGCCTTCTCTCTTTTTGAAAATTTTCAGAAATAATAAATATTCGTTTGTTACTTTACTGCTAGTTGTATTTTTTGTCAACTTTCTTGACATAGTTGTTAACGAAAGTATAATTTTAGATTGAAGAGGAGGATATGTTGTGAAGAATAATACTGTTAAACAGCTCCTAGAAAGTGATGATTTATTAGTAGGTATCAGTGAATTAAGTAAGGTAACTGGTATTTCACCACGACAAATTCGTTATTGGGAACAAAGAGGCTACATTAATTCTACAGGTGAAAAAAGTGGCAATCGAAAATTCAAATTACCAATGGTGATCAAGGTTGAAATAATCAAACAGTTTTTAGACGAAGGATATACATTAACTTCAGCAGTTGTGAAGGCACAAGAACGGCAAGAAAATATTCACCAGGCTAAAATATTGCTGCGTGGGATTTTTAAAGGGATACAACAAGTTGGTGAGCGTTACACGATAATACATCTGGATGATTTTACAAATAAAGAAGGTTTTTATCTAATTCGTGACAACGATACAAATCAAGCAACTTATCAATTTATCAATGAAGATAGCGAGATAACTAATGGGTTCCTAAAAAAAAGCTTTGATACTTCAGAAAAATAAAGGTTATATGAGGATTTTCGCACAAGTTGTTGACTTCACTCGTTCATTCTGTTAGTTTTTTTAATAAAAATAATTCTGGGGAGTGGTAACGAACAATGTCTAATTGGGAAACGAAATTTGCAAAAAAGGGTCTAACTTTTGATGATGTTTTGTTGATACCGGCGGAGAGTCATGTATTGCCAAATGAAGTGGATATGAGTGTACAATTGGCGAAAAATATCAAACTAAATATTCCGTTAATGAGTGCAAGTATGGATACGGTGACCGATAGTAAAATGGCAATTGCTATGGCCCGACAAGGTGGGCTTGGTGTCATCCATAAAAATATGAGTGTTGCTGCCCAAGCAGATGAGGTTCGTAAAGTAAAACGTTCAGAAAGTGGTGTGATCATTGATCCGTTTTTCTTAACGCCTGAACATAAAGTACAAGATGCTGAAGATTTAATGAGCCGCTATCGTATTAGTGGTGTGCCAATCGTAGAAACTTTAGAAAACCGGAAATTGGTGGGTATCATCACGAATAGAGATATGCGCTTTGTAACAAATTATGACATCCCAATTCATGAGGTCATGACTAAAGACGGCTTAGTGACTGCACCAGTAGGTACTAAATTGCAAGATGCTGAGAAAACATTACAGAAACACAAAATTGAAAAATTACCGATTGTTGATGAAGAAGGACGCTTAAGCGGTCTGATAACAATCAAAGATATCGAAAAAGTCATCGAGTTCCCGAATGCAGCGAAAGATGAGCACGGTCGTTTATTAGTAGCGGCAGCAGTAGGTGTTACTAGTGATACTTTTGAGCGGGCAGAGGCTTTGTTAAAAGCTGGTGCTGATGGTATCGTAATTGATACAGCTCATGGACATAGTGCTGGCGTTTTACGGAAAATTCGTGAAATTCGCGAAACATTCCCTGAAGCCACTTTAATTGCAGGAAATATAGCTACAGCGGAAGGAGCAAAAGCTCTATATGATGCTGGCGTGGATGTAGTAAAAGTCGGTATCGGACCTGGATCGATTTGTACAACACGAGTTGTTGCTGGTGTAGGAGTTCCTCAATTGACTGCAATTTACGATGCAGCTTCTGTTGCGCGTCAATATGGTAAGGCCATTATTGCTGATGGGGGAATTAAATATTCTGGAGATATCGTAAAAGCTTTAGCAGCAGGCGGACACGCGGTTATGCTTGGTTCAATGCTGGCTGGAACAGATGAATCTCCTGGTGAATTTGAAATTTATCAAGGTCGTCGTTTCAAAACATATCGTGGAATGGGTTCTTTAGGTGCGATGGAAAAAGGTTCTAGTGATCGATATTTCCAAAGTGGTGTCAATGAAGCGAATAAATTAGTTCCTGAAGGCATTGAAGGACGTGTGGCCTACAAAGGGTCTGCAGCGGATATTATTTTCCAAATGATTGGTGGATTGAAAGCTGGAATGGGTTACGTTGGTGCAGGAGATTTAGGTCATTTAAGGGAAAATGCACAATTTGTTCAAATGAGCGGTAATGGTTTAAAAGAATCCCATCCTCATGACGTTCAAATTACTAAAGAGGCACCAAATTATTCAGTTGAACAATAAGAGTTTAATAACCTTAATAAAAAACAGCGACTTCGCAAAAGTGAAGTCGCTGTTTTTTTTAGTGTTACTTTCAGAATTAATAGGAATATTTGAAATAACAGTTGAAATTTTTTTCTAAGAAGGGACCGGCTATTATTTTTCTTTTTTAATGACTTTTACATTACCCATATACGGTACTAGAACTTCTGGGATTGTAACGGACCCATCCTCATTTTGATAGTTCTCTAGGATAGCGGTCACTGTTCGACCAACAGCCAGGCCAGAACCATTTAACGTATGTGCATATTGTACTTTGCCATCTTCATCACGATAACGTATCATAGCTCGACGTGCTTGGAAGTCTTCACAATTTGAACAAGAACTAATTTCACGATAAGTATTTTGGGCAGGCACCCATACTTCTAAGTCATAGGTTTTTGCAGCCGAGAATCCCATATCTCCAGTACACAATGTGATGACGCGATATGGTAAATTCAATTTTTGTAATAAAATTTCAGCATTTTGAGTCATTTTTTCTAGTTCATCATAAGAAGACACTTTGTCACTAAATTTTACCATTTCTACTTTATGGAATTGATGTAATCGTATTAAACCGCGAGTATCACGTCCGGCACTACCTGCTTCAGAACGAAAAGAAGGAGATAAGGCTGTGAAATAAATAGGTAAATCTTTCCAATCTAAGATTTCGTCAGCATAATAATTTGTTAATGGAACCTCTGCAGTTGGAATCAATGTTAAATCACGATCTTCCACTTGAAAAACATCTTCTTTAAATTTTGGAAATTGACCTGTACCAAACATTGCTTTGCTATTTACTAAATAAGGCGTAATCATTTCGGTGTAGCCTTGTTCATAAACATGTTCGTCTAACATAAAATTGTAAACAGCACGCTCTAATCGCGCACCTAAACCTTTGTAATAAACAAAACGACTTCCAGATACTTTTGCACCACGTTCGAAATCCAAGATATCTAAATCCTCAGCGACCTCCCAATGAGGTTTTGGTTCAAAAGAGAATTGATTAGGAGCGCTCCACCGACGAACCTCTACATTATCATCTTCGTCTTCACCAATTGGTACAGAATCATGTGGTAAGTTTGGTAAAGTTGTTGCAATATCTGTTAACTGCATATCAATCTCGTTTACTTGAGTATCAAAGTCTTTAATTGTTACTCCGACTTCTTTCATTTCTGCAATTTTGTTAGTAGCGTCATTTTTTTCGCGTTTCAATTTTGCAATTTCATTTGAAACATCATTCCGAATTTTTTTCAATTCTTCTGTTTTTACCAGTAGCTGTCGGCGTTGTTCATCCAGTTTTAAGAAACGTTTTAACACTTCTTCTTTTACTCCCCGGCTAGCTAATTTTTCATTTACTTCTGTAAAATTGTTTCGAATCGTTTTTACATCTAGCATTGTTTTTTTCCTCCTTTAAAATAAAAAAACACCGTTTCATCCCGTAAATAGGGACGAAACGGTGTTGAATTTCGCGGTACCACCCAAATTCAGCATATGCTGCACTTGAACGACGGATAACGACGTCACTCGGTTTCTCTTTCAAAAAACGCAGACTACGAAACTGGATTTCTACAAGTTGTTTTGTTGATTTACACCGACCATCAACTCTCTGAAAAAACATACTTATGTACTTGGTTTCCTGCATGTGTTATTGAGCTTAGTATAAGCAATCAAAATTTTAAAGTCAATGATTATCTGGAAAGGCCTTTACCTGATTTTTATAAAGAGGTAAATGAATAATGAACGAAGTCCAATCATCATTTGATTGAGCGTAAATATACCCACCGTGAAGATTAATAATATTTTGAGCAATTGCTAGGCCTAAGCCAGTACCGCTGATTTCTTGAGAGCGGGAACCGTCTACGCGATAAAAACGGTCGAATAATTGATCTAGAGCTTCTCTAGGAATGGGAGAGCCGTTGTTTTTAACGGTAACTACAGCTTCATTTTTCGCTTTTTCGATCTCAATAACAATCTTGTTGGCCTCGGTACCGTATTTTAGTGCATTGGTAATTAGGTTATTGAAGACGCGAACAAGCTTCTCTGTATCACCATCCATCACCAGTTGGCTTTCTCTTGTGTCAACTTGAATTTGAATATTCTTCTTTTTTGCTTCTAATTCAAAATCAGCGGCTAACTGTTCTAACAGCTGGACCATGTCAAAAGAAACATTATTGACCGGAACAGAAGGTTGTCGAACCTTAGAATATTCAAATAAATCTTCAACTAAGGACTTCATTTGCTTTGCCTTTTTGTATGCGATACTTGTATACTTAAGAATTTCATCAGCATTTTGATACTGACCGTCTTCAATCAAACCAAGGTATCCAATAATTGAGGTCAAGGGCGTGCGTATATCGTGACTGACATTTGTAATCAATTCATCTTTAGATTTTTCGATTTCTCTTTCATCTTCAATAGCCGCGACAGTACTGTCGACCAAACCATTAATGCTGTCTACAACTTTGCTAAGATCACCGCGTAATTCAAAAGGAATTCGATAATCGTAATTTCCGCTGGCAATGTAGTGCAGCTCATTAATTATATGGCGTAACTGCATTTGACGATATCGTCTGATTAGACGCCAAAAGACAATAAGTACATCAATGATGATGAAGAAAGGAATAACAAAATTGCGCCCGCTCCAAAAAATATCACTACCAAGGTTGTTAGCGAATATATCTTTTGAACGATATATTGCATCCGTTAAATCAGGCGAATTATTGAGCATCTGAGTAAAAAGTACCATAATCGCTACATTTAATAGAAGTAATAAGATTATAGTAACGATTCCTTCAGCTATTAACTCGCTAACTTCCTTTGAAGTAAGAGTAACTCTTTTTTTCTTTTCTAAATTATTTTGCATCAATCTTATAGCCTACACCCCAAACGGTTTGGATCACTTTTTCACCATCAGTCGCTTCTTCGATCTTATCACGTAAGTGGCTGACATGAACCATGACCGTTTTGGCAGATACAATACTTTCCTGTTTCCAAACCCGTTCAAAAATTTCATCGGCACTAAAAACACGATTTGGATGACTCGCTAGCAAATAAAGGATACCGAATTCTAAAGCGGTCAGTTGTATTTCTTTACCGTCGACTGTTTTCACTTCATGAGAATCTTTATTAATAATTAATGACTGAATCTCAAGAATATCTGGTTGGTCCTCTGCGATTTGCATCTTAGTGCGACGTAATAAAGATTTCACCCGTGCCATAACTTCTAAAGGGTTAAACGGTTTTGTCACGTAGTCATCTGCCCCAGCGACTAAGCCCTTAATCTTATCCATGTCAGTAGTTTTAGCTGTTAACATAATAATAGGAATTTGGGATTCCTTTCTCAATTCCTTAACAACTTGCATGCCATCCATTACTGGCATCATAATATCCAATAATAATAAATCGATATCATTTGTTGTACGTAATTTACTTAATGCCTCTTTACCATCGTATGCCTTAACGACTTCATAGCCTTCGTTATGCAAATAAATACTCAGTAGATCTACAATTTCTTTATCGTCATCTGCAACTAATACTTTCATTTAATGTTCCTCCGTCCATATAAATATTATTACTTCATCATTTTACCAAAGAAATGAAAAGAAGGCGAAAGGCAGTGATAGGAGTTAAGGAAAAATCAAAAATAGAATGACGAAAGTTTTTCTTTGAGAGCGCTCCGAAATGCGTCTTGCAACAGAAAAAAGCGAACAAAATGCTTCTTTCCGTAATTATTCATCGTGTTTGAAAAAAGTTAATCGAATCCTCTTTTTTTTGTTGACCCGGCGTTATAAAACTGTTATATTATTTTATGTTCTGAAACGGCGAAAGCAAACTTAGAACACTTACGATTGTTATTGACAGATTGCTGACTTTCAGTTATTCTATCAAAGTCGCATAAAGCGATGACGACATTTTCTTCGAAAAAAACTTCAA
>NZ_JBIORZ010000004.1:0-32500 GCF_051714485.1 Enterococcus sp. AZ128
ACGAAGGGGCTTATTTTGCAAGTAATCTTACTTATTCAATTGTTGATCAAGTTTCGTCAGATCAATCTTCGTATCTTGCGCTAAGATTTCACGGAAAATCGGTAATTGCTTCTGAATTTGATCTGCTTGATCATTCTCTACCTGCATTACCAACAAAGGTTCATGCAAACTCAGACGCAATAACATCCAACCTTTTCCGTAAGGATCAGTGACGGAGAAACGTACACCCTCTTGATTTTCAGAATTCTCCGCAAAGCTTGTTTGTTTCGGCAACTCCGTTCGGAATTTTTCGATCATTTGTTGTCCAGCCTCTTTATACTCTTCTCCGCTGATTGTATAGCGAATCTCTAGTGTTTCCACTGGTTGTTCCAACTCTGCCATCAAGTCAGTCAGTTCACGATTTTCCTGCTGCAATTTTGGCAGCAGCATTAGCACCTTCGCGATCACATACGCACCATCATCTAAGAAATAATTTTCTTTGAAAGCTGCGTGAGAGCTAGTCTCGATCGCTAATTGACAATCGATGCCTTCTTCATTCAACTCAATCGCCTTATTGATAACATTGCGGTACCCAGAGATATAACGATACTGTTTGCCGCCTTTTTCTTCAATAAAGTTTTTCAAATGATCTGATGTGGGTGAGTTGGTCACGATCGTACTGCCTGGATGTTCTTGCAAGACGATTGCCGATAAGACCGCAATCAAATTATTTCGATTAATCATTTGTCCATCTTTCGAAACGATCGCCGAACGATCGACATCGGTATCGAAAATCACACCAAGATCCGCTTGATTATCCAGCACCGCTTGCTTGATGCTAGCCATCGCTTCTTTATTATCTGGATTAGGAATATGGTTTGGGAAGTTCCCGTCAGGTTCTAAAAACTGTGATCCGCTAATATCAGCACCAAGAACTGCTAGTACTTTATCAGCAAAATACCCGCCAGCGCCGTTTCCAGCGTCAACAACGATTTTCATGCCTGTTAATGGCTGCTCGCTGCCGCTGCCCTGTTGAATTTTCTCGACAAGATCTGCCGCGTAACGAGACAATAAATCAGCCTGCGCCACTCGTCCAGCCGCTCCTTCACTCGCTTCAGTGTGAGTCAAAATGTAAGCAATATCACTTTTCTCCGCGCCGCCAGCTTGACTGAAAATCTTGATACCGTTGAAATAAAACGGCAGATGACTCGCCGTCAACATGATTCCAGCATCACAAGCGAACTCTTCAAACTGTGTCGCCATAAACAAAGCAGGCGTTGTCGCTAAACCAAAATCCAAAACCTCACAACCAGCTGCTTCAAAAATAGTTACCATCACGCCCTTCAATTCAGGCCCGGTCAAACGGCTATCATGTCCGATTCCGATTTTAAATGGACGCTTCACGCCTTTATCCGTTAACCAATTAAGAATTCCATTCGCAATCAAGCGTGCCTCCTCAGTACCCAGGTTTTTTACTTTGTCCTCAGCCGTGATAGCGATTCCACGAATATCTGAACCATTTTGCAACTTTGTTAACTCCATTGATGAATTCCTCCTTATTCCTTTTAATGTATCTATTTTTCTTCCAGAAAAATATGTCTGATTTTCATGCCGTATACCATCCAACTAGCTATTATTGAGCTAACTCATAAATAGCTTATGAATTTTTCTAACGTAAAAATTCAAATGATTCTCGTACGCATACCATTCTACTAATCATGCTGAAGCAAGAAGTAGAACTACATCCTTCATCTCTACTTTTAGTTTATTATACCAAAAATCCCGGAAAAGAAAGCCTTTTCCGGGAAAATTTATCAATTTAAGTAAATCATACTATTTTAAATGACACGTGACCGCGGATTTTTTTTCGCTTGTCGTTTCTTTTTCCAACGAATTCTCCAATCGACCAAATGATCCATTACAAAGGTCAACCCTCTAAACAGCCAATAAATTCCAAAGGTCAAGGGGATGACGAAAAACAAATTTCGATTCCAAAGTTTATCAAAATCAAAGAACTCTCTAAAGAATAGATAACAGCTTAGGTACGCAGTGCTCAATACAGCGATCAATGCGATCTTTTTCTTATCTAACGGGAAAGAAACTTTATACAAGACCAGCAGCCCGACACAGCCTGTCAAAAAGACGGACATTGTTGATGTCGCCTGATAATCCAGATTAAACAATACATCGGCCAACTGAATGATCATTATTGCGCTGACAACTGTCAATGCGCCCGGTAAAGAAACGCGTAAAATATTATTTAGGAAGTCTCCTTTGATTCGTTCATAGCTTGGTTTTAAGGCCAAGAAGAAGGAAGGAATACCCACTGTCAACGCATTGATCGGCGTTAGTTGGACTGGTTGGAAAGGATAGGGACTCGCGATGATCATGAAGATCACAGCCAATATCAATGAATAGATTGTTTTAACCAAGTACATTGATGCGACACGTTCAATATTATTAATGACTCGCCGCCCTTCGTTTAATACATTTTGCATCCGAGCGAAATCGGAATCTAGTAAAATGACATCCGAAGCGGCTCTTGCAGCGCTGCTTCCATTTGCCATCGCTACACCGATATCTGCTTCACGTAATGCCAGTACATCATTGACTCCATCACCTGTCATACAGACAGTATGGTTTGCTTTCAGTGTGTGAATCAATGATTGCTTTTGTTTTGGCGTCACTCGCCCGAAAACAGTCGTATTGTTTACTAACGCTTTATAATCGATCGGTTCTTCTAGGCTCGACATATCAATAAACACTTCAGCATTTTTGATTCCAGCTTTCTGAGCGATCTTCGAAACAGTCAACGGATGATCTCCGGAAATTACTTTCAGTTGTACATCTTGTTTGGCAAAATAGCCGAAGGTCTCACGTGCATTTTCTCTCAAATTATCTGAGATGATCAGCGTCGCTAATAGTTGCGGTTCATATACCAGTTCCTCTTCTAAAGTCCCCGGGTATTCCACTAAAACAAGAACACGCTGTCCGTCCTCTAGATAAGGCTGAATCTTATTCTGCATGTCAGAGGACATGTCCTTAAAAATGAATTCTGGCGCGCCGAACGCGAAGCTACCTTGATTTTTGAACGTTGCTCCGCTCCACTTTCGCGCAGAAGAAAAGGGGACGACTTTTTCCGCCTGCCAAGAATCAATCGCTGGAAATGCTTCCCGCAGGGCTTTCGCCGTTGCATTTTGATCCTTCAGATGATAAAGCAGTGCTCCCATGATTTCATTTAAGCGATTATCCGAAATATCCTCTAGCAGCGCCTGTTCAAATTTCAATGTACCGTCGGTGATCGTACCGGTCTTATCCAAACAGATCACATCGACCCGTGCTAACGTCTCAATGGACGGCAATGCTTGAACTAAAACCTTTTTCCGCGCCAAATTTGCTGCACCTACTGCAAATGCCACACTTGTTAACAGCATCAATCCTTCTGGAATCATGCTGACTAACGCGGCAACGGTTCCTAAAACAGCCTGTTTGATCGAATCCGAGGCTTGGTACTGACTATAAAAAAGCCCCAACCCCACAGGTATGATTACGATCGTTAAAACAGCGATCATCCGGCTCAAGACTTTCGTCAATTCCGAATTGCCTGTCTTTTTTGTTTTTGCTTCACTCGTTAATTGCTCTGCAAAATTATCTTTGCCTACAGCAGTTCCTCGATAAAAACATTCACCAGCGGTTACAAAGCTGCCGCTGAATAACTTGTCACGCCTAGCTTTTTGTACACGATCCGCCTCACCTGTCAGCAGCGATTCATCGACTTCCACGCCCTCACCAGCTAATAGATCGCCATCTACCGGAACCTGATCGCCGTTTCGTAAATAAAGAATATCGCCTAAAACAATTTCTTCCTGATCAATCTGCTGCAAGCGTCCCTCTCGTAAAACAGCCGCTTTCGTCTTAGCTAAGACCGATAATTTGTCAATCGTGTGTTTTGCTCGTAATTCTTGAATGATCCCAATCAGCGTATTAATGACAACTACTCCGAAAAACAAGGTATTTTTCGGCGACCCTACTAAGAGCACCAATAAGGCCAACACCAAGTTTAGAATATTAAAGATATTGATCGTATTTTCTTTGATAATTTCTTTGTCTGACTTTAATAGATTATCTTCAATTTGATTGATTTGTCCTTCTTCTATTTTTTGCTGAACTTCGGAAGTCGTTAAACCCTCTAATCCTGCTGGAATCTCAACATCATCAAAATTTTCCTCCACCGTTTGAACTTCTTCTTTTTTTTTCATCCGGTTTCACCTCATCTCATTTGTAACCAACGCTGTTTTTACAGCAAAAAATATGCTGTTCTACTCTATGTTTATCTTAACACGACTTCCATTTTAAGTCGGTTTTGAACATTAAAAGCTATAATCTCTTAAATTATTTTGAAGCATTGCTCCTTTTTATGAAAAAAGACTGTAGATAATATCCGTAAAATGGATGTTATCTACAGTCTAAGACGCAAGTTATTTTTGAATAGAGTAAACGTAATGAGGCATGTTTACTCCGCGGTAATGCTTAATAAACTCCCCTCTGCGAGCCATGCCATTTCTCTTCGCAACTTTTTGCGACGCTATATTCGTGTCACGAATAATCGAAAAAACTTCCTCCGCCTCTAATTTCTCGAAAGCGAACTTCTTGCACGCCCTGGCTACTTCGACAGCATAACCTTTGTGCCAGAATGCTCGTTGAAATAAATAGCCGATCTCTAAAACTTTGCGGCCAGAAAAGTCCTGCCACGTTACGCCACATTGTCCAATCATCTCATCAGTTTCCTTTAAAATGACCGCCCATAAGCCAAATCCATCTCGGCGATAATTTTCGATTTGCTTATCTAGCCAATTTTGAACTTCATTATCATCGAAGGCACCCTCATAAGCATACATCGTTTGTTCATCCTGTAAAATTTTACTCAGAGACCCGCTATCCGATTGCTGCAGTTCACGAAGATAGAGTCGGTTTGTTTCAATAATCATTAGTTCCCCTCCATACACATCTAGTAAAAAATCGGCGTGACAAAAAACATGCCGCAAACAATTTGCGACATGCTCGACTTTAAACGTCTTTTGGTACATAAAAACTGCGATTATCCATTCCGAAAATGCGCTCTGTATACGTTCCTGGTTCAGCACTTTTCACTGCACTAGACATCATTTGCATCGAGGCATCGATATTATCGATTTGATGTAGGATTTCCGCTTCCATAATACGCGGACGTACCGGTGAACCATATTCTAAAAGACCGTGATGGGATAATACCATGTGACGCAAAATTACGATATCCTCATCCGCATCATTGATCTTCAATTCAGCACACGCCTTGGTGATTTCTTCATCTACCAAAACAAGATGCCCCACAAGGTTTCCTACTACTGTGTATTCCGTTGAAGAAGGGCCAGTCAGCTCGATCACTTTGCCTAAGTCATGAATAATGATTCCTGCATAAAGCAAGGATGTATTTAACTGCGGGTATTCCTTCGCGATCGCCTTGCCTAAACGCAGCATCGTTAGCGTGTGAAAAGCTAAGCCTCCAGCAAACGCATGGTGATTGCGCTTCGCTGCTGGAAATTCGAAAAATTCCTTTTGGTATTTATTTAGCAAGAAACGAACGATCCGATTCCAATGAGCATTAGTGATTTCGAATAATGTTTTGTTGAACTCTTCTTCCATATCCTCACGTTTGATTGGTGCACGTTCCATATACAGTGCCGGATCGTTCGGTTCATCCGTTTTGGTAGTATGCAGATGCATAATCTTGACCTGCGGATTTCCTTGATACAGCTCCCGCTTGCCATTTAATAAAACGACCTGCCCCGCCTTATAACGTTTGATCTCTTCTTCAGATGCATCCCAAAATTTTCCATCCACTGTTCCAGAAGTATCTTGGAAAGTAAACGCGATAAATTTTTTTCCGTTTTTAGCTAGACGGACATCGGCATTTTTGATCAATACATACATTTCAAACTGCTCGTCGACTGTTAATTCTTTGATTTTTTTCATCGTTGGACTCCCTTCAATTCCCAGACTGGCTGGTGAAGCTCTTGGTAATAGCTTACCATTTCTTGGTCAGATGACAAACAAATGACTTGATAATTTTGACTAAATTGCTGTAATAGTTTAGCGAATTGGTATTTTCGCTGATGGTCGTAATGCAACCAGCCGTCATCAATGATCACTGGACACAATGGATGCTTTTGCTGCAATGCAAGATAAGCAAAACGAAAGGCCATCATGACCTGATCTTTCGTTCCTGTTGAAAGATTGTAAATACTCAACTGGTCGACAGTTAACACTCCTTCTGAAAAATCTAAACAGCTATGAGCTTGATTAGTCAACTCTTGAAAATAGCTTGTCGCCTGTTTTAATAGTTCCGGCAATTGCTGTTCTGACAACTCAGTGGCTATATCTTGTAATAATTGATTTTCTAATTTTGCTGTCGCATAATCCGTCGTTAATTTTTCAACCAGCGCTCGTTGCTGACTCGCCTGCTGGTAAAGGCTATCTAATGTACCGTCGGCTTGCATTTGTTGAATCTGCAAACGCGAGCGTTGTTCCTGCTCCTGTAAGTGATGCAGCTGTCTTTCGCTCGTTTGAATTTCCTGGTGTAAAATACGCAAGGCTTCTTCAATTTCTGCAAACGTCGTCTCCTGTTCATACAGCGGAGCGACACTCTTTGTTAATTCATTTAATCGCGCTTGCTTTTGGCTTACCTCTGATTCCCGTTGTAAAAATGCCGGAATCTCTGATGGGTACGCCATTTTCAAACGTTCTAACAAGGATTGATGCTGATCTAGCAACTGCTGCTGTTGCTTTTGTGTCTCATGAATTCGTTGCTGAAGAACAGTATTTTCTTGATAGGTTTGCGCAAAACGAATCTGCTCCATCTCATTAGCAAAGTGCTCCAGCGTTGAAAGTTTTTCAGATAGATTTTTTTCATGCAGCGGCAGCCATTCTGTTAAAAACTCAAATTGCAGTTCCTGCTGCATCAAATTCTGCCGCAACAAGGCTTGCCGTTGCTGAAGTTCCAAATTTGTCTGAAGCTGTGCAAGATAATTTTGAGCCCGCTGGTTTTCTTGCACGACCGCAAACTCATTTTCACCACTGGCTAGGCTTCTCTGATGCAGCTCATTTTGGATCTGATCAAATAAATGTTGCGCTGTTCGCTGTCCTTTGGCGATCTTGTCTGTCATTTCCGCGACTTGACCTTCGTAAACATCCAATTGACCAAGTTTCTCCTGCCACGCATCTTTGTTTGCCGGTTTATTTTGTTTCAATACGCCGCCAATACCACAAGCCGCTACTGTCACGATCAAAATATAGCGTAACGGTGCAGGTAGTAAAACTGCTGCTATCACTCCTACACCAGCTGCGATAAACAACCATGGTGGTTTCTTTTTCCGATGGAACAACTCAGGATGCTTTTGTTCATAGTCATTGAGACTGGCTTCTGCCTGATCCCGTTGTTCTTTGACTAGATGCAAACGAATCCTTTGCTCTTCCAGCTTTTTTTGCTGTGCCTGTAACGGCGCGAAAAGCTTTTGAATTGCTTGTTCATCAGCAAATGTCCGTGGCGGGCTTTGTTGCCATTTTGTCGGAATATCGCCAGCTTGTGCTAGTTTAACTGAGATCCGCTGTTCTTCATCCAGCATTCGGGCAATCGCGACTCTTTCAGCCAATAACTGCTGGATTCGATTCTCATTCTCTAAATAAAAATAGTAGCGTGCCGATTCTTGATTCCCGCTATGCTGCTGTAAAGCTGTATGCAGCTTTTCTTGTTCTTTCATCAGTTGCTGATATTCTTGATAGAACGTCTGAAGCGCCGATTGCTCTTCTTCACTAGCTACTAAGCGTAGATCTGTTCTCTGTAACTCTAAAAACTCCGCATAACTAGACCAGTTCATGCGCTGTTGTTCCAAAACTAACTGTCGTTCCTGCAAATTCCGATTCTTTGCAGCTTGTTGCGTTACTTGTCGTTTTTCTTCATCAGCCTGGCGAACAAGCTGCTGAAACCCAGCTTCTTGCGCTTCTTTCTCTTTGATCTTTTGCTGCAGGTTTTGGTAATTCTGCAACGCTTGGTTCAATGGTTGTTTCCGTCCACGAGGGCGATAAATACCTTCGTAATTCGTTTTCAACCGCATACGCTGCTCGAATAATTCATTGCTTCCGGATAGACCTAACGAAATCAATGCCTCATGAAGGTTCTCTTCACTCAGCACATCCAATTGTTGAAGCTGTTCTTGTTGAAAGGTAAAAACTTGTCGAAAGAGCTGTTGATTCAAAGGATAAAGTAATTTTTCCAGCAAATCTTCTTCCCATTGCTGCCCATCTTCCAACCAGACTTTGGCTTTGCCCTTGTTTTTGGCTTTATACCGTTCGATCGTCACCGTGCCATAGGTCGGATGAACAATCAGTAAGCGCCCGCCAAAACCACTGCCATCATTCGGCGTATAGTCCTGTCCTTTTTTTCGTTTCGCAGGAAAACCAAATAAAATCGCTTGGATAAATTGATACAACGTTGATTTCCCAGCTTCATTCAACCCATAAACTAATTGATTCTTTGCTTCAAATAGGAAGGTTTGCTGGCGCCATTTGCCAAAGCTCGTGATTTCAGCTTTTTTAATCCACATCGGCATTCCTCCTGAAACGATAGCTCTTCGCCATTTTTTTTTCTAACAATGATATCGTATCTACTCTAAATTCTTGATCCATCAATTTATGCAGCTGCGGATTTTGTTCTAATTCACTTAGCAGTTCGCTAAAAATTTCTGGCGGTTGATACGTCTGGATTAGCTGATCAACCAAATTTTTATCAACAGCTAGGTATGGCCGCTCCGTCGGTAATTCTGCCAACGTCAATTGCCAGAGACAAATATCTTGTGGTACTTCTTCCTGTAAGGCCTCTAACAATTCTCCAGAAGCTACTTGATAAGCCAATTCTTCACCTAAATTTTCTGTATCGCTAAATTCCAAATGTAATAATGTTGGCATCTCTGCTGATAAACGGCGAACCAATGGAAAAATCTCTCTCGGCTGGCGAACCTTCGCCAAAGATAATGTCTGCTTCTCCCAACGAACGGCTTCAACAGAAACCGGTGTAGGAAGCAATTGATTTCCTTGGCTCTCTACTAACGTCACCCCTGCCAGATTCATTTCTTTTTGCGTATGGCCCTGAGGCGTTCCGGGATAAACTACATATGGCTGCTGCGATAAAATTTGCGGAACATGGATGTGGCCCAACGCCCAATAATCATATCCCTTTGCTGATAGCTCACTTAACTGAAATGGCGCGTAAGGCGTCTGACCACCATGATACATGCCGATTTGAAAATCAACGTCCCCTTTACGAGGAAATTTTTCAGCCATCACCGTTTCGATCGTAGAATGCTGATAACTAAAACTCGTAATAGCTATCCGCTCACCTGTAGGCGTGGTAAAATTTTTCGTTTCGACTTCTTCGTCGTCGAACAGCTGAATATTATCTGGAAAAGCAAACCAATACCGGTCAGCTTGATAAAAATCATGATTGCCAAAATTCATAAAGACCGGAATTTCAGCTACGGCTAAACGTGCCATTTCTTGAAAGAAATAACGTTGCGTTTTTAACGTGGGGCGGTTTTGATGAAACGTGTCCCCGACCAGCAAAATAAAATCGACAGCTTCTGTGATCGCGATATCTACAATATTCCGCAGCATTTTCTGGTTGGCTGTTGCCAACTGCTTCTGAAAATGCTCTGGCACGATAGTCAATCCTTCAAAGGAACGATCTAAATGCAGATCGGCCGCGTGTAGGAATTTCATTTTTTCTCCTCCTAGTTGTCGCATAAGAACTATTTTTAATGAACCAAATTTTTCAATACTAGTTATTGAAAAATTGGACTAGTATCCAATCTCACTTATTTTACCATAAAAAAACGAAAACTTGTTCGTATTTATAGAGTCCTTTTTGAAAGCAAATACTCGAAAAATTGGCAAAATTCAATTAGAATTAATCTACCTGAACAGGAGTGAGTTTATGAACAAAGATGAACTGATGAAAAAAGCCAAAGAACTATTGAATGAAGGCAATCTTGAAAAGGCCAAGGAACTTATCGAGGATCATAAAGATGAGTTGGGCGAATACTATGAGAAAGCCAAAACGCTACTTAAGTCTGAGAAGATCAATGACTTGATGGCACGTTTCAAAAAATTCTTTTAACAAAAAAGGTTAGAAATGCTGCTCAAAAGAGCTGCACTTCTAACCTTTTTCTATCCCATTTGATTGAGAACTTCATAAATATGGTCAGCAGTCTGGCCTAAAGACTGGACCTGATTGGTATTCGCTAATAAAATGATGAAGGTCAACCCCGTATGAGTAAAGGTATTGATCGTATTGAATCCGCCTAAAACACCATGACTGGAATAACTGCCTGGGTTCACATAAAAGCCCATTCCATAGGTAGATGAACTGCCGGCAGTCAGCATTTTATTTTTTTCTACCTCATCGATTAATTTTCCCTGCATCAACGCTTGATCAAATAAATAGAAATCGGTGGCCGTAGTATAGATATCACCAGCCCCAAACAATTGCGTGAGATTAGGTAACTGCGCTTTTTCTATACGTCCATTTTTTTCCTTATAGCTTTCAGCTAAATCAGTCATCGCTTCATCACTTTGATAAAATCCAGTATTTTGCATATTGGCCGGTTTAAAAATGTGCTCTTGAATATATTCTTGAGCCTTTTGTTTACTAACCTGTTGCAGGATATATGCCAGTACAGCATAATTGCTATCCGAATAATGCCACGTTCCTATCGCAGAATCACTGCCTGCCGCTTCGATTTCTTGAATGATCTGTTCCGGCAAGATTGCTTTACTGCCTTCTGTTCGTCCAGCCAACCCGCTTGTATGATTGAGCAGATTCTTTAGCGTAATTTGTTGTCCATTAGGAAAATCCTTCAAGTATTTTATAATATGATCTTCAAGCTTCAACTTTCCCGCCTGTTCTAATTGTAAAATCGCGGTTGCAATGATTGCTTTTTGTGCTGATCCAATGTAATACCTTGTTGTCGGTGTATTTTTGATTTGCTTCTCTTGATCCGCTAATCCATACGATTGATTCAGAATTACATTGCCTTTGCGAACTACCAGAGCCGTTCCCGAAAAATGCTGATCGACCAAAAAGTTATCCAGTTCTTTATTTTCAGTCGCCGGTAAAACAATTGCTGCTTTCTTTTCCGGCTTAACGTCAGTTTTTTTAGTCGCGTTTATCGTTGTTTCACTTGTTGACTCTTGCCGTTTATTGGCATGGAGCTCTAACGGGTGACTACGCCAAACGAGCAAACACCCTATTGCCAGCAACAGTATACCGCTACCTATGAGAATCCTCTTTTTCATTCTTTTCTCGCCATCCTTACGACATGAAGTATAGCAATTTTCTAGATAAAAAACGTTAATTTGTTTCTATCTATCATTTTTATTCGTTGCTTGTAAGATTCTTGTAAGCTGACAAAGTACAAAAAAAGCCGCAACGTTTAAAAACGTCGCAGCTTCTATTTCTGATTAACCTTCGTACAATTCACGAATTGGTGTCATAATGATGCGGTTCAAGTCATTGATGATCACGCTGAAAGCTTGTTCTTTCACCATTAATTCGTTGATCAATTCTTCTTGTTGAACTTTTTCAGCTAAAGCTTGTGCTTGTGCAGCATCTTCGTCGCTGAAATCTTCACCGCGCATTTGTTTTTCTTGCAGGCTTTGTTGGAATGCTTGGAAATCTTTGAAAGCAGCATAAGCTGTTTCGTTTTTCTTTAGTTCCGCGAAAGCTTCTTCTAATGATTTAAATTCTGGTAGTTCACGGATTTCACGTTCTAATCCGTTCGCTGAATCATAGATGTTTGCCATTTTTTTATTCCCTCATTTTCTATAAAAGTTACTTTTCTATTGTAACATGAATGGAAACGGGTTCACACCCTAATTTCCTGGTTGGTACTGCCGCCACAATTCTTGGCCTTTTTCCTTCAATTTATTGGCGCCATCTTTGGCTTTTTCAAAGAAGTTCGCCGCCCCTTCACTGGCTTTCCCGCCGATGTCTTTCAGCTCTTCACGCCATTTACTTGTATCTGAATTTTCTGCTCCTTGATTCACTTCATCAGCAGCCACGACTTGTCCGCCCGTTGCATAAGCATCCGCGACATCGAAAGAGTATTGACCAGCGTATGGCAAGATCGATTCCGCTTCTGCTTTAAAGACTTGCCCAACTTCCGATCCACTCGTTCCACTTAAGTAATGAGTCTCACTAACTTTTTCAAAACCTAACCAGGTAGAAATCACGACATTCGGCGTGTATCCAATAATCCACTGGTCATTGACTTTGCTCGCATCAAAGTTGGTTTCGGTCGTGCCCGTCTTACCTGCAACAGTAAATCCGGCTGGTGCAGCTTGAGCTGCTGTACCGTTCGAGAAAGTTCCTAAGAGCATGCTGGTCATTGCATTGGCAACTTCCTTTGAAATCACTTGCTCATATTTTGGTGAGCTATTGTCTTCGATGACAGCACCGGTTGAATCAATGATTTTCGTAATTAAATGCGGTTCATATACTTTTCCTTCATTCGCAAAAGCGCCATAAGCCGCCGCCATCTGCATCGGTGAAGTTCCTTTTTCTAATCCGCCTAAAGCCAAGCCGTAATATTTATCGGATTTGCTCAAAGGAATTCCAAACTCTTGAGCCTTATTGTAGCCTTTATTCAAGCCAAGTTCATGTAATAGCCAAACTGCCGGTAAATTCAAACTTTGAGCAACCGCTTGGTACATCGGAACTTCCCCTTGATAGGTGCCGTCATAATTTTTCGCGTTATAATAAGATTGTGGTTCATCCTTTAGCACACTGTCAGGCTTATAGCCGGATTCTAACGCAGAGGAGTAAACACTTAACGGCTTCATCGTAGAACCTGGCGAACGCTGCATTTGTGTCGCAAAATTGTAGCTACGGAAAATATGTTCGCCACGTCGACCAACTAGAGCTTGAACGCCACCGGTTTTCGGATCCATCGCCACTGAAGCAGACTGCGGCATTACCCCGTCTGCAGCGTTCGCTGGGAAGTTTGCATTGTTGTCATAAACGGCTTCCATTTGCTTTTGATAATCCTGATCCAGCGACGTATAGATTTTATAGCCCTTATTCAACAAATCCTTCTCTGACATTCCGTAGCGTTCTACAGCTTCATCGATGACCGCATCGAAGTATGAAGGGTAACGATAGCCTGCATCAGCCGAAGAATATGTGTCGTTCAGCTCTGAACCAAGATCGACCGCCTTCTCTTGACCTTCTTGTTCTTTGGACAGCTTGCCGTTTTCTACCATCACCGAAAGTACGGTATTTCTGCGATTCACTGCATTTTCTAAATTATCAATCGGATTATAAATACTTGGTCCCTTCAGCATCCCAACGATGGTAGCTGCTTCTCCAATTGTCAGTTGATTGGCATCCACACCAAAATATTTTCTCGCTGCATCTTGGACGCCCCATACACCATTGCCAAAATAGGCATTGTTCAAGTACATCGTGAGAATCTGATCTTTATCATATTTCTTTTCAATCTCGATCGCCATAAAAATTTCTTTGGCTTTACGTTCCAGCGTTTGATCAAGACTTAAGTACGCATTTTTAGCCAATTGCTGTGTCAAGGTACTTCCTCCACCAGTAATATGACCAGAAGTCACCAGCCCTAGTGCCGCCCGCGCAATCCCCTTGATATCAAAACCATGGTGGCTATAGAAGTTTCGGTCTTCTGTAGAAACGACAGCATCTTTTAAATAAGGAGAAATCTGATCGCTTTCGACATAGGTCCCTTTTTGTCCGTAGAGAGAGCCTGCTTGTTCATTTTTTTCATCATAGATCACCGTCGATTGTTTCAAGCTGGATTGCAGCGTCTCCACATTGACTGATTTTGCTAAGAAAAATAGATAAACACTCATCACTAAAACACCTACAAGTGTTAATAAGAGCAAGATTTTATTGATATGATATTTTTTCCAAATACGTTTGCGCCAATGGTGAAAACGAATCAAGTAGGGCTTGATCCATTGCCAAAAAGTTTTTGTACCGCTGCGAAACTTTTGCCAAAAAACGTTTGCACCATTTTTAAATTTGCGCCAAAATTCCTGAAAATCCATTTTTGGTCTCCATTCTATACAAATTTCAGACACAGTGTATCACAAATCATCTATTCAAAGCTTGGGTCTTGAGACGGATGCAATACACACTTGAGAGTATTCTAGCATGGGGTATCAAGGAAAAGCTGATTTTTTTCTTAAATATCCATTAAAAGTGATACAATAAGCCAGTTGATACATTTATTTGACTCGTTGAGGAAAGAAAATAAGCCAATCCCTCTTATATTTCGATATGATCACTCAGCGATAGCCATTAAAAATGAAAAAGGAGCAAGAAACTTGATGAAATTCACTATGACTTTGCCTGATCAATCTGCTGAAATGTCTGTCAAAGACCTGTTAGAACAAGAATGGTTGGTCCCTAGAAAAGTCCGCCATTTCCTTCGGACACGCAAAAGCCTTTTGATCAACGGAGAACCCTGTCATTTTCAATCGTTGGTTCACCCTGGTGATGTTATCACCGTCAGCTTCGAAGCTAGCGATTATCCTGAACGAAACTTATTATTAGGCGATAAAAAACATATCGAAGTTCTTTATGAAGACGAGCATTTAATTATCGTTAATAAACCTTACGGCATGAAGACACACCCCAATCAGCCAGAGGAACGAGACACTTTGCTAAATCATTTAGCTGCCTATTTAGCGCCTGATTTCCAGCCTCATGTTGTCCATCGTCTAGATAAAGAAACGAGCGGAGCGATCCTTTTCGCAAAAAATCCGTTCGTATTGCCGATTTTAGGTCGATTACTGGAACAGAAAAAGATCTATCGTCGTTACCAAGCAGTCGTTCATGGCAATCTTCCAAAAGATCAGACAATCAACAAAAAAATCGGGCGTGATCGTCACGACCGACGCAAACGAAGGATTGATTCAAAAGGCGGAAAATCTGCTATCACTCATGTAATAGTCGCGAAACCATTAACGAATCAAACAGCGATCTTCTGCCAATTAGATACCGGCAGAACACATCAGATCCGTGTGCATTTAGCTAGTATCGGACATCCGCTAATTGGTGATCCCTTATATAGTAAGCATCCGCAGGGACGATTGATGCTGCATGCTTATGAATTGCATTTGTCCCACCCATTTACCAATAAAAAAATAGCTGTTCGAGCTTTGCCGGGACTTTGGTAATCCAAACACAGCGCGCCAGCTGACTGCTAAGGCAAACGGCTTATCCATTTAATTAGATCGCTCAAATAAAAATAAACAAAAAAGCCCAAGTCACAGCGACTTGGGCTTTGAATTATCTTAAATCTTAGTACCAACCGTTTGATTGCCAGAAAGCTTGTGCGCCTTCCCATGAACCATAACGAGAAGTTACATATTGATCAGCAACACGTTCTTGGTTCGCTTCAGAATAATCACCATTTAGGTATGAAGATGATAATTGGTAACGTCCGATATATTGACCGTTAGTCGCTGAGTAAGAGCCACCTGATTCACGTTGAGCGATCCATTCTTTTGCTGAAGAAGTTGTCGCTGCAGTTGCTGCTGGAGCCGCTTCTTGAACGGGTGCTGCTTCTGTTTGTTGAACGGGTGCCGCCGCTGCTTGTTGTGCTGGAGCTGCTTCTTGAACAGGTGCTGCTTCTGTTGTTTCTTGAACAGCTGTTGATTCTTGAACAACCAACGTTTCTTGTTTAGCTGCAGTGTTTGCTTTACCTTCGCTGTCAATTGTTAATTCTTGACCAGCAAAAATCATGTTTACGTTAGAAATTTTGTTTGCTTTTGCAATCGCATCAACTAAGCTGTCGTTACCAGCAAACTTGTTAGAAATTTTTGATAAAGTATCTCCTGCTTCTACAGTATACGTTTCTGAAGCATGTGCGTCTGTAGCTCCCATCGCTAAACCTGCACCTGCTGCTAATACTGTACTAAAAAGAAATGTTTTCCCTAATTTCATTATGTAACTTCCTCCGATTTTTCTTATGTCTTTTTTCTTCTGTCTTCTTGACTACGAGTGTTACTTTACCATCCTTTTGTATTTCATGGGTAATATTAATGTAACAGTTCATTACAAGATCATAAAACTATGTAACAAAACTTCGATCAGTGTGTCATTTTGAAATATATCACTTTTATTCTCATTAATAAAACCCTAGTGTTCAAGCCGTTTCCAGCCGATGTAACTGTTTTACTCTTGTATTACAAAAATTATCTTTAGAAACATTGAAATCTTTTTGTAAAGAAAACCAGAAAAAGCTTTTTGTTCTTTTTGAATTATTTTGCAAATTATTTTTATAGAATTTGAATTCAAACATTAATTTATAACAAAAAAATACCCCGGCTCTAGTAAAGGAGCTGGGGTATTGTGCTATTTGATTCGGAGACGTCGACGCCATTTTCTTGCTTGCGGTCCGACGAGTTTATCAACTAAGCGAAGCTTCAAACTTAAATAGAAATACACCAATCCGCCACTCCCCGCGGTCAATAAACAAATGATTAATGCCGATAATCTTGAAGCTGGATCAAAAGCAAGATAGCTTAATTGCCGAACAACGATCGCAACGATCAACATCACAAGCGTTAAGATCAAGATCAACACACAGCGGCGAAAAGCTAGCTGATAGTTTGCATGTACGACTCTTCTTAATTTCCATAAGCACAAACCGCAAGTTAAACTCAACCCAATAAACGTGGCCACCAAAGGACCATATACTTCCAATAGTTCAATCAACGGCACTTGAATTACCATTTTTAACAGCAATCCCGCCAACCAATACCTCACAGCAATTCGGCTGTGAGAGATTCCTTGCAGCGTTGTAGACAACATCATGAACAACGCTGAGACAAGCCCTGTCCAGCAGGCAACCATTAG
Source organism: Enterococcus sp. AZ128 (assembly GCF_051714485.1). Classification (NCBI taxonomy): domain Bacteria; kingdom Bacillati; phylum Bacillota; class Bacilli; order Lactobacillales; family Enterococcaceae; genus Enterococcus; species Enterococcus sp. AZ128. The sequence continues at coordinate 16,961 of NZ_JBIORZ010000004.1, forward strand.
TACCCGGCTACCGAGAACATCTGCTGAATAAAAGACGGTATTCAATGGATATGCCAATAAGATCATCCCAAAAACAGCAGGAAGCATAATAAAAGCAAACAACTGGATATTCGTATTTACCAGCTTCGCCAGCTCAGGTCTGCGTTTTTGGGTAAATAGCTCCGTCAACATTGGCAAACTCGTCAACGCCAAAGAAGTTCCTAACGCGACTACAACCATGGTCAGTTTATCCGGATTCGCACTGAATAATGCGTATAAATCAACTAGCTGATCATGACTGAAATTCGTATTGGCCTTCATTGTATGAATAAAGGTTACTTGATCGATCAATTTGTAAAAGGTGATTCCGCTCCCCAATAAAATAAATGGAATCGTTTGTCTAACTGTTTCAATTAGTAATTTTTTCGTATCGATCGTTACTTTGTTCAAGCTACGTTCGAGCTGCAACTCTTCCCGGGGGCGCTCTTTGAACCAATAAAAAAGCAGAACAGCGTAAGATCCGATCATCCCTACTGAAGCAGCAAAAGTCGATTGGATCACTGCACTCAAATAATCCCCCTTCATGACCTTCATAATAATGAAGACACTTAAGAGCATATATAAAACACGAAGGGCTTGTTCAACCAGTTGAGAAATCGCTGAAGGCCGCATATCTTGCTGACCTTGGAAATATCCTCGCAGGACACTCATACAAGGAAACGCAACCACCGCAATACTCAGCGCTTGAATCACTGGAATCAGTGCACGTCCCCCACCAGATAAACTGGCTAATAATGGCGCTGTAAAAAACATCACACCACCGAAGACGATCCCCAAAATCGCTGTTACTTGTAAAGCTTTGATAAATAAACGCCGACTCGTTCGATACTCTCCCATAGAATTGTAGCGAGCGACTTGTTTAGCGATCGCCCCCGGCAAGCCCGCCGTTGAGATCATCATGAACAAGGCGTAAAAGGTATAACCCATATTGAATAATCCATTAGCAGCTCTGGCATTTTCTCCCATCCAGGCATACCACGGAATAATGTATATCGCACCCAGCAGCCGCGAAAAAATATTTCCCACTGACAGCCACGCTGAACCTTGGATCATTTTTTCCTGATATCTCAGATCACTTGGTCGTGTCTCTTTCATGGTCTCCTCCTTCAAAATCGTTACCCTTATAGTAAAGCTAAAACACGCTTCTGACAATCACTCTTTACTTTTTCTATTCCTAAGCTATGCTATAATAGCCTAGACTATATATTGGAGGTCTCAACATGCTGACACTTACTCAAATCCAACAAATTCTTGAAAAAGAAAATCTATTACGAGAGTTCATCACGCCGACGCGTTGGACATTGACTGCTCCTTTTGACAAAGGCTTTCATAAAATCTCTTATGACTCGCGTGACGTCGATAACGACACCCTTTTTTTCTGTAAAGGGAATCATTTTCAACAACGTTTTTTAGAACAAGCGCTGGCTGACGGCTTAACCTGTTACATCGCTGAACAGCCCTATGAGGTGCCAGCAGAATTGGCGATCATTGTCACAGACATTCGCAAGGCATTGGCTGTTTTAAGTATGGCCTTTTATGATTATCCACAGAAAAAATTAAAACTAATCGGAATCACCGGAACCAAAGGCAAGACTACCGTCGCCTATTTCACGAAACAAATCCTAGATATCACGACAAACAAGAAAACTGCGCTGTTTTCCACCTTGAATACAACATTAGATGGTGTGACCTTTTTCAAATCAAAACTTACAACTCCGGAATCACTGGACTTGTATCGAATGATGGCAGAAGCAGTAGTTAACGGCATGACGCATCTTGTCATGGAGGTTTCTTCTCAAGCATACAAAGTAGCGCGCGTTTACGGATTGCGCTTTGATGTTGGAATTTTTCTAAACATCTCACCTGATCATATCGGCCCGATCGAACATCCGACTTTTGAAGATTACTTCTATTGTAAACGACAATTAGTCGCGAACTCTCGCCAAGTTATCTTGCAGCACGAAATCGATCACTTCGATCTATTACAAGAGCTGGCAGCCAAACAAAATATTCCCGTGATCACATACGGGAATGAAGCCGCCGATTATCACGTAAAACCGCTGCAACATCCATTAGGGTTTGCTTTATCCAGTTCAAAAGATCGCTTTAAATTAAACGGCGCTTACCAAATCTTACTAGCCGGCGACTTTAATAAAGAAAATGCCGCTGCTGCCTTACTTGCTAGTTCCCTAGTCGGTGCTGATCAAGAGGCAGGTCGTCAAGGTTTAGCCGAAGCCTTGGTCCCTGGACGGATGAATCTGCTGTTAAAAACAAACGGTGCCCGCATTTATGTCGACTATGCCCACAATTATTTAAGTATGAAATCTTTGCTGGCCTTCGCAAAGGAACAGCATCCAAATGGCGAACTTCTCGTTATTACCGGCTCTACCGGAAATAAAGCAGAATCTCGTCGTGAAGGCTTAGGCCAAGCTATCGGAGAATATGCCGATGTCGCTGTATTAACCAGCGATGATCCAAACTTCGAGGACCCGAAAAAAATCGCGGATGAAATCCAGCAAGGAATCCAAAATGATCATGTTCAGGTTCACTTTGAAGTGGATCGTAAAAAAGCTATCCATGATGCCATTTGCAACGCTGGTCCAAACGATGCAATTATTCTAGCGGGTAAAGGAACAGACAAATATATGACTGTCAACGGCGAAGATCTCGCTTACGAAGGTGACTATCATTTAGCAGAAGAATTTATTAAAGACTAACGGGCACTTCCGTTAGTCTATTTTTATACTCCTGCTAATCTTCTCTGCCTCAGCGTAGATTTCTTCGATCAAGCTCTTGACTGGCTTCACTTCTTTAAGTAGCCCTGCAATTTGTCCTGACATAACGATCCCCTGCTGAATATCGCCAGCATCTGCCGCTCGTTGTAACGCCGCTAAAGAAAAAGCCGCACTTCTATTTTCTTCAGTTAAATGATTTTTCAATCCACGGATCGCTCCGCCTTTGTCTTTATGAATCACTATCGTCGCTGTATCATCAGCTTGTAAAATAGCCTGTTGATAATTTTCGTGAACCGGACATTCCACTGTCGTCAAAAAAGCAGTCCCCATTTGAACGCCTCGCGCTCCTAATGCAAAGGCCGCCGCCATACCACGGCCGTCACCGATTCCACCTGCGGCAATAACGGGTATATTGACCGCTTGAGCAACTTGAGGAATCAGTGCCATCGTAGTTGACTCTCCAATATGACCGCCCGCTTCCATCCCTTCCGCAATTACACCATCAACACCTAGTTGCTCCATTTTTTTAGCTAGCTTAACCGAAGGAATCACAGGAAACACTTTGATTCCTGCCTGCTTAAACTGTTCCATATAGGGTTTTGGGGTTCCTGCGCCTGTAGTTACGATCGCGACTCCTTCTTCCACCAACACTTCGACTTGTTCCGAAATGTTTTCCATTTGGAGCATCAGGTTAACGGCAAAAGGGTTATCCGTACGCTTTTTCGTCTCACGAATTTGTTCTCGTAAGTCATCGCTCCTCAGACCGCCGGCCGCAATGATTCCTAGTCCGCCGGCTTCTGACACAGCACTTACTAATGGATAGCATGCAATATGAGCCATCGCTCCTTGAAAAATCGGATACTGGATACCTAGCAATTTAGTGATCGTTTCCATTGAAGTCCCTCGTTTCTTTTTTCTTCATCCTAGCATATCTAGTATGAAAGATGGGGATCAGATTTACGTCGAGAGTTGATAAAAAAAATGCCTCGCAGAAATTGCGAGACATCTTAGTTAGCTTAATTTGCTACGATATTGACTAATTTATTGGGTACTACGATTACTTTGCGCACTGTTTTTCCTTCAATATTTCGTTGGATATGCTCATCAGCCATCGCAAGTTTTTCCAACTCATCTTTAGCTAAATCCACAGCAACCATTACTTTTGAACGAACTTTACCGTTAACCTGCAAAATTACTTCAATCTCGTTTTCAACCAATGCTTCTTCATCATATGTTGGCCAAGCTACGTGAGAGATCCCGCCTTCGTGTCCCAAAATCGCCCAAAGTTCTTCTGCGATATGCGGTGCAATTGGAGCAAGTAACTGTACGAATCCTTCCACGTATTCATAAGTCAACGCTTCAGCTTTATAGGCATCATTTACAAAGACCATCAATTGTGAAATAGCCGTATTCAAATGCAGATGTTCCATATCTTCCGTTACTTTTTTAACGGTTTGGTTATAGACTTTCGTCAATGAACCATCATTGAACGTCGTAATATGATCACGCATCTTGCCATCTTCGTCAACGATCAGACGCCATACACGATCCAAGAATTTCCGTGAACCCTCCAGGCCGTTTTCACTCCAAGCGATTGACGCATCTAATGGCCCCATGAACATTTCGTACATCCGTAAAGTATCCGCACCATATTTTTCAACCACATCATCCGGATTGACGACGTTTTTCAAAGATTTACTCATTTTCGCTGGAGCTTCTTCTAATTCTTCACCCGTTTCGACGCTAAACCATTTGCCATCACGTTTTTCTACCTTATTTGTCGGTACTAGAGCGCCGCGGCTGTCACGGAAGCTTTGTCCCAAGATCATGCCTTGATTGTATAGCTTTTGGAATGGTTCATTTGTTGGCACCACACCGATGTCATACAAGAATTTATGCCAGAAACGAACATACAATAAATGTAGCACCGCATGCTCTGCTCCGCCGATATAAAGATCAACTGGCATCCAGCGTTTCAATTTATCATAATCCGCTAATGCTTCTTTATTATGCGGGTCGATAAAACGCAGGTAATACCATGAGCTACCTGCCCATTGCGGCATTGTATTGGTTTCACGACGACCCTTCTTACCCGTAATTGGGTCGACTACATTAACCCAGTCTTCGATATTGGCTAATGGTGATTCTCCCGTGCCGCTTGGTTTGATATCGGTTGTTTTCGGTAATTCCAATGGCAACTCATAATCTGGAACTAGACCAGTCGTACCATCTTCCCAATGAATTACAGGAATTGGTTCGCCCCAATAACGTTGGCGAGAGAATAACCAGTCACGCAAACGATAACTGATTTCTTTTTTACCATAGCCGTTTTCTTCCAACCAAGGAACCATTTTATCGATCGCATCTTGCTTGTTCAAACCATCCAAGAAATCGGAATTGATGTGGAGACCATCGCCAGTGAACGCTTCTTTCTCTACATCGCCGCCCTCGAGTACAGGAATAATCGGTAACCCAAATGTTTTTGCAAATTCATAATCTCGTTCGTCATGGGCAGGAACCGCCATGATAGCACCCGTTCCATATGAAGCCAACACATAATCCCCAATCCAGATCGGCATTTTTTCGCCGTTTGCAGGATTAATCGCGTAGGCTCCTGTGAAGACCCCAGTTTTTTCTTTCGCTAAATCTGTTCGATTCAATTCAGATTTTTTCGAAGCTTCATCAATATAAGCCTCTACCGCTGTTTTCTGTTCAGGTGTAGTAATTTTTTGTACCAATTCTAACTCCGGTGCCAATACCGCATAAGTCGCACCAAATAATGTATCCGGACGTGTGGTGAAGACCGTAAATGTTTCATCATTGCCTTCGATTTTGAAGCTGACATTCGCACCGATCGAACGGCCGATCCAATTCCGTTGCATTTCTTTGATACTTTCAGGCCAGTCAACTGTTTCTAGATCATCCAGCAATCGATCTGCATACGCAGTGATTTTAAGCATCCATTGACGCATTGGCTTGCGAATAACATCATAGCCGCCCCGCTCGCTCTTGCCATCGATCACTTCTTCATTAGAAATCACCGTTCCTAATTCAGGGACCCAGTTAACAGGCACTTCGGCTTCATAGGCTAAACCTTTCTCATACATTTGTTCAAAGATCCATTGTGTCCATTTATAATATTCCGGATCTGTCGTATTTAATTCACGATTCCAGTCATAACTAAATCCTAATGAGTTGATTTGACGTTTGAAAGTTTCGATATTTTTCTTAGTAAATTCAGCCGGATCATTTCCCGTATCCAACGCATATTGTTCTGCCGGCAACCCAAAAGCATCCCAACCCATCGGATGCAAAACATTGTAGCCTTGCGCCCGTTTCATCCGTGAAATCACGTCAGTTGCTGTATAACCTTCCGGGTGACCAACGTGCAATCCTTGTCCAGATGGATAAGGAAACATATCTAATGCATAAAATTTTGGTTTCTCAGGATCATCTTGGGTATTAAAAACGTTGTGCTTCGCCCAATATTTTTGCCATTTTTTTTCAATCGCCTTGTGCTCGTAACTCATGTTGCTCCTCCTAATATATGAACTTATTTTGATTACGTTAATACTATAGCTAAAGATTCTAAATTGAAACTAAAAGCCAATTTGTAGAAAATTTCTACCTATTTTTGTACGCATACTATCTAACTATACTTCTTTTACTAACAATATATCTTAAATTTTATAATACACCACACACCTTGACTCACTACGAAAAGTTGGACTAGCAGCTAATTCAAAAGAATAAAACATTTTTCCAAGAAGCGGAAAAATGGTCCTACTATCATCACGCCGATCATTCTATTAACTTGCTGAAGAAAGAAGTAGAACTGACAAAAAAAGCCCTACGAAAGCTCAAAAGGGAGCTCTCATAGGACGTTATCAACGTGGTACCACCTATTTTTATCTGCCAGATAAATGGCAGACCTCAAAAGAAATAACGGTCTTCAACCGGATCATACGATCATGCTCCAAGGTAAGTTCGAACCTTCCGCATACACGCTCACAGCACCGCGCGCTCTCTGAAATGCGTTCGTTTCTACTACTCCTCTTCTGGGCAGTAATATTCAAAGTAGTTTCATCTTAGCAGATTCCAAAATAGAATTCAATTGAATTCCCCTTAAGAAATCTTGGAAAAAATTGTACCATGACCGAAACATGATATAATATTTCTGTTTAGAAGGGATGAATCAGAGAGAATAATGAAAAATAAATCAATTTACCAATTAATCGGCAGTTTCACTTTGCTTTTTTTTGCAGCATTGTGTTACATCGTCCGTTTTTACCCGGAAACATTATCCGGTTTTGATCGCGGGGCCATCCATGCGATCCATCAACTCTATCCGCAGATGAACGGCTACTTTTTATGGGTGACAAAATTTGCTAATCCTATCACTGTTGTCATCCTATCCATTGTTTTTGTCGGTTTGTTTTATTTCAATAAACAAAAAATTACGGCACTTTGGCTAGCTTCCAGTATGGCTCTAGTTAGTGGCATCGGTAATCATCTGCTGAAGCTTTTCTTCCATCGGGCACGACCTACAATTCTGCCCCACATGGTAACGGAACACAGTTTTAGCTTTCCCAGTGGACATGCCACAGCCAGCACCTTGCTATACGGAACCTTGATTTTTGTCATGGCTTTGTTCTTTAAGGAAAAAGCATCGCGGCTGATTGCCCAGATTATTGTCGGTTTATTGATCTTTAGTATCGTAATCAGTCGGATCTATCTTGGTGTTCATTACCCCAGTGATGTTCTTGGCGGAGTCCTTTTGGGAAGCAGTTGGCTATTATTTACCTACCCCTATTACAAACAGAAAAAATTAGCTTATGATCTAAAAGCAATTAGGAGAAAATAAATGACCTTTCAATACAGTGATGATGAAACCAAACGCTATCATTCATGGAATTACGCATTGCGGCAGCAGTTTGGTGGAAAAATCTTCAAAGTTCCTGTTGATGGCGGTTTTGATTGCCCCAATCGTGATGGAACAGTCGCACATGGCGGCTGTACCTTTTGCAGTGTCTCTGGTTCCGGCGATATGATCGTCGCACCAAGTGATCCATTGCCCCAGCAATTCCAGAAGGAAATCGATATGATGCATCAAAAATGGTCTCATGTGGAACAATACATCGTCTATTTCCAAAACTTTACTAACACCCATGCACCAGTAGAAGTAATTCGTGAACGATTTGAACAAGTCGTCAACCTTCCTGGTGTCGTTGGATTGTCTGTCGGCACTCGACCAGATTGTCTGCCGCCAGATGTCGTAGACTATTTAGCCGAGCTCAACCAACGACTGTATCTGTGGGTAGAGCTAGGGTTGCAAACAACCTATGAGTCTACAAGTGATAAAATCAATCGAGCTCATGATTATTCAACTTACACCGATGCTGTGGCCCGCCTGCGTAAACATGATATCAACGCCTGTACGCACTTGATTAACGGACTTCCTGGGGAATCGTTAGAAATGATGCGTGAAAATGTTCGCCGGACGATTTTAGACTCTGATGTGCAAGGAATCAAGCTGCATCTGTTGCATTTAATGCGCAATACAAAGATGCTGAGAGATTATGCCGAAGGCCGTTTGCAATTAATGAGTAAAGAGGAGTACGTTTCTGTCATTTGCGATCAGCTGGAGATGATCCCCCAAGACATCATCATCCATCGTTTGACAGGTGACGCGCCGTGGGATTCCTTGATTGGGCCAATGTGGAGCTTAAAAAAATGGGAAGTACTAAATGCGATCGATCAAGAATTGATTCGCCGCGATTCTTATCAAGGCAAATTTGCTTTAAGAAAGGAATTTGGCCATGCTGCAAACAGCTCTGCGATATAGCCATCAACTATTAAAAGAGATCGTAACTGAAGGAGACTACGTCATTGATGCTACGATGGGAAATGGCAATGACACTCTCTTTTTAGCAGAATTAGTCGGGGCAACAGGCCATGTTTATGCCTTTGATATTCAAGAGCAAGCTGTTCAAAATACCCGTGAAAAATTAGCGGATTACGCAAAACGCTCGACACTATTCCTGGCCGGACATGAAACGATTGAAGAAAATATTTCTGTTGATCAACCAATCCGAGCTGCGATTTTCAATCTCGGTTATTTGCCAAAAAGCAACAAACAAATTATCACCCTGCCAGAAACAACCAAACAAGCCATGACTGCTATTTTGAAACGCTTGACCGTTGGTGGGCGTATGATTATTGTCATTTATTATGGTCATGAAGGTGGAGAAACTGAAAAGAACGACGTCCTGCATTTTTGCCAAGACCTGCCGCAAGAAAATTTTAGCGTTTTGAACTATCAATTTATTAATCAAAAAAATAATCCGCCAATTTTATTATGTGTAGAAAAAAAGAACGACTGATTGAAATCAGTCGTTCTTTTCATTAAACCATTCCAATACACGCTTGATCCAAGTGTCCCAGAATACCCAATCATGTTTTCCCGGTCCATCTTCAAAGGTCACATCGAGCTTTTTTTGTTTCATCTTATGAGCCATGTATTGACTAGCCGGATATAACTCATCCTCTGTCCCGCAGGCAAAGAAAAAGCGTGGTGCAGACTTGCCGCTATCTACTAATTTATCAAGTAAATATAGCGGATCATTTTCTGATCCTTGAATGTGATCAAGCGGCCCAAAAATCCCTTGCCAATAGGCCTCGTTACGCACCAACAACAGACTTTCCACATCAGCCAAAACAACTGCTCCGGATAATGAAGCGACCGCCGCAAACTTCTCTGGCTTCGCCAATCCTAACTTCAATGCGCCATAGCCGCCCATCGATAAGCCCGCCGCGAAAGTTTTCTCCCGTTTGCAAGTAATTTGAGGAAACAACTCATGAACGATTGTCGGTAATTCTTCAGAAACAAAGGTCCAATACTTCATATCATAAGTCGTATCAGTATAAAAACCAAGATCCGTCGAAGGCATCACTACGGCCATCTGATATTCAGACACATACCTTTCAACCGATGTACGGCGCTCCCAAACACTATGATTTCCGCCCATACCATGCAACAAATACAAGACAGGCACATCATTCGTCACGCCAACGGTCTCGGTCCCTATTTTTTTATGTGTCGTTTGCGGCAAAATTACGTTCATCGCCACTTCCATTTGTAAAATATTCGAATACACATTCACTTGTAAAAAAGCCATTCAGTTTGAGCCTCCAGTTCTATTATTCTTCGTTTAGTTTAACACTTCTCGATTGTTTGCCAACCATAAAGCTGAAAACTAGTGCGAAAATAATTAATAGCAACCCCGCAAAATATACCCAATGCAAGCTGTCAAAGAGAATTTTTCGTAGCTCTATTCGCAAGCCAGATTCGATCTGTAAAGCTGTATGAGGATTGATCAAACGATTCATGATATCCAAATCAGCGATTCCAGCCCTAACCAACTGCTGACCATTCGCGATATTTAGGATGATGCCAAAAATTGAAACCATGACTGTCTGTCCAATCGTCCGAGACAAGGTATTAAAGGACGTAGCTACACCAACCTCTTCTTTTGGTACACTGGCTTGGGCCTCTACCGTCGTAGTCGTAACAGCCAATCCGTAACCGACACCTAAAACACCTGTAATAATAAAGAATAGCCAAAAAGGACTCTGTTGCGGCAATGCCAATAACGTTCCGCCACCTGCTAAAATAATGAACAAACCAATAATAATAATTCGTTTTGCCGGATACTTGCGTAATAATTGTCCGGATAAAAAAGAACCGTACATCCAAACAATCGACATCGGAGCCAATACCAAGCCGCCGATTCCCGCTGGTTTTCCTAATACTCCCTGCATCCACATTGGAATATAAACATCCAACCCCATCAAAAAACCGCTGATCAAAGCAGCAACGATATTTACGCTAGCAAATGTCTGATTGCTGAATAATTTCAAATTGATTACCGGATCCTCTGCTCGTTTTTCCGTTCGAATGAACAAGCCTAATGAAAAAATACTTAATCCAAACAAAAAAATGACTAGTATCGATATTCCTCCATCACCTAAAAGCTGGAAACCCAACAATAAACTTACCAAAGTCAGCATAAGAAACAAGCTACCGAAGATATCCATTTTCTTCGCTTGGTGCACCTTCTTCTCTTCCACAAAAAAATATTGCAATAATCCAATCAAGCCCAAACCAATCGGTACATTAATAAAGAAAATCCAATGCCAGCCTACCGTATCTACAATCAGTCCGCCAGCCAAGGGGCCAAAAACACTCGCGACACCCCAAGCAGCACTCGTTAACCCTAAAACCTTAGCTCGTTTTTCAATATCATATAAATCCGCAATGATTGTCAACGATACCGGAATGATCGCTCCAGCACCAATCCCTTGGATTCCTCGAGCAATGATCAACGTCAGCATTTCATTAGACATCCCACACAACGCTGAACCTACTACAAACAAAATAATTCCTACAATAAAAATCGGTTTTCTACCGATTTTATCTGCCAGTTTGCCGTAAATAGGTGTGATCATCGCATTCGTTAATAAGTAAATCGAAAAAACCCAATTCATTATTTCAATACCCTGTAAACTGCCAACAATCGTCGGCATAGCTGTCGTTACAATTGTTCCTTCAATTGCAGACATAAATGTCGCGATAAAAATCCCTGCGGTCACGACCTTCACATTCGTTTTTCTCTTCATCTTTCCCTCCATAATCGTTCCAAATTCTCTAGTTACACTGAATAATTCTTCTATTTACACTGCAAACAGACAATCAAATGATCTATCATTAGACAAAAAAAGACGATTCTATTGATCACTAATCAATAGAAACCGCCTCGTGAACTCCATAAATAATTTTATGTCTGTACGATTTATGCTAAATTCAAACTTTTTTTCAATGCAGCTACTTTGTCTATATGCTCCCAAGGCAGATCAACATCAGTCCGGCCAAAATGACCATAAGCAGCTGTATCACTATAAATTGGGCGCAACAGATCAAGCATCTCAATAATTCCCGCTGGACGCAAGTCAAAGTTTTCACGAATCGCACCAATCAATGCTTCTTCTGAAACACTCGCAGTTCCAAACGTATTCACTGAAATAGAAACCGGTTGAGCCACGCCAATCGCGTAAGCCAGTTGAACTTCAACTTTTTCAGCTAAGTCGGCAGCCACAATATTTTTAGCGATGTAACGTGCAGCATAAGAGGCTGAACGATCTACTTTGGTTGCATCCTTACCAGAAAAAGCTCCACCGCCGTGACGTGAGTATCCGCCGTAAGTATCAACAATAATTTTACGTCCAGTCAGACCGGCATCACCCTGAGGTCCACCAATCACAAAACGGCCTGTTGGATTAATAAAGTATTTCGTTTTCTCATCTAATAATTCAGCTGGAATTTCGTGTTTGATCACTTTTTCCATTACATCTTTTTGGATCGTCTCATTATCAGCAGCATCATTGTGTTGAGTACTGATAACAACAGTATCCACACGCAACGGTTTCCCATTTTCATCATATTCAACTGTTACTTGAGATTTTGCATCCGGTCCAAAATAAGCCACTTCGCCAGATTTACGTAAATCAGCCAAACGTTTCACTAAGTGGTGACTTAATGAAATAGGCAACGGCATCAATTCAGGTGTTTCATTCACCGCGAAACCAAACATAAGTCCTTGATCTCCAGCACCGATATCATCCAATAATTCTTCTTTACCACGAGTTTCTAATGCATCATCCACACCCTGCGCGATGTCGGGTGATTGTTCATCAATAGCGACCAAAACAGCCACATTGTCTCCATCAAAACCAAATTTTGATTCTGTGTACCCAATACGTTTGATCGTCTCACGCACAACTTTTTGGATATCTACATATGCTGAGGTAGATATTTCTCCAAAAACTAAAACAAGCCCAGTCGTTACAGATGTTTCACATGCAACTCTGGCTTTCGGATCCTTTTCCAAAATAGCATCCAAAATCGCGTCACTGATTTGATCAGCAACCTTATCCGGATGTCCTTCTGAAACTGATTCAGATGTAAATAAACGACGTTCTTCCATTATAAATATTCCCCCTAATTTTTATTCGGTTACAAGGAATCTCTGGGCTTTTCCAGAACCTATCGGGAACTTGCAACGACTCGATTATAACAGAAAAATAGCATCTGTCACTATTAAATCCATCAATAAATCTGAAAATTTATGAAAAGCTTCGATTAGGATACAAAAAAAGAGACGTTCGTAAACGTCTCTTGATGACCCGTACGGGACTCGAACCCGTGTTACCGCCGTGAAAGGGCGGTGTCTTAACCGCTTGACCAACGGGCCATAACAATAAAAAAACGGAGAAGGAGGGATTTGAACCCTCGCGCCGGTTTCCCGACCTACACCCTTAGCAGGGGCGCCTCTTCAGCCACTTGAGTACTTCCCCAAAAACCAAAAAGATTTTTAATGGGCCTAAATGGACTCGAACCATCGACCTCACGCTTATCAGGCGTGCGCTCTAACCAGCTGAGCTATAGGCCCTTCTTAAAAACTAAAGCGGGTGACGAGAATCGAACTCGCGACAACAGCTTGGAAGGCTGTGGTTTTACCACTAAACTACACCCGCAACTCTGATGGCGCGGGACAGAATCGAACTGCCGACACATGGAGCTTCAATCCATTGCTCTACCAACTGAGCTACCGAGCCAGAAGCGGTCCCGACGGGATTTGAACCCGCGATCTCCTGCGTGACAGGCAGGCATGTTAACCCCTACACCACGGAACCGTATTTTTTAGTTTTTAATTGCGGGAGCAGGATTTGAACCTACGACCTTCGGGTTATGAGCCCGACGAGCTACCAGACTGCTCCATCCCGCGATAATATTAGTAAAAGGAGGATAAGGGATTCGAACCCTTGCACGGTTTTACCCGCCTGACGGTTTTCAAGACCGTTCCCTTCAGCCGGACTTGGGTAATCCTCCGAATAAAAATAATGACCCGTACGGGACTCGAACCCGTGTTACCGCCGTGAAAGGGCGGTGTCTTAACCGCTTGACCAACGGGCCATGATTTTAATGGGCCTAAATGGACTCGAACCATCGACCTCACGCTTATCAGGCGTGCGCTCTAACCAGCTGAGCTATAGGCCCTTCTTAAAAACTAAAGCGGGTGACGAGAATCGAACTCGCGACAACAGCTTGGAAGGCTGTGGTTTTACCACTAAACTACACCCGCGTGGCGGTCCCGACGGGATTTGAACCCGCGATCTCCTGCGTGACAGGCAGGCATGTTAACCCCTACACCACGGAACCGTATTTTTTAGTTTTTAATTGCGGGAGCAGGATTTGAACCTACGACCTTCGGGTTATGAGCCCGACGAGCTACCAGACTGCTCCATCCCGCGATAATATTAGTAAAAGGAGGATAAGGGATTCGAACCCTTGCACGGTTTTACCCGCCTGACGGTTTTCAAGACCGTTCCCTTCAGCCGGACTTGGGTAATCCTCCGTAAAGAGTCACTATGGACCTTGTAGGACTCGAACCTACGACCGGACGGTTATGAGCCGTCTGCTCTAACCAACTGAGCTAAAGGTCCTGGCTCGAATGAAATCGCGGCGGAGGGGATCGAACCCCCGACCTCCCGGGTATGAACCGGACGCTCTAGCCAGCTGAGCTACACCGCGTAAATAATAAAAATGGAGCCTAGCGGGATCGAACCGCTGACCTCCTGCGTGCAAAGCAGGCGCTCTCCCAGCTGAGCTAAGGCCCCATAATTTTGTTTCTATCGGGAAGACAGGATTCGAACCTGCGACACCTTGGTCCCAAACCAAGTACTCTACCAAGCTGAGCTACTTCCCGAAATGCACCCGAGAGGACTCGAACCTCTAACCCCTTGATTCGTAGTCAAGTACTCTATCCAATTGAGCTACGGGTGCGTATTTTATTAATGCCGAGGACCGGAATCGAACCGGTACGGTGATCACTCACCGCAGGATTTTAAGTCCTGTGCGTCTGCCAGTTCCGCCACCCCGGCGTTTCTTCCCCTGGTCTTCAGGAAAGCGGAAAACGGGGTTCGAACCCGCGACCCCCACCTTGGCAAGGTGGTGCTCTACCACTGAGCTATTTCCGCGCGATGCCGGCTAAAGGACTTGAACCCTCGACCCTCTGATTACAAATCAGATGCTCTACCAACTGAGCTAAGCCGGCAACTAAATAATATTAGAAATGCGGGTGAAGGGACTTGAACCCCCACGCCGTAAGGCGCTAGATCCTAAATCTAGTGCGTCTGCCAATTCCGCCACACCCGCATATACTTATGAGCCGTACTGGGCTCGAACCAGTGACCCTCTGATTAAAAGTCAGATGCTCTACCAACTGAGCTAACGGCTCAAATGGGGGTTAACGGGTTCGAACCGCTGACCCTCTGCTTGTAAGGCAGATGCTCTCCCAGCTGAGCTAAACCCCCATAAGTTCGCGTGGCGACGTCCTAATCTCACAAGGGGCAACCCCTCACTACAATCGGCGCTAAGAAGCTTAACTTCTGTGTTCGACATGGGAACAGGTGTATCCTTCCCGCTATCGCCACCACACTTGTTGTTTGAGTAAACTTCGTTCACTCAAAACTGGATCAGAAACCTTTAAACTACCTTGAATCAATTTTATTTTGGTTAAGTCCTCGATCGATTAGTATCAGTCCGCTCCGTACATCACTGCACTTCCACTCCTGACCTATCTACCTGATCTTCTCTCAGGGATCTTACTTTCTTAAAGAAATGGGAAATCTCATCTTGAGGTGGGCT
>NZ_JBIORZ010000004.1:37500-468935 GCF_051714485.1 Enterococcus sp. AZ128
CGCAAATAACATGAAAGCTGTTTGAAAATTACCTTTTCACAAGAAATTCAATCGTTTTTTTGTTTTGAGATATGACATCATTTTTTAATAATTCTTTTTGAGAACAGTAAAAAAGGCGTTCAGCTGAGCTGAACGTCTAGTTTTTTTGTTTTAACGCATTGTCGGGAACAGTAAAATATCACGAATCGACTGAACATCGGTTAACAACATAACCAGACGGTCGATTCCAATCCCTAAACCACCAGTTGGCGGCATCCCATATTCTAACGCCTCTAAGAAATCTTCATCCACACCATGTGCTTCGTCGTTTCCTTGTTCCCGTTCTTTTTCTTGAGCTTCAAAACGTTCTCTTTGATCAATAGGATCATTTAATTCGGTAAAGGCATTCGCAAATTCACGCCCTACGATAAATAATTCAAAACGATCGGTGAAACGTCCATCTTCAGCATTTTTCTTCGCAAGCGGAGATACTTCTACTGGATGACCATAAATAAAAGTTGGTTGTTCAAGTGTTTCTTCAACAAACGTTTCGAAGAATTCATTGATAATATGACCAACTTCCATTGTATCTTTTATCTCAACATTGTGCTCTTTTGCTAATGAACGAGCTTCCTCGATAGTCATTTCAGGCCAGAAATCTACCCCAGTCTGTTCCTTGATGGCATCTACCATATGGACACGTTTAAACTCAGAGCCTAAATCAATTGTCTGTCCATCATAAGAAAGAGTAGTTTCTCCAAGAACATTTTGTGCAGCATCTCGGATGATTCCTTCTGTTAAATTCATTACATCTAAGAAATCTTGATACGCCGTATATACCTCCATCATAGTGAATTCAGGATTATGAGTGGTATCGATCCCTTCATTACGGAACACACGGCCAATTTCATAAACTTTTTCCATTCCACCGACAATTAAGCGTTTCAAATGTAATTCAAGGGCAATTCGCAGATACAAATCCATATCCAACGCATTGTGATGTGTGATAAACGGACGTGCAGTTGCACCACCAGCTTCGTTATGCAAGACAGGTGTTTCTACTTCGATATAACCTAACCCATCCAAATAACGTCGGATTTGGCTGATGATTTGACTACGTTTAGTAAAACGCTCGAAACTTTCACGATTACTAATCAGATCTAAATAGCGCTGACGATAACGTTGTTCCACGTTCGTCAACCCGTGATATTTTTCCGGTAACGGGCGTAGCGCTTTAGACAGCAACGTAATCTCTTTTGCTTTAATTGATACTTCTCCAGTATCCGTCTTCATGATTTCTCCTGTTACACCAAAGAAATCTCCTAAATCGCCTTTTTTGAAAATGGCATATGGTTCCTCACCAACTTCATCTTTACGGACATAGATTTGAATTTGTCCTTCACGATCTTGTAGGTGAGCAAAGCCTACTTTTCCTTTTCCACGTTTGGTCATCATACGACCAGCTACACTTGCAGTCAATTGTTTCTCTAAAAGCTCTTCTTTAGTATTTGCATCATATGTTTCATGCAGTTCTTTTGAATTTGCTGTGCGTTCAAAGCGCGCGCCAAACGGATCAATTCCTTCTTCACGAAGGTTTTCCATTTTTTCGCGGCGGACACGCATTTGGTCGTTCATTTCTGTCAAATTTGTTTGTTCCTCAGTCACGAATGTTCCTCCTCGATATGTAATTACTCTTACTTATAATGCCAATGAATAGGTAAAAAATCAAGCCGAATTCCTCATTCGGCTTGAAGATCAGCTAATTTTTTCTCTTGATTCGGTCTTTTCTACAAGACAGTCCAACAAATCTAAGATCACTTGTTTTTCTTCAGTCTGGTTAATGGCGAGCTTAACCTTCGCTGAACGCGAGATTCCTTTTAGATAATAGCTCGCATGTTGACGAAATTCGCGACAGGCTATCTTTTCGCCTTTTAGATTGATCAAACGTTCCAAATGCAGTTTTGCCGTCTCAATCTTCTCCCTAGCACTTGGCTCAGGAATTAACTCACCAGTCTCTAAATAATGCTGCGTTTGATGAATCATCCAAGGATTTCCTAGAGCAGCTCGACCGATCATTACTGCATCTACACCAACCTCTTCAATCATCTTTTTTGCATCTTCCGGAGTACGTACATCACCATTTCCCATAAAAGGAATCGTCAATCGATCTGCTACTTGCTTCAAAACATCCCAATTTGCTTGTCCTTCATACATTTGTACCCTTGTTCGTCCGTGCATAGCAATTGCTGAAGCGCCAGCGCTTTGAGCAGCTAGTGCATTTTCAACAGCAAAAATATGCTCTTCATCCCATCCAATTCGCATTTTAACGGTTACAGGAATATCTACAGCAGAAGAAACAGCATCGACCATTTCATAAACTTTATTAGGATCTAATAACCATTTTGCGCCAGCCTCAGCCTTAATCACTTTATTCACTGGACAGCCCATATTGATGTCTATGATATCCGCTTCGGTATTTTCTTGGACAAACTGCGCAGCCTCTACTAATGAATCTTTGTTCCCACCAAAAATTTGTAGGCTTAACGGATGTTCACCTTCATCAATGTACAGCATCTCTAAGGTTTTCTTATTTCTAAAATGAATACCTTGATCACTAATCATTTCGCAAACAACCAATCCGGCACCAAATTCTTTAACTGTTACACGAAAAGCGGCATTTGTGATTCCTGCCATCGGGGCCACTACTACCCGATTCGGCACTTCCACATTTCCTATTTTCCACGTACCATTTAATGGTTTCACTATTATTCCCCCAAAATTTCTTGCTTCAATTCGTAAAGATCGGCTTCACTGTATTCATAATTATTATTGCAAAATGCACAGATTGCCTCTGCACCATGATCTTGATCAATTAATTCCTGAATTTGTTCTGCACCTAACGTAATGATTGCAGAAGCAAATTTTTCTTTAGAACAATCACATTTAAATTGAACAGGCATATTTTCTAAAAACATTACGTCATCTGTAGCAAGTAAGTTTTGCAGAATTTCCTCTGGTGTTTGTCCCTCGTCTAATAAGGTCGAAATACGAGTTGTTTCTTTTAAACGTGCCTCAATTTGGTCTATAATCTCGTCGCTTGCTCCCGGCATGATTTGAATCAGAAACCCTCCAGCCGTTTTTATAGAATCATCGGTATCAACTAAGACAGACACACCAACTGCTGATGGAATTTGTTCTGATACAGCTAAATAATAGGTAAAGTCCTCACCAATTTCACCAGATACGATTGGTGTTTGACCAGAGAAGGGTTCTTTTAGTCCTAAATCTTTGATAACAGTAAACATACCTTCCGTTCCAACTGCACCTCTTACATCAATTTTTCCGACTTCATTTAATGGCAAACTGATATGCGGATTTTTGATGTAGCCTTTTACTTCACCTTTACCGTTACTATCGACGATGATTGCTTCGGCCGGTCCATTTCCTTCTATTTTCACAGTCATTTTGTCTTCACCTTTTAAAGTCGCACCTAACATCAAGGCTCCGATCATCGTCCGTCCTAATGCTGCTGAAGATGTATTCCATGTATCATGACGGCGTTGTGCCTCTGCGATTGTTTCTGTCGCATTGACTGCATACGCTCGAACAAACCCCTTATAGGCTAATGCTTTTACTAAATAATCACTCATTTATCTGCTCCTCATTCCTATTTTACTCGTGATTGCATCATACTAGGTGTTCCAACTTTTTTCAACTTCTCTGTATACGCTTGATAGAAAAGCTTAATAATCTCATTCAGAAAAAAATAAAGAAGCAGGTGATCTACTCACTCGCTCCCTAAAACCATACAGGCAACAAAATTGCCGCCATCGCTGTAGCATCATATTTCATCGCCTCGTTCTTGAGTTGATTATGTAATTCACCCAAAGCCTTGGGAAAATCATGCTGATGAGCCAACGCATATAAAGTGATTTCTTTACATATTTTAGTTGCTACCAGTCCATAATTTTCTGTTTGCTCCAGCAATTGTGCATTTTTCAATAAAAATTTTTGAACTTCGGGACGCGCCTTTATTTCTTCGCTTCCATATACTCGACTGAGTTTATCCATCATTTGCTCAGTTTTTTCGTTGTGATTCATTTCGACTCCCCCTCGGCATCATTTTACGCCAGCATGGTTAGTATGCCAAATCAAAGGAGTTTCTTCATCATAATTAGATCTGTTTGCTGATCATTTCCCACAATAAAACTATGGGTCCCAACTTTTTCAAAACCAAATGTTCGATAGAATTGCAAAGCACTCGTATTTCTTTCCCATACCCCCAGCCAAATATTTTCACGTTTTTCTTTGTTAGCTAATTCAAACCCATACTCTAATAATTGTCGCCCCAACCCATGTCGTTTAAACTCATTTCGAATATATATCCGTTCAACTTCCAATCCATTCCTATCTGACATCTCTGTTTGAGCCGTTCCGGTATTCAACTTCAAATAACCTGCCAACTCCTCTGATAAGTAAATAAAAAAGAAACGTGATTCAAAATTTAATATCTCATTTCTTAACTTTTCTAATCCATAAGCTTCGGAAAGATACTCTTGTAAATCAACAGGGGCATTCTCCGATGCAAAGGTATCAGTAAAAGTCTCAATACTTATCCTCTGCAGTTCTGCTAGATTCTCAATAGTACACACACTAATTTTTCCTTTCATTTTATACCTCCTCACATTTAAGCGAAATGCCCTTTTGCTACTACCTGCAAATAAATAAACGGCATGCCCGAAGACACACCGTTTGTTTTTATTCTTGATTATCGTTTGTATCATCTGGTTCGATTTTATCGTCTGAATTTTGTTGTTCAGGCGTTTTATCTTCAGCTTGTTTCTCCGCATCCTTTTCCTCCAAAGCGCGTTTTGCTTCTTCGAAAGTTTGTGCTTGAGCTTTTTCACTTGGATAAGGGCTGCCTTTACCTTCTGGCATTTCGCCTGTTTCAAACAATGATTTGATTGCTTTGGCATCCAATGTTTCAAATTCCAATAATTTTTCAGCAATCAATTTATGTTGTTCACGGTGAGTTTCGATAATCTCACGCGCTTTTTCATGTGCTTGCATCAAGATATTACGAACTTCCTCATCAATCTCAAAGGCCACTTGTTCAGAGTAAGCTTTTGTTTGACCATAATCACGGCCAACAAAGACTTGATGATTTCCTTCGTATTGAACTGGGCCAAGTTTGTCACTCATCCCATATTCAGTTACCATGCTTCGAGCCAGTGATGTTGCTTGTTCAAAGTCATTTGATGCACCCGTTGTTTGAGCATTAAACACGATTTCTTCAGCGGTACGTCCACCTAATAAACCAACGATTTGTTCAAACATGTCATCTTTAGACATTAACATTTGATCTTCTTTTGGCAAAGCAATCATATATCCGCCAGCACGTCCACGAGGAATAATCGTTACCTTATGAACAACACGTGCGCGATTCAATACCATTCCGATGATCGTGTGGCCTGCCTCATGATAAGCAACCATTTCACGTTCATGCTTGCTGATAACACGGTCTTTCTTAGCTGGTCCAGCAATCACGCGATCTTCTGCTTCGTCCACATCAGAAGCATCAATCTTTTTCTTGTTACGACGAGCAGCAACTAATGCAGCTTCATTCAAGACATTTTCTAAATCAGCACCAGCAAAACCTGGTGTTTGTTGAGCAACAACTTTCAAATCAACATCGTCTGCCAAAGGTTTGTTACGTGCGTGAACCTTAAGAATCGCTTCACGTCCTTTAACATCTGGGCGACCAACTAAAATTTGACGGTCAAAACGACCTGGACGTAACAACGCTGGGTCTAATACATCTGAACGGTTCGTTGCGGCAATGACGATAACACCTTCATTACCATCAAATCCATCCATTTCAACTAGCAACTGGTTTAAGGTCTGCTCACGTTCATCGTGACCTCCACCCATACCGGCACCACGTTGACGACCGACAGCATCAATTTCATCAATAAAGATAATCGCTGGTGCATTTTTCTTGGCCGTTTCGAATAGGTCACGGACACGAGATGCCCCGACACCAACGAACATTTCCACGAAATCTGAACCTGAGATTGAATAGAAAGGCACACCTGCTTCACCGGCTACGGCTTTAGCAAGTAATGTTTTACCCGTTCCAGGAGGTCCCTCTAATAAAACACCGGCTGGTATACGAGCACCTAATTCAACGAAACGACGTGGATCTTTCAAGAATTCTACTACTTCGACTAATTCTTGTTTTTCTTCTTCTGCACCGGCTACATCAGAGAAACGTACACGGTTCGCTTTTTTGTCTGCCTCTTTGGCTTTTGATTTACCAAAGTTCATAACACGGCCATTGCCGCCGCCACCGCCGCCTTGTTGACCGATCATCATGTAGAAGAAGAAGATCATGATCAAGATTGGCAAGAAACTTACTAATAAAGTAACCCACATACCGCTGCTTGATTCTTCTTCAATTTGTGTCTTAACTTTGTTTTCTTTTGCTAGATCTGTAACTTGACTCAAGGTTGAGTCATTTGGCAAAACAATCGTTGAGAAGTTTGTTGTTTTTGATTCTGTTCCTCCTCCAATGATGCTCAAGCCTCCAGAATTAGCAACCTCTTGCTTTTCCTTATACTCACCAGTGATTTTATACACACCACTAGCCGGTTGGATCTTGAGATTTTTGATTTTGCCTTCTTGCATTTGTTCAGTAAAGGTTGAATACTCGATATCTGGCGAAGCTGATTTGTTATCTCCAAAAAGGAAATAAACAACCATGACCATAGCCAAGATGACGAGAATATAATAGAGAGCATTTTTTACTCCCTTATTGTTTTTGTTCATCTGCGTCCTCCTCGCACTTGTTAGCTTATTAGCTTGTTAAAAAAGTTTTATCAATTTTGACCTTTTAAGTATATCACACTGTGATTTTTTCGGTCACTAATTTGATTGATAAATTTTTGGCTTTAATACACCCACATATGGCAGGTTACGATACGCTTCTGCATAGTCTAGTCCGTAGCCGACTACAAACTCATTTGGAACATCAAATCCGACATAATCAGCATGAATATCCACCACACGGCCCTCTGGTTTATCCAACAATGTGACAATCTTCACTGATTTAGCTTTTCTGTATTTAAAAAGATCAACTAAATAGCCTAATGTACGGCCACTGTCAATAATGTCTTCAACAATCAACAAATCTCGACCTTCAACATTCGTATCTAGGTCCTTAATGATTTTTACTTCTCCCGAAGAGACCGTTTGATTGCCGTAACTCGAAACATCCATAAAATCCAATTCTAGATGAGCATCTATTTCACGAACGATGTCGGCCATAAAAGGTACGGCTCCTTTTAAAATACCAACCACCAAAGGATTTTTATCGGTATAATCCGCAGTTAATTGTGCACCTAGTTCGACACAGCGTTTTTGAATATCTTCTCTAGTAATCAATACCTTTTCAATATCTTTTGCTAGCATGTAGAAACTCCTTTCATTTCGCTACTTGAAGCGTATAGTCAAGTATGTAGTGTATTCTATCAGTTTCAGTTGTAATACTCAAATAGGAATTAACAAAAGGTAAAAGCGCTACGATTTCTCCTGCAGAATCCTCAACCACCCACGCCTGTTCACGTTCATCAGCAGGGATTTTCTTATCGATAAAATAACGTCCTATACGTTTTATTAAAGCATCCGTCAAACGAATTCGATCACCCGGTCTTCTTTTACGAATCATTAAAGGTAGATTGATCGTAAGCGGTAAAGGAACTTGGTACATTCCATTTCCACCTGCCTCATCACTCTTTCTCAAAGTGATTGTTGCCCCATCTGGCAAGGCACATCTGGTGTTTTCCTCTAAAAGAAAATCCGCTGAATTGACTATTGTCTTCTTCTCTAAATAGAAATTTTGATACCTTCGTACAAATTGCCAAGCGCCACTGATATCCACGATCCACTGGCTGACAGGTCGCTGAATTTGGTCTAGAAGTGAAAATAGTTGCCGTTGTGAAACGGCTAGCTTTGTTTGCGTCGCAGTCTGTTGAAAAAAGGCAGACAGAAAATAATAACGAGCACCTGTTTCGGCCGGTAAAGTTTCATAGGAAAAAAACCAGCGTTGACCATCAAATTCGATATTTCTTAAATTTTCTTTTAGCATCTGATTGATCAGTTGATTCGCCCAAATCAATTGCTGATGAAACTGCTGAGCATGCTCCAAAATTTGTGGATTCTCTTTTCTTAATTCCGATACAACATTTTGACGGATTCGATTACGAAAATAATCTTGCGAAGTGTTTGTGATATCTTCAAAATAGATCAACTTTTTCTCTTTAGCGTATTTATAAATCTCTTCTTTTGAAAAGTTCAACAGCGGTCGCAACAAAGTCCCTCTGCCAAATTTTTGCTTTCGAGAGATCCCTCCATGACCGGCAAGCGAGCCGCCACGTGTCAAGCGCATCAATAAAGTTTCTAGCTGATCATCACCATGATGAGCAGTTAAAATCAAATCATATTTTCCTTGTTCCATGACTGCTTCGAAAAAATCATATCGTAGACGCCGCGCTTCGGCCTCGATATTTTTTTCAGTCGGCTGTTCCCAAGTTTTTAAATAGAACGGAAGCTGGCGCGCTTCACAGTAGTCTTGTATAAATTCCGCTTCTTTTTTTGATTCTGAGCGTAACTGATGGTTCACATGAGCTATACCAATATTAACTCCCTGTTGCTCCAACAAATGTAAAAGAACCATCGAATCTACCCCAGTTGAAACCGCCAGTAGTATTTTTTTATCTGTAACTAATTCAGGATTTTCACGAAAAAATTCTTGTTCCATGCCAAGCTCCTTCAACTATAAAAAAAGCTGAAATCCTAAAAGAATTTCAGCCTCTCTATTTTAACTGCGACGACCGCCTCGGCCCCCGCGTTTTCCTTCGGTATTGCGTTTGATCGATGACAAGCGATCATCGCTATCCTTTAAAAAGGAACTCATCAATGAATCGAAGTCTTGTTTGCCGCTATTTTGTTGAGGTTTGCCCTTACCAGACGGTTTCGGACGATTATTGTCGCGGAACTCACGCTTGAAAGGTTTCTTTTCTGGTTGCGATTGCGGTTGATCTTGTGCTTTACGGATTGAAAGTCCTACTTTGCCGTCGTCTCCAACAGAAGTCACTTTCACCGTTACTTCATCACCGACAGTCAACACATCATGAATGTCTTTAACGAAACCGTTAGAAATTTCACTGATATGGACTAAGCCCGTTTTACCCTCTCCCAAGTCGATAAAGGCACCGAAATTGGTGATCCCTGATACTTTTCCTTGCAGCTTAGCTCCTACTTCGATTGACATAAAAAAAATGTTCCTCCTAATTTTTTTCCAATTTATTTTAAAACTGCTACTAAACTTATTTGGCAGTTTCGGACTTTACTACTTCGTCAGCAGACTGTTTGTCTTTGCTAGGCGTTTTCGCTGAATCTGGTAAAACAAAAACCAATTCACCATCTTTTGAATAATAGAAACGACTACGAGCCAATTTCGCAACATAGTTATCATCTTTCAACAATTTCACGTCTTGTTTCAAGCCATCCACCTGTTCATCCACCTTTGCGGATTCTGCAACTGTTTTGACTTTAATATCTTTTAATTCACTCAAATGACGTTGTTCGTTGAAGATTTGAACTCCCATGACAATAGCGACAAAGGCTGCAACAGCAAAGAGCGCTGCTAAACGACGACGCTTAAAAATTAATTGACGATGTTGCTTTTGAAATTTACGATATTGCTCTTTTGCATATGGTGTATCTAGTGAAGCAATTTTTTGCGTCTCGTTTTCATTCATTCTTGCTCGCTCCTTACCATGAAATTCTTTACTATTATATCAATTCGGGATATAATTGTCTATTTGAATTATCCTTAATTACCGTTATTTTCTACTCGAGTCTCGCTAATAATTCGATACATTTTCGCCGCATCCTCTTTTTTAGTAGACTCATGGAGCTCTTCTACCGCAACCTCTAGGACTTTATTCCCAAATTGGATACGCAACTTGTCTCCTAATTTCACATCTGTTGAAGATTTTGCTAATTTTCCATTCACTTGAATTCGTCCCTTATCGGCAACTTCTTTTGCCACCGGACGACGCTTGATGATCCGTGAAATCTTTAAAAACTTATCTAATCGCATGAATTATCTCCTTTTCCAATTAATTCTCAATAGTTTACTGCCGAATGGCAACATCAACCACTCGCGAATCGTTAATAAACGCAGTTGAATAGCCAAGATCAAAAAGGCACTTCCGCCGATTCCCACACCAAAAACAGCTATTATCAACGCCAAACTTCTTTTTTGAACCCCTCCAAAAATAATACTGATACCGCCATAATAACATAAAAGCACTACCACCATGCCTATTAAGCAAATCAAAAGATTTCGCGTGAAGTGTCTCTGACTGCCGTAGGTACGTGTTTCACGATCGCAAGTGAAGTGCAGAATAAACAAAGCTACGATTAGCCCTAATAAGGTTGAAAGACTTGCTCCAACCGTTCCAAATTGCTTCGTCAGTCCACCAGTAACAACTACTTTTAGCAATAGTCCAACTCCAGCTGCTTGCAACGAACTTCGATAATGGTTTTGGCTTTGGGCAATACTTTGATATGCCTGCACCATTGCCATCAGGAAAATCGCAAAAATGAATAGAACCAACGTGCCATTTCCTTTATAGTCCTTGAATAACGCATAATTCACATACGGCAGCAACATCGCTAATCCCATCGAGGCAGCTGCCGCAATTCCGCAGGTTAAACGTAAAAAAATCTGACTGGTCTTAACAAACATTCCATGATCACGATTGACTAAATGGCGTGTCAATAATGGTAAAAAGCTCGAACTCAATGCCAATGCAACTACTAAGCCTAACTGTACTAGCGGTTGACCGCGGTCATAAACCCCTTTTGCCAGCTTCGCCCCATGTTCGCTTAATCCAAAATCAACTAAAGCTTTTTTGACAGTAAAAGAATCGACTAGCTGAAACAAAATCAACAATCCGCTATAGATCGTCATTAATCCACCTTCAAGCAGCAAACGCTTGCCTAAGGATAAGGTTTCTCCGCCCAGATCAGGCAGCTTTCGAACAATACTCGTTCCCAATATTTTTCGGCGATAATACCATAGAACCAGAACTGCTGCGATCCCGCCAACCAAGGCTCCCGACATCGCTACTGTTCCTGTATGGTAAACGTCCCAACCAAATTGTTTAAACGACCAAGCGGCGATCACAATTACTCCAACACGAAGCAGCTGTTCAACCACTTGTGAAACAGCTGTTGGAACCATCAATAACTTTCCTTGAAACTCTCCTCGTGTAATCGATAGAGAGGGCATGATCACAAAAGTAAAGGATACGATCCGAATCAACGGAGCCAATTTTCCATCGCCCATCCAGTTAGCTAATGGTTGTGCTGAGAAGAAACACAATGCCCATAAAACCAAGCCAAATCCGCTGATTAAAGGGAATAATTTTTCCAGCGCCTGTCGTTGATCTCGCGGTTCTCTTTGCTCTGCTACATACTTTGAAATAAATTGTGGTAAGCCTGATAAAGCTAACGTCATGGCGATGCCATAGATTGGATAAACTTGTTGATACACATAGAATCCTTCATCACCAGCGAAGTTTTGATAAGGTACTCGGTAAACGGCACTCAATAACTTCGCTACAAATGATGCGGCAGTCAAGACGAAGGCACCTTGCATCATGACTCGCATTTCTTTATTCGCCAGTGACTCCACCGCCTATTCTTTGTATTTTTGCTCTCGCAACGCACGAACGAATAAACTGATTTCACGCAACCAAACAGCCTCGTCCATATTTTTAGCAATCGTTAATTTCATAACCATTTGATCTTTTTCAATACCCAATGTAGCTTTCATCTTTGTTGCACTTAACGCTTCAAAAAGCTGCTCGACTTTGTAAGCCTTCGTACCGACTTTACTCAAGGTAATGATGATCTGCTGCTGGCGTTTTTGGATACTTTCAACCAGAGCACGATCGCCGTCCATTTTAATTTGTCCAATGTTTAATAGGTTCGCCACTTCATCTGGGTAATCACCAAATCGATCTACCAGATCAGCTTCTACTTCATCCAACATCTCTGTACTTTCCAACTCGCGAATTCGTTTATAGATTTCGATTTTTTGTCGTTCATCTACAATATAAGTTCCTGGAATATACGCATTGATTCCTAAATTGATTTCTACCGAAGTCCGTTCAACTTGGGTGTTTTTCCCTTGTTTGCGATCAACTGCCTCAGATAACATTTGTGAATACATATCAAAACCAACCGCATCGATAAAGCCATGTTGCTGCGCACCTAAAAGATTCCCTGCACCGCGAATTGATAAGTCCCGCATCGCGATCTTAAATCCCGAACCTAATTCGGTAAAGTCTTTAATTGCCTGAAGACGTTTTTCACTGACTTCATTCAATATTTTTTGCGGTTCGTACATGAAGTAAGCATAAGCAATTCGACTGCTTCGCCCAACTCGCCCACGCAGCTGATACAAGGTTGATAACCCCATATAATCAGCGTTTTCAACGAATAGTGTATTGACGTTAGGAATATCCACACCCGTTTCGATAATCGTCGTGGTAACTAAAATATCATATTGTCCGTCAATAAAGTCCATCAGCGTGTTCTCTAATTGAACTTCCGTCATTTGCCCATGAGCAAATCCGATTTTAGCATCCGGCACCAACATTTGCAGTTCTTCTACTTTCCGTTCAATTGTTTCTACACGATTATATAGGTAGAAAGATTGACCCCCACGAGCCATTTCACGTTCGATGGCTTCACGAATCGCACCTGGATTAGTTTCCATCACATAAGTTTGGATTGGATAACGGTTTTCAGGCGGCGTTTCAATCACGGATAGATCACGAACACCTAACATCGACATGTGCAATGTTCGAGGAATTGGCGTCGCTGTTAACGTCAAAACATCTACTTGAGAGCGTAATTGTTTTAAACGTTCTTTGTGCTTCACTCCAAAACGTTGTTCTTCGTCAATGACTAATAAACCTAAATCAGCAAACTGCAGATCTTGTGATAAAAGACGATGAGTTCCTACAACGATATCAACCTGCCCAGTACGAATCTGTTCAATGGTTTCGTTCTGCTGTTTCTTCGTACGGAATCGACTCAACATCGCGACATTGACTGGAAAATTTTCAAAACGTTCAGTCATCGTATCATAATGCTGCTGTGCCAAAATCGTTGTGGGTACAAGAAAAGCAACTTGTTTATTTTCCTTGATCGCTTTAAACGCCGCGCGTAAAGCAACTTCAGTCTTACCAAACCCAACATCGCCGACTAACAAGCGATCCATTGGACGCGTTTTTTCCATATCATGTTTAATTTCAGCAGTACTTCGCAGCTGATCATCGGTTTCACTATATGGAAAAGCATCCTCAAATTCCTTTTGATACTCGTCATCCGGCCCAAATGCATAACCACGTTCCGCTTCCCGTCTAGCGTACAATTCGATCAAGTCGTCGGCAATATCTTCGATTTTTTTCGAAACCTTGCTTTTCGTCTTCGTCCATTCACTGCCGCCCAGTTTATTGATTTTCGGCGGTTTTGCTTCAGAAGAAACATACTTCTGGATCAAGTTTAGCTGAGTAACTGGAATAAACAGCTTGTCATCTTTCTGATACAAGATCGACATGTAATCTTGATGGACACCGTCGATCTCAATCGTTTCCATCCCGATGTATTTTCCTATCCCATGATTCGCATGTACAACGTAATCGCCTGGTTTTAGTTCATTATAACTCTTCAAGCGCTCAGCATTGGAAATCGTTTGTCGTCGCGCGCGTTTTTTAGTGACCTTTTGAAAAATTTCACGTTCCGTCACCACAACCAATTTGTCCTGCGGCAACTCAAACCCATTTGTTAACGTTCCCGTAACAATCTGGGTCTGTCCAACTAATAAATCGTTAGGCGTTGTTTGAACCGCCTGAATATCGACATCTTGAAATTCTTTGGTCAATTTTTCTTGACGATCTTGGTCTGATACAAGGAACAAAACAGTCTGCTCTTGTTTCTGCCAACGATCCACTTCCGTTTTTAACAAAGGCATTTGGCCAAAAAATTGTTGCATCGAGCGATATTGGAAATTATGGATCGCCTCAAAACGCAGATTTCCCATTCCTTTTTGAAATAATGAGAAGAAGCTTGTAACAAGTTTCGCTTTTTTTATCAGATCATGAGCATTCATTCCAAAAGATTGTTCAGAGAAGACGCGCATTTCTTCAATTTTTTGTGTATGCCATTCGGCCTCTTCCCTCTCCATTTCACGATGAGTTTCCATCATGCGAGGATAATCATCTACGAACAGGAGGGCATCCTTAGCAAAATGATCCAATAGCGAAACTTTTTCTTCATACAACAGATCTGTATAATACTTGGCCTGATCCGTCGGAATACCATCTTCCCAAGAAGCAATCAATTGCCCAAAATAGTCATTCAAAAAATTGTAGGCTTCTTTTTCTTTCGTAACCGCTAAACGATTTTGTAGAAGTTGATTTACTTTTTGAACACCTTGCGCTAGATCTTCCGCAGAAAAGACTAAATCTGTAGTAGGAGTGATCCAGACCTCATTTAGATTTTCCACCGAACGCTGAGTCTCTGGTTCAAAGTAGCGCAATGAATCAACTTCGACATCAAATAATTCAACTCGTACAGGATACTCTGTCGTCAGAGGATAAATATCGACAATACTGCCGCGCATACTGAATTCTCCCGGTTTGCCGACCATTGTTTGACGCTCATAGCCCATCAGTACTAAACGCTGCGCTAAATTCTCTAAGTCAACTTCACTGCCGATTTTCCAATGCAATTGATTGGCTTGCCATGTTTCAATCGTGGGTAAATATTTTCGTAATGCCGCAACAGGTAAAACATAGATTCCTTTCTCGCCTTGAGACAAAGCTTGCAAAGTCGCTACTCGTTCTGCTCGTGCTTCTGGCGATGCAAAAGCCATTTCGGCCGAAAGGACTTCATCTACTGGAAAAAGGTGAACATCCTCAATAATATTGCGCAGTTCATCAGCCAATTGATTACTATAGTAGAGATTTGGCACAACAATCACGGTTTGTTTTTGACTCATCTGATGTGCAGCCGCCATTACTAAGGCCTTCGCTGAACCAGAAAGTCCAATTAATAATTGCCGCTTGGCTTTTTTGTCCAAATTATCTTGCCATTCTTTCACTAACGGCAGTCGATTTATAAATTCAATCAAATTCATTCTTCTTGCTCCTTATACGTTCCTTTTCATCTGTTGAACTAAATTCTTTTAGCAATACATTAGTTAAATCGATTCATTGTTTGCAGGAAGTCGTTGCCTGAGATAAAATCATCAACGGCTTCAGCCGCTCGAGCAACACTGTTTGCAATAACAGCCGTATCTTCTTTACTAAAAGTGCTTAATACATGATTCACAACTGTTTTCCCATTTGGACGACCGATCCCAATTTTGATTCGATTAAATTCTTGTGTCCCGATATGTGAAATAATGCTTTTTAGTCCATTATGTCCGCCGGCACTCCCCTTTTGCCTCAAGCGTAATTTACCAAGATCCATATCTAAATCATCAGCAATTACTACCAACTCCTCCAAATGGACACCAAAATAGGTCATCAACGGACCTACAGCACGTCCGGACTCATTCATAAAAGTCAGCGGCTTTATTAATAGAATCTTTTCGCCATTAATAAAATAATCCGCCACTTCTGCTTCAAAAGCGTTTTTTTTGAAAAGGGCTCCATGTTCTTTCGCCAAACGATCCACAACCATAAAACCGACATTGTGCTTTGTATTTTCATATTTTTTGCCTGGATTACCCAGACCTACAATCATTTTCATATTATTCCGCCTCATTCTTATTTTAGATAGATAACATTTTCTTCATACTTAAACATTTTATCGATTTTCATCTGCATGACAAAATGCTGGATAGTCAAATGACTACCCAGTCCAAAATTTTCTTTATACAGTATAACACAAACTAACCTGTAGTGACCGTTTTCAGTACTTTAAGTCTCCTTTAATATTCTGTTATTTTTGAAAAAACTTTATCGTATCAGTCTCCTAAGCTATTAGCACATGAAGCGTTTTCTTTTGAAACAGCAAAAATAACTGTATTATTAATGAGTAAAATACGTGACAAGTTTCATTAATTAGTGTTATCATTCCACTGGAAAAACAAATATAAGAAGGGATTGGTACACATGACTGCAACAGCAGCTAGTAAAACCCATCAAAAAGTAATGTTAATCGGAGACGGCGCAGTAGGTTCAAGTTATGCCTTCGCTCTAGTCAATCAAAATATCGCACAAGAAATCGGTATTATCGATATCGATAGCAACCGTACACAAGGAGATGCAATTGACTTATCACATGCATTGGCCTTCACATCCCCTAAGAAAATTTATTCTGCCTCATACGAGGATTGTCATGATGCTGATCTAGTTGTTATTACAGCTGGAGCGCCACAAAGACCAGGTGAAACTCGTTTAGACCTAGTCGGTAAAAACTTGCGTATCAATAAAAGTATCGTTGAACAAGTTGTTGCTTCTGGCTTCGACGGAATCTTTTTAGTTGCCGCTAACCCAGTAGACATCTTAACTTACTCTACTTGGAAATTCTCTGGCTTCCCTAAAGAACGCGTTATTGGTTCTGGTACTTCACTAGATACAGCTCGTTTCCGTCAAGCAATCGCTGAATTAGTCGACGTTGATGCTCGTAACGTCCACGCTTATATTCTAGGCGAACATGGCGACTCAGAATTTCCAGTTTGGTCACACGCCAACGTTGCTGGACTACAAATTTACGAATGGGTAAAAGACAACCCTGAAGTTGATGAAGAAGCTTTAGTAAACTTATTCTTCGGTGTACGTGATGCAGCTTATGAAATCATCGAGAAAAAAGGTGCTACATTCTATGGTATCGCTGTTGCCCTAGCGCGTATCACTCGTGCAATCCTAAATGACGAAAGTGCAGTATTCCCATTATCTGTATACTTAGAAGGGCAATACGGCCAAAACGATATTTATATCGGAGCTCCTGCAGTAATCAATGCTAAAGGAATCCAAAATATCATCGAGATACCATTAAGCGATGCTGAAAAGGATCGGATGGACGCTTCTGCTTCTCAACTAAAAGAAGTGATGGATAAAGCTTTCGCTGATCTTGAAGCTGAAGGAAAATAACTATTTTCTCCGCAAAGAATTATGAATTATTCTTTGCGGTTTTTTTAATATTTACTAACGTTTCAAAACATATCACTCGTATTTAAATCATTCTATGGTATATTTATATTCGGTATATCATTTTGAATTCGACTACTATTTTGTATAGTGATCCTTCGATATATAATGAGGACCAAATAAAAGGAAATGCAATGAGGAGTTATTTCGATGACAAGAAATGAAAAAAGAAATTCTCGTAGCCGAACGCGAATCGGTATGATTGTTGTATTAGGTTTATTGGTAATTTTAGTTGGCGGTTACGCCTTTCGCAGTACATATTACGCTCAAAGATTTCTCCCTAACACGGTAGTCAATGGGGTCAAAATCAATAACTTGACGGTGAGCGAAGCAAACCGGAAAATTACTCGTGAGCTGTCAGATTCACCTTTCCTAATTAAAATCGACAGTAAAAATTGGAAAGAAATCAATCGTAAAGACCTAGGATGGAAAAACGATTACCTCCCTGGTTTAAAGGCGCTACAGAAAAAGCAAAACCCATTTAGCTGGGGAATGCAATTAGTTTCTGCCGCAGATACAAAAGATGTTGACGGCAACACTTTAGACGAAAATGAATTAGACGCTGTTAGTGAAGCGATTCGTGCAGAATTGACTCAAACGAACACCACACGGACAGCAACAGAAAATGCTAAAGTTACTCGAACTGACGATGGTTTTGAGATCACGCCTGAAAAACAAGGAAACACGATTGATGTTGATGCTGCCGTAACTGCTTTTAAGGAAGCTGCTAAAGATGGTAAACACGATATCGATTTTGATGAATATCTTTCCAAACCAACCATCACTAAAGATGATGCTGATTTGAAAAAGACCATGGATAAAATGAACGCCGTAGCAAAAATTAAAGCTAACTACAGTATCAATGGAGAAACTTTCCAAATCCCATCTTCAGATATCAACAGCTGGTTAGTTGACAAAGATGGCACGATGTCTCTTGATAAAGAGAAAGTCACTGCCTATGTTACAAGCTTAGGTGAAAAATACAACACCAGTTCGAAACCGACAGAATTTAATAGTACTCGTCGTGGAAAAGTATCTGTTCCATCCGGCACGTATAGTTGGACAATCAATACGTCAGAAGAAGTTGATGCTTTGACAAAACAAATTTTAGAAGGTAAAGATTTCACTCGTTCACCAGTCGTCACCGGTGCAACAACAGCGGATAAACCGCTAATAGATAAAACGTATATCGAAGTAGATTTGGAAAGCCAACATATGTGGTACTACAAAGATGGTAAAGTCGCTTTAGAAACTGATATCGTCAGCGGTAAACCAACTTCACCTACTCCGGCTGGTGTCGATTATGTTTGGTCGAAAGAAACCAACAAAACCTTAAAAGGGAAAAACGATGATGGTTCCGATTATGCAAGCCCAGTTAAATATTGGATGCCAATTGACTGGACCGGCGTTGGGCTACATGATTCTGACTGGCAACCTGAATATGGCGGCGAGCTCTGGAAGACACGCGGTTCTCACGGTTGTGTAAATACACCACCAAGCGTAATGGCTCAATTATTCGATATGGTGGAAGTCGGCACACCAGTACTAGTCTTTTAGAACAAAATAAAAACCAGCGAAAATTCGCTGGTTTTTTTGTTTACTCCATACTTGTTACATTCTCCTCAAAAGTGCTGCTTATTCTGCCGAAGTAAAGACTTCAGAAACATCATCATCGTCTTCTAACCTCTCAACTAAATGATTTAATTTTTCCTGCTGCCCTTCGTCTAAACTAACTGTCGTTTGCGGAATCATAGTCAGTTCAGCTTGCGCTAAAGTAAATCCGTCTGCTTCTAATTGATCACGCACAGTAGTAAAATCTTCTGCGGCAGTATAAATTTCAAAAACTTCTGGGGAGATCTCCATGTCTTCCGCACCAGCCTCTAGTACCTTCTCAAACATCATATCCTCATTCGTCGATAAGTTTTCACGTTCAATAGCAATATATCCCTTACGGTCAAACATATAATTTACGGACCCAGTCTCTCCTAAATTACCACCATTTTTCGAAAAAGTTACACGAACATTCGTAGCCGTTCGATTGCGGTTATCTGTTAACGTATGGACTAATATTGCCACACCTCCTGGACCGTACCCTTCATATGTGATTTCATCGTAATGCTCACCTTCACCTGCTGAAGTTGCTTTTTTTATAGCACGATCAACATTATCATTGGGCATATTAGCCGATTTAGCTTTATCAATTACTAGTCGTAATGCAGGATTGATGCTCGGGTCAGGACCACCAGCTTTAGCTGCCATATAAATTTCCCGCGATATCTTTTGAAAAACTTTTCCTCTTTTAGCATCCTGAGCATTTTTTCGCCCTTGAATATTATTCCACTTACTGTGTCCTGACATGGTAGTATACCTCCAATTATTTTAATCTCTATTATTGTCCGCCTGAAAACATTTTTCGTCAAGAATAATCCCTATCATCGTTTCTTGCGGATTGTTCGATAAGCGATGATAATCAGACATGCAGTTAATGCCCCACATGAGTCTAGCATAACATCTTGAAATAAAGGGGTTCGCCCACCAGTGAGCATTTGATGAAACTCGTCTGTAGCTGCATAACCTGTTGCGGCCAACCAAGCGAAAAACAGACCTAAGACCGATGATTTTTGTTTCAGTTTGGGTGATAATCCTAAGTATAGGCTACCGCCTAAAATAAAGTATGTCATAAAATGAGCGGCTTTACGAATAAAGAATTCAACAAATTTAACATAGCCTTTTGTAGAAATGCTTACTTCACTACCAGCGTAGTCAAATGAAACTCGACTAAAAAAATCTTTCAACGGTTCGTTCACCAATAATTTTTGAATCAACGATACTTGACTTTGCTGCTGATAAGTCATCGATGAGCTGATGAAGAGGATCACCATCATCAAACCAGCTAGAGCTAAATAGAAATTACCGTTTTTCAATTGTTTCTGCATTGCTTTTTCCTCCATTAAAAAAACCGGTACGAATTTCGTACCGGTCACGATTGATTAAGTTAAATTACATGCGAACTGCAAAGCTTGGTGCATAGTAGCTTACAGAACTTACAGTAACTGTTTCACCAGGTTGTGGTGCGTGGATATATTGTCCGCCACCCATTGCGATAGCTACGTGGTATGAACCACCAGGGCTACCCCAGAAATACAAATCTCCTGCTTGTGCTTCACCAACTGAGATACGAGTCCCAGCTGATTCTTGAGGAACTGTCCAGCCGCCGATTTCACGACCAGTAGCTTGACGATAAACATATGCAGTAAAACCAGAACAGTCAAATCCTGCAGGTGTTTTCCCCCCCCATACATAAGGCGTACCGATATACTTCATCGCTTCCGCAACTACCCCGCCAGTATTTCCAGATGGTGCAGGTGTTGGAGTTACAGCCGGTGTTTCAGTATTAGTAGCCGGTGTTTCAGGTGTTGATGGTGTAGTCGGCTCTGTTGTTGATGGAGTCGTTGGTGCAGGTGTCGGAGTCGCTCCGCCGCCTTGGAAATTATCTTCGCTAGTTGAAGAAGATTCCGTTGCACTTGATTGTGTTTGTTGTTCAGTTGATGAAGATTCAACTGTTGAACTTTCAGTTGTTGCAGTACTTGCAGCAGCCTCTTCTTGTGCTTTACGATCAGCTTCTGCTTTAGCGTCTGCATCAGCTTTCGCTTTGTCTGCTTCCGCTTTTTGAGCAGCTTCTTGCGCTTCTGCTGCTTTACGAGCTTCTTCTTGAACACGTTGTTGTTCTTTAATAGCAGCCTCTTGTTTCTCCGTCAAGTTTGCTTTTTCACTCTCAGCAGTTGCTTGTTCTGCAGCTAATGTCGTTGTTTGAACGTTTAAGTCTGCTTGTTTTGCAATTAAATCACCTTTTTGGCTTTCCAATGTTGCTTGGTTAGCAGTGATTTGTTCTTGTTGTTTTTGATTTTCAGTTTGTTTTTGTTCAACTTCTGCTTTATCCGCTTTTTGTTGTTCAACCAAATCGTTGTTCGCTTTCACGATTGTTGACATTGCTTGAACGCGGCCAACAGCGTCACTGAATGATTCAGCATTCAATACTACATCAATAACATTTGCTGATGATTGTTTTACTTGTACATCGCGCGCTTGTTCTTTGATTGCTTCTGAACGTTTTTCGATACGTTTTTGTAATGTTTCGATTTGCTTTTGCAATTCTTGAGACTTTTCTCTCAATGATGCTTGTTCATTTAATAGACCTTGTGCTTTATCGTTAATTGAAGCAACTTCGCCTTCTAATGCACTGATTTGTGATTGTGCATCAGTCTGTTGGTTTTGTAAACTTGAAATTTTTGCGTCTTGGTCAGCAATTTTACTATCAAATTCATCGGCAGAAGCTGCGGCTGGAGCTGCTAATGCGCTTAATGTTACTGAACATACCATTAATGCTGATAACAAACTTTTTTTCACTCTAATGTCCTCCGACTACTTAATGTTTTATTTTGAATTTTATTAGACTTTTTTCTAACACATTCATGAGTTTACCACAGCTGTATGTCATCCGTATAATAGCTTTGTTACAAAAACATTTCATTTCACTATTTTTTAGTTACAAATTGAGAATACAAAAAAACAGAAGAAAAATTCTTCTGTTTTTTTATTTCTGTTGAAATTTTATGCTTTTCCTTTATATACCAAGCTCTTCCTCTGGCGGTCCAATCAAAATTTTCTCTAATGGGAAAATTAAAATCACAAAAAGAAGGATATTAAAAAGCAATGTTGGTCCTAAATAGCGAGGTACAAAAAAGTCGCTACTGACCCCAGTCAGACCAAATATGGTTTGCAACAATAAACTAAGCAGTTCAAAAAGAGTCACGCTGATCACGACCGTAAAAAAGAGTGTTAAGATATTTTGTTGAATCGTTTTTCTGAAAAGATAGAACAACATGACTAGCAACGGAAATATCACGGCATAGATTCCAATAACTCCAATATAATAAAGATCATACAAAGTCCCCAAAACCAAAGAGGTTACTAATAGAAATCGCTCATTGACAACGCGCGAAATGATCATTAAGACTAATAGTGCTAAATGAGCATTCGCAACATACGCATTATCTGTTAGTGAAGCAATGATCCGAGTGACATGAGCGTCTAGTAAAAACAAGCAAAATAATAAAATTGGTGTGATGTACTTTAGGGTTGTCCGTCTAATCATTCGGTCGCTCCCGCCATTCTTTGGATAATCGTTACAACGGAAATGTCATACATCTGCGCATAGGGTTTGATGTACACTTCTCGATTTAATCCATTACTGTCTGGTTTCACCTTTACGACTGTACCGATAGCAAGATCAGCTGGTGATTTCCCACCTAATCCTGAAGTTTGGACGACATCCCCCTCTTTAATATCTTTTTCACCATTGTCTTGTGTGGCAACTAGCTGCTGATTTTTTACATCATACTTATTCAAAACGCCAAAAGAATTGCCGTCACCTGTACTTATTTTTATAGGAAAATGATTACTACTTTTATTATCAGAAGTTAATAATTGAATTTTAGATGAATGTGCATTTACTTCCAACACACGACCGATCAATCCTTTTTGAGACATGACCGCCATATTTCCTTCGACACCATCACTGCTGCCTTTGTCAACAATCAGCATATCCTGCCACGTATCTGGAGAACGTGTGATGACATTTGCTGTAACTTTTTCATAGCTAGTCAACGTTTGATTCAATTCGAGCTCTTCCTTTAAACGCTCGATTTCTTGTGCTTGATTTTTTGTTTGCTGTTTCATTTCATCATATTGATCAACTTCACTTTTCAACTTCTGATTTTCATCGTAAGTGTTAATCAAATTGGAAACAGATTGAACGCCGCTGCTGATCCAACGTCCAGGTGCGGTAATTACTTTATCAACAACACCAATAGTGTCATTCACAGCTGATTGGACAATATTCGTATCACTGTCTTTCGCACGATTCGATGCTGTGATCATGACTGTTGCCACAACAATAATAACTACAATTAATAGGATAATAATATTCTTATTTGGATTAAACTTTCTCACTTAGGCACCTCTGAACGCTATAATATAGAATAAATTTTACCACTAAACGCAGGGATTAAAAAGCATCGACGGTTGATTTTAAAGAATTTTAGTATCTCTCATAAAATAGAAAAAAAGCGGCAAATTCGTTTCGAAAAACGACTTCTACCACTCCTTTTAAATATCTCGACTTTGAATCACTGCAATCAATCCATCTGAAAAACTGACTTCAGCATCTCCTGTCATAAATTCATTACTAGCTAGACTCGTCGGCTGTAAAAAATCAACTTCCGAAAGTTCATATTTTACATTTTTCAATGTCAGTTTTTTTACAGGCGTCAAACAGCAAAACGCCAAGTACTTCATGGCCGATTTTTTAGTGATTTTATGCCTTCCAGGTACGATGTAACTCACTATATTCCCTTGATCTTCAATCTTTAACTGCGACAAATATGGAAAGAAGCGCGGTTCAACACCTAGCCATAGATTGGCTAATAAATGATCCAAACGTCCTCCAGTTGCACCAATCAATGTAACTTCGGCATCTGGAAAACGGTCAAACGCTTTGACTAATGCCAGTTGCGTATCCGTGTCGTCTTTTTCTGCTGGAGAGGTCGACACTTCAACGACTGCATCAAATACTTCCTTCTTTTCATCTTCGTTCAATGAATCAAAATCACCGATTGCTAGGTCGGGCACAATCCCTCGACGCAAAAGGAATAAATTGCCTCGATCAATACCAACGATTTTATCAAATTTATATGAAAAAGCAGGCCAGTGATTAGGATCACCGCCTGCAACAAGTAAAATTTTCATTAATCGATGGCTGCTCGCAATGCATTGATTTTTTCTTGCGGGTTTTCTGCGTCATAAATATATGATCCTGCAACGAAAACATCGGCACCTGCCGCTGCACATTTTTTAGCTGAGTCTGGTTGAATCCCACCATCTACTTCAATTTCATAGCGATACCCATGTTCTTTACGTAAACGATCTAGTTCTGCAATTTTATCAACAGTACTTTCAATAAATGATTGTCCGCCAAAACCTGGATTAACTGTCATCACTAAAATTTGGTCAACATCGCCTAAAACATATTTGATCGACTCAACCGGTGTACCAGGATTTAACACAACACCTGGTTTCACCCCAGCTGCTTTAATCATTTGAACAACACGATGAATATGCGGTGTAGCTTCCACATGAGCCATAATGATATCCGCGCCAGCCTTAGCAAAATCATTAATATAATTTTCTGGGTTAGCAATCATCAAGTGAACATCCAATGGTAGTTTAGTCACTGGTCGCAACGCACTCACAACGACTTGACC
The DNA here is from genome assembly GCF_051714485.1 of Enterococcus sp. AZ128. NCBI lineage: Bacteria > Bacillati > Bacillota > Bacilli > Lactobacillales > Enterococcaceae > Enterococcus > Enterococcus sp. AZ128. The sequence goes on from NZ_JBIORZ010000004.1 coordinate 62,105, forward strand.
AAAAGAAATGTTCGGCACAAAGTTTCCGTCCATGACATCAATGTGAATGTAATCAACCCCTGCGTCTTCCACCATTTTTACTTCTTCGCCTAGTCGTGCAAAATCTGCACTTAAAATCGATGGTGCAATTTTCATAGTCTGTACTCCTTTTTCATTTTAATGTATTTATTTTCCCCTTCAGGAAAATTAAATGGATCATTTATTTTTTTTATAAATGGGACGGCGTTTTTCGATCTCCTGCAAAAACTGTAAATAGTTCTCATAACGCGTTTTAGCAATCTTGCCTTCTTCCAAACGATGTTTCACTTCACAGCCTGGCTCTTTGACATGTCGACATTCGCGAAACCGGCATTCCGGTGCAGCAGCACGAAATTCAGGAAATTCTTTAGGCAGCTCTTCCACAGAAAGCTCTAAGAAATCGATTGAACTAAACCCAGGTGTATCAGCTACTAATCCACCAAATATATCTAATAATTCTACGTGTCGGGTAGTATGACGTCCGCGTCCTAATGAATCAGAAATCTCCCCAGTCTCTAAATTTAAATCCGGTGAAACATCATTCAATAACGTTGACTTGCCAGCTCCAGATTGTCCCATAAAAACGGTTAGCCTATTCACGAATAGATCTGTTAGCTTTTGTTTATCCTGTTCTCCATCGATCACTGGATAACCTAATGGCTCATAAACTGAACGAATTTCTTCTACTAATCCTTGATCAGCAACCAAATCTGTCTTGGATAAATAAATAATTGGTTGAATGTACTTATCTTCCAATGTAACTAAAAAGCGATCCAATAAATTATAAGAAAAATTCGGTTCGACCAAGCTTGTCACTATCACACCTTGATCAACATTGGCTACGGGGGGACGAATCAATTCATTTTTTCGCGGTAGTAGTTCCAGTATGTAACCTTCACTGTTTTCTTCGCTACTGAAAATCACCTCATCTCCGACTAAAGGTGTCAATTTCTTTTTGCGAAAATTTCCTCGTGCACGAGTCTGATGAATCTTTTCTTCACTAGCAACATAATAAAAACCACTTAAGGCTTTACGAATCTGTCCTTCGATCCGTCTCATCTCCTTTAATTTCAAGTTTATTGTAGCATACTTCAAATTTAATTACAGTACAAATAACCTAAAAACCTTTCCTAAAAAAATAGGAAAGGTTTTTTCTATGGTACTGTGATTGTTTCTGCCTTTTGAACAGTTTTAGTAACAGCTGCTTTTCCGTTTCGCTGAACTTCAATAGTCGCTGATCCGCCCTCAGTAGTTGTAACAGAAACCGTTTGCTCCGTCGAAGAGGTATTTTTGTCCAATTTAAAATTCAAAACTTGTGTCGAGCTTGTATTTTTAGCATCCTTCAACATTACAGTAATCGTATCTTGTTGATTTTCTTGACCAGTAAACTTCGCTGAAATCGTTACATCAAAAGTAGTCTCTTTATTTTCGGGGCCTCTGGAAATATATACAGTCACCGTATCACCGGCTTTCAATGATGATGTTCCTGCACCTGGCTCTGTCCGTATAACTTTACCTACTTCAACATCATCTGAAAATTCTTGCTGCTCAGAATACTTCAGTCCAAGATTTGAGATTGTGGCTTCTGCTGTTGCCTTATCCTGTCCCGTTAAGTCGTCTAACTTAACATAACTTGAACCAGAACTAACCTTCAAAGTAATCGTATCTTTTGATGTCAAGGCAGTCCCGCTGACTGGATCTTGACTGACAACTTCTTCAGCTGGCGCTGTCTCACTTGATACATCCACTCGATTAATTTGATTTTTTGTAAGGCCCAGTTGCAATAGACTTTGTTCAGCATCCGAATAAGTCATTTGAGAATAATCTTCGATTTTAAATGTCTTAGGTCCTTCCGAAACTTCAAGTGTGATCTCATCTTCTTTCGGATCAACTTTTGTGCCAGACTTTGGATTTTGACTTAAAATCTGATCTACAGGAGCTGACTCGTCATTAACTTTCTTGATTCGAATATTCTTTTCTAAAAAACCGATTTTTTCTAATTCTTCTCTCGCATCGTCAATTGAGTCACCCTCATAGTCTTTTAGAGTCACCTTTTTCGTACCCGAGCTGATGTATAGTCGGACAGAACGATTCCTTTTGATCCTTGCTCCAGCCTCTGGATTGGTTTTAACAACACGGCCCTTTTTGATCGTGTCACTAGGCACCTCATCCGTTTTACTGTCGATAGTTAATTTCGCAGCTTTTAATGCTGTACGTGCTTCCGTCTCAGTCATATTCTCAACTTGCGGGATTGAAACTTCTGCTGAACTAGTCAAAAGATACCCTACGAATCCGCCAATTGCCAGCATCAATAATAAGAAGATAGCAATAAAACGTTTCTTGCCTTTTTTCTTCTTCGGTTTTTCCTCAGTTACTGGGGGTTTTTCTTCTAGTTTTTCAGCAGGAATATCTTCCGGCTGAATCGGAGTCAGTACGATTGTTTCATCCAACATAGCGGTTGGACGCCAGGGCAATTCGTTTGCACGCTCTGGTGTCAATGCTGTCGAAAGGTCCGCCGCCATTTCCTCTGCTGTTTTATAACGGTCCGCGGGCTCCTTCGCAGTAGCATGCATGACTATATTTTCCAACGCTTGCGGCACTTCTGGATCAAAGCCTTTTACCGATGGCATCTCATCTTGAAAATGTTTCAATGCGATTGTAACAGCTGATTCTCCATCAAAAGGCACACTACCGGTGATCATCTCATACAAAATAATCCCTAAAGCATAAATATCTGATTGTTTTGTTGCCATACTGCCGCGGGCCTGTTCTGGTGATAGATAATGTACAGAACCCAGCATAGAGTTCGTTTGGGTCAGAGAGGTTTCAGATAAGGCGATCGCAATCCCAAAGTCAGCAATTTTTACCACGCCTGCCTGATCCATCAAAATATTCTGAGGCTTCAAGTCACGGTGAATGATCCCGTGGGCATGAGCCAAACTTACTGCAGATAGAATTTGTTCCATGATATCTACAATTTTTCCGTAAGGGATAGGTGAACGCGTTTGAATGTAACGCTTCAGATCCATTCCCTTCACATATTCCATGACCAAATACTGCATACCACTTTCTTCGTCTACATCGTAAACACCAACGATATTAGGATGAACCATTTCGGTCGCCGCTAGTGCCTCACGCTGAAAACGTCGAATCGCAGTTTGATCATTTTGAAAGTCAAATCTCAATATTTTGATGGCAACATCACGATCCAAAATTAAATCGTGGGCCAAAAAGACGTTAGCCATACCGCCGCTGCCGATACTGGCGATGACTTTATACCGTCCATTGACCAATTTGCCTATTTCAATCATGGACGAGCCTCCCCTTCAAAATGAATCAACAAAACAGTGATGTTATCCGCACCGCCAGCGTCATTAGCTGCATTGATCAATTGCTTAGTCTTTGCTTCTAAGGTTTGGTCGCTTTCCACGATCGCTAAAATATTTTCCTCGCTCACCATATTAGTCAGACCATCTGAACACAACAATAAGTAATCCTCTTGATGGCACTGATGTTCTGAAACATCGGTTTTAATTGTTCCAGCAATCCCAACTGAACGCGTTAAAACATTTTTTTGTGGATGAATAGCTGCCATTTCTTTTGTGATTTCGCCAGATTTCAGCAATTCATTTACCAATGAATGATCGTCTGTCAATTGCTGCAATCGGTCATTCTGAATTAGATATGCTCGACTGTCGCCTACATGAGCCAAAACAAATTTTTCATCTAGCAAGGCGGCACTAACAATTGTTGTCCCCATTCCCTGCATCTCTGGATGATCGATTCCTTCTTGATAAATTGCTTCATTGACCTTTTGAATCTCTTCTAAAAACCATTGAGCTGCTTCTTCCGGCTGTGCGATAGTCGAGGTCGACCAAGCAGCGCCTAAACCGTCAACAGCCATCTTGCTAGCGACATCCCCTGCCAAATGACCGCCCATGCCATCGGCTAATATCGCCAAATACATACCTGCTTGATTGGTAAAAACATTTGCATAGTCTTGATTCATATTGCGCCGCTTACCGATGTCTGATTGAAATTGGATCTCCATCTTTTTGTCCACCTCATTTATCTATTTTTTTCGCATTGCACAAATAAAGAAGCCATCTGTCATAAACATTTCTGGATATAAAACCAACATTTGTTCATGAATCGCCGGCTGTAATTTCATTTCTAAATCTAGTTCAATTTTTTCAAAATCAGGGTGCGCCGCTAAAAATTCTGCAACCACCATTTGATTCTCTTCCCTAGCAATTGTACATGTACTGTATACCATAATTCCACCAGATTTCAATGTAGGAGCGCAATTCTTTAAAATTTCTAGCTGAATTTTGGGTAATTGAATAAAATCTTGTGGTTTTTTCTGATATTTAATGTCCGGCTTTCTACGCATCAACCCCAGACCCGAACATGGTGCATCTACCAAAATACGGTCAAAACTTTCTATTGCAAAATGTTCTGATGCTTCACGAGCATCCATTTTTTTCGTCACTACAGTATCTGCTACACGCAAACGTTCCGCATTTTCGTTAACTAATTTTAGCTTATGTTCATGGATATCCAATGCCGTTACTGATCCTTCGTCTTGCAACAAAGCAGCGATGTGAGTTGTTTTTCCCCCAGGAGCAGCACAAGCATCTAAAACCTTTTGCCCTGGCTCTATCTGTAGCGCTTGAGCAACTAACATAGAGCTTTCATCTTGGATGGTCAACCAACCATTTTGAAACAACTCACTACCTGCTAAAAAGCCTTTGTCTGCCACAACACCATACGGGGAAAGCTCACTGATTCGAGCTTCGATTCCATCTTCTTCCAAGGCTTCGATAGCCTCAGCTCGTGTTAGAAAGCGCAGATCAATTCGTGCACTAACTCGACTCGGCTCCAGCAAAGACAACCCCAGTTTACGAGTTTCATCTTCACCGATCTCTGCCACAAATTTTTCAGTTAGATAGTTAGGCAGACTGATCTCTGTTGCTAAACGTTCAATTGGATCTTGAATTTGATCCAGTGATGGCACGCCCTCACGCTGAATTGAACGTAAGACGCCATTAACGAATTTGCCTGTGCCCGGGTTTCCTTTAGCCTTAGCGATTTCAACCGCTTCATTGATGATCGCATGATCGGGCACCCTGTCTAAATAAAGCATTTGATAGACAGATAATTGCAACAAACTTTTAACCCAGGGGTCAACTTTTTTCGCTTTTTTTATAAACGGTTCGATATCATACGCTAATAAAAGTTGACGACTAATTGTTCCATATACAAGCTCAGTCAATAAGGCTGTGTCTTTTCCATCAACCTGATTTTTTTGGATCAATTCATTCAATAATAAATTCGAATAAGCGCCGCCGCGATTAATTCGTTCAATTGCTTCAAGTGCGGTAAAACGGACTGAACGTAATAGTTTTTTTGGAATTTTTGCCATCTACCCCACCTGCTGTCCTTCTGTGACAACTTGACCGCTGCCGTTTAAAAAAGCTTGAATTGTTTGTTTAGCTTTACCGGCTGGCTGCAATTCATCTACAGCTAGCACCGTACCGTCCCCACAAGCAATATGCAGTGCTTTTTTCGTACGAGAAACAATCGTTCCAGCTACTTCTGTCGTTGTTTCTTCTAATGGTGTCGTTCGAAAAATTTTCCAACGAGCGCCTTCATAGGTTGTAAAAGCTACAGGCCACGGGTGCATCCCGCGAACTTGATTATCAACTTCCTCAGCTGTCTTCTGCCAATCAATCGCTTCTTGCTCACGACTGATATTTGGTGAGAAAGTCGCTTCTTCTTCATTTTGAGGCGTTGGCTTCAGCTCGCCAGATATAATCTTAGGCAACGTCCTTAACAATAATTCTTTTCCAACTTGGCTTAATTTTTCAAACATTGATCCAACATCGTCTTGTTTAGTTATGGCGATTTTTTGCTGGCTGAAAATACCGCCAGCATCCATTTTCTTGATCATCTCCATGATTGTTACGCCTGTTTCAGTCTCGCCTTCCATAATTGCATAATGGACAGGAGCCCCACCACGATATTTCGGTAATAACGAGGCATGGACATTGATTGCACCTAATTTAGGAACTTGCAATAATTTTTCTGGCAAGAATTGTCCAAAAGCTGCCGTAACCAATAGATCTGGTGCTAATTCTTTGATTTTTTCCATTTCTGGCGAACCACTGATTTTCTCAGGTTGTAAAACCAATAAATCGTGCTTCAATGCGGCTTCTTTCACTGGTGTTGGTGTAATGATCTTCTTACGTCCAACTGGACGGTCTGGTTGGGTAACGACCGCAGCGATATCATAACCCGCTTCGATTAAACTTTCTAAAATCGGCACTGAAAAAGCCGGAGTACCCATAAATATAATTTTAGTCATCGGCATGTTCCTCCATATAACGTTCTAAATCTTCAGGTGTGATGATTTCAATCACTTGATCGATAAATAATTTGCCATCTAAATGATCAATTTCATGTTGAAAGGCACGAGCTAAATAGCCATAAGCTGTGACCTCCATCTCAGACCCCTCGCGATCATAATAGCGCACAGTTACCTCATCGGCTCGTTCAACTGTTCCGTAAGTTTCTGGTATTGAAAGACACCCTTCAACATCGATACTCGTTCCTTTATGTTCAATAATCTCTGGATTAATAAAATCAAAACGATCGCCTTCTTCGACTTCCACGACTGCGATTCGTAAATTTTTTCCGATTTGGGGTGCAGCAATCCCAATGCCGTCATGAGCTACCATCGTTTCATACATATCATCTAGCAATGTAACAATCTCATCAGTGATGTATTCGATTGGCTCAGCCTTTCTTAGCAGACGTTCATCGGGGTGAATAATAATTGGGTAACGCATTACTAACGTCCTCCTTCATTGCGGCTTCCTAAATAAAATACATCGGTTCATTATCAATAGCGATCAACAAGCCTTGGCGCTGATCCTTTTGACTCACCTGTAAAATATCCTCTAAGGTCGCTTGCAGTTTTGGTTCATTTTTATATTTGATGATCAGTTGGTAATAATAACGATTTTTGATTCGTAAGATTGCTCCGGGCGTCGGACCTAACAAAATACTTTGCGGACTTAATTGTTGTCGCAATTGCTCAGCCAATTGGAACGCTTTTTGTGCAGCTCGCATCTCTTCTTGATGAGAGACTGTTACCTTAACCGTGTAATAATACGGCGGATAATCTGTTTGATGTCGAATCCGCATTTCTTGCTGGAAAAAGCTTTCATAATCGTGATGCTGGGCTAATTGAATCGTGTAGTGCTCTGGGTTAAACGTCTGAATGATCACTTCGCCCGCTTTATCACCGCGTCCAGCCCGACCGCTGACCTGCGTCAGCAATTGGAACGTCCGCTCACTCGAGCGAAAATCTGGTAAGTTTAACGCTGTGTCTGCGTTTAACACCCCAACGAGCGTCACATTGGGAAAATCCAATCCTTTTGCTATCATTTGTGTCCCTAACAAGATATCTGCTTCTTTATCACCAAAAGCGGTTAATATTTTTTCATGTGCACCTTTACGTCGTGTCGTATCGACATCCATTCGTAAAACGCGTGCTTCCGGAATCAACTCTGCTAACTCTTCTTGAACTTTTTCCGTACCTGTCCCGAAATAGCGAATTTTGTCTTTGCCGCAATTCGGACAATGATGTGGAATTCTCTCTTCATGACCACAATAATGACAACGCATCGTTTTCGTATCCATATGGAGCGTTAGAGAGATATCACAATTGGGACAAGGCAAAACAAACCCGCAGTCGCGACACATGACAAAAGAAGAATAACCGCGTCGATTTAACAATAGGACACTTTGCTCACCTTTCGCCAATCGATCGCGTATTTTCCCTTCCAACACTTCGGAGAAAGAGGAATTCAAGCGCCGCTGCATTTCTTCACGCATATCAACGATCTCAACTGTCGGCAATTGGGCTTTGGCATTCGCTCGTTCAGTTAACTTTAATAACTGATAAACACCTTTTTGACCACGAGCACGAGACTCCAAAGAAGGGGTCGCACTGCCAAGAACAACTGGACAATTATGATACTTACCGCGCCAAACAGCTAAATCTCTAGCATGATAGCGGGGTGTCTCTTCTTGTTTATAGCTTGTTTCATGCTCCTCATCAATAATGATTACACCGAGATTTTCAAGCGGAGCAAAAACAGCTGAACGTGCGCCAACTACTACATGGGCTTCGCCGCGTTCTAACTTACGCCACTCATCGTACTTCTCTCCTTGAGACAATCCGCTATGTAAAACAGCCACTTCACTGCCAAAACGTGCTTTGAACCGTGTTGCCATCTGTGGTGTCAAAGAAATCTCCGGTACTAGCATCATCGCAGTTTGCCCGTTTGCCAATACATCTTGGATAACTTGTAAGTAGACTTCCGTTTTGCCGCTTCCAGTCACCCCTTCTAATAAGAAAACCTGATGATTGTTAGCCAAACTTTGTTGACTGATCGCCTCGTACGCAGTTCTCTGTTCTGGGTTTAACTCTAACGCTGAAGTTTGTTTAATCTCTCGCTCAGCGTAGGGATCACGATATTTTTCAACTGCAATAAACTCCAACCAGCCTTTTTTTTCTGCCTGACTCAAGTTAGACGCCGTGAAATCCTCCGCCTTCATCTGTTTAACAGAAATCAATGCTTCCTCTGAAAGTATCGCTAAATAATCCAATAATTGTTCTTGCTTATAGGAGTTTTTACGCAAATCCGCTTTTAATTCTTCTAATTTTTCTACTGGAAAGGTTCGCTTGATATAGCGCTCAGTCTTTATTCTATTTTTTGTATGAACTTCATAACGCAGCTCAATGATTCCTTGCTCACGCAACGTTGCTAGTTCTTTTAACCATCCTTGAGCTTCAGCTTCTTCCCAAGTTAAAGAATCTGCTTCCCCGAAATATTTATTTTGAACCGTTGGATCGTCCACGACAAGATACAACCGTTTTTGATAATCGGCCTTCATTACGCTGGGCAGCATCGTCTGCAAACAGGTCACCTTAAAAGCAAATGTGGTGTCTTTCATGTAATCAGCCAACGCCAATAATTCTTGATTTAAGACAGGCGTTAAGTCTAACACTCGAATAATCGGTTTCAAATTATCAGGTAACGGTTCAGGAGCTGACTCAAAACCGACAACAAATCCTTGAACATGCCGAGGACCAAAACCGACCTCTACTCGCATTCCGATTTCTACCGCTAATTGAGGCGGGATCAAGTAGCTAAACGGCTGATCCGTTTGCATCGCTGGTACATCTACGATCACTTGTGCTAATTTCATTCTTTCCGCCTCCATTCCTAAACAGTGTACTAAATTTTATGTAGGTACGTCTAAATTTATGAAGTTATGTAAAAAATTCTTTGACACAAAAAGAAGGGACTGCGCCAAAAGTATTTGGTACAATCCCATTTACACTTCATCAGCGAGAAATTTTTCCGCGCTTAGTTTTGTTCGTTGCGAATACGTGCTTCTAGATCGCGTTGATCACGTTCACGTTGCAAGTGACGCTCTTCCTCTTCCATTTTCAAACGTTCACGTTTGATTTCTGGATGCGGATCATTGATTACAGCTCCTGCATCGATTTCTTCCAATGCTTGTCCAACACTCTTAACTGATTCAAAGGAATCTAACGTTGGTTGCGCACCTGCATCTAGTTCATGGGCGCGTTTGCTGGCTAAAATTACTAGTGAATATTTTGAATTCACATGGTCTAACAACGTATCGATAGAAGGTTTTAACATCATAAGCTTATATCTCCTTTAACATTTTAATATATTTACCAATCACTCGGTCAACTCGGTAGTGTTCACTGACGATAATATCCTTGATACGATCGACAGCTTTTGGTACTTGATCATTAACGACAGCATAATCATAAAGAGCCATCATTTCGATTTCTTGGCGCGCAACGCGCATTCGTTCTTCAATCACTTCAGGGCTATCGGTACCTCGACCAACGATCCGTGCTTTTAATTCAGCGAGATCCGGTGGTGTCAGAAAAATAAAGACTCCATCAGGCACTTTTTCTTTTACTTGTTGAGCGCCTTGGACTTCGATCTCTAAAAAAACATCTTTCCCTTCATCCAATGTTTTATTCACATAAGTCAAAGGGGTACCATAATAATTTCCAACGTATTCAGCATACTCCAACATTTCGCCTGCTTCGATCATTGCTTCAAATTCTTCTTTGGTACGGAAATAATAATCGACGCCTTCAACTTCGCCAGCTCGCATCGAACGAGTGGTCATTGAGACAGAGTATTGGAACTCATTATCGTCTCTTTCAAAAATGGCTTTTCTGACCGTTCCTTTTCCAACTCCGGAAGGTCCCGACAATACAATCAACAGTCCTCGTTCAGACATACTAACGCCCTTTCATGCTCTTTTTAGCTAACGCCTATTGTGCACTTTTTTTGTGAATATTTCAAGAGGTATAATTACCTAAGCTTCTATTTCTTAGGAAATCCCACCTAATTTATTCGACATTTTGAATTTGTTCGCGAATTTTTTCTAGGATCGTTTTTAATTGGACAACGATGTCCTTGATCTGGATTGGGCTTGATTTGGAACCAATCGTGTTGACTTCTCGATTCATTTCCTGTAATAAGAAATCCAGCTCGCGGCCAACAGGCTCAGTTGTTTCCAAGAGTTGTGCCAATTTCTCCAAATGGATAGTCAGACGATCCAGTTCTTCATGGATATCTCCGCGTTCCAACAAAATTGCTAATTCCGTCAGCAAGCGATCCCGATCAACAGTATTTCCTAAGTACTCCTCTAATTTTGCTTGATAACGCTGTTGGAAGTCTGCCTCATACTCGGTCACAAAACTCTTCAATTCAGTTACAAGAGTTCGAACATTGCTGCCATATTCTTTCAGTATTTTTTGAATCCCAGCTCCTTCATGTTCACGGCTGACTGCTAATTGCGTGAACGCTTCGGTCGCTACTGCTTGAACCAATCCTTCTAATGTATCTTTTTCAGTTGGTTGATCGACTAGCGTTACAAAATCCGATTGTTCCATCGCTTTGACCAGAACCTGCTCTGCAGGAAAATCTACAATACCAAAATGTTCTTTCCCTCCGTTTTGCAGCTCCATGACCAATTGTTGCAATAACTCCCAATCAACAGAAACTTTTTTGTTGCCGCTTTTTAAAGGGGTTAAATTGATGAACACGTCCACTCGACCACGTTGAATCTTCTCTTTCGCAATCTTGCGAATCAACGCTTCAAAAGGATTCAATTCTTTCGGCATTCGGATCTGCAAGTCTAAAAAACGATTATTGACGCTTTTTAACTCGATATTCAGTTCATACGTCTCACTCGCTTGAAACGCCTGACCATAGCCTGTCATACTTTTCATTTGGTTTGTTCCCTTCTTTTGAAAAAATCACTCACTACATATTCTTCAATGTTTCTTTCAACACAGCAAATTCTTCATTGCTCAAAGTAACGCCTTTGCCCATTTTTTCATGCTCTGGTGCCCAGTCTCGCAAATCAAACTTCGGTGGCCGTTCATTCCAGCTGACTAAGTTCAATTCCTTGCGCCAGCCTTTCGGATTTTCTGATAAGACGGCGATTTCTTCTACGATTTCATAATTAAATTCTGCCATTGCAGTTCCTCCTAATTGCTACTAGAATCTATTTTAGTACTCCTTACGTATATATCTAAAAAAAAGTGCCAACAGGGTCGGGATTGGCCAACGACGATAAATAGTCTCCAAGGACCCTTCCAGCTGATAAATTTGTAACACCTGATAATAATCTGAAAAAACATTATGATTCTCAATGAAATCCTCAATTTGTTCTTGAACCGAAAAATTTGCGTTTAATTTGATCGGCATTTCAAACTGTTTTAAGATCGTTTCAACAAACTCTTCTGGCGTAAAAATCCCCACTGGTGAGACTTTCACCCAGTAAGCAAAAAACTCTAAGAACGCTAAACTCATCCTCTCTATTGGCACACTTTGACGAAAAAATTTTTGCAGTTCTGGATAAAGAGATGTCATATCAACTATGAGTTTGCTTTTAAGGTAACGGAAAAAGTCTTTGGTTATAGCTTCAAAGTCAGCATGACAGCTGAAAAAGTAACGATAACCCTGCAATTCTCCTAATGCTCGTTTAGTCTCTAAATAGCCCAGATCGATATTTTCAGATGAGCGAGCGCTTTGGAATAGCAATAAATCCCCTAAACTCCAAGGACTCGCTAATACTAACTCAGAGATTTCGTCTGGTAATCGATACTTTTTATCCAATCCAGGACCATGGACGTCCACTACAATCAATTCAGTTATTCCCGTGCGTAGGGCAATATCCACAGGTAAATTATTCCGATACCCGCCATCGACATAAAGCTCGTTCTTGATTTTCGCCATCGCCATCATAGGAAAGAAAGCCGATGATGCCAGCAACCAGTCAATAATCTCATCTTCTGGACATTTATGAATCGGCACCACAATTTCTTGGAAGGCCGGAACCTTTGTCGTAACAACATAAAAAGGACAACCAGAATGAATTTTTTGCGCTTCCAGTCGCTCTTCCAACAATCGTCTGAGAGGCTCAGAAGAAATTCCCCTCTGCTGCAAAGACGTTCGAAGAAAAGTTCGAAGCTGATCAACTTGTGCTGAAAAATCCAGCACCTCAACTTCTTTGAACGTAATATCTAAAACTTTATTTGTCTCAATTTCTTCCCACAATGCCAACGCCTGATCGTAATCACCTTGTGCGATCAGGGCACCATTCAAGCCGCCGACCGAAGTTCCAGTAATGACTTCAAATTGAATATTTTTTTCCAGCAAAGCTTTCCAAACGCCAATTTGATATGCCCCGCGAGCACCACCGCCTCCCAGAACCAATCCGGTATGATAGATCAACTCTTTTTGCCAGACACCATCTAGCAATTGGTATCCTTGCGAAGTTAACCATTGCTGCAAAATCAAATTGGCTTCGAGCTTGAAGTACAGTGCTCGCTTAAATGTTTGTCTGGCTGCATTTTCTAATAATAAAAAGGCTGTCCGCCAGCCAAGATCCGTTGAGATCAATATATTATTGATCTGCCATGTATCGTCTTCATCAATTTTATCTACCAGCAGCCATTGTGAATTTCGTTGGATCCAATAACCGTGTCCTCTTTTGACGGACGCTAAAAATTCCGAACGCGCTTGACCATGAGAATCATAAAATGGAAAAAGCAAATGTGACTGTTGAAATTTATCCCAAGCGGCTAACAAATCGGATTTATAAATTCGTTTTAGCTCCATCGCTTCCTCCCATTTTTATTACGTAATAACTTCAGCATGTTTGTTTCAGTATAGCAGAAATTTCCCGACAACAAAAAACTTCAAGGCAGGCCTTGAAGTTTTTTGAATAAAAATCGCTTTAGTATGTTCGCTGTTCCATTTCAAAGGCTTTGCGCATCGGATCAGTGGCATTATTGACCGAGGTCATAGCTACAAGATCGCCTTGAACGATGATCCGTGTCACACCTTCGATTTCACCACAAGTTATCAATGTAAGCTGTTGTTTATCTGGTTGAACATCCAAATATTTTACTTCCGTCGGCTGCACACGAACTTTAAGCGTCGTTTTGTAGGTGTAAATATTGTGCAAATCTGTTAAATAGATCAGATCGCCTTCCTTTACGCTTTCAAGCGGCGTAAACAAAAGTCCTGGACGGTCTGCACGATGACTCGCTAACGCATAGTTGCCTTCACCCATCTTCTGGTCCGGTGATAATGTCCCAGCACCATACAGAAGCACTTCATTAGACAAACCTTTGAAGATTGGTAAATTGATCTCGACAGAAGGAATCGCTATTCCACCGATAACAGGTAATCGTTTATTGTTTAATTGTGCTTGCAACACCGCTTCAGTACTTGCCGGCTGCACCGCGTCAAAATCAAACGAGGCCTCTTTTTGCATATTTTTATCGATCTCGGTTTTATCCATCTTCGCTACGGCGTAACGCTCACCGTTATATTGCATCAAAAAGTATTTGATTTGATTGTTGAAAATCAAAGCTAACCCTACTAACAGTAGTAAGAAAAGAAAAATATTTATCAGCCAATTTCTTTTTTTCTTCATCTCGATCCTCCCACATTCTCCAGCTAATCATATCATACTCCATTCAATTCTGTGATACTACTTTCACTTACTAGAGAAAAAATTAAAAAAAGAAAAAAATACATTAGAGTATTGTTATTTATTAAAATGATTTTAATTGTTAAAAAGGCGCTTCAATGTTGCAAGTTTTAAGGGATTTGTAATCTAATTTTAAAATAAAAGATACGAGCTTTTTTTTTATTATTGGGTTAAAATGATTGTGACGACTATTAGAAAGGGTGAACATTTGTGCCAGATACGATATTTGCATATATTGATTCCACAAGTAATGCTGTGCTATCAAAAGGTTTTTCACCCAACGATTTTGTCGACGGTATCGTCCATCAGCCTAAACATTTGTTATTGCTAGACCCTGTAGCAGAAGCTGGTGAATACGAGCCACACACAGGTTTGAAAATCGTTAATAGTCCGGAACAAGTCCAACAATTCTTCGGCAACAAAGTTTTTACTCATTCAAAAGGAACCAAGTGGATCGATTTTAATGATCTGGCGATGTTGAAAGAGCTGACGCCATTAGAAATCTCAGAATTGCTATATTTTGGGCACATGCGGACACATCTGCATTCACCCTTTTTTTATAAGTTGCAAAATAATTTTGTTTATTTCAATTTAGGCAACGAAACTATGCGTGTCTATTACCGCTATTTAGACGAATTTTACCGAATCCTTGCAAGCAAACTAACACGGATCGTATTGGAGAAAGTCAATGATCGCCGCTCATTTTTCCGCAAGGGGTCTTCTGTCGCTCCATTAGATGGGGAACTGTTGAAGGAATTATATCCAATCTTACAAGAGGGCGCCATTTTCTGCCTCGACATGTCTGAATTGAAAAATAAAATTTACCATATCCCAATCTTTTTATCTGATGAAAAGGGTTGGCGTCGCAGTCCGAAGAATTACAAAAAGGAACAGCAGATCGCAGAGATTACCTATGATACGTCCAAGCAAGTATGGTCACTGGACGTTCAAAATGATGACCCTGTCTTCTCATTCCGCTAATAATAAAAAGCAGTTGTCCTGAAAAACGGACAACTGCTTTTTATTATTGTTGTTGGCTTTGTTTTCGAACCAAATTGCCATCTTTAGGCAGATATAATTGCGGTGCCTTTTCTGCAACTAAAACCGCAACAATCGCAGTTACGACTGCTGTCGCTAATCCGCTGATGCCATTCATAACAAGCGAGAATATCCACGGATTCATCCCCCACAACGCATAGCTGCCCCAGAAAACAACCCCTGCAATAAAATGCCAGAAGAATCTTGCTCCTGTACCAACAAAAGTACCTAGAATAATATTCTTTCGAACATTCCACATATCTTGATCAGCTAAACTTTGTTGAACCTTCTTTGCGTATAATCCAGCAAAACCGGCAAACGTAAAAGCGATCGGATACTCTATCAACACTTGAACAACACTCAGATAAACTACCTGGCTTGCTGGAAAATGCAAGATTCCCCAAATAAATGCCGACATTATTGCTGGTTTCAATCCTCTGCGTAAAGCAAATAGCGTCATCGGAATCATTCCCAACGAAATCGTAAAGCTGCTGCCAATAGTCGTTGGTATGAAAGTTAATACCAGCGCCAAAGCCGCCACCACTGTGCCTTCCACTAAAATTCTTGTCTTATACATAAAAAAACTCCTCCTTTTGAACATACAGTCCACAAAGGAGAAGTAACAATCATTACTTCATCACAATTCCTACGCTCGAATAACCGAAACAGGTACTAGGGTTTAGAGTCATCTCAATCTCAGCCCGAAGGCTCCCCTTTGCGACAGTATTATTCTATTTTTTAGTACCCCCAGAGTATAACAGATGTCTGTTCACTCGTAAAGGTATGAAATACTTTTAACGCGAAATGCTTTCTTGATCTCCGCTTGGTGACAAAGTTGTTACTTTTTTGATCCGATCAATCGTCAGCATCATCAATTGATTATCTTGGGTTCGAATAACGATGGATTCATTCGTCACTACTTTAGGCAACCAGCCTGAGATCGTTTGAAATTTTTCTTCGTCTTTTTCGTCTTGAACTTGAATGACTACTAAACTATTTTGCAGAGCTGCCATCTTCAGTTTGAGAAAAATGTTCTCGTTGGCTTGCTCTTGGGCTCGTTTTTCAGCAGAATCATTCAAAAAATCCGAGATGAAACGGTACGACGAATTCGAAAACAGCTTGATTAAATTCTTTTTAGGCTTCTCGTTTTTAGTCATTCAGCTTCCTCCTATCAAGAGCATGGTTATGTAGTATGATTTTACTTAAATTTTGAGGAAAAAACAAGGAATCTAGTCCAATTCAAAAAAAGTTAACCATTCGTTTAAACCTTTTTGAATTAAATCATAGGTTTCTTCAAAATTTCCTGTATACCATGGGTCAGGAATATTTTCACCGGCAGACCCAGACACTCGATCCAAATATAAATATATTTTGTCTTCTGTGCCTTCCGGTGCCATTGACTCTAGATCATAAACATTTTCTTGATCCATCCCAATGATGTAGTCAGCGGTATAAAAATCAGCAGCGGTCACTTGACGCGCCTGCATCCCTTTAGCAGAGATATGGTGCTGTGCTAATATTTTCTGCGTACCCTGATGGGGCGGATTCCCAACTTCCCAACGACTAGTCGCCGCCGAATCAACTTGGAATTGATCCTCTTGATTTTTTTGAAAGGCATCACGGAAAATGGCTTCCGCCATCGGTGAACGGCAAATATTTCCCATACAAACAAATAGAATCTTTTTCATGTCATTCCTCCTGTGCTATAGTCAATTTATCGAAATGAAACGAGGGATCGTAAATGAGTAAAATTTATCTTTCCGCCAAACTACCTGAGCTTGGCACAAAACTATTAAAAAAAGCAGCACTTGAATATAAGGTTTATGAAGGCAGCGGGGTAATTTCAAAAAAAGAGTTGATCAAAAACGTTGCTGATTGCGACGTGTTGATTTGTCCGCTTTCTACCCAAGTGGATCGGGAAGTCATTGATGCCGCGCCAAAGCTGAAATTGATCGCAAACTTTGGTGCCGGCTTCAACAATATTGATACCGCTTATGCAAAAGAGCGGAAAATTTATGTAACGAATACCCCGGTAGTCTCAACCAATGCAACGGCAGAATTAACCGCTGGTTTAATCATCGGCTTATCTCGCCGAATCGTTGAAGGCGACCGTTTGATGCACGGCAAAGGGTTTGACGGCTGGGCACCTTTGTTTTTCCTAGGCCACGAATTAAAAGACAAAACCTTAGGAATCATCGGTATGGGACAGATTGGCCAAGCCTTAGCACAAATGATGCGCGCTTTTGGTATGAAAATCATTTATAACCAGCGTCATCCCTTAACTCCTGAACTAGAAGAAAAATTACAGGCAACCTACTATTCACAAGAGGAAGTGATTCAGCAGTCCGATATTTTGACCTTACACGCCCCCTTGTCTGAAGCAACACATCATCTATTAACGAGCGAGCGCTTTAAACAAATGAAAAACAGCGCCTTTCTGATCAACGCGTCCCGCGGTCCGTTGATTGATGAAGAAGCTTTGCTACAAGCATTAAAAGACAAAGAAATTGCGGGTGCCGCTTTGGATGTTTATGAGTTCGAGCCAAGCGTAACAGACGGCTTGAAAGCATTAGCCAATGTCATCTTAACACCGCATATCGGCAATGCCAGTGTGGAAGCTCGAGATCAAATGGCAGAGATCGTCGCGAAAAACGCGATTGCCATCGAAAAACACGAACCCATCAAACATATCGTAAATGGACTGGATTGGGCTTAACGCTCGCTCCAGTCTTTTTCATATAAGCGATAAGCAAAAAATTCGATGTCCTTGGCAAAACGAAATAATTGCGCCGCAATTGTGATCGGCGGTTGATCAGCTCCAGCTAAAAGCCAATCGATCAATATCCCGCCGCAGCCATGTGCTAAAAAGCGAGCGTAAAATTCTTTATCTGTCTGAGAAAGCGCCCCTTCTTGATCGACCTCATCAAATAATCGGACAAATAGTCGCTGCGCTAGCTCATTGAACTCTTTTGTTAGTACTTTGGGTGTCGCGGTCACCGTATTCAAATAGAATCGATGACAGATTTGCATCTCTTTCAACATTTTCAGGACGGACTCTTCCCAATTGGTCAGCGCCAATTCATCAGAGACTAGGTACTGCAGCCCGCGATGATAATACGCGTAATGGAGCAGATCGTTCTTGTCCTTAAAGTGATAATAAAATGTTTGGCGGTTCAAGCTGGCCTTTTGACTGATATCTTGAACAGTGATTTTGTCATAGTTTTTTTCTTGGCACAATGCAACTAACGCTTGCACAAATGTTTCTTTGGTCGCTTTTCCTTCCGCCATTTTTTCACCTTCTATGTTTGATAAGGATAATTGAAATGTTCATAAGCTAACGGCGTCGCCATGCGGCCCCGCGGTGTTCGTTTGATAAATCCTTTTTGGATCAGATACGGTTCGTACATGTCTTCCACCGTTTCACGTTCTTCGCCGATATTCACAGCTAACGTACTAAGTCCAATCGGACCGCCATGATACAACTCGATCATCGTTTTTAATAATTTTTGATCAATGTGGTCTAGTCCTGCACCATCGACTTGCAATAACCCCAAAGCCTGATCCGCAATTTTCCGATTGATCACACCATCAGACTGAACTTGAGCGTAATCGCGAATTCGCTTCAACAAACGATTGGCGATTCGCGGCGTTCCTCGCGAACGGCGGGCAATTTCGACCGCACCTTCTTCGACGATTTCGGTAGCAAAAATATCCGCCGAACGCAGCACGATCTCACGTAAATCGTGTTCCTCATAATATTCCATATGGGATATGATCCCAAAACGATCACGCAAAGGTGCAGACAGCATTCCTGCTCGTGTCGTCGCCCCAATCAAAGTGAAGGGCGGCAATGGAAAATGAACCGGATGCGCGGTTGGTCCCTGTCCAACCATGATATCTACATAATAATCTTCCATCGCGGAATACAGCGTTTCTTCCGCCACTCGCGGCAAACGATGGATCTCATCGATAAACAACACATCGCCAGGTTCTAACTCATTCAAAATTGCTACTAGATCACCCGGACGTTCAATGGCTGGCCCGCTGGTAGAACGAATCTGAACTTCCATCTCATTAGCGATCACCATCGCCATTGTTGTTTTCCCTAAGCCTGGCGGTCCATATAACAGAACATGATCCAACGCTTCTTGACGATTTTTGGCCGCTTCAATATAGATCGACAGTTCTTGCTTGACCTTGTCCTGACCGATATATTGTGCAAGATAACGAGGACGCAGCGATTTTTCTAAGCTTTTATCACCATCATCCGCATCGGGTGATAGCAAACGTTCTTCATCCATCTATGTCGCCCCCTTATTTCTTCATCATTAATTTCAGTGCTGCCCGCAAGTAATCGTCGGTATTTTGCAGCGTTTCTTTCTCCAGTGCTTTTTCGACTTTTTTGATCTCTTTTGGACTGTAGCCCAACGCCTGCAAAGCTTCCATCGCCTCGGCTAGAGCTGTGTCGTCACTGCCTTCATAGAACAAGGACATTGGGTCCTCGACTAGCTCAGTCAACTTGCCTTTTAGGTCTAAGACCATTTGCTGCGCTGTCTTCTTGCCAACTCCTGGAAATTTCGTCAAATAGGTCACATCACCAGCTTCGATCGCTTGGATCAAGCCTTGATGATCATCGTTCGCCATGATTGCTAACCCACTTTTAGGTCCGATCCCAGAGACTGAAAGCAAACGCAGAAATAGTTCTTTTTCCGCCAAAGTTTCAAATCCATATAATAAATGAGCATCTTCGCGAATGATCTGCTGAACATAAATCGTTACGGACTGCTCCATTTTACTACTGTAACGATAGGGATTCCCTAACGCGATTTGATAGCCGATGCCATTCACATCCAGCACTACATAACTAGGGCTGATGAAGGTCAAACGACCTGTAATATATTCGTACATAATTGTTCCTCTCTTGATAGGTAATATACAGTACTTCTTTACCACTCAACTAGACAATTCAATCTACTTTGATGCCAGATGATCGAATCAAAACTACAGCGCGTTGAGTTGGCATTTCTGCACATATGTTCTCATTATTCTAGCACAAAAAGCGGCGGTTAAAAACTCTTACCGCCGAATCCTTGCAATAACTGTAATAAAGCAAAATAATCTGACATCCGTAATTCCTGCGTAATCGCTAATGTCGGTATCTCATCATCCTCATAGAGCAGACTCGTTGTTAGACAAAGATCACTGCTTTCCAATTTCTCAACAAAAACAACTTGAAAATCATTCGATAAAAAACGCCGTAAATCTTCCTTTAAAATTGTCTCTTCAAACTCAGGCAAATCCGTTTGCAAAAAGATTCGTAAGACGGGTTGAACAGTTAGCTCCGGCAGAAGACGCAGCACCGATAGATAGCGGCCAAATAAAATCGATTCGCTGCCTCCTTGATCCAATAAAATTTCCGTCACAAAAGTGACTAGCTGCGGCTGTTGCTGAGTGATATTCGTCCAAAACGCTCTGCCATTGATGTTAAATCGGATCATCGGAAATAGACGGTGGTACAAATGCCCGCTGATCAAATAATTTTCCGCCTGCAAGGCTCGGAATTTTTTCCATGTAATGGGATCATTGATCTTCTTTTCTAAAAGCTGATACATCTCATCCATTTCATCCATTACTACGAAGGGTTTCTTTGCCAGCAAATGATGAATTTTTTTCGTGATAGCAGGTACATGATAGTATTCTTCTCGTGTCAACAAATTTAAAAATAGGTTACCCACGGATTCTGATTTGTGAAAATATGCTGGTAAAACCGGTTTTAGCTGACGATAAAACGCTTTGAAAAGCGGATCATCGGCAAGTGTCTTTTGACTTGCTGAATTTTTTTCTAACGAATAATGTTGAACTTCTCGCAATAAATGAGCCGCTACCAAATATTCCAAACGTTGCTCTTTAATAGGATTCAAAGCAACTTGGAAAAATCGTTGGATTCCAGTGCTGATTTCTCCAACTAAGTCATGCTGCAAAGGAGCGAATGGCCAATCCTTGCCTCGAAACAAGCGCCAATAATAGACGGACAAATACATCCGCACGACTGATTCCGACGCTTGAAAAAGAACCTCTCCCCGTTCGATCGTTAACTGCAATGGCTCCAGTTCGTTACGCAGCTCTTTCAATTTACGGCGAATCGTGGACTCACTACGAAAAAGCTTGTCACTTAGTTCCTTGACCGTCCGCGCTTTTCCAGCGACCAATAAATTCAGCAAGCGATAGGATAACGAGTGGCGGATCAGATCAACCAAGAACTGATTTTGCTCCATAATTTGATTTGCGATCAGCAGACGATAATTATTGCCTTCTTTTTCAAATAAAGAGAGCTCCGCTTCAGTGAATCGCCGATAGTTCTTACTTAACTCTTCCAACAATCGCTGCACACTCCGAGCATCCAAGCCTACCGCTTCAGCTAAATCGCTTTTTTTATGGGGTGCTCCATCATTCAATAGCTCCATTAGACGAACACTAAAATAAATATCTTTTTCGTAATTTTGCAGTTCCAGCGCTTTGATATACATAAAAAAACTCCTTCGCACTCTATTTTAGCAAAAGAGCGCAAGGAGCCGTTACTAAAGACCTTCGAACAAGTGAAACAAAATCGGTAATAACGCTACCGTCGCTATCCCATTGACACAAATACACAGGCCAGCTAAAATGCCTTCCAGTTCGCCGATCTCAATCGCACGGCCAGTGCCAATCGCATGGGAGGTACTGCCTAATGCAATACCTTTGGCAACAGGGCTTTGGATATTGAAAAGCTGGAAGACCTTCGTCCCCACTAAAGCACCAAAAATTCCTGTAGAGACAACGATTGCTAAGGTGACTGGTGAAATTCCGCCCATCTGACTGGAGAGGTCAACAGAGATCGCTGTCGTCACCGATTTCGGCAATAAGGAAACAATAATCCCTTTGTTCAATGAAAATAATCGCCCGATTCCAACGCTTAATAAGCAATTAAGAACAACGCCCACTAGCGTTCCTAGAATAACTGGCAAGAAATATTTCTTCAGCTTATCAAAATTTTGATACAACGGTAAAGCTAGTGCTACAGTTGCAGGTGTAATCATCATCGTGAATAAATTACCGCCTATATTGTAATCCTTGTAGCTGATTCCACTGAATTTCAGCAAGACGATGATAATGACCACACTTGCAATCAAAGGGTTGATAAAGGTAATATTGATTTTACTCAACACCTTTTCCATCAATGTGTAAATTAGTAAAGTGAGGGCTAGACCAAAAAGCGGATTATTCGCCAGCGCTGAGATCATCCGCTTCACCTCTCATCTTTTCAACCTTTTCAGCCAAACGCGCTTTTTCTTCACGACTCTTCATGCTGATTTTCTCGACAAATTCCGCCGTTTTTCCAACTGCCACAAGTGACACTAACGAACAGACCACAACCGCACCAAGAAGAATTGGCCAAGTATATTTGATTGCTCCATAATATTGCATCAAGCCGACACCTGCCGGTACAAATAAAATCGTTAAATGATTCAACAAAAAATTTGCTGTATCTTCAATTGCCATCGGTTTCAAAAGCTTGGTTTGGAAAGAAATAAACAAAAGTAAAATACCGATAATACTTCCCGGAACCGGTATATGAAAAAAAATCCGCACGCCTTCTCCAACAATTGAATAGAGTACTAACAAACTTAATTCCTTAAACATCTTCACTACTATCGCCTTTTCTAAAAATAAGATATTTCTAGTATAGCGAAAAAATGAGTGTTTCCTCTCCAAGTTTTGTCGAAATTTCACGCATTTTCTGAAAAGAAAAAGATGTGCCAAAATCAGCACATCTTACTTCACAAGACTTTTATATTCTCCATACCCTGCTTCGTCCATTTCTTCAATCGGGATAAAACGCAACGCTGCGGAATTGATGCAATAGCGTAAACCGCCTTGATCTTGCGGGCCGTCATTAAATACATGTCCGAGGTGAGAATCTGCCTCTTTACTGCGAATCTCTACTCGATGCATGCCGTGAGAAAAATCAGCTTTCTCTGCGACACCGCGCTTTTCAATCGGCCGACTAAAGGCTGGCCAACCGCAGCCAGCATCGTATTTATCACTAGAAGAAAACAGCGGTTCGCCGCTGACGACATCAACATAAATCCCTTTTTGATAAAAGTCATCATATTTTCCTGAAAATGGACGTTCAGTCGCGTTTTCCTGTGTCACTGCGTATTCCATCGGTGAAAGTTTCTTTTTCAGCTCTTCTTGTTCCATCATTCTTCCCCTCTTTCAAGCATCCTTTGAACACGCCGAGCATACACCCGATCAGGGAAAGATACGAAGAATATGCTCATGAACGATACTATTTTCTACTGTATCTTACTAAAAACCGCTGCTCTAAGTGTGCAGTAGCTAGCTCTAACAAAAAAATCGATGAGCCGAAGCCCACCGTTTTAATAGTTTTAATACTCAAATTCTTTCAACATCTGATTTACCGTCCCTATTGGAAATCCGACGATGCTGTAATAATCACCTGCGATTTTTTTAACAAAGACACCTGCGCCGTTTTGAATACCGTATGCGCCAGCTTTATCTTTGTAATCGTCGCTGTCGAGGTAGCGATTGATCTCTTCATCGTTCAAAGGATAGAAGGTTACTGTGGCCGAAGTTAGTTTTTCTGCTGATTGTCCGCCTTGCCGAATTACGACGAAAGTATAAACCAAATGACTGCCGCCGCTCATTCTTTTCAGCATACTAAATCCTTCTTCACGACTTTTGGGTTTACCTAAGATTTGTTCATCCAGCACGACGACGGTATCACTAGCGATCACCAATGCTTCTGGGTGTTCGTCGGCAACTACCGCTGCTTTTTGTCGAGCCATCTCCATCACATACTCTGTCGGTGCGTACTGGTCTTTGACTTCTTCGTCAATATCCGCAGGCTGAACATCGAAATCAGCAATCAGCCAACGTAATAATTCTTGCCGTCTTGGTGACTGTGACGCTAAAATAACTGTCATTTGTTTGTGCTCCCTTTTTGGCTAATGCGGGTCTTGGATTCGTTTAAACATGCGTTCCATATCACCATTGTTAAAGTGAATCAATACAGGTCGGCCATGAGGACAGTTGAAAGGATTCTCACATTGGGCCAGGTCTGTTAACAACACCCTTGCTTGAGCCTCATTCAAATGATGATTCGCTTTGATAGAACGTTTGCAACTCATCATGATGGCGGTCGCTTCACGGAACTTTTTAACACTAACTGAACCTGTGATCAACAGCATATCGATCATTTCGCGAATGATGCTTTCTTCTTGTCCTGCTGGATACCAAGTTGGATGTGCCCGTACGATGAAACTGTTTGGACCAAATTCTTCCAGATAGATGCCAACTTCTTGCAGCAATTCTGTTTTTTCCTTCAGCTTGATCGCATCATTGCTAGGATAATCCAATACAAAAGGCACTAATAATTCTTGCAGATCATCAGAAACATCCCCGATCTTTTCACGGAAATATTCATATTTAATTCGTTCCTGCGCTGCATGCTGATCAATAATGTATAGCCCATCTTGGCTTTGGGCAAATAAATACGTTCCATGCATTTGACCAAAATATTCCAACATCGGGAATCGTTCTTTAGGCCGTTCTTTTTCCAACTTCGTAATGGCTTGTTCGATCACTTTTTCTCCTGATTGAGTACTTAGATCAAACTCAGGGTGATCGGCACTAGCTGCTTCTTCATAGACCTCTTCCTCAACCGGAGGACTCGCTTCTTCGGGTGTCTCTAGAACGGCTTCGGGTGTTTCCTCCACGATCGAAATTCTTTCCTCTGTTGGTTGATCCAGCGGCACAGAAAATGATCCCTCAGGCACCTCTTCTTGGATTGGAACTTGCGTCTCAATTGGTTCAGTTTCTTTGGGTTCAACATAGAAAATACCGGTCTTCGGATCGTAATTCAGATTACTTTTCTTCTTCGGCTGCTCTTCTAATGGCAGATCCAATTGTTCCGTTTGGATTTTTTCGACCTTGCGTTTGAAGCTGGGATTCTCGCCGACATCAGGAATCAAATTGATTTGGCGCAGGCTCTCAGCGATTCCGCTGCTGATCAGGTCCATTAATTCTTTTTCCTTCGATAAACGAACTTCCTGCTTGGTGGGATGGACATTCACATCGACTAATAACGGGTCCATCGTAATTTCAAGCACCGCGATCGGAAATCGTCCCACCATTAATTTTGACTGGTAGCCTTGGACGATCGCCTTGTTCAACGCATAATTTTTAATATAACGGCCATTGATAATTACTGATAAATAGTTTCGGCTTGCTCTTGTAACCTCGGGCAGCGACACATAGCCATTCAGCGTAAAGTCCAAATCTTTCGCTTCGACCTTCAGCATTTTTTTGGCGGTTGCCACACCATAGATTCCGGCAAGCGTCTGCTTCAAATCACCGCTGCCGCTGGTGCTCAGCATTTTATGCCCATCATGAACCAATCGGAAGGCCACATTAGGATGGCTCAACGCCATACGGTTGACGATATCGCCAACATTCGATAGTTCCGTTTGCAGTGATTTCACATATTTTAAACGAGCAGGTGTATTGAAAAATAGATTCTCAACAGTGATCTTCGTTCCTGTCCGCAATGAGGTAGGACGCTGCTCTTCGATCTTGCCGCCTTTTAAGAATAGATAAGAGCCTTGTGACTCATCAGCGGTCGCTGTCTCCAAAGTCATCTCGGAAACAGAGGCGATCGACGGCAAGGCTTCACCGCGGAATCCTAATGTGCGAATCCGGAACAGATCGTCTCGATTGTGAATTTTACTGGTAGCATGCCGCTTGAAGGCATTTTCGACATCGGCTTGGCTGATTCCCTCACCGTTATCCACGATCTGAATTTTTTTCAAACCGGCTTCTTCGATCAAAATATCGATTTGCGTGGCTTTCGCGTCAATGGCGTTCTCGACTAATTCTTTGACGACTGATGCCGGGCGTTCGACAACTTCACCCGCGGCGATCTGATTGGCTAAGCGTTCGGATAATTCTTGGATTTTTCCCATCCTATCCGTCCTTTCTTAAAAAGTTAAATCCGTTTTTGTAATTCGTATAGGAAGTTTAATGCTTCCATCGGGTTCATTTCAAGTAGATTGGTTTTCTTAATACTGTCCACCACGCCAAGTTCGGCAGTAGACACCTCGTTGAATAACGAAAGCTGCTCGTTTTCTTCAACAATATCCGTATTTTTCTGTACTGGCGCGTCTGCCTCCAAGGAGGATAAAATCGTCGCCGCTCGTGAAAGCAGATCTGTCGGCATCCCGGCAATTTTCGCTACATGAATCCCGTAACTTTTATCAGCAGGACCATCCATCAATTTGTGCAGGAAGACAACTTCGCCATTTTGCTCTACGGCACCAACGTGAACATTTTTTAATTGCGGCAGGCTTTCTTCCAAGACGGTCAATTCATGATAGTGCGTTGAAAACAATGTTTTGGCTTTAACATTCTTATGGATATATTCGATGATTGCTTGAGCCAATGCCATGCCATCGTAGGTCGCTGTTCCACGGCCCAATTCATCGAATAGGATCAAGCTGTTTGGTGTCGCATGACGCAATGCCTGATTGGCCTCCATCATTTCCACCATGAAGGTCGATTGACCGGCGATCAAGTCATCACTGGCACCGATCCGAGTAAAGATCTGATCAAAGATCGGCAGCGCGGCGCTTTCAGCAGGGACAAAACAGCCCATTTGCGCCATGATCACGGTCAAGGCTAATTGACGCATATACGTACTTTTACCGGACATGTTCGGTCCAGTGATCAGCAGCAGCAACTCATCAGGGTTCATGTGAACACTGTTAGGAATATACTCCTGGTGTCCAAGAACTTTTTCTACAACTGGATGGCGGCCTTCACTGATCTGTAAATTATGGGTGCCGACTTCCATCGTTGGTTGGACATATTGATAGCGTTCACTGACTGTCGCGAAGCTTTGCAGCACATCCGTCGCGCTCAAGCTTTTCGCTAATTTTTGCAAACGCGTAATGGCTTTCTTGACTTCGTTGCGGACTTCTAGGAAGAGCGTGTATTCTAAGGCGACTGATTTTTCTTCAGCTTCTAAAATCAACGTCTCTAATTTTTTCAATTCCGGTGTGATAAAGCGCTCCGCATTTGCTAGCGTTTGTTTCCGCTCATATTTGCCTTCTTCAAGGTTAGCAAGATTCGACTTGGTGATCTCGATATAGTAGCCGAACACCCGGTTATAACCGACCTTCAGCGTTTTGATCCCGGTGTCGGCACGTTCTCGCGCTTCCAGCTCCGCCAGCCAGGTCTTGCCGTTGGTCATGGCTTCACGGTATTGATCCAGTTGTTCGTTATACCCGTCTTTGATCACATTTCCTTCGGTAATTTGCAGCGGCGCTTCATCGTTGATAGCTTTTTCGATCAACGCCACCAAATCATCCATCGGTTCCATATCCACTAAAAGATCGTTCCACTCCCCTTGATTGATCCCGGTCAGTAACTGCCGAATCTGAGGAACCTGCATCAAGGAGGTTTTCAATTGGATCAAATCACGGCCATTGACACTGCCAAAAGCAACTCGTCCAGCGAGACGTTCCAAATCATATACCTTAGTCAGGGTTTCGTTTAGATCCATCCGTTCAAAATAAGCGTTCAATAAAGAAGAAACCATCGCTTGGCGAGCGTTGATCTGACGCTTTTGGATCAACGGACGATCAATCCATTGTTTCAATAGGCGTCCGCCCATCGCGGTTTTTGTCTCATCTAATAACCACAAAAGTGTTCCTTGTTTTTTTCCTGTTCGAATCGAACGGGTCAATTCCAAGTTTGTCTTTGAGAAATAATCCAGCTTCAAGAAGTGCTCTGGCTGGTATTCTTCAGCTTTTTGAATATGCCCTAAACTACGTTTTTGAGTGACCGATAAGTACGTCAACAGTTTCCCGGTCGCTTCTTTTTCCAGTTCCTCTGTAATATCAGCGGTTAAAAAGCTGAATTCCGCATTGTCTTCGATTCTTTCTTGTTGCGAAAAGACTAGGCCGAGACGTTCGGCTAGATTTTTCTGCAGTCCTGCCGGGATCTCACTGCCTAAGACGATCTCTTTGGTTTGCAGAGCGGTCGCTTCATTCATTACGGCTTCTTCATCATGTAACAGCGCTGTTTTCAGTTCGCCGGTTGAAAGATCGACATAGGCAAAACCAAATTTGTCTTTGACGTGTGTGACTGCGGTCAAGAAGTTATTGGCTTTAGCTTCGATGCCTTTGCCTTCCATCAAAGTTCCAGGTGTGATCAATTGGACGACTTCGCGTTTGACCATCCCTTTGGCTTCTTTCGGGTCCTCCATCTGCTCACAGATAGCAACCTTGTATCCTTGTTCGACTAGGGTATCAATATAGCCTTGGGCTGAGTGATGCGGCACGCCGCACATTGGGATCGGGTCGTCTGCATTGCGGTTCCGGCTGGTCAGGGTTAATTCCAATAGCTGTGACACTTTGATCGCGTCTTCGTTAAAAAGCTCGTAAAAATCTCCTAAACGATAAAATAAAAACGCGTCCTTGTATTGTTCTTTGATCGCCAAGTATTGTTCCATCATTGGCGTGTTTTTTGTTTTTTGAGGCATTCTGCTCCTCCTAGTTTCTTTTATCTTTATCTATTATTTCGTTCATCCAGCGAAACTAACGATTGAAACATCCGCCAAATCAATTGGCTGAATCTTCTGAAGCCTCGTCTGCTTCTATCGCGGCATTGATTTCTTTTTGGATCATAGTCGTCAAATGCTGGAGTATATCATTGGCTTCATAAAGCTGTTCACGGTAGGCAACCACCAACGGATGCTGATCGAATTCTTTGGTCAGACGATCGGCTTCCTTCAGCGCTTCGCGTTCTGCTTCTGGTTTGCCGTAATGAGCGAATTGGACCGCATCTTTTTGTGCAGCTTTGATTCCTTCTTCTAATTCCTGCAGCGTCTCGTTTTCTTCTACTCGTTTTTGGAGCTGCTGGAAACGGATGATCTCTTCATTTTTTCCTAATAATGCTGTTAAATGAGATAAAGCCGCTTCGACAGCGGCTTCATTTGCTAAATTCATGTTATCCCTCTGCTTCTATTCTCTAAATGGACGATCGTCATTGATCACGATCGTTTCGATTTTTTGTCCATGACCATTTTTATCGATGTCGATCACACAAGCGGACAACAACGTCCGGCCTTCCTCGATCACTTCAAAACGATGGGGCAGCGCCGTCAGAAACTTCTCAATGATCGGTTCCTTCTTCATTCCCAAAATGCCGTCATAGGGTCCCGTCATTCCGACATCTGTCAGATAAGCCGTCCCTTTGGGCAAAATACGCGCGTCATTGGTTTGAACGTGCGTATGCGTGCCAACTACCGCTGAGACGCGGCCATCTGCAAACCAGCCCATTGCCTGCTTTTCACTCGTTGTTTCCCCATGAAAATCAACAAAGATATAGGGGGTGCGTTTCCGAGCTTCCGTAATTAGCTGATCCGCGATACGGAATGGGTCATCTAAATCCGTCATAAAAGAACGGCCTTGCAAGTTGATAATCGCCAGTTCTAAATCATTCACCTTCACATACAAATGGCCTTTTCCCGGTGTGCCTTCTGGAAAGTTTGCCGGCCGGATCATTTTCTTCGCGTCAGAGATAAATTCAAAAATCGCCTTATTGTCCCATGTATGGTTCCCCATCGTAACAACATCGACACCATCTTGTAAAAATTTTTTATAGATTTTTTCTGTAATTCCGCGACCTGCCGCCGCGTTCTCGCCATTGACGATCGTCAATTGTGGATGGTATTTTTTCTTCAATCGCGGTAAATAATCACTCAGCATTTGCCGACCTAACGAACCAACAACATCTCCAATGAATAGTAAGCGCACTTTTTTTCCCCTTCTCTAGTTAAGCATCTTGTCCTATTATAGTTGTTTTTGCTTGAAAATAAAAGATTCCATTCGACTTGCTGCCATCAATTTAATAATCAGCAGGCTCCTTGAATGGTAGGAGTTTTTCTAAAAAGCAGGAAAAGAAGACCTCGTTTCCCCTACGATTCCTCTAAACAGCCTATTCACACATTTATGGGACCAGATATTTCCCTCGCAGACTTCACGCTGTGACCATAAGAAAGGCTTCGCGAGCGCGCTCAGTTTTTGGTCTTATTGCCGATATGCTAGTTCTGCTTAATGTAATTTAGCAATATGCGTAGCTTACATAGAAAAGCTAGTTCGTGAAGCCAAACATGGATATCATTGCTGTTAAGCGATTTATTCATGCGAAAACTTTATACTTCCTTTAATGTCAAAAAAACTGCGGGCAGCTATCCACCCGCAGTTCTTCCCATTTAAACAACTCAGCTAAACAACCTCAGCTGCTTCATCTTTATTCCAATGCGCTTTCTGTTCACTTTCCGCACGATAGCTTTGGACGTGCTCCCATTTCTCAGGGTCTTGCTGATAGGTGTTGAAATCGAGATCATCCACCAGCCACTTCTCTTGATCCTCATCGTAAACAAGACTCGCGATCGCATTTTTATTGTCCGAAGACAACGCTTCGTCGATCCCAATCTCCTCGACTAATTGCATCGAACGCTTAAGATCGATGTATAAATCGAATTGAACCTTTGTCTGACCAGAGTTGACTGAGATCGAATCACAATCAAGCTTGATCGTCTGAAATTGCTGATCAAAGCTTTTCAAATAAGGCTTCAAACTCTCAAAGCTGAGCGCCATCTCTTCTTTGTGCTGCTTAGAAGCCGCCAGCTGAGAGACGTTCAGATCTTCACGAACCCCTTTATTGAAAGATTCGAAGTAGTTGACCGCAGAAGCCAGCAAATGCTTCTCAAATCTTTGATTGCCTTCATATAAACTATTTTCCTTCACCGTCAACTGTTGATCCTCTGCATTGAGGTCAAGCGATTCTTTTTCCTGCTTTGAACCAAATTTTGGATGCGCCGTTTCATAGGCCACTTGGTATTTCCCAGGTAAAAAGGGACCGAAAGTGTATTTCTGCCATTGCTCCGCATAGTCGCCAGTAATGTCCTGTCCCTGAAGCGTCGCTCGAAGCTCGGCGCCCTTAGGCAGCTCTATTACAAAAAAACGAGCATTTGGATAAACTTGCGCTGGTTTCAAAAAAGAAGCACCCTTTTTAATCGAAAAACTGTTTTCGTCTTTCAGTAATTTAATGACTTGCTTCTTTTTCAGCTTCTTCAGCTGTTGTTGAAACACGTTTCGCGCGTCTTTCGTAATCTTTTTCTTATTTGAATAGCTCGGCATGTACCCCTTGATTGCTGCCTCATCATTTTCAAGTAACGCAGTCGCAAGGCGATCCACCGTTGCATCCTCGCTATTTTTATAACTAGAATAGCCAACAAATCCGAAAATAATCAGCGCTGCTAACGCGATCGTTGCCAGCATTCCAGTCTTTTTAGTCATTGAGTCCGCCTCTGAAGGCCGCTTTCAATGATTTAAAATAGTAGTTTCGGCTTTCATTAGACGAATTAATTTCCCATTTGCCGTCTTTTTTCTCCAGCTTCACTTGATAGCCTTCGCCATTCATGTTGTCATCCGTGTTGATCGGTGCCTCATTGATTTTCCCTGGTAATTCTTGCAATAAATATTTTTCAGCATCACGACGAACACTAGTGTAATCAGTATATTTCCCTTTATTTTCTTCTACAAATTTATCCGTGATCGATTCGGTATCGACATCGTCTAAGAATACCATCTCAGGACGAACATAGATCACTGCTGATTCTGGGAAGAATTCTTTAAAGCTGTAAGTTACTTTGCCTTTTTCAGCATTGGTCTGCTGAATCTGAGTGATTACTTTTTCCAGCTCAGCTGTCGAAGGTTCGTAATCTGAGAACTCTTCCTTCAAACTATTGGCGCTGTCTTCTTTGAAGGTCTTACGCTCTGCTTCAACATCATTGGCTAATTCTAGTTTCCCAGCTGCTTTCTTATCTTCATCCTTCACTTCATCAGAACCGTAAAAGACTTTTGTTACATATTGACTCACCAGTGCTTGCACAGCTTTGGTATCATCGCTGTATTTCTTAGTATCAAGCTTCAGTTCAATACCTTCATCTTTTTCATCTTCTGAATAATATGTTGGCTTGTAATGCAGCTCATATTCCCCATCTTTTTTCACTTCAAATACCAATGGTTCCGTAAAGCTCTTATCTTCGGATAAACTTTCACTGCTCATTACTTTAAAGTTATCATTGGAATCATAGACGTGCTCTGAAGAAACTTTTTTTCCATCTTCATCGTATAAAGCAAAATCATTGGAAGAAACATCTAATTTGTCCTTTGACTTGTTTTTGACTTTGATCTCCAGTGCCAAGAAGCCTGTTTCATCATCGACCTTTTCACCATCAGGAATAATGTAGCTTCCCCCTTCGACACTCATTTCGACCTTTGATGTTTGTGCTGTGTTCTCTTTTTTCTCAGCTTTTTTTGTTTCACCGCCGCCTGAACAAGCAGTCATCGTTACTAATAAACTGCTGAGCAAAATCAACCCGCCGATCACCCTAAACTTTTTCATACCTTCTCCTCCTATGTACCCTATTTTTAAGTGGATAAAAAAACACTTATATCTTATATGATAAACGGAGAATATCGAATTCGTCAACACAGTTAAAGAAATTAAGAACAAATCGACGAATATAAAAAAAACAAATAGAATTAATAAATGAAAATGTTAAAAAAAGATTTTATAATATTTATATCTATTTAATTTGTCATTTTCTTTTGCTGTTTTTTGTAAGCATTCATACAAACCAAGGCCTATTTCTTAATTGTTCCTTCGACAGTTTAAAAATCACGATTCTTTTATTTTATATTTCTTTTTGCAAACTGTTGAAAAAATGGATTTTTCGCTACATTCAATAGTCTAACTATAGAGAATCCAACCAACTATTCTTTAAATTGTTTTATTTTCTAAACGGCACAAAAAAAGAATCAGGAAAAGATTCCCGATTCTTTATACAGACTTGATTAACGAACCAACTCCAGTTGACGTAACGCTTTGTAAATACCGTCTTGGTCATTTGTATCCGTTACGATATTCGCAGCTTCTTTGACATGGCTTGCAGCATTTCCCATCGCAATACCCGTGCCGGCCAGGTTCAACATTTCAATATCGTTGTTGCCATCGCCGAAAGTGACGATGTTTTCTGGTTTGATGCCAACTTTTTTCGCTAATGCTAAAATCGTTTGGGCTTTTGACCCAGGATTTGGAATGATGTCGACACTATTTTCATGCCAACGAACCAAACGAAATTCTGGAAAGGCCGCTTCAAATTCTTTGTCCATCGACTGATCATAAAAGGCACAGCCTTGATACACTTCATGCTGAGAGAAATAATCGGCATCGTACTCAGGAGCTTGCTGTCCAAAGGAGGACATCGCATTACTGACCTTCGCACCATCGAAGTTCGTTACGCGTCCAAAGGAATCTAAGCCAAAGAGAATGATGTCGATGTTACGTTCACTGGCAAAATCGATCATCCGAGTCATGGCTTCACGGTCAAGTGTATGCTTATAAACCTGCTCATGATCTAAAAATCCAGCAGAGCCATTACAGATGATGTAATTCGAGCATCCCAATTGATGAATCACACCACCAGCTAATAAGCGGGAACGTCCCGTCGCAATAGTCACTAAATGTCCAGCCTCGCGTAATGCCTTCAACGCTTTTATCGTGCTGTCCAAAGGTTCTCTTTGGCTGCTCAATAAGGTCCCGTCAATGTCTAGTGCGATTAATTTTCTTTCCAAAATATCTCTCTCCATTTAAATGTATTTGCTGCCCTCACGTAGGGCTAACTTACTTAAAGCCTGTTGTTCCATAAAACGTTTGACCCATTCTTGGTTTACTTTACTATAATCTCGCAATGCCCAGCCGATCGCCTTCTGGATAAAAAACTCATCCGTCGTCAAATCCGCCAAGATCGCTTTGGTCAATAATTCTGTATCGGTCTTTTCTTTGAACATCAGCTGCAGGTTGATCGCTACACGGCGATACCAAAAGTTCTCCTGTTGATAGAAGAAAGCAAAAACTTTTTCTATCTCACTGGGATGCGCCAACACCCACGTAGAAAAGACTTTACGCCACGCATCAATGCTGTCCCACCAACTTTTCTCTCCTAATAAAGGAAGCAGTACCGCTAACTCCTCCAGCGAAAATCGCTTGATGTTCTTTTGTGCCAGATCGATCGCGTAATACTGATACTCCCGCTCTTCCCTGCGGTAGTTGCGGAAAATCTCTTGGATCAACTCCGGCATTGGCAACGTCAGACTTTCCTTTAAAAAGGGCCGTTCCAACAATGCGCGCTGCGGTTTTTTGACGCCGCAAAAAGGAAAAAGATCTTTCATATAACGAGCCATTGGTTCTGCAATAGCCGGTTGAGCTGGAAAAATCAATACTTCCATTTACTCACCTCTTCTTCCCCTTCCATTGTAGTGAATTTTCAGAGAATTTGCAAAAACTTCTTCCGTAATTCTGATTCAATTGTTTCGCTGTTTTTGAAAAAAAGTAATCGTTTTTGGCCAGCACCCAACAATTAACACATTTTTTTCAAAAAAGCAACTGCTGAACTTGACTCGGGTTGCATTTTTCCGTTATACTGACATTTGTGTAAAATAATGCAGCAGAGGAATAATAGCCCGTCCCCAGTTCGTTGCCAGTATTGGTTCAATTGTGTAACCGCGGCTGCGAAGGTGAAGATTGAAGAACGAACTACACGGATATGAATTTTTCAACGGATTATTTTACTCCAAAAAAAAACAATTTATTGGAGGAATTTTTAATGTCACGTTATACAGGACCATCATGGAAACAATCTCGTCGTCTTGGTATCTCATTATCAGGAACAGGTAAAGAATTAGCACGTCGTCCATACGCTCCAGGTCAACATGGACCAAACAGCCGTGGAAAGAAATCTGAATACGGCTTGCAATTAGCAGAAAAACAAAAATTACGTTTCATCTACGGATTAAACGAACGTCAATTTAGCAACTTATTCGTACGCGCTAGCAAAATCAAAGAAGGTAAACATGGTGTTAACTTCATGGTCTTACTAGAACGTCGTTTAGATAACGTTGTTTACCGTTTAGGTTTGGCTTCAACTCGTCGTCAAGCTCGTCAATTAGTTAACCATGGTCACGTAACTGTCGATGGCAAACGTGTTGACATCGCTTCATACGAAGTAGAAGTTGGCCAAGTTATCGGTATCCGTGAAAAATCTAAAAACATGGTTACTGTGAAAGAAGCAGTTGAATCAGCTGTTGGTCGTCCTGCTTTCGTAAGCTTCGACGCTGAAAAATTAGAAGGTTCATACTCTCGTTTACCAGAACGTGATGAAATCAACCCAGAAATCGACGAATCACTAGTCGTTGAATACTACAACAAATTAATGTAAGAATTCTTACAGACACTCAAGTCCTTGGAAACAGGGATTTGGGTGTTTTTTTGACCAAACAAAAAACAGCTTCCTGCAATCATCGTTCAGAAAATTGCAGGAAGCCGTTTTTCTCTTTTACATCAAGCTGCTGTAAATCGTGATGATCTCCTCTAGGGACGTATCACGCGGATTTCCAGGTGTGCAGACATCTTTTAAGGCGTCTTCTGCAATTTTGGCAATATCTTCTGCTTTGACGCCTAGTTCTGAAATTGTCGCAGGGATACCAACATCTTTACTCATTTGATCAATCACCGCACAAGTGGCATCCCTGACTTCTTCAATCGTCAGCGTATCCGCACCTTCCACATTCAATACCTTTGCGATTTCACGATATTTATCTCCCGTGAAATCCTTATTGTATTTCATTACGCTCGGTAGAAGAGCCGCACAAGCAACACCGTGTGGAATGTTATACCATGCGGATAAAGGATGGGCCATTCCATGAACCAATCCTAGACCAACGTTTGAGAAACCCATACCTGCGATATATTGACCTAATGCCATTTCTTCACGTCCTTTTTCCTCTCCTGCTACAGAAGATCGCAAAGAACGTCCGATGATTTCAATCGCTTTTAGGTGAAGCATGTCGCTCATTTCCCAAGCGCCTTTTGTAATGAAACCTTCAATCGCATGAGTCATGGCATCCATTCCAGTTGCGGCACAAAGCCCCTTCGGCATCCCCATCATCATTTCGCTATCGATAAAAGCCACTACGGGAATGTCATGAGGATCGACGCAAACGAACTTGCGATTTTTTGATTTATCGGTGATAACATAATTGATCGTTACTTCAGCTGCTGTTCCTGAAGTTGTCGGAACTGCCAAAATCGGCAATGAAGGATTTTTTGTCCCTACTTCGCCTTCTAAACTAACAACATCCGCAAATTCTGGATTTTTTGCAATGATACCGATCGCTTTGGCCGTATCGATCGGTGAGCCGCCACCGATTGCAATGATAACGTCTGCTTGCGCTTTCTTGACAAAAGCTACTCCCGCCTGCACATTCTCCACTGTCGGATTCGGCACGATTCCGTCATAAATTTCATAATCAATTGCTGCCTTATCAAGCAAACCTGTAACTTTAGTCGCCACATTAAACTTGATCAAATCTTTATCCGTAATCACTACCGCTTTCTTGAAACCGCGCTTTTGAAACTCCAGCGGAACAGATTCGATCGCTCCCTTGCCATGATACGATGTTTCGTTTAATATCATCCGATTTGCCATGTATTTATTTCCTCCTAGTTCCTATTAATGTAATTATTTTTCTCAGGAAAAATAAAGCTGATGTTCACCACGTATATCATTCTACTTAATACGCTAAAGCGTAGAGTAGAACTGACATCCTAGTTCCTATTAATGTAATTATTTTTCTCAAGAAAAATAAAGCTGACGCTCACCACGTATATCATTCTACTTAATACGCTAAAGCGTAGAGTAGAACTGACATCCTAGTTCCTATTAATGTAATTATTTTTCTCAAGAAAAATAAAGCTGATGCTCACCACGTATATCATTCTGATTAATCTAGATGATAGATCTCCTTCATCGTAGTCCAAACACCTTCCGCACCATAACCTTCTAATGGCTTCATACAAGGAATACATTCATCCCACCATTCTTGCGTTGTTTTATCCGCGGCCATTTTCGCCATGTCCGCATCATAATCCTCTCCTGTATATTCATAATAAGAAAAAAGGAGATTCTCGATTTGATAAATCGAATAATTCTGCAGATTGCATTCTTTAATCATTTCGTTTACTTTCGGCCATGCGTTGGCATGCAGCTCAATATATTTTTGTTTCGATTCTGGCTTCAGGGTAGAGATCGCGCCATATCTTGTTACAGTCATCATCCAGTCCTCCATTATTTTCGATTTAAATAAATCACTTTTGCATTTTCGCTAAATAATTTTCTTTTGAAAGCTTCAGAACGAGCGTCGGTCAATGTTAAAAGAAAGTCGGTCCATTTACTAAGTCCGCCGCCTAAATCTATTACAGGAAAGTTAGAAGCATAAAGAATTCGATCTTCTCCGAAAAGATCCATTACATGATTGATTTCCTCAGAGAAATCCTCAAAACCTATTTTCTCTGTCTCCATAACACCAGAAATCTTACAATAGACATTCGGCAGTTCAGAAAATCGTTTTAGATTTCTAAGCCATTTTTCACGATATCTTTTTTTCTCATCGTTCAGCGGCGGAGTCAGCATTTCCATATCGGGATTCCCCATGTGGTTAAGAATGATTCTTGTTTCAGGACAATTTTTAGCCAGCTCATACCCATCTGATAGCTCTTCGTTTCTTAGGCATAGGTCAAAGCTCAATCCGATCTCCCCCAGATAGCGGACATTTTGGATAAACTTCGGCTGCAGACAAAAAACTCTCTCTCGCTCCGCAACATGCAGAACTTGGCGAAGTCCTGAAATGTCAAAACGATATTTTTCAATATATTCTTTGAAATAATCATCTGACAGATCACCGGAAATCACGGCGCCCTTGAAAATACTCTTGGAACTCTCACATTGATTGATGATTCCTGTATTTTCTTTTTCGCGATCCCTTGGCGCGCAATCAACTTCCATGTATACGGCGTCAGTGATCGCAAAGCGATCACTGACCATGGCTTTTTGATAGTCCGTCTCGGTGAATGTTTGATTCAAGTATTCCTCAGTATCTAACCATGGAAGCCGCAACTGTGCTAAATCCCACGTATGGACGTGCGTATCTATAATCTTCTTCATGCTTTTCCCTCTTTTAATAATTTACTGGTGTTCCTCCATTATCACTAGATGCATAGAGCGCCTCAACGACACACATTGTTTGATAAGCATCTTCAACATCATTCATGTATTCATACGTCGAATCATCCATTTTCTTCATCAATCCGCCCATCGTGCCAATGAAGGCCTCATTGAACCAGCTTCCTTGGACCTCCAATTCACGCCAACCTTTACCATCATCAAGAACATACTCAACTTTGTCAGGGCGTCCTGTCGGGTAATCCAAGATCAAACCGATCGTTATTCGAATAGCCCCTTTCATCCCTTCAATTTTACATGTTGACTCTTGGTAATCCGGAGCATAATCGTGATTATGATTGATGTGGAGATTTACTCGCAGTTCAGGTCCATAATCTAGGATCATAGCAGAACGGGTCTGTTTTAACGCTTTCATTTTAGGATGCTGCATCGTTTTACAATAAACACTCGTTGGATTACCAGCAATGCTTCGGATCATATCTACATAATGAACACTATGGTAATTGATCTCCATCCGTTCTTTTTCAAATAAGAAATCCCACAAATGCCATGGGTGCAGTTCAACGACACGCCAATCAATGTCTACGACTTCGCCGATCAAACCATCGGTAATCAATTTTCTAGCCGCAATCATATATGGTGCTTGCCTTAGTTGAAAATTCACTCCTGCCACAAAATCCTTTTCTCGGCAAATAGTCAAAATTTCCTGCGCTTCTTCGATACTTTCACCCATTGGCTTTTGCATCAAAACACCTGAACGTTCCGGCAACTGCCGTAAAATATCTGCTGTCGCAGAAGCAGGAACCGCAATATCAAACACCGCGTTTTCCCGTTTGGCTAATTCAATCAGTTCCGCTAATTCATCGTAAGCATGGGGAATATCAAAATCCTTCGCGGTTTGCTGCGCTTTTTTATAATCAAGATCATAGATACCAATCACAGGATAACCAGCCATTTTGTACGCTGGTAATTGAGAGCCCGACACGATCCCGCCAGCTCCAATAATGACAATATTACGAGGGTTCTCCGGCATTTCCGGTACATAATTCAATTCTTTGATAGATTCAACCATTTTGCTCCTCCTAAAATTTTTTCTTTATAATGAATTTGCCAAGGCAACGAAAACTAATGAAATGACAATGATCGCGTTTCCGATAATGGCGATCCTTTGCGCCTTCGGAAATCCTTTCCACTCTCCATCTCTAAATCCCCACATATTAGCAATAATCAACGCTAAGCCATTAAATCCAACCCAACCAACGATAGGCCCTAGATCGCCTAGGAGGTGAGTCGCTTTCCCATAAACCGCTAAAGCCGCGAACCAAACAAAGGAGGTAACCAAAACCTTGAAATAGGCTTTCCCCGCACCAGGCTTGGTATAATCAGTATAAGTTTTATTTTTCACAAGTACAATTATGGCATAAACAAAATTCGCTAAAAACCCGCCGGCAAAAACGATCACCCACGACAGTAAACTTGCACTGACTGGCGATACGCCCGAATCAATCGCTAATTGAACTGGATAATTCGAGGCAGATGCACCAATATTGATCGCCGCTGATCCAGCTCCAGAAGCTAGCGCTAAGAGAAAACCAACCATAAATTTAGAGTTCTTTTTAGCTACGCCGCTTTCTGTTGTTTCTTCATCGCTTTCTTCATCACCGTCATTTTTCATAAAACCGGCCTTCGAGAGTACCAAAACACCACCCATCAAAACAGCCATACTCAAAATCAACATAATCAACGCCTTCGTTGACGGAAACTTTCCAAGAATGAACATTGGTACGAAACTTCCCAAAAGCAATGACAAACCTAAATTGATTCCTGTTACTAACGAAACACCGATCATATCGATCGCTTTACTATACGCAATCGAACTGATTCCCCAGAAAAAACCCATCAATGCTCCGAAGAAAATTTTATCAATCGGCGTATTCATAATATAGCTCATATAGTTAGGAACCTCGATAAAGGCCCAAATATGAGGGATCAACAAAACGCCTACAATAGAAAAGAGTGTCCAAAATGCCTCCCAAGAAAAGGGCTGGTATTTTTTGAAGCAAATCCCAAAACTCCCCTGAAAAAAGCATGCCAACAATAGTACTGTAAAAGCTCCGACCATTTCTATTCCTCCTAATACCGGTTAATAATTACCAACAAATTCTAAAATCCGCGCCACTTCCTGTTTGATTGTTTCTTCTGATCGTGCTAGATCCTGTTGCTCCTGATCTGACAACTTTCTCTTAACATAGACTGGTGTATCCAATCCTCTTGCCGCCAAAGCAATCTTAAATCCTGCTGGAAAATTAACTTTGAAACATTCTCTTAGTAATGGCAAAATAGCCTTCTGTACTTCTGCCGCTTCATTGATCTTTCCAGCCAAGTACAATTCTTCGATTTTTTGATAAGCTTCTGGAATAATTCCAGCAGTCGCCACCATGCAGCCATCTGCGCCAGCTACTAATGAACTTAGATACATCTCTTCTCTTCCGATCAAGAAAGAGGTATCCAACTGCTCACCTTCCAACATATCTAAAATATGAAGAACGTCAACTAAATTCCCGCTAGATTCCTTTACTCCAACCACATTGTCGAGCTTAGCAACTGACACTAACAGATCCTTACTCAATGCTGGTGCAAACAACGGTACATTATAAACGATCAACGGCAAGTCAACACGGGCATTGATATCCTCGAAATATGCCAAAATAGCCTCATCACTAGGTTGATAAAAATATGGCGGTGCAGATACGATCCCATCATAGCCAAGCTCCTCAGCTATTCTTCCAACCTCAATTGCCTTACTGCTGGCTGTTGCTGTTACACCTGCAAATAATTGCAGTTTGCCAGCACTAGCTTCCTTGACTGTCTCTAAAATAGTCTGAGCTTCCTTCGCATCAAAATGCGCGGCTTCGCCAACAGAGCTGACCGCAAAAAGCCCAGTGATGTTCTTTTCAACATAGAAATCAACCATCCGCTTAAGCGCCGAAACATCTATACCTCCTTCTTCTGTTAATGGTGTCAACATCGCTGCATAAATCCCTTTTAATTCCATCTTCAAAACAAAACCGCCTCTCTAGTTCTCACTCGTGAACTTGTTTCTCTTTTATGAACTTAACACTTAGAATGTAACCGCTTAACGAAAAAATGTCAACCTGTTTTTTAAATTTTATTTCAAGTCCAATCTTCAGATAGCGACACTAGAAAGTAGGATTATATAGGTAATATTATTTACAAATACTACACTTGCTGAATAATTTAAATTTAACATTTCATGAAAACGCTTGATTTTCTGATCGATTTTGATATATTGGTAGTACCAATAAAGCCATGGAGGAATATTTATGACAAAGCTTAAAGGAATTACATGGAACCATAGTCGCGGCTTCACATCTGTTGTTGCTACCGCTCAACGTTTTTGCGAGATGCATCCTGGAGTTGAAATCGAATGGGAAAAACGATCGCTGCAAGAATTCGCTGACGCGCCAATCCAACACCTTGCCGATCAATACGATCTGTTGATCATCGATCATCCGTGGGCAGGTTTTGCTCAACAAAGCGGAATCTTAGCTGATTTATCGCTTCATTTATCAACTGATTTCTTAGAAGACCAAAAAAACAATTCTGTCGGAATGTCTCATCTTTCTTATAATTTTGACGGTTTCCAATCGGCATTAGCTGTGGATGCAGCTACACCTATCGCTGTTTATAACCAGCAATTTTTCTCAAACCAAGCAGTCCCAAAAAGCTGGCAGGATGTGTTAGCACTCGCTCGGAAAAACAAAGTGGCTATCGCAGGAATTCCTATTAACCTTTTAATGGACTTTTATATGTTCGGCGCTACTATCAATGCCACTATGTTTGAAAATGGAAATGTGATCGATGAAGAAAGTGGTGTGATTGCTTTAGAAGCTATTCGCGAGATCGTCAATTTATGCAGCGAGGATATTCTTCGATGGGACCCGATCGATTTGCATAATTACATGGTGGAAAATGATGGCATCGTTTACTGTCCTTATGCATACGGCTACACCAATTATTCAAAACCTGGCTACGGGAAACATCTGCTTATAGCTACGGATACAGTTTCCTTCAACAGCGATCCGCTAAAAACCGTTCTTGGAGGAACCGGTTTAGCGGTTTCGTCAGCTTCAAAAAATCTAGAACTGGCCTGCAAATATGCGGAATATACTGCTTCGCCGTTAATTCAAGAAACCCTCTTCTTTGACGCTGGCGGACAACCCGGTCATCGCAAAGCCTGGCTTAGTCCAGAAACAAATCGCCGATGCGCAAACTTTTTTGAGAATACACTTAAGACGCTGGATAATTCTTATCTCCGTCCTCGTTACAATGGCTACCTTCATTTCCAAGACAATGCGGGAGCCCTCGTTCAAGAATATGCGATCCATGGAGGAAATCCTAAAGAGGTTTTAGGCAAATTAAATGCGTTGTATCAAGAATCATTAAATCAAGCAAGGAGTTGATTTTGGTGTCACTTTTAAATGGAATCACCGTACTAGATTTTAGCCAATTCTTGGCTGGTCCTTCTTGCGCATTGCGTTTGGCTGACTTAGGAGCAAGGGTAATTAAAATCGAACGGCCAAATGTCGGCGACAATTCTCGACATTTGGTATTGAAAAATCAAAAAATCGGCGAGAACAGTTTACTTTTTCATACCATTAATCGGAACAAAGAAAGCATCGCTCTCAACTTGAAGGACCCAGCAGATAAAGAAATCACCTTAGAGCTGATCAAAAATGCGGATGTGCTAATTGAAAACAATCGACCGGGCATCATGAAAAAACTTGGTCTTGATTATGATACAGTGAAGCAGCTTAACCCTAAGCTTATCTACGCCACTGTTACCGGCTATGGAATAGCTGATCGTTTAAAGACAAAACCAGGACAAGACTTATTAGCACAATCATTATCCGGTCTTACTTTTTTAAACGGAAACGCGGATCAGCCGCCCACACCATTTGCTCTTTCTATCGCAGATTCATTCGCAGGAATCCATTTAACGGAAGGGATTTTAAGCTGCTTGATCCGCAGAAATAAAACAGCTACCGGTGGGCAAGTAGAAGTCTCGCTGTTAGAATCCGCAATATCGCTGCAATTTGAGGTCCTTACCTCTTATTTTAACGATGGAAAAAAATTGCCGGAAAGATCGGCTATAAATAATGCACACGCCTACTTAGCAGCACCGTACGGAATCTACCAAACTAAGAACGGGTACTTATCAATAGCGATGGGTTCGTTAGAAATCTTAGGAAGTTTGATCGCTCTTCCGCAACTTGCTGAATATGAAAAAGAAAAGCGGGCTTTCACTTCAAGAGATGACATAAAACAGCAGATAGCAGATACTCTCGTGACAAAAACGACTGAAGCTTGGATGGAGATTCTACTATCTGGCGGCTATTGGGCAGCTCCTGTTTATAATTGGCAGGAATTGATAAAACAAGAAGGCTATAAAGCTTTATCATTTGATTTGCAACTGAA
The DNA here is from genome assembly GCF_051714485.1 of Enterococcus sp. AZ128. Lineage (NCBI taxonomy): Bacteria > Bacillati > Bacillota > Bacilli > Lactobacillales > Enterococcaceae > Enterococcus > Enterococcus sp. AZ128. The sequence goes on from NZ_JBIORZ010000004.1 coordinate 106,014, forward strand.
AACACCTGAAGGTTCCATTCACACAACCGGTTGTCCTATTCGAGTAAATGGAAAAAGAGGCACTGCTGATAAACCGGCACCTCTGCTGGATCAGGATCACGTTAAAATTTTGAACGCATTAGGAGGGAAAAGAAATGATTAAGCCCTTGGAAGGCATTCGTGTATTGGACTGCAGTCAGTTTCTTTCCGCTCCTTCAGCGGGGTTGAAGCTCGCTGATCTAGGTGCCGAGGTCATCAAAATCGAAAAGAAAGGCGGAGGCGATATTTGCCGCCAGCTATATGTGTCTAATTTCAAGATAGACAATGACAGCTCTCTTTTTCACGCCATCAACCGCAATAAACAAGGTCTTGAATTGGATCTAAAAACCGAAAAAGCACAACATGTTTTTAAGGAACTAGTCAAAACAGCCGATGTTGTTCTAATCAATTTTCGGCCGGGCGTCGCCAGAAAATTGAATTTGGATGCTGAAACGATCCATAAAATCAATCCGAAAATCGTTTATGGTGAAATCACTGGATATGGTGAGAATTCACCATGGAGCAGTTGGCCAGGTCAGGACTTACTGGTTCAAGGAATGTCTGGAATTTGCTACTTGAATGGCGACAGAGAACAAGCCCCGCTTCCTTTTGCCCTTTCTATGGCTGATCTAGCCGCAGGAGAGCATCTTTGTCAAGGGATCCTAGCTGGACTGTTCAACGCACAACGTACTGGTGAAGGCTATGTCATTCAGACTGAACTCCTCACTTCGTTAATGGATCTGCAGTTCGAATCCTTTACGACCTTCTTGAATAACGGGAATCAGCTGCCTGTCCGCAGTGGATTTCATAATGCCAATCCCTATATTGATGCGCCTTATGGCATCTATGCAACTAAAAATGGGTATCTAGCGATCGCCATGTGTCCAATCGTGAAGTTAGCCGAATTACTCGATTATCCAGTGCTTGCAGCTTTCATGGAAACACATTCGGTCGAACAAGACAGTGATGAGATAAAACGAAAACTACAGGCAAAATTACTCACTCAACCTACCGAAAACTGGCTAGCTATTTTAGAGCCTGCCGATATTTGGTGCACAAAGGTCTTAGATTGGCAGCAAATGGAGCAGAACGGACTATTTGAAGAATTGAAAATGAAGCAAGAAATCAGCAGCAGTGAAGGGACTCATTTCTATACCACTCGCTGCCCAATCAGAATCGATGGAGAGGTCTTTACTTCCGAAAAGGGAGCCCCCACTCTCGGAGAGGATAATTTCAAGTTTGGAATAAAGGAGGAACACTAATGGAAAAAGCAATCTATTTTGAGGACTATCAATTAAACAGCGAAAGAACATCTTACGGCAGAACGATCACTGAAGCGGACATCGTGACTCACGCAGGTCAAACAGGCGATTTTTTCCCGCATCATATGGATGAAGAATGGTGTAAAACACAGCCCTTTGGCCACCGGATCGCTCATGGAACACTGACCTTCAGCATCGCTGTAGGGATGACTGCCAACCTGATCAACCCAGTGGCCTTTTCTTATGGCTATGAACATCTGCGATTTATCAAGCCTGTTTTCATTGGTGATACGATCACAACGATAACAACGATTTCAAAAAAAGAAGATCACCCAAAACGCAAAAATATGGGGATCGTTTATGAAACACTGACTGTAAAAAATCAACGAGCGGAAGTCGTCATGGTCTGTGATCATCTTTTGATGTGTGAAAAGCACGCATAATAAAAAAGCAGCTTCCCAGAAGTCGTTCCACAAAACTTCAGGGAGGCTGCTTTTTATTAGCTACTGACCACTTTTTATAATAAGAGCTCCAGACGGCTCTCAATTTCATTTTTACAGGTTCTCATCATTTCTACGACGGTGTTTATGTCCACTGATTCCATCTCTTCTGTTGAAAAGGTACAGCTAAAAGAAGCAATCATTTTTCCATTTTGAACGATCGGCATCGCAATGCAGTTTGAGGTTTCACTGGCTTCTTGGTATTCCGTTGAATACCCTTGTTGTCGGAACACTCGCAGCTCCTCTAACAACTCATCGATATTCTTCTTCGAATTCACTGTCAGCATCCGCCACGGTGCATCCCGATAAAGCTCACGAATCATTTCATCCGAATATTGCGAAAGCAGCATTTTTCCAATAGCCGTACAATTAGCCGGCAAGCGCCCGCCAATCTGCTTCATTAAAGAGTAATTCTCAAAATGCTCACTGCGAGCCAAGTAAATCACTTCCGTACCATCTAAAATCCCCGCATGAGAAGTTGTCCGTACTCGAATAGACAGTTCATTAGTCAACACTTTCAATTCTTGGACCAAGTCACCACTGCCGATGAAATTTGCTGCCAACTTGATGAAATTACTGCCTGCTACATATTTTTTTGCATTGTCATTAAAGGAAAGATAATCATTTTCCACCAGCTCTTGGATCAAACTGAAGGTTGAGCTTTTCGGTGTATTTAATATTTGCTGGATATCCGAAAAGCTCAACCCTTTAGAATGATGCGCGATTGCTTCCAATAGGCGCAAGGTTCTTTCCGCTGACTTAACTTTTGCCATTTTAACTCCCTACTTTTCTTTTGTCATTTTATCAATGTATTGTTTAGATTTACTATAAAATTCGTTTAATGAATAAGTAAGCTTTTTCCGATCTCTTTCAATAAAAGCCTGTTCAATTTTTTGCCGATAATGGATACTGTTTTCAATCGCACCGGGTACTCTTAAAATATTCAGCGCACTTTCCCTTCTGATTAAAATGATTGTCTGCATCAATTTTTCCATTATCTTACTTCCACATATCTTACCCATAAACGAATCAAACTCTTCCAGTAATTCATTGTATTCTGCAACAGTTTTATTCTCAGATGCCGCATCCTCCATCTTTTGGGTAATTTGTTCTAAGTTTTCAAGATTCTCTTTCGTTGCATGGTTGAAAGCTAATTTGACTACATCTGTTTCAATCAATTTTCTCGCGTGATAAAGTTCCTCCTGATCATGCAGTTCTCGTTGGAAAATCCATGAGATCGAATTCTCCGGTACAGGCTGCTCCGCCTCAGAAACAAAGGTCCCATCATTGGGCTTTATTACGACTAATCCCACTAAAGAAAGTGCCCTCAGGGCTTCTCTGACTTGACCTCTAGACACGCCCAAGTGCATTGCTAAAGAGCGTTCATTCGGTAATTTCTCCCCCGGTTTTAGTTCTCCAGAGACAATTTGATCAGCAATTTGATTCATGATTTTTTCTGATTGAGTCAGCTTTTTTTGATTTTCCAAGTCTTTACCACCTATCTTAACCAACGGTTCTTATATGAGAACAAATTCTAGTTTATCATATTCCACTAAAAATGAAAGCGGTAAATCATTTCTTTTATCCGCTGAATTGTAATATTAATCGCAACAAAGAACCCATCAAAAATTTCTAGTAAAATGAGTTTAGGATAACAAACTACTAGGAGTGATTTTGATGGGTTCACACAAAAAGCTTACACGAGATAATCGAAAATGTATAGAGACGATGATTTATGATGCCAAGAGTATTCAAGAAATAGCGGACAGAATTGGTGTTAGCCGAACAACGATTGATCGTGAGTTGAAACGAGTACCCGAAGATTTGATCTATAATGCCGACAATGCGCAATTAGATGCGGAAATGAAGCGCAGTGCCTGTGGTGCGAAGTCCAAATGGACTTCTGAATTCGCTTATCAGATTGAATGTGATCTTGAAGACAGCTGGTCCCCTGAACAAATTGCGAATGATCGTCAAATAGTTTCATTCAAAACCATTTACAATTGGCTCTATGCCGGTATTCTTAATGTGTCTAAACAGTGTCTGAGACATAAAGGCAGAAGACAAGAAAAACAAGAAGAGGCACGAGGCAAAATGACTGTAGGGCATACCATTGATGAACGCCCAGCTTCTGTGTCAACTCGAGAAGAATTTGGACATTGGGAGTTGGACACAGTTGTTTCTAGCAGAGGGGAAAGCAAAGCCTGCGAAGCAACGTTTATTGAACGGAAAACACGCTTTTATTGGGCGATCTCAATGAGGGATCGTACCGCGAAGTCAATGGCACAAGCGATTAAAGCTTTTGTGCAAGACCTAGGGAGTCACAAGGCATTTTTAAGCTTTACGGTCGACCGTGGGAAAGAGTTTTCTTGCTGGAAAGAAATTGAGAAAGATTTAGACGTACCTATGTATTTTTGTGATCCATACTCCCCATGGCAACGCGGATCTAACGAAAATGGGAATGGTTTATTTAGAGAATTCTTCCCTAAGGGAACTGATTTTTCAAAGGTACCCCCTACGGAGAAACAGGAAGCATTACGCAAGATAAATATGCGTCCTAAAAAAACATTGAACTGGAAAAATTGTTGGGAAGTCTTTCAAGAAGAAATGTTGCAATTAATTTGACAATTCAGCATCCCAAAAAAAGCCTTCAGCCGTATCTAACAGAATAACTCAGGTATCTTGGCGACTAGCGTCCTTCTTTCTCTGATTTCTCGAAAATGATTTACTGCATTCAACTACTTCACCCATGGTTAAAGATACATGATTCACCAAAGGAAGCGGAAAAGATATTGGCTCTACTGCAGGAATAAATTCTTTTACAGAAAGATTGTTGACGAACGTTATCTTATCAATGATAATTATTAGATGACAGTGAATGAAAAAGGAAAAGGGTGGAGAAATGAAATATTGTCCCAACTGCGGTGCGGAATTACGAGCGGAAGCGAAGTTTTGTCCGACTTGCGGATATAATTTAGAACAAGACATACCAGCTGAGGAAAATGGCAATGAGCCGTTTGTCCAAGTGAATACCCATGAACATTTTGAATTAGAATTAGAAAAAGCGGAAGGCTTAAACATTACTCGGGCGGAAATCAAAAAGCACGCCCAAGAAAAATTATCCGGCCGCTACGGCGAATGGTGTAAAACGATCCTTTTACTGATCGGAGCAAATATCGTCGCGAACTTCATTTTTCAATTCGCGCAAGTCCGCTTTTTTGCCAACAGCTTCTTAAACCTGTTCAACCCGTATGGTTATTATAGTTACGGCTATGATTACGGTTATGGCTACAGCCGCCCATTTTCTGGTATATCGATGCTGTGGTGGTTCGTAGTGATGATGGCCGCTTTGGTCTTGATGTTTTTGATCTCCGCATTATCTACAGCGGTCTTGCAATGGTGCGCGATCCATACGCTGAGGGGCAATCGCGCGGACGGCTTGCAGATTTTTGCTTATTTCATCCGATCACAAAAGAACCGTGTGCTGAAGGCCAATGTCTTGATCGCGATCTATACTTTCCTTTGGTCGCTACTTTTCGTCATCCCCGGCATCGTAAAAAGCGCTTCGTATGCAATGACCAATTACCTCTTGGAAAAAGAAGAGAGCTTGAGTGCTTCGGATGCGATCTTATTAAGTCGGCAAATCATGCATGGCTACAAAATGGAATTCTTGATTCTGCGTTATTCCTTCTTCTTCTGGAATTTGATCGCGATCTTCCAATTTACGAACTTTTATATCATGCCTTACCAAAATGTGACCGAAATCCAATTTCTAGATATGCTTTACGAGCACTACGTAGAACAACATAGCGAAATCGAAGCATAGAAAAGAGGCCGACTCATAAGTGTTCAGCGTCAAGAATTTTCGGCTTATTTCCGCAGACGTCACTTATGAATCACCATTTATTCGTAAATAGGAGCTGAGACAAAAGTCTAAAAGACTTTTGTCTCAGCTCCCTTTTTATTTATTCGCTTTTGCTTGTCTGTTTTGATACAGCTGCTTGAAAACATAAACAGCGATAAACAATGCAAACATACTCAGCAACCCAAACAAGATCGTTTTCGTACTGCCGGTCAGATTACTGCCGACATACGAATACACGACTGTCGCCGGCAATTGTCCGATCCCTGTCGCGATCAAAAATGGGATCGGCTTGATCGCCGTCAATCCTGCCGCATAGCTGATAAAATCAAAGGAGATAAACGGCAGCAGACGACAAATCAAAATCGTATGCTTCCCGTAGCGATCAAAATACGCATCCAATGATTCCAACGAAAAATTTTTGTTCAGTCGTTCCACGATATCTCGTCCCGCGATCCGCGCGATGTAGAAGCAAACCAATGCCCCCGCCATCGCACTCGTCCAAGAAAGCAACGCTCCCTGCCACCAGCCGAAAACCGCCGCATTCGCAAAAGTGATCAAAAAGGCCGGCAACGGCGCAATGATCGATTGGAACATCATCAACAGAAACGAGATGACCACCGCCCACACACCAAAGGATTGCAAATATCCTACGATACTTTCCACACTCATAGAACGAAACAGCATCAGGACTTGCGTAACCTTCGAACGAATCCCTGGAACAAAGTAAAAACTAACCACCGCCAGCAGAATAAATAGGATCAGCAAGATCCGAGCAAGCGTGCGTTTATTTAATTTAGACATTATTTTTCTACATCCTCGACTTTTGCCCAACGATAGTATGAGCCATCATAATTTTTTACTTGCTTGAAGCCGCACATGTCCATCACTAATTCCATGTAAGCCGAGCGAATCCCGGCAGTACAATAAGTAACGATTTTCTCATCTTTGGTTAAGCCAGCATCTTCAAAAAGCTTCGTCAGCTCTTTTTTACTCTTCAATGTGCCACTTTTGTTAAATAAATCGGTAAAGCGAACCTGAATCGCGTCAGGCAGATGTCCGCCCTTCGCCTCTCCGTACAAGACTTCACCTTTATACTCTTTGTTTTCACGAACATCAACGACCTTGTAGTCGTCATAATCCTTTTTCAATTCATCGGTCCGAATAAGATGCTTCTGATCGATCGCCTCGATTTTGACAGTTGCCGGCTCTAACTTGGTGCCCTCGACATCCGTTTTAAGTCCTGCTTTTTTCAAAGCCGCAAAGCCGCCATCGACCATTTTGACATCCTTATAACCAGCCGCCAATAACTCCCAAGCGATTCGACCGTCATCGCCCCAGCCTTTTTGCGCACCGGCGAACAGCACGACTTCTTTGTTCATCGCGAGTCCTTTTTCACCTAGCCGCTTACTAAGCTCAGCCGGTTCCAAGACCAGACCCCACGTTTCATCGCCTGAAGCCCCTGCTTCCACTGAGGCCAGCTCTTGCCAACCAAGCGTTACGGCACCTTTGATCGTTCCCTTATTCGCTTCTTCTTCACCACGTGCATCCACTAAAAGGATCCCATCCAAATGCTGCTTCACATAATCAGCGTTCACGATATATTCGCCAGTAAAAGCTGTCACTTCCTTTTTATCGGCTTTGGATGAATCCGCCTTTTCATTACCGCCGCCGCAGCCCGCTAACCCTAACGCGACTAACGCCAACAGCCCAATCATTGCTTTTTTCATCTTCTTCTCCATTCCTTTGTCGTTTTACTTCGACAAGCCATCGAAGCCCAGGAATCTCCATCTTTTTGCTCTGCTTAAGGAATTCATTTTCGCTCGGCCTATCATTTGGCCAAACTGCTAAAAGCAAAACTGACAAAAAGAAACATACCCCCGTATGTTCACAAACGACTTCTTCAGGTGAGATGCTCACACTGCTGGTAAATGAAGGTTCGCTGGAGAGGAGAATTTTAAATTCACATTCTTAGAGACTCTAAGGCAGAGTGTCGCTCATAATCACCTATGAAAATTCAAAATACGCCCTCCCCTCGTTCACTATTTGTGCCCGTATTCAAAGTATATAAAAGGCGCTATCTTTTTACAACATGTCATTTATTGATCTTGCTCAAAACGGTCTGCGGCTCTGTCTCGTCCTCTTCAAAATCATCCAGTTCATCAAAACGAAAGTCGTTTAAGCGTGTCCCCGTTGAGTATTGGGCAACCAGCTGATCGACCTTCTCCGCCAGTGTCTGTTTTTGAGTCCCTGTTTCCTGCGGCAGCAGCACCTCGAAGGCCTGTACCGTTTCATCCTCTTCCTTTTCTTCTTGCTCGGTCTTACTTGGCGTACCAAAAAGGACCGTTTCTTCTGTTTGGACAAAACATGCGGCAACCACTGTGTTGAATATCTCGATGCCGGCTTCGTCAATGAGCTTGGTTGCCGTCAAGCGCTCCAAAGCCATTCGAATCTGTTTTGCTGATTGGTTTGTATTCATCTCAGCGAACTGCCATCGATGGGTCTTGTCCTCGCCATTTCTAAAAGTTGCTACTATATCTGTCATTTTTTTCCAGCCTCTCCTGCTTGTATTTGTAACGCGCCCTCAGTTATTTCTTGCCCCTCTTCTGAAAAAACTTCGCGAGCTTTTTATTCAATCTCCTTTCCTCTCTCCCTAATTCGATATCTTCTTTACTTTTACCGAAAGCATTTACCGGGGCGTCTCGACTTTCAGCAGCGGAAGGGCCGCTGTTCTGAGTGCTCGAGGATCGGGCATTGCCGACTGCCTGTTTCGGAGGTGACCCTTTCACTGTTCCAGAAAAGGGCTCAGCAGTCTGACTGACCGCCGCTTTTTCCAACCGCTGTCTTCCTTCTTCGAACAACGTTTCTTTCATTGTGGGAGCTTTATCAAGATTCTGTTTTTCCTGCTGCGGTGTTTGCTGAAGAGCACTTGCTGGTAATTCATTTTTATCCTTTGTTTCTGCACTTTTTGCAGCAGGCTCCTCAGTAGCTTCCGGCAATTCTTCCTGTTCTTCGGCATAATGGAGATCGGGAGCGGTCGCATCACGGAAGAACTCCACGAATTCAGTGAATTTCTGAACACCATTCGTCTCAAAAATCGATAACATCGTCAAGAGCTTCAATGATCCCGTAATTTCTTCCTGATTCTTTGTTGGATGCGCGTTTTTCAACGTCCAGGTATGTTTGCGCCCATTCGACCCTTTAAAGATCGACTTCATGATAAATTGATGATTCGCCAATTCATCCTTTCTAGTGGGATCTTTTTCCTTCAAACACGCCTGATACCTTCGCGCTTCCACAGTAGCCGCAAGATAGTCATTTTCATTTTTATACAAACGAGCAACGATTGTTTTCCATTCATCGCGATTAAAATAGCCTTCAAACAGGATGCTGAAACGCCGCATCACAGTACCAGGTTCAGCAGTAAGATAGACTTCCCGAATTAAATCTCGACACATAAAAGAAAAATCAACCACAGTCAGAGAATGCCTCACAAGGAGCGCGACCGCATATTCGATCACAGCTGGAACGTCCTTTGTTTCACTGTATAGTTTGATTATTCGTTTCTCAAGATTTCCTCTCAGCATATTGAACAGTTGTCTTTGACCTAATCGTTGCGTTTGCATATTCTTCCACTCCTCATATATTGGTTTTTAATTTTTACAGCATATAAAAAATACGCTTTCATTTTTAAGACAGTTGCGTTTACAAATCAAAAATAACTCTCAATTAAGAAAAATACCATACTTTTTTTGAAGATTTCTGACTCATTTTTTGACATTTTTTTTAAAGAATTGAGTTTAATAACGTTTTTTTATAGCAGAAACAGTCTAGAATTTAAAAGAATAGTCATACAGATCAGTGATTTCCGGCTTGTTTTTCCGGGTATAATCGGAGTGACATTTAGAACAGAAAATAATCCGTCAGATACCGATTTATCTGACGGATTATTTTAGCCTTTTTTTTATTGCCATAAATTTTCTGCTCGTTTCTTGACCGGGATCTGCATCCGAATAAACATCGTGCGATTCAGCGCATCGGTCTTATTCTTCTCATAGACGACTTCACAAACATAGTCGCCGATGATTTGATAATTCTGCCGTTGAAGTGCTGCCTTAAACTGACTTAGAGCGGGCAATTCCTCCTTGAAAGAATGACAATAAAAGGTCGCGTACAGGCCGCTCTTTAAACTTTCCGTGTGTTTAAAAGGAGTCGGTGTGAAAATAAACAGCTCCTTGGAAATAAAATCCTCCGCTAAAAATTGCTGCTTTGACATGATCGTCCCCACTCGGTTGAAGCGCCCGACTGGGATTTGCTGCTGACTAACATGATTCTTGAATGCCCGCAAATAAAATTCGTATTCTTCATCCGACATCTCATAAATATTTTTATCGATGGAATAGGTCAAGACTGGCCGCGCCGGGAAATGGGCCACTTCGATCTCAGTCTGATGTTGCTTTTCTTGAAAAATCAACGCCCCCGCCTGAAAAGAATCGATGTCTTCCAACTGCTGATCCAGTAGCTTTCGCTGTTCCAATATCTCTTCCTTCTTTTTCTCGACAGTCTGGCTTAATTCCGCCAAAGCTTCCGTGTCATTCATAATGTGCTTGATCTCTTCCAGCGAAAAATCGAACTGCTTCAAGAATTGGTTGTTTTCGACCGCCGCGGATTGATTGATGTGATAGTAACGATAATTACTCTCTTCATCAATGTAGATTGGATGTAGCAGATCAACTTTCTCATAGTAACGCAGTGTTTGGACAGAAATGTTGTTGTATTTCGCAAAGTGGCCGATTTTCATTTTGAGAAACATTTTCAAACTCTCCCTTGACTCTATAGTTACTATAGACATTATACTAGAATTGTGAATTATAGCACAATAATTAAAAGGAGGCATTTCAATGAGTTTACAAAAGATCAAAGTTGTTCAGTATGGTTGTGGTAAAATGGCGAAGGTGATCATCAATTATCTGTATAAACATGGGGCTGAGATCGTTGGCGCGATCGATTCAAACCCTGATTTAGTAGGAAAAGATATTGGTGAGTTTGCGGAGTTGGGGTATGCGACAGGAGTCAAGATTTCGAACAATGCACAAGAGGTTTTTGACAGTTGTGATGCGGATGTAGCCTTAGTAACGATCTTTAGTTATATGCCTGAAATGTATGAATTTTATGAGTTGTGTCTTAAAAACAAAGTCAATGTGATCACTACTTGTGAAGAAGCAATCTATCCATGGAACACGTCTCCAGCAGAGACTAACAAATTAGATAAACTGGCGAAGGAAAATGATGTAACGATCATGGGTGCCGGGATGCAGGACATTTATTGGATCAATATGCCTAGTCTGATGATGGCGGGTATGAACGATATCAAAAAAGTCAAAGGTGCTGTCAGCTATAACGTTGAAGATTATGGGTTGGCATTAGCCGAGGCCCATGGTGCCGGCTATGACCTGCCTCGTTTCGAGAAAGAAATCGCACAAGCAGAAAGTCTGCCGTCTTATATGTGGAATGCTGGTGAAGCGATTTGTTCTAAAATGAATTGGACGATCCAAAACATTTCTCAAAAAAGCGTCCCCTTTACCTTAGATGAAGATCTGTACTCAGAAACTCTGGGTGCGACGATCAAAGCTGGCGATGCGATCGGTATGTCTGCCGTAACAACGATCATGACCCATCAAGGTATCGAGCTGGAAGTGGAATGTATCGGAAAAGTGTATCGCGAAACCGACGGAGATATGTGTGACTGGGAGATCATCGGTGAACCAAACATGGTCTTCTCTCTAGATAAACCGGATACTGTAGCCCATACTTGCGCTACCCTTGTTAACCGTATCCCATCGGTCATCAAAGCCCCTGCTGGATTTATTACAGCGGAAAAAGTTGACGGCTTGAATTATATGACTTACCCAATGCATATGTATTTGTAAGAAAAAACAATTTATGACTTCGTTCTGCATTAGATCGATTCGTCATTCTATCCATCAAAAAAGAAGGTGTGACTAAAGTTCACACCTTCTTTTTCTTCATTACCGCAGCAATGAAACAATATCCTTTTTCGCTGCACTCTTAGCCGGCAGCCAGCTAAAGACGATCCCAATCACGACAGACAAGCCAAAGGCTAACGTCACCGTGAACAGATCCGGTCGTACAGACAGTGGAGTGAACATACTGATCGCAAAGCCTAACAGCATCGCGATTAGATATCCGATCGTACCGCCGACCAATGTCAACGAGATCCCTTCCAGCAAGAATTGCATCATAATGTTGCCCTTCGTGCCGCCCATCGCTCGCCGTACACCGATTTCTTTCGTCCGTTCAGAAACAGAAATGTAGATCATGTTCATGACCCCGATCCCTGAGATGAAGAGGGAGATTCCGCCGATCACCGAGATCAATAGAGTAATGCTGGTCAAAAGCATCCGCAGCTGATCAACTTGCCCTGCTAAATCCTCAGTCTTGTAACTGCCCAAGTCTTTCCATGTTCCATATTTCTTAAGTGTTTCCTCAGCTTCCTTCGAGACACTTTTTACATTCGCTGTTTGATTCATCTTCACTTGGATCATGTTGCGATCTTCCGAATTGAAATAGCTCTCGAATACATTTTCCGGTAATTCCGCGACAACGTAATCTTCCTGTGTTGAAACGATCGTGCCGCCGCTGCGATCCTTCATAATTCCCACTACTTCAAACAAATGGCCGCCAATTTTGATACTTTGGCCAATCAAAGATGCAGGTTCTTCTTTTTTGATCGCTTTAGCAGCAGTTTGGTCGATTACTACGACAGGATTTTCATTATAATAATCACTCGACTGAATACCTCGGCCGTAGATTACCTTGCTGCCTTCATTTTTCAACAATTTGAAACAATTCCAGCGACCATCATTCCCGATATCATCAAAGGTTTGATCCGCATATTTGATCCCATTGCGTGAATTATCATAATAGCTCACCGATTGAACCCCAGGAATACTTTCGATGGTATTGATGTCTTCTTCGGTAAAACCGTTCAAGCCATTCTCACTAAAGGTGTCATCCTTCGCTGAAAACGTATAGCCGACACTGCCGTCAAATTGATCCAAACCAATAAATTCCGAAGCATAATCCTCAAAGGCCCGCCCAATTGAAAAGACCGTGATGACCGCAGAGACCCCGATGATCAATCCGATCATGGTCAAGAAGCTGCGCCGTTTGTTTTTACCGATCGCCTTGAAAGAAGTCTTCCATACTTCACTAAACCGCATGTGCAACACCCTCTTCCAAGATTTCTCCATCTTTTACCGTAATCACTCGACGACAATACGCCGCGGCATCTGGATCATGGGTCACCATCAAGATCGTAACTTTTTCTTCTTCGTTCAATCGTTTAAATAATTGCATGATTTCTTCAGAGGTATGACTGTCTAACGCGCCCGTTGGCTCATCCGCCACGATAAACTTCGGATTTCCAACGATGGCGCGGGCGATTGCCACCCGTTGCTGTTGGCCCCCTGAAAGCTGTTTTGGCAGCTTGTTGTATTTATCCGCGATCCCAACTTTTCGCAAAGCTTCCATAACTAACGGCTTGGTTTGCTTTTGCTTCATTCCGCCGTACAGCAGCGGCATCGCTACATTCTCCAGCACTGTATTGTTATCAATCAGCTGGAAGGCTTGAAAAACGAAGCCGACTGATTTATTCCGCAATGCTGAAAGCTTTTCATCATTAAAACGATAAGCATCCTGCCCCTCGAAACGATAGGTCCCTTCAAAGTCGCCGTCTAAAAAACTGATCGTATTGATCAAAGTCGATTTCCCTGAACCTGACGGCCCCATCACCGCCACAAAGTCATGCTCATCGATCGTCAGACTAATGTCTTTTAACACATGGATACGCTCCTGATCGGCGGTATAGAATTTGTTGATATTTTCCATCACAATCATTCAACCGTCACATCCATCCCATCCTTGATGCCTTTCGCATCTTTGACGATTTTGTCGTTTTCATTCAGCCCTTCCCGTAAAACGTAATAGCCATTGCCTTTTTCAGCAGTTACCGTCTGTTTTTCAGCCTTGCCTTTAGCAACAGTATAAACAGATTGCTCGCCGTCCTTTTCAACTACACTCTTCAACGGCAAATGGATCTCATTACGAGGAATCAACAGCTCAACAGAATAACCAACCGGGATCGCTTCATCAGGAACCGCAGTAAAGTTGTACGTTACCAGGCTTGATTTTTCTTCCTTTGCCGGATCGTTATTCATTTCCGCCAATGAAGTAATCTTGCCGTTGACTGTTTTCTCGTTGTTGGCATATTTGATTTCGATCGGTTCATTCAAGGCAACCTTCGAACGATCATATTCTGTTACCGTTCCTTTGATCGTTGATTCTTCACTCTTCAAGACCATCAACGCCTGCTGTGGGTCATTTTTTGCGTCTTCATTCAACGCGGTCACGACAGAATCATTCGCTGCACGAATCACTTCACCCCAGCGATACGTCACTAAAATCGTGTCTTTCGCCACATGATCCCCTTCATTTACGTGGATCGTTTGAACCTGCCCTTTTTCTGTATCTACTAGCACTGTTTGCTTTTTCGTTGATTGTACCTGCCCTTTTAAATGCAGCGGTGTTTGTTTGCTGACTTGGTACATTTCCACCGAGGTATCATCCTTTGCATTTGCTTGGGTGTTTTGATAGAGAAAAAATCCAGCCCCCGCAACCACTAACACTCCGATACCAATGATAATCTTTTTCATTTTTGACTCCATTCCTTCCATCTTAAAATTCGTTCGCTTGTTGATTACTCTTTAAATTTTAGATCAAAGTCCGAGCCGCTACTTCCAACGAAAGTACAAAGTATAGATAAGACTTTAGACCGAAGAACATTTGTTTTTTTAATGGATGTAAAAAGCAGCATAGGAAGGCTTCACGAATTCGCTCAGCTTTTGAGCACCGATTAGGTACTGTTCCACATCAGCTCTGCCTAATGAAATTTAGCAGCGACTGTATGCGTAGAAAAGCTAGTTCGTGAAGCCGAACATGGATATACCTGCTGTATAGCGACTTATTCATGTAAAAATTTTATACTTCCTTTAATGTAAAAAAAAGCATCCCCGGAATTTCTCCCAACGATGCTTTCGTTTATTTTTCCTTCTCGATTTCCTTTGCGACACGTTCGTTCATTTTACGCTTCAATTCATTGATCCGCGTTTTTGCTTGGATCTCATGGAGCATGTTCTCCGCAAATTCTCCGACATCTTCACCAACCAGCTCCAACACTGGAACCTTGTTGCTGGCCCCCTCTTGAAAGAAGGCTAGCAATTCATACATCGGCTGCAGCATATCCATTCCAGAACCTTCCGTAAATTCCCACAAAAATTTTTGTACTTCTTTGTACACAACTTGATAGTCCTGAGGTAATTTTTTTACTTCGGCCATCTGCTCATTGTATTCCACTTTATCCACACGCATTTGTTTAAGATAATTAAATAGATTCTTCTCAGCCATTGTCCTTGCTCCCTTTCAATTTATCGATCTGACCAGAAATGAAGGCCCAACGCTGCCAAAACAAATCCAGCTCTTTTCTGCCGTCGTCATTCAATGAATAGAATTTCCGCATTGGACCAACGGAAGATTTTTTCTTTGTGACACTCACTAAATTTTTCTTCTCCAACCTTAGTAAAACAGTATAAACTGTCCCCTCAACAATATCTTCAAACCCATATTTTTGTAAATTATTTGTGATCTCATAGCCATAGGTCTCATGTTGATCGATGATCTCCAAGATCATCCCCTCAAGTACACCCTTCAGCATCTCAGTAATCCCGTTCACCGTTATCACCCTTCCCAATTGTTGCTAACGTAATTTTTTCCGATAGATATATATAGATAATACTTGGAAAATCACGATTGTGCCAATACTCCATGCGAGTGCGACCCAAATAGCTGAAGGAATCTGCCCTTCTGTCAAAAGTGACCGTAAAGAATTGATGATCGGTGTCATTGGTTGATGATCGGCGAAGCCTCTTAAAACCTTTGGCAACGTTTCTGTCGGAACAAAACCCGAACTGATAAACAATAAACCGATCAGTAAATAAGAAAAAGCAATCGCCGTTTCATTATTCTTAGCAATCAGGCCGAAGAAAACAGCAATCCAGGAAAGCGCGTAGGTCGCAACTAGCAGCAGAAGGATCGCTACGAGTCCTTCCAGAACATCGGCTTTTGGTCGAAATCCGATCAAAATACTGCTGAACAGCACAATCATAGCCGAGAGAAAATTGAAGGTAACACTGGTCATTACGTGACTATTCAAAATGGCTGATTTAGCGATCGGCATTGAGTGAAACCGTTCAAATATCCCATTCTGAACATCCGTATTTAAGCGAAAGGCCGTATAGCCCACCCCGCTAGCTACTGTAAATAATAAGATCGCCGGAACAATAAATCCTTTATAGGTTTCTGGCGGAATCGTCATTGCGCCGCCAAAAATATAGATAAATGCCAGCATCAACATGATCGGCATCAATACGACTGTCATAATGGTATCCACGCTTCGAGTCATATGCTTCATCATTCGTCCCGTTAATACCATTGTATCCGCGAATACATTCATTTTTCTCCCGCCCTTCTATTTTCCACGATCATGAAGAAGACATCATCCAATGAAGCTTGCTTTTGAGTAAATGTCAAGATCTCGATCTTAGCCGCCTGCAGCTGATTCAAAACCTCAGTGATCTTTTCAACTTCGCTGTTCGTAGCGACATTCAGTGCCAACAGTTCCTTATTCATCTTGCCGCCGACAAGCTGCTCTGCGGCTTCCAAAGTCCCCTCATCCGCGAAGGTCAATTCCAACGTTTCTTTTGGCAAATGTTTCTTCACTTCGGCGATCGTGCCTTGGATCGCGATCTTCCCGCGATTCAAAATGGCTACCGTATCCGCTAGTTGTTCAGCCTCTTCCAAGTATTGTGTAGTTAGAAAAATCGTCACGCCAGCTTTTTTCAAAGTACGGATCATCTGCCAAAGAGCTGCCCGTGCCTGCGGGTCTAATCCTGTCGTCGGTTCATCTAAGAAAAGAATCCTTGGCGGGTCAATCAAGCTCATCGTCAAATCTAATTTGCGCCGCATTCCGCCAGAATAGGTCTGTGTTGGTCGATCAGCGGCATCTTGCAAATCAAAATCTGTCAACAGTTCATCAACCTTTTGCGAATAGTTTTTCAAATGACGAAGTTTTGCGATCAAAACTAAATTTTCTCGTCCCGTTAATACCTCATCCACCGCCGCAAATTGTCCCGTCAAACTAAATTCCTTTTGTGCCTCGAGTGCCTGCGCTAAGATATCCAACCCATTGATCTTTACTGCTCCGCCGTCCGGCTTCAACAATGTAGTCATTATCTTAACGGTGGTCGTTTTTCCCGACCCATTCGTTCCCAATAAAGCAAAAATAGTTCCTGTCGGTACATGAAAACTGATCTTATCCAACACCTTGTGTTCAGAAAAAGACTTTTCCAAATCCACAACATTGATTGCTTCCTGCATCATACTCACTCCCATTAGTGAAATTATTGTTTCAAGTTCAGTACCTCGTAATATTAAGTACAGGTATACTGTAAAACTAAGTAGCGGTTTTGTCAACTACTTTGTTGTACTAAGTACTAAAAAAGTAAAAATTTTTTCTTTACATCTAGTTAACCATCATTTATACTTTCGTTAACCAAAAAAAATATTAAGTTAACGAAAGAGTGAGTTTATTGAAATTAAGCAGTCGAGAAATTGTTTTAGCAGGTTTATTCGCAGCAGTAATCGGTATTTTATCTCAATTCACCATCCCCTTTGGGCCAATCCCATTGACCTTGCAAACCTTTGCCATCGGTTTTGTGGTAACCATCTTAGGGAAAAAGACCGGAACTATCGCTGTTTCGATCTATCTATTGATGGGCATGATTGGATTACCTGTATTAGCAGGCGGTTCTGCCGGACTCATCCATTACTTTGGACCAACGGGCGGTTTTTTAATCGGGTTTATTTTTCAAGCCTACGTCACAGGTTTGATCCTCGAAAAGGCACATTTCAATTATTTTTGGTCGATTTTCGCAAATGTGATCGGCGCCTTTATCACCCTGATCTTCGGGTCCTTATGGTTGAAATTTAGTGGTGATTTGCCTTGGAATGCTGCCTTTTCAGCCGGAATGATTCCTTTTATCCTGCCAGGTGTGATCAAAGCACTGGCCGCCGGATATTTAGGCGTGCTGCTTGGCAAAAGATTACCTTTTACTAATTTGGAGTATCGTTAAGTTTCCCTTGGTGGAAACTTTTTTTCTTGACTTTTTAATCAGGGTACCATACTATATCGAATTATAAGGTACCCTTAACAAAAACAAGAAAGAAGCGAACAACGATGACAAAAGTTTTATTTTTAAATGTGACCACTCATGGACACGTCAATCCCTCATTAGGTTTAGTCGATGAATTAAGTAAACGAGGGGTTGAAGTTGTCTATTTTTCAAGCGAAGAATTTCGCGAAAAGATCGAAGCGGCCGGAGCTGTTTATCGCCCTTATCATTATGATTTAAACATTTTTAAACATGGGTTTGATGTCTTAGTCGATCACGGGTTGGATATTATGCAAGACATTTTAAAACAGCTCCAAGACGATTCGTTTGATGCCGTTATCCATTCCATCGCCATGCCCTTCAGCAAGCAATTGGCTGATTACCTGATGATTCCAGCCGTTTCCATGCTGGCTGTTTTTATGGGAATGCAGGATTTTATGAAACCTGACAAAACCCCTCTAGCCGGAAAATTCAAAACACTGAACGATGCCTATCTCTTAGAAGCAAAAAAAATCGAGGAAGCACTTGCTGTCCAAATGCCGCCCCGCTTTTTCGATTTGATTTTTAATGTGGAGCCTTTGAACATCGTTTTTACCTCTGATTATTTCATGCCTGAAAACGAACGCGCTTTTTTTGATGAAAAATATCTTTTAGTCGGCGCAGATCGCTATCAACGTTTAGAAGATATTAACGATTTTCCGATTGAACGATTAAATGCAGCGAAGCATGTCTTGTATGTTTCCTTCGGCACGATTTTTGGTGATTTCGCCAAAGATATCTATCAAAAAGTTTTTGATACCTTCGGTGATTCTGAGTATCTAGTCGTCTTGGCGGCCCATCATGTGGGGCTAGAAGCATTGACCGTTCCTGATAATTTCATCGTTCAAGAATACATTCCGCAAAACGAAGTATTGAACTATGCCGATGTTGCCATTACCCATAATGGTCTAAATAGTATGAACGATTTGATTTTGAATGAAGTTCCTTTCGTCTCCTTACCGATGGGGTCTGATCAGCCGGCTCTTGCCGACCGCTTAGTTGAATTACACGCAGGTATTCGTTTGGATTATCAACAGGTGGATAGCGCGCAATTAAAAAAACGCTGTGGAGAACGTTCAGACCGATCCCGACTATCTAAACAACCTGAAACAGATCAAACAATCGTTCCTAACTGCCGGCGGCTATAAAAAAGCAGTCGATGCGATTGAAGACTATCTATAAGGACAAGAAACAAGAACCTCATCATTAAAATCTCTCTCAACCAGTCCTCCTAGATGGCTTCCTTCACCCATGAGAAACAATGCTTTTAAAAATTTCTTCTGTTTGAATATACTTAAGTAAGTTCTGATTAATTCTGTATCCTTTTCCCCACAAAGTATGGATTGCAATTTTTTCTAAATTTGCTTGTTCAAACTTCATTTTTATCCGTGTTACAGTACTGGAAAGAGACGCTAAATGTGATTTTGTCACTTCTTCGTTCCAAACTTTATGGCAGAGTTCCTCACGTGTAACCACGTGATTACCCGCTTCAATTAAAATTGATAAGATTTTTGATTCCGTTTGAGAAAGACGATGCAATGTTTCAATAATGCCTAAATTTATTTCATTATAACTTCCTGAATTTTGAAGATAATTTGATTCGATCAATGAGACTTTACCCGATAATTGAACAACATTGTTATTTTGTTGCATGTCTTCCATTCGTGCATCCTTTTCCTTCAGGTTGTACAAACATTCCCTTAATTCATCTACAGAATCAGAAGATGAAATAATCGCATTAAGCTGTTCAATCTCTAAATATCTATGATCCATCTCTGTCACATTTGTTTCTACTTTACGAATAATTCGGATGGAATAATTCTTCAAGAGCGGGATGAGTTCTGTTACCTCCCTCTCACATATTGTTTCACTCAAAATGACATATTGAAAGAGTTTAAAAAACTCCCTTATTTCTAGTTGTTGCCTACAATTTTTAAAAATTTTTGAGGAACAATAGACCTCATAGTCTAATGATTGTAACTTTTGTTGAATTTCTTGTTCAACCAAGACATTTCTAGTCAGAATCAACACTTGATTCACAATAATCTCCCCTTTTTATTTAAGCCCAAACGATAGTAACGCTTCATCATACACTCTTACTTATACTCTTTTCGTGAGATCACAGAGACCTTTGGATATTCATAGCGGCCTTTAACTTCCTCTAATTCTGGGACATCACTTTGTGCCAATTGATCTACACGGCTTTTCAGTTCTTCATAGATACTCATGATTGTTTGACGAGATTCGTCCACTTCACAAGAGATTTCCTTCGCCCGATCATGAATCAGCTGTAATTCTGCTTCAGAATCTTTTACGATCCGCTGCGCATCCAATTTCGCTTTTTCCACCATTCGGTTTGCTTGACGGCGAGCAGAGATCAAGACTTCACCGATTTCATGTTGAGAATGAACCGCTTCTTGCTTCAACTGCTCATTTTCGTTTTGCAGGGCATTGATCTGATGCTGCAGCTCGGCGACAAGCTCACTCTCAAGCGCGGAATCTTGATGCTTCTGTTCTTCGATCACTTGTTGAACAAGGTCCTCTTTCTCCAGAATCAGCTGATCCTTGTCCACGATCAATTGATCCAATTGGGCCACTAGGTCTTCTTTTTCATGTAGCTCATTCATAACGCTTTCCATTTGTCGTTCGAATTTTTGGAGGGTTTCATGATGCTGAAAGGCCTCATCTTTTTGACTCATGGTGAATTCATGGATTTGCTGCTGCGCCTCCTGCAATTCTGTTTCCAGTGTTTGATAATTCTCTAAGGACGCTTTTAAGGTCGTAACTTCTTCTTCGGCCTGATCCAGCTGCTCTTTTAGGTAACCGGTCTCTTTATTGTCCTTCAGATGCTGGATTTCTTGACGGTTGCGCCGATTCTCTGCTTCTAACTCTTGGAGCTGGCGGCGATTCTCCGCTTTTTCTTCCCCTGTTCGCAGTAGCGCTTGTTTGTATTTTTCGTTTTCTTTCATGATTCGCTGTTTCTCGGCGGCACTTTCTCTTGTTAGTTTTTCCAAAAGATCGTCTTTTTCAGCGTTCAAGCGTTTCAGCTCCGCGGTCTCTTCCGTCGGCTGTTTTCTTACAGCTGGCTCTGATTGTTGCGTAGTTCGTTCATCAATCATGATTTCTTCCTCAGGAACCGAATTGATCTCATCAATAATGTTCTTATTGAAAAACCAGCCATTTTTCTTTTGTTGTGCGTTCATAGTAACTCCCTCTCCTCTTTCTTTACTCTTCCTCTTGGATCAATGAAAATTCTTCGTCAGCTTTCTCCCGATAAAATGTACAACTATACGTCTTTTTCTTCTCTTTATCGTTCATTAGATTCATTTGGAACGTGATCTGCGTTAATTTCGAGATATCCTTCGCCTCTTTCGCAAAGGCTTTAACATTCTCCTTGATCTGTTGGCGATTGTCCTCACTGCCGGAATCCCCTGCTAATGCGATATTCAAGGTCTGCGTCGGAATATCCAACACGATCAATGTCGTCGATAACCCAAAGTAAGGGCTGACCTTCGTGGATAGATCACTTTCGATCTCGTATTGTTTCTCTCGGTTTTCATCTGAAAATAGTTCATCCCACGGATAGTCCTTCAAACCGATGCCCTTTTTAGGATAGGCTTTGATGGGCAGCTTATTAATAATTTGTTTCTGTTCTTTTTTCAGCGTGTACAGCTCGTCTTTTAACTGATTCGTTCGTTCCGTGACCACATGCAGCTGATCCTCCATTTGAAACAATCCATAGGTGGTCAACAGTAAGCCCAACGCCAAGAAGACTGTCAAGAATAATAAGGCAGAGACATGTTTCTCTTGTTCTGCTTGTTTGACGTACTCCAGCTTTCGTTGAAACGACAACGGTGTATTCGGTGGTACGTTGAGCCGCTGTAATTGCACCTTAATGATCATTCGCCGAAACCAAACAATAAGTATCAAAATGACCAGCGCGACGCTAATCCAATTTATGATCAAAGTACGTTATCCTCTTTTCCTGATGTAGTGTCTTGTTTACTCAAAATAATCAGATCGTTTCTGATCCTGCTTTTGCTTCTTTATCTCTTTTAACAGTGTTCCGTTTGAGAGAGCCTCGACCTTAAACTCCAAATCGTCATAAATTGATAACACATTCTTTCGTGACTCAGAGACTTCGATCAAGATTTTTCTCGCTCGGTTACTGATATTTTCTAATTCCAATTCCGCGGAACTGATCATCTGTTTCGCTTCGGTTTGTGCCTCTTCAACCGTTCGATTCGCTTGCTTCTTCGCCGAGATCAAGACTTCGCCGATCTCCTGTTGCGACTGAACGACTTCTTTTTTCAAGCAGTCATTTTTCTCGATCAATTCATCGACTTGTTTCTTCGCTTGGATCAGTTCGAGGCTTTCTTCGTTAGCCTTTTGTTCCTTCAGCCGACTTAACTCGATTTGCGCATCCGCCAATCGACTAGCCAAACGTTCCTTTTCAGCCTCTAGTTGTTCTAGATTATTCGTTTTCTCTTCCAGCTTCGCGATTTCTTCATGCGCATCGAACAAGGCACTGTTGAGGGCTTCTTTCTCAGCTTCAAACTGCGCCATCTCTTCACTTGTTTGTTCTTGTTCCTGTTCTTCTGGCACTTGCCCTTGTTCATCAATAGCCATGTGTGATTCCTCCAATGCGTGTTTAAGCTTTTGAGCAACCTGCTCTTTTAATTGTTGAATCGTCTGTTTGTACTTCGCGTTATCTTCCTTGAGTTGCGCCAATTCTGCGTTGATTTCTTGTTCTTTCTCTTCAAGCAATTCATCCAGCACATCGTTCTCAGCTTGAAGCTCTACTCGTTTTGCCTCATTTTTTTGATGGAGGGTATGTAGCTGCTGGTAATCTTGTTCCAATTCGCTGTATTGCTTTTTTAGCTGATCAAACCGACCTTTCTCTTCATCACGTTCGGTGGTGAGCTGTGTCAGCTTTTTTTCGGCGGCTTCGTTTTCAGCCTGTGCGGCTTGATAGTTCTTTTGATAGTCCTTCAACTGTCGGGTGAGTTCTTTTAAATCAACGGAATGGGCTTCCTTTTCCGAAGTTTCTTTTTTGATTCGATCGACTGTCTCTGTGAGTTCTTTTTGTTTTGCTGAATTGTAATATTAATCGCAACAAAGAACCCATCAAAAATTTCTAGTAAAATGAGTTTAGGATAACAAACTACTAGGAGTGATTTTGATGGGTTCACACAAAAAGCTTACACGAGATAATCGAAAATGTATAGAGACGATGATTTATGATGCCAAGAGTATTCAAGAAATAGCGGACAGAATTGGTGTTAGCCGAACAACGATTGATCGTGAGTTGAAACGAGTACCCGAAGATTTGATCTATAATGCCGACAATGCGCAATTAGATGCGGAAATGAAGCGCAGTGCCTGTGGTGCGAAGTCCAAATGGACTTCTGAATTCGCTTATCAGATTGAATGTGATCTTGAAGACAGCTGGTCCCCTGAACAAATTGCGAATGATCGTCAAATAGTTTCATTCAAAACCATTTACAATTGGCTCTATGCCGGTATTCTTAATGTGTCTAAACAGTGTCTGAGACATAAAGGCAGAAGACAAGAAAAACAAGAAGAGGCACGAGGCAAAATGACTGTAGGGCATACCATTGATGAACGCCCAGCTTCTGTGTCAACTCGAGAAGAATTTGGACATTGGGAGTTGGACACAGTTGTTTCTAGCAGAGGGGAAAGCAAAGCCTGCGAAGCAACGTTTATTGAACGGAAAACACGCTTTTATTGGGCGATCTCAATGAGGGATCGTACCGCGAAGTCAATGGCACAAGCGATTAAAGCTTTTGTGCAAGACCTAGGGAGTCACAAGGCATTTTTAAGCTTTACGGTCGACCGTGGGAAAGAGTTTTCTTGCTGGAAAGAAATTGAGAAAGATTTAGACGTACCTATGTATTTTTGTGATCCATACTCCCCATGGCAACGCGGATCTAACGAAAATGGGAATGGTTTATTTAGAGAATTCTTCCCTAAGGGAACTGATTTTTCAAAGGTAACCCCTACGGAGAAACAGGAAGCATTACGCAAGATAAATATGCGTCCTAAAAAAACATTGAACTGGAAAAATTGTTGGGAAGTCTTTCAAGAAGAAATGTTGCAATTAATTTGACAATTCAGCTTTTTCTTTTAACTCTTGTTGGAGTCGTGCGATCGCTGCTTCTTTTTCTTTCTTTTCTTCGACAATCGCGGCAACCTTCGCTTCCCATTCCTTGTCTTGCTCGATTAACTCATCATTCACTCGGATTCGTTCAAAATCCAATTTCTCTTTCAATTCATCATTTTCCAGTTCTAGTTCATGAATCCTAGCTTCCGCTTCCTTTTTTAACGAGACCAATTCGTCGTAAACTTGTTTCAACTCAACTGGTTGATCAGAAGAAACATCTTCTGTCTGCGTCTCTAACTCTTGGCCACTTGAAGCCATTTCAGTGAAGCTCTCTTGTTCCTGCACCAATGCTTCAAGTTCAACTTCGGAATCCTCTATCTCTTCCCCCATTTCCAAAGGATCAGGGATACGAATGGTTTCGTTGTACAGCTCCTCCGCATTCAATTCTTCTTCGGTGATATCATTGATGAATTCCTTCAAGGCCTGCGTTGATAGCCATTTTCTCTTTTTCTTGTTTTCTGCCATTAGCCCTTCCCACCATCATTCTTTAGTTTCTGTTCGGAAACATTCTTCTTAGTAAATTCACCCTCACCGTTTTCGCGAGAATAATTCACGCTATAAACACTGCTCTTTTCTTTCCCTACAACGGTGATCATTCGAACATGGATGTCGGTCAATTCAGAGATTGTCTCTGCTTCCTTCGCAAAGGCATCAATGTTTTTTTGAATCGTTGCCTTACTGGCATCGTCATCCACTTGACCGCTCAACTGAAGCGAAAGTGTTTTAGGTACAGCCAATGAAACCGTCGTGTCCGAAGAACCAAAATAAGGAAGCGTCGTCTGAGAAATTGTTGCTTCGAGTTGTTTTTGTAAATCAGAATCCTTCGCTTCTCCGGCTAACTTTGTCCATTCAAGTTCGTTAAGTCCAATGCCCTCTTTTGGATAATTCTTCAAGGGAATGCTTGCGATAAGTGCTGTTTGTTTCTTCTCTAATTGGGAGATTCGTTCCTTCATTTCCGTGTTTTGCGACTGTATTCCCTGATAGTCATTCGCCAAAATCAGAAAAGAACTGATAAAAAATATCAATGCTAAACTCACTATCAGACAAGTAACCAGCAGATACCGGATATGTCGGGCTTGCTCGATCCTTCTTAGATGATTGACCTTTCGTCGAAACATTGGCGTTTGATCGGGTTCTTTTTGAATTTCCGTAAATCGCCTCTCAAAGAGAATTCGGACAATCGTTAAACCAAGGGCTAAAACAACGAACCCGGCACTAATTATTCCTAGTATGACCATCAAGTTTTCTCCTCTAGCAGGAAATCATTATTCATTCGCTATCCGCCTGCTTTCTAATCAATGATGGAAGATGGAATTGAACAGTTCCTTCAATGTTTGCCTTCTTGGCAAAGCCAAAGGTCCGGCTGTCCTTCGACACATCAATATGGTCGCCAGTTGTAAAGTACATGCCTTTTGGAATCTTCGTTAATTCTTGAAACTCTTCGGCAACTGCCGAGGAGAGTTGAAACGTGTAAGTCGTCTCAAAATCTCCATGTTCGCCGATGTTTAGAACCATGCGATCATTACGGATAAACATCGTATCTCCTGGCATACCAATCACCCGCTTCACGAATTTCCCCTCTTCTCCTTTAACGGAAAAAGCGATCACGTCATAGCGCAAAATCTTGTGGCGCTTCTTGACTAAAACCATGTCCTTTTCCGTCAGAGCCGGACTCATTGATGTCCCAGATATTGGATGAAAGCTGTACTCTCTTCGAACCAATTGCCCTGAAACAAACATCACCCCTAAGAGCAGAAGTGTCAAAATAGTCAGTACGAGACTTTTCCCAATGGAACGCTTCGGTGGACTTTCCTCTTTTTTCGTTTGACGTGATTGAACAGTTGCCATAAGTTACGGTGCTCCTTTTTCCTAGTAATGAACATTTCTTGGTGCTGTATTAATTTAAAACACATCATTTATTATCTTGAAATCCGAACTGTGAAAGCTCCTATTTCCATCTTTTCTACTTAGCTTTAATGTATGAAACCTGATCTGACGTAGCTAAGGCATTGTCGATTACGCGATACGAAATCACCGTGCCGCCAAAGACATTCCCTTCTGAAATCAGAATGCCATTGGGTCCGACGACTTCGACAAAGGCTACATGTCCATACCGTTCATCTGATCCGGCAACTCCTGGTTTGAAGGAAATCAACCAGCCGGCTTTTGGTTTTTGACTGACTTCATAGCCTAGCGCTTTGCCTTTTGTTGCCCACTGACCGCCATTTCCCATATAGTCATCGACGGTTTTACCTAATTGACTCACCCGGTTAAAGGCATACCACGTGCATTGGCCTACTGGATACGAGCCGGAAGTGTTGTAATCCACGCCATTGTAATCGGGGTATTTCATACGACTGCTGTATTCTTCGGGAATTTCTTCTTTGCCTTTGATAAAGACACCTGAATCACTGCCAGTTGTTTTGACTTGATCGTATTGGGTTAAGTGATACAAGGCGATAATTGAGTTCAGTTTCTGTCCATAGGTAGTATCCGTCGCATAGGTCCCGGTTAAGGCATTGGTCGTGCGTAAATAGTTCTTCGCTTCTGATCGCCAAGTATTTTTGTAAAAGCTATCATTGCCGGAAATTCCGCCACGCAGGAGTTCCACATAATCACCTAATGAAGCCGCGTAATTTGGATACTTACGAAATGCCGAATTGATAGAATACAAGTCGCCATTTCCACGATCCTCTTGGGTTGCCATTGAAACAGATTGCCCTTGATACGTTCCTTTGATGCCGAACAAGTTATGGTTTGGTTCTAGTGATAACGTGCTCGTGCCTGATCCACTTTCCAATAACGCTTGGGCGATCATGACAGAGGCAAACACATCATATTCTTGACCCAATTTCTGAGCGTCTTCAGCGATTTTTTCGATGAAGGTT
Source organism: Enterococcus sp. AZ128 (assembly GCF_051714485.1). Lineage (NCBI taxonomy): Bacteria > Bacillati > Bacillota > Bacilli > Lactobacillales > Enterococcaceae > Enterococcus > Enterococcus sp. AZ128. Next base: position 133,075 of record NZ_JBIORZ010000004.1, read on the forward strand.
TTCGCGCCTTCATTTTCAGTGAAGTTCATAGAAGCTGGATATTCCGCCAACGTCTGTTCCCCGTGTTCGGTCAAAGTGACCTCTGGTAATTCTTGAACCAAAAGGTCTTCTTCTAAATCAAGTGATTCCACAACGACTTGGCGTTGCGTTTCTTGTTCTGTCGTTTCTTCTGCTTCCTCACTGGAAGTTTCTGTTGAGGTACTTTCTTCTGTATCCTTTTCAACTTCCACATCATCCACAGTTAAGTAGTAGTCATCTCCAATGTAGATTCCTAGTAAGACATTCTTATCCTTTTTCTTCTGATACACCAAACTACCCACGGTGATTTCTTCCGGCATTTTTTCTGGTTCATCAGTTATTTCTGAATCAAATAAGTTCTGATACATCTCTTGGGCAAGTTGCTCCGCACTATACTCTTCCTCTTGTTCTGTGCCTAATTGTTTGATCCCTTCATAGATCATTGCCGCATGCGCTTTATTTTCAAAACTGCTTAACAGCGGTAATTCAAAGCCTTTCAAATCTGATTGTGCAACTTCCGTTGTTTTCAACTCGCTAGGCAGATTCAACGTACTCGTTTCTGAAAAAGCCTCCGGTGCGGTTGGTGCGACAGATGAATTGGCTTGAACACTTGGTGTCGCAGGTGTTACTGGCGCCACCGCAGCTGGTGTACTTGGTACTACAGGCGTCGGTGCGGGTTGCACTGGTGGTGGTTCTTCGTTCCCTTGACTCGTAGACGACTGCGTTGGTGCCGAACTACTAGGCGTCGTTGAACTCGGTTTTGTTTGATTTGGCTTTGTACTATTGCTTGGTTTGGTACTGCTACTTGGTTTTGTTGAACTGCTTGGCTTCGTCGTGCTTGATGTTGCGCTGTTCGATGAACTACTCGATGTACTTGAACTCGATGAAGATGCAGTCGAGTCTGTACTGGTTGAAGAATCTACCGTACTGCTTTCAACCGGAGCGGGTTCCGAAGAAGCTTCTGGTACGGCCTCTGAACTAACAGCGGGTACAGACGTTTCTGCCGCTTCTTCCACAGGTACTTCTGGTTGTGGTTGTACTTCAATTGGAGCTTCTGGTGAAATCACTTCGGGCGCTGATGCCTCAACACTCTCTGGGACAGAAACGTCACTTGTGCCTGTTTCTACTATTAAAGAAGAATCTTCGACCAGTTCTCCGGCTTTCAACACACCGCTGCGTATCCCGGCGAGGCCGCCAATAAACACGAGAATCCCACAAACACCTATCACTATCTTTTTCATGCATTTTTCCTTTCTAAATCAAACTAAAAAATAAAATTGGTAATAAGAAGAGTAAGAATAAAGGCACTACCGTCTGCATCGGATCAGAAATGATCTTCGCAGCCAGGGTCATACTCACCCGTTCGGGTTCGGATACCGGATCGTCCTTCACAATGGTGCCGTCGATCTTGCCATCTTCTCGTTTCAATTTCAATTGCTTGAACAGATCGTCCTCCGCGTCGTGCAAGGGTTGAACACTTTTGAGATTTCCTTGAACAAGACGTCGATAAATCGTTCCGATGTCTCCTTCACAACGAAGGAGGGTAAGTTTAGCGATCCCATTCTTCGGTTCTTTTTCGACATAAGAAACCTCGGTCTCTTCAATGATCTTGTTCAAAGAAACCTCGTAGACATAGACTTGTTTAAAATCGGTCGCATAAATCAGCTGTCCCTTTTCTAAATCTTGGATACGATGCAAAAGCACATCCTTATCAAAGATATTGTGGGCCAAGACAACGTAATTGCCGCGACCTAATTGTTGATCGGAGCGATAAGTTGCCGCTCCGGTCAATAGATTTTCATTCGCCATTCCTGCCAAGATCGGCAGATCAATCGACACATCGGGAATCACGATCTTCCCTATCCCCCAATTGTTAGTGGTCGTTTGAACGACAGATTTGGCCTTGGCGTAATCCGAGATTTTGACACTGGCGATCTGTTTCTCCTCATAATTCGCCTCATCGATCTTGTCGATGTTATACGCATTCAATTCTTCCTTTTGCCCAATATTGACGGCCGCAGACGCGGGTTCTTGTTCCATATGGAGATAGCCGTAGATCGCTGTGATCAGAACGGCCGTCATCGTCACGAACAAGAGAATGAAGAGTGTTTTCGTAATGAAGAACAAGCGTTTCAAATTCTTTCGGGCTTTCGCCGCAACGACTGGATCATCGGAGCGGAAACGTTTGATGAAGCGGCGATACAAGCCCATAAGTAAGGCAAAGATTGCGACATTCAGCCCTAAGGTTGCTAAAACGATATTTTGATAACTCCAAGTATTGCGTTTCTTAACTTTCTTTTTAACCGCCGTCTTATAATCAACACGGTGTCCTGTCACCAGCAGCCGGAAGGTATTGATCCCCGGCGGTGTACATGTTAATAACGTAACCTTGTCTTTTCCTTTATGAATCTTGACCTTTTCAACATCGCTTGGCAAAATCTCTTCAAAGGAATCGATCTCGTAGGCCAAGCGTTTGCCTAAAATATTGATAAAAAACAAATCGCCTTCTTTTAAGTTTCGAATATCGGTAAAAAGTACTTGGTTCTTGACTCCGCTGTGTCCTGTAATCACCGAATGGGTATTTTTCCCACCAACAGGGATCGAGGTCGGTTCAAAGTGACCGAGGCCCTTTTCCAATGTTTTAAAGGACGTGCCGTGAAAAAAAGGCATTTGTTTGATATCAATTGACGGAATATCAACGGTCCCCATGACATCCCCTTGTTTCATGATCTTGTTGTAAACAACCGGATCACCTTTGGGTAATCCTTCTTGCTTGTTGTAAATATACTCGTTGTAAGCTTTGGCTAATGCCCATTGTTCGTCTTTTTCTTTTTGCGACATTTTTTTCATCGTGTCGTCGTATTCAGAAACGGCTTGACTGCGCTCACGATTGGCTAAGTAGTTCCCTACGATAGGGTAAAGAAGGGTCAACACACCGCCCACAATCATCAGGATCGCAAAGATTTTCAAAAAAGAATGCTTTCTTTTTGGTTTCGTATTCTTTTTCAGCTTCTTCATGACAGGTCCTTCTTTCCAATAGGGTTTGACAATTTGAAAGAAAGAATCAAAGATACGAAACTATGCGCATCCCAGATTCTTTCTTCAGTAATGATGCATCAAATCAATTCTTAAAAAACATCCTTCTTACGATGGATACTAAACATCCCGACACCGCCCATGGCGAAAATCATCGCTAAGATCCACATCAAGACTTGCGCCGTTCCAATATTTCCACTGGTTTGCGGCAGCTTCTGGATCTCGCCTTTCTCATCGACCTCGATTGGTGTACCATCCGGTCCTTTGGTCACAGGTAACTTAGGGGTATCCCCTACGACACTGGATTTCGGATAGATATAGACTTCATTCAAGGGTTCACCAGTTTGTTGGGGGAAGGGCAGCTCGACAACAACAGGTTCCATCACATCTTTCAGCTGCGTATGGTCCTTCTCAACGATCTGGTACATCCCTTGAACAAGGTTGCTTGCCTGAGCAAGCCCTTTTTCATCAGTCGTCACGATTGTTTGAAACGCCCCATCCCCTTGCACAGGTTCAAACCCCGAAGCCCCTTGAATCGGCGTCACACGCGTGATCTCATAGGACATTCCAGCCAAAGGATCGAGATTCTTCCCATCCGCATCCTTGACCTGATCGGCCTTCGTCCCATCTAAGGGCATCGTATCAGCGATCTTGGCAAAGTCTTCGATCTTGTATTTTTGGATAAAGATACTGTACCCAGTACTTCCCGTTGTTTCGGCGGTCTCTGCTTCAGCATGAGCAGACACCATCCCGCCAAAGCACAGGGAGAAAGCAAACAAACAGAACAACAAACGACGTACTCTTTTCATTTTATTTTCCTCCCCTTACTTTGATTGGTCGAAAATGTAGGAAGACGCCAGCCATCCCAATCACTAATAGACAGGCGGATATGATCAAAATAATCCGCATCGCTTTCGTTCCACCGGCAAACGGTAATAAGGTTTGAGTGGAATTTGAGACATGTACTTTAGCAATATAATTGTAGGTCGGCACAGTGACTTTTATGGGGTCTTTCAACAGTTCAAAACCATCTGGTGCTTTGGTTTCAACGATTGTGTAATCACCTGGCGGAAGACCATCAAATTCCAACCATCCGGTTGCATCCGTTTTGGCAGAACCAATTTTATCGGCTGGATCTGTACTGTTTCCTTTGAAGATATCAAATTCGGCATCTTTTAAAGGTTTGCCCGAATTTTCAATCTCCGCTTCACTCAATATGCCATCGTTATTATCATCAATAACAGTACTTTCCTCATATTTGAAGAGTCGAATCTTCGATAGACGAGTCAACCCAGCGTTGACATCCGTGATATGATTTATCTTATCGGTCTCTGATGCCAAAAGTGCAGGTAAATCCTTCAATTCTGGTTGATTGTATTCCGGTGTTTTGTAATCACTAGGATCCGCTTTTGAATTCTTCGTCGGGTCACTTCCGACTAATTGCTTGGTCACGATAACGACTTTTCGAACCACCAAGTCTCCCACCTGAAATTCAGCAATGTATTCTCCTTCTGGAAGATTTTCAAATTTATACTTCCCGTTCGAATCAGTCACTACAAGCGAATCACCCGATCCGTCAATAAACGCGTTACCTAACAAATCATGCTCAACAAGCTCTTCTACATAGCTACTATTTTCTTGGCTTGTCCGATACAATTTCACCGGAATATTGCCAACAGGATCTTCGGATGATCCATCAGCTTTATTACCAATTAGGCCATCATAGTCATCGTCATACCAGACATATCCCGAAAGATCTCGACTGAATACTGTCGTCTCGACAATATTACTAGTTACTGGTAAATCAATCGAACTGTTAAATGATGCTTTATTTCGATAAAGATCTCCGGGCTTTTGCCCAGTTGGTGAAATCGTGATCTCAAACTCAAGCTCTTCACCTACATCCATCTCATCAAGTGATACTAAAAAAGCAGTAGCATTTTTAATTGAATCAACGGAGGAACTACCAGGTACATAGGTTCCCCAACCACTAATGGTATTAGGATCTCTATTTTCTATACTTGGTATCGCAGTGTTTGTATACTTGATCGTTCCACTACCTTGCAACATTTTCATATTAGTTACTGTATAAGAACCCGCAAAGGATGTTCCATTGGAATCACCATTGTATGGTAAGGCATCTAGAACATTTACTTTGACCAATTTGTCAGAGCTGTTATTTGTTAGTTTAATCGTGTATTTAATGTCAGTAGATAATGATGTATTAGCTGGATCATCTTCGCCAATCTCAATATATTCAGGGACAACTTTTTTTTCCAAGGATATTTTCTGCATTTGATAAAGCTGAACTTTCCCTGTCGACTCACGAGCATTTACTTTCGATTTGTCATTTTGACTTGTATCACCTTTTATCCATACTTCTCCTACTGTATACACAGTAGCTTCTGCAACCGCAGAATCTGTAAAGGTCAAATCTTTAATAGCTGGAGTCGTTTCAAAGTTAACCTCTGGAACATCTCCAGTCTCAGGATTAACATCATCAATCTGCCATATAATAGTTGTTGTTTTATCTAGATTTACTACAACACTAACAGGGGTAAGAGTATTCCCCGAACCATCTTCAGCGCTACCCGCGACATACTCCAGTCCCTTCGGAAGTGTGGTGGTCAGCTTGACTGTATGAGCAGTGTTACCACCCGAAACATTCCCCGTGACTTTCCACTTAACTGTTTCATCCGTTTTATACGTCGGTTTTTCTGGAGCTGTAGTCGTCGTAATACCAACACCTGTAATCCACAATGTATCCCCGTAAGAAGCCATTGTTCCTGCCTCGCCTCTATTAGTTCCTGCTGAATCCCTAGCAAAATGCCCGCCTGTTTTAGACCCAGAAGCATTGAATGTACTCGGCTGATAATAGTAACCTCTTCTTACATTTGGTCTTTCAAATTTATATCCAGCGGTTATATCACCATTATCATAACTACTATTCACATGAGAAGTGAATGTATTCATCAATAGGATATTAGGATTACCAGCACCCAAAGTAGCACCATCTGTATAATTATTGATTTGACCAATTGCACGAACTGGTACTTGTAATCCAAATGACCCAGCACCCACACCACCTTCAATTCTGACAGCAGAAATTTTACCTGCAGCTTCTGCAGCGGCTACCGTAGTATACCAATCATACTGTGACTCGATAGCCGCTTGGGCAAGCGGTGCATTCTGTGGGACTAAACCGGATTTCTTCACGCCGTACTTCCAGGTATACGATGAATCTCCTCCTGGACCCATACGTGTTGTTCTTGTAGAATCATATTCAATTGAATTCGCATTCCAACGCCCATAAGAAATTATACTTTTAGTAGAAACTGGATCTATATCGGAATAACGTATTGATGCCGTGAATTGATAGCCTTTAGCAGCCTTGGCACTACCATCCCCATTCCATTCACTGTCTATTCCACCCAAGGAAACACCTTGTTCACCAGTAGTATCATTATGTGGATACGTAAACAATGCATGTTGAGAGACCGTACCAGGATCAGTCGTAACAGATAATTCTACTTGTTCAGATCCTCCGCTATGGGTCTCACCTTCATAACTTATATCACCAATAGCTACTGTTGATATATAAGTTTTTGCATGGTCTGTTTTATTCTTAAAATAAAGGTTACTCCATTCGACTAATAGCGTTGTAGTAGCAAAGTGCTTTTCATTTTTGCTAACTGTTTCTCCACCCATAGTATACGTATAAGGATTCCAAACGGGTTGATAACCTGTAGTCGCATTCCCCGAAAGCTTGACTGTGGTATCTGTAGGAACAGAGACATCCCCCGTATCGTAAACACCCATTTTGGTTTTATCACCCGAAGTAGGTTCAGTAGTCAATATCTGTTGACTTTTTCCATAAGGAATACTTGTACTAAGTGTGGACTGATCAATATTGAGTGAACGTCCAGCAGAGTTATGTGTCCGCCAGTCCCAATCAGAAGCTGTGGTACTTGTCGACCCCCATGTTCCAGCAATAATTTTTACCGGATACGCGCCAGTGGTACTTGTCGAACTGCTTGTTGGAGGAACGGTGACTGCTGGTACACTGGAACTGGAACTTGGTCGATAAATAGTTTGCACTGTGTCTAGCTCAAATTCTATGTCACCAGCAGGAAAAGTAGAACCACGGAAATCATCTGTACCGCGCCCACTTAACGTTTTCAAATAGATTCCCACCCCTAAGCCTGCCACTTGCCAATCATTCCTTGAGGCTGAACTGAAGCCCCCACCTGTAACAGTATTATCAAAGTTTTTTTGCTTTCCCTTAACCAATTTAGTAGTAATTGATGGTTTTGCAGTAACCTTCTTTGTTGGAACTGTTAAACTAGATAAATTATTCTCGTCATACACTTTGTTAAATGTTTCAACTGTTCCAGTAGTTTCGTTCTTAGCACTGATGATCGTAATTTTTATTTTTGGATTTAAAGCTGTATTATGTTGTGCGCCATTCACATTGACAAAAATCGGTAGTAGAATCTGACCATTAGCATTGATCGAAGATTCTACATAACCATTTCCCGTTTTAGTATTATCGGATTCAGTGACCAATCCACCACTATTTTCGGCTTCAATTTCATAGTTGAATCGTTCTTTCCCAGAAGAATCAAATCCGTGAGCATTTGGCAAATCCATATCTACACGATATTTGATATCTGAATACACAATTCCTGGGTCACTTCCCTCTACAGAAAATGTAAGTAAGTAGATGTTGGAGTCAAACGTTCGTACCCAATCGTTAGTATCATTTAAATCATACCCTGGAGTATCACTACCATCAAAAGTCCCAGTTCCAGAACGTACACTGACTTTCGCACCAGTTACATTGACGGAAGTAGCTGCTCGTGGCGCTCGTGTTGTTGTCGTTTCAGTTGTAGCTTTATTCTCTTCGTCTGGGAATTCGATTGGTTTAAAGGATTCTGTTTTTGAGTAATTTCTCTTTTTAAGTTCCTCAACCGTTTCATCGCCTCGTAAAGGTTCTATCTCTTCTTTATCTGACTCATTAGATTCTTTAGACTCTTCTGTAACCTTAGTTTTATCTTCATTTTCTGATTCAGTTTTAGTGTCTTCAACCTTGACTGAAGCAAAGGTAAACAATTTTTGCTTACTCTCATCTTCAACATTTTCAAGTTTCACAGTAACGTCATCGGAAACTGTTTCCCTAGCAAAAAGAATATTCCTTGATTCGTCTTTCAACAACTTAAGATAAGCAGTTACTTCTCCAGTTTCAAAATTCTTTACGCGAATTAATTCGTTGGTCAGTTTCTTTTTATCTGCTTCCTTATTACTTTCAGAAGAATTTTTGTTATCTGATTCTCCATTTAAAACAGCAAGCTCTTTTTTCAAATCAAAGCTTGAAGACATCACTTCTCTTACAGGAAGTTTTCTCGTATCATTATCAGCAGATGAAATACTGAGTTTACCATTATTCGGTAAACGATAGAGTTGATTTTTCTTTGCAGTCAGTTTTAATTCCACCGATGTATCTGGAATACTAACTTCTTTTCCAGTGATGTCTTCATCATTTTTGATAACAGTCAATTTAGTGGAAGAATCATCCGCCCGTAATGAAATCATATTAGATATTGAATATCCAATACCTAATATGACCACGATAGGAAGAAGAATGGCGACTAATTGCTTGATTTTGATTTCTTTGCGCATTGTCTGCCCTTCCTTTCTATCCCTATTTAAGCGGTGCGACGTTTTTTATCAATTGCGATTGCTGCGGTACCAATCGTGATTGCTCCGATCGCGATGATGATAATCAACATCGTGCCAGTACCACCAGTGAATGGTAAATTTGTTTTCGGTTCATTGACTACTGTAATTTCTGGTGTTGAATTATTATGTGAAGTTAACGTTACTGTTACTTTTTGCTCTGTTTTCAATAATTCAAATCCTGCTGGAGATTTCGTTTCCACTATCCAGTAATCTTTCTTAATGTCCGTATGTGCCCATGTTGCTTCTGAAGTAATACTTGGATCTTGTTTGTCATTCCCATTTGAATCCGTAAACCATTCCAGTTCTAATCCGTCAAATCTCGCTTCCCCTGTCGCATTTGAAGTAGACGTTAGGTAAGTTACTCCTGAAGGTAATACTGGTGTTGATGAACCATCTGAATTCAATGTATAAGACTTTCCATCACTAGCTAAGAAAACTTTATCTTTAGCATTTTGTTCACTTGTCGCAATGTGGAACTCTGCCCCTGATAGATCAGCGCCTGCCTTATCAGTCTTTTTGATATCAAATCCACCAGTGAAATATTCAGGTTCATCACTTGTTTCTGTCATAGGTTCTTGTCCTGGAATTAAATAGTTAACATCATATTTATTGGAAATTACACCATTAGTATCTTCTTCTACAGTTGTCTTATACACTACTCTAATGTGTGTATCGCCATCTTCTGTAACTTTTTTCATCCCAGCTTGTGTCAAATCAACTGCAACTTCTTTTGCTGCATTAGCTGTCATATTTGTAACAGGGTGAGACGTTACTGCGGTACCATTCAACTCAACGGTATAATGCGTACCAATTGTTAAATTTGACCAAGTCGCTCCATCATCGTCGGATACCTGTATTTCAATATCTTTTAACAATAGTTTTGTATCCAAATCATCGATTACTGTGAAGTAATTCGCGTATAAATCATATGGACTACTAGGTGATGCTGTAATCACTTGGTCTGGCAATGGATTTCCATCTTTATCATGCATATTGGTAATAGTCATATCTTTAGTAATTTCGCTATACAATCCAGATGGTAATTTTGTCGTTGCTTCCCATTGAAAATCTTGCCCTGCCTTGATTGAATAGCCTTTACCGCCTTCAATCGATTTATCCAAATCAGTCTCTGTTACAATATTTTTCGGATGTACATGTACGTCGTAAATTAATTTAGAGGTATCATCACGTTTTGTTTGAGGTAACCAAACAAAGAATGGATCCATCGGTTTGGTAATCTCAATGCCAGTTTCTCCTGTGCTTGGATTTGTGTATGTGTACTTTCCGCTGCTATCTGTGATTTCACGAACTAGATAAATACCATCCGCTGTTTTTCCTGTTCCAACATCAAATTTCAAACTACCATCGACTGCCGTTTTTCCTGTTTGTGCAGTAAAGGTCGTATCAATAGTGTAATGTGTCGTTTCTTTTTGCACTAACGGATCAGTTAAATCCACTCCTGTGTTAGGAATGACACGAATAATTTCAAAATTGACATCCTGCATTACTTGTTTTCCAGTCAAATCTGGTGCTACAGCTGGATCTAACGATTCCCCATCTCCACGTCCACCTAGTTCTGCGGTACTATTAATCTCATATTTCCAAATAGTGATTGAGCGATCCGAAGTATTGTCTGATACTGCATTTGCACTAATATTTTGTGTTGGTGGTGCTGCAAGAGCTACCGAGCCCACCCCTGCTCCAGTAGATGCTACCATTGTTAACACACCCAAAGTCATTGCCGCTTTACTTATCCATCTTCTCTTGTTTTTCATAATGAACTCCTTTGCACATTTTTTGTCTTTTACTCTTAAATTAGCTAAAATGAATAAATGAGAAGAGGCCAGTCACCATTTCTCTCATTTATTATTTTCCAATACTAAAAGTAGACTAATTCTCCTTTAGTATTGGGAACTAATGAAAAACTAGTATGTCTGTATTTCGATAAACATACCTCCCTTCAAAAGCTGTAGTACACTTCTTCATGATAGTTGTGTTTCTAGTCTTTAATTTGATGGCTCACAAAGTTCTTCTTAGTCTTGTAAAAAACTAGAAAAGTGTCATAAGTCCTTTGTAAATCAAGACTTATGACACTTTTTGACGATGAATGACGGCTTATTATTCTTTACTCCTATACCCTCTTCTGTTTTTCATTTTAAATATAGTAGCTATTAAGCAAGAAGCGCTGTTTCAAAATGCAAAAAAACTATTAAAGCGCTTTATCAAAAAAAAAAAAAAAAATCCACCAAAAAGTTGTAAACATCTTTTTGAAAATGATTTCATTCATATTTAACTAATCAATCGGTCCAATTGTTTGATAACCTGGAAGCGTTGCTCCAACATGGCGTCAACGTAGGTATCTAAGGTCATTTGTGTTGAGGCGTGACCTAATAGTGCACTTACTGAAGGAATATCCTTATTTGCCTCTAAACAACGCGTAGCGAATGTATGCCGCAATTGATGAAAATGCACATGCACAAGGTTCGCTTTTCTACGTATTCGATGAAAATGATAAGTAAGTAATCTAGCTCACAAGGTTGGCCCTGTGTTGAAAATACAAAAATACCTTTTGACCGTTTCCGATGATTCCTCAATATCTTTTTTAATGTTTGACTGATAGGGATTATTCGAACTGACGCCTCTGTTTTCGAGTCCGTCAGAATTAATTGTGTCTTATCTTGGCCACTTATTGTTGGAATCCTTTGATAAGTGTGGTGTACATAAATCAAATTAGCACTAAAATCGATATCAGACCATTTCAGTGCCGCAATTTCCCCAATTCTCATACCAGAATAAAGAGCTAATAGTGATGGGAGCCCATATCCGTTTTTCTCGTTAGTAGCAATCTTCATTATTTTTTTTTGTTCAGATAACGATAATGCACGAACTTTTTTTTGCTTTGCTTTTGGAATTTTCAACTCGGAGAATGGATTAACATTTATTTTCCCCCTTTTTTTTGCACTATTAAGACATTTATTCAGTATTCGAAAAATCACTTGTACAGTAGAACGTGATAATCTTTTTTGCATCTCAATCAAAAGTTTTCTTCCTATTTCTTTTGAAAGTTCATTTAAGGAAGTATCTTTGAGCAACGGTAAAACATACCTTCTTAATTTATAGTTATAACTGGAAAATGTTGATGGTTTAACTTCATCTTGTACCTCATTCAACCATTCACCAGCCCATTCTTCAAATGAAAATGCAGCCACCCCTTGAATTTGTTGCACTGACTGATAATGAATTCGGAGAGGATATAACTTCTGTTTTACTTCGGAATAGCTCTTTCCATAAACATACCCATACTTAATTCGTCCATTCTTCTGTCTCCCTTTCGGAAATCGTCCTTCCCATCTACCATCCTTCCGATAGTATATATTTTCACCTTTGCGCATTTAAAAATCCTCCTATGTTGACGGCTTTACCGACGGTGTATTTTTTTTAGTTTTATTATTTTCTTCGATTAAACCCCCGTATGAAAACGTTATCCAATCGAGCCAGCATCGTTCTTCTCACCAAATGTAATTTTTTTGATGAATAGCATTGCCTATTATTTAACGATAATATATAATTAACTTATGATTCACTCTTGATATAACATTTATATAACTTATTCGACTTCGTTATATCATCCTTGTTTCTAGTTTTTTACAAAACCAAGCTACGTTCATTTAAACTCAACATCCTTTCGTCTTCACTCAAAAATAAAAATGAACTGTTATTATTCATTTCGGAACCATTCATTATATTTGTATAAATAATTGTTTTTCAAGTATTTATGCAAAAAGACATATTCAAATTAAAGGCAAAATCATAAAAAAAATGGTGTACAACTGCATAGTTGTATACCATTTTCGTTCTGTTCAAATAAAATAAAAAAAATTGTATTATTTGCTTTTATTAATGTATAAATATAAATCCATATATATAGACTTATTCGTGCTAAACAGTAGAGTATTAATTCAATCTAAATTTTTTTCATCTTAGTGAATATACGCTTCTAAAATTCTATTAATGCTGCATATTAAATATGAGTTGTTAGTATTAACTCAACATTTCGAAAAACATTAAAAATATTATTTTTCATATAACTTGATAATCATCAGTAGCGTCCAGGATATACTGATTATGAATTAGCTCCCATGGAACAATTTTGCAAAAGTAAGATATCTTTTAATCAGACACATTAATCAGTAAAATAGGAACATAACACTTTGAGGATATTGATTAAATCAACGTTGGTGGTTAATCATTGAATGCATTTCTTATTTTTACTTTATCATCGATTAGTTATTCACATTTTGATTTGAAATATTATCCTATTTTTAGTAACTAGATTATGTTTTCGAATAGGCGAATTACAAGCAACTAAAACATACGAAAATCGAAGTATATTGTCTAAAATAAAATGAAAAACATGTAAGTCAGTCTTTAGGTCAAATAAATCATTTCTTTCCTTCTACCTTCCTTCATCTATTTCTTCCCCGATAACTAAACGATCTTGCAGATTCATCCCTTCAAAATAGGCAATCAATTCTTCCTTTGAAGTATCAAAAGTCAATGACAGGCGGTTATTTCTACTTTTATAAAGGGAAACAAACTGCGCCTGATTCGATAGTGCTTCAATCTGAATTTTTTTAAACTCATGAAAATCACCTGCTAACACACCTAGTTTGATCAATTGATCCTCACTGAAGCCTTCTCTCATGAAGCCAAACATAAAAATCAGCGCGGCAAAGGCGATCAATTTGATTTGATCCGCTAGATTATCTGACCAAAAAATGGTGGTCAAAGTAATGGATAAAACCACAGATAGAGTCTTTTTGATCCAACTGCCTTTAGCAACTAGTTTTATCTTCTTTTGCTCTCTAACTTGTAAAACGATCAATAACAATAAGAAAGCCGCTATTATTACTGCCTCTGCCATCATGCTCACCTTTCCTTTACCACTCAGCTATGGTACCGTCATAATTTTTCCATTGAGGATTTGTCCAAACAAGACCTTCCTGTGCAATCTCTTCAATCTTCTCTTCGTCCATTTCAAGTCCTAAGCCCGGTTTATCAGGCAAGTCAACATAGCCATCTTTATATTGGAAAACCTCTTTATTTTTCACAAAATCTAGCAAATCAAAGCCTTTATTATAATGAATACCTAAGCTCTGTTCTTGAATAAACACATTCGGCGTACATGAATCAACCTGCAGCGTTGCGGCTAACGCGATTGGCCCATAAGGCGCATGAGGAGCAACCGCCACATCATAAGCTTCTGCCATCGCGGCAATTTTTCTCGTTTCTAGAATACCTCCGCACAAGGCAACATCCGGTTGAATCACATCGATCGCACCTTGATTGAAAATATTTTTAAATTGCCAGCGTGTATATAAACGTTCTCCGGTAGCCAAAGGAACTGCGACTGAATTAGCGACTTCTTTGAAATGTTCTTCGTTTTCCGGCAGCACCACTTCTTCTAAAAACATCGGATGATACGGTTCAAGCGCCTTAGCTAAAACTTTGGCCATTGGTTTGTGTACACGTCCATGGAAATCGACCCCAATCGACATTTTGCTGCCAAAATGATTATGGATAGACGCTACGCGTTCGACCACTTCCTCAACTTTTTCATAAGAATCAATATAGTGAAGTTCCGATGTCGCATTCATCTTGATAGCCGTGAACCCACGATCGAAACGATCCTGCGCTTGTTCCAGCACTTCATTTGGACGATCACCGCCAATCCAAGAATAGACTTTAATATTATCTCTGGCCGCACCGCCCAGTAATTCATAGACCGGAACACCAAAGGCTTTTCCTTTGATATCCCATAAAGCCATCTCGATACCAGAAACGATCGTTCCATTGATAGGACCACCTCGGAAAAAAGAGCGATGCATTTCTTGAAATAGGCGTTCAATTTCAAAAGGGTTTCTCCCAATCAAACGATTGCCAATTTCATAAGCCCCAGCAACCACCGTTTCCGTTTTCGTTCCAGAGATCATCTCGCCCCAGCCATCGATACCATCATCCGTACTTACCTTAATGAATACCCAACGCGGCTTCACTTTATAAACTGTTATCTTTGATATTTTCACGACCGTACTCCTTTTTTTATTTTAGGTTTAGCTTGACACCCTTTTTAATTTGTCTGAGCTTCTTTCATATTCTCTACATTTATTTTTTTAATGCCTTCAAAGTAATACCAAGCCCCGGCGAAAACTAGCAGCAAGATTGGAATACCAATGATCGGTTTAAATGTAAATGCTAAGAAAACTAAGTAACTTTGGATCATTGCGGTTGCCGCAAATGATGAGATAAGCATCGCGTTAGCCCCTAATTCAATTCCAACTGATTTAGCGATCGCTGTCAAAACTGGAGCTGTAGCAGTCCCGCACCACAATAGTGAAGCTGTCACAACTAATCCGATCACAAGATTTTTAAGTAAGTTCCCTCTAGTCAACGCAACCACCATTGCTACCCGGAAAGGAACAACGGCTAAATCGGCGAATGGCAGCACACGGTTTCCTGGCAATACTAATGCCATTGCGATTGTTAGCGGAATAATGATCAAAGCAGTAGTAATGACATCTGGATTTCCCACAACAACTGCTGCATCTAATCCAATAAATAGACGACGTCCTTTGAATTTTGCTTGCGACCATTTTTGAGCCGCATCAGATATCGGCATCAGTCCCTCCATAAACAAAGAGGTCATTTTAGGGATCAAAACAAGGACTGCAGACATACTTACTCCTAGTTGAAATATCTGCGTCACGTCAAAACCTGCTAACACACCGATTACTAATCCGATTACCAATCCCATAATCATTGAATCTCCAAAGAAGCCCAAGTATTTTTGCGCATCTTTAATTGTAAATGTTGATTTACGAAATAATGGGATACGATCCAATAACCAGTTTAGTGGCCAAGCAATGACTAGCGAGGACAAAGCCGAGACTGTTGGTAAAGAGACTCCTGGAATTCCGAAGAAGCCCTCTACCATCGGTTGTGACCAGTCGGAAATCTTGAAAGTAATAATCGCCATAACAATGGAAGCACCGACACCCAGCAAAACGTTCTTAGTTACGAAATAGACCATCACTCCTACGATTGCCATGTGATGATAATTCCAAATATCCACATCCAGCGTATTGGTCCGTTTAAGAATTAGTAAAATAATATTGACAATTAAAATGGCAAAGACCAGCAAAGCAATGATTGGTGAAGCCCACGTAACTGCAGCAATCGATCCCCAACCAACATCTAATGCGTCCAATTGAACTCCTGTCCGTTCAACCATAGCTTTTGCGGCCGGTCCAACATTGGTCGTCATGAAATCAAGAATCAGCTTAATCCCTGCAAATCCAATCCCTAGCGTCAAACCCGATTTAAACGCTCTGGTAATTTTTAACCCAAAGATCAAACCGATAACTGTAATAATTACCGGCAGCATAACCGTCGGGCCAGCAGCCATCAGAAAGTTAAAGACACTCATAATTACTTTCATTTTTGTCCCTCCTCAATAGATAGATTATTTAACATAGTTCAAAATTTCTTCCATCGTTTGTTCCGCGCCCATGCCAATCAAGATCGGCATGCCCTTAACCACTGGAACGTTCCCCGTTTGTCCTTCAAACTCACCCGTGGTGATTAACAAATCATAGTCTTGCACTTTACTTGGGACTTCCATCAATTTTGTTTGAGTAGTATCAACTTGAACCCCTTGACTGGTTAAGTATTCTTTTACCTTTGTTGCAACGACTGTTGAAGTCGCAATTCCATTTCCACATGCTATCAAAATTCTTTTCATTGTATATTCCTCCTAATTTTAAGCAACTGCCTGTTCTAAAAGATTTAGTAATTCTTTATTAGATTTTGTTTTGATCATCGCTTTTCTCAAGGGTTCATCCTGTATAATTGAAACAATTTTTTGTAGCATTTCTACCTGACCATGGGGCTCGCCAATCGCCATCATGATCACAATTTGAATCGGCAGCTCGGCTTGTTTTTTTTCCATATTATAAAACTCGACAGGTTGTTTCAGCGTGGCGATCGCCAACGTCGTTTTGTTGACCATTTCAAAATTCGCATGTGGGATCGCGATGCCAGGTTCTGAAGACGGCAAACCAGTAGGGTACTCTTCTTCCCTAGCTTGTATCGCTTGAATATATTCATACTTTACATAGCCTTTCTCAAATAACTTCTCCGCTAAAAAAGCCAAAACATCCTCTTTTGTTTTCGCAAAAACGTCCCTAAATACTAATTCTTCATGCAAAAATAGTTCCATCAAACACCTACTCCTTCCACATTTGAAAGTAACTTCTGCATAGATTTCGCTAGTTTATCACTATCTAAATTTTCTAAATCGCTTTTGTTAAACATACCTGATCCAAGCCCTAAGTAGCTTGCATCATTTTCCAGGAAAGCTTGTGCGTTCTCTATCGAAATCCCCCCCACACCCATCAAAGGTAATTTTCCTAACGGCGCTTGTACATCCTTGAAAAAGCGCGGTGACAGTACTGAAGCCGGAAAAATTTTAACAATATCTGCACCAAAATCAAACATTTCATTGATTTCAGAAGGAGTCATCGCCGCTGGTATTGCAAGCACCTCATGCTGCTTAGCGTAATCTAGCATTTCTTGGGTAAAAATATGCGGACCTAACAAAAATTCAGCCCCCGCTTGAATGGCTTCTTTAACATCCTTCATTGTCCGAACAGTCCCAGCTCCAATATGAATGATATCTCCATATTTTTCGGTTAACTGTTTGATTTGACTCAAAGCATCAGGTGTATTCAATGTCATCTCCACAGCAAAATCATTTTCTAAACTTTTCATCGCTTTCAGAATTGCATCAGCTTGTTGAAAAGTATATCCTCGCATGATAATCGTGAAACGTGGATAATCTTTTAATTTCATGTCAAACCTCTCTTCTCATGTAAAATGTCGAATGAATTGATAAATTGATTTTGTTTCTTTTTTAGAAAATAATCCTTTTAAAAATTTCTGATTCGTACTAATATCCGCAATTTGGTTAATCGCTTTCAAATGTTTGGTTAAATCAAGAAACGATAATGGAAAAATAATCTGAATCCCTTTGCGATTAGGAAATGCTATCGGGTTTTTGCTGATTAATAAACTGATCCCTTCTCTTTGAATCCCATGTTCAACAGTTGTATGAGGGATGCACGTCTTTTCTCCAAAATAGCCGGTATAGTTGGGCTGCCTTATTTGCTGAAGACAATCTGATAAAAAATCTTCAGTGATAATTTGATTATCTATCAACGGCTTGCACGCTAAGGCTACCGCATCTTCCCACAGGATTTCTTCATCAATAATCGTGATATAATTCGGTTTCAAGTAATAGGTCAATGAAGGCAGGACCTTCGTATTTTCTAATGGTGAATCTTGTTTTTCTTGCAGTAAAAAGTATTGAAGTTCCTCTTTTAATTCTTTAGAGCTGGGAACATCGAAATATTTCTGAATGATCCCGATCAATCGATCAACAGATTGATCGACTTCATTGATTCCAAGTTCATTCAAAACCCGATAACGTAAGCTGATTTGCTCTTTATAAGTCATGATTGGATCAATAATAAATTGAGGCAAATCCGTTTCCAATGGGATAGTCGTAAAAACCAGATCATAATCCACTTCAAATTGATAAAAATCACGTACAGAGAACGATGATAGAAACTGCAATTCGATAAAAAGTTTTTCTAAACTTTCTCGAATAACTTTTGAAACCATTACGCCATTTGTACAAACAACAACCGCTCTTGGCTTTTGTTTTTTTATGAGATGCTGATTACTCAACTGAAAACCAAAGTAGTAAGAAAGAAGATCTAACTCATCATTAGGAAAAGCTCTTCTCAACCAATTTTCTGTTGGGACAATAAGTTCCTTCATCAGATCGCTCAAGATCGCATGATTGCTGTCTTGTATCAAGCTATCTAAAGAATAAACACCCAAACTCAAGTTATACTTGATCCGAAAACACGCTGGTCGCAGATGATTTAAAATCCGACGCTCAAAGTTTTCTCTGTCTTCAATCGTTATGAATGTCTGCTGTTCAAAGTTAGCCACCATCTCATGGATCAATTCTTTCAAACGACGATCCGAGTCGAATTCTTGAGTCGTTTTCTTTTCAAAGATATTAGATATCAGGAACAGCAAAGTTATCCATTCAAAATAGCTGCTGGAAAGCTGCCACTCAGTCTCTTTGATCAAAACATTCAAAAAGCGGTATTCCGGCGTGTCTCTTACCTCACCTTCAAAAAAATCATCTACTCCTAACTTACTTTCGGCAACTCCTCGAGCTAAAAGCAATGGCAACGTAGTTTTTAAGTACTCCAGGGATTCATCTGAATAGCTTAGGTGCAGCATTTGTTCCATGTTGTGAATCAAATGAATAACTTCTTCTTTTGATACCTGAATACTTAGCTGGTCAATCATTTCATCTCGCTTAAAGACTGGGTAGCGCTTTACCAAATCTGCTAGAAGCTGTATAACTTTATGTTCTGAGCCTTCGATTTGATAACCAGTTACTCGATCATATTTCAGTGATAAATAGTACTTATGGATCAACTGGCCAGCTCTTTTTAAATCCTCAGCTACCGTTGTCTTTCCCACTCCTAGAAACTCACTGAGATGATCAACACTTACATACTCAATATTTATAATTAGAAACATTGAAAGCAGTGCCGCTCTTTCATCATCTGAAGGAATCACCGTTTGCTTTTGTTGTGTTGCCAGCATTTGTAATACTTCTAAAGGGACGTTAAAATCGCCAGCATGATTACGTTCGATACTTGGAATTTTCTGAGTGATCAATTCAGAATTAAATTGATTGATGGCATAATTGATTTGCCTTCTGGTTAATCCAAGCTCATCTGTCAGTTCGGCCATTTTTATTTCAGGCCTTTTTGTTAATATGGTCAGAATATTTCGGATCCGTTCATTCATTTTTTTCCCTCCTGACATCTTCATTATAACGAGAATCTTAGACGAGCTGATTTGGTTTTCAAACCTAATTTTGTCACAGCCTCAAATAGTCTTTGTCACAGTACAAAAAAACAACCGCAATCCTTCATTAAGAAAGAGTGCAGTTGTTTTATTATTCTAACTCTTTTTGTGCCAATAGCAACGTACCGATCAAGCCGCTTTCGTTTGGCAATCCCCAGCGAACAATATAGTCTTCAACTGGTGGTGTTTCCATATATCCCGCCATTAATTCAGTGAATTGCTGCTGAATCTTTTTAAGCAAATGGTCTTGATTCATGACACCACCGCCTAAGACAATAATTTCCGGTGCCAGAATCAATGTATAACTCATTAATGCTTGCGCTAAATAATTCGCCTGCAAATCCCAGATCGGATGATCCAGCGGCAGCTCTTCTCCCTTGATTCCGGTTCGTGCTTCTAATGACGGCCCCGCGGCTAATCCCTCTAAGCAATCTTTATGGTAAGGACAGGTTCCTTGATACATATCTGCGGGCGCACGCTTCACATAAAGATGTCCCATTTCAGGATGTGACATCCCTTGAAAAACCGCATCATCGACCACGACACCACCGCCGATCCCGGTACCGATCGTTAAGTAAATGCAGCTTCGCTTCCCGCTTGCGGCGCCACGCTTGATCTCGCCAAATGCCGCTGCATTCACATCCGTCGTCCAGGCAGTCGGAACCTTGTACCTTTGTTGTAGTTGTCCTAAAAAATCAACACCCGCCCAGCCTTCTTTAGGCGTCGCTAAAATGTGCCCATAATTTTCATGATCCGGCTGAATTCCAATTGGACCAAAAGAACCAATTCCTAAAGCATCGACTGAATAGCGATCAAAAAAAGCAAAAACCTTATTGAAGGTCTCTTGAGGATTCGTTGTTGGAACACTGATTTTTTCTAAGATATTGAGCTCTTCATCGGCTACCGCACAAACAAATTTCGTGCCGCCCGCCTCAATTCCACCATATAACATGTCTTCCTCCTACAAAAAATGAGGTTGTGACAGAAGTGGTCAGCATATTTCCGGAGAAGCTACTTCTGACACACCGTTTGTTCGGAAAAAGGAACTGTGACAAGACTTTTGTCACAGCTCCTGTTCTGATTAATTTTGTTCTTGTCTCCAAGGTTGAATATTTTCTTTGCGATAAACTGCCGCTTGGCCGATCGAATTGAACAATTCCATTTTTTGCTTAACGACCGCTTTAGCTGCATCGATACATTCTGGATAGATCGCATTCGGGTCCCACAACTCAGTCGTTGAAAGAATTTCGCGACATTTTTTATAGAAGGCATATTTGTAATCAGAAGAGATATTGACCTTTTGAATCCCGATTTGAACGGCTTTTGCGATTTCTTCATCTGGATTTGCTGAGCCGCCATGAAGAACCAACGGGATGTCGACTCTGCCTTTGATATCTTCTAGTACGTCCATTTTCAATTCAGGTTTGACATCTTTAGGATAAATCCCATGAGCGGTACCGATCGCTACCGCTAAAGTATCGATCCCGGTTTTTTCGATAAATTCTTCCGCATCTTCTGGTTTTGTGTAAATAACTTCCGACACGCCGCCTTCAACAGAAGTTCCAGTGTTGCCGATCGTACCTAATTCACCTTCGACCGAAATACCGATCTTATGACATACATCTACGACTTCCTTCGTGATCGCGATATTTTCTTCAAATGGCAGTAATGAACCATCGATCATGACTGAGCTGAAGCCGCAGTGAACCGCACGCATGATGCTGGCTAAGTTATCGCCATGATCCATGTGGATAACAAATGGCACTGAACTATTTTTTGCACGAGATACCGCATATTGGAAAAATTCATCCTTGGTAAAATCTAACTCCGTTGGGTGGACTGCAATGATCGCTGGCGCATCATTTTCTTCCGCTGCCTCAATGACTACGCGTAAGAAATTACTGTCTGCGACATTGAAAGCTCCTACGGCGAATTTGTTTTCCTTAGCGATTTCCAGCATTTGCTTCATATTGATTAACATTTGACTTTGTCTCCATTCTCATCTTTATGATTTATTTTTAGAACCCGAAAGTTCGATGTACCGTTTGACTACTTCTTTTCCTGCCGCCATCGTTTGATGGATCAGCGTCGGATAATCCACATCAGGATCTTCAGTTAATTGTTTTTGCACCTCGGCTTTTTGCGCCTTCATAAAATCAGACCCGACATTGATTTTATTGATCCCTAACTCGATCGAGCGGATGATATTCTTCTCGCCAGCTCCTGAACCGCCATGCAGCACTAGCGGAAGATTCGTCGCTGCTTTGATTTTTTCCACAATATCAAAGCGGAAATCCGGCACATACTCTTCTGGATAATCTCCATGACTGGAACCATAAGACAGTGCCAGGCAATCCACACCTGTCTCCTTGATAAAGCGAATCGCATCCTCTGGATCGGTGTACATCTCATCATTGGTAAAATGATCACCTGCCACCGCACCCATGTCACCGACTTCGGCTTCGACACTGGCATTGTAAACTTGTGCCAGCTCCACCATTTCTTTGGTAATCCGAATATTTTCCTCCAACGGATACATGGAAGCATCCATCATGACACTGGAAAAGCCTTCATGCAGACATTGCTTCACAAACGCAACCTCTTGCCCATGATCCAAATTAATCGCCACTTCGACTTTGGCATTGTTCGCCATCCGAATGATCGGCTGCGTTACATAGCGAATGTCCAAATGCTCCTTTAAATGGTCCTGCAGCAGATCGACAATGATCGGCGAACGCATTTCTTCCGCTGCTTCGATCACAGCTTTGGCAGTTTCCAAATTGAAACAATTGATCGCCATTACGGCATAGTTCTCTCGATTGGCCTTTTGCAGCATTTCTTTCATCGAAACATACATTCTCAAAAAACTCCTTTTTGTTTTAGGAATCGATCACTTGCCTTACGAAATTTTGATTGAAGAAAAATCGACTTCTTCCTCTTCTTCATCGTCTTTAATATCCGTTTCGACTGGTTCTTTCTTAAGGGCGAATAATAGAATGCCGGTTACAGCCGAACCAATCAATAATGCTAACGTGAATTTCAACGGATCAGTCATGGCTGGAATAATAAAGACACCGCCTGAAGGAACCGGCGAACCAACACCCCATGACATACTCAAGCCGCCGCCAATCGCCGCACCTACCGTACAAGATAAAATCACGCGCAACGGATCAACCGCCGCAATCGGGATAACACCTTCTGTGATCATACAAAGTCCCATTGGGAAAGCGATTTTGATATTGTCTTGTTCTTCAGTTGAATATTTTGGTTTGCGGAAGATTTTAGACAGTACCCAAGAGATCGTGACACCAAATGGCGGTACCATTGACGCTAAGACCTTCACGGCTTCTGGTTCCTGCACACCTTCCAGCAACAGTCCATCCGCAAAGAGCGAGGCGACTTTGTTGACGGGGCCGCCAAAATCGAAGGCTGCCATCCCGCCGACAATCGAACCAAACAAGAATTTCCCAGAGCCCTGCAGCCCTTGCAAGAATTCTGTCAATGCTTCTGTTGCCCAGACGATCGGCACACCGATGACAAAGAACATCAATAATCCAATGATCAATGTTGATAAGAGCGGTACGATCATCATCGGCATCAAGCCTTGCGCCCAAACAGGAACTTTCAGATTTTTTACTAGGAACAGTACGAAGAAACCAACCAAATAACCACCTAACATGCCGCCAAGGAACCCTGCTCCGATGGAATTAGCAATCAGCCCCATGAATAACCCTGGTCCAATGCCGGGACGGTCTGCAATTGAATAAGCAATCGCCGCTGAGATTACAGGTGCTAGCAAACCCATTCCCAATACACCTAGAGAAACTAACGCATCTGGGATCGAATAGGCTGCCTTATAATCCTCGATGACACCTCCGCCAGTTAAATTCCCGATTGCAATCAACAACCCTGCCGTAACAACAACCGGTAACATGTACGAGATTGCCGTCAGGGCATGTTTTTTCAATTGAAGCTTCTTAAACATTTTGTTCATCTCCTTTTTCATATTAAAGAATTAATTTTTCCTTAGAAAAATTAGTCTGATTTTCATGCCGTATACCATTCCGCTAGGATTTCTATGCTTATGCAGTGAAATAATTCTATGCTGTATTTTCTCCACCAAGTAAACTGCGAAAAGTGGAACTGGCATCCTTTTTCATATTAAAGAATTAATTTTTCCTTGGAAAAACTATTCTGATTTTCAAGCCGTATATCATTCCACTAGGATTTCTATGCTTATGCAGTGGACTAATTCTATACTGTATTTTCTCCACTAAATAACCTGCGAAAAGTGGAACTGGCATCCTTTTTCATATAAAAATTATTCTGATTTTATGCCTTTACTATTTCCTCTTCGATCTTATTGATCAAGCCTTTTGGTGCTTTGATTACCATACTGGTCGGGATCTCGACTACTTTTTTTCCTTCGAAGCGCTCTATTCCTCCTATCTTGATATCTGCTGCGATAATCACTACATCGGCTGCCTTGATCTCTTCCATAGATAATTCATCCTCGGTTCCGATCGTTCCTTGGGTTTCGATATGGACGGTGTGCCCAAGTGCTTTGGCGGCTTTTTCCAGTTTCTGTTTGGCGATGTACGTATGGGCGATCCCTGACGTACATGCTGCGACTCCAACTATTTTCATCTTCTATTCCTCCATTTTCTTTTTAGTCTTCTTCCATTGGATCCTTTGATAACAATTCCATCATTTCTGCTTTTGTCTCGGCATTGACCATATTCTCGATAAAATCTTCATCGGCCAAGAGCATCGCGACCTTTTGCAATAATTTGATATGCATCGTATTCGCATCGGTATTTTTGACTGCGAATAAAATGATCACTCGCACCGGCTCTTCGTCTAAGGATTCCCACTTGATCGGTGTCGTCGTCTTTCCAACTACCAAGGACGTCTTGATGACGCTGTCCGATTTGCCATGAGGAATCGCGATACTGTTGCCGATCCCTGTCATTCCTTCCGCTTCACGCTGAAAAACATCCGCCGCAAAAATTTCCTCGTCCTCGATATCGCCATTTGCCATCAGTAATCTAGTCAATTCATGGATGGCTTCGTCCTTTGTTGTCGCTTTCATTTCTAACTGGATCAAGTCTTCGGTAATCACATCAGCGATACTGAAATCATCCATCATTTGCTCTGCTGTCATCTCACATCTCTCCTAACATCTCTTTCACTCGTTTTTCGTCTTGTTTGGTAAATACGGAATTCACTAAAATCGTTGGGATCATCATTTCGACTGTCAAGTGGACCGTCGTCAAAATCAGATCAATGTTTTGATATTTCTCCGGTGCCTTAGAAAATTTTCGCGCCGATAAGACGTCCACGATCTCTAACTCAGGAAACGCTTTTCGAACCTTTACTTTCAGCAATTCTGATGTTCCCACTCCGCTGCTGCACATAATCAGTACGCGTTTTTTCGAGTGGATCATTTCTTTATATTTCACAAAATACAATGTTAAAAAGCCGATCTCATCTTCTGTAATCTCATTCAGCTGATACGTCTCTTCGGCTGCCCGGCTCACCTGTTCAACCTGTTGAAAAACATCTGGATATTCCAGCTTGATATCTCCTAATAAATCATTTTTTACGATGATCTCGTTTTTTAAGCGATACAATAATGGATCGATGTGTTCATATAAATCTTGCCGATTCGGCTGCTGGTCGACCTTCATCCCCATCAAACGGCTCATTTCTACCGCGAAAAAGTCAGTGATCGTCAAGGCTTCTTTCGATTTTCGATTCAATTTGATCGGTTCTTTTTCCATCCGAGAAGAAATTAAATACTGGAATAAATAGAAGGTCTCGCTTTCCGGCAAAACGATATTCAGATAATGATTCAATTTCATAATCACCATTCGGGAAAGCTGGTATAGCTGATCATATTGCGTGATCAGCTCCTCCTCATCAGGGTCCAGTAATTCCGCGCACGTATCCGCATGAATCTCTCCTTCACGTACCCTCTTGATCAGGATATAGATATGAGAGAAGATGTTGCTGTTGTATGGATACGCGATCCCATTTTGTAATTTCCTTTCGATATACTCCAATAAAGAAGTGATAAAGTTGATATCATAGGAACTGATTTTCTCCTGCTGCGTGGAAAAGTCTTCCTCCCATACTCGATTCGCACTGATCAAATGATTAACGGCCTTGCGAATATGTTTTTCTGTTCCCTCGATTGAGAGCCGCTGTCCTTTGCGAATCAGTGATAATTGATACTTCAGCAAAAATTCATTCATCCGTACCAAATCGTTTGTGACCACCGTGCTGCTGACAAAATACTCAGCAAACAGTTCTTGGATCAGCACTTTTTTGGGCGATTTGAATAACAAGGTAAGCAAGATCGTATTCCTTCTTTCCAACGGACCTTGAACCGTATCTCCTCCTCGTTTGCGCACACTTTCTTTTAAATAATTATCATAATCTAAACGAAAACCTTTCCCGACCTCCGCTGAAATCAACTCGCCAACGTCCGAAGCCTCATTGATTTTTTTGATCGTTCGGTAGATCGTTTTCGTGGAAACATTGGCAAATTCAGCTAACTCTTGAGCGGTAAGTGTCATCCCATATTTGATAAACAATTCGATCAATTGTGTTTCACGTTTGCTTAGCTGCATTTTGTCAACCTCCTTGTCCTTAATATAGCCCTTTTTGATTGGCGTACATTTTTTCTTGTGTCCATTGAAATGGACATTTACATAAAACGCTTTCAATAACTTGTTTTAACTATCATTGAAAATAACCTGCTTTCTGAAATGCTAAAATTTTCTGATCGCTTCAAAAAATGCTTCAGACTGACCAATCCTCCTTCCCATTCCTTTTCCTCTTTATCGGATAAAAAAAACAGCGAATAAATCGCTGCTTCTCTTACCTGACTAAATCTTTCTTCAAAAAAAAAGCCAATTATTTTGTCAAAAATTTGACTGTCTAGACTTCATACTGAAGCATAAAGACCAAAATGATTTAGTTTTCCACCTGTGCAAAACTCGCTTCTATTGCTAATTGATAGATCGGTGCCAATTGTTCATACGTTTCTACCATAAACGCTTGTGCTGCTTCTGGATTTTTCCACATCAGATCGTCCCGCTTGATGATCCGCCCGATTTGAAATTCACCTTTCTTCACATCGCGGAATCTTTTCAACAGTCTTTCCGTGTTTTCTGGTGATAACTCTTCCACCTTTGGTTTAGTATGATCGCCGGATAAGACAAAATCTGAGGATAGCTTGGCAAAAGCCTCTTGATTATCCAATAGTGCTTGCGCAATTGCCTGCTCGTTTTTTGGCTGGTCAATGCAAGACAACCACATAAAGACATATTCCGGCCAGATTCCTAATTGAAAATGCGGCTCCATTTTATAGCCGCGCTTTTGGCGACTTAAGGCGGACCAAGTATTTTCCGGCGGATAAGTCGTGCGACGGCGATGCTGGGCGATGTGGATAAACAACTCCTCATCCAACAGCGGTTCCAGTACTTGTTTAAAAACTTCATCTAATTGTTGAAAAGTCGGTTGGATCTCTTGGCGGATCGCGGTCATTCGCTCATCCAGTCCCGCGACTTCAAAAACAGTAAAACTCTTTTCAGTGAACATTTTATTCCTCCTGGTTCCTATTCATCGGTTTATTTCTTATTCAAAAAAACGGCTAGCCTACCTGCGGCTTAATAAGCTAATTTTACCTATCTTCCCATCAGCCCACAAGTTACGTTCAAAATTTCTAGTGTAGGCTGGTTTTTCATGTATATTTCGACAGTTTGACAAACAATGATCGGCAAATTTTATAAAATTGACGGCTTCTTTAGTGAATTCGAAAAAAAAATTTCCCTCTCTTTGTTAAATCAAGTATATTATAAGTAGCCAATTTATATTGGAGATTCAGAAATTTATTTCTGTGGAGGTAAAACGAATGATTTCAGACGCATTTGGGTTCGAGAAAAAATTTCGTTTAAAAGAAGACAAAAAATTTGAACAATATAAAATCATGCTCCCGAAAGTGCGGGAAAATGATGTCATGATAAAAATTTCTGCCATTTCGATCAGTACTTTAGACACTCAGATTCGCCAAACAATCAAAGGTGCCAAGAAACCCTACATTTTAGGCTTTGGCGGAGTGGGTATCATCACTCGGCTAGGAAGCAGCAACCCGCGTCTAAATGTCGGTGATCGCGTACTGTATGTGAACAAAGTCGGAAAATATGGCAGTTATAGTAATTTTCAAATCGCGGATGTCCGCTCGATCGTAAAATTACCTGACGCCTTTCCTACTGACGAAGCCGCTGCTTTTTCTTACAGCTTTTTCTTGGCCTTTGAAGTATTGTTCAAGCAGCTGGCCCTGATTCCGCAGCCGAGAAAAAATCAAGGAAATCTATTGATCTTGAATACTTCGGACGGATTAGGCGCCACCATCATCCAACTGGCAAAATGGGCCGGTCTAAAGGTCGCCGCGACTATCAACAAGAACAACTCGGAGATTTGGATCAAGAACATGGGGGCCGATGTCGTATTTTCACAATCCCCTCATCTGTCACGAGAACTGGCAAACGAGGACATGACACCGATTGATTACGTGATCAACTTGGATACTGAAAAGGAAAAAAGCTTCGATCACTTAGCGGAGTTCAAAGACACTGCCAAGGTGTTACTATTGCATTTTATTAAAAAGAAAAGCAAAAATTTTGATCCAGACTACCTGAATTTTTATTGCGAAGACTTTTTAGAGGCTTCCTTCGCCACGGATGAAGGGGTAGAATATTCCCGTAAAATCATGGAACTGCTCGTCTATCTATGGGAAAAAAATCAGTTGAAATCGATTTTAACAGCCCAGCTAAATGGCTTTTCTGATAAAAATTTCTATGGTGCCCATAAATTGATTGAAAACAACCCCAACTTCCGACATCTCGTTTTAATAAACTGATGGCATCTCGTTCATTTGAACGAGATCTTTTTTTATTGTAAGCAGAATTCTGACTAAAAAATCCCAGTTCTTCCACTTTCATAACCACTGTTGTCATTTATTATGGAAATTTCTCGTTTTTCTGAGGTTAACATTTGCTAATTCCCAAAAATGGGATTAAGATATAAAATGAAATTTTCATTTACATTTTCATTTCAATTATTTTTAGGAGGTTTTTATGGATTATTCACTGACTACTCGGTTAGCGGCTGAGTTCTTGGGGACTGCTTTGTTAGTAATGTTAGGAAACGGCGCAGTTGCCAATGTTGATTTAAGAGGTACAAAAGGTTACGGAAGTGACTGGATGTTGATTGCGGTAGGTTACGGATGCGGGGTTATGATTCCTGCAATGATTTTCGGCGGTATCAGCGGCAATCACATCAACCCAGCGTTTACGATTGGTTTAGCCGTTAGTGGTATGTTTCCTTGGGCAGAAGTTCTTCCTTACATCGTCGTTCAATTCCTTGGCGCGATGGTTGGACAACTAGTCGTAGTAGCCAGCTACAAACCCTATTACGATCAAACAGAAGATAAATTGCATGTCTTAGGAACATTTTCAACGATCAATAGTGTTGGTTCTAAATTCAACGGATTCGTGAATGAGTTCTTTGGTTCATTCATTTTATTCTTCGGTGCACTTGGTATCACAAAGGCGCCTTTTTTCCAAAACAATCTAGGAACAGCTCATTTAGCGTTAGGTTTCTTAGTTTGGACATTGGTTGCATCATTTGGTGGACCCACTGGACCTGGGTTGAACCCGGCACGTGACTTAGGTCCTCGTATCATGCATGCCTTATTGCCATTGAAACATAAAGGCGATTCACAATGGAGCTATTCTTGGGTGCCCGTTTTAGCACCGATCGTTGCTTCAATCGTTGCCATCGCTTTATATAAAGCATTATTCATATAACCAAAAAACACGATCGCATGATTTTTGCGATCGTGTTTTTAGTTGTACTAGCATTAATGATCAGTCGATGATGGCTTCTTTGTCCCGTCGCTTCTCCTTCATCAACAAATCCTTTTCCAAAGCAATCGAAACAGGCTTTGGTTCAGCGACTACTACCAGAATAGCTTCATCGTTCTCATTCTTCATCTCTTTGATTCCAACATGTTGCTGTTTGTCTTCAAGCGTAACATTTTTAATCACCTGTTGTTCATAGATAAAATCATTTGGCTGGATCGGCGGCACGATATCCTATTCATTGCAACTACCTCCAAAAGAATTTCCTTATTAAGGCAATTTTACGCATATCTTTTGTACCCTGCAACTCTCTTCGCAAAACCCAGCGCCAGTTATCTTGCCTCACTCGCTGCTAATCAGTCACCAGTTGTTGAACAAATTCTACTGGAAACATTGTTCTTTCAGCTGTTTCTTCCACTGACAGCCCTTGAGCTAAAAAGCGTCTCGCGACACTTGCCATACTTTCAGAGACTTCCACAATGTACTTGTCATAATCATAAAACCGCATTACCCGTTGTCCCCAAGGATACTCTTTGCTGGAATGCAGAAAATCGATGCCATCGACATTTGAAAGCTTCTCTTCCCATTTGTCTAAATCCTCAACTTCAAAATAGAGCTGAAAATTATCCGGCTGCTCTTTTGGACTCAAGGGAACACCAAGCAGTCCCTCATAATCAGCCTGCAAAGAAAAGCCGCTCTCAAAAGTCACATGGACATTGTCCAAATCCATCATTATTTTTTGTTCCATGACCTCTTCATAGAATTGCTTCGCTTTTGTCATATCTTTTACTGCCAATAATACGCCGCCATAATTCATCGTTATCACCCATCAGAGCCGTTGCTCGACTCGCCTTTCTTTTTCCCAACTATACCTTTAGAACTTTGCGATTTCACTGTAAAAATCGGACATCTTTTGCTGATAGGCCTGCGGTGTATTCCCAGTCACCAACTTAAAATCGCGATTGAAATGAGAAAAATCATAGTAGCCGGCAGTTTCGTACGCTGTCGTAATGTCTCCTTGAGGCTGATTCAGCAAACGAATCGTTTGATTGACCCGAACCAGACGAGAAAATGTTTTGGTACTCATCCCCAAATGCTCATTAAACAGCCGCGTTAAATGTCGCTCACTGTAAAACGCCTCATGGGACAAGTTCTTTAAGGACACATTCCCAGTTTGACGGATGATCGTTTTTGTCGCAGCCATTAATTCCGGCGGACAATTCGCTAAAATGGCCTGCCAAAATAAGTAATCGATGCCAGACAACAGCTCTTGAACACTTTCTGCTGTTTCCAGCAAGTTCAGTATTGCTTGATTCAGCCTAGGCTGGACTAACTCAAAGGGAAAGAGTTGATCCGCGATTTCATTTTGCTTAAACCTTAAAAATGGATACAAACCTGCTGGTTGAAATTCCACGATAACTATTTGATCGAATGAGCCAGCTTGGTCGCCCACGCGCGCTGCCTTGGTCGCCGGACCAAATAGCCGACTGCTGAATGCATGATTTTTCAGGGCAAAGGTCAACGTCGCACAGCCGTGAGGAATGATCGTGTATCCCTCTGAAATCGTCTGGTTCCCTGGAAAAGTCAACGTGTAGTTAGAGATATACTGCTGCAATGCCGCATGCGGCTTCACATACATACACTCTTCATTTCGAAAAATAACCCGCTGATTCTGCGGATACAAAAGCAGCGCTCTTTGATCAATCATCCTCTCACCTCTTTCATATTAATGGTTCAATTTTAGTTAAAATTGACTGATCTTCATTTCGGATACCATTTTACTAATCTACTGAAGTAGAAAGTAAAACTGGCAACCTCTTTCATATTAATGGTTCAATTTTAGTTAAATTTGACTGATTTTCATTCCGGATACCATTTTACTAATCTACTGAAGCAGAAAGTAAAACTGGCAACCTCTTTCATATTAATGGTTCAATTTTAGTTAAAATTGATTGATCTTCATTCCGGATACCATTTTACTAATCTACTGAAGTAGAAAGTAAAATTGGCAACCTCTTTCATATTAATGCTTCCATTCTATTCTCATCATATCAATCCTTTTTTAAGTTGCAACTAGATAATCATAACTTTCTTAACTAGTTATAACATGTTATAATTTTGTAAAAAGAGGTGAGCTGAATGGGAAAAATCAAAGTACGAAAGATTGGAAATTCCGTTGGGGGAATTTTCCCTAAAGAATGGGGATTACATGAAGGAGATATCTTGGATGTTAAAAAAGAGGGAAATTATTTCATATTAGATGCCCAAGAAGTCGCAAAAAAGAAAGATCGTGAGTTAATCGAAGAGAGTTTTGCGGAGTTTAAAACAAATAATACTGTTTCTGAAGAAGAAATGACTGCGCTCTTTGGCAAATATGGTTGGGGTGAATGATGGAATCTTATCAGCTCGTTTATTCCGTCTCTTTTAAAAATAGTCTGATACAGCTTATTTCAGAATGGGAAAACGATCTTTTTCTTTCAGAAGAAAAAATCAAGCACTTCGTTCAATTAATTTATCGCTCATTAGAATTATTAAAACTATTTTCTAAAATGCATGAAGAGGTTTCTCCTTTATATGGTTTTGACATTCCAACTTATCGAATCTTAATTGGTCAAAGCTATGCAATCTTTTATCAAATTGATGAAGAGAACCATTCAATTCTAATTGGAAAAATCTTTAAACAGAAACAAATGCATCTGAAATTTTAAAGCCTAATGAATGACAAAAAACTGCGACTCTCAATGAGAATCGCAGTTTTTACTTTAGTTATTCAAAAAGGCCAATGCATTGTCGATTAAATGTTGCACGGTGTCTTTCGGCATTACGGATAGGATATCCGTGATTTGCGGTGCCGATTTGCTGTCGGTGAATACGACGTTCAACGGCATATACAACTTGCGGCCTTTTTGTTCAGTTTCTTTTTGAACAGCGGATAGGATTGCGGAATAATCCACTGGATCGGACGCATTTTTCACTTCTGCTGACATCGCAGTCAAAATTTGTTTGACGCTTTCGCTATCAAATTCTGCCAAGTCGGTATACGTGAAGGTCACTTGGTTGGCATTTTTGATAAACAAGATTTTTTCCATGAATGTCATCAAGGTCTTGGCTTCAGTGTGATAGATATCTACGACTTTTTTTACAAAATCAAGATCATTTTCGATGCCGATCGCTTTTAGTTGTTCCGCTTCGTCTGTTTCCGCAGCGTCAACTAACAGCATGATGCGTTTTGTTAATTCATCTACAGAAGTCTTCTTGATGTATTCAGCGTTTGTCCAGTCTAGTTTCTTTTGATCGAAGTAAGCAGGCGATGCTGACATTCGGTTGATATCGTAAGCTTCGATCAATTCTTCTCTCGTGAACAATTCTTTTTCTCCAACTGGTGACCAGCCAAGAAAGGCGATAAAGTTCAACAGCGCTTCATTCAAGTAGCCGTATTTACGGTATTGGCTGATGAATTGCAACGTGTTCTTGTCTCGTTTACTCAATTTTTTATGCGTATCCAAGCTATAGATCAGCGTGATGTGACCAAATAACGGTTGTGGGATACCTAGTGCTTCATATACAGCGATTTGTTTTGGTGTATTCGCAATATGATCATCCCCGCGTAAAACGTGTGTCATCTTCATTAAGTAGTCATCAATGACTACAGCAAAGTTATAGGTTGCCATACCGTTGCTTTTTTCAATGATGAAGTCTCCGCCGATATTGTCTGAATTGAATTCCACACGGCCCTTGATCATATCATCCCAACCGTAAATATGGTCTTCAGGTAAATGCAGACGAACGGTCGGCTTGCGACCTTCTGCTTCAGCTTGTTTGATTTGTTCTTCTGTCGCGCCATACCAGCGTCCATCATAATGGGGCGCGATTTTGGCTTCGATCTGTTGTTCATGTAATTCTTTTAATTCTTCTTCTGTCGCATAGTCGCGATAAGCAAGTCCAGCGTCTAATAATTGTTGGACATATTTGTGGTATAAGTTCACACGATCTTTTTGGTGGTAAGGGGCAAATTCAACTTTCGGTTTATCCGGACCTTCGTCCCAGTCGATACCCAACCAATGAAGATTCTCCATCTGGCTTTCTTCGCCATGTGGAACATTTCTTTTCAAGTCAGTATCTTCGATTCGCAAAACCCAAGTGCCGTTATAATGTTTGGCGAACAAATAGTTGAATAACGCAGATTGCGCATTCCCTAAATGTAAAAAACCTGTTGGACTTGGTGCGTATCTCACTCGTACGTCGCCGGTAACTTCTACTTTGTCTTTTTTCAATTTGATTCCCTCCAGTTTAAAAGCCCTAATAAAAATATTGCTTTATTAGGGCTTTAATAACAGATGCTATTATAAATTAAGATGCGTGATGAATCAAATGATTACGATTTAGATCGTCAATTGCGCGATGTAAATCATCAATGAAGTCATCACAGATAGCCATCGTCATGGCAGGACGAACAACGATCCGACTGATGGTTACATCGTCAAGATCTTTAGGAAGTGGATATGCAGGCACTTGCCAGCCATATTCTTTCAACTTGTCTTCTAGATCATAAAGGTTCCAAGTCAATTCGATATTATCCGCAATTTTCCAGCAGTTGATTGGTAATTTCGAACCATCATTGATGATATCAAAAATACCTAGCGCTTTTAATTCTGTATTAATTCGTTTTGATACTTCTCTTACATTGTTCATGATAGCGGTGAATCCTTCACGGCCAAAACGAATCAAGTTGTAATATTGCGCAACGATGTGTGCTCCGCTGTGAGAGAAGTTGATAGCGATAGAATCTACGCTGCTTCCAAGGTAAGGAACAGCGAAACGCATTTCTTTTGGTAAATATTCTTCCGTATTTTCGCGCCATACAATCCAGCCAATCCCAGGATAGACCATCCCGTATTTATGCCCTGATACATTGATTGAAGCCACATTTTTCAAACGGAAATCCCATGGTTTGAACCCATCAACAAATGGTGCAAAGAAACCGCCAAAGGCTGCGTCAACGTGGATCTTGATTGGTAATTTTGCTGTTTTATTGTATTCAGAAACTAGTTCATCTAATTTTTGAATATCATCTACTTGGCCAGTGTAAGTAATCCCTTGGATACCTACGACCCCAATCGTATTTTCGTCCACATAATCCATAACGATGTCAGTATTTAATGACATATGGTTTTCATCCATTGGAATTTCCCGCATCTCGACATTCCAGTACGTACAGAATTTTTCCCATACAACTTGGAAAGCAGACATGATAACTAAGTTAGGTTTGTGTTCATGTAAGTTGTCGATATCAAATCCAGCTTCTGTCGCACGATGTTTCCAGCTGTGTAACAAAGCCAATCCGCCTAACATACAACCTTCTGAAGAACCTACTGTTGAAGTTCCGATGAAGTCTTTATATAATTCTTTGCCTTCACCAATGTTCCACATATGTGCAATCATACTAATTGAATAGTTTTCCATTGCTGTGGTTTTTGGATATTCTGATTTGTCAATCGCGTTCGTTTCAAGAGAGCCTAGCATTAAGCGGTCAGCTTGTGGTTCCATTTGAGTGGTACAAAATGTTGCCAAGTTTTGATCGGCTTTCGCTTCGTTTAAACGAATGTGATTGACGAGCGTCTCGGCTGTGTCTGGGTTCATACCCTCATTTGGTAAAACTTGTTTAGGCATGCTGCGTGCAGCTTCTTTGCTTCCTAAAAATGAACTTTCTAAATAATCTGTACTCATGATAAAAGTCTCCTTATTCGTATTAGTGTAATCATTTTTCTTTTGAAAAATGAGTTTGTTTCTCATGCCGTATATCATTTCTCTATACTTCTCGCGCCATACGTTAGAAATTTTTTTATTTCCATTCGTATCAGATACGCTGCGAAAAGAGGAACTGACATCCTTAGTCGTATTAATGTAATCATTTTTCTTTTGAAAAATGAGTTTGTTTCTCATGCCGTATATCATTTCTCTATACTTCTCGCGCCATACGTTAGAAATTTTTTTATTTCCATTCGTATCAGATACGCTGCGAAAAGAGGAACTGACATCCTTAGTCGTATTAATGTAATCATTTTTCTTTTGAAAAATGAGTTTGTTTCTCATACCGTATATCATTTCTCTATACTTCTCGCGCCTTATGTTAGAAATTTTTTTATTTCCATTCGTATCAAATACACTGCGAAAAGAGGAACTGACATCCTTAGTCGTATTAATGTAATCATTTTTCTTTTGAAAAATGAGTTTGTTTCCTATACTTTCATCTACCTATTTTTTAATGCGCTTGATGATGCATATCGTTTCCTGATTTGTCATGATGATGCAAGGTCCAATTTCCATGGAAAAGATACATGATCAATGGAATGAAGAACACGACAATAAACGCTGTTAATAGTAACGTCAGATACGTATGTTTTTGTTGCATGTTGTAGGCAGCTGGCGGGAAGAAGGTTACGACGAACCCGAAAGCTGATAAAACTAAACCTAGAACACCCATGATGACACGCATTACTTTTGTTTTAGCTGCTCGGAATGTCCGATTCAAATCATCATGTTTGAACACTAAGACTAAATAAGTAACGAACATCAGCATATACATTAAGGTATACAAAGCAACAGTTAAACTCATCGCTGTTTGGAATGAAAGGTTAGATTTGTCACCGCCGGCACCGAAAGTTAGTAGTGCAGCCATGATAGAAACGATCACACCTTGCAAGATCATAACGTTTGTTTCAACGCCGTAAGCATTGGTTTTAGCAAAACGTTCTGGCAGATAGCCTTCTTTAGCTGCTTCATACATCCCAGCGTTAGGTCCAACGACCCAGCTGCTGATTTCACCGATGATACCGATCGCAAGCAACAATCCAATCAACCGTTCAATGAAGACAACATTGATCCATGGGAATTGTTGAACCAAAGCCCCATAAGCATAAACAATACCAGTGCTTAATTGGATCTTGGCATTTGGAATCGTGGCACCGATTGAAATTGTTCCGATAATATCAGAAGCAATTGCACAAACCGCTAAAGCCATCATTACCTTAGGATAAACAGACGGTTTCTTTAAGTCTTTTACGTGAGTAGCTGATCCTTCAGCACCCGCAAAGGCTAAAATAAATGGAACAAAACCAACTAATACATTTCCGCTCCAGCTTGATGGCAAGATCGTGTGGGGATTGATTTTGATCAGCATTGGATTGCCTTTAACTAAATAAGCAATCGTTAAGAACAATAGTAGAAAGACTGGAATAATAACACCAATCGTGAAACTCCATTGCGCGATTTTCCCTGTGATTTTTGTTCCTCGTTGTTGCGCAAAGATCAACCCCCACAAGATAACCATCATAATGATGAATTTGAACAATGGGTTTGTATTGATAACTGGTACATCGAAGGTAATTGATAAACAACCAATGATGAAATACATCATGGTACACATACCAACTGTAATATGAATCCATTGATAAAACAGTGCAGACCAACCAAGACGTTCGCCTAACATGTGACGACCCCAAGTGAAGATCCCGCCTTTGCTCCAACCATCGACTGAAGCCATTTCACCAGCGGAGCGCGTTACGGGAATGAACCATAGAATACCTGCTAAGAATAGGAAGAACAAAGCTGTTGGTCCTTGTTTAGCAAAGGCTGCGAATCCGTATACAGTCATGACCATTGAAGTAGTCATTGAGAATAATTGAACACCCGTAAGCTGGTTATGATCGTTCAAAGAGGCGTTATTCTCTTCGTTATTCATTTGTGACACATCCTTTAAATTCATTGCAATCGAAGTGCGCACTTCCGAACTACAGCCATCATATTAGCCTTAAAAAATTCAAAGTCAAACCACGTTCCAGCCCTCTATTAGAACAATTATTAAAATAAATCCTGCCATCATAATGGAAGAAATCCTTTGATAATCACTAGTCCATCCGTTAATTTAGAACTTCTTGCACACGCTTTTTAAGAAAAAATCAGAAAGGTTTAAATTGTGCCTAAAATCAGCGCAAACTTTTGGACTGCGGAGGGTGTTTTTCTCAGCAAATGATAGTATTTCACAAATAAAGCGTCCTCAAAAAAGAATCCTCGCAGACATCTCTAAATCAACTTTCACATAGTGCTTAGTCCTCCTTTAATGATGACCGTCTATACTATTGAAGTTGAAGGAGTGTTACCTTATGAGCATTGATCTACTACTAGATTTTGAAAGTCAGGCCCTGTTTTCTATTTATACCTATTTAAAAGAAACCCCTGGTTTTCACGATATCAATGAAATTTCAACGCAAATCGGCTTTGAAAAACGAACAACAGTCAAGTATTTGGAACGGCTAGCCGCACTCTCCGACGACGTTAAGGAAAAAGTCGGAACAGCTCCCCTCGTCACGTTAGATCGAAACTACCGCATTGTTCAGACGAATTATGCTGAAAACAAGGAACTATCCTTGGCGATCTATCATATTTCGATCAAAATCGATTTAATAGAAGGGCTATTGTTAAATTCAGAGAATACAATGGATACTCTGATGGATAAATACAACTTAAGCTACTCCACTTTAAAAAAAGATGTTTATGAAGTTCGAGATTTCCTCAAAAGGGTCGATATCGATCTTCACATTCGCAATGGAGAGCTGGTTTTATCTGGGTTGGAACCTACAATTCGTCTGTTCTTTTTGAGCTTCTTTTGGCAGCTGTATGGTGGCTATGGTCATCCCTTCAACATCGAAAATTCAACAGAGAAAAACTTTATATTTGAGAAGCTCAGCTTTTTACTTTCAGATCAAATCGATCCCATTACTAAATTTCAATATGATTATTTAGTGGATATCACCTTGATCCGCTACCTCTCTGATCATAAAATCGAAAACAATGAGCTGCCAGTCGAATCGATCCTTATTGGCAACAAATTCGTGCAGCATTTTCATTTTATTACGGAGGAGAATGTTTCAGCCTATGCGAATTTCAAAGACGAGCTCTATTTCATGCTATTATTCCTGCAATCAAAAATGGTCTTTTATCGAAACACGAAATTCTTCCAAGAACTAAAAAAATACCATCGAGAAATCGATTCGAATATTTACCAAGCCAATCAATTCTTTATCCAAAATATTGGCCTGCTCTTCAATCAATTTAATTTTGATTACGATGAATTGGAAAAGGAATTGTATGTCATTCACACACGTTTGCTGTTCAAAAGCTTCTATAACTATGTACCAATCGGCGAGCATCACAACCTTTATCCTGATGATATGGAGATCGTGCAAAGAAATCTTCGCCTGCGTTTTGAAACCATCTGTCCGCGAAACAGCTTGATTTATTCGCAGCTTGATTATGCGATCTTTCTTTACGCTGCTTTAAGTATTGCCAATGAATTTATGACAGAATATGAATTGTCGATTTTCATCGATGATTCGAAAGGCGAGTTCAATTCGATTTGGTTAAAAAAATTCTTTAGAAAAAGTACCGGCGGACTCGTCAAACTAAATTTTGTTGATCCTAACCGCTTTTTGCTAGCAGATGAATCCGTTGATTTGATTATCAGTACAAACAAATTTTTCCCGATCAAAAATAATCAAAACAAACCGATCCTCTTTTTGGAATGCAAAGATAAATATGACGACCTGAAAAACTTCCAAGCGATGGTTCGTAAAATTATGATCGAGAAAAATAAGAACCTGCAATCAAACTAAAATTACGCAGACATTTGAAACACAAATCTGACTTTTCGCCCAAATCAAGCAACTAATCCTTTCACGAACGCTTCAACTAGCAAAGCA
Source organism: Enterococcus sp. AZ128 (assembly GCF_051714485.1). NCBI lineage: Bacteria > Bacillati > Bacillota > Bacilli > Lactobacillales > Enterococcaceae > Enterococcus > Enterococcus sp. AZ128. The sequence continues at coordinate 172,574 of NZ_JBIORZ010000004.1, forward strand.
CGCCAGATCTAAAAAATAATTTTATGCTATACTGACCTCAGTTAGTTTCTCTTTCCAAAATCAAACTAACTACCAAAGACGATCGACCGACATATTCGATCGTCTTTTTTGTTTGCTCATGCTGGGCAAACAAAAAAAGCCCCTCCTAGAATAAATTCTAAGAGGGGCTTCACCAGTATCAAAAAAATTGATAGAAAGGTTCTTCGTCCACTAAGCTTCTTTCCGACACCCTGAAATCCGACAGGTGACTTGCGTCTTTGTGCCTCTGGTATCGAAGGATCATTAAAATCAGATCCACTCGACTCGTCGCATGAGACAAACTATAGCACACTAGCTTCGTCTTTGACAATCATTTTTGATAGTTCTTATAAATTGCTTCAGTGATCGTTACTGTTTTCAAGGTCAATTCTTTCGTTACGACCGGACTTTCTAAGCGGCCCTGCTTCAGACACTCATTTACGTGGTCGACCTCAAAAACAAATTCGCTCTTTTGTCGGCTGTGCAGTTTTTCTGTTTGGCCATCCGTGTATTCAATCTCAGCGACATCGGTTTTCCAAAAATCCGGAATGGTGATTTTTCCTTTGTCTCCATAGACAATCATTCGTTTCGGCAAATCCAGATCCACAGTCAAAAAGATCGTTCCTACCACCCCATCTGGAAAATTCAATGTTGCTTGCGCCTGTGCATCCGACTGCCCCTCAGGAAAAACTAGCGTTCCCTTATACTCATTGGGGGAAGCCTCTAATAAGTGCTGCATATATTCCAACGGATACGTTCCTGCGCCTCGAAAAACACCGCCCCCTGCACTCAGATCACGAAACCAGGAAATATGATCAATATTGGGATACGTCGTAACAGAATCTAACCAGCGGACTGCACCGATTTTTCCGGCTTGGATCACTTGCTTAATTTGCTCGGTAATCGGCAAGAACAATGCCTTTTGCGCCTCCATCAAAAAAAGATTACGCTCTTTAGCTAGTGAAAATAACTCTTCCGCCTGTGAACGTGTCATAGTAAAAGGCTTCTCCAATAAGACATGCTTATTATTCAATAAAGCCAATTTTGCCGCGTCATAATGAGCTTTATTGTACACTGCTACATAAACAATATCGACATCCTGACATTGACACAGTTCTTCATAGCTGCCGAACGCATTGGGAATATCTAATTCCTGCGCCATCTTTTGCGCTTTTTCGATTCCTCGTGAAGCGATCGCTGTTACGACACCGTCACGACTTTCTTTTACTCCCGCTACAAAACGCGGAACCACTTGAGCTGTACTTAAAATTCCGTAACGAATCATTTCAATTCCTCCTAAGCAAATAGCAAAGAACTGATTTAAAAAACCAGTTCTTTTTCTTTATTATTCTCATTTATCTAGAGACCTGCAAATGTTTTGTTCAAAACGAATAAGCAAAAGTAACCATATACTGCGACAGACCAAAGTTTAAAAATCATAATGATCTTCAGATACTCACGAAAAGAAAGATCGGTCATCCCCGCAACTAGACAAGTTAAGTCGTCTGGCAAGAACGGGAAGATAAAACAAATGATCAATAATTTTTTGATGTCTTGTGTATGATTCTGTAGGGAGGCCTCAAACTTCTGAAAGTTTTTCTCTGATAGAACCAGACGAGCAAACTTCGGACCAAAGCGCCGAACTAATAGGAACAGCCCGATTTCTCCAATCACCAGTCCGATGTAACTATATAGAATACCAGGGATATTGCCAAACATCAGCATTCCTACGATCGTCGCGAAACCGCCAGGCAGGAAAGGGATGATCGGCTGGATCGCCTGTACAACGATGAACGCTGCAATGGCAAAATTCCCGAAATTTTTAATAAAGTGCTGCAGATCCGCCACAGAGCTGAACATACCAGAGCGCCGTGTATAGATCAATATAAGAATAAACGCTGCCAAACCAATGACCGGCAGTACTTGGATCACTTTCTGCTGCCACGTCGCACGTTGTTTCGTTTGTTGCTTCATCCTTCCCCTCCTATCAGGTGATTTATTTGTATTAGTTTAACTTATTTCTATCTAAGATCCGATTGTTCTACTGATAGAACTCGCCGATTTGATCAACATACGGAAGTGATTCTTTCAATGGATAAACGACGAAATCGTGCATCATCCCTTCCACCACTTCCAAACGCATCGTAGTTCCATGACTGCGTTTGATCCGATCCTCCAGACGCAGCACATCAGGATACAAAATTTCATCTGTTCCGGCAACTACTAATAATTCACCAAGTTCATCAAAGTTTCCATAAATCGGGGAAACCATCGGATCAGTCAATGGCAACTCGCCGGCATAGTTCTCCCCCGCTTCCGCCAATAAATCTTTTTCTAATAGTACATCTTTTTCTTGAAGTTCTTGTGAACGCGGATCACTTAACGAAGCATCCAACCAAGGCGATGCTAGCGCAATTTTTTTAGGCCGTTTGGGCAGCTCGATATTGCGCAGATGCTGAGCCAAACTCATTGCCAATCCGCCGCCTGCGGAATCACCAAATAAGAAAAAGCAGTCATCGGGATACAAATACGTTAATTGTTTAAATGCCCTCTCTGTCAAAGGCACGGTTTTATCCGCTGTATTCTCTGGTGCCAAAGGATAGTCAAAATAGCTTACTTTTAGATTATAGCGCTTGACGAAACGTTCTTGGATCTCCTTGTGAAACGGAGAAGCCTCTAAAGCATAGCCCCCGCCATGTAAATAAAAGACATGACGTCTCGTCGGATGCCCAGGAAATAACGTGATCAATTGATGACCGTCGATTTCCGAAATTTTTTGCGGGATGTCCGTTTGCGAAAGTTGACGACTAATTAGACGTCGGCGCTTCGGCGGATCGACCATCGTTGCTCCCACAAGTTTTTTCATATTGATTACTTTGAAAACATTTTTTACAAATTTTGCTGAATAGCGCATCGCTGTATCCTCCAAATATTTCCCATATAATCGCATAGAACTCGACTTTTCATGCTACAATAGACAAGGTAGGCCATTGCAGTCTGCTTCTTAAGCATAACGGAATCTGAAGGAGGTGTCCACAATCACAAAACCGAATCGCGAATACCTTTACGATAATATTCGCGGCATCTTGATTCTACTTGTGGTCTTGGGACACGCATTGGAATATTTTCGTTTGGATAACAAGGTCGGTGAATTTCTTTATGTCTTCATCTACCTATTCCATATGCCCGTTTTTATCTTTATTTCTGGTTATTTCTCAAAAAAATTAGCCAAAGGCCGCTCCACCGCGGTGGAAACATTTCTAGTGCCTTACCTGTTGTTAAATATAATTTTAACTCTGATTATGTTGGCCATCGGTAAAATCGATCAATTCATGATCCTAAGTCCTGGATGGACCCTTTGGTATTTATATTGTATGTTTATCTGGCGTTTATTGCTACCAGACCTCGTAAAAGTTCGGCGAATCTTAATTTTAAGTTTTATTATCGGAATTTTTTCTGGTTTTTTGACCGAATTTGGCACGTATATGGCAATGGCGCGAACGTTAGGCTTCCTGCCTTATTTCTTAGCAGGATATTTTACTACACCCGAGCATGTCGCTAGAATTCGCAAGGTTCCTTTTAGAAAAACGATTAGCTTTGGTATTATCCTCTTTGGTATCGTTAACGCCTATTTTTGGACAAAGAACAATTTGCCGCCAGAACTTTTATGGCGAGATCGGGCCTATGCGTTCTTTCCCGTTCCTTTACTGCAAAACTTGTTAACGATCATCTTTTTATACATGATCGGATTTGCGTTTATCTTTGTCTTTCTAGCCTTGGTCAACAATAAGCCTCATTTCTTCACAACCTGGGGACAACGAACCTTGGCAATTTACCTGCTCCACGTTTACCTAGTGGCGCCATTAGTCGAATTCACACAATTTGAAAAAAATCCGGTGCTTCATTTGATTCTCTTAGTGGCCGGCAGCGGCTTCATCACCTATCTGCTGTCCCACCCAAAAGTTTCAGAGATTCTGCAAAAAACACTTGCCCGGATTTTACATTTTATTATGCCAAATAAAAACGACGACTCGTCATGAGTCGTCGTTTTGTCGTTCTATTTAAAATTGGAGCAACTTCGTAAAATGAGCGTTGCCATAAATTTTTTTACTCAAAGCTGCTTTCTGTTAAACAAGCAGTGTAGATCTCTTTGACAGCCGCTTCATCCAATGGAACGAAAGCATCTGTTTTGATCGTACTATGCTCAACAGCTTGTTTCGCCATCTCATCAAATTTCTCTTCGTTGATACCCACTTCCGGCAAAGTCATTGGGATGCCGCATGCTTTGAAGTAGTCGTATAATTTTTGAATACCAATTCGAGCCGCCAGCATTGGAACCTTTTCTTCCACGTTCCAGACATTCCATGCGAAATTCGCGAATTTATCGACCGTTTCATCATTCAAGCAATAGTCCATCCAACGCGGCGTCAAGATCGCTAAACCGACGCCATGAGTAATATCGTAAAAAGCACTCAATTCATGCTCCATCGGATGGCAAGACCAAGCACCCGGTTTGCCGTTTCCAGTCAATCCATTCAAAGCCAGCGTGCTTGCCCACATCAAGTTTGCACGAGCATCGTAATCTTCAGGATACTTCAAGGCGATCGGACAGTTTTTGATCGTTGAACGCATCAAGCCTTCAGAAACAGAATCTTGTACGTCTGTCCCTTCCGTGCGCTTAAAGTAATTTTCAATCAAATGACTCATGATATCCGCCGAGCCTGCGGCTGTTTGATAGTTGTTCACACTAAACGTATTTTGCGGATCTAAGAAAGAAACCTTTGGCAGCATCGCTTTACTGCCAGTACCTAATTTTTGATGTGTTGCCAAATTAGAAATTACCGCGCCGCTATTCATCTCACTGCCGGTCGCAGCCAAGGTCAAGATCGTTACTAACGGCAATGCGCCGCCTTGATATTTCCGACGTTGTAATACTAAATCCCACGCATCTCCGTCAAATTTTGTTGCCGCCGCTACAACCTTGGCACAATCAATCGTTGAACCGCCGCCAACTGCTAAAATCACATCGATAGCTTCTTTCCGGCAGATATCTGCACCGCGACGTACCGTTTCAACTCGCGGATTTGGCTCTACGCCGGCTAATTCAAAGACTTCATTCCCATTTGTCTTCAGCTGCTCCATCACTTTATCAAATAAACCGATTTTCTTGATACTGCCGCCACCATACACGATCAGCACCCGCTTGCCAAATTGGTTCAGTACTTCTGGCAATTCAGCCAAGCGATCTTTCCCAAAACGAATATCCGTCGTTACATGAAAATCAAAATTCTCCATTACTAGTTTTCCTCCCTATTCTTATCCTCATGCCGTATATCATTCCACTAGCGGTTTGAGCTTTAATTTTATTACAACCCAAACTGCGAAAAATGGAACGGACATCTCTGTTTCCTTGTATCCATTTATCATAAGCCAAAATTTTTCAGAATGAAACTAACTTTCCTTAATTTCTTAGTTTTGCTTTACACCTGCTGCTTGAAAATTAAAAATTTAGCCGCCTAAATGCTCCGAAAAAAATTCTGTGATCTGATCCATCGTCGCGATCTGAACAAAATGTCGTTCCTTCGCACTGATAAAAGTGATGTTATCCTGCGGGTTCGCCTCAATAAAATCTGCGGTATGTTGGTACGGAACCTTCTCATCCTCTGTCCCGTGCCAAAAGAACAACGGACGTCCCGCGACTTTTTCTGGGGCAATGGATAGATCATAACCCTCCAACCACGAGGTCAGCTGACCATAATCCTTCGGCAAATAAAAACCCAACTCGCCAGCATGCATACTGATCCGATCGCGATATTTAATCGGTGCAGGAGACCCCATCACGCAGGCCGCTACATTGATTTCCGGATGTTGTGTCAATAGCATACAGGTCGTGATTCCGCCCATGGAAATACCGCCGACACCAATTTTTCCCATCACCAATCCAAGATTTTCAAAATAATCGACTAGATACCCAAACTCGTACAGGTTCGTTTGGATGCTGTCCCAAAAAGTCAGTGAGGGAATCTCGGAAGTTTTCATTTTACGTTCGCCATGATTCGCCGCATCAGGCAATAACACTCGAAAATTCTTCGCCGCCAATTTCCGGCCCTGCGTCAAAACCAATTCTTTTGCCGTTTGCCAGCCATGATAATAAATGATCAGCGGCAAGGGCTCATATACTTTATCTTCTGCGACGACTTCAAGCAATGGAATATTCCCTACCGTGCGTTTACGTACAACAACTTTCATCGTTGACCTCCATAATTTACTATTAAACTTATTGTACCGAATAAAGTATGAAAGGGTAAAAATAAACGCCCTTAGTAAAGTAAAAACAAAGATTTTTATGAATATCAGAAGAATGGAAAAAATTTATAACTAGTTTTAAATCGTATTATCCGTTTAAAGAAGAAGTGACAATTCACTAATTAAATCATCAAAAGAACGGACTTCTTTATCGTACATTTTTATTTCTCCTTCAGGTATTGGCCTTTGTTGATGATTGAACCACCATGTTTTCCAGCCAGCTTGTTTTGCTCCCATAACATCATTTTTATAATTGTCTCCGACATAGATGATTTCTCTCGTTTCATGAATTGTTAATATTTGAGCCATTCGGTCAAATATTCGTCGATCGGGCTTTTCTATACCTACTTTTCCAGAAATTAATATTTTTTTATTTGGGATAACTTCCTTAATTTTAAGTGCTTCAAGTTTTAATTCTTGACGCTGAGGATAACCGTTCGAAATAATCCCCAATTTATAGGTTTTTGTCAATTTTTTTAGTACATTTCTTAAGGGAATCGCTAAACAAATCTGATTCAACTGCTGAATATATTCTGATTCAAAAGACACAACTAAATCATCACTTATTTTCAATCCGAAACTTGTTTCCATTGTTTTTGCTAAGCGAAGCCTATTTACTTCAAGCATTGAATTTTTATTTTTCTGTTTTGTTTGTTCATAGAGTTGATCACTAATTGTTCGAAATAACTTATAGAATTTACTCAAGTCTTTCTCCATCAGCTGAGGAAAAACTGTTTTTATGGCTGCAATAACTGGAAGCTCTTGTCGATACAAAGTATCATCCAAATCAAACACAATCGCTTTGATCATTTTTCCCTCCTAATTCTAAAAGAAGGATCTGACGACATCGCCAGATCCTTCTTTTTATGCGCCTAATGACTCGCCAATCGCTCCACCTGGATGCCAAGCAACATAATCTTCAGGACTTAAATTTCGTTCTTTTTGCAAAAGAATTGATAAACTTTGTAACAACAAAGTTTGTTTGATAATTGATGCACGAGGTGGTTTGTTCAAATCATCACCCTCTTCTTTGGTGCTTGTACATAAACAAATATCTGACAATTGGCTCAAAGAAGACCCACGATTTTTAGATACACCAATGATTTTAGCGCCATTAGTCTTCACTGTTCGAACTGTATACAACAGCTCCGCAGTTTCACCACTATTCGAGACTACAATTACTACGTCTCCCTCCTTCACTTGACCACTCGATCCATGTACTGCTTCTGTTCCATCTAAAAAATAGGCCGGGGTTCCGGTAGAAGAAAGTAGAGAAGCAATATAACCAGAAACATAAGACGGCTTGCCGATCCCGGTTACGTGAACTCGACCTCCTTTGTTTTCTGAAACTAAAATCAATTCTTTCGCATTATTTAGCATTTGATAATCAAGTGTATCAAATAACTCATTAATCTCATTCTTTATAGTTTGTTCAAATTTTTCTATCATAATCAACCATCTTTCTTTGTTTGGCTGAATTGTAATATTAATCGCAACAAAGAACCCATCAAAAATTTCTAGTAAAATGAGTTTAGGATAACAAACTACTAGGAGTGATTTTGATGGGTTCACACAAAAAGCTTACACGAGATAATCGAAAATGTATAGAGACGATGATTTATGATGCCAAGAGTATTCAAGAAATAGCGGACAGAATTGGTGTTAGCCGAACAACGATTGATCGTGAGTTGAAACGAGTACCCGAAGATTTGATCTATAATGCCGACAATGCGCAATTAGATGCGGAAATGAAGCGCAGTGCCTGTGGTGCGAAGTCCAAATGGACTTCTGAATTCGCTTATCAGATTGAATGTGATCTTGAAGACAGCTGGTCCCCTGAACAAATTGCGAATGATCGTCAAATAGTTTCATTCAAAACCATTTACAATTGGCTCTATGCCGGTATTCTTAATGTGTCTAAACAGTGTCTGAGACATAAAGGCAGAAGACAAGAAAAACAAGAAGAGGCACGAGGCAAAATGACTGTAGGGCATACCATTGATGAACGCCCAGCTTCTGTGTCAACTCGAGAAGAATTTGGACATTGGGAGTTGGACACAGTTGTTTCTAGCAGAGGGGAAAGTAAAGCCTGCGAAGCAACGTTTATTGAACGGAAAACACGCTTTTATTGGGCGATCTCAATGAGGGATCGTACCGCGAAGTCAATGGCACAAGCGATTAAAGCTTTTGTGCAAGACCTAGGGAGTCACAAGGCATTTTTAAGCTTTACGGTCGACCGTGGGAAAGAGTTTTCTTGCTGGAAAGAAATTGAGAAAGATTTAGACGTACCTATGTATTTTTGTGATCCATACTCCCCATGGCAACGCGGATCTAACGAAAATGGGAATGGTTTATTTAGAGAATTCTTCCCTAAGGGAACTGATTTTTCAAAGGTAACCCCTACGGAGAAACAGGAAGCATTACGCAAGATAAATATGCGTCCTAAAAAAACATTGAACTGGAAAAATTGTTGGGAAGTCTTTCAAGAAGAAATGTTGCAATTAATTTGACAATTCAGCTTTGTTTAAAGATAGAATAATCTTTTGAATCATAAGGTGCAGTTTGTAAGAAAAATCTCGTGCCTTGATTCTGAACATAGCGAATAGCCTTGATTTCTTCAGTACTATAGTAAGCATCCAATTGCTTGATCATTACTCTGCTAGCAGGATAAGGTAGTTGAACTTCGGAAGTTTCAAAGCCTTTATCGATCGCTTCTTTTAATACTTCCAAATCTTTAAAGATGATCATAAGGTTACACTTTTCTTCCCGATCTTTCTGGAGAAACTCAATCAGCTGATCGACTGAAAAGATTCCAACGCCGTTCTTTTTCGGAAAACTTAGCTGTAGAACTTTTGCAAGAAAAGGATCATCGACATGAGTAGGATCGACTACTGCGATAAAATTAGCATTCACAAAGCTGTTCCAATTCAATGCGACTGTCGCATGCAACAACCGATTATCTACACGAACTAATTTGATTTTCACACTCATTACTTTTCACCCACTTGCTTTCTACTTTGGCTTTTTAGAAAATTTGCCAAACTATAAATCATCATTTTCCCTTGGAAACTTCCCCGAATATCCAAATTAAATAGTTCCTCATAACGTTTTATTTTGTATAGTAAAGTATTTTTGTGCAGAAACAGTCGTTCAGATGTTTTCTTGACACTGAAATCATTCGCATAAAGCTGATCAACAACTTGGATAAATTCCCCTACATCCAACTGTTCTGTTTTCTTTTTATAATAATCAAAAACATTCGAGGTAAGCTTCCTTGTAGCATTCATTGTGAAATAAGAAAATAAATGATCCTCAAAATAGACCGGTTCATCTTTTTTCAACGAAATATTCTCACGTAGCCAAAGGCAGTTCTGATAACTGAAGCTATATAAATCGATATCCACTTGAATCGATCCAACAGTATAATAGCAATCTGACAATCCCCATTCGATCATCTCTTGAATGAACTCGTTCAAATATTCTGTTGTACTTTTTTCTGTTTTTTTAGGCAGTGATTTATAAATTAATAAATAGTTTTTGTCCAATAAAGAATAGATTGTATTCTTATCATTGATTTTATATTTCAATCCAGTAATTTCTTCCTTGTCAAACTTTTCTTCATTAATGATATAGATTGGTATTCGAGGAAGCGATTGATCAAAATTGATTTTTACCATCAACTCTTCCATCTGCCTATAATTGAATTGCTCCTCATTTAAAAATTCCTTGATCAACTTATCATCTACCGAAAGGATTTCTTTAGCAGATTTTTGATTCAACTCATATTGAATCCGGGTTTTCAAGGAGTCAAAAAGCAGTTTTCCAACAACGTCAATGGCTTGATTAGGTCCGTTGATCCATAAATAGCCATACTGACGATTGGACACAACAATTTTATATATTCGATGATCAGGGGCATTGCCGTCAATCGCCACTTTCTCATCAATTTTTTCTTCCAAACTACACGATATTATTCTACCTTTTTCGTTCAGTAACCCAATGATATAGTCGGGGTTTTCTTGAACTACATGAATGAACTCTTTAAAAATTTTCCCTAGTTTCATTTTGATCACCAAAAATTCTATTTTTGATTTAAATATACCATATGTCCAGTTAGATACATTCACTGCTCGAAAACCAAGTCAACTACTCATTTTCTCTTATAAACTATAATACGTGAGCATATCTCTAATTTTATTTTCAGCTTGCAAACCGGGTTCTTGAACCGGGTTTCTTGCAGGACCAACATCTGCTATATCGGCCATTTCTATCGCTCGTTTCAATATCGAAGGAACAGTTCCTAATGGTAATACATTTCGCAGTTCTTCTATATCTTGCTGTAGTTTTTGAGCTTTCTCAAAATCACTTGCATGATAAGCATGGTCTAAATCCACTAAAGTTTCAGTTATCAAATTACTTGTTCCTGCAATCGCACCCGTTGCTCCTAGCTGATATCCTGCTAAAATTTTAGAGTCTGAACCAACTAATACGTTGATATCGCTCCCTTTGACTGCTTCGATATACCCTTTCAAATTATCTAAATCCCCGCTGCTATCCTTGATTCCACAAATATTCTCAACCTTGCCCAGTGCTCTCAATACATCTGTAGAGATATTCACTCCGGTAGCTTTTGGGATATTGTATAAAATGATGGGAATTTTCACACTAGCAGCGACTTGTGTATAATGCTGGATCAACTCTTCATCTGTCGGCCGCAAAAAATAGGGAGTGATCACCGATAGTACGTCCGCCCCGAGTGCTTCTGCTTGTTTCGATAACTGGATCGTTTCGGTAGTCGAACAAGTCCCGGTACCCACATAAACTGGGACACGCCCATCAACATGTGCAATCACCGCTTTTGCAAAATCCATTTTTTCCTGATTACTTAAAACATGAAATTCCCCATTGCTACCTAATGGAAAAATGCCTGATACCCCTTTTTCGATCAAATGATCGACCAATTGTTTCATTGCTTCTAAATTTAAACTCTCTGCTGCATCTCTATTTATCGGAGTGACAATCGGAGTGATGATTCCTTCAAACATGCTGATTCCTCCTACTTTCTAGACTTCTAACCGTTCGTTGGTCAAAATCATGCTTTCGTTAAAAACCTTAAATCCATCTTGCACGACCTGATCCAGATCAAGACTTTCTGCGGTCATGCCCTTCATGTATAGTTCGATCAGCAAAGGTAAATTAACCCCACTTAATACTTTATGTTCATATTGCTTCGTCAACGCAGTCAAAACATTGGATGGTGTTCCGCCAAATAAATCGACTAAAGCAATGGTCGGTCCTTCGATTTGTTCAAAAAGCGTCCGTGCTTCTTGATAAAAATCCTCAAAAGATTTTTCAGGAAGCAGCGATAGATTATAGACATTTTCTGTTGATCCGATGATCATTTCTGCTGATTTTACCAACTCTTCACCGAACTGCCCGTGTGTTGCTACAATGATGTTCAATTTCGCCATTTCGTTTCCTCTTTTCATTCGTGACATACAACTTGTAATTGTTCCATAATAATTCTTGATGAATATTCACAGGTCCGTTTTTCTGATTCCACGGTTCGTGCTCCAGTATGAGAGGTCAATAAGAAATTATCCAAATCCAACAACGGCTCGTCTTCCGCTGGTGGTTCTGTACTGAACACATCAAAGCAGGCACTTCTGATTTCTCCTGTTTTCAATGCTTGATACAACGCTTGTTCATCTACGATACCGCCTCTTGCAGCATTCAATAAACAGGCGTTGTTTTTCATTTTTTTAAATTCTTTTGTTGAGATCATATTTTTGGTATTATTGATTAATGGTAGGTGTAGCGAGATATAATCTGAACTTTCCAGTAAATGTTCCAATTCGACTTTTTCAACTTGGTACTCGTCTAATACTTCTGTTGGAATATCGAACACATCATTTACTTGGACAGTCATGCCTACGCCTACTGCTTGTTTGGCTAATTGTTTTCCAATTGCCCCAAAACCGATGATCCCCAATACTTTCTCCCGCACTTCAAAGCCTGTGGGTTTTGCCCACCCATGATTCTTCACCTCACGAATCGTCGTCCATAGATTTTTCGACTCGCAATAGATAAAACTCATCACATGCTCGGCTACCGCGTTCGAATTAGAACCGATCGTTCTGCCTACATAGATATTTTTACTTTCCGCATACGCGACATCGATGTTATCCGTTCCCACACCGAATTTACAAATCGCCTTTAATTTCGAGCAATTGTCGATCAATGCTCGATCCATTTTGTCTACGCCTACAATGATTGCATCTGCATCTTTAGCAAGCTTGGCAAATTCTTCTGGCGAATAGGCTAATCCAGTATCGTTGTAGTGAACCTCTAAGCCGGCCGCCTGCATTTTCTCCACATAATCTAAACCATAAGCGGCAAACCCTCGTGGTGTTATTAAGACTTTCATCTAGCCCCTCCTCTAAATGATTCCTAAGAACGTCAGTAAAATAGCTAATGCCATCGTTACAAGAATAATGTTTAAATACTTCGGTCCTTTTTTAATAATGTAGAAATACATGGCCATTACTAAACAGAATGGCAGAAGATTTGGCAGCATCCCATTCAAAATTTCCTGAACAGAAACTGTTTCCGTTTTACTCACAAATTCTAAAATCGTCTCAAATTTGACATAAGCAGCCGATAGACAACCGATCATGAATAAGCCTACAATACTCGCAATATCGATAACCTTCTTGATCGCTCCCGATTGTAGAATCGTCATAACCGAGTTTTTACCTAATGAATAGCCTTTGTTAAATAAGAACCATGACCAGCCGTAAGACCATGCAAGATAAATCAGTCCTGGAATAAAAGCAGCTAATACAGATCCTTCCAATGCCATCGGAACAAAAATCGCTAGTGGGATTGTTGCAACGATTCCTTGATCCACACTATCACCGATCCCAGCTAAAGGACCCATCAACCCAATTTTCAACGACTCCATCATCTCAGGTGTGATCTCTTCATTTCCCATCGCACGTTGCTCTTCCAGTGAAATGATGATTCCGTGAATGACACTTCCCCAATCACAGTTGGTGTTAAACATTTGAACATGACGCTTCATCGAAGCTTGCAGCTCATCAGGATCATCCTTATAGATTTTTTGCAAAATTTTATTTAAAGAATAGCTGAAAGCCAACGCTTGCATCCGGTCAAAACTTACGGGAACTTCCACTGCCAATGTCCATTTCCACCAAGCTTTGAATAAATCCATGCGAGTAACTCTTTTTTCTGAAACTGTACCTACTTCGCTCATGCGTAATCCTCCTCATCAGAAGTTTGTTTGAATAAAGAACTGATCATCGCAATACATACAGCGAAGACAGCACCTGTCAGCATCGAAAAGCCCATTACTGAATAGGCGAAAAAACCTAAAACAAAGAATGGTAAATATTGCTTCTTACCCATAACTACTAGTGTTAACGCAAATCCTAAAGCTGGAAGCATTGCACCGGCATTGGACAAACCATTCATCAACCATTCAGGAATCACATTGATAAACGCTTTGACGACATTTGCTCCAAATAATGTTGAAATGAATACCGGAGTAAAATATAAGATGCCATTTGTAAGCCACGGAATCAAGAATGAATACAAGGACAGCTGATCATATTTGCCTTCCTCAATTAATTTATCTGCTCGCGTATTGTAAAAAGAGTTGAACGTACGACGCACATTGTTGATCAATACTCCTAATACACCAAAAGGAACAGCTAATGCCACCGCAGCATTCGCATCTAAATTACTTAATAAAGCCGCCGGAATGGCGATACATGCAGCTAATGCTTGGTCACTTGGAATATTTCCTCCAGCTTCGATCCCACCCATGTAAATCAGTTGGATCGTTGCTCCATACAATAGTCCTTGCTGAACATCCCCAAAAACTAACCCAATAAATACGCCTAAAACAACCGGCTTACGAAAAGCAAAAGAGAAGAAATACTGCGCCCTTCCCATTGCGATCCAATAAATAAGTCCTACTAACGCTGATTGAATAACCATGACAATCTCCTTTTCATTTTTATAGTTTTGCTACTGCATTTTTCAATGTTTCAGAAGGATAATCTGGCGTTGTTTGAAAATAAACGCTGATCCCCCTTGTCTCTAAATCCAGCAATTGATCCGCATCGGCTCTATCTAGAGTAATGGCATTATTTACAGCTTTTCTGCCAGGCCCTCCACCTAAACCACCGATTTGAACCTCTTCTAACTGCAATCCCTTTTCCACAGTGGAACATAATTCTTTTACACTCTTGAACAATAGCAATACACGATTTTTATCTAACCCTCCTTTTTCCTGTACCGCAACTGCTTGTTCCGAAGAAACTACACTAATCTTCACTCCTTTTGGTGCAGCCATCTTGAACACATCCTGCATGAACGTATCCTTGCTTAATTCGGTATCGACTGTTACGATTTCGTTGATATCACATTGCTTCAGCCAACGTGTAATCACTTGTCCATGAATCAAGCGAAAATCTACTCGTGTTAATGCAATCATTACTTTTCCCTCTTTCTATCTATAGTCTTTGATAATTTCTGCGATTTTTTTTGCATTATATTCGATTTCCTTTGATGTACCCTTAGTTAGTAAAGAGCCAAATCCACAGATATCCGTCCCATTTTCCATCCATTGATCTAAATTTTCTAAAGTGATTCCACCACTAGCTAAGATTGGCATATCTGGAATTGGCGTTTTAAAGACCTTAACTAATTGGTTTCCATAAAAATCTGATATTGGAAAAGCTTTGATAAATGTTGCCCCTGCACTTAATGCGTCCACACCTTCAGTAATACTTGTACAACCTGGTGCATAAGGAATCTGATAGCGGTTACAAACCTGTGCGACACTTAAGTTAAAATTTGGAGAGATAATAAAATCCGCCCCTTTTAGAATTGCATATCTCGCAGTCTCGGAATCTAACACTGTCCCTGCACCCACACATAAAGAAACACCATATTTTTTCTTTAGTTGTTGGATGATCTCCCCTGCATTATTCAAGGTGAAACTCATTTCCATAACTGGAATGCCACCTGCAATACAGCCTTCAGCGATTTCAGACGCCCGCTCAAAAGTCTCTGTTCGAACAATTGCCAAAGCACCGATATCATACATAAATTTTGTTGTTGTGATTTTTCTCAAGTAACTCATCTCCTTTGTCCATATTCTTACATGTTATAAAAAATATTGATATGGTCTTCAAAAACAAAAAAAATGACTATATTTTGTTTTTTAGAACCATACTTGTACAAAGTATTTTCTTTACACAAAATAACCTTCCTTATTTTGTGAGTTCGAATACTCTCATAAGGAAGGTAGTGAAATTATTTAAATCTATTCAAAAAAGGGCGTTAGTCCTATTTTTAAGCAATCAGTGTTTCCAACCCAACATACATCATATCTTTAAATGTATTTTGACGTTCTTCTGAAGTCGTTTCTTCTCCAGTCACCATATGATCGCTGACTGTCATGATACCTAATGCTTGAACATTAAATTTCGCGCCCAAGTAATACAAGATCGCAGCTTCCATTTCAACACCCAAGACACCATATTCCGCTAATTTGAATGTTGGTGCCAAATCATCTTTATAGAAAGTATCTTCTGACAACACATTGCCAACATGAGTGGTGAAGCCTTTTTCCATCGCCACTTCATAAGATTTCATCATCAAATCAAAATCAGCGATCGGTGCAAAATGGAAATCTGGAAAATGTTTTTTCACCATAGATGAACTAGTCACCGCGCCTTGTGCGATGATCAGATCACGAACGTGAACATCTTTAGACAATGCTCCACATGTACCTACACGAATTAATTTTTTTACGCCGTAAGATTGGATCAGCTCTTGCGCGTAGATACCAGCTGAAGGCATCCCCATCCCTGTACCTTGAACAGAAACTCGTTCACCTTTATAAGTTCCTGTATAGCCTAACATGCCTCGCACGTTGTTATAGCATGTTGCATCCTCTAAAAAATTCTCCGCGATAAATTTTGCCCGCAACGGATCTCCTGGCAATAAAATCTTATCTGCGATTTCACCTTGCTTCGCTTCAATATGAACGCTCATTGTATTCCTCCTTATTCCTATTTAAGTTATGAATTTTTCTAACGTAAAAATTCAAACGATTCTCGTACGCAGACCATTCTACTATTCTTGCTGAAGCAAGAAGTAGAACTGGCAACTGCGAAAAGTTGGACTGGCATCCTTATTCCTACGAATGAATTAAAGTACTGCCAATGTTTCTTTGATTAATTTCTTGAAGTCTTCTTTCACACGTTCAGTCGTTTCGACAACTTCCGCGTGATTCAAGTTGGCTTGCATACCAGCCGCTAAGTTGGTGATACAAGAAATTCCTAAAACGTTCAGTCCGCTATGCGCCGCTACGATTACTTCTGGAACAGTCGACATACCGACCGCATCCGCACCGATCGTTCGCGCCATCCGAATTTCTGCTGGTGTTTCATAAGTTGGTCCAGTCATGCCAAGATAAACACCTTCTTGCAGGTCAATCGCTAATTTATTCGCAACTTCTCGTGCTTTTTCTTGATATTCTTTCGTATAAGCTGCACTCATATCTGGGAAGCGCGGCCCCATGTTTTCATCATTTGGACCGATCAATGGATTGGTTCCCATGAAATTGATATGATCCGTGATCAACATCAAATTGCCTGGTTGGAAGCCTTCATTCACGCCGCCAGCTGCATTTGTTACGACTACTGAATGAATGCCTAGTGCAGCCATAACACGAACGGGGTATGTTACTGTCTCCATCGTATTTCCTTCATAATAATGGAAACGGCCTTGCATCGCCAAAACATTTTTTTCCGCTAGGCTGCCATAAACTAATTGTCCAGCATGACCAACTACGGTTGATACTGGAAAATGCGGGATTTCATTGTAAGGGATCACTACTGGATTTTCGATTTCTTCTGCTAATTCGCCTAGTCCTGACCCTAAAATCAAACCAAACGCGACATCCGCAACCCCTTTGTCCTGAATGTAGCTAGCCGTCTGTTGAATTTTGTCCTGTAAGTCTGTCATAAAATGCTCCTTTTTCTGAGTATTTTTTATTTCAATAATTTTAAGAAACTTTCGCCATTTTCAGTTGCTGGTACATCGAAGTTTTCCGCGATCGTCGCAGCGATATCTGAATAGTAGCCTTGCGGTAACTTTCCTTGTTCCGCCATTTTTTTGCTGTAAACCAAGAACGGCACATACTCACGCGTATGATCTGTTCCTGCAAAGGTTGGATCATTTCCGTGATCGGCAGTGATCATCAACAGATCATCTTCTTGCATCGCATCTAAAATTTCTGGAAGCCGTAAATCAAATTCTTCGATTGCATGAGCATAACCAACAACATCGCGGCGATGACCAAACAATGCATCAAAATCAACTAAATTCGTAAAGCTCAACCCAGTGAAATCAGTCTTCATTACGTCTAATAGCTTGTCGACGCCATCCATGTTGCTCTTCGTCCGAACCGCATCTGTGATCCCTTGTCCGTTGAAAATATCGTTAATCTTACCAACTGCGATCACATCTTTGCCATTGTCCTTCAATGAATCCAAAACAGTTTTGCCAAAGGGATCAAGGGCATAGTCATGACGGTTGCTGGTACGAGTAAAGTCGCCTGGTTCCCCTAGATAAGGACGAGCAATAATACGGCCGATCATATAAGGATCGTCTTTAGTAATATCACGAACATACTGACAAATCTTGTACAATTCTTCTAACGGAATGATTTCCTCATGTGCTGCGATCTGCAATACAGGGTCAGCAGAAGTATAAATGATCAAATCGCCTGTCTTCATTTGTTCTTCGCCAAAATCTTTGATTACTTCAGTACCACTATAAGGCTTATTCGCGCCCATAATAATGCCGCGACCAGAAAATTCAGAGATTTTGTCCAGCAATTCCTGCGGGAAACCTTCTGGGAAAACACGGAATGGTGTTTGAATATTCAAGCCAGCAATTTCCCAATGACCAGTCATCGTATCTTTACCCACAGAAATTTCTTCTAATTTCGTAGCGTAACCATCATGATCCGCTACATCCTTAACACCTTTCAACGGACGAATCGTTCCAAGACCAAGCTGTTCCAAATGCGGAATATTCAATCCAGCTTTTTCAGCAATATGACCTAATGTATCTGAACCAACATCTCCAAATTTTTCAGCATCTGGTGCTTCTCCGATACCGACAGAATCCATAACGACTAAGTGAATGCGCTTAAACATTTCTATTCCCTCTTTCTATTGATTTATATCTAAATGAGCAAGCAGAAACTCCCGCTCATGATTTAACGATGCTTCTGTTTGAAACTAGTGCCACTTCCAGTATATTGGGTTGCTTGTGTTCCGTAAAATAAAAGCTATTAAGTGTCTTTGCTATACCCCCAAAATGAGGAATGCAGCTAGCTCACTAGTAAGGAAATCATTTTTCAAAAAACGAAAAAATCAGTTTGATTCTCACCACATATGCCGTTCCACTGAGCTTAGAGCAGACACTGGACTGGCAGCTAGCTCACAAGTATAGTAAGAATTTTTGCTGTCGTAAAAATTCTTTTATTTTCGTACGCATACCATCCAACTAAAGAGCGCGTATCAATATATAGTTTTAAACCTTCATTTTGCCAGTCCGACTTTGAGCAACTGCGAAAAGTTGGACTGGCAAAAAAGGGCGTGACTAAGAAACATTGTCCCATAGTCCCGCCCTTTAAAAACAAAAGAATTATTTTGATTTGATGTAGTTGACGCCATCGGCTTTTGGTGCGGCTGATTTTCCTAAGAAGAGAACCAGTACGATGATGGTCAATACATATGGTGCTGATTGCAGGTACACGTCTGGGATTTGTGAGATGATTGGTAAGTTCGAACCTGCGATACTCAAGTTTTGCGCGAAACCAAAGAAGATCGCGGCACCCATCGCACCTAGCGGGTTCCATTTACCAAAGATCATCGCTGCCAATGAGATAAATCCTTGTCCAGCGATCGTCGTTGCTGCGAAACGTCCTGCGATTGATTGCGCGAAGACTGCTCCACCCATTCCGCCTAAGAAACCAGATAGTAAAACACCAGAATAGCGCAATACATAAACATTGATTCCCAGCGTATCTGCTGCCTGTGGATTTTCACCGACAGAACGCAGGCGTAAACCAAAACGTGTTTTGAAAATGACAAACCAAGAAATTACAGCGACTAAAATCGCGAAGTAGGCTGGTAAGCTCGTATTTTTAAAGAACAACTCACCCAGAACAGGGATTTTACTCAATCCTGGAAAATCAAAGTAGCCAAATTGTTGTTGAATCGTATCTGTTTGCCCTTTTCCGTAAATTACTTTGATCAAGAAGATCGCTAACGGAGGAGCTAACAGATTCATTACAGTACCACTGATAATGTGATCGGCTCGGAAACTAACTGTCGCCACTGCATGCAGCAATGAGAACGCCATTCCGGCTAAACCGCCGACTAAAACGCCGAGCCATGGTGTCATCGCACCGAACTGATCGGCAAAAGCCAGATTAAATACAACGGAGCTGAAGGCACCCGCTACCATGATTCCTTCCAAACCAACGTTTACAATCCCGCTTCGTTCAGAAAATACTCCGCCAAGCGCAGTTAAGATCAATGGTGCAGAATACACAAGCGTCTGAGCAATAATTGAAGCCAACAAATCCATATTCATTAGACTTTGCCCCCTTTTTCAGATTCTTCGTTCGGAGCACTTTCTATTTCTTGGACAGTTTCAACTTCTTTTTTACCGCCCATTACTTTTGCTAGACCCACACGTACGATGTAGTTGATCGCTACGAAGAAGATGATCAATGGAATGACACTATTGGCTAATTCACTAGGAATACCTGAGAACTGCATTCCTTGTCCGCCAAGTTTCAAAACGCTAAATAATAATGCTGATAATAATATTCCGACTGAACTGCCGTTTCCTAATAATGAAACAGCCATTCCGTCAAACCCGATGCTGACTGATGTTCCTTGAACAAAGTAGTTCATGAATGTTCCTAAACCATAAACGACACCGCCCAAACCAGCTAAAGCGCCGGAAATGATCATTGAGATCACGATCGTCCGTTTACTGCTCATCCCAGCATATTCAGAGGCAAATGGGTTCAACCCAACGGAACGAATTTCAAACCCTAATGTCGTACGCTTCATTATGAACCAAACGACTACTAAGAAAATCAATGCTAAGATAAACCCCATGTTTACTCGTGAACCACCAAAAATATTCGTCAACCAAGGTTCACGCAATGAAGCATTCAGCCCAACTGCTTTTGTGACCCCTTTATTAGAAATAATATCTGGTGACATCACATGGTTTACAATATGGTTTGCGGTATACAAAATCACATAGTTCATCATGATCGTAACAATAACTTCACTGGTTCCAAAGAACGCCCGTAGGAAACCAGGAATCGCAGCAGCTACAGCCCCCGCTAATGCGCCAACAATAATTGCTAATGGTACTACAACGATTTTCGGTGAATCAGGCATGCTTAGCGCTACCCAAATACTTGCTACCCAGCCGCATAAAGCCTGACCAGAAAGCCCGACGTTAAAGAAGCCAGCTGAATTGGCAACCGAAAAGCCTAACGCTGTAAAAATCAGAGGCCCCGCACTAACTAAGATTTCGCCAATCGACATTTTGCTTTGGAAAGCTGAGCTGAACATCGCGTTATAGCCCTCGATTGGATTAAAACCAAATATCGCCATCAAGATGGCTCCAAGAATAAATCCAAAAATTACTGAAATAATCGGTACTAAAATGTTTCTAATACGCTCTGAGCGATCATTCATTTGTCTCACCAGCCTTTGCTAATTCTGCTCGCGCCTCTTCTAAACTGTAACCAGCCATCAACAGACCAAGTTCATTTTCAGAAGTTTCTTTCGGATCCACGATCCCGACGATCTCACCTGCGTGGATAACCGCGATACGATCAGAGACATTCAAAATTTCATCTAACTCAAAACTGACAAGTAGCACACCTTTTTGTTTATCCCGCTGTTCAACCAAGCGTTTGTGGATGTATTCGATCGCACCTACGTCTAGTCCGCGTGTTGGTTGTGAAACAATCAATAGATCTGGATCACGATCAACTTCCCGGGCGATGATTGCTTTTTGCTGATTCCCTCCTGAAAGAGAAGCGGCAGGTGCTTTTTCGCTGGTCGTCCGCACATCGTATTCTTCGATCAAACGTGTCGCGTAACGATCGATCTCGCCGTAGTTTAAAATACCATTTTTACTGAATGGTGCATGGTAGTAAGATTGCAAAGCAATGTTTTCAGACAACGGTAAAGGTAAGATAAGTCCGTATTTATGACGGTCCTCCGGCACATGGCCGACCCCGATTTCAGTGATTTGACGCGGTGCTTTCCCGGTCGCATCTTCTCCGTTGATCGTTACAGTCCCGCTTTCGACTTTTCTCAGACCAGTCAATGCTTGAATCAATTCAGTCTGACCGTTGCCATCGATCCCGGCGATCCCGACTACTTCACCTCGATGAACATCCAACGACAAGTTTTTAACTGCGTCCAAGCCGCGGCTTTCTTTCACCACTAAGTCTTTAATAGAAAGAACTGTTTCACCTGGTGTCGCAGCAATCTTATCCGTTTTGAAGGAAACTGAGCGGCCAACCATCATATCCGCTAATTGTTGTGAGCTGACATCCTTCACATCGACTGTTCCGATGTATTGTCCCCGACGGATAACAGAACAACGATCCGCTACCTTTTTGATCTCATCCAATTTATGCGTGATCAAAATGATCGATTTGCCTTCTTTGATCAACCCTTCCATGATGTTGATCAACTCATCGATTTCTTGCGGAGTCAATACCGCTGTTGGTTCGTCAAAAATCAAGACATTGGCACCACGGTATAAGGTTTTTAAAATTTCAACCCGTTGCTGCATCCCAACTGAGATGTCTCGTATGTATGCATCTGGATCTACTTTCAAACCATATTCTCGCGACAAACGTTCGATTTCTGCTTTGGCTTCCTTTTTGTCCAATATGCCGCCTTTATTGGGTTCGCTGCCTAAAATAATGTTTTCCGTAACGGTAAAGGCATCAACTAACATGAAATGTTGATGGACCATCCCGATCCCTAATTGATTGGCTCTAGTTGGGCTTGAGATATCAACCTTTTGACCGTCCATCAAAATCTCACCCGATGTTGGCTGTAATAAACCGGACAAAACATTCATCAGTGTCGATTTACCGGCACCATTTTCCCCTAAAAGTGCATGGATCTCGCCTTTACGGATCTGTAGATTGATGTTGTCATTTGCTTTAAATGTGCCAAATTGTTTGGTGATATTGCGCATCTCAATGACATTTTGCTCTTCTGTCACTTTCTTTTCACATCCTATCGCTTTCTAAACCTGACAAAACAGTGCAACGCTAAGGGCGTTCTTCCCTTAGCCAAACCCAGCACAGGCTGTGACTTGGCTAAAAAAAGAAGGCTTTGCTTTAAAAAAAGAGACCATAGCCTCACTTGGCTGGAGGCTATGGTCACCTCATTGTTTATTTTTCTGGAGTTTCTGGAACTTTGATATCGCCATCAGAAACTTGAGTTTTTGCTTCTTTGACAGCTGCTTTTGCATCGTCTGAAAGGAATCCGTCAGTTAAATCAACACCGCCGTCTTTCAAACCGTATGACAAGTGTTCGCCGCCAGGGAATTTATCTTCTAATGCACGAGTAGAGATATCTTGAACCGCTGCACCTACACCTTTAAGTGTTGAAGTTAAACAGAAGTTGCTTTCTTTACCGTCTTTAGATGTGTATTTACCTTCTTTTTGTTGGTCGCTATCTACACCGATAACCCAAAGTTTGTCAGCTTCGTCTAATTTTTCGTTACGAGCTTTTGCTTCTGAGAAGACCCCTTGACCTGTACCGCCTGAAGCATGATAAATAATGTCAATTCCACCGTTGTACATATTAGCCGCTAATGCTTTACCTTTAGCTGGATCACCAAATGAAGCTGCGTATTGTACGTCTACAGAAATGTCTTTGTCTAATTTTTTAGCAGTATCTTCTACACCTTTAACGAAACCAGCTTCAAAGCGGTCGATAACGGCTCCTTCTTCACCACCAACAAAACCTAATTTATTAGATTTAGTTGTTTCAGCTGCCGCTACACCTGCTAGGTAAGCTGCTTCTTGGTCTTTAAAGGTTGCTGAAGCGACGTTTTTCTTGCCATCGATCACTGAATCGATGATAACGAAGTTTGTGTCTGCATTTTGATCTGCTGCTGCTGAGATTGGGTCAGCTAGTAAGTAACCAATCCCGAAGACTGTGTTAAATCCGTTTGAAACAGCTTGTGAGATATTTTGTTCATATTCAGAAGCATCGTTTGATTGGATATAGTTGTATCCGCCATTACCTTTTTTGATATCGTGTTTTTTACCCCAAGCTTGAAGACCTTCCCAAGCACTTTGGTTAAATGAACGGTCGTCCACTCCACCGATATCTGTTACGATCGCAACACTGTGTTTTCCATCTTCCTTAGCTGCTCCACCTGAAGAATCAGTTGAACCGCCGCCTCCGCCGCAAGCTCCTAATGCTAGCAATGCTGCCATTGCCACGGTACCTAGGCCAAATAATTTTGCTTTTTTCATTTCTGTAAAGCCCCCTAAATATGATTTTTTCAACAGTCCTGCGACTGAATGAACATGGTTTATAAATCTTTATCAGTGAAGATATATGGCAGTAACCCTTCAACGGTCATCTCTTTTAATACACCGTTGTCACCGACTAAGGTTACTGGCATCGCTGGGTCACAAAATTCTGCCATGACTTGGCGGCAGGCGCCGCATGGAGAAATTGGTTCTGGTGTATGACCGGCGATCACTAAATGACTAAATTCTCTTTCGCCTTCTGAAACAGCTTTGAAAAAGGCGGTGCGTTCCGCACAATTCGTCAAGCCGTATGAGGCATTCTCAATATTGATGCCTTGATAGGTTTTGCCTTCTTTGGTTACCAGACAAGCCCCAACTGGAAATTTTGAATATGGAACATAGGCCTTATCTAATGCCTCAACAGCAATGTCGATCCATTCTTGCTTACTCATGTGTACTGCCTCCGATCTTAGTACCCCGTACCGGAAAGTCCGTTCATAATGGCAACACCTGAGCTGGCGCCTAAACGTGTCGCGCCTGCTTCGATCATTGCTTCTGCTTCTTTCGCATTTTGGATACCGCCAGAAGCTTTGACGCCCATTTCAGGTCCAACTGTTGCACGCATCAAGCGTACATCTTCAACGGTCGCGCCGCCTGTTGAAAAACCAGTAGAGGTCTTAACAAAGTCTGCGCCCGCTGCTTTCGCTAATTCACACGCTTTGATTTTTTCTTCATTCGTTAATAGAGACGTTTCGATGATCACTTTGACTAACGCTTTATCTTTAGCCGCAGCGACAACTGCCTCGATATCTTTTTGAACTTTTTCGTCGTTTCCATCTTTCAGTTCACTGATATTGATGACCATATCGACTTCATCAGCACCGTTTTCGATTGCATTTGCTGCTTCGAACGCTTTTGTTTCTGTTGTATTTGCACCTAATGGGAAGCCGATTACTGTACAAACAGCAACTGGTTCGCCTTGCAATTCTTTGGCTGCAAGAGCTACCCAAGTCGGATTAATGCAGACAGAGTAGAAACGATATTTTTTTGCTTCTTCAATAATTTTCATCACGTCTGCTAATTGTGCATCCGCTTTTAAAATTGTGTGGTCGATCATTCGATTGATTTCCATTTATGATTCCCCGCTTCTTCTTATTATAATATATTCTTTCTTGTTATAAAAAAGTTTTAAATACTTATTCTGTAATAACATCATGAATCAAAATAGGTTCTTCAGGCGTAGCTCCAATAGAAATATTCTGATAAAGTAGTTTCTTCACATCGTCAATCTCAGCCGAGTTCGCATAAATCGTTAATAATGATTCGCCTTCAGCCACTTCATCACCGATTTTTTTGTGGAGCTTGATGCCAACAGCATGATCGATATCGTCTTCCTTGGTCTTGCGTCCCGCGCCTAACAGCATTGCTGCGATCCCAATTTCATTAGCAACTAGTTTTGTTACATACCCAGAAGCTTTAGCTGGCAGCTCGATTTCATATTGAGCCGTCAAGATTTTATCAGTCTGATCGATCACTGTTGGATCGCCGCCTTGATCTTTGACCATCTCACGGAATTTTTCTAATGCTCTGCCTGAATGAAGTGCTTCTTCCAGCATTATTCGAGCTTCTTCCAATGTCTCTGCTTTTTTAGCCAGTACCACCATTTGACTACCTAGTACGTAGCACATTTCGGTAAGATCTGCTGGACCATTTCCTTTTAGCGTATCTATGGCTTCGACGATCTCTAAGCTATTTCCGATCGCTTCACCTAATGGCTCTGACATGTCCGAGATAACAGCCATCGTCTGACGACCTGCTAGTTTTCCGATCCGTACCATTGTCTTGGCTAAACGCTTGGCATCTTCAATGTCTTTCATAAAGGCGCCATCACCAGTCGTTACGTCTAAAACGATGGCATCAGCACCTGCTGCGATTTTTTTACTCATGATCGAGCTGGCGATCAATGGGATAGAGTCAACCGTTGCCGTTACATCACGCAAGGCGTAAAGCTTCTTATCCGCGGGAGCCAGATTTCCTGACTGACCGATTACAGCAACTTTGCTTTTATTCACGATATCAATGAACTCTTGATCAGATAATTCAATTTTAAAGCCGGGGATCGATTCGAATTTATCTAAGGTACCGCCAGTAAAACCAAGACCTCTTCCAGACATTTTAGCAACGGGTACGCCGACACTTGCCACAAGCGGAGCCAATACTAAAGTTGTCGTATCGCCAACACCGCCGGTCGAATGCTTATCCACCTTGATTCCTTCAATCGAAGATAAATCAATGATGTCACCTGAATTTGCCATAGCTAAAGTTAAATGAGATATTTCTTCATCTGTCATGTCTTGATAAAATATCGCCATCAATAACGCACTCATCTGATAATCTGGAATACTACCGTCTGTATAACCTTCAATAATAAAATCGATTTGCTCCTTTGATAGAACATTTCCGTCTCTCTTTTTCTCTATCAAATCTACCATTCTCATAGGTTTTCCTCCAAGCTTCAAAAGATATTATACAATAAAATGGCGAAAGGTAAACCACTTTAGTAAAACAGTTTACTTAACGAAGAAGCGCTTTCTGTTAGCGCTGCCATTGCTACTATAACGGGTACGGAACCCATTGTCAACCCTGAATCACTTCTTTCACACTCTCACGAATAATTAATTTAGTTTGGAAGATTTTATTCGGAATTCGCTGAGAAGGGAAATTAATCGCATCGACTAAAAATTTAGCCGCCGAAAAACCAATTTCAGTACTCGGTTGAAATACCGTCGTCAACGGCGGTACCATATACTTGCTGACCTCTAACCCATCAAAACCAACTACAGAAATATCCTCTGGAACTCTCAATCCAGCTTCATAAATCGCTTGATAACAGCCAATTGCCATTTCGTCATTCCCGCAAAAAATTGCTGTGATCTTCTTATTCTTTAATACTTCTCTGGCCGCATGATAACCACCAGCAATCGTTAATTCTCCCGAAGCAATATAATTTTCTTCAAAGGGTAATTGATACTCAAAAACGACTTGACGATAGGCCTTAACACGTTCTGTCAGTTGATAATAGCCCAGACTCTCCTTCAACATCCCTATATGGCGATGCCCTTTATCTACCAGCATCCGTAATACTTCCTGTGCACCCGCATACTCCTCAACCAGCAACTGACCCCAATCCCGATCATTCAACCCACGGTCGATCAATACAATCGGGTGTTTGCGGTAAAAATCACTGCCTAGTTTATGTTCATCCTCTAAATGGTTGGGCGTCGCTAATAAAATCCCATCTACTGAACGATGCGACAATTCATTTAAATAACGTTTTTCTTGTTCAATGTCATGGCGTGAATTACATAAAATAATCATGTAGCCTAATGGGTTTAAATAACTTTCTACCCCTTCAATCACTTTTGAGAAGAAAAAGTCTGTCACATCCGGTACGATCATCCCAATCGTTTTCGAATGGCGATTGATCAAGTTGGCCGCAAAAAAATCCGGTTTATATTGATGCTCTTCAACGATCGCTAGGACCTTTTTACGTGTCTGTTCGCTGAATCGACTGCCCTTATTATTTAAGATTTGCGATACAGTCGTAACTGAAACGCCTGCCATTTCAGCGATTTCTTTGATGGTGATCTTCATCATGGACCTTCTCTCTGCATTTTTTCTAAGTGTAGCAAAGGAAAAATTAGAAAGAAAGCCCTTTTCAACAAAAGACAAGACTTCTTGCTTGCTCTGTGAAGAAAAGAGCGTAGATTAAAGACTGTAGAAACCACAAGATCCACTAAAAGATTTTTTTGAAGAAAAGCATTTCATTGATAAAAGGAGCGGAACAATGTGATCAAAGACTATGTATATGATGAAGAAAAGCAATTGGGCTTAGACATTTACGAACCTAAAACAATTGAAGCCGCAATTCTCTTAATTCATGGCGGCGGGTGGTTCCGAGGTGACAAAAATAAAGAAACTGCTCTAGCAGAACGCTTATCAGCGGACGGTTTTCTTGTAATTGCACCTAATTACCGATTAGCACCGACGCATATTTTTCCAGCCGCACTGGATGATATACTGAACGTTTACGATTGGCTAACGAAGAGTGATTTTCCAATAAATGGAAAAATCGCCGCATTAGGCTCTTCAGCCGGCGGTAATTTAGCCATTGAATTAGCTTTGCAAAGAGGGATTCCAGCAGCCTCATGGTCCGGGATCATTGATCTCTACGATTGGGTACAAAAACATCCGGATGTACTAGCAGCGATGAACCAAAAACCTGACTTTGATAAACAAGCGAGCGGAAAAATCGATCAGGATGGTGCAAACGATGCCTTTTACAAATGGTTTATTTTAAACTATGTAAACCAAAACAGCGATCTTTTAAGGCAAGCCGATCCATTATCTCGAGTCTCAAATAACAGTGGTCCGCTTTTTATCGCTAATTCATTGAAAGAACTAGTTCCTTTATCCGGCGTTTATAAATTACAAGCAGCTCTTTCCGAAAAAGGCGTTCCAAGCGAAACCAAATTGATTACCGGTACTGTTCACGGGGAAGGATATTCAGACCTCGCATACCTTGCAACCGTTCAATTTTTGAAAGATAATCTATAAAAAAAGATCACCGCAGGTACAGAAATACACTGCGGCGATCTTTCTCATTTCCACTTTAAAACACGAACATTGAAAAAATGGCATTCGTAAGAAAAAGCGATTAATTCATTTTCTAAATAAAATATTAAATATTTGGATAATATTTCAGAACGTAATTTTCTGCTTTCTTACTCCAAATCCCATCTGTTTCTGCCAAGATTTTACCTAATTCGGAATCCGTCTCAATCTCTGATAATTTCTTCAACTCTGACTGTTTATGAGTATAAACTAATTTTTTCCCACCGCCGATGGCTGGTTGATTCAAGGTCGTTTCGCCTACCGCATCTAAACCTAAGACATGCGTAACGACATTTGCCACTTTTACTTGTTTGTCTTCAATCAGCTTGACTGCTTTTCGCATGTCCTCTGTATTCCCGCCAGAAGTTCCCACGAAATGAGTGAATGAATAATGAACATCGTAAAAGTTCACGTTGGCCGAAAATTCCTTGTCTTGCGGTCCAGCAAAGAAATTAAGACAGCCATCTGGATTCAACATCGCTGCTGCATCACTGACAACCGGACCAACAGGAATCATAACAAAAATATCATCGAAGCCACCACCGGCTGTTTCCTTCAATAGACTGACTTGATCGTCGACATCCGCTACATTTACATAAGAAACTTCGATACCATTTTGACTTGGATATAATTTAGCTGCACGAGCTAATTTTTCTTCGTCTCGATCCGTTACGACCATTTTTTTCGGTTTGATTGGACCATGCAGCGCATAATCGATCGCCAATAGTCCCATTGGTCCAGTACCACCCATAATCAATAAGCTGCCATCAGCCTTGATTCCCATCTTATGCTCATAGGAACCTTCTTTTAAGTGATAGTTCGCTTCGAAAGCACCGATCACACAAGACAAGGGTTCGATTAGGGAACCTTCAAAATAGGTCTCGCCTTTATAAGGGATCAAACAATCCTGATTCATGACATCCTCAGAGATCACGATGTACGTAGCGTCTCCGCCAGTATAAGCATACGAATAGCCTGGGCAATCCGGACGATCTGGTAATTGCAGATTCGCCTGCAAGACATAACGCTCACCCTTCTTATATTTGTGCGCCCATTTCCCGCCAACTTCTAATAACTCACCACAAAATTCATGGCCGATGATGATCGGATTTTCCGCAAGATCGTTTGGCGCTTTCTTATGATCCGCTCCTTGGTTCGCTAACTTCCATGTCGACATGCAAATACTGTCAGTGATTACGGATGCTAAAATTTCATTTTCTTTGATTTCAGGTAATTCAAATTCCTCCAAGCGCAAATCTTTCTTACCATATAAACGCACTGCCTTTGTTTTCACTACTATTCCTCCTAGTTCCTATTAACGAACTCATTTTTTGATTTATTCTCCAAAAATTATGCAAAGTGAATCTGATTTTTGTTGTCCTTTCCAATGCAAGAAACAGAACTGACGATTAAGCTAAGATTCCCAACCAATAACCGATAATTCCTACCGCAAATAAGACAAAGATCAAAACGATTGGGCTCACTTTTTTCTTCAATAGATACATCATCAGCAAGGTTAAGCCTAATGCCGGCAATCCGGGTACTAGATCATCCAAAACATTTTGCACTGTTGTAATCACTGTTTTCCCATCCGCGCCAGGTGTTTTTGATACAACTAACGGAATATTGATGGTCGTCCATTTTGTTACCAGCACACCCATAATGAACAATCCCAAAATCGTTGCGCCTTCGGTCAATTTTTGCAATAGGTTGCCGGATAGATCTTTGACAATATCCATCCCTTTACTGAAACCATAGGTCAAGCCAAACCATTTCATCGCCAAACGAATCGCGTTGAAGGCTACGAAAAATAGAATCGGCCCCATCACGTTTCCAGATAGAGCTAATGAAGCGCCTAATGCTGCGGTGATTGGACGTAATGTCCCCCAAACTAACGGATCCCCGACACCTGCCAAAGGTCCCATCAAACCGACCTTCAAACTATTGATCGTTCCATCATCGATATCTGCGCCACTCGCCCGTGCTTCTTCCATCGCCATCGTTACGCCGATTACCGGTCCGCAAACAGCTGGTGTCGTATTGAAGAAAGTTAAATGACGTTTCAATGCTTCGGATTGTTCTTCTTTTGTTTTGTAAACTCTGCGGATCGTTGGGATCATATCCACACAGAAGGCCAGCGCATGAATTCGTTCAAAGTTAAAGGATGCTTGCTGGAAATTTGAAAAAACAAAAGTGGTCATCAAATCTTTTTTGGTCAATTGCGATTGCGCATAAATATCTTTTTTAGTTGCTACCGTTGAAGTATTTTCCATTTTGCTTGCCCCCTAATCTTCTAATTCATCATCGGCTAATTCGCCGGCAACGACTGCTGCCACATGATTGCCTTGGACTTCGTTTTTCTTAAAGTTCGGATTCAACTGTACATAAACTAATGCTGTGATCAGACCAATAATACCGAAAGCCAATAAACTAAACTCTAAGTAACCGCCCATGACAAATCCTAAATAAAAGAAAGGCATCAAGTAAGCTACACTCATCATGTTCAAGACCATCGCATATCCGACGACTACGATAAATCCGCCAGCAACCGCTAATCCACCTGTGATGACATCCGGAATCATATCCAACATCTTCGTTACCATCTCTGCACTAACAAATGCCGCTACGATCGTTGCAGGAATCGCTACACGCAAAGCCTGAATGAATAAAGCACTAAAATGCAGGAAAATGATTTTGTTGAAGTTCGCTTTCTCAGCTTCGCGATCTGCCGCATGCTGGAAAGCCACCGTGATCGTTCGAGCGATAACTGTCAGTACCTGTCCCGCCGCTGCAACTGGCAAAGCGATCGCGATTCCTGACTGAATATCTTGTTGACCCACGACAACTAAGATCGTTGAGATTACACTGGCTAACGCGGAATCCGGTGATTGCGCCGCACCGATATTCATCCACCCTAAAGCGATCAGCTCCAAAGTCCCGCCTAAGATAATCCCCGTTGTCACATCACCTAAAATCAAACCAACCATCGTACATGCAATCAACGGTCGATGCGTTTGAAATTCATCCAACACGCTGCCCATCCCGCACACACATGAAAAAAGAAAAATAAGTACAATCTGCAAAGCTGATAATTCCATTTTTTGTGTCCTCCTATTTCAATTTAATGAATTAATTTTTCTAACGTAAAAATTAGTCTTACCTTCAAGCCGTATACCGCTATTAATCTGGCCAATTTTTAATTAGAAACCTGCTTCTTTCAGTTTTTCTTCAAAATTGCCTTTTGGATCGGTCGCCACTACTCGCAAGTCCAGCTCCACTCCTGCTG
This sequence comes from Enterococcus sp. AZ128, assembly GCF_051714485.1. Taxonomy (NCBI): domain Bacteria; kingdom Bacillati; phylum Bacillota; class Bacilli; order Lactobacillales; family Enterococcaceae; genus Enterococcus; species Enterococcus sp. AZ128. Next base: position 204,520 of record NZ_JBIORZ010000004.1, read on the forward strand.
CTTCCAGTTTTCGGAACGCATCTGCTTCTGTTTGATCTACCGAGACTGCTTTGGTAATTTGTGTCCGCCCCGTTTTAAATTGCATTCCACCAATGTTGATCGAGTTGATCGGCACTTGCATTTGAACCATTTCAAATACTTCCATCGGGTTAGTGAATAAATAGAAGACTGTTTCATCCGCGTACTTCGGATTGTTGTAAACTTTTACCGCTTTTTCTGGATCAACGATGTTGACTTTGATTCCTGGAGGTGCTGCTTGTTTCACCAATGTTTTACGAATTTCATCATTCGCGACTTCTTTGCTGACGACGATGATTCGTTTCGCACCCGCTTCTTTTGCCCAAACCGTTGCAACTTGACCGTGGATCAACCGATCATCAATCCGTGATAATTTGATTTGCATTTTAAAAATCCTCCTCTTCTTCAATCATCTGTTGTTTAAACGCTTTCACTGTATCGCAAGGAATACTTGTTGCATGATTCACAATATCCTGCAAATTATTTCCTAGCATACTTGCTACCTCCAACACGATCGGCAACGACATTCCCGACACGACCTCAATCTCACGTTCAGGATTTTTCATGGCTACAGCACAGCTGGCATTGTAAGGCGTACCGCAAAATAAATCGGTCAAAACTAGATATGAAGCCTCGCGGTCACACATTGCCGCAGAAACTTTCTCTTGGATCGTATCCAATCCTTCTTCCTTCAAAAACTCTACAGATTCAAAATCTGGCAGTGCGCCAAAAATCATCTCGGCTGAATTTTTCATTTCGTGTGCAAGCTTCCCATGAGCAACTAAAATTACTTTGTTCATAAATACCTCCTGTTTTATTCATCTACAATTCTGCCAACCGCACCTTGTACGGTCAGCAGAATCAAAATTACCCTCTTGTTTTTCCACCAGCAACATTGACCGTTACACCGTCTACATAACTTGATCGCCCAGAAACAAAGTAAGCAACTAGATCAGCGACCTCACTTAATTTTCCATCGCGTCCCAACGGAATTGTTTTGGTATTGGTGTAGCCTGCTCGTAATTGTTCTACTGAAATCCCACGAGTGTAAGCCAACGCTGTTTCATACTCGATCGTGCGCAAGCCTGTTTCTTCCATGATTCCAGGTGCGATTCCTACAACTCGAACCCCTTTTTTCCCTAACTCTTTTGCCCATGAACGAGTGAAACTATTTACCGCTGCCTTTGTCGCAGCATAGACACTTTGGCCTTCCGAACCTTCTAGTCCGCATTCTGATGACATGTTGATGATGACACCATAGCCCTGCTTAACCATTACACGACCAACCGCTTGCCCCATTAGATATACGCCCTTTTGGTTGATGGCGATCATCTTGTTAAAGATCTGTTCATTGATTTGGAATTTACCCTCTTCAGTCATTTCTTCATCCACTAACAAAGCGGGGATATTGATCCCAGCATTATTAACTACCGCGTCGATCGTCTGAAATTTCGCTTTTGCTGCTGCTACTGTCTGCTCCACGGATTCAGGTGAAGTAACATCTGTTTGACTAAAAAATAAGTTTTCATGAGTAAAGGCACCTTCTCGTAAATCTGCATTTACGACATTGATTCCTAATTCACATAATTCTTTGACAATGGCCGCTCCAATTCCTGATGAGCCTCCTGTGACAATCACTGTTTTTCCTTGTACATCTAACCAATCCATTGCAAACGCCCCTTTTAACATTTGTGATTTCTTTTTAACATTTGTTGCACCTTTATATTAACTGCGCAAGAAAACGTTGTCAACAACTTTATGCAACTTTTTTAAAACTAAATCACAAAAGTGCAAAAAAAGAGCAGCACTATCAAATTTGACTATGTCCGCTCTTTTAAAGAAATATCGAGTGTTTCGTAGCTAATTAGCTAAATAGAGTCTGAAAAATAAAAAAATGCAAAAAAAAAGACAAGTTTTTCAACTTGTCTGATTGGTTCTACTCTTATTCGTAAACTAACTCCATAATTGTCTCTTGTTGTTCTTCAGGTATTTCTTCATCACTGAGGTAATATTCGTAAGAAATCCCGCGAAATTTCCCGCCGATTCTCTTGATCTCGTCCATCATAGCGAAATAGGGATCGGTCATGTCATCGTATTTACCGACATAAAGTCCAGATAGCGCCTTGTAAGATGACAAAAAATAGCTGTCGCAATCGATCTTATCCGCGTCCTTAACTTCTGAAGCAACAGGAAAACCAACTTCCATCTCTATAGCTGATTCATCCAATCCGCCATTCTCGTCCATGTTCTTAAAGGATACGAATGGTGTACTCAAAATAGTTATGCCCTGCTCTTGGATAAATCCACCTAATTTCATAAAGGTCGGTCCAATCACCTGTGGAATCTCTTCAACTTTCACAGTGAAACTTTGGGAAAGAATCCACTGATCCGGTTTAACGATTTGTTCAAATTTCATAGTTATCTCCTCCATATTCAATTCGAATGCCGTAGATCATTCAACCAAAGTGTTCTTTTTTTATAGTGAACGGGCATCCTTTTTTCAAGTGTAACGGAAGAGAATGCCAGAACATGTCATATTAAAAATGGTTTTCATAAAAAGCAGCAACATAATTCAATACTTTTTCGCGAATCCAGCTAGGTTCAAGAATTTCGACATTTTTCCCCAATGGAATCAAGAAGCGATACAGGTCGTCGAACTCCGCAAAGGTCAATGACGCATCAAAACTGCTGTCCTCATTGTCCTTCCAATCAAAGTCCATGAACTCCGCATATTTTTTATAGGCGATCCGCTTACTAAAACGTAGATGAACAGTTAACTGCGGGAAATCCAAGACCTCATCGGGCAATGGATAGTCGATCGGCCCCTTTAAAACAACATTTCTGAGTTGTTTTAAAGGAAATAATTGCCAGTCTTCTTTAGTCAATTCCCAAGCAAGCAAATACCAAGTTTGATACTTGTACAGCACTCTTTTCGGCGCCAAAGACACCAAACGCGTTTGGCCATATTCGGTATGATAGACACAGATGATCTCACAGTGATTGAATAACGCTTTTTTGATCTGTTCAAAAGTTTGGCTGGTGATCTCTGTCTGACTCAGATCGACTTCCAGCCACTCGCTCCAATCGTAAACTGTCCCCATTTTTTTCAACAGATCCTCTGTATCGGCCAATCCCACTGACTGCAACAAATGCAGCGCCAAGAACAGATCATCCTGCTCTTCTTTTTCAATCAAAGCATTACTAACATGATAGGAATCGTCCAAAAAAATTCCGCCGTTGCGGCCTTTATTAGCATAAACAGGAATCCCAGCCAAACTCAACGCATCCACATCCCGATAGATCGTGCGGACAGAAACCTGGAATCGCTCCGCCAGCTCTTTTGCGGTCACTTGCTTGCGGCTCAATAAAATCAACGTTGTTTGAAGCAAACGAATAACTTGCATGGACTCCTCCTTTAGTCATATCCAGCTCCTATCCACGTAAGCAATTTCCACTTAGACAATCCGCTTACCATTCGCAGGCACTCTTATCTTTTCAATACTTCTCGTGCAGTTTCTTCTGTCGTGACTAAGACATTGATGTAATGTCCTTTTAGTGCACTGGCAATCGCATCTGCTTTATCAGTGGCCTCGGCCACACCGATTCGATGAGGGGTCCGTTTCAAATCAGCAATATCGATACCGATCAAACGATCATCCAATGTATTATCGATGTGCTCACCCTCGATATTGTAGAAACGCGATACCACATCCCCAACGACTTTTTTCCCTTCTAAATAAGCCAAGACATCTTCGCCATAGAACTGTTTCCAGCTTTCACTGGCCTTCAAGGTCGGCGAACCAATCCCAAGAATGGCGATATCGATCTTGCGCCAATAATCGATCAATTCTTGATTGAATTCATTTTCCATCAATGCCTTCTTCAACGCGACTGTTTCAGGAAAAGCCGGCGAATCGATCAATAATGCGCGTCCGTTCAGCTTTTTCGATGCTTCATAAGTAATCGTATTAACGTGATAATCACTGATCAAACGGCCAGAAGGCCCACCGATCATCGGAACACATAGAATATTTTCCACATCATAATTTGTCAGCCCTTCAGGAATCGCGGCCATTGTTTCTCCCCATGAAAAACCAAAGATCATATCATCCTTGATGATCTCTGTCAGGTATTCACCCACACCTTGTGCCAACATTTTATCCTTTTGAGTCCGACTTAGATCCGCTCCAGCTTGAACGATGATCGCTTTTTCTAAATCAAATTTTTCCTGCAGCTCCTTTTCGATACTGTAGGTTCCTGCTTTGTCATAATTGATAGAAATGTTCACGATTCCTTCATTGCGGGACCGTTTCAACAAGCGGCTGATCGTGCTGCGATGAATATTTAACTCTTTAGAAATCTGACTTTGATTTTTATCTTCTTGATAATACATTTCGGCAATGCGCACCAATAATTTATCTTCTTCTTTTTGCATAAACTCGCTCCTTTTTATCACATTTGTGAAAAACGTGAGTCAATGTGATTATAGCGTTTCTTTCCCTCGACTTGCAAGCCTTTTCCATCACGAAAAAAATCCCGTCAGCTCAAATTATGAACTAACGGGTTGCTTTTATTCCTTCACACTGCGAATAATATAGTAGCCTTTGTCTTTCGCCACGATCTCCGCGTTGCCGAAAACTTCTTCCATCTTGCTTTTCGCACTCGGCGCCCCTTGTTTCTTTTGGATCACGATCGTCAATGAACCGCCAACTTTCAATAGGGGTTCTGCATCACTCAAAATTTGATGAACGACTTTCTTTCCAGCACGAATCGGCGGATTACTGATAATTGCCGCATACTCTTTTTGATGCAGCGTCTCGTAAATATTCGATTGATGAATGTCTGCCTCAATGCCGTTGCGCTTCGCATTGCCTTGTGCCAGTTCGACCGCCCGATTGTTCACATCGATCATCTCCACTGGCCGTTGCGTTTGATAGGCCAAGGCCATACCAATCGGCCCATACCCGCAGCCCACATCTAATAGCGTTCCTTCTGGTAACTCTTCGGATTCAAATTGTTCGATCAAAACCCGCGAGCCAAAATCGACTGTATCGCGAGAAAAGACGCCGCTGTCGGTAACGAACTGAAATGTTTTTCCTGCCAACTCAAATGACCATTGATGCAGATCGTGAGCTGTCTCAGGATTTTCGGAATAATAATGATTTGCCATAAACTTACCCTTCTGCTAATAATTTTTCTTTAATATCTCGTGCGATCAAAGCACCCAAGAAATGGTAGCCTTCTTTTGAAGGATGGATACCATCGAATGTTTGTACGAACTCATTTGGTTTTGGATAGACGGTCATGTGATGATAAAGATCAATCACATTCACTCCGACTTCTTCGGCGACTTGCTTCGCTTTTTCAGCATAAAGCTGTTGACGCTCGTTATCACCATTTGGGAAAATAGCCGTATTGATATAGCCAGTCGTCAGTAAAACAACTTTCGATGCATCAAAAGACTCGACGATCTCTTTGATATTTTCACCGAATGTTTCGACAGTGTTTTTTTGCTTCAATGAATCGTTGGTTCCAAAGGAGATTACTACAAAATCGCCCTCTGCTTCCACCGCCTCATTCACCCGAGCTAAACCATCTGAAGAAGACTCGCCACGTTTTCCCAACTTCACTAATCCATAGCCGGGAAAGCCCATCTCCGTTAGTTCATCAAGGATATAGTTATCTAAAATATCGCTGATCTCGCCATTCATCACACCAGCTAGTAAGCTGTCGCTAAATAAAACGATTTTCTTCATGATTGTCATCCCTTCTTACTAATAGTCTTTCCTATCATAGCACGAAACACAGGATTTATTTAATCAAATAGCGTCCACTGAATTCTTCCCGTGCTTTTCGACTGTACTTCTGGACAAAGGCCGTTTTTGCTTCTGTATACGCATCACGATTGTGTTCATACTTTTCTTTTAAGGACAATTTCAATTCTTCATATTCCCGCGCGACCCCTCGATGCTCTCGTAAATAATCTCTAAAATAAAGTTCATCCCAATCACCTAGTACCCGCACATGCAAATGAAACACCTTCTCCGCAAAACCAGCCGATGTATATCCTTTATTCAGATCCAACATCTGCTTTTCATCATCCTTGATCATTAAGATCCAGCCGGCAGTTTGCAGCGTCTCTGAGACACGATCCAGTTCATAACCGTCGGAAAACTCCAATAAAATATCCACGATTGGTTTCGCAATCAATCCTTCAACCGATGTACTGCCGATATGATTGATTCGCAGCATTCCAAAATCAGTCAAGCGATCACTCAAACGCTGTTTTTCTTCTTCGTACCACGAAGCATAGCATGAATGATGTTCCTTCAATATTATGGGAAATAATTGCCACAGCTCTTCCAAACTCATGTCTTCTAGTTTCTTCATCTCATCACCTGCTTCTATAAGTCTGTTACTCCTATGATACACTTTTTAAAGGCGATTCTTAACATCTCGCTAGTTTTCGTATCCGCAACTAAAAAAACAATGAAACTCCTATCATTCCGATAGCTTTTTTGGGTTTTTTTCGGCTAAAATGAGAAATAACGTTTTGTGTCAGGAAATTATTCGGATTTCTTAGAGGCGGAGCACTTTCTAGTACGTTTTTTGTGGTAGAATAAGCGCAGTTGCCAGTCCTACTTCTTGCTGTAGCAAGATTAATAGGCGGGTATGCGTACGAAAATCGTTTTGAATTTTTACATTAAAAATTTATGTATTTCTTCCGAGCTCGCTCAATGATAGAGCATTGTTGAATGATTTATCGTATGAAATTAGAAATCATTTTTCGTTTTTGAAGAATGAATACTTAAGTATGAATAAGGAGGGTATTATGAACGAAAGAGGGAACTATTTCCGGATCGCCCGTGACCAGTGGCAGGATTTCTACACACCGGGAAACACACCTTTGACACAAGCAGAGCTTGATAGCATCAAAAGTTTGAATGACCAAATCTCGATGAAGGATGTGGCCGATGTCTATGTGCCCTTATGTCACCTGATCCATCTTTATATGAAAGATTTTGAGTCGCTAACTTTAAGTAAAGGGTTGTTTCTGCATCGTTATGTAAAGATGCCGCCTTTTATTATCGGGATCGCCGGAAGTGTGGCTGTCGGAAAAAGTACCACCGCTCGTTTACTCCAGACCTTATTAGACCGTTTATTCAAACATCAAACGGTACAATTGATTACTACAGACGGTTTTCTATATCCAAATGCTGTTTTAGAAGACCGCGGGATCATGGACCGCAAGGGATTTCCTGAAAGCTATGACATGGAGAAGTTGATCGATGTCTTGAATGAAGTGAAATCAGGAAAAGAAAATATTCCGATCCCAAAATATTCCCATGATGTCTACGATATCGTTGATGGCGAATACGAGCTGATCGATTCTCCTGATATTTTGATCGTGGAAGGAATCAATACCTTGCAGCTGCCCGCAAATCAGCAAATCTATGTCAGCGACTTTTTTGATCTGTCGATCTATGTAGACGCAGATCCGAAAATGGTTGAAAGATGGTATCTGGAACGCTTTGAATCCTTATTAGATACAGCCTTTAAAGACCCTGATAATTACTATTACGATTATGCCATCGGCGATCGTAAAGAAGCCTTAAGCATGGCGCAAGATGTTTGGAAAAATGTCAATTTGAAGAATTTGGAAGAGTATATCTTGCCAACAAGAGGCCGAGCTGATATTATCTTGCACAAGGCAAAGCATCATATCATTGATGAGATCTATTTGCGTAAATACTAGCTTATAAAGAAAGCTTGCTTTCTTTTATAATAAAACTTGAAAAGGGGTAATAATTGTGACAAATGTTTCTACCGAAATGACAAACGTAGAAAAAATCATTGTACTTGATTATGGTAGTCAGTATAACCAATTAATCACTCGTCGTATTCGTGAATTCGGTGTTTTCTCAGAACTTATGAGCCACCGCATCACTGCAGAAGAAGTCAAAGCCATGAATCCAAAAGGGATCATCTTATCAGGTGGCCCAAACAGTGTTTATGACGAAGGAGCCTTCTCCATTGATCCAAAAATCTTTGAATTAGGGATTCCAGTCTTAGGAATCTGCTACGGCATGCAGTTGATCACATATAACTTAGGCGGAAAAGTAGAACCTGCTAAAAACCGTGAATACGGTCAAGCAACTTTGGAAGTCATTTCTGATGATGCCGTCCTATTTGCCGGAACACCAAAAGAACAAACCGTTTGGATGAGCCACGGCGACTTGGTTACACAAGTTCCTGAAGGATTCGAAAAAGTCGGCACCAGCAAAGACTGCCCGATCGCAGCGATCCAAGATACCAACCGCAACTTCTACGGAATTCAATTCCACGCAGAAGTGCGCCATTCAGAATACGGAAACAACTTATTACGTCACTTTGCCCTTGATGTCTGTCAATGTAAAGGCGACTGGAGTATGGATAACTTTATCGATATGCAAGTTGCAAAAATCCGCGAACAAGTTGGTGACAAAAAAGTCTTGCTAGGCCTATCAGGCGGTGTGGACTCGTCTGTCGTTGGGGTGCTTTTACAAAAAGCAATCGGTGATCAATTAACGTCGATCTTCGTAGACCACGGTCTATTACGTAAAAATGAAGGCGAACAAGTCATGGAAGCACTAGGCGGAAAATTCGGCTTGAACATCATCAAAGTCGATGCCAAAGATCGTTTCCTAAACAAATTAGCCGGTGTTTCTGATCCAGAACAAAAACGCAAAATCATCGGAAACGAGTTTGTTTACCTATTCGACGATGAAGCAACCAAACTTGCTGGTCAAGAAGGCATCTCCTTCTTAGCTCAAGGCACGCTTTATACCGATGTGATCGAATCTGGTACCGAAACAGCTCAAACAATCAAATCACACCATAACGTAGGTGGATTACCAGAAGACATGCAGTTCGAATTGATCGAACCATTAAATACCCTATTCAAAGACGAAGTCCGCGAATTAGGAACACAGCTTGGCATGCCTGACTCAATCGTTTGGCGCCAACCATTCCCAGGACCAGGTCTAGGTATCCGTGTCCTTGGTGAACTTACTGAAGAAAAACTAGAAATCGTCCGTGAATCAGATGCGATTCTACGTGAAGAAATCGCCAACGCCGGTCTTGACCGCGACATCTGGCAATATTTCACTGTCCTACCTGGCATCCGCTCAGTCGGTGTTATGGGAGACGGCCGCACGTATGACTATACAGTCGGTATCCGCGCGGTTACTTCAATCGACGGGATGACTGCAGACTTTGCTCGTATCCCTTGGGAAGTCTTGCAAAAGATCTCCGTTCGGATCGTGAATGAAGTCGCTCATGTTAACCGGATCGTGTATGATATTACGTCTAAGCCGCCAGCTACGGTGGAGTGGGAATAAAATCCACCAAAATTAACAAAAACTATTGAACCGAAAGGCGCTAAGTTGCACTGAGTTATCAATTACAGACCTCACTTTTTCTAAGTTGAACCGAGAAATTGAGTACTAAAAAAAGTACTAAGGTCATATTTTTATGATTCTTAGTACTTTTTTAATTTGATTCTTCAAAATGGTCGTCGTAAACATGCAGATCTAAAATCCATGTTTACCATTACTCCTATTATAATACTAAAAACTACATGAGAATTGAAAAAATCCTAGAACATTACTATGCCTCTTCCCATATATTGGTTTTTAAAATCGCTTTTAAGTTTTGTCTATCTAACGTTTCACCAAATATTGTTACTGAACATTTGATAAGATGGCATAATTGATATTATTTTTATTGAGAGGTTCGTGAAAAATGTTAGAACATATTATTAATAATACGCTCAAATATATTGAGAAGCAAAGTAAAACAGAAAGAAAAAAAATTGGACAATTTTTTACTTCAAAAGAAACAGCAGAATATATGGCTAGTTTGTTTGATATTACTAATTTCGGTAATAAATCTTCCATAAGTATTTTAGATCCAGGTGCCGGTTCTGGTATTCTAACTGCTGCATTGATTGAAAGATTAGAAAGCGAATGTGTAATTAACAAAGTTTATATAACTTGTTACGAAAATAATCTTGACATTATTAATATATTGGTCGAAAATTTAGAATTCATAAAAAATAAATCTAAGATTGAAATAGATTATACGATTTTTAGAGATAATTATTTGATTAGCCAAGGACTCGCCTTTGAAGCTGGCACCCCCTTTAAAAAGTATGATCTAGTTATTGGAAACCCTCCCTATTTAAAAATTTCTAAAAATTCACCAGAAGCGGTATCAATGCCTAGTGTATGCTACGGGGCTCCAAATCTATACTTTCTATTTGCAAGTATGAGTTTGTTTAATCTAAAAACAAATGGTCAGATGGTTTATATTATGCCTAGATCATGGACTTCTGGCGCCTATTTTAAGAAATTTAGAGATTATTTCTTATCAAATGGAAAATTGCGGAACATACATCTTTTTACTAGTAGAGATAAAGTATTTGATAATGAAACCGTCCTTCAAGAAACTATAATTATTAGAGTTGAAAAGACAAACACAGATTATCCATTCATATCAATAACTACCTCAAAAGACAGCACTGAATTTGATACTATTCAAAATATCGAAGTTCCTTATAAAACAGCTGTTTCTGGAGATGAAAAGTATGTTTATTTAGTTACTGATAACGAAGAACTGGAGGTATTAAGTAAAATAGACAAATTTGACTGCACTCTTCTTGATTTGAACTTAAAGATGAAAACAGGTATTACAGTTGATTTTAGAAATAGAGAACTGTTGAGAAAAGAATCTGGAGATGGCATTATTCCATTATTCTACTCACAACATATTAAAGAAGGTCTAGTTCAATTTCCTATAGGTAAAGATTATGAATATGTAGTGGATGGTAAGCCAGGGTTAATTCAGGAAAATAAAAACTATCTGTTTGTTAAAAGATTTACTTCTAAAGAGGAAAAAAGAAGACTCCAATGTGGGATATATTTATCTAAAAATTTTCCAGAGTATAGCCATATTAGTACACAAAACAAATTAAATTTTATTGACTCAGTTAATAACTTGATTATTGATGAATCTTTGGTTTTTGGGCTGTACGTGGTATTTAACTCTACTATTTACGATAGATACTACAGAATCTTAAATGGATCAACTCAGGTCAATAGTACGGAAATAAATAACATACCTATGCCCAAAATTAATATTTTAAAATATTTAGGAGAAAAGTTGAAATTGTCTAATATTTTTTCTGTAGAAATGTGCGATATTATATTAGGAGAGGTTATGAAATGAAAAAAATTGAAGAAGCAAAGTTGATATTACAAGAAATAGGTATGCCAAAGAAACAACAAACTGATTTATGTGGCTATACTCTTATTGCTATGAGCTCTGTTAGTGAAGAGGATAATTGGAATTCAAGCAAGAATGATTGGATCAGAATTCACGATATTATTCAATTCCTAAATGATAAATATGACATAATATATGCAGAAAATTCTAGGGAAACTTTCAGAAAACAGGCTATTCATCATTTTAGAAATGCTGCAATAATTGAAGATAATGGTAAAGCAACTAATTCACCAAATTATAGATATAGACTAACTGAGGAATCCCTAGCTCTGATAAAATCATTTAAAAAGGATTCCTGGGATAGTTCTTTAATTGAATTTAAAAATGAGCACGGAACTTTAATTGATAAATACGCATCTAAGAAAAGAATGGAAAAGATGCCCGTTAAAATTAATGGTGAGAATTTTCTTTTTTCTCCGGGTAGGCATAATGAACTCCAAAAATATATTATTGAGGAATTTGCACCTAGATTTGCTCCAGGCTCTGAATGTCTATATGTCGGGGATACTATAAAGAAAGATTTAGTAAATAATATTGAAACATTAAAAAAACTTGGATTTGCAATTACTAAACATGACAAAATGCCTGACGTTGTACTATACAGTGAAGAAAAAAATTGGATATACTTTATTGAATCAGTTACTAGTGTGGGACCAATGGACCCTAAGAGAATTTTAGAGATTACTCAGATGACTAGAAATGTAAAAGCTGGAAAAGTATTTGTCACTGCATTTCTCGATTTTGCAACTTACAAAAAATTTTCTACAGCAATTGCGTGGGAAACAGAAGTATGGATATCGGCAATGCCAGATCATATGATACATTTGAACGGTGATAGATTTTTAGGACCAAGATAAGTTTAAGTTTTATTTGTAAAAGTTTTTTATTTTGGTTTAGTGAATATCAAGCACTGCAATATCTAAAGATATCCATGTTTAGAATAAGAACGAAATAAATCTTACCAAAATAAACAAAAGGTACCGAACAAGTCATACTGTGTTATATCCGAAAATTTAGTACTAAAAAGTACTAAGGTCATAATTTTATGATTCTTAGTACTTTTTTCATTCACTTCTTCAAAAAGAAAAGCCAGTCTAAGACCGACTTACAACAATGTTCTCAAAATCCCCAACCGGGAGTTTCCATTTGACCACCATTTGGTGCTTCATTACCCATAATACCATTATTATTGTTAGTATTGTTTTGTGCATTTTGTGCAGCTTGTTGTGCCGCAGTATTTTGTGAGGCCCCACCACCAGACGGCGCTTGTTGAGCAGGCGCTTGTTGGATAGGTTCTTGATAATTTTGTTGTGGAGCTTCATTGTATGATTGCTGATTAGATGTTTCTTGTTCACCCTGCAATTGGGTTTCATTTTCTACTTGTTGTTGAGCTGATGTTTCAGCCACCGCTTTTTTATCCGCTTCAACCTTTGCCTGTTCTTCTTTAATAGAAGCTTTTAGTTTATCAAGATTCTTGATAGCTGTTTCTTTATCTTCTTTCAGATAGTCATTAGTCATACTATCTAACAATTTTTGTACAGTTTTAATGTCAGTGTCTGTCTTTGATTTTTCAGCTTTAGTTAGAGCAGTTTTCAATTCATCTATTTGCTTGATAAAGCCGTTAAGTTCATTTATTTTGGTAGTAAGTATTTCTTTATCTTTGCTTTGATTATCACTCAATTTTTCAATCGCTTGATTCGCAAGTTCAATATCTTTTGTATCTCTAGATTGATAAGCAGTTTCAACTGCTGTTTCGGCTGTTTTTAGAGCTTTTTTCTCTTGAACTTCAAGTTTTTGTTGTGCCACCTCTTGAGCACAAACCTTTTCGTTGTGTTGAGAGATAGAGTAAGTTGTGATTCCACCAACACAGATAATCAAAATAAGGATAGCTAAAATGATTTTCTTTTTAGTCATTACTTATTGTTATCCTCCTTGGTATATTTTAATCCGTTCCCTACTCCACCTAAAACATCAGATGATTTGATAGTAAAAGATTGTTTATCTTCTGCGAGTTCAGCAGTCATATGATAATCTCCTAAAGTTATTTCGAGCTGATTATCAGAAAGCTTATATTTCCCTTCATTTGTAATTCGTCCATCTTGTTTTTCTGTAACCTTATTCCCTTCAAACGTCAATGTGTTAGTTGTCTCAGAAAATAATACATTGATTTTAGTTGTATAATCTCCCTTTAAAGTATTTTTTCCACATGCTGTAAGCCCGACTAATATAAATAACATGGTTGCGATTAAAAATAGATTTTTCTTCATGATTTCCTCCTAAGGTTTTAAAATTGCGTATGCTTGTCCGATAAAGTCCTCAACTTGCCGTGAGTCTTCTAAAATTAATGATACTTTTGGATAAGTAATATAATCCGTTAAAATATCGAAATGCCATTCATAATAATTGGTCGTATTTGATTGTGAATGTGTTTCTGCACTACCTACAGTAATACCTGAGTCTTGAAACGTATACCCTACGCCTGCTGTTCCTGAACTACCTGTTGTATTCGCACCAACATGTAATCTTTCCCGACTTACTTCTTTGATATTAGATTTATTATAAGCAACTAGTAATCCATTGCCCGAATCAAAGTAGATGAATCTATTATTACTATATATAAAACCGATTTTTTTTGTTCTAAAACTTCTCCATTGCTCATTAGTCATAATTTTATTGGCTAACGGAGTAATGAAGCTATCTGTATGTTCCCACAAAATGCTCTCATAATTTCTATATGCTTTATTGAGTGATTCCTCTAATTTAATATTCTTTTTACTATTTTTTCTAAAAAAATAAGCTCCTATTAAAAATATTATTCCAATAAGTTCAGCAAAAGACAGTACTCCGATTATAATCAAAATAATTTTGATTAAGTTATTGCGTTGTTGTTTTTTTTCTACCTCCTCTTTTATGGATTTCCACTCTTTTAATCCCATAACACCTTTATCCCAATGTTCAAAGTCTGGTATTCCTGTAAATTCAAATAAATTCAATTTCTTTGGTAATTCCATTTTTTATACTCTCCTCGTTTACCTTTAATATGCATGAATACATTGTTGATGTCATTCATATAATTACATTCTTTCCAATCAGGTGATTCTAAATACTTTCATAGTATTTATCTTATCATTTTTTCGAGATAAATGGTAGTTAAAATACAATATATGGATTAAAAATAACTTTCAAAGGGATAAAATGGTGGTATTATGAGTATGGAATATTTTGGTGATAAACTTAAAGCATTGAGAAAAGCGAAAAAGATGACTCAACTAGACTTAGGAAATAGAGTTGGAGTATCTAAGTGGGCGATTACCTCTTACGAACAAGGACGTACTTCCCCTAGTGTGGAAATTCTAATAAAACTTTGTGATATTTTAGATGTTTCATCTGATTATCTGTTAGGAATTTCTGACAACCTCCCAATTCAATTGAATTCAGTAGGTCTTTCTGACGAAGAAGTGCGTTTACTTCTAGAATTTCTTAATTTAATTGAGCGCAACAGAACATCTAATAAATAGCAAGAACTGCAGATAAACCATTTTAAAAATGATTTTGTCTACAGTTCTTATATTGATTTCTGTTCTATTTTTGTCTACCTATCTTATGTTCAAATGAGTCGTAATTCTTCTATAGTTCAAATTCAGGAGAGTTTGACAATTCTTCAAGTCCACCGGCTAAATCAAATTCCTTCTCTAACTCTATCTCTTGTTTTTCACCCCCAGAACTAGTAGTGCCTATTTCTGATAGTTCCAATAACGCCATTTCAAACTTTTTACTATTCAATCCTTCAATCATAAAAAATCCTCCTTTTACTATGTAACTCTATTTTACATCTTGCATTTTTACAATTCAAACGCGCTGTCGTACTTATTGGTTTGTATGCAGTCTTCTAACTCTGTCAGAGGGGGTTGTTTTTGTATATAGGAGTTGCTATAATAAAAACATAGGAAAGCACAATTAGAAGCACAAGAGCCGTAAATTCGGACACCGCACCGCACCTATTAAGTTAGATGGTGCGGTGTTTTTATATTTTCAAAGCCCCCATCTTATAAGATAGGGGCTTTTTATGTATTCAAAATCAAAGGGGAACATCAACATGGAATCAAAATTTATTACAAAAGATGAAATTAGAGAATTAGGATTTGAAGATAAGCAAACAGATATAATTTGGCGTGATGTAAAAAAAATTTTACAGAGTGAAGGTCATACAATTTACGGTCAGCGAACGAATCTAGTTCCACGAAAGAGAGTAATGGAATATTTGTGTGTTGACGAAGAATGAGTGTTATTGGGGGTGTCGGGGGAGAGACGAAGTCGTCCCCCTGACCAAGCGTGCAGAGGTGGACAAAGTCCACCACTTGCACCTGCTTGCCAAGAATACAATATATGAGGTGAAGAAATGGGAAAGAAAAAACAAGTCAAAAAAGTACAAATTTCAATTCCTGAAGAACAATATCAGAAAGTTGAAAGTTTATGGTTAGGACTAGGTTTCTCTAGCATAGCAGAAGCAGGAAAATTCTTATTAATGGATAACGTTAATGAGTTTTACAAGCAAACCAAAAAATCACAAAAAGCGGTTGCTAAGTTGAAAGACTTGAAAAAAAAATCTAATAGTTCAGTGGCTGAGGTTGCACACGTGCAACCGAAAGTCCGTCAAATCGGCAAGGCGCTATCTGCAAATCAGCAGACAAGTGGTTATATCAAAAAGAGCTCTATCGAATACGAGCGCATAATTGGCCAATGGCAGAAACAGAATCAAGATTTTGTTGAACCACCAGATGTTAACGGATTGCGATGGTCGATTGATGAAAAAACAAACAAGAGAAAAATGGAGTGGTGGAGAAATGGTAGTAAGTAGTATTAAACCAATCAGAAAATCAGTTAAAGCCTATGAAAATTATATTTTTGGTGAAGCGCACAATGAAAGAAAAGAACGCAATTTAGCGATAATTGGAGTAGGTAATTGTGAAAACATTAATCCTCACGATATGGGCGAAGTGCTGAAGTGTGAACGAGAGGCATTCCCTTCTAAATCACGTAAAAATGATGCTTACACGCTTGTCATTGCATTTAGTGATGAACTAGACCCGAATAACTCAAATGACTGGAAAAGAGCTGGAAATATCACTAAAGACATTGTTAAAACAGCCTATTCTAATCGCTCCGCTATGATTGCTGTTCAACGGGACGGTAAAAGCGGATTACTGCATGCTCACGTGCTTTTGAACAATGTTGACAATCGTGGCAAAGCATTGAGACAAAACGGCTGGAAGCATTTAAAAAGAGCAACAGATAGCATTGCGAAAAAATATGGTCTAACTCCGTTAACTCATGAACGAGAACCTAGTACTCATTATGACTGGCGTCGAGACCTAGCATTTAAAGTTAGAGAAACTTGTGGCAATTCCAAAGCTTTAGCAGATTTGGGAATTACAATGAGAAAAAGAAAATCCAAAAAATATCCTCCTTCAGTCACGTCATATAAATTCACTGATAAGGACGGAAAACAACGAAATATTCGAGGGCGACAGCTTGCAAGTCAACTTAATCTTCCTGATGATTATTTTGATGTAGCAAAGTTAAATCAATTGAAATCTCAAACTCAATTAGTCAAAGAGAAACCAGTAACAACTCAATCAAAACCACAAGAATTGGTAACGCAATTGATTGGGGGAAATAATAACGGACAAGACCTAGTACTATAACCTTTTTAAAGCGAGGGCGTATGCCCGAGCTTTAAAATAAAGATAATTCTTTATATGCCCTTTGGTCAATGGTCAATTTATTAAAATTAAATTAGAATAGGAATGAAAAAAAATGGATAAACGAGAATTTACTGATGGAGAACGCTCTACTATATGGGGAATTGAACAAGCAGAATTGGATAAACTACAAGAAGCTTGTATTCCCTATTGCTATAATCCAGAAACTCAACGAGCGATAGTATTATTTGATGGTCGTCGACGTTCTTCAACTGTCATTAAAATTTTTCAAGGGAATACTACGCCAAGACCTATTAGGTCAAAAAATGCAATATTTTCGTATCTAACACAGGGTAAAGAAATGAATGATGCAACAGAAATTGCCGAATTTTGGAACAATTTATCATATGGATTTGGTGTAACATGGCGCCGAATTACTTCTGAATACTTTCCAAGTGTAGAAATTGCCCGAATTATTTTAGAATTTAAATTTGATACTTTAAAAAAGTTGAATACTTATATTTTAAATGAACGCCCAGAGTTATTTTCAGAACTAACACAACGACATGTATATTATACAAAAATGATTAATGACTTTTCGAGTGTTGACCAATTAGGTGAGATTAATAAAAGTATCCAGGAAGGATTCTCTCAGTTAATCAAATCTAAGGAGAGTAATATTTGGTAATGAAACACTGACAAACAAATAAAAAGGTGCTAAAATTGTTTTATGATAGTTCTTTGATAATTTAGCGCCTTTCATTATGAAAGGATAATACTCATGAAAAAATACAAATGTGTTTACATCGATAAAAAAGAACGGATTTATTATAAAATAACACTTGGAAAAGACGAAGTCACACGTAAATCAATTCAGGTAAAATCTTATAAAAATGAGTTTGGAAAATCATTCAAAACGACTAAAGAAGCTTATGCTACTATGCTTGCCGTTAAAGCTGACTATATCAAAAATCACGGTTTGCGTGAAGATGAAAGCCAAACATTTTCTAACTTTATAGAGAATGTTTATGCGCCTTATTTTTCACGTTCAGTACAGGATAGCACTGCATACACAGCTAAGGCACATTTTCGACTAATGACTGATTATTTCGAGAATAAACCCTTGAATAAATTGACACGCCTTGATTGTTCTGATTTCCGAATGTACCTTTTGGATAAGTTCCCTGGTAAAGACCCTCGCCCAACAGCTTCAAACTATGCAGGTGCCGTATGGACTCGATTTAAAGCTGCTCTCACGTATGCTTATGAAATGAATATCATGAAAACCCACCCAGCTGCCGGAATAAGGACACCATCAAAAGAAAATATAAAGACCCCTTACTGGACTTTTTCAGAATTTAAAAAGGCAATAGAGGCTTTTAACCTATCAGACTTTCATGAGCAATGGCACACCACAATAATTTGGCTCTATTATTTTACAGGTCTTAGGGTTAATGAAGGAACAGCATTAAAATGGGAAGATGTTGATTTTGAAAAAGCTGAAATTAAAGTACATCAAACATTTTCTCAGGATAGTAAAGGACGTAAAGTTCTACATGAGCATACAAAAACAACAGCAGGTATGCGAACGATTGACCTTGATAAACAAACCGTTAAAGTTTTAAAACGTTGGGAGAGAGTTCAACCGAATAGCTCAAAGAAGGGTTATGTTATTGGAGAGAGTGGCAATGTCGCAGTAAGCAAATCAACTGTATCACGTTTGCTAAAATCAATCAGCAAAAAAACAGGTGTAAGTCATGTTACAGGGAAGAGTTTGAGAAAATCACATGCTTCGTATCTCATTAATGAGTTGAAGGAAACAAATGTTAAATATGTTCAACAAAGAATGGGGCATGAAAAGATTCAAACAACTCTTGATTACTATGCAGAATTTGATTCTAATATTGATGCTCGTAATGAAAAACGCAAGAACATGGAAAAACAGCTTAACCAAGCGGGTTTACAGCTTTTTGAAGAAGAATCAAAAATTGAAGAAAGTACCAAAAAAAGTACTAAAATACGATTGGTTGGCTAGAAAGCCCACTACTGAGCCATTCTATCCTGCAATGCAACAGTAGAGTGGGAATAAAAAAACTCACAAACTCAATGATGTATAAGTGGTTCTATACCATTGAATTGTTCCATTAGAATAGATTTAAGCAAATTTGGTAGCTCGTGTGACCACGTTTGAAACTACGAAGTCAGTCAGAAATGGCTGGCTTTTCATATAATAAAAAAGACAAAAAGGAAAACTTTCAATGGACAGAAATCAATTTGAAAACTACTGGAGTTACTATTTGAATTTAGAAAATATGTTTGCAAAAACCGAACAATACATATCCCACTCTGTAGCAAATCAAAAAGCTTATTCAAATGAATTCGCAAAAATTATACTGCTTTCTTGTTCCGAAATTGATTCATTATTAAAGATAGTATGTATACACTTAAATATTCCAAAAGATCGAAAATATTTCAATATGTCTTCATATGCAAAAGCTTTACTGAAAATATCATCTATTAAAAAAATAGCATTTTCAACTCTTCCAACAACCAGTAATAAAGAAAATGGTATTGTAGTATTTCCTTTCAAGGATTTAAATTCAAATAAAGAATACGCTGGATTATCTTGGTGGAGTGATTATCAAAAAATCAAGCATGATAGACATAAAAATGCTACTTTTGGAAATCTTCAAAATTCTGCACTCTCACTGGCAGCACACTACATCATTCTTCGAATTATGATTGATTTACTTGAAGAAAGAAGTGGCAAGGAATATGTTAAGGAACATAGTCATTCAAATTTTTGGATTCCTGTTATATAAATAATAAGAAAATCTTCAATGTATAATAAAAGTACATATCATTAGTATGAGAAGAGGTTAATCATGAATCCATATACGACTACACCTTTTGTATTTGCTCCCTATGAACCATGTCCTTGCGAAAGCGGAAAAAAATACAAGTTTTGTTGTTTTGCCAAAAGTAAAAATATTTCTAATAATAATCAGAACTATAATTCAAAAAGACTCAATTCAGAAGCCCATAAACATTTTAGAGATACCGATTTCAGAACATGCTTTGGATTTGATACTAATTGCAACCATGGCTATATAGGTGCTCATTCTTTGCAAAATAATGGCGTTTTAAATCTAATTGCCGATGAAAATCATGTCTATATGCTAGATATGAACTATCAAGAAAATTCTTTAACTCCAAAACTAGAATTTAGAAAGATTGGAAAAAAACAAGCAAGCGTCTTTAACGGTTTTTGTAAATATCATGACGAAGAATATTTCAAAATAATAGAAGATATCCCTTTTGAAGGAACTCCTGAACAAAACTATTGGTTCGCTTTTAGAGCCCATTGTTTTGAAGCCCACAGAAAATATAGACTTAGAAAAAGTTATTCTTCTTTTTTCAAAAAATCACCTGAAGCTACCAGAAACAAGCAAATATCGAATAATTACAGGGGAAATGAATTAACTATAAGAGATATGGAAATTGATTATGATCGATTTAAAAGTATTTTTGATTCTGGTGAATTTGATAAATTAGAAAGCTTTGTTAAAGTTCTACCTTTTAAGACTGCATTTACAGCTACAACAGCTATTGCTGTATGTGTTGATATTGAGGGGAAAGCCGCCGCAGATATTTATAATTATGATGAATCCGTTTTTGTTCCAAGCATCTACTTATCTATAATTCCAAAAGAAACTGAAACTATTATATTAGTTTCAAGATTTAAAGAGGATGAATGCTATGAGAATTTCATCAAATCCTTGAACTCTTGTAAAGAGGATAAAATGCTTTTTTCTTTCTTAACTTATTGTTTAGCGGAATATAGTGAAAACGTCTATTTCTCTCCTTTACTGATTGATAATATGTTGACTTTAGGCGAAAAAAATATGATTACAACAGCTTTTTTAGGAGCTATCAGTCCAAATCAAGAATTGAGGTTTAAAAGTATGGTCAACGCATTTGCATTAGATTTGTTTAAATACAAACTATAATAAGCCATTTTTATAAAGTAACGTTTCATTTGTAGTGTCGGAAAAAGGATTATACATTAATTCTTATAACACACTTTGCTGCTATTACTTTATATATAGATTTCCTTTTATTGTAAAAATAGATAAAATTGAATATTTCATTACTAACCTCGCTAAGAAATTTCCTTAGCCGGGAAATGTACTATTAAAGGAAACCTACCACATCATTTTAAACTAAGTCTTTTTTTAAATAGCTACTGATTTTAGACTGAAATGATTAGACGAGGAATAGAAACTGATTGAACTCGGCAATTACACTCAAAACCAATATGCTATACTAATCCTAGTACCAGAAAGGAGCATTATGATGGGGGTAATTATTATTAAAGCCTAGCAAAAGCTTGGCAGGAATGCTTGAAGAGCTTTTGCTGAATCCTAAATTTTATTTTATTAGGAGGCTAAAAGATGGCTTATCAAAACGCATTCGAACTTCTACCAGAGGAGATCGTAAAAGAGATCCAAAAATATGTTAATGGTACAATCCTTTATATTCCAAAGAAATCAAAGGAACGCTTGCCTTGGGGCAGCAAGACTGCTAGTAAAGAGATGCTTCGACAAAGGAACCAGCAAATCTATCAGGAGTATCAGTCGGGGAAAACTACTCGTGAACTCGCAGGCAGTTATTACATGGATATCAAAAGTATCCAACGTATCATTCGCACAATTAAAAAACAATGTTAAGAAAGAGTTTTTTTCAGGCTCTTTCTTTTTTTGTACAAAAAGTCGCTCCTCCATCTATGAATCGCTCCTTTATACTAATGATAGAACGATGAAAGGATTTGATTCACATGAAATTAATTGCTGACTGCTAACTGCATTTTTTTTGCTGAAAGGAGGAGCATTCATGACACAGCCTAAGGCGAAGCTGGAAGATTTTCTTCATCAGAAGAAAAAGAAAGCGTTCGAACACTCACAGCAACAATCCAAAAACAAAATGAAGGGCAAACAAAACGCCCATCCTGTACAAAACAGACGCGGACGGCCATTATCGAAATAATTGGCTTAAATTTGTCAGGGAGCTAGTCAGAAAAATTCTGATAGGCCTATTGAAAGTACACAGCATACGAAAAATAAGAACTTAGAAACTGTTTTATCACAGTGTCTAGGTTCTTATTGTTTGTTTTGCATTGGTTTATGAATAGTGTCTTCTTATTAGTCATCGCAAAAAAATCGCAATAGCGTTTCTATCTCTCAAACTTCATCGTGATTCCATTGGGATCAACTACCGTCAAACTACCATCCTCATTCTTTGTATACTCTATCTGGTTTCTCCAATGATTTTCCAAGCGGTCCAACTCTGCTTGGTTTGGCACAGAGAAACTAAAATAATCTAGCCCCAAATCGTTTTCCATCATCGCTGGAATATTCTTTCCCAACCAGACATTGGACCCGATATGATGATGGTAATCACCAGTGGCAAAGAATTTGGCTTGGTTTCCAAAATTATTTTTCAAGGACAATCCTAAAACTTCGGTAAAATACTTTTCTGTTGCTGTTAGATCCGCCACTTTTAAATGAACGTGGCCGACAGTCGTCCCTATCGGAAATCCTGTCCAGGTATTATCACCAGCAGCAATCACCGCTTCCGCATCCATCTCAAGAGTCACACCAACGATTTCACCATCGGAACGAATATCCCATTCGCTTTGCGGCTTATCAGCATACACTTCGATGCCATTGCCTTCTGGATCATTCAAATAGAGTGCCTCGCTATAGCCGTGATCACTGGCACCGATCAATGGAGCGTTAACCGTTAAATAATGCAGCAGTGTATTTCCTAAAGCTTTCCGACTTGGCAGTAAGAAAGCTACATGATACAAGCCCGTTCTAGGTGCCAGCGGCAAAGGATTCTGCACCTTATGCAATTCTAGCAATACAGTATCTCCAACTCCTAGAGTGCTATGAGATACATTTTGCTCTAAAACTTGCAGCCCGATTACTTCTTGATAAAATTTGGTCATTTTTTCTAAATTCGCTACTTTCAAAGCTACGCGTCCAATGTGAGCGGCAGCGTTTAATTGAAATGTTGGAATGATAACTGTCATGGTAAAAACCTCCTGAATGAATAATTCAACTGAATTGTCTTTATTCGATTACTTGAGATTACTTTATCATCTTACTATTTGTAAGTAAAATTCTCTGCTCAGTTATTACTAGATTTCAGATTTCATTTAATACCAACGTCAGTCTCTGCTTTTCTAAGTCACTTAACTTGCCTAACCCCCTCACTCCTTTTATACTTATAAAAAGTAAGCGAAAAAAAGAAGGTGCACCTATGTCAGCGTTTCATCATATTTCATTACTAACCAAAGATCGGCATGAAAATGTCCGATTTTATACAGAGGTTTTGGGTTTGCGTTTTGTTAAAAACACCGTCAATCAGGAAAATCATCGGATGCTTCATTATTACTATGGTGATTATCGAGGAGCTCCAGGCAGTGTCGTGACTTTTTTTATCGTTCCTCATTTGGGGCATCGGTATGACAACCAGCAGTTTATTTCTACGATCGGCCTGAAGCTGCCACAAAATAGTTTGGCTTTTTGGCGAGAACGTTTGGAGCAATATGGTGTTGCCTATTCCGTTAATAAACGGCAGCTGCGGTTCTTTGATGCAGATCAGGTGGCGGTTGTGTTGACTGAGACGGATTTGCCGCCATTAGGCTTGACGCATCAAGTTCAAAATGAGATTCCTGTTAAAAAGCAGATTTTAGGTTTAAATTCTAGTCAGATACATGTCAGTGATCCGCAAGCGACGAGCGAATTTTTTGAGTCTTTTCTTGGCTGGTCAACGATTGATCAGCGCATCCAATTGAATGATCATGACTTTCTCGAGATTCTGCCTACAGATTCTACTGAGCCGAGTCGCATGGGGCGAGGCAGTGTCGATCATATTGCTTTTGCGGTGGCTGATGAGGCGGAACTTACTGAGCTTTATCGCAGAGCGAAGCTGCAAGGTTGGGAGATTGAAAAAATGATTTCTCGCGGTTATTTTAAGAGCCTCTATATTCGCGAGCCTGGCGGAAATCGACTAGAATTTGCTACTCCTTCCCCTGGTTTTACGATCGATGAATCGTTAGAAAATTTGGGTGAACATTTTGTACTGCCGCCGTTTTTAGCTGACCAGCGAGCAGCGATTGAAGCGAATTTATATCCTGAAAATTGATGAAAAAATAGCCATACAAGGAGCAAGAAATGACGTGATTTCGTTCATTTCTTGCTCCTTTTTTTGATTGACACAGTTGTTTGATCAATGCTGCCACTCTCCCAAGTGAGCTTCGCATAAATGACTGTCATCGTCATTTAACAATCATTGACAATGCAAAAGTTTATTAGTATATATGGTAATAAATACATTTAGAACCTTGTATATGCAACATCAAATGCTAGATCGATATTGAAAAGACAGCATTTTATTGTTTAACTAAACATTTTTATAATAAAAAATTCCCGCGAAAAATTTCCAAGGAGGGCATGACTATAAAGAATACAAAAGAACGGATCTGGCAAGAGGCCTTAACGCTCTTTTCTGAACATGGTTTTGATGGTGTCTCAGTAAAAGAGATTGCGCATGCTGTAGGGATCAAAGATAGTTCGCTGTACAATCATTATGCGAGTAAACAAGAAATCTTTGATACTATTTTGATTGAAGTCTCTAAAATTTTAAAAAAGGCGAATGATTCTTATGCTTTTCCGTTAACCGTGAACACAGGAGACTTGTATACAGAGACGCCCATAGAAGAATTAACTAATATGTACGTGGATGCCTTTCGATTCTATTTATATGATGAAACGGCCTCTAAGTTTAGAAAACTGCTTATTTCTGAGCAATATGCACATCAGTATGTTGGCCATTTATACAACGAAATATTCTTCGATGTTCCCATGAAATACCTAACAGACTTATTTACTAAATTAATTCAACAAGGAACCTTCATCCAAACAGATCCTTACACCACTGCCATGCATTTTTATGCTCCGTTAAATTTTCTTATTCGGCGCTGCGATATCCGACCCGATTTAGAACAAGAAAATATCACCTATTTAGAAAACCATATCAAACAATTTAATCAAATTTATCGAATCCCTGCAAAATAAATAGAAAAATACAAAACAAAAAAAATCAGAAGAAGCGTCGACAGGTTCATCGAATCTTCTTCTGATCTCAACTACTTTAAAACCGAAAGCAACTTATCTATGGTTTGCTTTTTTCTTTTTTGAAACAACTAGATAGGCACCTAAACTGAACGTCAACGTAATCCCCGCAAGCGTCAATGCGTGAGAAAGTTTTGTCTCCTCACCAGTATTAGGAAGCGTCTTACTAGAGGTCGTTACGCCGTTGACCGTATGGATCGATTGTACGACTGTGTTGCTATTGTTAGTAGTCGTATCACCAGCTGCGAGCTTCTTCGTATAAATGTAGACTACTTCTTGAGCTTGAGCGGTGAACTTCCCAGTTGGATTTCCCTTCACTTCTTTGAAGGTATAGCCGTCGATCTCTTTTTGTTCAGTTTTGTAGTCTTCTCCCGCGTTGCCTGTTACTACGACATCATCGGAAAGGCTCTTGCCTTTTTCATCTTGATATTTCGCCGTCACTGTAGCTGCTGTGGCTGTCGATTTGGTGTAGACATACGTAACAGTCTGAGCTTGAGCAGTGTATGTTCCCGCTGCATTTCCCTGAACTTCTTTAAATGTGTAGCCAGCGATTTTCTTTTGTTCGGAGGTGTATTTTTCTCCGATTTTTCCTGACAGCGTTACTGTGTCAGCAATCTTTTGTCCGGTTTCATCCTGATAGTTTACCGTCACACTCGACATTTTAGCCGCATTTTTAGTATATACATAAATAACTGTTTGCGGTTGATCGGTAAATGGGCCGGTTGGCTCTCCTTGAACTTCTTTAAACGTATAGCCGTCAATGGCTTTTTGTTCAGAAACGTAATCTTGTCCGATAATTCCGGTTAATAGCTCATCGTCAGCGATGCTTTCGCCAGCTTCATCTTGATATTTCACCGTCACATCCGCCGCTGGTACTGGCGTTTTTTCGTATACATAAGTAACTGTTTGAGGCTGGTCGGTAAATGGGCCGGTTGGCTCTCCTTGAACCTCTTTAAATGTATAACCGTCAATAATCTTTTGTTCGGAAATATAATCATCGCCAATGTTTCCTGTCAATACCACATCATCATCGATGCTTTCACCAGCTTCATCATGGTATCTGACTGTTACATCCGCTGCTGGTTGGTATCTGACTATTGGAATCAACGCACTTAAGCTATACATTCCATAGGTTAAGGCTCTTGTATTGCGTGCATCCTTATTAGCCGCTAATGTAGGAAGTCTCGCAAATTCAACAAAAACATACGCAGCTTCTTCGGGAATTTCTTCAAAGACCATGCCTTCATCCGTATAATCCACATATGGATAATCGATTTCTTCCTTCGCTTCGTTTAGGAAACGTACCATGCCAGGTGACGAATGAGTAGCCGCCGATAGCAATGAATTTCCTGCAAAATCCATGAGCGTGTCCTGTGTATACAGAACTTCTCCCGTATGCCCCTGCTCCAGCATTAAATCTGGCAGCAACAATTGTTCTTCCGTCGTAAATTCCGCATACCAAATATCGTTCATGGCTTCCCCTTGGATGCCAATCGAAGAGAAATCAGCCATATCTTTAGAAAAGATTCGCAGGGAGTCTGTCGGATTTAAACGATGGATATATTCTCCCAGACCAACAAGTTCACTAGCCGGAACACCCGCGCCATATCTGCTGCCAATAACCAGCTGACTGACATCACCTGAATTTACCAGTTTCTTTAACACATTAGGCATCACGTAAACAAGTGACGCGCTTGCGACCTTGATCGTTGGAACATTTGTAGCAATGACATAGGTGCTGTCAAAGGTTAACAACTCACCCGCATACTCAAGCCCAGTAAAATCTACTACCGTATTTTCAGGAATATCCAGCGTATATTGATCAAACGTAAGCATGTCTAGATCCGCCATTTTTTCTTTCGTTATCTCTTCTGGACTGATCTCGCCTAGATAGTATGCTACGGCTTTTCTAAGATTAGGGTCCGGCATCCATGTCTCTACCGACTCGCTTCGTGCCGTACCGTTCGTCTCTTCAGCGTATGCACTTAGCGGCAGAACCAATCCTCCTAAAGCAACATTGCAGCAAAATACAAATACAACCAACTTCATACCTAACTTTTTCATCGTTTCGCTCCTTCAATTTCTACAATTTTTCCATCTCTTTTTCTTCATACTGATTTTCAATAGCACGACTTGCGATAACTACAAAATTTTTATCAAAATCATTGTTTCTTAAAAAAGCTAGAAATGGTGCTTTAAGGAAATAACCTTGTCCCCAGCTAGATCCCAGGCCATCCGTATCAATACCCGCAGCTGACATCTTGAGCTTCAACCGTTTCGCAATAGCCGATAGGTTCGAAAATCTAGCATGTGATGTCTCGGTTTTCCACATCTTCCGGCAAAGAATGTCTCTTGAAATAGTATTGCCGCCAGCTTCATATAGGAAAACTAATAGCTGCAATTCTCGTTTGGATAATTGATTGATAAGGTTCGAATAATTCTGAGAAGTGATACTCTCCGTTTTTACCTGTTGCGCTGATTTCGCAGTATGGAAACTAGCTCTCGCGATCTTATCGATAATTTCAGCGTCGCTATCCCCCGAGCCGATCCAATAATCAATCAATTGATCTAACCAAGCAAATTCAGTGTCCGCGATCTGCCGTTTATTTCCCATTCTGAAGATCGGAATACCGCAGCCTTCTATTTCTTTTATATATTGAGTCAATTCAACATTTGAAATAGTGTCGCAGATGATCACCAATGAAAAATATTGGATCACATGCGCAGATTCTTTTGCTTCGTAGAACAAGCTTGAGGAACAATAAAACTCCGCATTCACTCGCTGCAAAATATTCTCCAACTTAGGCTCAATAGTATGGTTTTTACTTAATAACAATACTTTTGTCATTTCTTGACTCCCCCTTTATTTTTTCAAAAACGCTAATATATCAGTACCAAAGAAGTCTTTCCCCTTTCGATGATTACAGACTCTCTGTTGGAGTGATTCTTTCTAATCCATGTGAAGTTTTTCGCCTCACTCATTTGTTCATTCGTATTTCAATCAAGTTTTATTTTCTTTTTATATTCAAATTAAATTTTAACTAATAAACAAACTAGCGACCACTAGTTTATTTATATATACTAGTTAATAATTGTTTTGTCAAGGTTATTTCCACTTGAAAATCACTTTATTATATAATGATACGCTTAAAAATAGCCCTGTTTTTATAATTTTGTTTTTTTAACTTGATTATTAAAGAAACATAACGAAGAATCCTCATTTAACTGTTATATCGCTGCCTGCCGTTTCTTTGCGCAGCCAAAAAAGGCTAACCTGACAATTATCAGGTTAGCCTTTTTCCAATCCTATGCCCTCTTAAAGCACATCAAAAACTTCAACACTTACTTCTTCATGTTTCTTCTCTGGCGAAAACCAAATAGCGTTCCACTTGGGCAGACTCCGCTCAAACGCTGTTCTCGCTTCATAGTCCTCTCGTGAATGGTAATAGATATCTAAAACGACATAGACATTTTCGCCCTCTGTTCTTTGGAACATCTCAATTTTACTATTGCTGACGGCTGATTGAAACTCCGGTTCCTTCGCTGACTGTGCGAACTTAGCCATTAATTCAGGCAAATCCGCTTTTTTGGTTTTATAGGTGAATACTACTTTGATCATGATTAATTTCCCGCTTCCTCTTGAGAAAAACGCCTCATTATTTCAGCGATTATCCCACGCAACCTAAAAAAAGAAAAGCGATATGCCAAGAGCACAAATCCTACATGCCTATTCAAACCATCTATCTAGATAAAAAAATTGAACATAAACGATCGATAAAACCAACCGTCAATGCCCAACCCCACTGTATGCTCATTTTTTTAGCGCGATATCAACGCCCCTGATTAGAATTTTGATTCTATTCTACTAACCCACCAATCAGAAACCTCTTGATTGACCCGATAGCCTTTTCCCCAGATCGTTCCGATACATTCTCTCTCAAAGCCGATTTGCTCAAATTTGCCCTTTAATTTACTAATCAGGAAAGACAGGTGGGACAGATTCGAGTTTGTCGCATCGCTTTCCCACAGCTTTTCACATATTTCGCTTCTTGAAACAGTCCGTTGCGGATCTTGGCACAAAATATCGATCAGCAGACGTTCCAATCTAGAAAAGTTCGGAACATCATGCATCGTTATCAGCTTTCTTTGCTGATTTCTGCGTCCATTATTTTCGACATCCTCAAAGTTCGTAAGCAGCTCTCGAACCTCACTTTTGGTTGTCTCTGAATGAATCCACCCCTTCAAGCCATAGGCGGACCATTCTTCGATTATTTCTTCTGTTGGAGCGAGAATGTCCTTTCTGATCACCGGCAAAGAATACGGATGAAGACTCTTTAATAGAAAGAACGCTTCTTTATCTGAAATCGTATCACTTAAAAGGACGATTTCAGTACAATCAATAATGCCTAGAATCCCAGGCTGAGTGGTGTCCTCTAATAACCTTTCCAATAGGTTGCTTGAACAGAAGACTTCAAAGTTCAAATGTTGAAGTTCATTTTGAAATTTCTGATCAACAAGGATATTTTTGGTTAAGAATAGAATTTTTTTCACTTAGGTGCTCTCCTTGTTTAGTTAATATAATATAAAATTCAAACAGCGAATGAGTATCACGTGGGCATCTATGTTTAACGCCACAACTTATTCTTTAGCGAAGCGTCCTTTCCGGTAATACACTGAAAAGGGAATGCTCCGCTCACTTCTTCAATTCTTAAAAAAGCAAACTACTATTCAGTTTTATATGTAGCCCTCTAGAATTAGAACGAATTCTAGAGGGCTGAAGCCTTGTTGATTACTTCGTAACGCCGGCTTCGACAGTCCACGTAATCGTAGACTGATACGTTTTCCCTGCTTTACCTTGTCCTTTTGGTACTTGTAATTTCACTTGGTTTTTCTTCCAAACGTAGGTGGACTCATTCTTAGAGTTTTCGCCATCACCCTTGAAAATAGAAGAAGGTGTTGAAGTCAACGCCACGTCACCATTTGAAGCTAGACCATTTGGATTCATCGCAGAAGCCGTTTTCTTGTTGTACATATCGCCACTTGGCAAGACCAGAGCCGCACCAGTTAACTGGTCAGCACCTGAAGCGAAGGCTGTCGCAGAAGCTTTTAATGTCCACCCAGTTGTCGCTGGTCGTTCATCCGCTACCTGCACCCATTGATCGCTTGTACCTTGTGCTTGGTATTCCATATCTTTCCATTGAACTTCCTTCGTTCCGATATCGAATGTTGATGGAACGTAGTCTAGTCGAAGTTCGCCGTGTTCTCCTGTACCCTCATTTTCCTTGTCGTTCGGGTCCGTTGTAGAAGGATCTCTTGGTTCAACTAAATTGGATAGTACAGTCAAATTCACATCCAGCTTCAAGTCAGCTGCTAATTGATTGCTAGCAGTTGCTCGCACAATGAAAGTGACAACATACGGTCCGCCGACTTTATTCGGAATAGACGCAATGTTTTCTACTTCAATAGTCAGATCTGTCAGGTCACCATTAATGATTGTTTGCGCACGGGCATCCATCGCGTTTTTCAAATAATCTTCATAGCTGGTTGAACCGACAGTAAAGCCTGAAACGTCGCTCCAACGAACCGTTAGATCATTCGCTTGAATCGCATTGATACTGTTCGCTTTATGGACGACCAGCTTCACATCTACAGGATCAGAATTATTTCCGCGGGTATCATCAATAATCACTTGTTCCGTGTATTCTTGAATATCCTGACCATTCGTGATCGTCGCTGGTCCGCCTGAAACGATACCATTGCCGCTATACGCGTAACCAAATTTGTCTTTGTCTGTCTCCAACGCGTTCGTATCTTCAACACTCGCAATAAAGTCTTTAATAGAAGGAACTGCATCGCCCTCTACTACATGGATCGTCCGACCTTTCCCTGTCGGTTTCGTCACATCTTTTACGATTGTTTCTAAATACTTGTCTGGATGACCGACATAGCTTACTTTGATCGTCTCTCCCCAATGGAACGGACGTGATAACGCACCTTTCCATTCGAAACTCCCATCTGCTTGGACAGTCACCTGTCTTTGGTCAGCTGGCAGTGAATCCAACGGTCCACCGGATAATTCGACCATTCCGCCTGGCGGCTCAGCCGTTCCAGTAACCTTATACTCTGTCTTCGTTTCATTGGTCAATTCATCAATTGACTTCACGTTGAAGACGATCGGGTCAACGACTAACCGTTGCGCTTTTGACGTATACTCTGAATTAAATTTGCTAACTGTCCCATTATCTACAAAACCATCTGCTAAATTCGTTGATTTCGAACTAATCGATGTATTGTTGTAGGTAATCTTCGTTTTGTCTAATGGGTGGAAACTATTGTCTGGTTTCGCATCGTCAAAGTTGCCATTATCCCATAGACGAATCCGATGGACGTAGCCATTAGCCGCAGGAATATTCATCGTGCCGTTCAATGAAAACAGTTGATCCTCTGTTGAACGAGTAAACCCGATATCAAAGGTTGCTTGATCCGCAATATTGATTGAAGATCCCGCAGTATTCATTTTTAAGAGCCCGTTTGTATTACCGCTGGCACTTTGTAATTTGAAGCTTGCGCTTTCAGCAAGATCTAAGCTGGATTGACCGCCAAAAGAAATCGCGTCGCCTACAGCCTTCGCTGGATCGTTGGTTGCACCCACGGTTAAGTCAAAGCTGGCATTTTTGCCAAGCTTGATCGAACCAGTCTTATCGAAATAGATCGGCGTCTCATCTTGACCGCTGACCGCAGTGGTTTCATCGACCATTCCAGTGAAGCTGGCGTTTTCACCTAATTCGATCGAGCTTCCAGCTACTTCCATTTGAAGAACTGTCGCATGATCTTTTCTCGGCGCCCCATTATGAATCTCTACTTCAGTATTATCGCCAAAATAAATACTATTGCTTCGACCTAACAGTGATGCAGGCCGCTGACTATCGGGCCATGTATTCGCGTCACTTGCAAGATTCGAAACCAGTGAGATACTTCCGGGAGCATAATCATTTACAGACCACGCACCGCTTTTTGATGGCGTCTTTAAATTGCTCATTGTGATTTTGGTAGCCGCGCCATCCTCTGTGTAGAAATTTCCACGAGGGTAAAAAACAAAATTGGCACCTAGACGACCATTATCCATCGCAATCGTAGAGCCGGCTTTAACATAGATTTCACCAACAGCGACATTGGCACTTCCGCCAGTATAGCGTTTGTCTATGGTAATATTGGCTCCATCGATTGGAGAAACATAAGACTCTGTCGGAGAACTTTCCATCGATGTAGCCCCTGAAATGATCAGTCGTCCTCTAGAACCTTCAAATGCTTGAGCACCATATTGCGTATAATTATGAGCGGTTATCACGTTTCCTGAATTGGCATTGTATAAATCCGCAACGCCCCATTCATTCCCGTTGTAAACAGTCACATTCTGAAATACGACATCCCAATCATTATTATTGAAATAAACCGTTAGCTCGCGGAAATCAATCGTTTTATTGTTTCCGTTAATGACCAGCTTTTTATCGCTGCGATTCGTCCGAGCCTGTATAACACCACTTCCGCTTGTATTGTCTGACATTTTGAAACTATCTGTAATATTGATATAGGTAATTTCTGTTTTGTTGTTATTGTTGCCAGCATTTCCTACCGCAGTACCAATCGATAATGCATCATCCCATTCTGCACGGGAGCCTACATCGAAGTAGCTGACATTATCAAATTGACCATCTGTTACTTGAGGAACAGGCAGCGTTCTCGTTGTTGGAGCGCCAAGGTTTAATGCTGCTCTTGTCGCACGTTTTTCTGAAGTTTCTTTCTCTTCAGAGCTGTCTGTTGTTTTTTCTTCATCCGCTTCTTTTTCTGCTGCGGATGATTCTTCTGTTTCTTTTGTACTTTCTGTTTCTTCTGCTTCGGCAGTTTCCGCTTCAGCCCCTTTATCAATTTGCAAAGCGGCTGTTTTACCAACTGCTTGATCATTCACCACGTGAACGCCTTCCATTTCCGTTTGCTCTGATAGCTTATCAAACGCAACATCAAGCGCCAATGTTTGGCTCAGACCCTTTTGCAAATCAACCTCTAACACATTCGCCTGTTGATCAAACGAAATCAAATCTGATCCTTGCTGATTCTTCTCTTCCGAATACGTAACACCTGCTGGAAGTTCGATCTGCAAGCGGTCCTTCTGGATAGCCTGCCCCTCCAACTCAACTGGTGCATAGTCAATCTTTAACGAAAGATGGTCAGTATTGGTGTCGATCGATACATTAGACTTGCCGTCTACCGTTAACTGTACCTGCGGATCGACAGCGTCTAGATCATTCTCGACTGCCGCTACACTACCAGAAGGAAGGACAACATTCAGCACCAATACCAAACTAGCAACCAAGCTAGAAATTTTATGCTTCATTCGTTTCTTCCCCCTCTCTCCGTCTTTTTAATACGAAAAATAGTATCCCTAATACAAGAACGATTCCCGAAAGAAATAGTTTGCTGCTTAACAGCTCACCTGTTTTCGGCAATACTTTTCCTAAAACAGTGGAGCTAGAGCCGCCACCGGTTCTAGGAATACTAGTAGTGTTCGAGCCACCCGCTTCGTCGTCTTTTGGTTCCTCAGCTTCGTCTCCCCAACCAGACAGCTGGATCGTCGTTTCTGATTCCGCATTAGATGCTGAAGCGTGTGCCGGAACAGGAGAAGCTGCTAAAAGAAACCCCAGTAAAGCTAAACATACGATTACTGAAAAACGTTTCATCGCTTTATCTTCCTCCTATTGTTTCGTCGTTTTTTCCTTCTTCTTACGAAAGAGAACCACAAGTAATAAAATTACCAATAATGCGATGACCGCGATCAAGACATAGAGCAGATAATTCGGCTCAGGTTCTGGATCATTGATGGCTTCTTCATTTAATTTATTGGCTTCTTCTCTTGTAATCGTGAAATCCTTTGTCCATTCCCAAGTCTTCTTCTCCCACTTCGAATCAGTGGTCGTCGCTTTCAAGTGAAGGGTGTAATCTCCCGCTTTTAATGGTTCCTTCCCTAAGAAAAAGGGAACGTTGAAATTGGAATTAGGAGCCATTTTACGGTCTTTTAACTGTCCAGTAAGCACAGCATTGCTGCTGCCCTTTTTCGTGACTTCACCAGTGAAATTCAAGTTTGAAATAATCGCCGGCTGGTCGTTTTGGACAGTGGCATTGATAACCTTCTGATAGTTATTCAAATCAGGAAAGACCTTTAACAGATTCATGTTTGGGGTAGCAATTTCATTATGAACGGTTAATTTTACAGCCATCGCATAAGCAAAACGATTCTCAATATTAATGCCTGTCTTTTTCTTTTCCTCTTTTTTTGTATCAGACGAAGCCTCGTCCTCTTTTTCAAAATACCAAGACCCTAAAATGACACCCTCTGGCGCATCCTGCGGAACATTTATAGTCATCGTGACAACTTTTTTCTCTCCTGGTGAAAGTGTCTCTGTGCCTTCCCCTTCAATTTCCGCAATATCAGAAAAAGGAATCTTCAGGCTTTTGTCCGTTTTTTCCTTCGCTAAAGGCGAAGAGTAATTGATCTCACCATTGGCATTCGTATAGGTCGTATAATCACCCATCTTAATCTTCATATCAGAAGAACCATGATTGGTCACTTCTGCTTGAATCTTAATCTCCTCCCCAGGAGTTGCCTTCAAATCATAAAATGAACTAGACTCATCCACTTGGGGACTTGTCGGTGCTACTTTAGCGACACTATAGCCAGCACTTTCGCCTTCCTCTTCCGCATGCACTGCAAGAGATGGGCTCACCGCAAGAATAAGCGCTAAAGTAAAAAAAAGTTGTCTCAAACGTTTCACAAATGCTCTTCCTTTCCAACTACTATAATAACGATTGCTTTCCTAACTTTTTATGGCGCAG
Source organism: Enterococcus sp. AZ128 (assembly GCF_051714485.1). Lineage (NCBI taxonomy): Bacteria > Bacillati > Bacillota > Bacilli > Lactobacillales > Enterococcaceae > Enterococcus > Enterococcus sp. AZ128. The sequence goes on from NZ_JBIORZ010000004.1 coordinate 239,654, forward strand.
CTGTAACAGTCCAAGTGATTGTTGAAGTGAATGTTCCAACAGCCGCTGTTCCTGGAGCTACAGTCAATGATGCAGGGTTTGCTTCTGCAACGTTGCTTGTTGTATTTGCTTTACCAACTAGATCATCTTTTTTCACTGTTTCTAATACAGTAGTAGCTGATCCAACAGGGATATTTGCAGCAGTTGCTAAGATTGTATCGTCAGCGATTGCATCTGCAGTCGCAGTATTTCCTTGTGTTGTATTCGCAATACTGTTACGAACGACACCTTTTGGCAATGCCAAAGATGAACCTGTTAATTGTTTTGAACCGTTTGTGAATTCAGTACGGCTTGCAATAACAGACCAGCCGTTTGTTCCAGCGTCACGATTATCACGAACTTCAAGATAGTTCGTTACGATTTCTGTATCATTGTAAGTTCCGCCTGCTTGGTTTACTTCATGCGAACCAAAGTTGAATTCTGGAACAACTTTCAAGATCAGTGGACCTACTTCTGGAGTTGGATTTACTGGATCTGGATTTTCTTTAATTGGATCTGTTGGATCACTCGGATCGCCGCCACCTGTGTTTTGAGTGAAGTCAACTGTACCTGTTGAATCTGCCGCGTATGCTGATGAAACGCCTCCTAAAAGCATTGTGCCCATCATTAAACCTGCAACCATTAATTTTGTCTTTTTCATAAGCTGAATTGTAATATTAATCGCAACAAAGAACCCATCAAAAATTTCTAGTAAAATGAGTTTAGGATAACAAACTACTAGGAGTGATTTTGATGGGTTCACACAAAAAGCTTACACGAGATAATCGAAAATGTATAGAGACGATGATTTATGATGCCAAGAGTATTCAAGAAATAGCGGACAGAATTGGTGTTAGCCGAACAACGATTGATCGTGAGTTGAAACGAGTACCCGAAGATTTGATCTATAATGCCGACAATGCGCAATTAGATGCGGAAATGAAGCGCAGTGCCTGTGGTGCGAAGTCCAAATGGACTTCTGAATTCGCTTATCAGATTGAATGTGATCTTGAAGACAGCTGGTCCCCTGAACAAATTGCGAATGATCGTCAAATAGTTTCATTCAAAACCATTTACAATTGGCTCTATGCCGGTATTCTTAATGTGTCTAAACAGTGTCTGAGACATAAAGGCAGAAGACAAGAAAAACAAGAAGAGGCACGAGGCAAAATGACTGTAGGGCATACCATTGATGAACGCCCAGCTTCTGTGTCAACTCGAGAAGAATTTGGACATTGGGAGTTGGACACAGTTGTTTCTAGCAGAGGGGAAAGCAAAGCCTGCGAAGCAACGTTTATTGAACGGAAAACACGCTTTTATTGGGCGATCTCAATGAGGGATCGTACCGCGAAGTCAATGGCACAAGCGATTAAAGCTTTTGTGCAAGACCTAGGGAGTCACAAGGCATTTTTAAGCTTTACGGTCGACCGTGGGAAAGAGTTTTCTTGCTGGAAAGAAATTGAGAAAGATTTAGACGTACCTATGTATTTTTGTGATCCATACTCCCCATGGCAACGCGGATCTAACGAAAATGGGAATGGTTTATTTAGAGAATTCTTCCCTAAGGGAACTGATTTTTCAAAGGTACCCCCTACGGAGAAACAGGAAGCATTACGCAAGATAAATATGCGTCCTAAAAAAACATTGAACTGGAAAAATTGTTGGGAAGTCTTTCAAGAAGAAATGTTGCAATTAATTTGACAATTCAGCATAATAAAATAATTCTCCTTTTTAGTTAGTTGGACCGCCATCTGTTAGGATCCAATAGATTTTGTTTGAATATTCGCCCTCTCTAGCTGTATCTTTTGGGATGTTGAGAGATACACTTTGAGACTGCCAAGAATTTGTTGATGTTGATTTCCCCGCCTTTTTCGTCGTGTCGCTCGGCGCACTGAAAATGACCTTTTCTTCGTTACTTACTTCGACACCGTAAGTGGTCAAATCAGCCGCGAGCTCAGTCGAGCCGGCACTGTTGTTCCGATTCCTCGCTTCTCCTACTGGAAGAGTCAAGGTCGCACCCTTTAATTCATACTTCGTTTTTTCATCTCGCAAATAACCATCTTGCCGAACCTTCAATGTCCACCCATACGTATCCGCATCCCGATTATCCGTCACCTGCAAATACTGCGCGTGATCAGCGACACCCTCCGCTTTATACTCATGAGCCGCGTGATACATCTTTTGTGTCCCAAAATAGAAGCCTTTCGGCGCTACATCCAAGGATAAGGGACCTTTCTCATTAGTAGGTGGATTATTAGGATCTTCAGGCTCCTGCGGTTTCGATGGATCTAAAGGATTCTTGGGATCTGTAGGTGAACCATTTTCTACTAGATTGATCTCCCCATCCGAGTTCACAGCCGCATATCCCAAAGCATTAAAACTGACACTCATTCCAACAAGCCCTACAAAGAAAATCTTTCTGAACATCCTCTTTTTCATTCACTTCACCTCCTTAATCCGCTCATAATTCTTCTATTAGAGAAAAGCTACGTATTCTCTTGGTTTAATCATTTAAAGATTAATTAAATTATAAAAGAATTATTTTGCTTGTTTTTTTAATATATTAGTTACGGAATTAGTGTAACAACAAAGAGATATTTTTGTAAATATTTGTTTTTGAATTAATTTAAGTGCATTTTCACTAAAACTTAACAATAGGATTAACTACAAAACATTGATTTAATCGTGTTTTCCCGCAAAAATACTCATTTTGAAAAAATATTTTATTATTTTTTAACCTTTTTATAGTTAAAAAACGGAAATATTATTTTAAATAATAAAGTGATTTGTTAGTATGAATTAAGCTGGAAAATAATTAATTTATGAAGGAGAAATAAATGGAATCAATACTATTAAGTGATGAATCAAAGAAAAAATTGGAAATTTTTTTAGAATTGAACAAGTTAGACGATGGCATATATTCCATAAGCAGTATTATTAAGCTGCTGCGCTTTTCTAAAAATACTGTTTATCATTTGTTGGAAAACATCTCCGTAGATTTAGATACGCTTTTTGGCTACAAATTATTTGATGAAAACGGAAAAATTATTTGGAGCAAAAAAGCCTACGATACGAATCGGTATAATCAATTTCTATTACGTCAATCACTCCCGTACAATTTCATTTTATTTGTCCTGCTGAACCCTGATAAAACATTAGTCGATTTTTGCACGACCTCCTTTACCAGTACATCTACCATTCGAAGAACGCTGCAGCCTTTTTTAACTTTTCTAAAAAAATTTGATATAAAAATAAATTTATCTTCTATGAAACTAGAAGGAAATGAGTATGAGGTCCGGATGCTCTTTCACACTATCCTTTGGTCATGCTCGTTAGGACAAGGAATCCTGGAGGTTCAAGAGGAGCGGCAGAAGGAAGAGGAACTATTGAAGAAAATAGGCTTCTTCGATTGCCCTTATATTAATAATGACGATATATTGACGATCCTGTTAGTCGCGAAACTCAGAATCCAGAACAACTTTTCTGTAAAGAGTCCGCCTGCGATAAATGATTTCGTTCCTGCTGAAGTCACGAGCGCATTAACGGATTATTTGGCTGATTTCATTCCTTCGACTTGCTCGCTAGATGCGGAGGTGAAGAGTTTAGTCTTTCAGATTTATTTTTCAAACCTTTATTTTCACAACGATGATATTCGAGTAAAGGATATCTATCAGCACTATCTCGAAAAAAAGAAAGTCATCAAATTTATTCCTACCATCGATAAATTATTCGGTAGAGTCGATTTGACGATTGGTTCGAATACGCTGCTTCCTTTAGTGAATACGCTCTCGCTTTTTTTGAGTTTTTCCCTCAACCACAGGCCATTGCCTTGGATGAATGAATTCTCAAATTATGAAGTGCTGTTTCCAACGATCACGCCGCAGAAAATCGCTCCAGTAGAAGCTTTTTTCTCAAGGGTCGCCACTAAAAAGGAATTGGGTTGGCTTTCCAAGTATCCCTATGATTTTCTAAATTATATTTATTATATTTTCGAACCTTACATGGCACAGCGAGCACTAAAAATCAAAGTCGCGATCGTTCCCATCCCGAATCATCGAATCGTATCCGAATTATGTGATTTCTTAGCCATGTTTTCATTCGTCGATAGTTGCTTTAGGGATCAATCCGATCCAGAAGTCGATCTATACATTAGTACCTTCGAATCTTTAATTCCAGACAATACTTCGAATTTCTTTTTGGTCGATACGAATGAGATCTCACTGGAATCAAAAAACGAACTGTTCGCTTCTATATATAAACTCTATATGGAAAGAACCTCCTAATATAACTAGCCATCTGCATAAGGATAAAATGTAAAAATAAGCGAACCGCTTACGCCTACGATTCGCTTATTTTTGCACTCTATTCCGTTCGCATTCTTTTAGGTTGGCATAGAAAAAGAAGCTAGTTAGACCCAATCGTCTAGCTAGCTCCTTCCATTTCCCAAACTTTTTCACACTTAATACATATAATTATATCACTTAATCATTTTTTGTTAACTCTTCATAAAATGCTGATCTTGTTACTTGAATATACGGTGTTAATCATAAATACCCTAAACCTAACGTCACGATAGCAAGGATATGCCATCCAATAAAGGAAAGATCTAATAAGAACAATTTTCCTTTATAGCCGTTCATCATCTTCCGACTAGCAGTAATCGTCTCTAAGGCATTGCGCCCTTCCTTCTCATCCAAGATACTATCATAATAAATATAGTAGCTTTGAGAATAAGAGTACGCTTTTACGATACCCGGAATAATTAGCAGAATTGCCCACAACCCGCTAAATAAATTGACAAGCACAGCTAAGATCGCAACAGTGACCAACGTTTTCCCATTAAACGCCCGCAACGCATCCTTCAATGGCTGGATGTCATCCCGAGTTCCTCTGATTAAATCAAGATAAGTCCATGATATTCCACTCGTAAATAGAGCACTCGCTATAATAGAAAATAAACTGCTGAATGAACTATAATTGCTTCCACCAGTCACATAATAACCACTATTCATCGCTGCAATGACTTGAGAGACAACGATCGGTACAGTAAATACCAAAGCAAACCCAACAATGATCAGGGTCGGTATGACATTTAATAGTACTGCTTTTCCCCATCTTCCTCGCAAAATCATTCTAGCTTCTTGTTTCAACTCTTGTGATGTTTTCATTTTTTCACCTCCGTGATTTATTATAACTATTCAGGTGATATTTTTCAATAACAAATCACAATAAACAAAACATCGTTGCCGAGCTATTTAACATTGTTTAAAATTACGTTTTATAATATTATTTAATTTGTTCATTCTGTTGTTTTTATTCATTTTCATGAAAATATTACGCTTTAGAAATCATTCTTATTACTATTGTTCAATAATTAAAAAAGACATCACGAGTTTCCTGTAAACAAACTCGCAATGCCTTTCTATTTTTAATTGCCAAAAAAGATCATCAATTCGATCGCAACGAATACTAGAATCAATAGTACAACTCCTAATGGATTATACGGATTGATCGCCCAGCCGACACCAAAGGATTTCGGGATCACTAGAGGCGCCTGCAGCCCTTTGATCGTATCCTCTTTCGGTATGACAAAAAAGTAGCGCAGAATCGAAAAGAGAAAAACGATCCCTACGATCACCATCGGCAATAATCGCTGATTCGCCAATTCAGGTATCCGGCTCGCCATAAAAGCAATAAGAACCGTCAGCAGCAACATCACGACAAACACACCATCAAACAGTTTTCTCCGCTTGGCTCGTTTTACCATCTCTGCATCTTTTTTCATTTTATCCATTAACCGTTCATCACCCTTCAACAATTCGTCTAAAGAGATCTGGTAATAATCACTAATCGAAAGAATCATCGGAATGTCTGGAAAATTCCGTCCAACCTCCCAGTTCGAGACCGTCTGCCGTGATACATGCAGGTGATCGGCCACCTCCTGTTGTGTCCATCCCAATGATAGTCGTCGCGCTTTTAATTTTTCTCCTAGCAATTGCCCGTCCCCCTAAATCCAAACTACTCGTTGAAACAATCTGATACAAGCAAGGTACCAAAGCATCGCAAAAAAGACAAGCTCGAATTACAAGCATCGTTGGTATACCAACGATCTTGGAACATAAGCATCCGTACCGCTGCTCGAATTTCACAATGTATCACTTTGGGATTGGAATAGCGGATTTCCTCTATTATGAATGGCGTTACTATAGTCCAATCATCAGATCATCTCTCCCTGCTTCTACAACGTCTTCAGTTAAGGATAAGGAATAGCTGGCAATTGTTCGACTGTAATTTGCTAACCACGGACGTTTAGAAACTCTTTTAGTATCAAATCTAATAAAGAATGGTCAGCTTGGAAAACTTCATTTGACCGCTTTGATTCTCTGACTTTAATTAAATTACTCTCCTTTGAATAATCCCTTATCACCTTCATGAGTCAATGTTTAAATAGATGAAGGAAGTGCCTTAATAATTTTATGAACCTGATTATATCTAGGAAAATTAAATCGTCCTTCAGAACAAATCAAGTACTCGTCAAAAAATCCGAAAAGAAGAGGATTCTTTTCGGATTTTTGCTATCTTTAAATTGTCTCTCATATTGTTGCATCTGTTGAGTCAAACTTTTTATTTTTAAAAGTTTCATTGTTTAAAATTTTTAGACTCGCCTCTATTCCTTCTTCGTAATCCTTTTTTCTTTCATTTTTAAAATTACCGTATACGAATAGAGAGTTCTCAAAATAGGAAGTCAAAATTTCACTTTTCGTATTTGACTGACATAGATTCCCCGCCCCAACACAATCCAAAAAAATGACCTTCTGATTTCTTTTTTTTACTAATTCCTTACTCAATGCATAATAGCCCAAGTAATCCTCACATCCATAATCAACAAACGCAAAAGCAATTTTCTTTTGCTCCTTTGGACCAAGCAAACTAGCAAACTTTAATATAGCAACAACACTAGAAGTATTTCTTATCAAATTTCCAAAAGTTGGAAATCCTCCGACACGTGAAAACTTGATAATCAATGCTAGTAACGAGATTGATATAAGGCTAGCGAGTATGTCTTTAAATCCAAAAACGCCATCCTGAAATATCGGCAATACAATAAAGATTGTTACCAAAAGCATTATTGTCGTTATCAATATCATTGAAAGAATATAGTTCATACTATTTTGGCTTTTTCTTCTATCCTCATTGAATGGTTCATATGTTTGACGTAAAAGGTTAAAAACAGGTGTATCGTAATATGTCGAAACAATATAGTCTGCTTTCTCAATGTCCCCAATAACTGAAAAGTAACTCTTTTTTTTAATCACTTTATATTTCAAAATATCAATTTTTTCAAAACCGATATTTTCAAAATACTGCTTGATAATCGTTAAATAGCGTAGTTTCTGGTTTTTGGTGATTCTCACATTGTTGACTATCCCGAAAGTCATAAAAAGTTCTTTTATCGTTGTCTTATCCATATGATTAACGTAAATCTAGCAATTCGATACTTTCTCGACAGGATTCTGTTAATTGATTTGCTAACTCTTCCAATGTAGTTCCACTTCTTAAAGTAGAAGCTTCAAGCAGTACTGGAAGGTTTACACCAGTTATCATAAGAACATCTATTCCATCAGCTTTTAATTCATTTCGAAGCATAGAGACAGAATTGAAAGGAGTAGCTCCAAACATATCTACGAAAACCAATACTCCTGAATCAGAATTCACTTTTATAATGACTTCCTTCACTTCACTTTTGAACTCTTCAAGTCCTTGGCCTTCTCTAAGTCCTAAACTTTCAAAGTTTTCCTGTTCGCCAACAATCATTCTTAAAGAATCTTTGATACCATCAGCAAAATTCCCATGTGTAATTACTGCTATTCCAATCATAATTAACCTCTCATTTTAACTTAGTTAAATTTTTTAAGTGCTTCCTTCAAACTAACGCTTCCTGTTGAACCAGGAATTGTTTGAAAATAAACATTGATATTTTTATCTTCATTCAATTTTTTAAAATCTTCTGCTTCTTCTTTAGTAATAGCCGCAGTATTTATGATTTGAACACTATCTTTTTTCTTCATAACATTTCCTAAATTGATTGATTCCATTTCAACACCACGTTGCGCAACTTCAAGCATCGGAGGAACAGTTTTTGAAATCAGCAGCACCTTATCATCACCAAACTGATCCTTTTCCCATTGTTCAATAATTCCATCAACAGAAAATGCTTTGAAAGTCATATTCGCTTTTCTTGCTGAACCTGCTAAAATTGTCTGCATGAAATCATCTTTTGCTAATTCATCGTCAACGATATAAATTGTATTCGCTCCTGAACTTGCGGCAACACTAACAACTACTTGTCCATGAATCAATCGTTCATCTACTCTCGCAAAACTTACTTTTCCCATCTTAATCCCTCCAGCATTAATGCTTTTTTATCTTTAAAGAATACCAATGAAAGCAAGTATTCCTAAAATGATAGTCATATATACTATTGCTCTAGTGATATTGAACTCTTTCTTCTTGAAATAGAAGTATAAGAGAAAGACTGCTGCAATTGGTAAAACCCCTGGTAAAAGCTGGTCTAAAGCATCCTGCAGAACAAAAAAGTTTTTATTCCCCAAGTTTATTTTCAAACTTGAACTAATCTTAACATAGCTACCAGCCAAAATCCCCATCATGAACAAACCAAGAATCGCCAAACCATCAAGAATTTGTTGTGTCTTACTACTTCCAACTAGGTTTGCTGCTGCTTGTCGACCTAACTTATAACCTAAACGTGTCAAATACCATCCAAAACCAAACTGGTATAAGGCAAAACATAAGAATGGGAAGAATGCTCCAAAAGCTGATCCTCTTTGAGCCCATGGTAATCCAATAGCTATAAAAATATATTGAACAACGCCTTCATCAATCGAATCTCCAATACCTGCCAGAGCACCCATCAGTCCAGCTTTTAAGTTATTGATAGACTCATCTGTAATTACCGATTCACCAGTTTCATGTTCTTCCTTCGCACGTTCTTCTTCCATAGAAGCGACAATTCCCAAAATTGTACCGCCACCCCAAACAACTTGAGTGTTATAGAAAACTAAATGACGTTCATAAGCTTGTCGCAATTGCTCCTCATTTTTATATATCTTTTGTAAAATTGGACGCAGTGCCCACAAAAATGAGGCTGCGATATAACGATCAAAAGAATGGGGCATTTCAACCGCATAATGAAATCTTACCCATGCTTTGTTAATATCCTTAAGCGTTACTTTCTCTGGTTTTGATTCTGTAGATCCTACTGAATTTGTATCAATCATTTCAGACATTTTTTCGCCTCCCGTTCCTTTCCTAACTATTAGCCATATCTGCGGCTTCTTTTCGAATGGTCACATAAACTACTGCAACCAATGCCCCTAAAAGAGCGTAAATTGTCATATTGACTTCTAAACTTTGAAGCATTACTGCTAGGAAATAAGCAATAATAAAGAACGGCATATACTTAGGTTTTGCAATAATATATACCGCTGCCGCAATACCTACAGCAGCTAACCCTCCACCTACAACTTCCAAAACGTGTAGTAAAGTTTTCGAAGTGGCTGATTGAAGTAAATCCGCAATAAAAGGTGCTCCGTACTGAATAGCAATAAATACTGTAGGTACAAACAATAGCATTCCTCCTATGAAAGGATATAGAAGTGTGTATCGTGTCATCATGCTATCATTCATTTTTTCTGCTGCTTTGTCTACTCTATTCATGAGAATCGTATTTATAAAGAAACGTGCTTGATAGAGATATGTTCCTGCTAATCCAACTGGTACGGCGATCGCCAACGCAGCTTCAGCACTGATACCACCGTAGATTGCTGTTGGAATTGCTACTGCCGCTGCAACGGTTGGCTCAGAAGCATTAATCCCACCAGGCCCAACAACACCCATGTAAACCAATTGAATTGCAGCACCAATCATCACAGATTGGCTGACTTCTCCTAAAATGATACCAACAACCAAACTTGTTACTAAAGGACTTGACCGCAAATTTAGCGTCATTGTTCCTAGAGATCGAGTCATTACTAATCCTACCCAAATTGCAATTAATAATGATTGCCAAATTTCAATATTATAACTCATAGATTAAATGTATAGGATTCCCAATAATTAAATCCTACGTCTCCTTTCTTATCTTTAAATGAACTTATATAAAAAGTTAGTTTAGCTCACACATACCATCAATACCTACAACCTCCTTTTTCTTCTTCTAAACTTCCTTTTCACATCTGACTTTAAAATACTAAAACTCCCTTGTATGCGCTATCAGTAAAACCAATATACCAAACATGTCATAACAAGTCAACTTGTCATAATAAGGTTTGACTTGTTATGACAAGTTATGTATGATGGTGTCACAGCAAGATACTGAAAACCATTTCACAAAATGCTTTTATGTAGCGTTTTAGTGGTATATATCGTTCGCTTTATTTCGATTAAAAAAAGTTTTCAGTAGGATTTTTTTATTTTTATTAAGGTAAAATTTGAGTTTCAACAGTGCTTTTCATAATAAGAAAGGAGGATGAAAATAGAAAAAGCACAACATGTAATGACAAGTATCTCAAATAATTATTATTGAATTTTTAGAGGAGGGAACAATTACTATGGACTTTAAAAGTCAATTGCAGTCAGCAAGATTACTGCCAATCATCACATTAAAATCGGAGAACCAAATTTCGATTATTAGAAAAGTTATTGAGAACAGCAACATTGAAATGGTCGAAGTAGCCTTTAGAAGTGAGTTAGCTGCTAAAGCTATTGAAGAATTTTCTACACTTGAGAACGTATCAATAGGTGCAGGTACTGTTAAGTCTTTGGAACAAGCTAAAATTGCAATTGAAGCTGGATCGAAATTTTTAGTATCTCCTGGATACAATCCAGAAGTTGTTAAATATGCATCTGAAAAGAACATTCCTATCACACCTGGTGTTTTAACCCCTACTGAGATTCTGAAAGGAATGAACGAAGCTGATATTTCAATATTTAAAATTTTTCCAGCGAACATTATTGGAGGTTTATCTGCTATTAAAGCCCTAAGTGGCCCATTTTATGATGTCGATTTTCTTCCAACAGGGGGAGTTAATGAGGATAACTTCATTGAATTTCTTCAAGAACCACAGATTATCTGTGTTGGTGGATCATTTATTATCAATGATTCAATTAACGAATCAGAAATTACGAACGAAATTGAAAAAATTAATGGTTTAGTCAGTAAGGCTAAAGCAGTACGAAAGTAATTTGAAATGTTACCGCTTTATTGATAACATCCTAAAATTTGCTAGTTAAGCAAAATGATTTTGGTCTTTCAATCGGGCATCGAAATGGGAATCTTATGATAAATCCTTTTTTATCCATGAAAAATTCATTTTGACTCGCAATCCAGGCTTAAACTTTGGTATATTCTTCTTGTTAAGACCTTTTTAGAATACTTTTGATAAAAATGCGATGTTGAGATTTTTAGATAAATTCTTGTCAATATTCTTCTATCGTTGATTCCACCCAAAGTATATAAAAGGTTGTTATCTCAACGAAATAATTAATTAAATTGAATGATGACTTATGATAAGGAGAAATTACGGAAATGAAAGATTGGAAAGTCGCCCCACAAACTACTGTATTAGACAAAGGGTCAAAAGTACCTCTTTACAAACAGCTCTATTACATTTTGAAAAGCCAAATCGTGGATGAAATCATAAAGGATGGAGAAGAATTCTATTCTGAAAACGATTTAATGAAGCTTTTTGATGTTAGCAGAATTACTGTAAGGTCAACTCTTCAGATGTTAGAAAGTGATGGATACTTAAAAAAATCACAAGGGAATGCCTCGATTGTTGTAAACCAAAACCAATTCATGTGGAATTTATATGAAATTACAGGCGATTTAATGAAATTTGATGATCTAAAAACAGAACTCAAATCAATTTCCCTAGTGAAACCGTCAGATAAGGTTCTAGACAACTTAATGCTCCCTTACGATACAAAGACCGTTTTTAGGATCGAACGAATTCGTAATGTTAAGGGATACAAAATGGCAAGGTCAATTTCTTACCTTCCATCTTCTTTACCAATTGATTTAAATAATGTTGGTTTTGAAAAAGATAATTCCATAACAAAATTATTACGCAATTTAGGCGAAAATCCTACGTATTGTGAGGAGACAATCGAGGCTGTAAATGCTGATGATAAAACTTGCGAACTACTCGATTTACCGAGTAATAGCGCTGTCTTCTACCGTAATCGGGTTACTTTTAACGATAAAGACTTACCACTTGAATATGTTGAGAGTTACTATAATTCAAAATATACAAAATACTTCGTAAAGAACAAATTATTGTAAGATTCTCCATCCTTTTTTATCAGTTTCATTTTGAAGATAAGAAAGGAAAATAAAAAATGGAAAAAACAATTCAAATGTTAGTGGGACCAACTGCTCTCCCACATCGAGTAATGTTAGCAATGGATCAAGAGGCCTACTCGCATCGAAGTGAATATTACAAAGAAACACAACATTCAGTTACAGAAGGTATGAAAAAAATTTTCGGAACAAAGAATGATGTCTTAATGTTAACCACCTCAGGTACAGGGGCTATGGAAGCAACTATTCAAAATTGCTTCTCACCGGGAGATGAAGTAATTATTCCTATTAATGGTGCCTTTGGAGAGCTTTTTTATAATGTTGCAAAAGGCTATGATTTGAATATCATTCGCGTCGATTTTGAATACGGAATGGAGCAGAATGTTGAAGAAGTCATGCAGTTAGTTACTGATAATACAAAGGGTGTCTTTGTCATTCATAATGAAAGCTCAACTGGAGTTGTTAATAATATTGAAAAATACGGCGAAGCACTCAAAAATACAAATGCTCTTCTTGTAGTAGACAGCGTTAGCGGAGCTGGAGGTATCAATATTGAAATGGACAACTGGAATATAGATATCATTTTTACCGCTTCTCAAAAAGCTCTTATGGCACCTCCAGGTTTGTCTTTTGTCGCCTTAAACGATAAAGCTTGGGATGCAGTAGAGCGGATTAAAAATCCAAGATACCTATTCAACTTTTCAAAAGATCGTGATTATGTTCATAGAGATTTAACAGTTCATACTCCAGCAACTCATACATTGCTTGCTATTCAAGAAGGATTAAATATGATTTTCGAAGAGGGATTAGATAATGTTTTAGCTAGACATAATGAAAATATGCACGTTGTTCGTGATGGTGTAAGAAAATTAGGTTTGGATCTTCTTGTAGAAGATGATTCTTACGCTTCACCTACATTGACCGCTGTATCAGCACCAGAAAATGCAGATTATTACGTGAAAGAATTGGCTAAGCGAAAAATTATCGTAGGTGGTGGAAAAAGCCCATTAAACAAGGATACTTTCCGAATTGGAACAATGGGATTTGTTTCAAAAAATGACGTTATCGCCGTTTTGACTGCTCTAGCAGAAATTGTGAATCAATAGAACATTAACTAGCTGTGATCAGAGTTTGATCATAGCTTTTTTTTATACACTTGAATCAAAGTCGATAGATGAGACATTTTTGTGAGATCTCTTTTTATGTTAATCAGCCAATACCTTTTACTCAAATTTCACAGGAGGATAAATATGCTAATGCATTGTGAATTCTACGATTGTTATAAAAAACTTGGACATAGTTAAAAATTTCAAGTTTTGCCTCTTTAAAATTTTGATACGTTGACCGTTGATAGATACTCTTTATCATTTCGTGTAACATTTGAACATAGATAGACTCCTTCTTTTGAGACTAGTTTTCCTCTCCTAAAAGTTGTCTAAAATTCTTTGCTAATCTAGAACTAACTCAAACGTCAATTAGTTAGAAAGTAATGTGCCGTTTAAATCCAAAAATGACACTCAATGAAATGCAACGCAACTTTCGATCGCGTCGTTCACTATTTCTTCAATAAGTGCGTTGACAAAGGACGTCTATCCAATATATAGTATGTGTACACACTATATTTCAGGAGGCGGCAGCATGATCATTAATCAATCTTTAGGCTATCTTTTAAATACAAGTGCCAGAAATATTAAATCACACCTAAACAATGAATTGAAAAGCGCGGGTATCACCACGTCTCAATGGGCCATTCTAAAGCTTTTATCAGAGAAGGGAACATCGACTCAAGTTGATATCGCTTTGAATCTAAAATCCGATAAGGCGACAGTCGGAGCCGTCATCGAAAGAATCGAAAAAAGGGGGCTAGTAAGAAAAGAAAAAAGTTCACTCGATAGGCGGGCGTATGAGGTTATCTTGACAAACGAAGGAAAAACATTAGTCGATAACTTAGTCGGCTCAGCAGAAAGTGTAAACAAACGCGCCTTGGAGGGATTGGATCAAGATCAAAGAAAAAATTTGGAAGACTATCTAAATAAAATCATTTCCAATTTGGAAAATACCGAGGTGAAAAACGATGAGCTGGGTGAATGAAATCTATCGAGGACTCTTTGTCGCTTTCGGCGCAATGCAACTACTAACTAATCTTGGTTTTCTTTTGAAAAGCAATGGAGATCAATTAGCTCGAAAACAGCATCAAGAAGTGCCGCCGACGATTTCCGCTAAACAAATGAGGGTTAAAATTTGGCTGATGTTGAGCTTCGGCATCTTATTCATCAGCGTCGGATTGTATTCCTACATCAATCGACTCTTCCCATTACAGCTGTCCCTACTATTATTAGGTCTATTTGCTCTGTATGCACTATCAGAAGCCCTTTACTATAAATACTGGAAAACGATTGGGTTTGCTTTGATTTCGATCATTCTTTTTTCGATCCTCATTTTCTCAAACTAAAATAATCCGAAGACAAGCAAAGAAGCGAACCTGATTTCGGTCAGGCCAGCTTCTTTAGTATCCGTTCACTTCCACCTTTATTCGTCGGCGAAAACAACGCGCCATTCATCACGGTCCGCTAAAAATTCTTCCGCTAACGCCTGCGCGCCTTCTAACGTATGACTCGCTGCCCAGCCGCATTGAACTGGATTGCTGGCAGGAACTTCGGTAGCCGTCAGCACATCTTTCATAGTCCGCTCGACGACATCCATGATCTCATCGATGTTGTCGTGATTTAACACCGTTAGATAGAAACCTGTTTGGCAGCCCATCGGTGACCAGTCCACCACATAATCCGCATGATTCCGAATCAATTCAGCGGTCAAATGTTCCAAAGAATGCAGTGCCGCCATTTCCATATGTGCTTGATTCGGTTGCTTGAAGCGAACATCGTACTTCACGATCAGATCGCCATTCGCTCCAGTCTTCTTATCCGCCACACGAATATACGGCGCCTTCACTTTTGTATGATCCAGGTTAAAACTCTCCACATTCATTTTCATCTTTATTCTGCCTCCATTATTTTTTCCGCGACGACTAGCCAAACAAAGCGGTTCATTTGCCGATACCTTGTTTGAAAGCCGTTCGCTCGAAAGATTTCTTCTAATTCACTCATTAAAGGATAATACTCCCGTTCAAGATCAGCCGCTAAACGCACGCTGCCTGCCGCCTTTTCCGTCGCAAGTATGTCCGCATAAGCCTTTTGTGATAAGAACATCGTATCGCCGAAGATGATCTTTCCGCCAACAGGCAATAACTGGCGATAACGCTTGATCGCCTGCTTTTTTTCTTCTGTAGTCAAATGGTGAAAGACTAGATTTGAGACGATCGTATCTATTGGTTCTGGCGGTACAGGGAAATGCTCCATATCGCCAGCCAAGAAAGCGACTTCTCGCAACGCCGCTTTTTCAGCTGCAAGGTTCCGCATCTCCGGCGATGGCTCGATCGGGTAAACAGTCTTACCAGCGGCAACCAACGTCTCCGTTAGGTTTCCTGTTCCGCTGCCAAACTCTAACACCGTCTCTCCCGAAGCAGCTGTGATCTCCGCAAGTACCTGCCAATAATTCGTAAACACTTCCTGATACTCTGGATTTCCGCCATTGACCTCAGCATCATAATCCAGCGCCCACTCTTCAAAAATCGGCATGAATTCCAATCCCATAGGAGACAACTCCCTCTCTACTGCTTATTTGTCTTTCAAAAAATTCGCTAGCTCTAACACTCAGCACATCCGACGAGCTACACCTCCCAAGTCTTCTGCCAAATAGACCTCTGCCTTTACCTGCAGGAACTACTGCAACGTCCCTGCGTTTCGCCAACCTATAATGACCATAGCTTGGCAAATGCCATTCATAGTTAGTTCCTCAATACGCCTTCCGAAAATAAATATCCTTTGATAAGTAACGATCGCCTGCATCAGGAAAAATCGTCACGACCTGACTGCCAGCCGGCAGTTTGGCAACCTCCGATAATGCCGCCACCATCGCAGCACCCGATGAGCTGCCGATCAGAAGCCCGTGCGCCATCGCCAATTTACGTGTCATCGCAAATCCATTCGCATCGCTGATCGTCGCAAACCTGTTGATCGGCAAGCCTTCAAGAAAGGACGGAATAAATTCCACACCGATCCCTTCGATCTCATGACCATGACTCTCACCGCCATTAAGAATCGAGCCCTCCGGTTCCACACCGATCAAGCGTACCGCAGAATTCCGTTCCAGCAGATACTGCGCAACACCGCTAAAGGTCCCGCCGCTGCCGATCCCCGCTACAAAGCTGGTGATCGCTTCAGTCCCCAAATCTTCAACTAGTTCAGGGGCTAAAGAATGATAATAGGCCGCAGGATTCGCAGGATTTTCAAACTGCAACGGCAAATAACTGTCGGCGATCTCCTCATGAAGCCGCTTCGCTTCTTCGATCGCTCCGCTGATCCCTTCAGCCGTCGGTGTATGGACGAGCTTCGCACCTAAAGCCATCATTAACGCTTGCTTCTCCAAGCTGAACTTTTCCGGAACTACAAAAATCGTCGGCAGGCCCGCACCCAATGCCGCAAGCGCAACACCGATCCCAGTATTTCCAGCTGTCGGCTCAATAATGGTCGTTCTCTCTGTGATCTTCCCCTTCGCCAGACCCTCCTCGATCAGATAAACACCCAATCGATCCTTGATACTCCCTCCCGGATTCATATACTCCAGCTTTGCATAAATCGCCGAACCCTCAGGAATCTCCTCAAAATGGTGATGGGTAAAACGCTGCAGCGGGGTTCCCCCGATCGCTGCCTGTATCGAATCAATAATCATCGTCGCACTCCTCGCACTAAAGAATTTATTTTTTGAAAAACAAAAAAAGGCGCTGACTATTAATCAGCACCTTGAGATTCCGCTATGTTAACACCAGAGTATCCCGATCAACGGGTATACCAGCAGCTATACAAATCGAAAATTGGGCAGTTAATAGGCATGACAAAACGGTATGCTGCTTTTTAGCACCATACAACAACAGCAAGATTCAGTTGAAAACTGTTTGCTGAATGTCATGACTATACCTCCAAATAAATTTTAGACCATTTACAATGTTTTAAAAAAATTATCATAGATTGGAGTTGGTGTCAAAGGAAAGACTCAGATGAAAATATTCTATTTAATAAAAAAACAGATTGTAAATCAATATTATAAGATATAAAATAATTTAAAATAGTATATAATCAAAACCCCAATATTTTTTATTGATTATAAGGCAAAACATATATTAACTCACGCTTCTTCTACCCGTAGTATCATTATCCTTAAAGGTACAGATTTTTACAATTATCCAAATAAGATAAAATACATCCCATGAAACAACAATAAACAGAAAGAACCAGAGAAATAAGCCCATACCTTTAATAAATGGCGGCATATTAGGAATAACAAAACAATAAAAAATAGAAAGTAAAACTAAAACAATATTATATAGAAAAGCATCTCTTATTCTTTTAAGTAACTTATCGTAAATTTCCAAATCTAAGTCATATTTCCTAGCCTTCTTAAAAAAAATAGAATCTTCTCTCAGACTCATTAGCAACCCAATTAACAATCCGAGAATACCCAGAATTATTGATGAAAAAGCTATCGTGTCACTTATTGCCCCACGAATACTCAACATGTATCCTTTTTTATAGATACAAACCAGACTAAGACAAATAATGATTGTGATAAAATATCTGAAATAATCTATCTTATCAATCAAGTCACCCTTTTTTAGAATTTTTTTTGCCTTTTCCAATTTCATATTATCACCTTGTTTTACTCTACTTTGGTAACAGACGAATTAATTTATTTTGCATAGCATTTCCTTCAGCAAAGTAATTTTGCTCCTTAAACCCATTGAAAATATAATCAGCACCAATAGTAGATCGATTTTGTACTTCTAATACTATCTCCGAACTTAACTTTGGTGTCAATAAATCAATATAATCCATAGAACTTTCCATATCTCTTCTAGATGCTACATGCATGCCTACATCTAAATCCTTATCATTAGTTAATGTTAGAACATCTTTAATCATTCGACGTATTTCTTCAGAATCCAAGGATTCATTTTTTCCCGCTTTTGCCATTGAAAGAGTAATTTCAAAATTCATTCCATGAACTTTCGATAGTGCTTCAACTGATCTACTTAAAACATCTGAATTTAAATCTTCATCAGCTATTTCATTAAAATCTGCTCCTTTAATTGTAATTTTTCGATATATCTCATTGTTCATCACCTTGTCTATAGCATTACTGTCAATTACTGGTGCTAAATTTACAATATACGGCAGATCCCCATCAGGCTCTTCATTCAAATCATTTACCTTCATCCTTAAGCCGCTCAATGTTGATGCAATTTGCTTAATATTTAGGCCATAAAAATTTCCTTGAGTTATCAATACTTTTGTTCGAGGGTCATATATCAGTAAGTTAAACTCTCCTAAGTATTCATCATCGGCCAAATTTATATCTTCTTTATCTTGGTTTATTCTTTTTCGTGAAGGTATATTTTTTGATCTAAGTTTCGATAACTGAATATAATACAAATTATTTGCATAGTCATAATCACAACTATTCCACTCCAAATCAGAGACCTCATCGCCTAAAAAAATTGAAGCATCAAATGCTCTTTTGTTGTTTAATATTGTATCTAAAAATTTTTTCATATCCCATGAAACTAATTCATTTCCCTCAATTACTAGTTGCGGTTGAAAATAATTGAATCTAATTTTTTGTTTTGCCATTTCATTAACTCCTTTTGTTAATATCCATTAGTAATATTTTTCAAATATAACTTTATTAATCCGAATCTTAATGTCTTTTTCGAAAAATTAGAGGCGCGTCTAGACCTTAACTTTACATGTGTGTAGTTTTTTTTACTGTACCTTCAGTTGCAACAAAATCAAATACAATAATATCTTAATTCCAAAAAATCATTTATTAAAATAATAAATTATCACAATGAATTATTTAAAACAACTAAAATACCGTATACGGTAGATTTTCAACCTTGATTGGTTTACTTAAAATAATATTAATAATTAGAAAATCATTTAACTTGCTCTAATTAGGCGTTTTAATAACACAAAAAGAGGCCTAAAAGACCTCTCTCCTACTGCCCAAACAAAACTTCATCTTCCCCTTCAACATACACCTGCTCATAAACCGTCCCATGTAGCTTATACCCTTGCCCCCAACAGGTCTCGATGATCGGACCTTCGACGTGTTGGCTTGCCAACTTGTTCTTCAGATGCTTCACCATCACGGAGAGTTGCGACATGCTGGAATTGCTCTTCGGCCTATTCCACATGCGTAGACAGATTTCTTCTCGTGACACGGTTTGTGTTTGTTGTTCATAGAGAATTTGAAACAGTTTTAATTCTCCTCCGCTTAGAGATAGGCTTGATAATGGGCGTTTCTCTGATGATTTGGGTAAGCGGACGATTTTCTGATTGGCTATGAGTTGATCGCCGCTTAGTTTTTCCCGCAGCGCTTCGAGTTCTGGTTCGCTTTCGATCCAGTCGGTTACGCCTTGTGTTTTCCATTCGTCTAGTTGGGCATCCTCTAAGCGTTCATCTGATTTTCTTAGGATGGAGAGTGTGTGTTCCTTCATTCTTTTTATGAGTTCTTTTACTTCTGCATTTGCGATTGTTTCGCTTAGAACGACATACTGGAATGCTTTGATCATCTCACTGCTCGGTGTTTTTAAGAGACAGGCATCGATCATCATAGTTGAGGTGAAGACTTCATGCCCTAACTGACGCAATCTTTTCTCAAACGACTGTTCATTTAATGTATTTTTGGTTAATAGTAATATTTGACTCACTGCCATTCCTTCTTTCTGCACTTCGGATTTACGTGCGGACACTTTGCTGATAGTTTTGGTATTCACCTTTCATAAGGCATTGATAAAAATAGGTGTT
This sequence comes from Enterococcus sp. AZ128, assembly GCF_051714485.1. Classification (NCBI taxonomy): domain Bacteria; kingdom Bacillati; phylum Bacillota; class Bacilli; order Lactobacillales; family Enterococcaceae; genus Enterococcus; species Enterococcus sp. AZ128. The sequence goes on from NZ_JBIORZ010000004.1 coordinate 259,979, forward strand.
CAACTGGTAGCCTTCACCCCACATCGTGAGAACCGCATCTTCTATCCCATAGGCTTCCATCACTTTTCTTCTAATCTTCGTGATCGCGGTGGATAATTGGCTCAGCTTGGAGTTTTGATTTTTCGATCGCCAGCCTTCGCAAAGATTATCTCTGGTTAAAGACAAATCCTTCGCTGCCATTAATCGATTAATAATTTCCTTTTCAAGTTTTGTAAAATGAATATCTGAAAAATAGAGCGGAAACGCCTTTTTCTTATGACTCGCTACTGACTGGTTGCTATAGAATGGGCTTGTCATTGAATCCCTGCTCTCTATCTGATGCAGTAAGGTTTTGTGAATGATTTTTTCACGCAGCCTTTCTAAAGAAGCCGTCGCCAGCACCCAATCTGGAATGTGCCAGCTGTTCCATTCCAACACAACAGCTTCAGATGGTTCCTCCCCGACGATTCGGATCAAACAATTTGCGCTAAACTGCTCGCCAAAATGCCTAGCCTCTTCATCAGAAATCGTTTCACTTAAGAAAACCCACTGAAAGGAGTTTATAAACGGATCTATTCTGCCAGAATTCTCCCAATTTTCCCAGATAGAAACTGAAATCAAGACCTCGTAATTCAGTTTTTGAAGCTGCTCCTGTAGATAGGTATCTACAGAAATATTCTTGGTTAAGATCAACACCCGATTCATTTTCCACCTCATTCTTTACTGCTTTTATGTATGGACCCGCTCAATCATTCGAGCGGGTCATTTGCCTAACTCGTCAGCTGATTCTGGATCAATACGTACAAGCTGATACTGAGTCCGATCCAGATAATCGCCGGAAGAAACATCCCCCAGTTGGCAATAAGATACGTGATTTTTCTTTGATTTGTCTGCTCGCAATAGCTTAAGTCTTTGACTAGGAAGAAGATCGCCAGCACTAATGCCAACACACCCATTCCCGCAGACAGCCAAACGTAATTGTACATAGAACTCTCTCGCTCCTTGTTCGTAATAAGGACGTTTTTTCAAAAATCCGTTTGATTCTTACATTGGACAGCTCCAATTAAGGTGCTGTGGTCAATGTCCAATCCATATCGGCTGTATAAGACAAGCCCGCGATACCGGAATGGGCCATTAATTCCAGCTCAACTCCATTGATATCATATTCTAGGTGATAAACGCCTTGATTCGTCCCATTCGTAAATGCGACAGCGTTACTATCAGATGGAATGCTTACCGTTCCTGCTAAAGTAAGATTGGCTAAAGTTTCATTATGCTTATTGTAATTTTGTACTTCCATTAACATTCCATTTTTTAATTTGATTGTCGTGGTCGTCGGTAACGTCTTCGAACCGCTAGTAAACTGACCAAGCTTCGCCGTTAAGCTCCAGCCGCCCGTACTTTCCATATCCATGAAACGAATGTACGGATGGTAGCCAGATTGATACAGTGATGTGTCTAGTCCTTTCGTGTGTGCGAATGGCTTAACCTCGACTTCTCCAAAACGAAAATCAGGAATATTGATTAATCCCGCATTCCCTACAGGCTCCAAGTTCGGTTCATCAAGATCATCGATTCGAACAAAATTCTCTGCCGTGACAGGAGTAGGAATATTCCCAGACACTTCAATCTCCGCTGGCAATACTTGATTCACTGCACCAGAAGCTTTTGTTGTAAAGGTAATGTCCGCATAGTTGTTCGGTCCTGCATTTGGAATCGTGATCCCCGTTAAATTGACACCCGTAGCCAAATCTCCTGGATTCAAATTGAAATCCTGAGGCGAACCGCCCGCTGGCGTTATGGTGACTTTATCAGGATCTTCCAAACCTGTAGACCAGTTACTAGTCTTCTTCAAGACTAGATTCTTCAATGCAGTCGCCCCAGTGTTAGTGAGTCGAGAACTCCACGAAACTGGATCTAAGTTTTTAACAATTTGAGGAGTAGGTGTCAAGTCCAGTGTTGCTGTTGTGCTAGCTCTTTGATAAATGTAATAAATATAATAGTTCCCATTAATATTAGTTTTTACTACAGATGAATTACTCACAGTCCCGCTTGCCCCTACTTTCCATCCGACATATTCCCAATCTGTATTAGAACTATCTGTTTTAATAGCTGCAGGTGCTCCATTAAATGTTCCATTTGGAGCCACCGGAACAGATTTATCCCATGCGCCACTATTAATAGAGTTGTTACTTGCATCTGTATATTTCTCATTGATTAGAAAGGTTTTGGCATAAACTACATGAATTTGACCTTCAGCATCAAAGTCAGAAATAGACTTTGGCTGAGTATAATCCACAGTAACTGATGGCGGGTTTGAGGTTTCTAAAGTTGCAGGCCTTGTAGTACCTTGATACCATCCTTGTAATTCGTAATTATATCCATTACTCGCAATATATGATGTTGGTAATTTATCCATTGTATGTGTATACACATCTTTATCAACATCTGATTTTTTATTTTGAGTAAAACCCACTGGAGGATTCAAAGATGCGCCATCCTGATCTTCGAAAAGCTCTCTCATCTCGAATGCTTTCATAAAGAAAGTGATTCTTTTTCCATTACTAGCTAAACTTGAAAAATTATATTGATAATCAGACCATCCTACTCCTGACCCCCCAGTTATTGAAAATTGTACAGAATCTGGGTCTTCCGCACCGCTAACTACTTTACCTCCAGTGTATTTATATGTTCCCGGCCCAGTTTTAGTCAGACTTGTATTCGGAATAACAGCCATTCCATCAGTTGTAGTTCCTTTAAATATTGTATTATCATTACTATCACTTCCTTGATAAAAACTCGTCTTCTGAGTATAAAAAGAGTAATTCCCTAATTTTGATGAGATACTAGACACTGATCGAATATGTTCAGGGACATTCGTAATTCTCAAATTCGAATACGTAAGATATTTGCTATGTGAACGACCATGTTGAGGGCCTATTAACTCCATTCCAAACATCATTGTGGGCTCTGTTTCTGCATGAGAATAATTTCCAGCTCCATTATTTGTTAGTATGATATTTGGTTTTTGATTGATATAATCATCTACTGTAACAACAGGAGGAGAATCATGATAAGTGTATTGTCTTAACGCATAATCTACTAATACCGTAGGTTCTTGCCCCAAAGGTATAACACTTCCATCATCCCTTAAAACATTGAGATTGATTTCTGCTCTGAAACTAGCATTCTTCTTTGCTAAAGCTTTTTCAGGAGAGCAGATCGCACCTAACAATATTCCGAAGGCAACTAATCCTGATAAAACTCTTATCCTTATCTTCTTCATACCTTCTTCCTCCTATTCCTTCTCAAATAGAAGAAAACAATACCAACCATTCCCATACCAAGCCAAGCAAGATTCTTACTGATAAATTCTCCTGTTTGCGGTAAGACTTTGCTGGCGGCATTCGTTACCGTATCCCAATAGCTTCTTCCGCTGCTGCTCCCTCGATCATTTGTGATCGGTAAGATTTGACCCTTACTGCTAGAATCAACCGTGGAACTCGGTTCTGTAGAACTGCTTGAACTACTGGAAACCGTCGATGATGTGGTGGTAGAATCTGTTGGATCTGTCGAACTGCTGGTACTATTAGGATCATAAAATCCGATACCCGCAGGTGTTTGCCCTTCATACGTTGCAGCATAGACAGAGGCACAGCTGACACTTAAACAAAATAGCCCCGTGACTAGATACAACCCGATTTTTTTCTTCACTCGTCTCCCTCCTTCGCTTTCTTTCGCTTCATGAGACGTAGAATTAAGAACAGTGCCAGAATCACAGTCGCTAGAATCATGCCGTAGAATGCCGTAGTCCACCATTCAGGAATGAACACACGAAAGGCGGTTTGCTTGTTCATCTTCTTCGCCATCTCTCGTGTAATGGTAAAGTCCTCTTTGAAATCCCAACTTTTCGTTTTCCCTTTGACTTTCCCTGTGAAGGTATACTCTCCAGCTGCGACTTCCAACATTCCCCAATCAATTTGAAATGGAAAGACTGAATTCGGTGCGATCTTGACATCCTTAAGGGAATGCTTCGCAATCACCTTATCGCTGCCCTTTTTCGTAATTTTCCCTTCCGCTGCTAACTTCTCCATCGCTTCTGGATAAGGATTTTGGATCGAAGCTTCAAGCACCTTACTTCCATAGTCGATCTCAGGATTCAGCGATGCTAATTTCAATTCCGTCTCACCGTAAATCGGCTGATCGGCCTTTTCTGTCAACACCATACCGATCGCATACCCATAAGTGTTTTTCACCGACATGCCTTGTTCAGATTCATCCTCATCATCAGATTTCAATGAAATACGGATGCCGCCTAAGCTAATGCCAGAAAAGGCTTCGGCGGGAACAGCTATATCGATCTCGGCTTTTCCTTCTGAATAGCCTTCGACACTGACTTCCTTATTCTTAGGCTTGGCGATGTTCGTGATCGGCATCGCCATGCTTTTATCCGCTGGCTTGTCCCGCTCATCGTAGGTGATCAATCCATTTTTATTGGTGGCTGCTCGAATGACTTCTACTCGATAGGTTTGTTTCTCCTCAGAACTATTGAAAATCTTCACTTCAACCGTTTGCGTGTCACCCGGTTGGACCAATAAATGATAGAAGCTGATCCGATCATTGAGTTGGTTCTCAGGTAATACGGCCTGTACCGTAAACCCTGCACGTTTTTCATTTTCAGTCATTCCTTGGGTACTCTCAGTTTCATCGGCAAAAACGGTGCCTCCGATTAAACCAAGCACGCCTATCAAGAGACTTAAGATTACTTTTGTCTGTTTCATCAGGACTCCTCTTAATAAAAATAGGTTGAAAATAATTGAGTCATCTTCAACCTATTTCCTATCTGTCTACTCTATTTTTAAACTGCGTCTGTCAATGTCCAGTCGATGGTACCTTTGTATTGTTCATCTGCGACTACAGCGTTCATCGGTGCAGTAGCCTTCACCACGACCATCCGCATCTCCAGCATTCGTTTCCGCAGCCGCACTCATAATCAATGAGCTTGTCGTACTCAACGTAACCGCAGCGGTTACATTATCAGGAGTATGCACGGTTGCGCTTTGAACTGTGGGCGTTGAAATCCATGGATTTGGTGATAGTGTTGGCGTTAACGCATTGATTCCTTGACTCATTGTAATTGTTGCACCATCTAATTTCTTAGTTGCACTAACTGCTAAATCATCTGTTAATTTAGCTTCCAGCTTCCAACCAGATGCACGCAATCCTCGAACATCTCCCACCGCAAAATGTTTAGTTGCCGTATTGCTCCCAGCTGATCCACCTGTATCTAAAGCCGGGTTACCTTCCCAGTTTGTATCGATTGGAACCACAGTTGTTGTGGTAACCACAGATGTAGGTACCGCCGTTTCTGCGAAGTTAAACTCTTTTGGCACATACAATAGGCCGATATCACCTGTTACCGGAATAGGCGGATCAATGATTGGTGGATCAATGGGTGGAAGTTCTAGTCCCCCCGATTTAAATTTAATTGACCCATTCGAATATCCAAAATAATCTGTTGCCGCTTCTGCCGGCAAAGCTGTGGTAGCTAATACACCACCGATGAATGCTGCACTTAACAAGCCTGTTACTAACTTTTTCTTATTCATCTCTTTCTCTCCTTAAAATAATTTAATTTTTTGTATATCAAAAAAGTACACATGGTACAGTTGATATTAAGATAAGTGGGTATCAAATCCCTTTTTTTAAGGATAATTCGAGGATTCTCTTTCTAAGTTTGGTTAAAACTAAGATTTCTCCTAAAAACGTTGATATGACAATGATTTTGAGAGTTTTTGACGGAAACTGACGGCGGACAGAAAAGTTTGTGAATTCTCCGAAAATTCTTTTTTGCACTTTTTTTATTAAGAAAATGAATTGGAAATTACCTCCAATAAAAGTAAGCGCTTACTTAGTTATGACAAAAGGGATTCCCTTAAATTTTAATCTTTCTTTTTTTGAAAACGGTTGATCGTCAGGCGACTTTTTTATTGGCGGCTTCCATCCGATAAATGACTTCGATTCGCTGCTCGATCATCGAGTCTGCATAAGTGTCCAAGGTTAGTTTAGTTGACGCATGTCCTAATAATGCGCTGACGGATAAGATGTCACTTTGGGCTTCCAGACAACGAGTCGCAAAGGTATGGCGTAATTGATGGAAGTGAATCTCTTCTAATCCGCATTTTTTTCGAATACGATGGAAATGATAGGTTAATAATCGTGGTTCCATCGGATGGTTATTCGTAGAGAAAACAAAACTGCCTGTTGATTTTCGTCGATGTTTTAACAGTTCCTTTCGTAGTGTTCTTCCTATTGGGATCGTGCGAATACCAGAGTCCGTCTTTGTTGACCCAATCATCAGCTGCGTTTTTTGTTCTTTCAGATTGAGTGAGATTCGTTGGTAGGTATGGTTAACTTGAATCAGGTTCCGCTCAAAATCAATATCACTCCAACGCAAAGCGGAAATCTCCCCAATCCGCAAGCCTGTATACAACGCCAGATACGTTGGCAAACCTGTATCATTTTTTTCTTTTAATGAAGCTTTTTCCAACGCTTTCTGTTCTTTTTTTGTGAGAGAGCGGATTTTTTGCGGTTTTGTTTTCGGTAGTTTTAATGCTAAGAAAGCATTCTCCTTTAACTTCTCTTTCTCCTTGGCATAGTTCAGACATTTGTTGATAATTCTGAGTATCACCTGCATGGTTGAGGGGTTTAATCCCTTTGCCAGCCACTCTGAAAGCAACTGTTTCCCAACATCGATGGTTAGTTCATTTAAATAGAATTGACCGATAAAGGGGAACACATAGTTTGTCAGCTTATAGTGATAAGAGCTATAAGTAGAAGGCTTTACCTCATGTTGAATTTCTGATAACCAAATCTTTCCCCATTCCTCTAAAGGAATACAAGCATCCCCATAAATTTCCTGATGAGTGAAATAGTGTGCTTTTAATGAATAGAGTTTTATGCGAACCTCTTGAAAGGCTCTTCCATAGATATAGCCATATTTGATTTGTCCGTTGGATTTATAGCCTTTTTTGTATCTTCCTTCCCAACGGCCATCTTTTCGTTTGTAGATGTTTTCTCCCTTGCGCATAGATCTTCCTCCTGACGGCTTAATTGACGGTAAATAGTAGGTTACTTTTTGATGAAACTCTTGATATCCCCTTCTTTTATTATGCGATTCAATATTAATAGAATATTACAAATATCTTTTTTTAATAATTAAAAATTATATATTGATTATTCTTGTGGGGTATTCTATAATTAAATCAAATCAATTCACTTTTTTATAAGATAATTGTTTTTTCGAAATAATTCTATTCTTAGTTTTAACCAAACCATGTAATAATCTAGTCGTAAATAACATCTATATCAACTAAAAATTCACTAAATAAATAAAGGCATCTTCTCATAACCCTAGAGAAGATGCCTTTATTTGCGGATAAAATAGTGCTCATTTTTTATAAAAATAATACAAAAATTGAGTTTTTCTTTTTTTCTAATTATTCTTAGATTGGGCTTTTTATCGTCTTTGTTACCTCAGACAAAAAAGGAAAGAAACTATTTTTTTGTATTTTAATTTACAATGCTAATGGAAACAAAAATAAAGCGCTTTACTTAAAGGGGAGATTTTTTGTGGAAAAGATGGATTATGAAGTTATTTTAGATGGCGAATGTTGGACAGATACTTGGGAGGAGATTTGTTCGACAGCCGAAGAGTTTAAACCACTGGAGATTCGTGAGATTACGTGCATCGTTCCTAGACCAGATAAGAAAGGAGTAGTGATCCTCGCCGGCAGCAAGGTTTTCACCCATCCTCAGACGGCCTTAGGCACCTTGCAGACTTATTCCTTCGCCCACTGTTTTCCTGATTACACGATTCTTACGTCTGTTCTCAAGGATATCGGTCGTTTTGGCAAGTATAAATTCCCGTGGGCCTGCCCTCTTTTCACCTTATGTCCTATGGAAGGCGGAAAGAATAGTATCTGGATCAATCCGCTCGAAATCGATACTATCTATACACAGGATGGGCTTCATTATGCCCAACTGCTAAATGGAATGCAGCTGGTGATCCCTGTTCAGCGCTATTATGCGCTGCTGCGAGCAGAGATCGCCTGTGGTATTCTAGCCGCGATTCGCCAAGATACCTCACTCTTTGCGATGTATGGCGATCGGCCATCCGATTACCTCGTTCTGCCAAGGACCCCTTTTGCCCGCAGCTTATCCAAGCGGTCCATGCTCAATACCTTCGTTACCCGAAACTATGAGATCCATCGCCGCTACCAGCGCGCCCGATTTCTTCACTACTATAATGACTTAGAAGAAATAGCCCAACTCCCACACTGGGAAAATTGGCAATAATTCTTGTTTCTGACTGGATGGCTCCTTCATCCAGTCTTTTTTTCTGCTTTATTCAAGAATTAAGGTGCAAACCCTTCACTCTACTCCTAATGATCCGATCAAGTCAACGCGCAATTTAAAATTGCCCCCTCAACTTCGAATGTTTCAAACGGTAACTCAACGTTTCTGGGCACAAAACGTTCGAAATTGAGGAGGGCTAGATCGAAATTGCGGTTCGCATTTATTTTTGAATTCCTTTATCTTTTAGTCACCGGCCGGAACAAAAATAAATCAAAACATGGAGGCGTTAAAATGTTACAAAAGCTAAGCACGAAATTACAAGTTCACTTATCCCTGCCAGGTGTGGAAAAGTTAAAGAAAGTCACCTTCGCAAATATTGTGGATGAACCAGACGAAGCGGAAATCATTAAACTAGGTGAGATTCTCACCGAGCTTGACCAAGAAGGTACGTTATTAAACGGTGTGATCATCACTAGCCAATCACGAGTAACGAAATAGGAGGAGAAACATAGATGACAAAACTAGTAGCGATTTTTAAAACCAGCGGCGGACGCTCACAAACATGGAGCTATCCAAGCCCAAATGAAAGCCTGTCCAATCAAGAAATGCGGGGCATCCTAGAAAAGTTCACTTTACTGAACCTGTTCAAGAAAGACGACGAGAAGCTTTACAACCAAATCACCAGTGCCAAATACGTCGAAACCGTCGAACGAATCATTTTTTAAGCTTAATCAATGAGGAATGGCGGCCTAACCGCCGCCTTCCTCTACTAAATAACTAGTAGGAGGAAAGATCCGATGAATGAACAAACGCTCTCTCATCGCCAGCTGTTCCAGCTAAAATCAAAGACACTTGAAAAACGCATTACCGATTACTATTACCGAACACAAAACAGTTCACTAACGATCAAATATATCTTGGCTTTACGGGTACGATTCCAGCTGGGCGATAAAGAGTTTGCCCTCATTCTGAAGGATCTTGTCCGCGAAATATTCATGAACACCAAAGCAACCCGTACCATGAAGCGTTTCTTCTATTATTTTCAGGATTACTTCATGGCACCTGAATGGCGCACGCTGCGCTTAAGAGTCTTTTCTATCCGTAACTTTGGCGTAAAAGCCGTGTCCTTTGTCCGTTCCTTGATTGCAAAAGTCCGTCCTGACGAAACCAACGAACCTTGAGAATCATTTACCTGCGTAAAAAAATAGAAAGGAAAAGAGAGTATGACCCATGATTTAGTCACGACCTATTTGAACAGTCTAGGCAACAAACACAACTGGACTTATAAAGATGTGGATAACGATCTGCCTGATGAAGTCATCAAAGAAGCTTGCGAATTATTGACCAATTTAGATATTTTTGAACAAAATGGCGTAAAACTATTTGATTCTGTCGTCACAGCTAAGATCGTGACCACCACCGAAACAGAGCTCTTTGACAACGTAGCCGAAGAATCCACAGACGAATTCACAGACACATCCACAAATGACCAAGGAAAAGTCCGCTTTTTCCCGACTTATCCCAAGGCTATTGTGGACAATGTGGATAAACCTGAGGAAAACTATTCACATTCTGCTGTTTCTGTGGATAAGTCAGCTGTTCACTCACTGAAGCCCACAGTACCGAGAATTGAACCTCATTCATTAATAAAAAATGCGACACAAACCGGAAAACAATCGATTACAAAAACAGAAGAACGCTCCGCTGTGGACTATTCAGAACAGCTGCCCGAACAAAAGCCAGCAAAAGATACGGAACGACCCGTAAGGCTGCTGGATCGGCTTCGCAACCTAAGAAATAGGAACAAGGAAGACCCGTTGGACCGACCACCTGACAACAACTCTCGCGGCTAAATTCTGCCCTTCTCTCATCAAATATGCGTAGGTAATTCCATTCATGTCGTCATCCTCCACCATGGAAGGAGGTGATGCCTCTTGAGTGAGCTGATACGATATGTCATCGCTCCGCTCTTTGTGGGGTTGATCGTGGCCCTCGTCAATCATTGGCTGAGGGGACACGATCCGTGACGACTGATTGGATAAAAATACCCCTGCGGTTTTGCGGCCGCGGGGGTTGGTGAATTTTTTTCTTTATCAAAGCTTATTCATTTGCATATTTCAATTCTTTTGAATCTATCGAAATTTGATCGGAAACTGACTCATGTAGTTTATACCCTTGTCCCCAACATGTTTCGATGACTGGTCCCTCTATATTTTGATTTGCTAGTTTGTCTCTCAAATGTTTTACTAATACGGATAATTGCGACATTGTAGAATTGCTTTTTTTCCTTCCCCACATGCGCAGACACAGCTCTTCTCGCGATACAATGTTCTCTTGTTGTTGATAAAGAATTCGAAATAGTTTCATTTCTCCACTGCTCAACGGAATCGTAGATAATGAGCGTTTTTCATTTGATTTTGGTAATAAAATAATTTTTCCTTCGTTTATCGCTTTCTTGCAACTCAGTTTTTCTCGCAGGTCTTCAATCTTTTGATTGTTCTCAATCCAACTATCTATCCCAAAATCCGCCCACTCTTGTAACTGCGCCTCTTCTGGCTGTTCATCAGATTTTCTATGTATTCTTATTGAAAATCGTTGCAGTATCTTCACAAGTTCACTTGCTTCTATATTATCAATAGTCTCGCTCAGTACCACATGATGAAACATTTTAATAAATCCACTATCTATTTTCCCTAGAAGACATTCATCAATCAATACTGTTGAAATGAATATTTCATGACCTAATTGACGTAAGCTTCTTTCAAAGGCCTGCTCATTAAATGCATTTTTAGTTAAAACCAAAATTTGACTCATCTTCATTCCTACTTTCTAAATATGGTTTTCAAAAATACAAAAATAAGATTAGAAAAGCAAAGAAGTCCTCTTATGATCTCTAATCTTATCTTCGTTTCACTCGCTATTCAAAATTAGCGATTACGGCGCAATTGCCAGATCCCAGAGAATATCTCCACTATAGGACTGAGCTGTCACCGCGGAGCCATCGACAATTTCCAACGAGATCGCACCTAAATCAGTAACATAGGTTCCCTCGAATTGTTGAACACTATCATTTCCCTTCAGTACAGTCCCAGGGGTAGTACTGATTGATAGATTCGAGCCCGTAGTAACAAGACCTGCTGGCGCTGTACCTGTAGTGCCTGAAGGTGAAATTTCACTTGTCGTTCCAGTAGAAAAAGTCCGTAAAGTTGTGGCTGAATTCGGTGCTGTTCCACTCCAAACTAGCTGTGCCGTTAGCGTCCAGCCTTTCGTGTCTGAAGATTCATCCAACACGCCTACTTCGTTTGTCGCCCCGCCCGACGGAATTGTTATAGTTCCTTTATTCAAGCTGCCGCTAAATGACTTAGCTGTTGGAACTTGTGCCACTCCAAATGAATTCCATTTCGCTTTATAAATAGTACCGAACAAGCTCGTAAAGGTACCTGCGGCATTTACATCAGTCCCTGATACTAGCGTCCACCCTTCGAATGTTCGATTTGTTCGAGCGGGAGTATTATTAGTCATGAAGTTCTTTACTTCTGATACAGTCGCTTGCGCGGGAGTTAATGCGCATTTAGTGAAATAGTTCTTATTAGTACTACTGTCACTAAATTGTCCATAATTGGCCTGGAGTATGATCTCAGGTGGAACTCTGTTATCTAAATGATAGCCGTGATTTAGTATTTTCGTGTCATTAGATAGAACAAACAATTCTTTTTGACTGCCAGTTTTAAACATGTCTGCCATATTGGAAACAGTGTTCGTGTTAAATGATGTTAAGTTAAGTTCTTTAATTTTCTCAGTTCCCATAAACATAGCCGCCATGTTGGTAACACTACTAGTATTAAAACTAGTAACATTGAGTGTAGTTAAATTCTGATTGTTAGCAAACATGTATGCCATATTTTGAACTTTTCCTGTATTAAAATGGCTGACATCCAAACCTGTTAAGGAAGTATCTCCCGCAAACATAAAGCTCATATCAATGACATTGGATGTGCTAAAATTCGCGCCATTTAATTTCAATGTTACAAGACTCGGACAATTGGCAAACATTCCATACATATTCTGAACTTGTTGTGTGTTCATGTGGCTTACATCTAAACTTGTAAGGTTTTTACATCCATTGTACATATCTGCCATGTTAATAACATTTTGTGTACCTGTAGTAAAACTAAATGTTGAACTTGTTAGTTTATAATTGTTCAAAAACATCCCTGACATATCTATTACTTGCGTAGTATCGAAATGGCTGACATATAATTGAGGGAGATTCTCGCATTTAGCAAACATTTTGTGCATGGTCGCAACCCTACCCGTAACCCAACTTGCCGTATTGATATTGGTAATATCTGTGCATCCTTCAAACATACTAGCCATTTTTGTTACGTAATCTGTTTTGAAAGTACTCAGATCTAAGCTCGTTAGACTATGACAATTTAAAAACATTTCTGTCATGTCAGTAACTATATCTGTTTTGAATTGACTTAGGTTGACATTAGTTAACCGGATACAATTAGCAAACATGCGATTGGTATCTCTTGCACCTAGCCACAACTCTGGACTACCAGGTGGGAAAAGATTGACAGCACTTGCTCCCATGTCAACGCTCTCCAGATTTCCACATCCCTCAAACATAGAGGCTGTATAGTTATAGAAAGAACCCATCATTTTGACATTTTTTAAGTTACTACAATTGGCAAACATCCCAACGAAATTGTTATATGCATTTGCAGCGGATGTTGCGTTAGATAAATCTATATTTATAATTTTGTTATTACCCGCTAGTGCCCAACTCATGTTACTAAAAACTAATGGTTGTAGACCAGGGGCCGCAGCAGCTACGGCTAGATCAGTAATGTTTGTATTAGCTAATGATTGAAAAAAATCTCTCGACAAATGAACACGCTGTCCATTAACAGTAGCAGGAATAACTAAATGGGTACCTGTTCCTACATAAGCGAGCAACGTAAGATATCCCGTTCCAACTGTAGTATCATCGAAAAGAAAATCTCCACTGACTCCTACTCCTCGAGCAGCACGCGATTTTGATTTCGATTCAGTGGTGCTCTCTTTTGACGCTGATTCTCCTTCATTAGATTCATCTGCAGAATCATCAGTTGCAGTACCTTCCTCTTCTTTTTCTTTTGAAGGCTCAGTCACACTGCCTGACGTTTCTTCAGAAAGGGCTGATTCTGACGTATTTACCTCTAACTTAGATTCAATAGCTAACGGATCTTTGAGTTTCTGTATGCTTTGTTCAGTCACATCATCTTCTTGTGCATATACATTCGCAGTTTGCCCGACCATTAATGGAATGATCATCGCAGTTAAGCTAATGATTCCCAAGCTTTTCATTGTTTGTTTTTTTCTCATTTTTTATCACTCCCCTTAAATTAGCTTAACTGTGTATTTACCATGAAAAGGTAGATGACTCCCCCAATAATTGTAACTAACGAAAGGAAGGAAATAGCGATATTGTACGAGAGATAGTTCATCCTTTTTTGTTTTACATGAACGTGTGCCCATTGATAATCACGGAAGACCAGATACATATTCACTAGTAATAGAAGGCTTCCCACGATTACTAGAATAATCCCTTTTAAATAGTGGTCCATGTCTGCTTATCCTTCCTCCTTCTTCCTAAAACGAAAAGAACTAAACCTAGAATCAATCCCCAACCAGCTAAATTCCAATGATTTGTCTTATCACCTGTTTGAGGGAGTTGTTTTAAGCTTGATCCGGCAATTGTCCCTAAATTGCCAGTATTATTATCCGATCCAGTAGTATACGGCACCGCAGTTGTACTTCCGCTATTTACTGGAAATGTTTCAGGTAGAATAGCTTTCGTTAATTCTACAGTAACAGGTGTTTGTATTTCTTCGGCTTGCGCATGAACTCCTGATGAAAAGAAAAAAAGAACGGCTCCTATCATCACGAGTACTGTTCCAATACGTTGCTTCAACTTAAGTCCTCCTTTGTTTGCGTATAAATAGCCAGATGGTTCCTATAGCTGCGAGTGTACCGACGATCATTGTTCCCCAATCAAGCCAAGTAGGAATATATACCTTAAAGACGGATTCTTTATTGAATTTCTTCGCTTGTTTTCCAGTAATTTCAAACTCATCTTCAAATAGCCACTCTTTATCTCCGGATGTCGCCTTTCCAACAAATCGATAGATGCCTGGTTTCAAATTTTCTTTTTTCCAGTCAAATTGAAACGGAAATGAAGAATATGGAGCAATCACGACATTCTCTTTTTTATTCGATATTATTTTTTCTCCAGATTCTTTTGCGTAAATCGCCCCAGTTATTGTGGCGTTATCAAAAATGTAAGGATTCTTGTTGAGGATATCCGCTTCAACAATTTTCTTTCCATCAAAAAGAACGGCTCCAACAGAATCTAGTTCAAGTGAGCTATTATTCTTAATGGGCGTTTTTTCATCATTAGCAAGCACGATCGCTATGGTATAACTATAGGTGTTTCCAATCGACATATTCTTATCTGTTGTCTCTTTATTTTTTTCAGAGACAACTACTCCGCCAACAACTACTCCATCAAATGGTGTGGCCGGCATATTTATTTTAAGTGTAGTCTCTGCCTCTGAGTTTTTAGGGACTACTACTTCTTTTTTCGAAGTTTTAACAATTGAAGTTAACGGAGTTTTTAAAGAAGAATGATTCTTTAGTACTCCTGTATAATCAACTGCTCCATTAATATTTGTATTGGCGTCAACTACACTAATCAGAAGAGTTTTCGGTTTATCTGAATCATTTACTAGTTTCACCTTTATCTCATCAGTATTGCCTGGGTTTTCTTTTAGGTAAAAATACCCTACATCCTTATCAATCTGCTTCTCGTTTGGGACACCTTCAATTGTAAATCCCGCTGCTAAATCTTTCGCATGGGAGACCGATGCATTCACTGAAAAAGCCACAATAATAAGCAAAAGGTAACTAAGTTGTTTTAATGCCTTCAAGGTTTATCCCTTTCTTCTTCTTTATTGTCTAGATTAAATGAAGCAAGGGAGGAAGAATGTCTTCCTCCCTTGAATAAAAAAGAACTATTATGGATGTACAGATAAATTCCAATCAATATTTCCGTTATAAGTACCTGCACTTACAGCACTACCACTTGGAATATCTAGAGTAATACCTGATAGTTCTACATCATAAGTCCCCGTATAGACATTTCCATCAGCAGCTACTAAAGTATTGGCAGGCGCGGCACTACCAATCGTCAATGCTGTTGTTGAGGTCAATGCGCTTGATAATGAAGCTGGTAAAGCAACTAAATCCGTTGCTGGATTGAATGCTGTAATCCCATCATTAATATTTTCTTGAACTGTACCTGATGTTGCTTTAATTTCTGCTCCTGTAACTGCACTACCAGTCCAAACCAATTGTGCTGTTAAGTCCCAACCTTTGGTATCAAATGAAGTATCCTTAACCCCCACATGTGCAGGAGTAGCAGATGCTTCAGCTAATGACATCGCTCCTGTAGTAAGTGTTCCACTAAAACTCATTGGAGCAGGAGTATACGCAATACCTAAATTCCCAGTTGGATTGTGCGGAAAAGATGGTGTTGGCGGTAACGGGTTTGGCGTTGTTGTTGGTGCTGCCAATGTTGCTGTGACTGGTGTTTGAGCAGTTGCCGGTGATGGTGTAGAACCCGCTACGGCTGCAAATGCACTTTGACCTCCTAATAATGCGGTGGATGCTAAAACTACACCTAATCCTAAAATTGTTTTTTTCATCTTTTTTCTCTCCTTAAAATTTTTTGATTTATATCAAATGCCTGTGGCAGTGATACCAAAATTAAGTAAGGCTACAAAGTATTTCACAAAAATCTTTGAATAAGCTAAACTATTCTTACTTGTTTTATAAAAGAACAAGAAGACTTTTGAAAAGACTATTGGGTCGGCACTTGTTTTAGGGGTTGACCATTTCTTGACGGAAATAAAAATTGGGGGATGTTTTTTGTTGTTTAAAGTAGGATTGAGTGGATTTTAGATTTGAAGGCAAATCAAAGTAAGCGCTTTCTCAGAAAAAGCAAACAGATTTATCCAATTTTTAGGTATTTTTATTTTTTTGCGATTATTTTTCCAAGGACCGAATAATTTTGAGACGCTGCTCAATTAATGAATCTGCATACACATCTAGCGTCATTTTTGCAGAAGAATGCCCTAGCAATGCACTAACAGATACCACATCGTAGTTTTTTTCAAGGCATCGTGTCGCGAAGGTGTGACGTAATTGATGAAAATGAATTCCCGTTATATTAGCTTTCCTGAGCAGTTGGTGGAAATAGTAAGTTAATAAACGCGGTTCACACGGATGAGTCCCTGAAGAAAAAACAAAAGGCGTTTTACTAGTATTTTTCTTTCGCTGTAAACATTGGCGAATCTCCCTTGTCATTGGGATAATCCTTTTAGATGCCCCTGTTTTTGCTTCTTGATAGACAAGTTTCGTTCGCTGCAATGTCGAATGAAAGAATGGGATACGCTGGTATGTGTGTTCTACGGAAATCGTATTAGCTTCAAAATCAACCTGATGCCACCTTAATGCGGCGATTTCCCCAATTCGCATACCTGATTGAAGTGCTAAAAGGATAGGTATCCCCCGACTCTTGGGTGCTTTTCTTGCCACTTTCTCTAACCTTTTTTGTTCTTGCTTGTTCAAGGCACGAACCTTTTGCTTTCTCTTTTTGGGTAAAGCAATTTGAGTACAAGGATTAGATACCAATAAGCCCTCTTTTACCGCATAGTCAAAGCTTCTTCGCATAAGTTGAAATATGACTTGGATCGTTCCTGGACTCAGCTGCTCTTCGGTCCAGCTATTCACTAAAACTTGAATCTTGCTGGTCGTTATTTCATTAACAGATACTTCTCCTAAAACTGGCAATATATAGTGTTCAAGCTTGTGACGATAGCTTGAATAAGTAGATGGCTTCAAAGTATTTTGAATGGTATCTAACCATTTAAATACCCATTGATAAAACGGGACGGCACATTTTCCGTGTACTAAAACTAAGGAGGCGTATTTTACTTTTAAAGGATATAGCTTCTGTTTGACTTCCGTATATGTGCAGCCGTAAACAGAGCCATACTTTATCTTTCCATCGGGCCTCCTGCCTTTTTGAAACCTCCCTTCCCATCTTCCATCCTTTCGTCGGTAAATATTTTCACCACGTCTACTCATGGTTATTCTCCTTTCTCAAAATGACGGCTCAAATGACGGTACATAATTCTCAGATTTCTTAAGTGTTCACTCTAATAAAATTACTTTAGACACTAGTTCCAATTAAATAAAACGAATTATTTCATTTTTATCAGAAAACTAGTTGCGTAATTATTTAATATAAATTATAATTAATTCCAAAGTAATGTATAAAGTGATTTAAAGAGTTCTTTGGATACCCATCTGAACACAAATTATCTTGTTTTTTTATAAAACAAGACAAAATACAATTGAAAAAAGAATAACAGACAACTAAAAATAATTGTATTTATTCCCATATTTAATCATTAGATAACTAATAATTTTATAAGACTCAACGGCATTCTGTAGAATAGTATCTACAGGATTTTTTTATTTGTTCTCCAGTTATTAATTCTTAAAAATGTATATCTCCAAGAATAATCCTGATACGATCCGTGACGACTGATTGGATAAAAATACCCTGCGGTTTTGCGGCCGCGAGGGTTGGTTTTATTGACCATTATGCTAGCCATTTTTTTGAACAAGAATTACATAGCTTTCTGCATATCTTTGCGCCACTCATATGATCAGTAAAAATTTTCTCACAGCCAAATTTATTTAAACTGGCTTTTTGTAAATCCAAATTTTTTAATCCGGTAGAAAACCGATCGTTGCATGATAACTTTATCATTAGAGATTGTTTGAACATATATTTTGGAACGAGTTAATGGACATGAAAAAGAATCATTCAGTAAAACTGTCACCTTTGGCGCTTTTTTCATTGTTAATGGCGTACTTACAAAGAGCTGCCAGCTGCTTTAGTAAGTAAGTTTTGTAGAACAGAAGCAGGCAGCTTCAAGAAATTTCTGCTTATTTCCGAAGAAGCTACTTCATTGTGAATTTAAGAATGTCGGTATGGTTTAATGTAGATTCACTATTGATTTTTTTTAAGTGTTGTATGCATAGTGTTCTTGTTAAGAAAACTATTTTAATGAAGGAAGATCAATTATATGATTAAGGACCTATTTTTTTTCAAAAAGACAAATGACCCATATATCAATCATTTCTTTTCAATCGCGTGTATATTAATCGTCTTCATGATTGGATATCTCCAACATGAAATGGCATTTGCCAGTTTTGGTGCATTGGGAATCATTACATTCAACTATTACAAACCATTACCTCGCAAGTATTTAATTAAATATTTATTTTCAATAGGTATTTTTATGGCTAGCAGTAATTTATTAGGTATGTTTGCTTCACACTTCCGATGGACTGCCCCTATTGTAGTAGGGCTTGTGGCTTTTTTTGGGCGCTTTCTTTTTAGAGTATATAAAATCGAAAAGCCTGGTCCATATTTTTCAGTAATGTTTGTTTCAATAGGAGTCAGCAGTAACTTAAAGTTTTCCCAAATCCCCTTGATGACTCTATTTTTTATGATAGGAGTTATTATTGCTGTAATAATAGCTCTCATATTTTCGTTATTTGATAAACGTGCCACTACTGTAGATACTCAACAAGCTGGTTTTAAAGAAAGGATAACAGCAGATCCTTCAGTTATCATTGATAGCTATTTTTATGGAGCGATTCTTTTTTTCGCTACATATTTGAGTTTTAGTTTGAAGCTATATAATCCTTATTGGCTTGTAGTCTCATGTGCGGCTATTTTACAAGGAAATAATTTTAAAGATGTCTTCTCGAGAAATTTTCAGCGTATCATTGGAACAATCATTGGACTAATAATTGCAGCTATAATGCTAGATATCCCTTGGAGTACGCTAAATCAGATGTTTGTGATTTCTATTTTGTATATGATTGTAGATTTTTTTAAAAAGAAAAATTATACAGTCCTACTGATTTTTTCTACTCCCATGGCATTGATGCTATCTAACTTAGTTCACCATCAATATATTAGTACATTAATCCAATATAGATTTATAAGTATTTTATTGGGTAGCTTGTTAGGACTTATTTCTGCGTGGTTGATCACGAATATGTGGAAATTCTATTTTCATAACCAGCATTTTATTGATCATTTGAAAAAAAATAAACTTTGATAGGATTGGAAAGTTATAAGCTTTATTGTGAAAAAAGATCGTTTCTCATATAAAAATATTTTTTTAGAAGGTCATAAGCTTAATAGTTTTTACACATAAACCCACACAAGTTAAACTCAGATAAAAAGCTGCTCCAAGCTCAAATGTAATCTTTTTATTGCCACTCTGGAAGCTCTCTGGAACTACTCGCAGAGCGAGGAGGGGCAAATCATATAAGTAAAGTGTTCAGAAAAGGATCATTTTATGTACACTCCAAAATGGGATATACATACGTTGCGTGATCAAGTGTTGCATGATAAACTGTATGAAAAGAGGTGATACTATGCTTGTTGCTAAATCTAGATTACAAGGAAGTTCAGTGGTGATAACTTTACCATCAGACAACGGAAAGAAACCTTCGGAAAACAAAGAATATATTGTTGTCTATTCTGACGATGGGACAATTACGTTAGTTCCCAAAATTGAAGATCCATTCAGTGGTGGAGAAGAAGCGGAGTATTACGAAAAAGATGAGTGGGAAGATTTATCTCCTGAAGGAAGAGAGCTTTTATAATGACTGAAGAAAAAAATTACATTCCCAAAAAAGGAGATATTGTTTGGATTGATTTTCATCCTTCCGCAGGAAAAGAGATTCAAAGAAGACGTCCTGGATTAGTCGTTTCTAGATACGATTTTAATCGCAAAACAATGTTTGCAGTAATTTGTCCGATTACTTCTACGATATGGAACCTTCCTACACGTTATTCATTGCCAGACGAATTGGACACAACAGGTCAAATACTTATTTCTCAATTGAAATCGCTTGATTTCAAAGAGAGAAAACTTAAGAAAATTGAAACCTTGCCTTTACAAGATATGGCTAAAATCGATCAAATCATCGAATATATATTTTAATCATAGTAATGAGCTGTTGTTCTTAGTACAACGAGTTTGTTACTATGATTTTTTTCGCCTTACATCTCGCAAGAGTCACGTTATATAAATTCAGAAACCACAAAGAAACACCCATTGGATCAAAAAGTGACCCTCGTCAATCATTTGCTGAAAGGACACGATCCGTGACGACTGATTAGATAAAAATACCCCTGCGGTTTTGCGGCCGCAGGGGGTGGTTGCTCATTTTATTACTTATCGCTTTATAAACGTCGGTTCGATCGTGATCTTGTCGGTTCGGTTTTCGATAAATTGCCGGAAGGCTTCGCGGCCAGATTTGATCAAATGGTAATCGATCGTTGAGAGGTTCAACATCTTACTTACTAGTTGATTGTCCTGTCCAATGATCAGCGGAAGCTTTTTGTCGCGATAAAAATCATAGATTCCCGCACTGATTTCGTCCCCATTGGTCAGAATGCCTTCTACTGGGTTCTTTTCATAGAAAAACTGCCCTGCTCGATACCCGTCTTCATAGGTTGAGCAGTTTCGAACAACATAGGAAGAATCGAATGTGTCGAAATGCTTTTCTGCTAACTGCAAGAAGAGTTTGGTACTGACACTGTAACGCTCATTTCGTCCGATTGTCATACCAATCTTTTTCACATTATGCTCAGAGAAATAGGCCATTGCATCCATGAAGGCTTTCTCACGATCGATCGAGATACTCGCGACGCCTTCATCTGGCACATCTTCACAAAAAATCAGCGGACCGTATTGCTGATACTCGAGTATTTTCTTTAGCTTATTTGCTTTGGACGTAATAATGAGCCCATCGTATCGCTTCGTGGAGAATTCTTCCAAGTAATTCACTTCTGTTTCCTGATCATAATTTGTAGGCAGCAGTGTGACTTTGTAATTGTGCTGAAAAGCTTCTTCGGTTATCCCATTAATCAGCTGTTCAAAATAAGGAATATTGAAATACGGAATGATTACACCGATGTTATACGTTTTTCCAATACTCAAGTTTCTCGCGATTGCGTTCGGACGATAATCCAGCTCCTTGATCCACTTCAAAATTTCACGTCTTTTTTCCTCATCAACGTAGGGATAATTATTGACGACCCGCGAAATCATCGTGGTGGAATATCCAGAAAGCTTGGCTAATTCTTTAATCGTTACCATATCAATCTCCTTATCAAATCAGCGATAATTTTTTTAATGCATTGAAGATGCCGTCTTCATCATTCGTATCCGTGATCATATCTCCGCATCGTTTTACCTCCGGCGCAGCATTCCCCATTGCCACCCCTACTCCAGACGATTCCAACATTTCGCGATCATTCAGACCATCGCCGAATGAAACGATGTCCTCTTTCGCAAAGCCTAACTGTCCCGCTAAGTCCAAAATAGTCGCGGCCTTCGATCCGCCAGTAGGCACGATATCCACTCCGTCAGCATGCCAGCGGACAAAATCAAATTTGGAAAAATGCGGTTCGATTTCCTGATCCAATGTATGATCGTAAAAGGCCAAGACTTGATAAACCTGCTCTTCACTTTGGGTATGCTTCGGCGGCAATGCCCCGCCGACATAACGCATAGCTCCGCGCATTTTTCCTAAGTCAAAGCTAGAAACTCGCTGCAAGCGATTCAAGGTAACAACCACAGAATCGATCTTTAGTTGAGAAAATCGATTGAACAGACTAGAAAGATCGTCAGATTGTAATTCATTGGAGAACGTTTTCTGATGATCGATAAAGCCGATCGCACCATTACACAAGATATAATTTTGAAATCCCAGTTGCTGAAGAACCGGCTTGGCATACAATAAACTCCTACCTGTAGCTACAAATAGCGTATGCCCTTGTTCTCTTAACCGAGTCAATGCTTCCAGTGTGGAGAACAGTACTTCTTTGTTACTCCCTAACAGTGTACCATCAATATCAAAAACAACCATTTTTTTTGTCATCGTCGCAATAGCCAATAAGTCTCCCTGCTTTCCTAGTTGAACATCAACTTCTCTTTTAAACGCGATACGATATTATTCCCATAATCGATAAACGTGTACCAAGTTCGATCATAAAAGAGGGAGAACATGTCGATTCCCCTTTCCGTCCGGACACAAACATCCTCGATCTCGGACAAATCAATCCGCTTATCGATATTCTTTGCCAGCATGCCTTTGGGCTTTTCCAACAACAGCGTGCGCTCCTCAAATTCTACCGAAACATAATAATAATCGACACCCATCATATCCGTAATCTCTACTACTGAATTCATCTGAAACACTCCTTTGCCTTCTATTATTCTTAGTCTAGTTTATGAAACCAGTTGCAATGCAAGGGATTTATTTTCAGTACATGAAAACACCTACGGCTTTTTGTGTAGCCGCAGGTGTTGGTTTAAGCTTCATTTTAATTTACCACTTCTCTCACCATTGCTCTAAAAATAGAATTAACTCCTCCAACAATCCTTCTTGATACCCTGCAAGTTTTTCTTGTTTCATCCGTTTGCATACTTCAACTAATTGTGGAGCTTTGATGGAATTTAATTGACGCAGATGTTCTTCAGAAATTTTTACTTCTTTAATTACCTCATTATATGCCTCTACATCCATTAACAGTAGAGGTATTTGATCATCGAAACGTCGAAGCAGCTTTTGTGCCATATGTTTACTTCTCTACCATTCTTTTGTGCAGTGAGACCGTTCACTTGAACGGCATTATAGGAATCATCTTTTAATAAATAGAACTGCTCATAGACGATATTCTCCCATTCGGCCTCACCGATAGACATCTAGTATATTTAATAATGACATTATTGAAACGAATGCCTTTATTTGCGTACCTTCTTGTAGAACGCTGCTAATCCTCCATGCTATAATGAAGGCGAGAAAAACCCTTCAGCATGGTAGCCGCTTGCTGAAAGGTGTGGAAAAATGCAAAAATATTTACCTACGAATGATTTGTTATTCAAGAAAATGTTGACCTCTGAAGATTCCTCGCATATCTTAAAAGCCTTTGTCAAAGACCTACTAGACCTCGAATTCCAGTCTCTAACGCCAAAAGAAACGTACCATATTGATAGCTACAAGAAATTTTTTAAAGAAAAGGAAAGCGTACAAACAGATATCTTACGGACAGAAGTGGATATTCTAGCTATCGGAGAAGATGGCAGTCATACAACAATTGAGTGCCAGATCCAACCTCATGGCTATTTTCATGAACGCTCAGTTTTTTATCTAGCGGAAGCTTTTCGATCCCCTTTTGGAACCGTCGTTAAAAGAGACGCGGAGAAAAGGAATAACTTTTCCAGCCTGCGGCCTGCTTATGGAATCAATATCGTGGATTTTCATTTGTTTGATCGAAAAGACAACGCTTTGCAGTTGTTTCGCTTATTCAATGATGAAACAGGTCTTCCCTTTTTTAATAGAGAAGGCAAAGAATTATTGCTCCTCTGCTTTCTCAGCTTAAAAAACGAAAGAATCAAAGAACACACACCCGTCTATTACTGGCAGTATTTTCTAAAAACTGGCGAAGTTGAGCCAAATGCTCCCAACTATATCAAAGAAGCAAAACACAAAATTGACTTCTTAACATTAGAAAGTGAGGAAAAAGAAATGATCATGAATATCGAAAAAGCAAGAGCTATTTCTGATGCCGTATACGTGACCGGCATAGAAGAAGCAGAGAAAAAAGGGCGCGAAGAAGAAAAACGAGCTTTAGCAATCGAATTCTTAAAAATCGGAAATAGCGTTGAACAAGTAGCAAAAGCCACTAAATTATCGATTGAAGAAATCGAAGAATTATGGCAGAAGCAAAATTGATTTGCCCCTGTATCTAAATCATTCAAACCTCGTGATGTGATGATTCCTTGTGATTGTAACCGGCTTCTTCTATAATAAATGTATCAAAACAAAGGAGGTTCTTGTTTGACTAACTTGTGTTTATTATCGGTGATTTGCTCTTAATTCAGATGAAAAAAATCATTTACTAAGGAGAGCAAAATAATGAACATCACTATTCGAGAAACAACGAGAGAAGATAACGAAACGATCTATCAAGTAGAAGAACGGGCTTTTGGAGAGTTAGACGAAGCGGATTTGACAGAGAAGTTATTGGCAGATTCGACTGCCCAGCCGCTTTTATCTCTTTTGGCTTTTGCTGGAGATGAAGCAATCGGACATATTCTTTTTACGAAGGCCATGATCACAACTCAAGAACAGCTTTCTGTCAGAATACTTGGTCCGTTAGCTGTTGTGCCGGAGTATCAAAAACAAGGTATCGGCGGTCTATTGATAAGAGAAGGTTTGCGCCGATTGAAGAAGGATCAAGTGGAGCTAGTTTTTGTCTTAGGACACATCGAATACTATCCGAAGCATGGCTTCAAACCAGCTTTGCCGTTTGGTCTTCAAGCGCCTTATCCAATTGAAAAAGGAAAAGAAGATGCCTGGATGGTTCAAGCCTTGATTGCGGATTTTCCTCTTGAGAACTATTCTGGAACGGTGCGTTGTTGTGAGGCATTTATGCAGCCAGAGTATTGGCGAGAATAGTAAGCTGCCCTTATACCCAACTGCGGTATGAGGGTTTTTCTTTGCAGATTTGTCGAATTTTGAGTATAACTGAGGAAATAAATCCTCGCGAAATAGCGAGAAAGGGAGAGTAAAAAATGTATTCTTTAGTTCCCGAAAATATGTTTGAAGTCGAACAAAAATTGAATTATTTGATCGAAAAAGGAAAAGCCATCACTGAAGAAGAAGTGATCCGACAAGCCGTACTGGATAATGGACAGCAAATTCTTGATGGTGATCTGGAAGGGCCTTACTGGAAATTGAAATGGCAGCCAGAAGATAAAACGTTGGCCGTTTTTGATATTATGAATAAGGAAGTTGGCACCGTTGAGAGTGAATCTGGCTCATTTATCAATGATTTCCGCAAGAGTGCACCGAACGTGATTCGTCAGCTGGCAGAAGAAATTCAAAAAATCGTTAACAACAACTAGCATGAGTCTATGAATTGGTTAACCGCCTTTCTGCTAAAAGAATCATCAGGTTTAATCAATTTTCTTAACGAGGTGAACAGAATGAGCATGCAATTACGTTTTTTCGTCAAAGATCAACCCGGTGGCTGTTATTTTGAGAGAGTACAGGCAAGCTTTTTTGATGAAGAGGAAGTGATCGACGCCTTTTATCCGAAGGAACGCTTTGATGCGATCCTTGATGACGCACTATTACGGGTCTTACGAAACGTCCTCGATACATTGGAAAAAATTGGCGAGGTCGACGATTACCTGCAATTCTTAGATTTCACCATCGAAAATAGCTATGACTCTGCCTTCGTCAGCAAACATTTCCTTCTATATAAGAATCCTGAGGTTGAGGCTCTGCTGGCTCATGTATTGCAGGAGGTCGCAGAACCGCTAGCGGAGGGGTATTTTGAATCAATGATCGATTATTTGGAAACTGCGATCGACGATGAAGTATTTGTTGATTTTCGTTTGAATGGCGAGGAATTATTATTAGAGGCTCAATCCCATGATCGGAAAGTCAATCAAGTGGAGCCTTTAAAGCAATTAGTCGCTGACTATGATGAATCGTTTCAACGGATTGCGACGGAATTTTTAGAGCGTTTTATTTAAGTTTCGGATCAGCTAGAGCCTATTTTACACCTTCAAAACAATGAATTTTACGATAAAACATCTGGATAATTTTTCTGGATGTTTTTTGTGTTTTTACAGGCAGAATTCTTTTGATTAATTAGCTATCCCTTTATACTTCTTGGTAATAAGAGCCCTAAAGAGGAGAGGTTTATCATGCAAAAAAGGCTAAGGTCCTTTTTCAGTATCATCTTTTTATTAAGTAATCTTTTTATTAGTCTAGGCTCAACCAAAACGTATGCGGCAGAAGAATTAGACGCTTCGCAATTTGTCTCCAGTGTCACGTTAGCAGATGCAGATGGCCCTGTCGGAACAAATAGAATCCGTGACTCATCTTCTATTCAGGTTACGTATAATTTAAATTTGGGAAATGGTAGCGCCATCACTACGGATCAACCTTACACGATGTCTCTTCCGAAAGAGTTGAATTATACGACAACCACGCCGATCAGTATCAATACGGCCTCCGGCGTTCATTTAGCTGATGTCACTGTCACCAATGGTATCGTATCTATCCAATTTACGTCGAATGTTCATTCTTTTGATAATCTAAAAATCAATTTTAATTTTTGGGCCACCTTTAATCGAAGCCAGTTGAATTATAACACTGGAAATGACTTAGCCTTTCCAACACAAGACACTCCAAATAATACTGTTCATTTAAACTTTTCAAAGAGCAGCTCAGGCGGCGGATCTGGAACAAGCGCCATCGCCAAAAGTCTAACGTATGATGATGCAGATCCGACCATTGTTAACTGGACACTGACAGTCAATAATGGCGGCTACCCAGTTGATAATGCCTTACTGCAAGATGTTATGGAAAACAATCAAGACTATATTGCTGGTTCGATGACAATTGCCCATCGAAATTGGCGACGAGCCGTTTTGTCTACTGAACAGATTGATCCTACTATTACTCAGCAGACAGATGGAACGCAATCATTTAACCTCACCTTTGGAAAACTAACCAGTGCCCAAGAACAAAATAATACGGCAACAACTTCGTTAGTGATCCATTACAAAACGAAGCTCTTATATAATGCAGCGAACAATCACTACCATAATACTGCTTCTACCTATGACAACGAAGGTTTTATTGACACAGCAGTATCCACTGCTACTTATCATGGACAAGGCGGAGGCGGCGAAGGCGATCAGCTGATTGCTATTTCTGGAACGAAAATCTGGGAAGATCAAGACAATCTCTTCCAGACACGACCAAACGCAATCACTATTTCCTTATTGCGGGATGGACTAAACTATCGCCAAACAACCATCTCAGAAAATCAGGATGGAAACTGGACTTACAGCTTTTCTTCCGTGCCGAAATTTGATAGCACAGGAAGAGCCTATACCTACTCTGTCCAAGAAACGACTGTCCCTGAAGGATATAGCAGTGAAGTAAACGGGACAGACATTACCAATCATTATCCTGCGAAAACTACTGAGCTCTCTGGAGAAAGAATATGGCAGGATCAAAACAATCAAGACGGCAAACGGCCAGATCAGATCACCGTTAACCTGCTGGCGAACGGCGTCCTTCAAGATAGTCAAATTGTTACTAGTCAGAACGATTGGCAATATCAATTTACCCAGCTGCCGAAATTTTTAAACGGGCGAGAAATCGAGTACAGTGTTTCAGAAAATGCCGTACCCGATTATACGACAACTATTGCTGGAACTATGATTACTAATACTCATACGCCTGAAGTTCGTTCGATAACGGTGCAAAAGGCCTGGGACGATCAAAATGATAAAGATGGCCTTCGACCTGAAGCCGTTACAATAGTACTGCTAGCCAATGGGTCAAAAATCAATGAGACTTCCTTAACTAACGCCGAGCAGTGGACACATACGTGGGAAGGTCTTCCGAAAAATGACAATGGACAAGCGATCAACTATACCATTGAGGAACAAACCTCTGTGTCTGGCTATACTACTACTTTAGCCAAGGAAAACGAAGATACCTTTATCGTTACTAACGCGCATCTGCCAGATCAGCTGACCATCAAGGGACACAAAACTTGGCAGGATAATAATGATAAAGAGAAAAAAAGACCGAGCAGTATTGCCGTTCTGCTATTGGCAAACGGTACGCAGGTTGCTGCTAAGCAAGTAACTGCCAGCGACAATTGGGATTATGAATTCACTGGACTGCCAAAAAATCAAAATGGACAGCCGATCGCATATACCATCGCTGAAGAACCAGTGTCTGGCTACACTAGTCACGTGGACGGTTTTAATCTGACAAATACTTCCAATGACGTACCAACGATTCCATCTGTAGATGTTACCCAAAAATGGAATGATGATAATGACAAAGAGAAGGATCGCCCCTCGTCTGTCAAAGTCCAACTGTACGATCGCGATAAAAAACATGGAGAACCTGTTGACTTAAATGAAGGCAACCACTGGACACACTCGTGGAAGAATCTTCCGAAACAGGATGCAAACGGAAACAAGATAAACTATACAGTGCAACCAATCGATGTTCCGAAAAATTACACTTCAACTGTTATTGAACAAGCGCCTTATGATTTCGTCATCACAAATACTCATGTGAATCGTTCTGCCGGATCGACAAAAGCGTATCCAAACACTGGGGATAAAGCCACTGTAGTTCTTCCCTTCATAGGACTGATATTCGTATCGTCCACTCTATTATTCAGTCTATTAAGAAAGAGACTTAGTCAAAAATAAAAACAAGCATGTCCTTTAAGAGTCGCACGGCGAATCCGCTATGCGGCTCTTTGCTTAATTGCTTAGCCATAACCAGAAGAATTTATTGTTACACAATTTATAGTCCCTATAAAGCTTCTCAGCCTTCGTGCCGCAAAAGAAAGAGATCACCTAACGTATCTATTTTAACTAGATGCCGTTGTGCATCCCTTTCTGAAACCATGACGAAAGTCCGACAATGGATGCTGAGCACCTCTCCTTCGACATACTCGCCATGAACACTCGTTGCTTCTAATTTCATTCCTATATATAACTTCATAAATGATCTCAACCTTTTCTATCTCTTTAATAAGGGAGTTTTTCAAATCACAAAATCCCATCAATGATTATTAACCAAAAGGCCAACAGAAAAACGACATAATAAGCGTTGGGAAATAATAAGTCTGTCGCATTTCAAACGATAAACAGCCTAAAACGATAAATACCAATGGTTATTTAATTCTCGTCATACAGATATTTTTCTAAAATTGATTCCTTCGCAAAAAAATGAATTATCCATAAACAGTCCCTCTCTTTAGCCCTACCAGTGAATAAAAAGCACTATTCAGCTTTTCTCTGTCGTTCATACCTGTTCAAAAAATGATATTATTTCAATTTGTTAGAAAGATGCGCCAAACATTCGTAACTAGAAAAAAGGAATTGACCTATTTGCTCATTGTTTCCGAGTAGACAGTTTTTTTATCTATAAAATTTTCGATACTGCTTTTAAGATTCGTTCGCTAAAAAAAGTTGCGCAGCGAGAACAATTATTCGCTTTTTAGAAACCAACGTAGTAAAATCAATTTAACTTATTAATAGTAAGTAATTTTACAAAGTACGAAGGAGGTCATCCATCATGAAAAAAATCGGTTTTTTGAGTTTTGGTCATTGGATGGACCAAGGTTCACTTGTTAAAACAGCAAAGGATTCTTATCTTCAATCAATCGATCTAGCGGTTGAAGCAGAAAAGATCGGGATCGATGGCGCGTATTACCGCGTGCATCATTTCGCAGATCAAATCGGTTCACCCTTTCCTTTGCTATCTGCAATTGGCGCGAAAACCAGCAAGATCGAGATCGGGACTGGTTTGATCGATATGCGTTATGAAAATCCTTATATGATGGCAGAAAATGCTGGATTAACGGATATTATCACTCAAGGAAGAGTGCAATTAGGCGTAGGCCGCGGGTCACCTGAACAGGTGCTTGATGGCTGGAAACATTTTGGCTATGACTATAGCGAAGAAGAAATCAAAGATATTACCCGTGAACGGACATTGGAATTTTTGAAATTGATCGAAGGCGAACGGTTCGCTGAACAAAATCCACAACCTATGTTTCCGCAAGCACCTGGGAAATTGCGTTTGGAACCTTATTCAGAAGGATTGCGCCAACGTATTTGGTGGGGAGCCGGCTCGACCCAAACAGCGCTTTGGGCCGCACAGCATGGGATGAATTTGCAGTCCTCAACCTTGGTGAACTATGAGACCAATGAACCTTTCCATGTTCAGCAAGCCAAACAATTGCGGGCTTACAAAGACGCTTGGAAAGAAGCCGGTCATGACTTCGAACCTCGAACACTGGTAACACGTTCGATCCAACCGATCACTACTGATATGGACCGTCAATTATTCGGTCATCAAGGCGATGATGCGAAATACGACCAAGTCGGCTTTCTTGCTTACCATCAAAACCCAACGATCTTTGGAAAAACCTTCGCGGGTGAACCAGACAAGATCGTCAAGGAATTGGCAGAAGACGAAGCGATCAAAGAAGCGGATACTGTCCTGATTACGATCCCTAATACATTAGGGGTTGAGTACAATATGCATTTGCTGGAAACAATCGTAAAAGACGTCGCTCCTGATTTGGGTTGGCGGTAAGAAAAGTCCTACTCTAAACGAGTAGGACTTTCACGTTTCTAGCACTAGAAATCTAACATTTCGCCCTCTGAAAAAAATAAAAAAGTAAAAACCGTAAAGTACCCTCGTCCCTAGATTTCTGGGTAGAGTGTACTTATACGGTTTATTTTATGCTCTAATAAGAAGTCGAAATTGAAGTTAGACTCTATTACAATTTAACATTTTTTTGAAATTGTAATACACTATTTTCTAGTTGCCTTATACTTTTTAGAAATAAACAGTATAGAAGTAAGTAGTAGAAATAATCCACATATTATATAAATATTGTTTACCACTTCTCCAGTTTTAGGTAATGATCCTGTTTTAGAGAATGGAGTTGCTTTAGAAAATGACCCTGTTTTACTGTTTTCCATTTTATCATTTTCTTTTTTTAATACATTATCATTTGACGAGTGAATTGAATTCCTATTTATAGAAAATTTAATTGGTGTTCTATCGATTTTATAACCACTAGGCGCCTTCGTTTCTAATAATTGATACTCTCCAATTTTTAAATTACCAATTATTACTATTCCATCTTTATTAGTAGTTATTCTGTCTCTAATTACATTTCCAGCTAAATCCTGCAATTCAAATTGTGCATTCGCCAATAGATCTCCAGTTTGACTATCTACTTTTTTTAGAGTAACTTTCCCCAACTCAGGTGACAAGTACGTATTTTTAAATACGATGTCTCCTTCATATGTCGGGGTCGCTACTAATTGACCAGCTTTATCTTCTACCTTCACCGATACTTTGTATTTCGTTCCATCATACGTGATCGTGCTATCGGTTCCCTTCACTTCTTGAATGGTATATTCATACGTCCCCGCTTTTTCAAATGGAAGTGCATCAAAGTATATCTTCCCATTTCCATCATTCGCCTTTACTTGTAGAACGTTTCCTTGGGAATCTAGCAATTCAAAGTTAAATTGACCTGCGGTCAACTCTTTTCCTGTCAATTGTTTGCTTGCTTCTAACACAAGACTTCCCGCTGACGGCGTGTACGTATTCTTAAATACCACGTCTCCTTCATATGTCGGGGTCGCTACTAATTGACCAGCTTTATCTTCTACCTTCACCGATACTTTGTATTTCGTTCCATCATACGTGATCCTGCTATCGGTTCCCTTCACTTCTTGAATGGTATATTCATACGTCCCCGCTTTTTCAAATGGAAGTGCATCAAAGTATATCTTCCCATTTCCATCATTCGCCTTTACTTGTAGAACGTTTCCTTGGGAATCTAGCAATTCAAAGTTAAATTGACCTGCGGTCAACTCTTTTCCTGTCAATTGTTTGCTTGCTTCTAACACAAGACTTCCCGCTGACGGCGTGTACGTATTCTTAAATACCACGTCTCCTTCATATGTCGGGGTCGCTACTAATTGACCAGCTTTATCTTCTACCTTCACCGATACTTTGTATTTCGTTCCATCATACGTGATCCTGCTATCGGTTCCCTTCACTTCTTGGATGGTATATTCATACGTCCCCGCTTTTTCAAATGGAAGTGCATCAAAGTATATCTTCCCATTTCCATCATTCGTCTTTGTTTGTAGAACGTTTCCTTGGGAATCTAGCAATTCAAAGTTAAATTGACCTGCGGTCAACTCTTTTCCTGTCAATTGTTTGCTTGCTTCTAACACAAGACTTCCTGCTGATGGCGTGTACGTATTCTTAAATACCACGTCTCCTTCATATGTCGGGGTCGCTACTAATTGACCAGCTTTATCTTCTACCTTCACCGATACTTTGTATTTCGTTCCATCATACGTGATCCTGCTATCGGTTCCCTTCACTTCTTGGATGGTATATTCATACGTCCCCGCTTTTTCAAATGGAAGTGCATCAAAGTATATCTTCCCATTTCCATCATTCGTCTTTGTTTGTAGAACGTTTCCTTGGGAATCTAGCAATTCAAAGTTAAATTGACCTGCGGTCAACTCTTTTCCTGTCAATTGTTTGCTTGCTTCTAACACAAGACTTCCCGCTGACGGCGTGTACGTATTCTTAAATACCACGTCTCCTTCATATGTCGGGGTCGCTACTAATTGACCAGCTTTATCTTCTACCTTCACCGATACTTTGTATTTCGTTCCATCATACGTGATCCTGCTATCGGTTCCCTTCACTTCTTGGATGGTATATTCATACGTCCCCGCTTTTTCAAATGGAAGTGCATCAAAGTATATCTTCCCATTTCCATCATTCGTCTTTGTTTGTAGAACGTTTCCTTGGGAATCTAGCAATTCAAAGTTAAACTGACCTGCGGTCAACTCTTTTCCTGTCAATTGTTTGCTTGCTTCTAACGCTACATCTACTGACTTTTCTATTCTTTTGTTTACGACATTCCTTGTAACTTCCTTGTCACTTCCAAAATCATTAGATGAAATTTTTATTTCATCTTCCAATAGTTCATAACCATCAGGTGCTTTTATCTCTTTTATTGTATAATTATCCTTCAAAAGGTTATTGACAGCCCCGCTACCATTTTCGTCTGTAACTATTGTTCCCACAATCTGCCCTGTAGAGTCACGAACAACTTCAAATTCTGCTCCAGATAAGGAGTCTCCTAATTCATTTATTTTATGAATCTTCACAGTGAAATTATATCCCTCTGCTTCTCCCCCTCCTTTTTGATACGGTGTATTCGCTGTTCCCTCTTTTATTACTTCGTCATTTGAAGTCAATACGGCCGTATTAACAATATTTTCTCCGTCTACTGGTTCATAATTTAATTCGGCATTATAATAAATTGCAAAGTGATCACTACTTCCAATATCCCCAAAATCAATAGAAAACGATCTATTATCTTCAGACAATACAACTGAATAATTCGCAGTAACATCTATTCGATTTGTTAATGTCCAGTCATTACCAGAATCGTTCATTTGCCATTGTCCTTTATAAATTCTGAAAGATCCCGGTACATAAGTTACTGCTTCACTTTTAATAATATCGGAAACACTAGCATTAGGATAACTTTCATTTAGCCGATTAATAGCTACATAGTACTGAATTGTTTTGTCACTTCCATTTGTAAACCAACCAGACTTAGTCAGAGGATAGGAAATATTAGTAACTCCATCAAAATCAATCTCTATCGGAAACGTTTCTCCTTCAACCTCGATAGTTGTTGTTATTATTTGTTTTTCTGTAACTACAGTTGAATCCACGCCCGCGTAAAAGTAAAATGAACCTTCCACATCTGAATGTGTTTCAGCATATTTCGTATAGGTTAAAACAATCTGTTTAGAAATGGGAGAAATAACAGCATTTGCTACTACATCTCCATTTGCATCTTTTAATTCAAAGGATTCCGTATTTCCAAATCTGAGTTCCGAAGGTAGCGTAATAGTTGTTGTATCACCTTCTAAAACATGATTGTTAGGTAAAGAAAAAGTTCCATTTATTCTGAATGTCTCCCATTGACCAACCGAACTGGTTAACGGATTCCCGTTATTATCTGTAATGCTTAACGATGTAATTACATTATCAATAGCTGCATAAGTACCAACTGATGGTGCTCTGGATTGTTTGTCTGTTGATTGTATTATTTCTGAGTTTTGTAATTTGTCAGTTTCAGTTTCTTTCAAATTAGATTCTTCAGAAGAACTGTTTATATCTGCGATTCTTTCACTATTTTTTTGCTCAGATATATTATCTAGATCATCATTATTCGAATTCATTGTTTGAGCAGTATCTGTCGTATAGTTTGTTTCTGCAATCACATTCAGTGGTGATAATAAAATGGAAACTATCATAATCAACAAACTAAAATACGTAGAAATTTTTCTTCTCATAATCATCAATTCCCTTTTTTATACTTAATTTACATTAATTTTTTTAGATAACTCATACTTCTAATCAAGGTATTCAATAACTGTTTGGATGTATAACTTCATTTTCACTTGTAGGTCATCCATCACTTCTTTCTGTTATGCCTAAAGTAATTCAGTCACCAATACGTCTACTCCTATCGTTAACCTTTTCTCCATATAAACATCCTCCTGACATGCTTTCCAGTATCCTTCCTAATTCAGATGTTGCCTTTTTTGAGGACAATTCTGGTTGCTGCAATATTGTAGCTAATCTTTGTTCTATAGACATAAACTTCCTTTTTTGAACTAAAAAATTTGTGGTTTCTTTGGAATCGTTCTTAACAATTATTTCGTTTTCTTCACTTCCTATTTCAAAATCATACATTTGAAATTCATTATTTTTGCTTTCACTTGGAAAATAACTCACTTGATTCATTAAAAAAAACGGAATGATCATCCATGTAAAATATCTATCTTTCAATCTGTTTCTCCTTTATTTTGATTAACAAATCACCTAAATCTCTCCAATCATTCGAAGTTGGTGGTCTCTTCCAAATTAATTGTTCACAATTCAACTTATCCATTGCGCAATCTGTGAGAAACAATTTAGTATTGATACTAATTCTAGATTCATAAACTATATTCATAGACTGTAAAGATTGCAGCATCATTTTAATATAGTTGTTGTAGTTACTACCGTGAGAAAAATCAATACAAATATTTAAAGGAGCTTCAATTTTTTCCATCGGAATCTTAGTAACTAACAGAAACAAGTAATCATAGTATAATTTGTTTTTTTCTAAATCAGATTGGAATAAATCAATACTTTCAAGATCGACAATAAAGTCTTTG
Organism: Enterococcus sp. AZ128; assembly: GCF_051714485.1. Lineage (NCBI taxonomy): Bacteria > Bacillati > Bacillota > Bacilli > Lactobacillales > Enterococcaceae > Enterococcus > Enterococcus sp. AZ128. The sequence goes on from NZ_JBIORZ010000004.1 coordinate 295,390, forward strand.
ATAAAATTATCAATATTGGGATTGATTTCTTGGAAATAGTTAAAATCTCCCTTTATAACAAAGGATTGATTTCTAAAATGATATACGAGCCATTTCATGTGTATATTATTCAACTCATTCAATATGCTTTCATCTAGCAAATGAATTTTGAATGTTTTATAAAATAACGATGAAAATTTTTCTGTCAACCAAATAGCATCTTTGTACATGTCAAATTCCAAAAATTTCGAAATAAATATATTGTCATCTATCTCGAAATGACAAAACATAATAAAGTAAGATATCTCTTTTTTCAAAACATCTTCAGGCACCACATAAGTCGTTTGGATGATTTTTTTTAACCATTTTATAAAGTCGGTTTCGATACATTCAATATATGTATCGAATATAAAATGCCGATTTTGAAGACGAATCAACCAAATCCCAATAAAAATAGTCAACTTCAGTTCTTTTGTCTTTGGAATGTTTAGTGAATAATACGCTGAGAGTTGCTGCATTATTTTTACGATAGATTGATGGATTTTTTTGGGAAAGGGATTTCCAATTCCATTAAATAATTCATAATATGTGCTAAAAAAAATGCTACGTGCGTTTAATTCGTCACCTATGATTCTATTTTTTCTAATTGCTAAATTTTCATCTTTTAATATGGTTTTAAGAAGTCTATATTTTTCATAACTTACAGTTCGACTACTATGCAACACTTCTACTTGCTTTTTCATAGGCATCTCGTCTATAAAAAAATAATTCAGAATTCCAAGTAGCCCACATATTTCTACATACTTCAGCCTTAATTTTTTTACGACTATATAGTCAATGTTAAAACAAAATATTTCCCCAGTATTTTGTATAAAAATTTCAGATTTCTTCGATATCATTCGCAGATTTGTATTTATTTCTTCAATGTATACTTCTACTTTGTATGAGGAAATATCTAAAATTGTAGACAGCTCTGTTATTGTGCAATTATAATTTTTATGATCCTCTAAATACTTTATAATTATCCACTCGTATCGATATTTATCAGTCAACAGTTCATCCGATAACATTAAAAAGCTCCCCTCCTTTAGTAACTTTACACTATTTATTAATTTAATAGTTCATGTTTATAATCTATTTAATTCGTATTTTTTTTAATATCGAACAAATATATGGATTTCTAAAAACTAAATCAAAATTTAATGATATAAGTAACTATCCGATATACTAATTTAATTTAAAACACCCAATGTTTATCTTAATGTGTTAAATTGGACTCTTCGTTAAGAGTAAACTGACCTTAGATGGTCTCTTATATTCACATCCTAAAAGTGCTCTATTTTGGATTAAACTCCTAGATAGTACAGCAATCAAATCTCGTTATTTTACCTTTCAATGTCCAGAGTTCCTGTTGAGTAAATCCTTTCTCAGTCTAGACTGCTTCATTCTCTATCAATTTTTTATAGATGGTTTCCATTTTTTAAATGCTCATAAGACATCCTCCTTAAATCTATGATCATTTTTTGTTTACTTCCTTATTTTTAATATTTAAAAAGAAAGTTCTTGATCAAGTTATCCCCCGTATCCCTTAATCTAAAAAACATCTTATCATCTCAATAACTTATTTTCGGTTCATTTTTTTCATATACAACTGAAATAATCACCTTTATTAATTATCTTTTTAACATAAAACGTTTTCGTATTGAAAAAATGGATAATTATATTTTTCAATGCATTTAAAGATATCTACACTTCTAATTAAATTAATAGTGGGGGTTCTGCAATTCTTACCATATCTTTTTACAGATATATATAGGAAAAGAAGATAAATACAAACGGGTAGAAATAATGGCTGAACACCAGAGCAAAAATATTACGCAATTATCCGTCTAGCGTTATACTTTTAGATGTAACAACTATCTTAGGAGGTTTTCTTAATGAAACAGTTGAAATTGAACAATGGACAATCGATTCCTCAATTAGGTCTAGGTGTATTTAAAGTTCAAGATACCGATGATTTGAAACGTTCAGTGGCCGATGCGTTGAAAAGCGGCTATCGTCATTTTGATACAGCAACGATCTACCATAATGAAGCATGGCTTGGCGAGGCGCTTGCTGAGAGTGATGTAAAACGCGAAGATTTATTTATTACATCAAAAGTTTGGAACAGCAATACGACTTATGATGAAACAATCGCGGCTTTCCACGAATCATTAAAGAAATTACAAACGGATTACTTGGATCTTTACTTGATCCATTGGCCAAGTGAAGGCTACAACGAAAAATGGCGTGCAATGGAAAGTTTATACAATGATGGTCTGATCAAATCGATTGGGGTTTCAAATTTTGAACAATCCCACATCGAAAAATTAATGACCACAGCCAAAATCAAACCAGCCGTTGATCAACTTGAAACACATCCTTATTTCCAACAAAAAGAATTGCATGACTACTTGAAGAGTATGGACATCGCTCACGAAGCGTGGGGGCCCCTTGGCCAAGGGAAAAGCAATGTATTAGAAGACCCAACTTTAGCAAAAATCGCTGAAGCTCATAACAAATCAGTTGCTCAAGTCATTCTGCGTTGGCATTTACAACGCGACATCATCGTGATTCCAAAATCTGTTCACGCAGAACGAATCGCACAAAATATCGATGTTTTTGACTTTAACTTAACGGATGAAGAAATGAGCCTCATCGCCGCTATCGACAAGAACCAACGCGGTTCTGGCGATCCTAACGATGAAGAATTTTTGAAAAATTCATTGAGTAGAAAATAAGCATCCATCTATGACGACGCAGCCTATCCAGTTAGGTTGCGTTTTTTCTATGCAAAACATCCAATCCTTCCTTATACACGGGACAAAAAAATGCAATTTCCCAATAAAATTGGCACATTCTCTCCCAAATTAAGACTGAGAACACGAGCAACTAGCCAAATTGTTCTGAAAAATGACCAAAAACAATCGATTTTTGATTAACACTTTTCTAACCGTTATCTATCAACTAAAAAAACTCCTCATTAAAGAAATCAATCGTTCCAAAATTTATTATTTCCCCTTGCATCACTTTTGAAAACACACATAAAACAACGTTTGTACTTTTATTTTCTAGGACTAAAAATCAACTATCAACAGAACTATTCGACTTTTCATTCCCTCTTCAATAAAAGCTAGACGCTATTTAAGAAGTCAAAAAAAAGGAAAAACGCCAATAATTCTGGCATGGAGGATTTAATAAACAAACTATAATAAAGATAAGATATTGTTATTTTTATATCTGTAAAACAACTTATTCTTTTATTCACCACCACATAGTACTATCAAAATAATCCATTGATACATAGAGAGAGGAGTGTCTGCGGGGACATGAAAGAATTGATTTCAAAAAAGGAAGGAGAAATGGGAATGATGAAAAAGAAATTAAAAGCCAAAATAGTGAATAAACTTATGTTAATTTTAGCAGTATCCAGTTTTGTGACACAGCCGATTGCGGCCTTCGCAAATGATGGAACTACGGTTGAAAACGAGACAAGTGACGTCATAGAAACGGAAACGAGTACTGAACAAACAGAGACTGATGTACCGGTAGAAGAATACTTGGCTCAGAATCACTATGCTTTTGGTGACAATGGGAAACTAAAATCAACAAATGGCACAGAAGTTCGCGAGGACGTAAACGATGTGTTGGGTGTGCTTGAACAAGAATACGGTTATCGTACCTCTTCACTTACTAGAGGTGCAGGCGATGTCTATATTGATGCCGACTATCATATCAAATCGGTGAGCTGGGTTTATTCAAATGGCGAAGAAGGATCTCGCTGGTTTTCAAAACATGATAGCAGCGGCAATCGGTTATGGTGTATCGAACCAGGCGCTCCTCTTTATGCAGGAGAAAATACAGGTTTTTCACTTGGCGAGGATACTTCAGAAAAGCTTCAACGCGTTTCTTTAGCGGCTTACTTTGGCTATGAAAAGCAAAAATCAGTTGAAAATGCCTTTTACACGGAGAAGTATACACAGGAGTTAGCAACTGGAATCGGCATAAAATCAATTTCGGATACTGAAGGCAAAGTAAGTTTAGCTGGCTATAAGAGTTATAAGACAGAGGTTGAGAAAAAGATTCGTACGTTCTATACGAAACCAAGCTTCGCGGGGCAAAATATTAAAATCGATGTCGGCCAAACGATAACTCTAACAGATACGAATAATAGTCTTTCAGCATATAAGATCACTTCAAAACCAGCAGAAATGACTATTAAGCAATACGGGAATGTTTTAACAATCACTGCAAACGAAGCGACAAATGTCAGCAATCTTAATTTTGCCTTTGACATTGACAGTGATTATGTTGGGGCAACAGTAGTCTACAAACACAGCACACTGCAAAACGTTGTTAGCGGAAGGGTCTATAATCCGACACAATTCTCCTTAAACGCAGTCGTAGAACCGGATGTGAAAACAACAGCCACAGATGCGGAAGATGGGGATAAGGAACTATCGCCGGAAGAACAAGTAACCATCGTAGACAATGTAGAGTATAAAAACCTTTATACAGATGGTCGTGAATATACAGTTAAGGGCAAATTGATGGACAAAGAAACCGGCGAACCTTTACTAGTGGATGGGCAAGAAATTACCGCGGAGAAAACGTTTGTCCCAGAAAAGCCAGATGGAACAACACCATTGTCATTTACCTTCAATGCGTCTGCGCTAGCTGGAAAAACTGTGGTCGTGTTTGAAGATTTATTGACGGAGAATATTCAAGTTGCCACTCATAGCGACATTACTGATGAAGGACAAACGGTCACATTCGATAATCCAAAAATAGGAACGACAGCGACCAATCAGGTTGATGGCTCAAAATTAGTTGATCCTGAGAAAAAAGTCACGTTCGTGGATACTGTCGCTTATTCAGATTTGCAAATCGGTAAGAACTATAAGATCTCTGGCGTGCTGATGGATAAAGCTACCGGTGAACCGCTGCTCGTTGATGGAGAACCAGTAACTGCGGAAACAGCGTTCACACCAGAAGCAGCGGATGGAACAGTCGAAGTTGTTTTTGAATTTGACGCATCTTCTGTCGCAGGCGACTTGGTCGTTTTTGAGATGCTTGATCGCCAACACTCCATGGACGAGGAATACCGTTTTGTTACAGAACACAAGGATATTGAAGATGAAGGTCAAACGATCAAAGTAACTGATCCAAAAATCGGCACACAAGCAACGAATGCAAATGACGGAACACAAATCGCAGAGCCTTTGGAAGAGATCACAATTAATGATGAAGTCTCTTATGAAAACCTGATCGAAGGAAAAGTTTACACGGTGACTGGAACACTTATGGACAAATCAACTGGCGAACCTTTAATGATCGATAAGAAAAAAGTGACCGCTTCAACTACCTTCATCGCAGGCGCTGGCGAAGTTTCTAAAGAAGAAGCAGCAGATACTGACGGGATGCCGATAAATCTAGTCAGCGGAAAAGTAACTGTTGTCTTCACCTTCGCAGGAATCAATCTGCATAATAAGGAAGTCGTGGTCTTTGAATCACTCAAGCGAAACGACACAGAAGTTGCTGTTCATGCGGATATCAATGATGAAAAACAAACCATCACGTTTACCGAACCAAAAATCGGTACGAACGCAACGAATGCAAACGACGGAACGAAACTTTTCGATCCATTAGAAAAAGTAACACTAAATGATGAAGTCTCTTATGAGAATTTAGTTGAAGGACAAGTTTATACTGTCACTGGCGTTTTAATGGATAAGAAAACAGGACGTCCTTTATCCGCAGATGGCAAGAACATTACTGCTTCAGCGACCTTCATTGCAGGTGTTGGGGAAGTCTCAAAAGATAAGGCCAAGGATATCGTACATGATAAGAAAAATTTGGTCAGCGGCAAAGTGAATGTCGTCTTTACCTTTAACGGAGGAAATCTGCAAGGACGGGAAATCGTTGTCTTTGAATCCCTTCTGCGGGAAGAATTTGAAATTGCGGCCCATGCGGATATCAACGATGGCAAACAAACAGTGAAATTCAGTAATCCATTGATTCCATTTGCGGACAAAACGTCTTCTCATTCAACGAAAAACCTGCCTAGCTCAGGAACAAGTGCAGTTGGATCAAGTACAAGCTCAGCTAGTCTGCCTAAAACCGGCTCTAGTAAATCATGGTACATCATGGTTTCCGGCTTGATCTTAGTCGCATTTACCTCTGCTTTCTACTATCGTAGGAAAAAAATAAGCTAAGTAAAAGAATGCTTCAAATAAAAAGGAACTGTGACAAAAGTCTTGTCACAGTTCCTTTTTCCGAACAAACGGTGTGTCAGAAGCAGCTTCTTCTTCGCAAGCTACGCATACAGTTACTGCTAAGTTTCACTAAGCAGAGCTAGCATTCGGAAATAAGCCGAAATTTCTTGAAGCTGACCACTTCTGTCACAACCTATTTTTAGTTGCAACTATCTATCTTCTAAAGTTAAAAGTCTCCACTGACTACGACTTTTCCTAACATATGACCGGACTCGACATCCTTTGTGGCACGTTTTAAATTATCCGCATTGATGCCTGTGTCATAAATTTGACTGACGGTGGGAATCACAATTCCGGCATCTGCTAATTCCGCAATCGTTTTTAACGCCTTTCCTTGTGATTCCAATTCATAGCCAAAATCTGTCTTCGCAAACATGTATTCCCAATCAAAGGAAACCGATTTGTTTTTCCACTCGGCAAGTTCTAAGGGTTCTTTGATCCCGACGATTGTGCCTACATGACCAAATGGATTGACCATTGTTTTGATCGTATCAATATACTGCGTGATATCAAATAAAACAGCGATATAGTCAAATGTCTCCGTACCGATTTCTCTCAGCCGGGCTTTAAGGTCTTGATGATAATCAAGCGGATGATCCACCCCGACTTTTCTCAGCCACTCAAAGTTTTTAGGATTTGATGTAGCGAACACCTCTAATCCTGTCCATTTAGCCAACTGATTTAAGACCGATCCAACACCCCCGGCACCGTTTATCACTAAGATCGATTTCCCTTTGGCGGCATCCTTTTGAGGTACGATATTGAATTTATCAAATAGCAGTTCATACGCTGTCAATGAAGTCAGCGGCAATGAAGCGGCTTCTTCCTTCGTCAACTTTTCAGGCGCTAACGCAACGATTCGTTCATCAACTAATTGATACTCTTGGTTGCTGCCATGCCGTGTCGTTGTTCCCGCGTAAAAAACCTGATCTCCGACGTTAAACTTCTCCACTTCGTTTCCGATAGCGGCCACTTCGCCAACAGCATCAAAGCCAAGTACCCGTAGTGCATTACTCTTTCCTGAGGTTTGACGAAGCTTCGTATCTACTGGATTGACAGAAACAGCTTGGACCTTGATCAATAAATCCTTTCCGATAGCTTTTGGCTTTTCTTCCTTCGCATCAATAAAACTGTTGGGCTCATCAATTGGCAATCCTTCAAAAAAACCGACGGCATGCATCATTTCTTTTTCTGACATTATTCTCGTCCTCCTAAGATTTGATCTTACTGAATCACATGGTAAACATCGCTCAATTTTTGACGTTTCTTCTCTGGAACCGCTTGGTCTCGATAGCCAAAACCAGCCATATAAGAAACCCCGAATTCCTCTGGATCAACATAGCCTTTTTTCACTAAATACTGATCGACCGCTTCCTTATTGAACCCTTCGATCGGACAGCTGTCGATATCAAGATAGGCTGCGGTCGTCATCATATTAGCTAAAGCAATATAGGTTTGTTTCGCTGCCCAATCAAATAATTCACGGTCCGAGTGTAGATCAAAATCATTCTGCTGGAAATTATTGAAGAAGATCGTTTGCGGCGATTCTTCAGCATAGGGAACACCAAAGACATCTTCCACCATATGTTTTACATGTTCGCTATTTCCAGTGACATGTTTTCTAGCCAATACGATTAGAAAATGACTAGCACCATTCAAGCTGTTGCGTGCACCCCAAGCGATATCCTGCAGATCAGCTTTAACTTGTTGGCTCTCAACCAACAGAAACTTCCAAGGTTCATAGCCAAACGAACTAGGTGATAGCCGACCTGCTTCAATGATCGTCTCCCAATCTTCTGCAGAAATCTTTTTATTCTTATCAAATGCTTTCGTGGCAAAACGGCGTTTGTGCGTACTTAATATCTCTTCTCTTTTATTCATGTGATTCGCTCCCTTAGTCCTTTGATTTCGCTGGTTGCTTGCCGATAAAGATACGGAATAAGCTATACGGCTTTTCACGTAAGTCTTTACCATAATGAAACCCCGCTTGACGCTGCAGCTGATTGCTGTTGAAGTATAAGTATTCATCTGGACCGATCGATAAGGTGTCCGGCCATAAAATCCGTGGATCATGAGCGATGGTTTCCATCGTTCCGTCTGTATAAACTGCTCTGATACTATTATTTTCATAATCGCCGGCATAGATCGTACCGTCCCAAGCAGTAATCATTCCATCCGAAGCACCTTTTTCTCCCAAGTCCTTAACATAGGATTCCAAGGCATCATCCGCTACCTTTTGATCAAAAATCAGATCCGTCTCGATCGAATACAGATGTCGACTTGATAAGGGACTATAATAAAGCAGCTTGCCATCTGGTGATAAGGCAATCCCATCAGCCGCCACCTGCCATGGAGAAATATCCCCGTCAGCATCCCGATTCATCAGGATCTCCCCTTCGACTTTCGGCAGAAAATCAGGAGCAGCGGCTGTCGATGGCGCACCATCTAAAATACGGAAGGCGTTTCCGGTATCTAGCTCAACAACAATAATCGCGCCCGGTCCCGTGATCGATGAATCCGTAATATACGCCACACCTTCCTTGCCACGGCGAAGATCGATCCGCACATCATTTAAATAGGTCGAATCCAAGACAACCTCTTTACAAAAAGTGTACACACGACGAATCGTATTAGTCGCAAGATCCACAGCGACTAATTTTGCAGTGCCTTCGATCGGCACCTCGAAATTCGGTGCCGCCGTATCAAGTACCCACAACGTACCTGCGCCATCCGCCACAATGCTTTGGACACTTAAAAAGCTCGTTTCTGGATTGGCTGAATCAAACGTATTCGCCTGTTCGCTTGGGTAAGGAATTAGCTCTCCATCAACGATCTCAACAACCGTTGCTTGAACAGCATCCCCCCATTCAGGAAAATTGATAAACATTCTGCCAGTCTCGCTGACACTCACGCCCGTTGGCATTTCTCCATAAAACGCATGGACTTGTTCTAAATCACCAAAATATTTTTCTGTAGGTATCTTCATAATATTCCTCTTTCTTTTATCCTGCACTTAATAAACACCAGCTCTTATTCAAAAAAATTGGATAGCGACGCTTTGTACAGCTATCTTAAAACCTGTGTCTACAAATGTAAATTAGGGAATTTTTTTATACCTCCTCTTTTTTTTATTTTCCTTGTTCCCAATAAACGGAGATAAAATAATAGACGCCCGTTTTGGTCTATGTTAAAAAGAGAGTATAAAATTGAATGGCTGGTCTATTGATGCGAGGAGGTTCCTACATGGTTCGTAAAATTTATAATTGTGAAAAAGGTTGTTCTGTTGAGTCTACTCTTCAACTGATTTCTGGCAGATGGAAGAGTGTCTTGCTGTACCACCTTATTTTTGAAGGGGAGCATCGCTATAACGAGTTACAGAAAAAAATCCCCGGTATTACCCGCAGAATGCTGTCGCTGCAATTGAAAGACTTGGAAAGTGACGGTCTGATCGAACGGCAGGTTATTCAGGAGAAACCATTGATGGTCTCCTATCAGATCACCGACTATGGACGTTCATTGAAGCCGGTGATTCAAATGCTGCACCAATGGGGAAACGAGTTTAATCAATTAAACAGCGGAAGTTTAGAAGAAGAATGCTTGGTATGTGAGTAATCCCTTTTTTATGAATGAACAAAAAACAGCGGGTTGATTTTAATCAACACCGCTGTTTTCCATCACTTCTTCACTGGTCGAACATATTTCCAAAAACGTTCTGGATCATGATAAAAGTAGATGACCCGTCCAGGCGTGGTATCGTAGCTATAACCCGTTCCAGAAAAATCAAAATTCGCCATCGCTTCTTCTACCTCTTCTTCGACACTGCGATTTTCCTGTTCATAATCGAAAGGGCCGTGTTCAAAAACCAGATACTCTGCTTCAGGAACATCCAGCAGCATCATTTGCTCAGGGACTTCCCCTTGATATTCCGCCGGTAAGCGTACGCCATAGCATTCCGACCGCAGGAATCCCCAATCACAGAGCCGTCCCTCTGGATCACTGATATAAGCCATCGCCTGACCACTGCTGCTATCCGCTTTATTGCCTCCGTTATCGTCTAGCTTTCCTTTGATACTCGCCAGCAACCCGCTGATCGTATCGCAATCCTGCCCAGGAATCTGACTTTGTTTCTGCCAAAAATCCCAGTACCCATTACTCTCATTGTTTTTAATGTGTAAAAATTTGTGCGGGGGAATCGTAACAAAATACGTTTTGACATCTTTAGTTGATTTCACCATACCAATCTCTCCTAATCCTAAAAAGTAGCGGTCAAAAGGGTTGATTTTTGTACGAAGTACGACCGGCTTCGGTTGTTTTCGATACTCGCTAGGCGCTACACCATACATTCGTTTGAATGCACGAGTAAAGGCTTCATGTGAGGAAAAGCCATAATCGAAGGCGATATCCAAGAAACTCTTCTCATTGTCGCGAACTTCTTTCAAAGCAAAGGCTAACTTCCGCTGACGCAAATAATCGCGAAATGGCATGCCGGAGATTTCTTTGAATTTTCGCGTCGTATAAAATTCGGAATAGCCCATCTTACGAGATAATCTCCGTAATGTCAGAGCTTCATCATTATAGCCTTCAATACATCGATCGATTTCATCGACGATCTGCTGGATTTGTTTCTGCCACTCATACATTCTACTCACCCCGTTTCGACTACCCTGAATTTATTATAGGAGTCCTAAAAAAGTCCTGCTTGATCTGACTTGCTCTCTTAGTTAATAAACGAGTTTTACTTTATCATTCATGATCTGTTTCGTCCGTTCAATGAAGTAGCCTCGTGATAAATCTTGCCCTTGGTTAACATGGATCATGTGCTGCTCAGCCAATTCATCTGTATAATCTTTCAGCGCATAGGTTTTATAGGTCTGGTAATTATCGCCGATATACGTGATCGTCGGCCAAAATTCAACCTGCTCAAATTTGAAATCTTTTTTCTTCTTATCATAATCGATCGTCCAGCGTCCCATGCCGCCTAACATCCGATCATTTTCTGCTTGTGAGGAAATGAAGTTACCCAAAGAATACATCACCAACGTTTGATTGCCCGACTCACCCGTCAGATAATCCATTGGCTGGATAACATGGGGATGCCCGCCGACGATCACATCCACGCCGGTATCACTTAAAAGCTGCGCCAACTGTGTTTGATTGTCATTCGGAACGAATTGATACTCTTCGCCCCAATGCATACTGACGATTTGGATATCACTCTGCTCATTTAATTCCTGCATGTCTTTCTTTATCTGTTCTTCATCGATCAAATTAACCAAATAATCTTTTCCTTCCGGTAGCGGAATACCATTCAACCCAAAGGTATAAGACATCAAGCCAACGTTGACCCCTTTGATCTTTTTAACATGGAGTCGTTTGTCCTCAGGTGATTTTTGTGAACCGGTCACAGCAATATCTGGATACTTCTCCAAATATTCTAACTGTCTAACGATCCCATCTTCTCCTTTATCCATCGTATGATTACTAGCCGCGGACAGCCAATTGTAGCCTGAATTGTGTAAGGAATCTAATACTTGTGTCGGTCCATTAAACATCGGATAACCCGATAGACCTAATTCCTCCCCCGCACAAATTGTTTCTAGATTCATGTAGGAAATATCCCGATCTTCATTCAGATACTTCGTGGGTTCATACATCTCATCGAATCGATAGGTTCCATCCGGCTGTCTCAAATGTTCATAAATGAAATCATGAATCAAATTATCTCCCACTGCCGAAAATTCCAGCTTCACTGGAGAATCACTTTTAGCATTTGATGTCTCTACAGTTGTCTTTGAAGAGTTGCTCTTCGCGCTTTTTTCTGATTCTTTTCCCCCGCACCCGCTGAGAAATAAGAGAATGATTACGCTCACTTTCAAAAAATTCTTCACAATCTAACCCCTTTTCGCTAACACAGTAACAAACAATTGGCTTATCCATCGTTTCAAAATTTCTTCTCTATAAGATATCTTACGGCACTTTAGCTGAGATAGGAATAGTTATTTTAAACGTTTTTTTTAATAAATATTCTGAAAAAAGGATTATTAAAAAGTACTTTTTTACTTGCGACTCTCACAACACCATAACTCATCTTCGTTTTCTCAATAAGCGATTGACTATTCTCAAAAAGAACAATAGTTTTTTTATTTTCGAATAAAAGAAATCGCATAAGAGATTGATAATCATTTTCATTTAGCATAAGATTAGCTGGTAAGCTCTTTCTTTTATTTTTATTATTGGAGGTCATACATGTGAAAAAGATCATTTATTTTTCCCTTGGTGCCATCACGTTTGCACTAGGGACTTTAGGGATTTTTCTGCCCTTTTTACCAACAACTGTATTCTATTTGCTGACAGGTTTTTTCTGGCTGCGCAGTTCTGATAAATATTACAACAAATTTATTCGCTCTTCTTTCTATCAACGCACGGTGGAGGAACCCCTCGTTAAAAAGAAGATCACCAATGCTGGAATGGTGAAAATGTTTCTGATGATCTTAGTGGTCTTTCTGATTCCCGGACTCTTAGTCGATAACACACCGATGCGGATTTGCCTAGGGATCGTCTACATTGCTCATGTAATTGGTTTGACCTGGTATCTACGCGGAAAAAAAGCTGCTGTGAAGGCTGGGGAATCAAATGATTGATCGTCGGTTATTTGCGATCGCTAAAAAGAAGACCCTAGTCTTACAAGTTCTGATCCGTTGTATCAGTCTAGGTTTATCTCTGTACATTTGGCGGACAATAGCTTTCTTATTGAGTCATCTAATCCAAGGAGTCTACCTTAATCTTAGTCTGCCTTTTGGTTTGATTCTTCTGGCACTCTTAGGAAAACTGCTGCTTATTCGTCTATCTGCTCATCTGACAGATTCTGCTTCAGCAGAATTGCGGGTTGCATTACGTTCAAAGGTGATGGAAAAAGCTTTTCGGTTAGGAAACACTTCTCGACAATTACCCGCCACGACTTTGGCTCAGCTTTCTGGTGATGGGATTGAACAGTTGGAAATGTACTATGCTCATTTCTTACCTCAGCTTTTTTATTGTCTGCTTGCCGCGCTGATTCTATTTGCCTATCTAGTTTCTCTAGCATGGCAGCCGGCTGTTGCTATGCTGATTTGTGTCCCCTTCATCCCCCTTACCATCATGGCAGTGATGAAAATCGCTAAGCGGATCTTAAGCAAATATTGGGATCAATACACGAATCTCGGTTCTCGCTTCCATGAAAGCTTGAGTGCCTTGAGTGTCTTGAAGGCTTACGATCAGGATGAAGCCAAACAGCAAGAGTTAGCGGCCGATGCGCAAAAATTTCGCAAAGCAACCATGAGCTTACTGTCAATGCAGCTAAATTCGATTACGATCATGGATATTTTTTCCTATAGCGGTGCCGCACTAGGAATCGGACTTGCATTGATTGCTTTTCAACAGCAGCAGTTGACTGTCTACGGCGTACTGATTTTTATATTGGTCGGCGCGGAATTTTTCTTGCCGATGCGTCAACTAGGTTCTCTCTTCCATGTGGCGATGAACGGAATCAGCTCATGCGGCAAGATTTTTGACTATCTGGACATCCCAGAAAAAGCAGATGGGGCTATTAACGTGTGGCAGGAATCCTTGAATAGGATCACTATTGATTCGCTGGATTTCACTTACGAAAATCAGCAAACTCTAGCGATTCAAAATGTTTCGATGCAATTGAAAAAGGGAACGTTTACCGCCTTTGTTGGAAAATCCGGCTCTGGCAAAAGCACCCTTGCGCAACTATTGTTGAATCAACTAGATGACTATCAAGGGCGAATTTTCTGGAATCAAACCGATTTAAAAGAATTGAGCAGATCGACTGTATTGGATAAGGGGATTTTAGTGAATACGAAGGATTTTCTATATGCTGAAAGCATTCGTAAAAACCTCTTACTCGCTCATCCTCAATTGAGCGATCAGGAACTCTGGCACTTGTTAGATCAAGTAAAATTATCATCCTTTGTAAAACAATTGCCTGAACAACTAGATACTATTCTAGAAGAGGATGGCAAAAATCTATCTGGCGGCCAACGTCAACGACTGATTTTGGCACGCGCCTTAGCTGCCTCAGCGGAGCTCTATATTTTCGATGAGATTACTTCAGGCGTAGATATCGAAAGTGAAGAAATCATTTTAAATACACTCAAGGGTTTGGCAAAACAAGCGATCGTGATCTTCGTTTCTCATCGGTTATATAATGTCCTAGATGCCGACCAAATCTATGTTTTTAAAGATGGCGCAATCGTTGAAGCCGGCACACCGCAGGAGTTGGAACAGACTTCGGACTATTTTAATGCTTATTTTATAGAAGAAACACAACAATTGAAGGGAGCGATAGAAAATGAGTGATCGTCTTTTGATTCGTTGGCTGCTCTCCTTCACGCAGCCCTTTAAAGGAAAAATGGCGCTGGCGATTTTTTTAGGAATCCTCAGTAATCTGGCCGTCGTTGCGATTCCCGTGACCAGCACAATTACCCTGCTTCGCTTGATCAACGACGATGCCGTGAATCTTCCGCTGATTTTGGCCTTACTGATTAGTTGCGGAATCATCCGAGGCGTCGCGCGTTATTTGGAACAATATCAAAATCATGATATTGCCTTTTCTTTGCTGGCCCATATTCGTGAACAGATTTTCTCTGCTTTAAGAAGCATCGGTCCAGCCCGACTGACTGGTAAAAATAGCGGTGAACTGATCACTTCGATCTCGACGGATGTAGAGGCCTTGGAAGTCTTTTTCGCTCATACGATTTCACCAGTGTTTATCGCTCTAGGCACGACACTTGTGACGGTTGTTTTTCTGGCACAATATGATTTAGGTTTGGCCTTTGCCTTATTCGCTGGACAAATCCTAATAGGCGCTATTATTCCTTTCGTCAGTTATCGCAGAAATCTGCAAATCGGTGACGATTACAAGTCTGCTTTTGTGCAGGTCAGTCAGACAATCATGGAAAACGCGAATAGCCTAAAAGACATTGCACAGTTCCACTTGGAAAAAACACGACTGGATAAGTTGAAGACTGACAGTACTGTACTGAATCATGAAAATCGCCGTCGGATATTTCAGGGAAACACATTGCAACTTCTAAGTGAATTAGTTGTTATCGGAACGACGCTCTGTGTATTTTACCTCGGCAGCAGTCGCGGACTTTCAGTTGAAACGATCGTGATTTCAGTAGTACTAAGTCTAAGCTCGTTCGGTCCCGTTTTGGCATTAGGCAATTTAGGCAATGCGCTGCTAACGACCTTCTCTAGCGGGCGTCGCTTGTATCAATTGGTCCACGAAGAGCCCTTCGTAACATTTAAAGAACATACGGAAACGATCGCGGCAGTCGAAACACTCCAAGCCGAAAAGCTTTCCTTCAGTTACCCCAATACGGATAAAGCGGTATTGGAAAAAATCTCTTTTGAATTGCAAAAAGGCCAAAGTCTCGGGATCAGCGGAGAAAGCGGCAGCGGAAAAAGTACCTTGTTAAAACTTTTGATGCGTTACTGGGACCCTGATAATGGACGATTGATGATCAATGAGCTTCCGCTTTCTTCATTAAGGGAAGAAACCCTTCATCATTTAGAAGGTGTCATGGAACAATCGACCTTTCTGTTCGAAGACACGATCGCTAACAATATTTCTTTGAAACGCCCAGAGGTATCGAAAAGCGACATCGAAGAAGCGGCTAAAGCGGCTGCTATCCACGACTGGATTCTCTCCCTTCCTGAAGGATACGAAACACAGCTCAGCAAATTGTCTCGCAACATTTCTGATGGTGAACGGCAACGGATCGGCTTGGCTCGCCTACTCGTCTATGACGCACCTTTGATCTTGCTGGACGAGCCGACAAGTAATCTCGACTACGTAAACGAGCAGGCGATTCTTACCGCCTTCAAAGAAAAATTGCAGGATAAAACGATGGTCCTTGTTTCCCACCGCAACAGTACATTAAAGATTGCAGAAAAACAGCTCCATTTAGAAAATGGCGAACTTAAGTAACCCATCCACCCGTGAAAACGGGTGGCTTTTTAACACCTCTAGAAGAGGTCCCCGCTCACATACTCCATAAATGGAGCTTTCTAAAAGACCGCCAACCGCTCGTCGCTCGCTACTTTATTTCTTTTTCTTACTCTTGAACGGATCAACGTATTCTCGTTTACTTATACTATCTCGAATACGATCATCTGATTCCTGTTCTCGTATATATTTTGCGATTGTTTTCTGATTCAAACCCACTGTACTTACGTAATACCCTTTTGACCAGAAACTTTTATTCCCATATTTATAGACTAAGTTTCCATGCTGTTCATGGATCAGTGTCGCACTTCTCCCTTTTAAAAATCCCATGAAGTAGGAAATGCTTATTTTGGGTGGAATTCTTACTAACATATGAATATGATCTGGTATTGCATGAGCTTCGATGATTTCTACTTCTTTCATTTCACAGAGCTTGCGCAAAATCCTTCCGATATCCTTTCTCAATTCTCCATAGATTACTTTCCTTCTATATTTTGGAGTGAACACGATGTGGTACTTACAATTCCATCTTGTATGTGATAAACTTTTGTCGTCATTTGATGACATGAAAAAAACTCCTTTCGATAAAATGAGCGGTTGGTAGCCACTTATTAGTATATCGAAAGGAGTTTTAACGCTAAAGCTTTTTCGTCCACGCGTAGAAACGCGCGGTTTTTTTTGTTTCACTCGCTACCGCGAGCGAAACTGACTGAAGTCGTTAATAACGACAAAGGCTAGGAGCTGCTGCTCCTAGTCCTTTTTTATTTTAAAAAAACTTCTTTTGGCGTACACTTCTGATGAAGAAAAAAGAGGTGCAAAACAATGGAAGAAAATGTTCATGAACGGCTGGAGTTCGGAATGGCGTTGGCTGCTACAGCTGGCGGATTGGATGCTTATACTTATTTGGTTCACGGGGAAGTTTTTGCGGGACTGCAAACAGGAAATTTCATATTACTCGGGGTGCATTTAGGTCAAGGCCACTGGGGTGCACTGATTCACTACTTGATCCCAATCATCGCTTTTGCATTAGGCGCATTATTGACCCGCTACCTGCAAACAACGATCAGTCAAAATCAGCCGCTATGGTTTTTAGCGTTTGAAATCATTTTGCTTTTGAGCGTGGGGATCTTTTCCCCCTATTTGCCAAATCTGTTAACTAATGCGCTGTTATCTATCGCGGCCGCGACACAATTGCAGGAGTTCCAGAAGTTGAAGGGGAAGCCTTTTACTTCATTGATGATGACAGGGAATCTGCGAAATCTTTCAACCTATTTCTTTGAAGGCTACATTAAGCACGACGCGAGCAAGCAATCAGCCTTCAAGGATACACTTATTATTTTGAGCAGCTTTATTATAGGTGCCTTGTTAAACGGTTTTTTTTCTACTTATTTCAATCAGCGAACGATCTTTTTTAGTTTGATTTTTTTGCTGATCGCTGGTTTTTTAATCGTTAAAAACGATTTAGATACACGTGGAGGCTAAACTCTTTCCACGTGTTTTTTTGTCGTTCACTCGTTTGATTATCCTAACTCTTTTTCATAAAATCCATTACGTTTCTTTGCAACTATTAATATAAATATACTTATATTTTTATATAGTAATCAATCGTTAATTTAATAAACAGTATATTAATTTTAAATAAACACCTTAGATGGTATACTGATTTAGATTTTGCGATAACTGCTATTATTTATAATTTATTTTAAATTTCTGAGGAGAAATACAATGAGAAAAAAAGTCTTTTTAGTTTTCGGAACGCGACCGGAAGCCATCAAAATGGCTCCCTTAGCAAAAAAACTACTTTCGGATGAACGTTTTGAAACTAAAGTGTTAGTTACCGGCCAACATAGAGAAATGCTCGATCAAGTATTGCGTTCTTTCTCAATTGTCCCTGACTATGATCTGAATATCATGCATCAAGGACAAACATTAGGAGAAATCACTAGTCGAGTATTGGAAAAACTTACGGCCATTCTTATAAAGGACAGACCTGACATCTTGCTGGTTCATGGCGACACTACCACTACCTTCTCAGCAGCTCTGAGTGCCTTTTACCAACAAATTGCAATCGGACATGTCGAAGCGGGGTTACGGACTTGGGATAAATACGCACCCTTCCCAGAAGAAATGAATCGTCAGCTAACAGATGATCTAACGGATTTATATTTTGCACCGACAAACAAAAGCAAAGAAAATTTGCTCAAAGAGAATCATTCTGAAACACATATTTATGTCACTGGAAATACGGCGATCGATGCCATGAAAAATACCCTGGACGAAAACTATAAAATTCCTGAAAACATTTCAAAAAACAAAAAAAGAATCGTCTTAGTAACGATGCATCGTCGCGAAAATTTGGGTGAACCTATGTCTAACGTTTTTAAGGCTATCAAGAAAGCTGCGAAGGACTATCAAGATACACAATTTATTTTCCCAATGCACAAAAATCCAATCGTTCGAAAAACCGCTCAGGAACTATTAGGCTCATTAATGAATATTTCTTTGATTGAACCGTTAGACGTGGTTGATTTCCATAATTATGCCAAACAAAGTTATTTGATTCTAACAGACTCAGGCGGTGTTCAGGAGGAAGCCCCTTCCTTGGGAGTTCCAGTATTAGTTCTGCGCGATCAGACAGAACGACCAGAAGGCGTTGCTGCAGGCACATTGCGCTTGGTCGGAACAGATACCCAAACAGTTTACACAACCATCAAAGAACTGTTTAAGGATTCTTCGGCCTATGAAAAAATGGCAAAAGCTGACAACCCCTATGGTGATGGAAAAGCCAGTGAACGAATAATAGAAGCGATCGCTCATTATTATCACCTAGCCGATCGGCCAAGTGACTTCAGTCAATAAGGAGACAATAAAATGAAATATTTCCGACAAATTTTGAATGAGAAAGATGGCGATCGTATTAGCTGCCATCTTTCTCATTCAAAATTTGATTTTAGACGACCGTTTTGGTCCTATTCTTGTGGTGACTATTTCCCTATTAGCCTTTTTAGGATTACTCGTAGGTTTTTTAGGCAATACGATTACTGTCGCCGTTTTTTCTATGATGGTCATGACCACTGGAATTTATCTGCTGTATTACACACCTATTATTATGCCGAGACTAGAGAAAATCTATCTGATCGTTGTCATCCCGATCTTTGCGGTTTTAGGACTCATTACGAAGAACAGTGTTTTATTTAATCAGCGAATAAACAGCTTTCAACCTAGAATGCGTCAATACCTAACGACTTTGGATGAAACCACTGGTCTATATAATAGAGGAGAATTCGAAACCCGCTACGAAAAATTCAAGTGTGCAATGAATTTGTATCAAAAAATTGGCCGTGGACTAATTGTCTCCTTCTACACCGTTGATTATATTGAGCAGTTGAAATATCAAAATGATCAAGCGACCGATCACTTATTGCAGGAATTGGCACAAGAATTGAATGATATTCGTTTGCCTGAGGAAGATCAATTTTATTTGGGTGATGGAACGTTTGTCGTCATGTCGCCTATTTATCAATCGGGAGACAGCTTGGCATTTATTCAAGAATTAAACAAGATTACCAAGACACAATTCTCCCTTTTTCCATTTAAAAACTTTGAACATTCACAAAATACGGTCATCCGTTTTGGCGAAATCACTATTGAAGGCTCGACAGAGATGACTGCGGAACAAGTGATCAGTCGAGTGCGGCGACGTTCTGAGGCAGATTTGACTGATGAGTATATTTTATAGAGAGGAGAATAGGTATGGATCAGCTTCTCATCTATTTTTTTGAGGCAAGTAAGATCGTTACTGGGATATTCTTGATAGCAGCTGTGGTTTTATTCTTTTGTCTGCTGGTAATTAAGGATCGGATTTGGCGCTATTTTAGGAGGCGGGACTATTGATTAGTACTATTTTATTGATATTCGGTATTGTCTCTATTTGGTTTTCGCTTCTGATTACACTTGTTATCCTATTTGGTGCCGTCTATTTTTTACTTACAAATATTCGTCCGCCAAAAAATCATTTAGACCCGCTTTCCGACTATCCGCTTGTCACGATCGTGGTTCCGGCCCACAACGAAGAAATCGTTATTCAAGATACCGTAAAAGCAATCTTAAATATGAACTACCCGCGAGAAAAAATGGAAATCCTAGTATTTGCCGATAACTGTGATGATGCTACTTACGCGCGAGTTCACACGATCCTGCAACAACCGGAATATGAGGGCTATTATTTAACAAAAGTAATCGATCGCAGAGGAACTGGCGGAAAGGCCGGAGTACTAAACGATTCGTTGAAAATTGCTCACGGAGATTATTTATGTGTGTATGATGCGGATGCGATGCCTGAACAAAATGCGCTTTACTTTTTAATGCAAAGAGCTTTGGAAGACCCTGAACGTTACGGGGCGGTTTTCGGAAGAAACAAAACACGAAATTATAAACGGAATTTTTTAACTCGCTGTATCAATCTGGAAATCGTCACCAGCCAGCGAATCATCCATACAGGAATGTGGCAGCTGTTTAAAATTGGTCAGATTCCCGGGACCAACTTCATTATTCAAACTAAACTAATTCGCGAATTAGGCGGTTGGGACAATGGCGCGTTGACTGAAGATACTGCATTAAGTTTTAAAATCATGAAACATAAAAAGCTGATCGCATTGGCATCCCGCGCTGAAGCGTTTCAACAAGAACCCGAAACCCTGTCTGTGTATTATCGGCAACGAAAACGCTGGGCCAAAGGAAATTATGAGGTAATCGTCAATAACTTGAAGGACTTTCTAGGCGGTTCAAATTGGCGGATTCGCTTGCAAAGCATTTATTATTTCAACACTTTTTTTTGGTTCACCAGTGCGATTATTTTATCGAATATTATGTTTGTCGCCAATTTGATTGCGATGATCCTGCACACTTGGTTTCCAGCTATTGATGTCATTTTTACCTTTGGCGGAAGTAACCGGCAGATTGGTGCCCTGCTGCTAGTGAACTGGGCGTTGATGTTCGCCATTTACTTATTGCAGATCCAGCTGGCATTATCTAGTCAATTTGGTCAGGCAACTACCGCCAATTTCTTTTATGCCATTGCATCATATTTTACCTATTCTTTGCTGTTCATAGGCATCTCCATCGTGGCCCTCTTTTCTTATATTGGCGATAAAGTCTTTCGTCGGGACAGCAGCAAATGGTATAAAACACAACGTTTTGACGATTAGGAGGCAATATTATGCGCAGACGTCCTGCGATCATGTGGCCGCTGTTGGTGTTACTCTTTTTTGGGTATGTCGCAGCAGTGCTCTTTAATATAAAAGACAATCAACTTAGATTAGAAAAAACAACCTACCAACAATGGCAAGCTGCTTATGTAAAAGAAAGCGATGAAGGAAATTTTGTCAAAACAAACCCAGGCAAAAAAAATAGTATTTCTCTTTCCGAAGGTCATGGCTACGGCATGCTGATCACCCTCCAAGCTGCCAAGCGCGGCTGGGCTTCTGAAGATGATTTTAATGACTTTTATCGCTATTACAAAAATTTTCAGATCAGTAAAGACAATCCGTTAATGAGTTGGCGTCAAACGTTTAAAAGTGACGATGAGCCGACAAAAGAAACAACAAATGCGACCGATGGCGATCTGGATATCGCCTATGCTCTGATTGAAGCCAGCAAACAATGGCCCGATAGTCAGACTGATTATAATCGCGCCGCGAAACAATTACTCTTGGCAATTAAAACACGAAACTATAATTCAACAAATAAATTGTTAACCGTTGGCGACTGGGCAACGAAGGATTCTGAATTTTATGATTTGATTCGTCCTTCGGATATCATCCCAAGTTATTTTGATACCTTCGCCGCATTCAGCGGAGATAATTTTTGGAAAACCCTTAAAACAAATTCTGTCGATGTACTGGAAGATTTGAGCAAACAACAAAAAACCGGGCTGATGCCGGACTTCGCTTGGGTGAAAAAAGCGACAGCCACTCCTGCGAAAAAAGATCAGGTAGCAGGCGCAAATGATGGCAATTACGGAGCCAATGCTTGTCGAATTCCATGGCGGCTTGCAAGCTCAAACGATCCGGCTGTCAATCAAGTATTAAGTAAAATGATGAACTTCTTTTTGAAAAAAGAAGCCATCGCGACTGGCTATACGCTCAATGGAAGTCCATTAGACAACAATTCTTCCAGCGAATTCTCTACTCCCGTTTTATATGCCGCTCAGCAAAAGAAGGCCTATGGAAATCTTGTCGCTTCCGAATCCTGGGTACTTCGTTCCGGTTTGGCCAAAGACAACTATTACGGAGATACATTAACTACCCTGATTGCTTTACAAATGAATCAAAAATAAAAGGTTGTGACAGAAGTGGGCAGCTTCAAGGAATTACGGCTTATCTCCGAATGCTAGCTCTGTTTAGTGAAACTTAGCAGTAACTGTATGCGTAGCTTGCGAAGAAAAAGCCACTTCTGGCGCACCGTTTGTTCGGAAAAGGAGCTGTGACAAAATTCTTGTCACAGCTCCTTTTTGCTTAACGAAATACATCAAATCCGCTCAAAAGATTCTTCAAGTTCCGAGCATCCCAAGGCAATAATTCCGCAATTGTCAATCCAACGATGTCACTTTGCTCCGCGATTGCCGCCATCGTTTCTTTCACTTCTTCTAGGGACATTTTTCCCGCCTCGGCAGGAAAATCCGTCACTCCAGGTTCTGCGAAATACAACGAACGAAACTCATTAGGATCTAACACATCCAAATCAAAATGAACAACTACTTTGCTAAATTGATGCTCTTCTAGCCAGCTTCTGATTTCATTCGGAGTTATCCGCGTTTGCTTTTGTATTTGGTATTCTATCCCTAGTCTTTCCAAAATTACTTTTTCATCGGCAGTAGGTTCTTGAAGACCCACATACAAAACATCTTTTGCCGCAAATGGATGCTCTACCTTTTCAGCAAGAACAGGATCGCCGTCGTTTAACAAATTCCCTAAGACCATCGCATGCTCATTGTAGAAAATATCCGGCGTTGAAATATCTGGATGCGCATCGAGCCAGATGATTCCTAACTGATCTCCGTATTTTCCATGTAAATAATCAAAAGGCGCCTGCGAAACTAAACAATCACCGCCCAAAGTAATTATCTTATCGGGCGCTTCTTCTTGAATAATCGTCATCGTCCTAGCCACATTTTCAGCAACAATACGTTGAGCTGTTACACCATATTCCTTTTCCAATGGTGTTTCGTACTCAGGAATAGGCACTGTGACTTCTTTTTGCTCCAAATTTTTAGGAACCAGAAACGTCAGCAGATCAGATCCTAGTGAGTAGGTTGGATTATTGCCGCCTTGCCATTGAGGCACTTTTAAGCGAAGTGTTGTATTCAACGATACCTCTCCTCTACCAGTTTATTCGATACTGCTTTTATCTTACCTTCAATTGCTTCGCGCATGCAACTTCATTTCCTTAGAACTGCTTAGTTATTAGTCGTATATTCACCGATCAGATAGCCATATTGCAGAATATGACCTTCCA
Organism: Enterococcus sp. AZ128; assembly: GCF_051714485.1. Classification (NCBI taxonomy): domain Bacteria; kingdom Bacillati; phylum Bacillota; class Bacilli; order Lactobacillales; family Enterococcaceae; genus Enterococcus; species Enterococcus sp. AZ128. The sequence continues at coordinate 319,213 of NZ_JBIORZ010000004.1, forward strand.
TCGCTTCTAAAAGCGCCCTTTTTTTCGTTGAAGCGGCTAAATCCATTGTTGTATCCAAGACAAAGACATTATACTTGTAGCGATGACTACCAAATGGCGGCTTTGGTCCACGATAACGATGTTTTCCATAACCGACTCCCTGCACCGCATCAGCTAATCCCGATACTTGCTTACCTTCAGGGATTTCCGCTGGAATAATAGTCATTGGCGGTACATTCCAAATCAGCCAATGATTGTAAACACCGGCCAGCGGGTGGTCCAGATCATCCATAATCACCACCAGAGAAACAGCCTCTTTATCTAACTCAGCCAACTGTAATTCCGGCGATACATCCTCTCCATTTCCCGTATACTTTACAGGGATCTTTCCGCCATCCTCAAACGCCGAGCTCGTAACTTTTAACGCCGGAACATCCTCAATCACAATATCCTTTTGTCGACGAAGAGCTAGAACAACCCCGCCCAATAGAATAATTCCGCCAGCAATACCTATGAACATCATTCTCCGCCTCCTCATTAATTTTCTTCTCTCAAGGTCCGTCGAATACGGCTTAAGGAAACCGGTGTGACTCCGATATAAGAGGCGATATGTCCATGGTTCACACGTTGATCAATATCTGGAATCTCATTTTTCAAATTTATGTAACGCTCTGTTGCGCTTTCCGTCAGTAATGCCGTCTCACGAACCAGTTTGATTCGCAGCGTCTCTTCCAGTATTCCGATATAAATTTGAGCCAAAGCAGATTCCTTCACCATGAGAAGCTGGACTAATTCATAATTAAAACAAACCATTCTGCATGGTTCCACCGCTTCAAAATTACACATGACTCGACCACTAAAAACAACATGCTGCGTACTAAATACTTGCCCAGCTTCCAAAAACTGGTGGGTCAAATCATTCCCCTGATAATCTAAATAGTACTTGCGAATCAAACCATTGACCAATAAATAGAGTTTATTTTCTTCATCCCCCGCCGCAACAATCAAATCATCCGCTGCAAAATCAACAAAGGTCCCTAGTTCGACTAACTGAGTAAGGACATCTTCTTCGATCATCACTCCGGCATAGCGGTTCGCTAACCTTCGGATTACCTGTTCAATCTCTGTCATCGCTTGCTCCTTCTGTTCTTTTCATTTATTGTATCGAAGGAAGAAAGCCCTGTCATTAACATAGGATAAGGTCCTGCACATACAGTACCTAGTTTTTACAATTCATAAACGAAACTATGCACTCAAGGAAAACTCATTTTTATCCAATAGCGTCACCAACGTATCCCCCAGCTGGTATCCTCGGCCCCACAACGTTTTCAATTCATTCTCGTCCAATCCGACGTGAATCATTTTTTCCCGTATACAGCTAACTAAAAAAGAGAGCTGACAAACATTTGAAGTATTCATTCCACTTCCCCAAATTTCAGCGCAAAGATCCTCTCTAGATAATTGAGCACCCTTTGACTTGTATAAAAAGTAAAGAACTTTTCTTTCATTTTTTGTCAGCTTAGAAATGAATTTACTGTAGATCTTGTTCACATCACTTTTTAACTCACCAATTTGTTCCTTCATCCCAGCGATTTTTTCAATGAATTCTTCCATTGAAGTCTCCTCTGTATACCACTCATCGATCTGCGAAACCATCCAATCGAAGTCTGTCTCCTTTAACTGATCTTTGCTTCCTTTTCTCAGCAGCAACAACCCTCTTTGCTTTAAAGAAGCGAGATATTTTGATAATTCCAGACTAGAAATCGTGTCACTTAAAATGGCTATAGAAAAATAGCCGATGACTTCCGGATGAAAATCAGCCTGTTCTAATAAACTAGATGTACAAAATACCTCATCATTGATTTTTTGAAGAGAAAGCTGCAGTTCTTGTTCCGCTAACGGATTTTTGGTAATTATCAAAATTTTTGCCACTATTCATTCACCCTTTCATTTTTGAGAAACTGTATTTTTTTGACACATACGCTATTTAGATTCCAATTCTGAATATAAAGAACTCAGATTGGTAATTAATAAAACCAAAATTCGATCTGCGATATCTTCAATGGGTTCTTCAAAATTTGAGCTAAACCACTTTTCGACAATTGAAACTACCCCATTAGTCATAAACAAAGAATAATATTCGATTCTTGATTCTGCTAAGACTTCGTAGAAAGGCCGAGGCAGTGTTTGGACAAAATGATCATGATAGTTCTTTTGTAATAGCCGAATAAAATCCAATTTTTCATGATTCATATTGAAGAAGGCCAGCACTAACTTTTTATTACTATAGAAAAAATCGAGAATTTTATATGTATATGGATAGAAATCCTGATAGGCTTCCTTCTTTTTATTCGCATTCATTTGTTCCAATAACCGTTGATCACCCTTTAACAGTTCATTGAAAGTTTCCAAAAATTGATCGAGCAATTCAGCCAATAAAGCATCTTTATTTTTAAAATAGTTATAGAAAGTGACTCTACTGACATAAGCGTTCTCAACGATTTCATTCACTGTAATATCTTCATATTTAGACAACGCCAATAATTCTAAAAAAGCGTCGAAGATACTTTTTTTAACAAGATTTTTATTCAAAATAGTCTTTTTTCTCCTTTTATATATTTGGCTCAGCTTTCAAATAAAGTTACAATCATATTGGGGGTGAGGTTATGGTTGATGAAAAACGCAAACTGATTGAAGATGCTTTTCTTGAACTGCTGCTTGCTAATGAGTTCAAATCGATTAGGATCAATGATATTGCAACTAATGCTGGTGTAAGTCGTGTAACCTTTTATAAAAAATTTCATAATAAAGAAGATTTGTTAGACAGCATTGTTGAGGAGTTTCTGGCTGAATTAACCATCGTTTTCCAATCAAATGTCTATTTCTATACCCCAGTAGGAACCCCCAGTGTCAAACTCATCCGATCGACTCTGACCACTAGGATCGAAAACGTGATTTATTTTCTTTGGGAAAATCGTAAAAAAATAAAAATCCTTACTTCACAAAATACGGACATTGACCTGCTGAAATATGTGAGAAACCTTTTTTATAAGTATTTAAAAGGGAATCTGCCAATCATTTTTTCAGTAAATTTTGACCCTCAGACTTTGACCCAATATTTAGATTACTTAGCCAGAGGCAGTTATTTGATTATCGGAACTTGGATGCGCAAAGATTTTAAAGAAAGTCCGGAAGAGATTACCGAGATTCTAGTGGATACTTCTTTGCCCATTTTCCTTGAGCTTTACCAGAAAAAGGGACTCGATCACTGATTATTCAGCAGCAATTTTCTTGTATTAATCGACGTCATTTTTTGTAAATACCCCGACAGCATATTTGAATCATGCAAAAAAAACAAATTTCCTGCTTTGCATGATTAAACAATAAAAAAATAATTTCCAATTTTTTAAAATCAATCGTAATAATATTTACTTGTCTCTGTTTTTGATAAGTTATCTTTACATTTATTAGAACTCTTTAATAAATTAACATCTTAAAGCTATTATTAGGTTTACAAAAACGGACATCATGTTAATTTATCTTTCCGAGTACTATAAAATATCGTTTGTTTCTTTATATTTTTTTTTAGTCATCCACTCCTATTTTTTTTTTGGGTTTTCTTGCTGTTACACAAAAATTACTTTTTGGTGCCTATAGCACTTTAAAGTACGTACTATACATTTGGAAATTCACCTCATATACTAGGCTAAGAAATTTATGAGGAGGTTTTTTTACATGATTCATTCTTTAACAGACAAGGTACGTTTTAACAACGGAACAGAAATCCCCGGACTTGGTTTAGGGGTATTTCAAATTCCGGATGAAGATACAGCGGAAGTCGTCAAAAATGGAATTATTAACGGGTATCGTTTGATCGATACCGCTCAAATTTATGGAAATGAAACGGGAACGGGGATTGGAATCAAAGAAGGTTTAGCCGCAACAGGACTAACTCGTGAAGACTTATTCGTTACATCAAAGGTTTGGAATAATCATCTCACTCACGCTGAAACAATCACCGCCTTTGAAGAAACTCTTGATCGGTTGGCTTTAGATTATTTAGATCTATATTTGATCCACTGGCCAGGCAAAGAGGCCTTCAAGGAATCTTGGCAAGCATTGGAAGAACTGTATGCCGCTGGAAAAATCAAAGCGATCGGTGTCAGCAATTTCGAGGTCCATCATTTAGAAGAATTGCTGTCTTACGCTAAGGTCGTTCCTGTCGTTAACCAAGTGGAACTACATCCAAAATTATCTCAGCAAACTCTGCGTGATTTCTGCGAAAAACACGCTATCAAAATCCAAGCATGGTCACCTTTGATGCAGGGAAAATTATTAAACGAACCTACTATTTTGGAAATCGCTGAAAAACACAAAAAAACACCTGCACAAGTCATCCTACGTTGGGACATTCAACAAGACATTTTACTCGTCGTAAAATCAGTCCACGAACAACGGATGCAAAGCAATGCAGATGTATTTGATTTTGAATTGGATCAAACAGATATGACCCGTCTGAATGATTTAAATGAAGCGTTGCGCAGCGGTCCTGTTCCAGACGAATTTGATTTCTAAATTTACTCATTTTGAAGCCTTCGGAAATTCTTACTTTATGGAATCTCTGAAGGCTTTATTCGATCTAGCAGCACCGATAATTCTCGTAAACTAAACCACTAGATAATTTTCTCCGCTTTTGATGGGAATTTCCAGTGTATTCACAACTTGATTGAAGGTCTCCGCTCTGCTCCATTGAGGAAAATGAGCGGTATTCTTCATACAAATATAAGCTTTGGGTGATTCGATTGCTTGATAAAAATCAAAAGCGAGCTCGTTCGAAGCATGGTAATCGTATTCTCCTTCGATCAAAATGACCGGCACCTCAAACTTTGTATCTTTCGTAAAATCAATGGTCGCTACTTCTTGCCAGAGCCGTTCTATCGACTGCTTTGATCCCTTTAATCGATTGATACAATCCATCAAAGAATAGTTTTTGGAACGAATAAAGTAGTTATAAAAAGAGGTATATGTTTTTTGTTTGTAGAGGGAACCTTTCGTTTTGATCAATTGATTCATGAAGAACATCAGATCTGTATACCAGTTTTTCTGATTAAAGGATGTATCGATTGCAGAAATCTGTTGTTTGATCTTTGGCCGCACAGGCTGATTCAAAATATAAGTCCGACTATCTTCAAACATCCTTTGGGAACAGACTACTTGGCCAACTCCAATGTAATAGTCCACCAATTCAGGGTATTGCTTGATAAATTCCAGCCCAATGATACTTCCCCACGAATGCCCCATTAGACAAACGTTGTCTTTTTCCCATTCAGTCAGCAAATGCTCAATCAAAACTTTTAAATCAGATACAAAGGTATTGATCGTCATTCTCTCATTTTTCGCAAACGGATAATAGGATTTTCCCGAGCCTCGTTGTTCCCAAATAACGAGTGTATACTTTTGGGCCAGCTCTTTGTTGAAGTGTTCGACCAGCGGCAATGCCGCATCCCCAGGTCCGCCATGTAAATAAATCAACATCGGATTTTCAACATTCTCGCTAATGAATTGGACATATTGCTTCACGCCATTGATTACATACCATTTCCCAATATTCTTCATAATTCTTCTCCTCCATTTGACACAACTGTGTCACGCAACTATAGTTTAAGAGAGAACCGACACCCTTTCAATCAAAGGAAACAGATTACCATAAAGTGTGTCACTAGGAGGTCATTCATGGGAAAAGAAGTTCAAATCATAGCTGGATTGTTCGCCGTGATGGAAGTAGATGAGTATGCCTTGATTACAGTAACTCAGATTGCACAGGAAGCGGCTATCGGCAGAAAAACCTTTTATCGTTATTTCAAAAACAAAGAGGAGGTACTGGAGCGAGCCGTCGAACACCTTTTTTTAGAATATGCTGCCTTTGAAGAACGCTACTCGGCCGCCAATTACGAAACACTGGTCTATCATCATTTCACTTTTTGGCAGAAGCATCTTGCTCAACTCAAGGTGCTCTATAAAAATGATTTGATGTTCTACATTTTTAAACAATACCAAAAACGAATACCGAAATTGAACAATGGTTATGTCAGACAAGAAAAGCTCAGCCCCAACATAGCGGAATATGCCCATGCCTTTACTAGCGGCGTATTTTGGTCGATCCTCTACACCTGGATCGAAAACGGCGCGCAAGAAACACCACAAGAACTGGCAGCGATTTGTTCAACTTTTTTAAGCAGCCCTGTTCAGATCAATGACTAAAGGATCAGTTTTCAGACTTGCCAGAGATTTCTAAACTATCAATACAAATAATGACTAATCCTTCTATCTATTTCTTAGAAGGATTAGTCATTATGCAGTTCATTAGCTATCACGTTACGTGAGAAATGTCTTTATTCTTAATAACTTCTATACTAGGATACAGCACTACTTTTCTATGTTTTTAAAATGCTGATTAAAAAAAATATAACTAGAAACGAGTGAAGTAATTGGTAAAATAATCACTGCGGCCATCCCCGTTAATAAACTGATCAGCAATTCGCTCACAAACGCTTTGGAATTGATAATCTCAAGAAAAGAATAATTCAAATCTTGAATCCAGATAATCAATGCTAGACTAGAGCCCATAAAAGCAAACAGCAGCGTATTGATTGTCGAGCTAAGTAACTCATGAACAACACTCATACTGGAGTGGACCAGTTCTTTAAACGTTAGTTTTTCCGTGCGGCGATAGATTTCATGGGTTGAACTGCTGACCGCCATACTGCTGTCGATCACGGCACCAGAAAAACTCATCAAGATGATTGAGAGATTAAGCGCGGAGAATGGAACAGCTGCGGAAAGATCCAGCATCTGTAATTCATCCAATTCCTCCATAGCGAATCCATGAACCTTAACAAGTTGTATAATAGGTAATGTAGCAATGGTGAACACCACCAAAAAGAATAAGACACAAAGAAAGGCTGCTTTTGTTTTTTGATTGAAGTCATTGATATAAAACAGCGTCACTATTGTTACTCCTAAAAAAATCAAAAAAGTCACTGGATAAACCGGGAATCCTTTACTTAATACATACAGTAGTAAGATAAATAAGCAAAAATTGGCAAAAGTACCTGTAATCATATAGATCGAACTCTTTTTGAAAATCAACAGCATCAAACCCATCAAAATCAAGGTAAGGCAAATCAATACACTCATCTGATCGCCCTCCTTTCCCATTTTTCAGCCATACTAAAAGCGAATAAGGCCGCTGGAACAGACAAGACAATCGCGAAACCGCCACATAAGGTTCGTAAAATCTCTAACGATAGGTGCATCCCGATGACTTCGGAAAAATTCCAGCCATTTGCCAGATAGAAGACTACAGATGGAATGGCTCCGCTGAGATACGCGAACATTAATACATTGATCATTGATGAAGCAGTGTCCTGAGCGATTTTTCTTCCAGATCGTACTAGTTTTTTCAGCGGAAGCTGCTCATTTTGGATACGGATCTCATCTAAAGCTGAAATGATCGTCACGACATTGTCCATACTTGCACCAATCGCACCGATCAATAGCCCCGCTAAAAAAACGGAACGATATGGTCGGGTAATAAATTGCATCTCTTCATAGCGCAAACCGCTATCTTTCAATAAATTCATCGCAACAAGACAAATAAGAAAAGCAAGAAAAACGCTGACTAAAGTGCCAAAAACTTTTCTGACGTCTAGCTTTTTAAATCCATAAGAAGTGCCCATAGCTAAAAATACAGCAATAATCGTATAAATTACCATTAGAAACAGTAGCGAAAGACTGTTGTTTCGCTGATTCACCCATAAAACCAAGACTAATAGAGAGCTGTTCAATATTAAGCCGATCAATGCTCGAATTCCTTTTTCTCCACTGATGAACAACACGGTCAAGATGAACAAACCAATTAAAATGAAAACATACCCATCTCGTTTCAACGCTAATACCTGCCAGTGGTTAGCCGATTTTTGAAGAATCAGCTGATTTCCCTTTCGGTACAGCGGAGAGACACTTTCATTTTCATAGTAGGTGGTTTCTAACGTGACGGTCCCTTTTTGATTCAATAGCTTTCCTTCTATTTTTTGTGTTTTCTCTGAGCTATTCGCTTCAACCTTTTCTACACGCAGCACAGGTTCGTCATAAAAAACACTGCTCTTTGCCTGAATAAAAAGGCCTAATAAAACGATAGCTAACAAAGCGATTATGTATGTTACGTTTTTCTTCATAGGAGCCCCCACAATTTTTTTCTTTTATTATTCTACCATCCATTAAAAAGTTAGGCGCACCTATAAATCATTCATTAGAAAATTTTAGGTGATTCTTTATATCTACCCAACAGCGATCAACAAAAAGACTTCAAGCTAGCACAATCTACTCTCTTGAAGTCGTTTCTATTTATTTAGACACTATCAATTCAGACTGTTGAATATTTTTTGGGCAAGGCTTTCCTAATTCGATCGTACTTCGACCAAATCCTTTCGCAAATTCTAGATCATGAGTAATGATCACGAACGTTATTCCTTTATCAGCATAATCAACGATCATCCGCTGTACTCGCCGCATGTTGCCAGCATCCAGGCCCGAAGTGGGTTCATCTAAAATCAGCAGCTCAGGTTCCCGCATCAAGCCAACCGCAAAAACTAACCGTTGTTTCTGACCGCCAGACAGCGTCGCCGGATGCTGCTCTTTGAAACTCCATAAATTCAATTCCTTCAACAGTTTTTCTGCTTTCGCAAAATTCTCCTCAGTCTTTTTCGTTCCTAGAAGCAGTTCATTCAAGACGCTGTCGGAAAACAGCTGATAATCTGCATCTTGCAAAACAAACCAGCATTTTTCCCGCCGCTTCTTTATAGATTGCGTTTGTCCGTCAATACTGATTATTCCCGCCTGCTCTCTATTTAATCCGCATAAAGTACGGGCCAGGGTCGTTTTTCCTAACCCATTTTCTCCTGTAATCAGAGCGATCTCACCTTTAGCCAATGAGAAATTAAGCTTCTTAATCAAGCTCGGAGCTAAACGACTATAACCAATCGTTACGTCTTTCAAGGTTAAAAACGAGGGACCATCCGCTGCTTCTGCTCTTAACAATTCCGTGATTGGAACTTCCTGTTTTTCACGAATATCAAAAGAATGCCGCTTTGCCTCTGATAACTGTCGAAACTCCTCGATCGTCCATTGTTCAACTATTTTCCCTTTCGCCATGTAAATAACTCGATCTGCCGCTTCCATCAAATAATGAATTCGATGATCCGCGATCACAATAGTTTTTCCAGCTTTTTTTAACTGCTCCACCGTTGCGGCCAATTGTGCATTGCCATGATTATCTAAATTAGCGGACGGCTCATCCAGCACAAAAATCTCAGGATAATGAACTTCCACTGCGCCCATGACAACCTTTTGTTTTTCACCACTCGAAAGCTGAGATAGCTTTCGCTTCTTTAAATAGTCCATTTGATTCAGTTTCAGTACATCATCAATTCGCTGTTTGATTGTTTGGGCTTCAAGACGATAATTTTCAGAAGCAAAAGCCAATTCATCTAATACATTCGAAGTAAAAAATTGAGAACGGGCATCCTGAAAGACACTTCCTACTTGTTCACCGTATTCCCAATCCTCCAGTTCCAAGGCATTTTTTCCATTCAATTGAAGTTCGCCGGTCAACTCTCCTTCATAATAGTGGGGAATCAGGCCGTTAATCAAACGGGTCAATGTGGTTTTCCCGCACCCTGAAGCTCCGGTCACGAGTACACATTCGCCCTTCCCTATTTCTAACGAAAGATCATCCAACTGCGGCTCTTCCGCGCCGTAACTAAAACGGATATTTTTTAACTTGATCGCTGATTGTACCATCTAGACCTCCAAAAAGTTGAATGTAAAAATACAGACCGTAAAACCGATAAAAAACACAACGAGCAGTAAATCCTTGTTGGATAAACGGGTCTGATAAATCGATGTTCGTTGGCCCGGACAATCAATGCCCTTGGTCATAGCCGCCGCTGTCAACTCATCTGTGATTTTCATCGTCCGCATCATTAAGGGAACAAAGGTGTATTCAAACGCCTGCAATGGCCGTAACCAATTTTTAGGCTGAGAGTATGAAAGACCTCGTAAGCGAGCAGACATTTGGATCGTGTCATTTTCTAATTTGATGATCGGGAAAAAGCGCAAAGTCACTGCTAAAGTGAGAATAAAATTTTTCGGCAGTCTCAGTGACTGCATCGCCGCCATCAAACGACCTGTAGGTACCTCCTGCATTACACGCGCCATTATAATAACTGGCCCAAAACGCAAGACAAGAAAACACAAAAAACCTAACATTTTCACCCACTGCTGATCTGCAGTCACGATATAAATATATAGCGCGACTGTTGCAGCAATTACCGCACTCATCTTAATCGCTGTTTGAATCAAACCTGCATAAAGTAAATAGAATAGTGCAAAAACGTTCAATAAAATCAATTGATCCATCCTTGCGAACAAAACTAAAATACTTTGGACGATCAGTAAAAGAAATTGGATTCTAGGATCAATACTTTTTTTCATAGACGTCTCCTTTTCATTACACAGATTTGATTACACCAGCTTTTACAAAATGTTTATTCAATAATTTGTAGCCGAAAAGACAACCTAAAACAATCGCGGAGATCAAGGCCCCAATAGAGATCATGATCCAAAATGGTTCTGTTAAGTATTTAAGATGATCCCCAGAATAACCCGTGTTTTCAGTCATCTTGGAGTAATAATCAGCGGAGATCGCTAGGATAATATAGTTTGAAAAGCCGTATAGAAGGTTATAGATTGTAAATGCCAGCGTTTGAGCACCCAATTTCCGATAGCCCTTCGTCTTAGCTAAAATCACCTCGCCGATCAAACCGCCCAACAATGTGATGGGCAGAATGTAGACCGTTCCCATAATGGCGTAAAACAAGCCATTGATAGCCCCGAAAATTAATAAGGTTCCTCTTTTTCCCACCTTAAATGCCATCAATAAATAAATTGGACAGGTAAAAAACAAAACAAAGGCTGTCGCATAAGGATAAAACCAGGCCATGATCGGCAATGTCACCATCGACATCACCATCATTACAACAAACTCGACCACGGTATATAATCCAATTGTTAAATAATCTTTTGAGATAAGTTTATCCGTCTTTTTCTTTTTCATTTGGTCACTCCTATTTCCTATTAATGAATTAATTTTTCCATGAAAAATTAGTTTTATGTTCAAGCCGTATATCCTTTTACTAACTTGCTAAAGCAAGAAGTAAAACTGACATCCTATTTCCTATTAATGAATTACTTTTTCCATGAAAAATTAGTTTCATGTTCAAGCCGTATATCCTTTTACTAACTCGCTAAAGCAAGAAGTAAAACTGACATCCTATTTCCTATTAATGAATTAATTTTTACTAAATTTCCAATTGGTGGCTTCGTTTTGCATATCGACTAATTTGCGATAAAGGTCGCAAGTTTGGTATAGCTCTTGATGTTTTCCCTTCGCCGCAACTTTTCCTTTTTCCAAAACAACGATCTGATCTGCGTTCATAACTGTTTTTAAACGATGCGCGATCACAATCACCGTTTTGTCTGCTACTAGATTTTTAATTGCTCGTTGAACTCCCGCTTCATTCTCTAAATCAAGGGCGGCTGTCGCTTCATCTAATAAAATGATTTCAGATTGTTTGATGAAAGCTCGGGCGATACTGATTCGTTGTTTCTCGCCGCCGGATAAGGTTGAGCCGCCTTCACCGACCAGTGTGTCATAGCCCTCTGGAAGAGCGCTGATAAATTCATGACAATGAGCTTTTTTAGCAGCTTCGACCACTTCCTCAAAGGTAGCCGTTTGATTACCGACACGAATATTATTTAAGATCGTGTCCTTAAATAAATAGACATCTTGAAACACCATCGATAAATGACTATATAAATTTTCTGGATTCACCGTTGTAAGATCTTTCCCACCGATCTCAATCACGCCTGCTTGAACATCATAGAAACGTGCCAATAATTTTACGATCGTAGATTTTCCGCTGCCCGATGGACCAACCAAAGCTGTCAGTGTTCTAGGCTGGATCTCTAGATTGATTTTTTGCAATACAAGATCATCTTTATAGGAGAAGTCAACATCTTTCAAGCGAATCGTATAATCATCCGTCAACTCTTCTGTTCCTTGAACCTCCGGCTGATTGCGGATATTCATGATTCGTTCACCGCTGATCAGCGCATAACGCATCTCCGTATAATTGATCATTAACGTAGTGAAGGGATCGTAAATACGACTAACCACCACAATAAAGACTAAGAAAACCGATTCCACTAGACTTCTTTGGGCAAGCAGATAAGAACCCATAAAAACTAATATCGGTAACCCCATCCGCAAGAGTGAGATAGCTACCATTACCACTGGTCCCAGCACCCCTTCAATCCGAATCGATTCCTTCCGCAGTGTATCAAAGGCCTGCTGAATTCGAGCAAACTGTTGACCGCCTAAAGAATAAGCCTTGATCTCTTTGATTCCCTGCAAGTATTCTTGAAGACGAGAAGCACTTTCTACCTTCGCTTGGATGTGCCGTCCGCCCAGTTTTTTCATTAAGATATTCGAACCCTTGACTACTAGTAATACAATCGGCAGCATAGCATACAGACACACGGTCATCCGCCAATCAATCAAGCATAGAGAAATAAACGCCATGACTAGTAAAATGACTGCGCCCAAAGCTTGCGGTGCTAAATGAGAAACGGCGCTTTCTAATAGTGTATAATCTCCCAACATCATCGTTGTTAGGTCGCCGGGATCACGGCTGTCTAAAAATCCTAGCGAAAGTTTTCTTAAATGATTCGCCAAATTCGTACGTCCTTTTTCTGAAACGTTATACGCCGCTGTATATTGTCTGTCGTAGGCAAGCGTAGAAACTAAGAGTTGTACAGCGAACCACACCACACTTGCAAGAATCAGATAAAGATAAAGCCGCATATCCAACGGTCGGTTCTGTTGATAGGATTCAAACAATTCAAAAATTCCGTAAAAAGCAATAACCGCTGGCAGTAAACGAGCAATTGATTCTAAAGTCGCCCAAAAAGTAGACTGTGCCAATGTTTTCGGTTCGCCCGAAGTAATATTATAAATCGCATCTTTCATCCTATTTAACCTCCCAATCTTTCGTTTCTTCATTGATCGTCCACAATTTCTGATAAAGCGGATTGCTGACAAGTAATTCTTCATGTGTTCCGGCAGCTTGAATCTCACCTTTATCGCAAACCAATATTTGATCGACATGCTGGATCGTCCAAAGACGATGAGCGATGATCAAAACGGTCTTTCCTTTGACCAGTTCGCTGATCGCTTGTTGAATATGCACTTCATTTTCAGCATCCGCGTAAGCAGTTGCCTCATCTAAAACTAAAATCGGTGAATTTTTTAAAAGCGCCCGTGCGATCGATATCCGCTGCGCTTCACCTTTAGATAAGAAGACGCCTTGCTCGCCGATCATCGTGTCATACCCATTCGGCAATTCCTGGATGAATTCATCACAGCGCGCTAATTGGGCGGCCCAGCGAACTTCTTCCAAGCTGGCCTTTTTGTTTCCTAAGCGAATATTCGCTGCGATCGTGTCATTGAATAATGTGACATCTTGGAAAACAAAGGAAACATCCCGCATCAATGTATCGATCGTTACTTCACGAATATCCGTTCCGCCGATCTTTATCGCCCCTGCTGCCGGATCATAAAAGCGTAATAGTAATTGGGCAATCGTGCTTTTCCCACCGCCTGATGGCCCAACTAAAGCATTCATCGTATTGGGCTTCAGATCAAAACTAACTTTTTTAAGTACAGAATTCCCTTCCGTATAGGCAAATGAGACTTCCTCAAAAGAAATACCGTTCCCTGAAAAACCAGATGCTGTCTCTTTTTCTATCACTGGTGCTTCTGCAAAAATTTCATCCACACGCTTTACCCCTTCATTCACATTACTGAAGGTCGACGCCGCATACATCAATTTCATAAATGGGCCAGTCGTTCCTGAAGCCAAAATGATAAACAGCATGACTGTCAGTGATAACGTTTTGTCTTGCGGACTTTGGCTAATCAAAAACGCACCAAATGGCATGACAAACAAAACAACGGACGTTATTAATGTCGTAAATAAAACATAGCCTGACCGAAACCCATTGGACCAATCCATGACTAAGTTCCGATAGTCCTTAATACTCTGATGGAATCGTTTGAAGTTTCCGACTGATAGACCAAAGACTTTGACCGCCGGCATTGCGCGAACATACTCAACACCATTACTATTCATGGCTTCCAGCGCGTCATGATATTCCTTTACCTTATTATTCTTCATCGTTTTCCCCATCAGATAAGCATAAATACCGACTGCCAGAAAAAGTGGAACTAAAGACATCAAGCCTAAACGCCAATCAATTTTCAGCATCAAGCCAATATAGATCAATGGAAAGATCAAAGCTGAAACAATATCAGGAATCTGATGTGCGATAAAAGATTCCATTTTTTCGACACATTGATCAATGATCTTCATTAATTGACCACTCGATTTCCGAGTAAAATAGCCCATCGAGACTTTTGATAGATGCTGCAGGATATCCATTCGGATCTCATATAGAATGTCGAAAGCAGCAACATGCGAGCACATCGATGAGGCATACAGAAGAACTACCCCGACTAAGACACTTCCCATTGAAACTAAACTCCAATGAATCAAGCCGTTGGCTGAATAATCACCAACCATCAATAATTCAATGATTTTATAAATACAATAAAAAGGAATAAACTGTACCACTGTTGAAACCGTCGCCAAAATACCGGAGGCCGTTAACAACCCTTTCTTTTTCTTAATGTAACGAACCAATACCGATTCATTCTTCATTTATCTAACTCCTTCCACATTTTCAACTCATTTACCAACAATCCCGAAACTCAAATGATAATGAGATTCATTCTCATTTAAACACTTTTTCTGATCGTTTTCAATACTATCTTTCAGGTTGCTACAGGAAATGACTGAACATGAACGCACAATTGCGGATTTAAATAATTCATTTACCCTTAGAAATTTTTCTGATTAGACTCCTTTAGCGAGAACGATCTCCTAAACATTGATTCGTCTAGGAGATCGTTTCTGCTATTTTCTTGTTCGGTTTCTTTTGGCTTCTTTGATGATCTTTAACGCCCGTTTGCGCGTCTTAATATTGGGGCTCTTTAGGCGTCGGTATGCACTAGAGATATCGGTCTTTTCCATTAATTCCACCTCTTACTTGATTATTAATGAGCCAACATTTCTTGAGCGATTTCATGACTGGCCATACGAGTTGGATAGTAGGTCGGCCAATTATCGAGCTCATTGTATAAGGCTTTTTGACTCTCGCCGCCAAAGTAAATATGAAAATGCGCCGCTTTTGCTGGTGCGATTCCATGATCGCTGAATTGAACATATTTATACTCTCCGGCAGCCGGATCTTTGGTTTCAAAGGTGAAACGAACCCCGCGATTGCCTTTTTCATAAGTTAATATTTCATGACCGGCATATTCATAGGTATAGTTATGATGTTTCCCATTAACGATGAAGTCGATTTTATTGTCTGTAATCTTGATTTCATCTACATCCGTCTTATAGCCTTTTTCATAGTAGGTCTTATATTCCGCAGCTGTCTTATCCTTCTTTAACTTTGCTTTGTAATCAAAAACTTCATCCAATGTTCCATTTTCTACTAATGGATAAACGGACTGCCAATCACCGGCGTAATCTGATAATTTTCGATCTTTCACTTCAGCATCTTTGAAATAGCCGTTGTAGATTGTCTGCTCAGTCTTCGCTTCTTCCTCAGGTTTTACTTCTTTGCCAGCAACATTTGTCGTCTTCTTTAAGGCCGCCAAGTTCTCTTTCATCACTGATAAATAATTCTCACCAGCATCCATCTGTTTTTTAGTTAAACTTTCCAATGGATTGAGTACTTCTAATTTGACCTTAGTTTCATCCGCAAGTGTTTTCGCAGCTTTACCTTGATTATTGTTCTCGAAATAAATATAGTTGATTTCATTATCCTCAACGTAATGCTTCAATTCAGCGATTCGCGAAGGATCGGGCTCTTGATCAGGATTGATTCCTGAAATTCCCACCTGATTCAATCCATAATCCAAAGCTAAGTAGCTGAACGCGGTATGCTGAGTAACAAAATTCTTTTGTTTTGCGTCCTTTAAGCTGTCTGAATATTCGTTATCCAAAGCTTCTAATTTTGCTACGTATTTTTTAGTGTTCGTTTCAAATTCTGCCTTTTTATCTGGATACAACTTCACTAATTGATTTTTGATTGAAGTCACTTCCTTGATCGCCCGATGTGGTGAAAGCCAAGTATGCGGATCGAGTTCATGATGATGTCCCGCTTCCTCTCCATGATCATGGCCTTCCTCTTCACCACCTGGGAGCAGAAGCATATCCTTCGTACCTTCGATCGTATTGGGCGCGCCTTTCTTCCAAGACTTGATGGCATTCGGCACCCAGGTCTCCATGTTCTCATTGTGGTAAACAAAGGTATCTGCTTCGGTTATCTTCGCCATATCTTTAGCGGATGGTTCATAATCATGCGGTTCCGAGCCGGCAGGTATTAATAGAGAAACGTCGCCTTCATCTCCGACAATCGTTTTAGTAAAGTCATAGATGGGGTAAAAAGTGGTGACAATTTTCAACTTCTTGTCTTTATTTTGGGACGCTGCTTGATTATTTTCCTTACAAGCTGCTAATCCAATAAGCGCAAATAAACTGATAAGGATAATCCCTAATTTCTTTTTCATTCCGGGCCTCTTTCGTTTTGATTTATTTTGACTCTTTGCTTAGCTACTTCTTTTTCCTTCTAACTAGTCATTTCAAAAAAACACCTCGAGCTTTCGATTGATCCGTTCACCTTAACCTATTTTGGATAAGTTATCGAAACAACACCGACTAAAATTTTCTTTGAATCATTGGAAACCATTGATATGATCGATTACTATTTAGACTAAATAAATCGTAATGGTTACGATTCAACAACGACACTTTATCACTTAGCAAAAAATGTGTCAAGATAAAATAACATGAAATTTTATTCATGTGAATATCTCGTCATTTAAACCTAAAAAGCAAATTAGCTAATATCTCTTTTCAGACATGCGTTTGGCTGAAATTGTTCTGATGTAAAACGCAAAAAAAGCGATTAAAATCTCTCGATTCTAATCGCTTTTTTCTTTTAAGCAAGTTGTTCTTTCTCGAACTGGCTATTATATAGATCAGCATAAAAACCTTTTTGTTTCATCAATTCCTCATGGTTTCCTTGTTCAATAATATTTCCTTCGTTCATGACAAGGATCAGATCAGCGTTTCGAATAGTCGATAAACGATGTGCAATCACAAAGGACGTGCGATTGTTCATTAATTTATCCATCGCCGCTTGGATCAATTCTTCTGTTCGTGTATCAACGGAACTAGTCGCTTCATCCAAAATCAGCATTGGGGCGTCTTTAATGATTGCACGGGCAATCGTCAACAATTGCTTTTGTCCGACGGATAGGCTGACGCTGTCATCTAAATATGTCTCATACCCTTTTGGTAAGGTTCGAATAAAATGATCGATTCCGACTGCTTTACAGGCATTGATGACTGTTTCATTAGAAACATGCTGCTGATTATAGATCAAATTTTCTTTAATCGTTCCTTCGAACAGCCACGTATCTTGTAATACCATACAAAATTGATCATGAACTTCTTCTCGGGTCATATCTTTGATGGAGACGCCGTCAATCTTAATTTCTCCACGGTTTGTCTCGTAAAAACGCATCAGTAAATTAACAATGGTCGTTTTCCCAGCTCCTGTTGGACCAACGATGGCGATTTTTTGTCCTGCTTTTGCTTCAACATTGAAATTATGGATGATCGTCTGTTCTTTATCATAGCCGAAGCTGACATTTTCAAAACGGACATTGCCTTCTGCGTTGCGTAATTTCACCGCTTTTTCTGATTCGTCCGCCAATTCATCTTCATTCAAAAATTCAAAAACTCGGCTCATAGCAGCCCCCGCCGATTGCAAGTTAGAGAAGGCTTGCGCCAGCTGTGATAAAGGTTGTGAAAACAAACGAATGTATACCGTGAATGCGACGATGACACCAAAAGTAATATCGCCGCGCAAAGTCAAAACAGCGCCAACAACACAGACTGCAACATAGCCAAAATTCCCGATAAATCCCATCAACGGCTGCATGATTCCTGATAGAAACTGCGCCTTCCAGACACTGCCATAATAATCTTGATTCATTTCGCCAAATTCGCTCTTCATATCTTTTGCGGCACTATATGCATTAATGACTTGTTGACCAGAGTAGGCCTCCTCTGCAAAACCATTGATCTTAGCTAGTTTGTGCTGCTGCTGATTAAAATGAATCTGTGATTTTGCCATAATAAGTCCCATCAACAGAAAACCTAATAGCACAGATACAACTGATGTGAGCGTTAATAATAAATTGGTGCGGAACATCATAACCAGACAGCCGATAAATAGTGTAATTGATGGAAACAATGAACTCAAACTTTGATTCAAGGATTGACTCACAGTATCTAGGTCATTCGTCACTCGACTCAATGTGTCTCCTTGACTATGAGAATCAAAATAGTTCAAGGGTACGTCATTGATTTTTTCTGATATCTGACGGCGCATTTGCTTAGAAAAGCGTTGAGTCACTGTCGCTATGATGAACCCTTGGAAATAGGAGAGGATCGAACCGATTCCGTATAAAATGACTAGGCTCAGTCCAATCTGACCGATCTGTGTAAGATTGATTGATCCGCTTAATCCCTGTGTAATCAAATCTGTGATCTCGCTTAAGCGATTGGGTCCTACGATTTGAGTGATGCTTCCGATCGTTGCAAATAGGATCGCTGCGATCAAAGGCCATTTATATTGATTGAGCGCTTTAAAAATATTATCCCTTAAAGGATTTTCTTGCGACTGTGTTTGGATTGTTTCCAGTGTATTATCCATTGACTAATTCCTCCTTCGACAGCTGAGAATAAGCAATCTCTTGGTAGACCGCGTTTGTCTCAAGCAGAACTTCATGGGTTCCTTGTCCGACGATATGCCCCTCATCTAAAACAATGATTTGGTCGGCATCCATGATGGTGCTGATTCGTTGAGCCACGATCAATTTGGTCGTGTCAGCCAATTTTTCTTTTAGTACCTCACGTAGTTTCTTATCTGTTTTATAATCCAATGCAGAGAAGGAATCATCAAATAATAAAATCTCCGGTTGCCGCGCGATTACTCGGGCAATCGCTAGACGCTGCTTCTGTCCGCCAGAAAAATTGCTGCCATTTTGAGCAACGTGACTATTCAATTTATCTTCTTTTTCATTCACGAATTCACTGGCTTGAGCGATCGATAAAGCTGCTTGCATTTTCGCCTCATCCAATGGATCATTGCTGCTCGTTCCAAAGTCTAAATTCGATTGGATCGTTCCGCTGAACAAGACTGGTTTTTGAGGAATATAGCCGACGATGTCGTTCAGATTTACGTGACTATAGGTATTGATCGGCTGCCCATCGATTGAGATCGACCCCTCGCTAGTTTCATAAAAGCGCGGAATTAAATTCAAGATCGTACTTTTCCCGCTGCCGGTAGAGCCAATGAAAGCGACGGTGTCTCCTTGTGCCGCTTTAAAATTGATATCATGGAGCACTGGTTCGGAAGCATCTGGATAACTAAAGGAAACATGATCGAATTCCACAGTTCCTTTGACCGCTGGCTGCCTTTTTTCTCCTTCTTCTGGAAATTCCACGGAAGATTCTTTCACTAAAACTTCATTGATCCGTTTTGCCGAAACAGTTGCCCGCGGCAAAATCATAAAGATCATCGACATCAGAACAAAACTCATAACAACCTGCATCGCATACGATGAGAACACGATCATGTCGCTAAAGAGCGAGAGTTTTACCATCCCTTGCGCTTGTTGGATCATATAAGCCCCAATCCAATAAACCGCCAGAGTCAATCCGCTGGAAATCAAGCTCATTCCTGGACTCAGCATAGCCATCACTCGACCCGCAAATAAATTCGTTGACGTAAGGTCTTGATTCGCTTCCTCAAATTTTTCTTCTTGATAGTCCTCAGCATTGTACGCGCGAACCACCCGCAATCCGGTTAAATTTTCATGCGTAATACTGTTTACCTTGTCCGTCAGTTGTTGAACTTTGGCAAACCTCGGCTGCACAAGCGTCAAAATTATCGACAGCATAATCAGCAAAATCAAAACAGCGATACCGGTCGTCGTGGTCCATTGCCAATTTTTTCCAGCAATCTTCAAAACTGCCCAAACTGCTGTGATCGGCCCCTTGATCAGCAATTGCAATCCCATCGCGACCACCTGTTGAATTTGAGTTAAATCATTTGTAGTCCGGGTAGTCAAACTTGGGATCGAAAATTGCTGGATCTCATGGGTGGAATAATCCATCACCTTGCCAAACATGTCTTCTCGCAATCGGCAAGTTAGGCTCGCCGCCAATTTTGCAGCGAATAAACCGACGATCGAAGAAAAGACAAAACTCATTAAAGAAAGCAGGACCATCCAGCCCCCCGGTTTCAAAATTTCGCTGATCGCCGTATTAGGCGTCTGTACCAATGTAGTAATTTGCGACATATAATCTGGTACTTTCAAGTCCATCCATACTTGTCCGACGATGAATAGCACACTCGCCAGTACCAGCAGCCGCTCTTTTGAATTGGTTCGTTTTATTAGTTGTATCATAAAAAACCTCCTTACTTGTATTCGCATCGTCTATCCATTTTTTAAATAGCCGATACATGTGATTGATGTTTTATTTATCCTGACAAAAGCAGCTCTGAAGCTTTTATATTAGCATGCTAACCATCAGTCTAAATAGAAATCTGATCGTTAGACAATCAGATTATAGTTGGATATTTTGTTTGAACTTTTTCATCGTGGCGAAAAATTGTGTTAATTCTTCCTCAGAAATCCCTTGTTTCAAAACTTTTTCAACATTATCAATTTGTTTTTCGACTTCGATCGTTGTCTGAATTGCTTTTTCGGTCACGATCAATTGTTTCAGCCGTTTGTCCTTTTGAGACGGAGCAGTCGTTAAAAAACCGTTTTTGATCATGCGATCAACTAGCTTGCTGGCGGTCGGTTTCCGAATCGACAATCGCTCTTCCAAATCCTTTTGGTAAATTTCTTTGTCACGATTATGGACCAAAAAACCTAAAGCAAATCCTTGCGGCCCTCTAATATGCCCATCATTACTTGCCTTTTCAATCTGTCTAGCAATCATTAGTGATAATTCTCTGACCTCAAACCCAATTGTTTCCGGCTCCTTCATAACACTCGCTCCTCGATTAGTTAACATGCTAACTATTTTAATCGTATTTATTTCTTTTGTCAACCTTCATTATTTAGTCTGACGTTTTTTTAAGTATAGCGTAACCCCATCGCTGATAAGACAGCACAGAAAACAGGCACTTGTTGCAACAAACACTTTATTATTAACCGAGAGCGAACCAAAGTTAAACAGTAGATATAAGAGGATCGATAAGACAACGAACACTACGCCAAACAAGCGATTCGAAAACTGCCAGATTCGTTTGCCATAGCATAAAAACGCAATACCTCGATACCCAAGTCCGCCAGTATAGGGCTGCAAACTAATTACCAGAGTGATTACTCCTAATGCACCAAATAAGAAGGGAACTGTATCTACATGAGCTTTCTCGATGAGATTCACAACAAACATTTTCAATCCTCCATTTTTGACCTGCAAGCCTTTTCCAAATTATAATTGCTTCTTCTCACAAAAGACAGTTTATTTAAAATTAATCAAGCGTGTTCTCGAAACAAAAAAGCGTACCGCAGCAAACGGTACACTCTAGTTTATTTATTCTGTTTCGTAATTCAACCCTTCCAGCTCTGATTCTTCCTTGATCAGCCGTTTAATACCAATCACATAAAAGACACCGGTCAAAATGGCCGCACCAGCATCAGCAAAAGGTGCTGCATGGAGCAGACCATCCATGCCCCACGTTTTGGAAAACACTAACAAAGCTGGAATCAATAAAATGATTTGACGAGTCAAGGTTAAAAAGATCGCTGAACGCGTTCGTCCAGTTGCCTGGAAAAAATTCGAAGCAACAATTTGAAACCCAATCAACGGCAAACACATAAACCATGCCTGCAAAGCCTTCGTTGCAAAAGACAATAATTCAGGCTCATTGTTAAACAGCCGCACCAATTGTTCCGGCATAATTCTGGTAGCCAACCAGCCAATCAATACGATCAATGTTGCGATCGAGATCGCGTATTTTTGTGTTTCTCTTACTCGATTGAATTTTTTTGCGCCAAAGTTGAAGCTGACGATTGGCTGAGCCCCCTGAACAAGTCCAGTGATCGGCATCAGCAAAATCGTTTGAATACTATTGACGATCCCCATACCAGAAACAGCAATATCACCGCCATAGCTTAAAAGGGTCATATTCAATACGACGTTCAACAGGCTATTTCCTAATTGCAGCAGAAAGTTTGGCAGACCCAATGCCGTTATTCTAGCTGCTATGTGAAGCTTGATCGGCATGTTTTTCAATTGAATAGTGTGATGGCTGCGTTTACTTAAAAAGTAAAATAAAATCCACACCATGGAGATGAATTGAGAAAGAATCGTCGCTAGAGCAGCACCGGCCATCCCCATATCAAACACATAGATAAAGACGGGATCAAGAATGATATTAACACCGGCTCCCATAAACATGGTGATCATCGCCAATTTCGGCTGTCCGTCTGCACGCAGAAAATTGTTCAATCCAATACTGACGATTTGAAAAACCGCGCCTGAGAAGATGATGCGCATATAGCTCATCGCAAATGGCAATACTCTCGCACTAGCTCCAAAAACCGACAATACTGGAGACAAAAACAAATGGCCCAAAATCATAAATAAGGCCCCGCTGATGATCAGTAAGGAAAAAGCATTCCCCAATGCAAGCTCGGCTTCCTCTGTTTTTCCTTGCCCTAACCTCATGGAAAAAAGAGTGGCGCCGCCTACACCAAACAAAATACCGATCGATAATAAAATGATCATGATCGGAAAACCGATCGTGATCCCGGCTAGTCCATCTGCTCCTAACCCTGGAGCATGACCGATGTAAATTCGATCCACCACATTATATAACGCATTTACTACCATCCCAATGATTGCCGGAATTGAGAATTGCCACAATAATTTTGAAATTTTTTCAGTCCCTAACGGATTTGCTGCTTCCATTTTTTAGCCTCCCTTTAAATCATGCTGCTCAGTTTTTTCAACCATTTCTTCCAACAACTCAAAAAGCAATTCCTGCTTTGCCTCATCCATCCCGTCCAACATGATTTGATTCCAGCCATCGAACTTTTCGATCATTGCTTCCCGCATGTCCAACCCTTTTTGTGTCAAAGAAATCTTGTTGCAGCGTTTGTCTTTCTCGTCTTTTTCCTTCGTTACCAGCCCTTTTTCCAATAAGGTTTGAACCGTTCGTGTCGTCAAAGCCTTGTCTACTTGAAGATACGCACTAATTTCCTCTTGCGGTACCGCATTATGCCGATACAAATACATTAAGATCGGTTGTTCAGCACTTGTGATGTTCAACGGCTTCATTGCCGCGTTTAAATAAATTTGATTTTTTCGATATAAAATCGAAATCAACCGTCCGACACTTCGTTTCATGATTTCCTCCTATAAACATTCTTTTTTTCCACTGCGAAAAGTGGAACGAAGATCCTAGTCCACAAACAAAATAGTTGACTACTCAACTAAATTACCAAATATTAGTTGAGTAGTCAACCATTATTCAGATACGTCCTGTTCCTTTCATACGACAAAAAGAAGCGATTGAAATCAACGGACTTCAATCGCTTTAAATTTATTATTTAGGCACGTTTTGTGCTATCGCAGTTTGATCCTGCCGGTGTCTCACTATCGGTTGATTTCTTTGCCAAGCCTTTGATTGACGCACGAATGATCATCGAAGCCGTAAAACCAACTAACGCTAATACAGCGAAGATTCGTAAAACATTCGTATACGCATGGAATATTTCAGTGATCTTTCCTAAGAAGATCGGACCAAACATTCCAGCCGCTGCCCAAGCAGTTAAGATATATCCATGGATCGCACCGACTTCTTTCGAGCCGAAGACGTCCCCGATATACGCTGGTACAATCGAAAATCCTGCGCCGTAGCAAGTCATCAATAGACAGATCAATGCCGCAAACATCAGCGGTGAACTCACAACTGATAAACTTAATAAAACGACAATATCGATAATAAACAGAATCGTAAAGACATTTTTTCGACCCAAGACATCTGAAATCAGCGCCCAGACCAAACGACCTAAGCCGTTGAAGACACCCATCACGCCGACCATCGTAGCAGCCATCCCAGCAGACATGCCGGTAATTTCTTGAGCCATCGGTGAAGCTTCCGAAACAAGCGAGATTCCGCAAGTAATATTTAGAAACAGCATAAACCATAATAACCAAAATGTTTTGGTTTTGATTGCTTGGTTAGCGGTCAATTGAACGCCGCGATATTGTACTTTCACTTCTTCTGTTGGACTCGGGGCTTCAAAGCCTGCCGGTGTCCAGTCAACTGGCGGTTTTTCCAAATAGCGCGAAGCTGTGAACATCACTAAGAAATAAGCAACCCCTAAAATATAGAAGGTTTGAGAAACGCCGACACGCACCATCAATTGCTGGGCGATCGGACCGGTGATCATGGATGCAAATCCAAAGCCCATGATGGCAAGTCCAGTAGCCAATCCTTTTCTATCTGGGAACCAGCGAATCATTGTTGACACTGGTGTCACATACCCAGCTCCCAAACCGATCCCGCCGATAATTCCGTAAGTCAGATACAACATTGGCAGCGATTGACTAGAAATAGCAAAACCAGTCGAAATGATTCCTAATCCGAATAAAATCGACGCGACTGTTCCCGTTTTCTTCGGGCCAAATTTTTCTACAAATTTCCCCATAAACGCCGCTGATGTTCCTAAACAGAAAATTGCTAAACTAAATGCAAAAGAGATCGACGATTTATCCCAACCGGTCAACTCTTCGATTGGTTCCTTAAATACGCTCCATGCGTATGCTGAACCGATAGACAGATGAATCGCTACTCCGGATAAGGCGATCAGCCATCTATTTTTTTCCCTGCGCATCTTTTTTCCTCCTGATTTCCATGCATTTGTGTGATTGAGTGCGATAAAAAAGAGATAACGACCGTTATCTTTTTTTATTTAAAAAAATATTTTTTTTAGACACCCAATAATCACGAGTATACGCTCTCATTTAATTAAATTCAACAAAAATTTTAATTTAATCCGATTATATTTTTTAGTATTAAAAAAAAGAATTTCGCAAGGATATTTATGGGATAATGTCTTATTTTTTAGCTAAATAAACTAGAAAAAAATTGGCGGGAGATCTTAACACCCCCGCCAACTTTTCGAAATTTCACTGCTTATAGATCAATCAATCGTCCATTTCAGCAGCCTGTTTTTAATTTTCTCAAACAGCTGCATCACCAACACGAGTACTAACACCATGAAGATGAAGCCGCCCCACATATTTTTGTAGATCCCGAGGCTGGAGTAACGCTTAACATAAAAGCCCAAACCATACGTTGCACCATACATTTCTGCATAGACCAGCATTACAAAGGAACTGCGCAACGAATTAACAAAGCCTGACAGGATCGACGGACTGGCTGCCGGTAAAATCACCTTAAAAAATTTCCTCGCACCTCGTAATTCCAATGTCGCCGCATTATCCAAATAGCGTTTATCAATCGTTTGAATCCCGGTAATCGTCGCGAAAAGCGTCGCCCAGACGGTTCCATAAACGATCAAAATCACCGATGCCCACCAAAAATCAGGTGCCAGCAAAACAACAAAGGGGGAGAGTAAAATCGACGGGACACAACTAAAGGCATAGATAATCGGATGCAGGATCTCCCGCAATCGGGTATTCATCCCGACCAGTACACCTAATCCTAAAGCGATCACCAAGGTTACCGCGATCGAAGGAATTAACAGCTTCAATGAATAAAACAAATTGAGCACCGCATAATCACGATCCTTAACAAAGGCAGCCCAGATGTCCTCAACCGGTGGAAACATCAACGCGTTGAACATTTTATTGTCAGAAATGTACTTATATAAAAAGACAAAACCAACGCAAATCAGAAAAGTGATCCAGTATTTTTTGATGAATGTACGTATTTTTCTCATCTGAAATTATCCTTTAAACGGCTATAAGTTGTTTTCTTCATAGAACTTAACCGCATTTTTGTAGAACTCTGGATCTTCATCACTGTATTTTTCCACGGCATTATCTAATGCTTCCTTATATAGATCTGAATAGATGCGGTCTTCAAGCTTCACATTCTTATCCTCTTGATCGATACCGCCAACTGCCTTCATGTACTTATAATTATCCATCACAGTATTTTTAACAGTGTCTGGATTGATTCGATAATGCTCATTCAGCATGTATGCTTCCACGTACTCTTTATCCGTTCCCAATTGTTCCGCCATCAACCCAACACATTTTTCACGATTTGCTTCAAAGTAAGCCTGCGCACGGATCAACGCTTCGTTTAATAATTTAACCGTTTCAGGATTGTCCTTCACCCAAGAATCTCGCGCAACCATCCGGCAGCAAGAATAATTTGGTGTGATGTCGCTGCAATAGTCAACGATCTTGATGCCTTTGGTATTTTCAACTTGGTACATCTTCCCTGTCCCGATCACGGCATAATCAAGCTCACCTTTTTGAATCGCAGTGATTTCATCATCGTCACTGATATCGACAAATTCGATTTCCTTTTCTAAGTCATGTCCTTGTTCATATAATTCATGCAATGTGGCATACCGAGAGATCGTATCGCCATATTTGCTGCCAAGCAAAGATTCAGGCCCCTTCCATTCAGTATCATCCGCCACAATGATCGGCATCGAACCCGTCAACATGAAGCCGCCAATGATCGCCATGTCATCGCCTGCCGCGATCATTTGAACAGGTGTCCACGTTCCGGAGTTAGAAGCGATATCTACTTGCCCAGTCGTAACTGCCTCTAACTGCCCTTCATCCAAAGGAACCTCATCAATCGTCAACCCCACTTCTTTGAAATAGCCTTGGTCTTTGGCAATACTCACCAAGACATTTCCACTGTTTCCTTGTGCCCAAGTAATCTTTTTCGATTCATCCTTTGCGGCTTCCTTCTTAGAATCAGCTGAATCACTTTTCGCTGAGTTTCCGCCGCAAGCGCCCAAACCTAACACCAGTGCAGATAATGCCAACAAAGCAATCACTCTTTTTTTCATAATTCTCCTCCTAATGTCCTTATTCAATATGTTTTTCAACATCACGATTGATGTTTTTAATCAATGTGTTGCGCAATTTTAAAACTTCCAAATTTTCAAACTGGGTATCCCGAGTCGCTCGTTTTTCTTCTGGGATTCGACATTCGTAAATGATATTGCTGGGCGATTGGCCCAAAACGACGATTCGATTCGCTAAAAGGAGTGCCTCATCCACATCATGAGTCACAAAAAAAACAGTTTTTCTCGTCTCTTCCTTTGACCACAAATCAAGAATCAAATCCTGCAAACGTGCTCTAGTCACTGCGTCAAGAGCACCAAAGGGTTCGTCCATCAATAAAATCGGTGAATCAACACTCAATGAACGCGCGATCGCGCAACGCTGCTTCATCCCGCCCGAAAGTTCTTTCGGCAATTTTTTATAGACTGATGGTGCCAAACCGACCTTTTCAAACATATCTAAAATGATCAACTTCAATTCTTTTTTATCTTTTTGCGGATATTTTTGCTTTAATGCCAGCAGGACATTCTCACCTGCACTCATCCAAGGAAACAAACCATAGTCTTGAAAAACCACGCCTCGTTCCAAACTCGCACCTTTGATCGGTGCAGAGTCAATGGTCAGAGTTCCCGAAGTCGGCATCTCTAATCCTGCTAATAACCTTAAAAAGGTACTCTTGCCACAACCCGATTGCCCTAATAAACAAACGAACTCGCCTGATTGAATCTCCAAATTGATGTCTTTCAAAATCAATCGATCCGGTGCTTCTTTATAAGCAAACGATACGTCGGCAACTCTTATCTGTTCCATGCGTCTCCTTTCTCAGGTAAAGGATCTTTTTTACCCGTTTCCCTCTCACCTATGGCAAACGGCTGTCTTCTCCAAAACAACTATGATTTTAGGATGGTAAAAGCCTGTTCGAAATCAGCAATGATATCTTCCTTATTCTCTAGGCCGCAAGACAAACGAATCAAATTATCTTTGATTCCCGCCGCCTCCCGGTCTTCTTTTGGCATATTGCCGTGAGTCATACTGGCTGGATGCTGCACCAAGGTTTCTGGATCGCCAAGACTGACCGCGATCGAAGCCACTTTTAATTGATTCACAACCTTTTTACAAGCGGTAAAACTATCCATACCGTTGATACCTTCCTTCAATTCAAACGCCATAATTCCGCTAAATTGTTGGTTCATCTGTGCCTTAGCCAGTTCATACTGAGGATGACTTTCTAATCCAGGAAAATAAACTTTTTCGACAAAAGGCATCTTTTCAAGATATTCAGCGACTGCCAAGCCATTTTCACAGTGACGGGCCATCCGCAATTCCAAGGTCTGCAAACCACGTAGAACCAAAAATGAGTTGAATGGACTCGGTGTAGAGCCGCATAGTTTCGTTGCTGCATCTTTACGAATCGGTGTGATATCCTCTTCTTTTCCAATTACAAAACCGGAAATCACATCTCCGTGTCCATTAATATATTTTGTTCCGCTATGGACTACGATATCAGCCCCCAACTGCAACGGATATTGGATCGGCGGCGGCGCAAATGTATTATCGACCACAACCCTGATATCACGCTGATGCGCCAAAGCAGTTATCGCTGCAATATCCGTTAACTCCAAGGTTGGATTTGTAGGTGTTTCAAAGTAAATCATTTTAGTATTCTCTTGGATCGCCGCCTCCACCGCAGCGAGATCACTCGTATTCAAAAAAGTAGTCGTCACACCAAACTTCGCTAATGTATTCTTCAATACGAGTGATGTACAGCCGTAGATACATTCGCCGCTGATAACATGGTCGCCCGCTTGCAACAAGCCGACAAAAACAGATCCGATCGCTCCCATACCAGAAGACGTCGCAATACAAGCTTCGCCGCCTTCTAAAGCCGCCAGCTTATTTTCTAAAGCTGCGGTCGTCGGATTTCCACCGCGAGAATAAGCATATCCTGGTATTTCCCCGTCAAAAATTTGTGTCCCCTTCTCAACGGAATCAAAACAAAATGTCGATGTTTGATAAATCGGTGTTGCTAATGCACCATACACGGGATCCGGTTCTTGCCCGGCATGAATCGCCAAAGTTCCAAATCCAACTTGCTCCAAATCAATCTTACTCATTTTCATCCTCCAACTTGTTTTCAAATTTCATAGCTCTCTTGGATTCATTCGATTAGAATGCTTATTAATACAAACGTTATTAAACAAACCGCACTTTTTTGTGCACGACAAAAAGAGGCATACCATTTCGTATGTCTACTCATTTTTCAATCGCAAATAAACCCACTAATTATCGAAAAAAATGAGGTGAGAAGGTCTGTTTATTCTGTTAGCTTTCCTAGAAACTCTAAGATTTAGCGATCCTCACGCTCAGTAACGCTGCATAAACACATTCTCACCTCCTCATTCATTCCAACTAAGTGAATTCCCTCACTAGTATACCTTTTAATGATAGCGTTTACTATATCGTCAATCAATATTGCTTGTTTTATTTTTTCTGACAAAAAAAGCTGCTAAATTATCCAAGCTTAGCAGCCTCTTCCTTCAAATGAATCCCTTATTCTCTATTCTGCCTTTTTCTTAACTGGCACATAAAATGACAGTTTCCCAACATCCCCGTATTCTTCTAAATTAAAATTACCCGCAATTTGATAGTGTTCATCTTGCATCAATTCACCATAACTTTGACCGATCAATTGATCTAGTTCAGTTTGATCCATATAGCTTAATTCAAAACATGCGTAAATTCCTGCCGGCAATTCGAACTCTGATGGACGCGTCTCTGCGGTATCAGTGTTTCCAATCAAGTAACATTGGTCGCCAGCGATCACTGCATTCACCGCCAACAGATTTCCCTCGACCTTTGAAGCATACTCTTCTTTAGCCCGCATCTTTTGTTTGCTCATCTCCGCCAAACTATCTGCCGAATTTACAGGCTGCAATGTCGTAATCCAGCCATGAACAGTCATCGCCGCTCTCTCAACTAGCTTCAGCATGTCTAGCTCCCTTCTTTCTTTTAATCTTTATCTATCGTTAAACGTTCTTTAACAAGAAAAATTTGGGATTCACTTACTACATGCTAAATATATGCCCATCAATTGCCCGATGCAATAAAAACGCTTACCCCTTAGCTTTGTTGATTACGATTGGTTTAGAAGAGAATTTTGCAACAAAAGCATCTTTTCCTGCAACAAACGAAAAAAAGATTCTTTCTGTTGCGGATACTTGTTATGCTTAAGTCACAAAGGAGGAAACAAATGAACATTAACTTTACCTGGGTGAAAGAAAAAGCATTAAATGAAATAGATATTTTCGCGAATCCTGAGAATGAAACAAAGCTGCTGCACCTTCAAAAAAATTTGAATCAAGAACAAGAAATTTTAGCGGTCGATCCAAAAAACAATCGCTCCATCAAATTGCCGCTAAATCAAATCGAATTTTTCGAAACAATGGGCCATTTAGTCAAAGTGAATTTATTGAACCAGCAAACATATATTTTACAAAAACGACTCAAAGAACTGATTAATCTAGAAAATGAAAATTTTTACCGAATCAATAACTCGCAAGTCTTAAATCTAAACATTGTCGACTCTTTCCAATTAGGAGAACACGCTCGTTTAGAAGTTCACACCAAAACAAAAGCTGCTTATGTTGTCAGCCGCCATTATGCCAAAAATATTAAGGAGAGACTCTCATGTTCAAACAATTAAAAAATAATTTTTTTCAAGCTGCTTTCGGATCACTGATTTGGATCACATTCCTGTGCTCGATAACTGATTTCTTTTCACGAGTTCCATTTAGTTACATTTGGCATCTGATCGGTATCGGTGTCTTGATGGGATTGGTTTTTGGCGTAATCTATCCTTATTTGTGGAATCACTCTACCCTGAAAGCTTCTACTAACATTATTATCTGCACACTAGTGAATACGCTATGTGGTTACGCAGGGATTTATCTTTATTCAACTCAGATGTTTGCGCTTATTCGCCCATTTGCTATTGGCGTATTGGTGTTGACCTTGATACTGCACATCATCGCCTTTTATTTCTATTCCAAATATGATAATAAAAAAATGGCTGCAAGTTTAAATCAATTGAATCGTTAAAAAAAACCTGACTTGATCGCCAAGTCAGGTTTTTTTACCTTTTTAGAACGTTACGATTTTATCTGCCCATTCCACCATTTCGACGCAATCAAACATCGTAGAGATTGGACAGGAAGTCTGATCTTCTAGCTGTCTCGATTTCAAACAAGTTCCGCAGGCCAATAATTCTCCGCCTTGTTCTTCCAGCTTTTTCATTTCAGTCGGTACATCGTACTGCTTGTCATCGATGCTTTCAACTTCTACGGCTTCCCCCATCAAGAAAAATTTGACTTCGTGTTCCTTTTTTAATGCCGCTACGCCAAAACGAAAAGCATTCCATGCCTTTTCAGGTTCTTTTGTTTCCAAGATAATCGCTAGTTTCATCTCATCCGCTCCTCTATTACGAAATTTGTACCAAGGATATTTTTTATCCCAATCACATAAAGTATAGCGTTTTCAAATGATAAAAACAAACTGCTTGCCAATTGATTCTGTCACTACGTTTGACTCTAAAAAAAGGTACCAGCATATGTATACTGATACCTTGATCAAAACAACTATTAGTCTTCAGAATTGATGACATTTTCCTGCATTTTTCCTTGCGCAAGGATATCTACTCGGGTTTGCATCTCTTCATATAATGACAAGACGGATTGACGAGACTCGATCACTTCATCCGAAATTTCTTTCGCTTGTTCGTTGATCAGCGCCAATTCTCTCTTCGCTTCTTCAATGATTCGGTGTGCGTCCATCTTAGATTTTTCTACCATGCGGTTGGCCTGTTTCCGCGCAGAGATCAAGACTTCTCCAATCTCTTGCTGGGTAGATGTCACTTCTAGTTTCAACTGTTCGTTTTCTGCTCTAAGTGTCGCAACCTTTTCTCGTAATTCAGCGGTTTCTTTTGCTTGAACTTCTTTCGCCGCCTGTTCTTCGATCATTCGATCCATCGCTTGATCTTTCTCAACGATCACTTTGTCTAGTTGAGAATATTGTTCATCCTTGTCATTGATCTCCACGATCAGCTCGTTGATCTGCCCTTCTAATTGATGGATCTTTTCAAGACGTTGGATTTCTTCATCCTTTTGTTGAGCAACCAACGCTTGATGTTCCGCATGAATTTCTTCCAACTCTTGTTCTACTGTCGCTAAGTGCGTCACTGAATCCTTCAGCTTCTCGTTTTCTTTCTGAACTTGTTCCAATTGCTGCTTCAAGTTATCCAGCTCTTGTGTTTCTTTTAGCCGTTGAACCTCTTGCCTTGCCCGTTGAACCTCAGCTTCCAAATCTTGGATCTGACGACGATTTTGAGCTTTTTCCTCGCCCATTCGTAAAACAGATTGGCGATAGTTTTCGTTTTCTTTGGTCAATTGTTGGGTTTGAGCCGACATTTCCTTCTTATATTTCTGCAAAATCTGTTCTTTTTCAAAAATCAGTCGTTTTAATTCTTTGATTTCTTCTGCTTGTTTTTCTGGCGACTCTATAACTGTGTTGTCAGAAACCATTTTTAGCGCTGGAGCAGGTTTTTGCTGCGCCTGTGTTGGCGCCGGAGCTGGAGTTGTTGGCTGTTTTGGTGCTGATACCTGTGCTTCATTTTCCACTTTCTCTTCTGGAACGGAATTGATCTCATCGATAATGTTCTTATTGAAAAACCATCCGCTCTTCTTTTGTTGTGCTACCATTGTTTTCCCTTCTTTCCATTAGTCTTCTTCTTGAATCATTACAAATTTATCTTCTCCATTCTCACGAGAGAAAGTACAACTATACTCTTGTTTCTGCTGCTCTCCATCCCTTACGTTCAGCTGGAAGGTAATCTGTGTCAGGTTGGCTACCCCCTCGGCTTCCTCCGCAAAGGTTTTGATATTATCCTTAATCTGTTGGCGATTGTCGTCGCTAGTCAAATCTCCTGCTAAAGCAATATTCAACGTTTGCGTCGGTATATCTAAAACGATCAGTGTCGTCGGCAAACCAAAGTAAGGGCTGAGTTTGTTGGAAAGATCACTCTCCATCGCATATTGCTTTTCTCGACTGTCGTCGGAGAACAATTCATCCCACGCATAATCCTGCAAGCCGATCCCTTCCTTTGGATACTCTTTGACCGGCAGCTTATTGACTAGTTTCTTCTGTTCCTTTTTCATCACTTGGACATCATCTCTCAGCGTATTGTTCTGCTCATTGACTGCATATAGCTGATCTTGTACCTGAAATAGGCTGTATGTGGTCAACAGCAATCCTATTGCTAAACAAAAACTGATGAATAGCAGTGCCGATGTATGCTTCGCTTGTTGAATTTGCTTAACATAATCCAACTTTCGCTGAAAAGTAGCCGATGCGTCTCTTGGCGGCTTGATCAGTTGCAATCGAACATTGATAACCATCCGATATAACCACACTAGGAGCACTACAATAATGAGCCCTACGCAAATCCAGTTAATGATTATCACCTGTTTTCCCCTTTTCTTTTAGTTTCCCATTTTAGCGAGATGGATCGCTGGAAAACGAAATTGGACAGACCCTTCGATTGACTCCCGATGAACAAAACCAAACGTTCGGCTGTCTTTAGAAACTTCTACATGATCACCGATCACAAAATAGACATCTTCTGGAATTTTGTTTAATGTTTGAAATTCATCTGCCACAGTCGGTGATAGATGAAATGTATTCGTTGTCTCAAAATCACCCTGTTCCCCAATATTCAAAACCATTCGATCATTTCGGACAAACATACTGTCCCCCGGCAACCCGATCACACGTTTGACAAACATCCCCTCTTCCTTATCAACTGAGAAAGCAATAATATCGTAGCGCTGAATTTGAACCTTTTTTTTCACTAAAACCTGATCCCTTTCAGTCAGAGCAGGAACCATCGAAGTACCAGAAATCGTATGAACGCTGTAGTGCTTTTGTAGCTGGCCTCTCAGAACAAATAACATCGTTACAGATAGAATGATGAGAAGTACAACGGTTAATAGTAAAGTCCTCCTGTCATTCGGCGGATCCTCTGTGTGTACGTGTCGCTTATTTGCCATGAGTGATGGCACCCCTTTATTTTGCTTTAATGTAAGTAACTAGATCAGATTTTGCTAAGTTCGCATCAATAACTCGATAAGAAATCACCGTACCTCCGTACACGTTTCCTTCTGAAATCAAAATTCCCTCTGGCCGAACCACTTCGACAAAGGCCACATGACCGTAGCGCGGATCTGAGCCCGCTGTGCCTGGCGTAAAGGAGATCAACCAGCCGACTTTCGGTTCACGACTGACTTCGTACCCCAGCGCTTTACCTTTTGTGCCCCATTCACCGCCGTTGCCCATAAAGTCATCGACGCTCTTTCCTAGTTGTTTCACGCGATTAAAGGCGTACCAAGTACATTGTCCGACTGGATACGAACCTGAAGTATTGTAGTTGACCCCGTTGTAATCCGGGTAGCGCATCATAGAACGATATTCTTCTGGAATCTCATCTTTGACTTTAATGAAGACACCCGACGACTGATCGACCTTTACACGATCGTATTGTGTCAAGTTATAGACAGCAATGATTGAGTTCAGCTTTTTATCATAAGAAGTATCTGTCGCATAAGTTCCTGTCAAAGCATGAGTCGACCGCAAGTAATTCTTCGCGGTAGAACGCCAAGTTTTCTGATAATAGCTGTCATTGCCGGATATCCCGCCACGTAATAATTGAACATAGTCCCCCAATGAAGCGGTATAATTCGGATACTTGCGAAAAGCGGAATTAATGGAATAAAGCTCGCCATTGCCTCGATCTTCTTGAGTCGCCATCGAAACGGCTTGTCCTGGATACGTTCCTTTCACTCCGAAAAGATTATAGTTTGGCGGCAATGATAAGCTGCTGCTGCCAGAACCACTTTCTAATAATGCTTGAGCGATCATCACAGAGGCAAAGACATCGTATTCTTGACCCAGCTTGCGTGCGTCTTCTGCAATCGTCGAAATAAACTTCTTCGACGATTCATTCTCAGTAAAATTGATTGAAGCAGGGTATTCTTTCAGGATCGTTTCGCCGTATTCCGTCAATGTAACATTTGGCAAGGCCTGAACCAGCAGCTCTTCATCGATATCCAGCGGTTGAAGAACGACCTGTCGTTGTTTTTCTTTTTCATCTGACTCTTCGGTATTTTCTTCCGTGTTATTCGTGTCAGACTCTGTATCCTCAGCGGTCTCAGCAGCTGTTGCTTCCTCGGAAGCTTCTGCTTCTACATCTTCAACCGTTAAGTAATAGTCTTTTCCGATGTAAACACCTATCACTTCAAGCTGATCCTTTTTCTTTTGATAGAGTAAACTGCCGACACTGATTTCTTCTGTTTGTTTTTCAGGAGTTCCAGTGATTTCGATCGCGAAAAGATCGCTATAGAGTTTGGCTGCCAATTGTTCTACATCGAACTCCCGCTCCTGTTCGATACCTAGTTTCTTGATTCCATCATAAATCAATGCGGCATGGGCTTTATTTTCAAAACTAGAAAGCAGCGGCAACTCGTAGCCTTTCAAATCTGATTGAGCAACTTCCGCTGTCTTTAAATCACTCGGCAACTGTAAAGTACTCGTAGCTGAGAAAGCGTCCGGTGTCTCTTGAATGACTGACGTGCTGGTTTGAACAGCAGGTTCGCTTGGTGCTGCCGGTGTTGGTGTATTGGGTACTGGATTTTGAATCGATCCTGGCGGTGTACTCGGCTGCGTCGGCTCTTGACTGGCAGACGACACTGTTGACGAACTAGTCGTTGTCGTTCCGGTTGATCCACCAGTACTTGAACTAGTCGTACTGCCTGTGGTTGATGTACTGCTAGAAGTCGAAGTTCCGCTTGTAGAAGTACTAGAGCTGGTCGTGCTGGAGGTTTGACTCGTGGAAGTCCCGCTAGTCGAGCTTTCACTTGATGTTCCTCCGCTAGTTGAACTTTCACTGGTCGTGCTTTCACTTTCTGACGGTTCAACTGTACTGGTTTCTGTCGCTGGTTCCGAGGCAGGCTCGGCTTGCGGCGTACTCTCTTCGGGCGCTTGCTCTGCCGGTGCTTCCGTCGCAGCAGATTCTGCTGGTACCGCCTGTTCTGGTGTCGGTACAGGCTCCGCTGGTGCTGGTGCAACAGATTCTGGAACTGTCGGCTCTACAACTGTAGAACTTTCTGGAACTGTCGTTTCCACGACAGCAGATTCTTGCAGCAAATTATCTGCTTTTAGTGCTCCGCTGCGCAGACTGGCAACTCCCCAACAAAATACGACTACCCCGCAAATTGCCATAACAATCTTTTTCATGAACTCTTCCCCTTCTTTCTATCCTGATTCAAATTACGTATTTTAATGAAAATACTAGGGGCAACCAATGATTTGAAAAAAAATCAAGGATGCTGAAAACAATCCGCATCCTTGATTCAATCTTCGATAATGATGCATCCATCCTTAAACTTTCCAATGAATACTGATCATTCCTCCGCCGCTCATCGCTAAGACTTTAATTAGCATCTGATAAGTCACAATATTTCACTGATTCGCGGCATTTTGGCTTCTCCTGATAAGGAGAGACGCTAATCAACATGATTCACTGGCTGAGTACCCATCAACCTTCAGCATGCTGTCAGTAATAAAATTACAATGACCGGATTTATTATGTATTTTTTTGTTTTTTTATGGACGTTTATGATAGCCGATCGTCCGCTATAAAAATTCTCTAATTTATACCCTTTTAACGACATCATAAAACCTATAAAACACCTTCATTGCACAGATCATTGGTTACACATATTATTCTACCCGCATTATTGAAGAAAGTCTCAGCCATTTTTAAAATATAAAATTTAATTTTTGGATAAAAATAAGATTGCACGGCATTTGTATCCGCTACCAAGTTTGTAATAGCTTAATACTAGGTGAAATTATCAAGTGTAAAAATGGCAATTGAACAAAAATTCTTTTTTTTGTTTTTTTATTCAGTTTTTGAATTATTCAATCGGTCGTTATATTCCACTTAAAAAACAAATAAACATCGACTATAAAAGTCGATGTTTATCATTAAATACTCTTGGCTCCCGGCTTATTTCGACTAAGCTTTTGAAGCGTTGAATGCTCCTGTAAGATCTCGGCTAGTTCTAATAAATTCTTCACACACAGATCTGCTCCATGCTGGTAAAAATGTTCAGCCGTTTGTTGATTTAAACGGTCCATTTCTTCCTTCGAAAGATTCTTGTATTCTCCTAAAGACAAGCCCATCTCTGAACTACCTTCAGTAATAGCGATACTCAAGACACCCGCGTTTTTGCCCTCTTGGATATCCGAGACCGTATCTCCAACTTTAATCACTTCGTCCATCGAATGATTTTGAAAATAGCGCATATTTTCAAAAATCATATAGGGATATGGACGACCTAAAGAATCCACATCATCCGGTGTAACAACGTAATCTGGATGATACCCTTCTGCTTTAGCTGTTTTAAAAACAACCTTCATCATGTCATTGGTATAACCGGTAGTTGAACCGATATTATAGCCTAGTTGCTTGATTTTTTTCACCGCTTGTTTGGTCTCTGGCTTGAGGCGGCTATTTTCTGTAAGATCCGCAAACAAATACTTCTCAAAATCGTGATAAATGGTCCGAACATCCGCTTCATCAGATGGTTTTCCATAAAGCTCAAACCATTGCTTTTTAACGTTATCAAGCGACAGCAGCTGCTTGATATGATCTATTTTAAGCATCCCCATCGGTTTTCGAATTTCTTCATACGTGAGTTCGATATCTCTATTTTCAAAAGCTTTTTTAAATGCCTCGACTGGAGCCATACAGCCGAAATCAACGGTCGTTCCCGCCCAGTCTAAAATGATTGTATTAACTGACATAGGCCACCTCCGTATAATTTTCAATAACTTGTACTAAGCGATCGATATCTTCTGGATAGATATCACCGATATTCCCAATTCGAAAACAATCGACTGTACTAATTTTTCCCGGATAGATCACAAAACCATTTTGCTTTAAATGGTGATAAAAGTTATCGAAATTAAACGCTCCCTGTTTTGGATAAAGGAAGGAAGTGATAAATGGTCCTTGATGCTGCTTGATAAATGGTCGATAGCCTAGTTCCTCCATCTTCTGCCGCAGCAACCGGTTATTAGTCAAATACCGCATGTAGCGCTGATAAATTCCTCCTTCAAGCTCTAACTCCTTCAAAGCTTGGTGAAAAGCCAGAACTGTATGGGTCGGTGAAGTAAAGCGCCACTTCCCATCTTTTTCCATCGTTTCATACTGATCATACAGATCCAATGAAACGGTTCGAGCAAATGCTTGCCGCTTTTCCAGCTGATCTCGCTTTGCCAGAGTAAATGAGAAGCCGGGAACACCTTGAATACATTTATTCGAGCTTGAAATCAAGAAATCAATCGACAAAGCAGAAACATCAATCGGAATCCCGCCGAAACTAGACATCGCATCGACAATGAACAGCAGTCCATTATCTTTGGCGAGTTTTGCTATCTCATCCAGTTCATTTAAGATACCGGAAGTTGTTTCGCTGTGAACCATTGCAATCGCCGTAATAGTCGGATCACTTCCGAGGATCTCCATAATGTCTGCTGCCTGCGGAATCTCATCCTCAGCAACTTCATAGACTGTATATGTCAGATTGTAACGTTCACTCATACTAACAATTCGACGGCCATATGCGCCATTCGCACAAATTAATACATGATCCTCCGGCCCGATCATCGAACTCAAGACAGACTCCACACCGAATGATCCGCTGCCTTGCATCAAAATCGTCGTATAATTCGTTTCAGATACTCCCGCTAAGGACAATAACTTTTGGCGAATTTCTTGAGTGATTGTTTTATACTCTTGATCCCAAGTACAATGATCAACCATCATTGCTTGTTTAACTGACTTTGTTGTCGTCAGGGGGCCCGGTGTTAATAATTTATATTCCATACTGCACTCCTTAATCAACCAGTTTTTGATGTTTCTCTAATAGCTCCGCTGTTAATTCATCTGGAAACACTTTTTGATCCTTCGCTACATGCGCGGAATCTGCTGTTTCCCCTTCATATAAGGTACTTGGATAGATCTTCAATAAATCTTTACGACCTTTTTCTAAAATCAGATTCAGCATTTTTTCCGCTTCTGAATTGGTATTTTCACCTTTATCAATCACTGCTAAAGATTCTGTCAACGCATAGGTGCCTTCTGAGGGTTCGACGAAATCGATCGGCAATCCGTCCTGTTTATCTTTGACTGCCTGATGTCGCAAACCAAACCCCAACGCAACTTCTCCTAAACGAACCTTTTTCAATGGTCCTGAACCAGAACTTTCTAAATGATCACCAGCATTTTTGTAGATCCCCTGCAAAATCGTTTTTGCTTCATCCTGTCCATAGTTATCGACTAGCGCTTGGAATAACAGCCACGCTGTCGAAGATTGTTTGATATCGGAAATCGACAACGCATCCTTATATTTCGGATCTGCCAAATCTTTTAGACTTGTCGGAACTGGCAGCTTCATTTCCTTCATCACATCGGTATTATAGAAAATCGTTCCTTCTTGGACCGTAAAAGGTGCCGTGTAGTCGGGAATCTTCGTCAAAGAATCTACAGACAGATCCAGCTTTTTAAACATCTTTTCTTTTTTCTGCGCACTATTTAAATAGAAGGTGCTCATTGTGACTAAATCAGCTTCAATGTCTTTTCCTTCCGCCAAAAGCTTACCGCCTAACTCAGACGTTCCAAAGGATTGCAGTGTATATTTCCCCTTATAACCATTTTTATCCAAAACATTCTTAATCACTTCCACCGGTTCTTCATCGGCATTGGTATAAATCGTAACTTTCTCATCGGCCGCGTTGCTTTTGCTGCAGCCCCCTAATAATAGAAGGAAAAGCAGACTTCCCAGTAAAGTGGTTAGTTTCTTTTTGTTCATTGATCATTCTCCTTTTTTGTATTAATGTGGTCATTTTTTTGAAAAAATGACTTCGCTTCTCAAGCCGTATCATTCCTCTATGCTTTCTTTCTATGAATAGTGGTTACTTTCGCACTCAGCTTCTTCTCTTCTTTTTTAGCTGGAAAAAGTGGAACGGGCATTCTTTTAATAAGTTGTGTAAGTCCCTTCATGACCAGATTGATCACTAATAGAAATAACGAAAGCATGAAGATATCATTAAATCGACCAAAATGCTGCAATTCCTTCAGCTTGGCGGTAATTACCATCGTATTTGCACTAGTCAAGAAGATTACAGCACTGATCGTAACCATCGAATTGAAAAAGTAATAAGAAAATATATCCACGATCGTTACTCTCGAATTAGGGATCAAAATACGCCAAACTGTTTTCAGCCAGCTGTCCCCCATCAGTTTGGCTGTATTTTCCCAATTCAAATTCATTTTCTGCAGCGCTTCTTTAGCCATTTGATATGGGGTCGAGA
This sequence comes from Enterococcus sp. AZ128, assembly GCF_051714485.1. NCBI lineage: Bacteria > Bacillati > Bacillota > Bacilli > Lactobacillales > Enterococcaceae > Enterococcus > Enterococcus sp. AZ128. The sequence continues at coordinate 360,093 of NZ_JBIORZ010000004.1, forward strand.
AATAATGAACGATCGTAACGATCACTAAAATCAGTAAAATATTATGCAACTGGCTACCACTAAATAGTAAAAGATACGCGACCCCCAAAACCATTCCCGGGATCGAATTTGTGATCGTCGCGATACTGTCGATGACTTGATTGAGCTTATGCACCTTGCGCTCTCTAGAAGTCAAAATTGCTGCTAAGTAAGCAATAACCGTCCCGAATCCAGCTGTCAATAACGCCATCAACAAGGAGTTTTTCAACGTTAGAATCAAGCTGTCATCTTGGATGAAACGGGCAAAATTATTGAACGTTGGGGTCAGCTCATAAGGCCAGTTGGTCACCATTGGAATAATGATCAAGACGGCAAATACCCCTAGAATAAAGAGGGATAGGCTGATAAATAGCAAACGAAAGCACCAATCTCTCACCGCGTTTTTTTTGATCACCGCCTGCCGCGGCCGCTCATAACGGACCACTTTCTTTTGCAGATGATTTAAGACTAAGATACTGATGATCGACGGCAGGAGCATCGTCAACGCCACTAAGGACCCGAACTGAAAATTCGGAATTGTCCCCATAAAGCCTTCATATAGCAAAGTAGTGATAAAGGGCGTTTGTCCGCCCACCGCACTAGGAATTCCGAAATCAGTGAAGGACATGAAGAAGCCTTGAAGAAAAGCGACTGCCAAAACCCGCGTCAATGGATTCAAGATCGTTTTATAGAGGGAGCGATACCAGCTATCTCCCATCAAACGAGAAACAATGAATAATTGCGTATCCAAGTATTTCATTGAGTTATTAATCAAAATAAAAATCGGAGGCAGCGTATAAATAATAAATCCCAGCAAAATACCGATGGAACCATAGATGTGGAACAGTTCCTGTTGAAAAACCTTGCTCCACAAGCCTTGCTTGCCAAAGGCATAAATTAGGACAAACCCATACGTAATCGTTGGCAGCAGCATCGGAAAATGCAAAATGCTCTCATTCACCTTCAAAAATCGTCGGTTGATTCGCGTAAAGTTGTTTCCATAGGCCAAGAAAAAACCTAGAATTGTCGAACAGCTCGTTGCTGCCAGCGAATATTTCAGACTATTGCCAAACGAAATGCGCCAGTTTTGATTGAAGATGTGCAGACTCCCGCCATCCGTTTGTGAAAATGCCGTGAGGATAATCTGGACGATCGGATAAGCCAAAAATAAAAAGAAAAAGGCCAATACTATCCAGCTGATCATTTTTTTCAGTGAAAATTCGACTCTCATGATGCCGCTCTTTTCATTGATTGTTGGAAAATTTGTTGGATGTTCTGTTGCTTGATCGCTAATTGATTAACGATAAACTCCTCAACGAAATGGCACGAAGCTTGACTCATGATCTCAATCGGCGAACTGCATTGCGCGATTTTCCCTTCATCTAAAACGACGATTTTATCAGACATCGTCAACGCTTCCTCCGGATCATGAGTAACGATCACGATGGTCAAATGAAGTTTACGAGCTATTTCTTGGATTTTTTCCTTGATCGATTCTTTGATTACACCATCCAAAGCACTTAGCGGTTCGTCTAATAAAAGCAGCTGCGGTTTCATTACCAAGGTCCGACCAAGTGCGACCCGCTGTTTTTGCCCGCCAGATAATTGATGGATTGGTTTGTCCAAATGTTTCTCTAAATTCAATAATTGGATCAGTTCGTCCACCTCTGCTTTGGTCGAACATTCTTTTTTATTGCGCAGTCCATACGTCAGGTTTTGGTAGGCAGTTAAATTGGGAAATAGCGCATAATCTTGAAAAACAATATTGAATGGCCGCTCCTCCATCAAGGTATGTGTGATGTTCCTTCCATCAAAGTGGATTTCACCGCCGCTAGGTTCCTCCAACCCCAAAATCAAATTTAGCAGCGTCGTTTTGCCAGAGCCGGACTGTCCAAGTATAGAAACGATCTCACCAGATTCAATCTCCAAATTGATGTTTTCTAGTACTGTCGTCTCCTGAAATTTTTTCGTGATATTTTCAAGTTTTAACACAAGCATCTCTCCTTTTCGTAATAAGGACCAAATTTTCAAACTAACGGGCATCTTCGAATCAAACTGCTTCCAGCTTAAATAAGAATTAAACGAATAGTTGACACCCTTTGATAAAAAGTATACCGATGCTGTGTAAAGACCGCGTCAAGTTCATGCAAAGATAAAATAAAGATTGTTATGCTTGTGTAAAGAATGTTAATTTTTGCACATGAGGAACAATAAAAAAAACGTCCCAGCACCGTATAACCTTCTCATTAAAAATGATTCGCTCAAAAACGTTGCGTCCGCAACATTTTTCTTTTATACTGTTATATGCTTGTTTAATCAAGAATTAAGTCGACCCGCTAGGAGGAAAAATCAGATGGATTCTTTAGTTAAGATGGTCAATCGCATCGCACGGCTGTCCGCTTTATATCGTGAAAAGGAATTTAAGAAATTAGGTTTAGGGGAAATGCACCACGCTTATATCCTAGGTGTCTGTGCCGATCCGGGGATCTCGCAAGAAGAATTGGCCTGCAGGATCTTCATTAATAAAAGCAATGTCGCTCGTCAATTAGCTCAACTGGAGCAAAAGGGCTTCATCATTCGCCAAAGCGATCAACAGGACGCACGGCGTTTGCGAATTTTCCCAACGGACAAATCACTAGCGATAGAGACAGAAATTCGTTCAATATTAGCCGCGTGGAACCAAACATTGCTAGCAGAGATCCCAATTGATCAGCAAGATGCCCTGCTGTCTGGATTACAAACGATCATGGAAAAAGCAGAAACAGAAATGTGCGGAAAAAAATAAATTTCTAAAACTATTTTTCATGTGTATAAGTAATCTGAGAACCAAACGAATATATGTAAGGAGCAAAAATGAAATTAATTATTAACTACTTGAAACCCTATCGTTCACGTATCACGATAGGCGTTATCATTAAATTTTTAGGAACTATGATGGAATTGGTCCTTCCGTGGAATTTGGCCTATATTTTAGATCAAGTCATTCCACAAAAAGAGCCTAAAAAAATTCTTTTTTGGGGCGGCGTGATGCTGGCGGCTTCGGCCTTTGCCTTATGGGCCAATATCATCGCCAATCGAATGGTCTCACGGATTGCGAAGGATACGACAGAACATATTCGCGGGGATCTATTCCATAAAATTACTTACTTAGATACAACCCAAGTGGAGGACGTAGGGGTCTCCTCTTTAGTTTCACGTGTAACATCGGATACCTACAATATCCACCTAACTTTAGGCGTTATGATGCGAATGGGGATTCGCGCACCAATCCTTTTAGTAGGTGGAATTCTGATTACCACTACCTTGGATCCAATTTTGACTTTAGTTTTAGTCGCTGTGATGCCGATAATCTTTGTGATGGTGACACATATCTCGAAAAAGGGTGTGCCGCTTTTCGGAAAGCTGCAAAAGCAAGTCGATCAACTTGTTTTATCCGTACGAGAGAACGTTACTGGCTCACGCGTTATCAAGGCCTTGTCAAAAGAAGCGTTTGAGCGCCAACGTTTCGAAAATGTTAACCAATCTTTAGTCAATGCTGAAACGACGGCCAATGTTACTCTGGCTGCCTCTCCTGCTCTGCTGGATCTATTTCTGAACCTTGGTTTAACCTTGGTTATCGTAGTCAGTGCTTATCGAGTAAATGCCGGCTTAACACAGCCTGGTGTCATCGTGGCCTTCTTAACCTACTTTACGATTATTTTGAACGCCATGCTGTCAATCACACGGATCTTTGTCTTATATTCTCGCGGACTGGCTTCTGCCAACCGGATCAACGAGGTGCTTCGTAAAAAACCAGCGTTGGTTCCCGGAAGTTTAGATCAAAGAAAGCCCGCTGCAACTAAATTGGTTTTTGATGACGTCACTTTTGCCTATCCTGACGGTGCACCCGCGATCGAAAATATCAGCTTCAGCGTTGAGACTGGTGAGACTTTAGGAATCATGGGCGCTACTGGCAGCGGAAAAACAACGATTGCCAGTCTAATCTTGCGTTTATACGATCGGACCTCCGGCCAAATTATACTCGACGGCCAAGAGATTAAGCATTATTCGCTAGATGCCTTGCATCAAAAAATCGGAGCTGTTTTACAAAAGGATGTCCTTTTTGCTGATACGATCCGCGAAAACATTTTATTTGGCCGAACATTTTCAGAAGAGCAGCTCCAGCAAGCTATCGATGATGCGCAGGCTCGTGAATTTATTGATAAATTGACAGAGGGACTTGAGCATCCTTTGGAAGCCAAAGGACAAAATCTCAGCGGCGGACAAAAACAGCGGGTGCTGCTGGCTCGGGCACTGATCGGTCAGCCTGATTTACTAATTTTAGATGATTCTTCCAGTGCATTAGATTACCATACCGATGCGAATTTACGAAAAGCCTTACGGACGCATTTTGTTAAAACAACGAAAATCTTGATCGCTCAACGGATCAGTTCGATTCAACATGCCGATAAGATCCTGTTGCTAGCTAAAGGAAAGATGATCGGCTATGGCACACACGAAGAATTATTAGCTGAAAATCCAACCTATCAAGAAATCTACCAAGGTCAGACTGGAGGGCAAGCCATTGAAGAATAAGAATTCACGCAGAGGTACGCTGCTCCGCTTGTGGGGATATTTATATCAATTTAAATGGCTGCTGTTTCTGGCAGTGATCTTGACGATCGCTAGCAATTTATTTGCGCTGGTCGGTCCATTATTGTCTGGATACGCGATTGATGCGATCCAAATCGGCAAAGGAAATGTCATCTTTCAAAAAGTTTTCTTCTATTGTAGTTTGATGGTGGGTTTCTATTTAGCGTCAGCCATTCTAAGCTACGGGATCAGCCGCTTAATGATCTACTTGAGTCAAAAAATCGCGTTTCGCTTGCGAAAAGACCTTTTTGATAAAATCGTTTCGTTGCCTGTCGGCTATTTTGACCAGCACCAAACCGGGGATATTGTCAGCCGCATGAGTTACGATATCGACACGATCAATACGTCACTAGCAAGTGATTCGGTCCAAGTCTTAAGCAGTTTAGTAACGATCATCGGCTCCTTTGTCATGATGCTGGTAATCTCACCTTTGATGGTCACGATCTTTGTCGTTACAGTTCCCGCATCGATTTTACTGACGCGTTTTTTGACCAATAAGTTTCAACCATTATTTCGCAAACGTTCAGCTAAGCTAGGAGAATTGAACGGTTTGACTGAAGAACTTTTATCCGGTGAACAAACTACTAAGGTCTATCATCAGGAAGAAACTATGATTTCCCGCTTTGGCAAGAAAAATGAGGAAGCGATGACCGCTTATTACAATGCAGAATACTACGGAAGTATGACAGGTCCTTCTGTCAACTTCATCAACAACGTCTCGTTGTCGCTGATCAGTGTTCTAGGCGCCTTTTTATTCCTATATGGTCATTTAACCTTAGGAAAACTCTCTTCCTTTGTCTTGTACTCTCGGAAATTTTCTGGCCCAATCAATGAACTAGCGAATATTTTCAGCGATTTGCAATCTTCTATCGCAGCGGCTGAACGAATCTTCAAGCTACTAGACGAAGAGCCTGAAGTTCAGGATGTCCCTAATGCTCACGTCTTCGAAAAAGCCCGTGGAGATGTTCGCTTCGACCATGTTTCTTTCAGTTATCAGAAAGAACAGCCGGTCATCAAAGATTTATCCTTTGATATTTCTGCTGGCAGTGTCGTCGCGATTGTTGGACCGACGGGGGCAGGAAAAACGACGATCGTTAATTTATTGATGCGTTTTTACGATCCCGATAACGGTGTGATTTATTTAGACGGACAAAATATCAAGGAAGCCACTCGAAGCAGTCTGCGAAAACAATACGCGATGGTCTTGCAAGATACCTGGCTCTTTACTGGGACGATTTTTGAGAATCTGACTTACGGAAATGAAGAAGCCACTTTAGAAGATGTGATCAGAGCGACTAAAGCCGCCCATATCCATGATTTCATCGCGCAATTGCCGAAAGGCTACGATACCGTGATGACAGAAGATGGATTAGCCATCTCTCAAGGTCAAAAACAATTGTTGACGATCGCTCGGGCGATGCTGCTCAATGCCGAATTATTGATTCTTGATGAAGCGACATCGAATGTTGATACACAAACAGAATTGCTGATTCAAGAAGCCATGGGTAGATTAATGATAGATAAAACTTCCTTCATCATCGCCCATCGCCTCTCAACAATCCGTGAAGCGGACTTAATCCTAGTGGTCAACGATGGAAACATCGTCGAACAAGGAACTCACGAAGAATTGTTAACTCAACGAGGTCGTTATTATCAGCTGCACCAAGCACAATTCGAAAATTAGAAAACCAGCGTATCTACGAGCTTGTTCGTTGATACGCTGGTTTTATTTTGTTTGTTCAGCAATTTTCTCAATGACTTCTACAAATTTCTCCCGTTCATTGCTCCACGGAGTATGCCCGGAATGTTCAAACCAAACAATTCCCTTCGTGGGAGCATTCGTCTTTCTTTTATGAAAGCTGGACAAAATAAAAAAAGCTAGTTGAAGGTTGCGACCTTCAACTAACTTTTTAACTCTTCAGCATATTTTCTACCATTTCTTTGCCAAGAAAGGTTTTCTTTCCTAATTCATCAATGGTCAGTCCATCTGCGGCCAGCCGTTTCACCATAACAGTCAGATCTTCTCCGACTTGGATCACATGCTTATCAGGATCATAGAAGCAGGCAACCTTTTGCCCCCATTCCATCGTTGCGACGTCTCGCAAAAATTCCAGATCCTCTCCTTTGGTTCGTTCGATGAACCCCTCAAAGTCCTTCGTTTCAAAATAGAACTCCACAGTATTATTCTGATAGTTGAATATCTCTTTGTCACAACCGGTAAATCGAATCCACGATTCTTCCGTTTGCAGTGACAATCCGCCACTGAACGTCACGTTCTCGCCAAAATCAGAAACAATCGCCACTTCTAAAAATTTTCGATAGAACGCTTTTGACCGCTCCATATCTTTTACTACCAGCATTGGGCCTCGATATTCCATCACATTCCTCCATTCTTTTAAAGCGTTTACATTATTGTATACTATATCACAAAAAAGCTGCTCAATGCTTGGAAATTTGCAGCAGCTAGCATTCTGTTAAGAATATGACCGAAGTTGAATCAAATTCGCGCTAGTCTTTTTCTGCATATACTTAGCTGTAAAGAAAGAGGTCGTGACAGAAGTGGTCAGCTTCAAGAAATAAGAAGGAATTTCCGAAAATTGCTTCTTAAATTTTTGTGAAATTTCGGCTTATTTCCGAAGAAGCTACTTCTGGCATACCGTTTTTTCGGAAAAAGGAGCTGTGACAAGACTTTTGTCACAGCTCCTTTTCTGATTAAACGATGCTCCAGAAGCAGCCTCTTCCAACATTAGTTTACTTCTGCATAGCTCAGTTTTTTACCAGTCATTTCTTCATAGTCTTTGACCATTATTTCCCAGGCTTTAGCAATATCTTCGTCTAAACCGAAGAGACCGCTGCGCCCAACAATATAGATATCTGGACCGGCTGCATCGATCCGTTTGAAGGATTTACGGTTGGAAAAACCGTCCATTTCGATCACGTAATCATAGCCTTTTTCCTCACGCAACTCCCGTAGAGCCACGATTTTATCTAAGGTACTTTCAATAAACCGTTGACCAGCAAAGCCGGGATCGATGGTCATGATCGTGATTTTATCAACGAGTTCGATATAAGGATAGATCGTTTCGATCGGTGTTTCCGGATTCAAAACGATTCCAGCTTTCAAGCCAGCGTCGTGAATTTGATCAATCAGACGAAAAGCTAAACCGTCTAACACCTCCGCATGCATACAGATCCATTCACATTGCAGATCTACTAGCTGCTGTACCCAAAAACTCGGATCAGTCACCATCAAATGGGCCGACATCGGTAATGTCGTAATTTTTCGCAATTCTTCAATGAACCAAGGGGACAAAGTAATGTTTGGTACGTAATGCCCGTCCATAATATCAATATGATAAGAATCTACCTTGTCATTCAAAAAAGTGATCTGTTCTTTAAACTTATCTAAATCCATCGTCATCAATGATGGGGAGAATTCTACTTTTTTCATGTGTCGCCACTCTTTCCGTATTAAAAGATTTGAATATCTTCTAGATTAATATCGTCTTCTTCTTTTTCAACTTGCATCGCCGCATCTTCCTCTGTAACATTTTTCTTGATTACAGCTAAGACGACTGCCGTTACGACCACGTTTACTAGAATCGCGATCACACCTGCCCAAGGTCTCGACATTGTCGGTATCATCAGTACTCCGCCAAATGGTACTGTCGCATCTGCGCCTAAGATCATCGTTGTTGCTCCGCCAGCAAAACCACCGATAGCTGTTGCCACAACACCGCGCACGATATCGTTCATGACTAATGGAATGACTCCTTCAACAATATTGATAACACCCATTGGTACCGCTGATTTCAATGTTTCAACTTCTAATTTTGTATAGATATTTTTCCCGAATAATTTCGCAATAAAGAAGGCTAAGCCAAAACCGATCGGAGTCGCCGTGTTTACTAACTGTAAAGCAGTGATCGGACCATTTAGTCCTTCTGCCTGCATCGTCAAGACAAAGGCGAAAACCGTTTTGTTGATTGGACCGCCGTAGTCAACTCCACTCAATAGACCAATCACACCGCCGAATACTAATAGTGAAGAATTGCCTAAACCATCCAAGAAATTTGTTAATAATGACGTTAACGCCGCGATCGGTGCACCAATAATGTACACCATGATCAAACCGCCAATTATCGAGGTTAGGAATGGAATGATCAGTGTTGGCATTAAGCCTTTAGCCCAATTTGGTAATTTAACATATTTTAAAATTGCTAATACTAGATAACCTGCCAAGTAACCGCCTAAAATCCCGCCGATAAAACCAGCGCCGATCGCATTCGCTGTTAAACCAATGATGAAACCGGGACAATCCCTGGTTTTCCGCCGATCGAGTACGAGATTCCAGTCGCAATTACAACTGGCAGCAATCCTAGGCCTTTTCCGCCCATCGTTGCCAACGCATCCCAAATCGTGAATTTCCCTTGCACTAATGCATCCTGACTCGAACCGCCAAAGGCCATTCCGATGGCGATCAAGAACCCGGCACCGCAGACGATCGGAATCAAGTAAGAGATCGCCGTCAATAAGTGCCCTTTAAGATTTAACTCTTTAATTTTTTTCATTTTTCTTCCTCCATTTAACTAAGCGAATGCTTCAACAACATCTTCTGGCTTTTTCGCCTGCAACAGATTGCCGACCACTTCATCGTTTCCCAGTTTTCTGGCAAACAGCGACAATAATTTCAAATGATTGGTCGCGCCGTCATTGTCATTGCCCACCGCAAAGAGAATGATCCCCTTCACGCCTTTACCATCTAAACTTTCCCATGGGATTTCCTCTTGATTAATCCCAATCGCTACGCCGACCTTGTTGACATAGGCGCTTTTTCCATGAGGGATCGCGATATAATTTCCAATACCCGTTTGGCCTTCCGCCTCCCGAGCGTAAATGTCTTTGATAAATCCTTCTACTTCAGAGATGTAGCCATTCATCAATAACTGGTTCGCTAGATCATTTAACGCATCATCTTTGGTCTTAGCGGTCATATTGGTTTTGACGATGTCTAAATCCACAATGTCCTTTACTTCCATTTCAATTCCCCCTAAACCTTTTGAGCAACAACCTCTTGGGCTTTTTCAATCAATTTATTTGGTGATTTTACAGCGATCTCTGTTGGTACTTGGATGATTCGTTTGCCATCAAAACGTTCTCTGCCGGAAATCTTTACATCAACTGCTAAGATTACAATGTCCGCTTGATCGATCTCTTCTTGCGTTAATTCATTTTCGATCCCGATTGTTCCTTGTGTTTCTACTTTCATTTCACAACCCGCTTTTTTTGCGGCGTTCTCTAATTTTTCTTGTGCAATGTATGTATGGGCGATACCCACTGTACATGCTGCTACTCCAACGATTTTCATTATATTTCCTCCTATAATATCTGGTAAATTTCGGCTTCCTTTTCAAAGCTTAGTAACTGGTCGATAAAATCATCATCTGCTAATCGCCGGGTAAATTGCGCGATTTCCTTTTTCGTTTCTTGGCTCTCGTTACTTTTCAATAGGATCGTAATGATCAGCTGAACTGCTGGGGTCTTTTCATCAAAATCAATGGGCTCTGCTAATCGGATTAGCAAAACTTGGCTTTGTTCGATCTTCGGACTTTCTAAATGAGGCAAAATCACATGTTCCGCGATCATTGTATTGCCGACTTTTTCCCGCTGCTGCAATAAAGCAATCAGTTCTTCCGCCTCCGTTTGGTTAGCGAACTCTGCGATAAAACGCTGAACGTGTGCTTTGTTTTTAAACGTTTGGTCCAAGAAGACCTGAAAAAAATTATCGTTCATCATAAATCGCCTCAATTCTCTTTTGCAGCCGGGTCTGATCATCTCGTGTAAACATCGCACTCACCAGTAGAGATGGGATCGGGATCGTATCACTGACACTGATTGTTGTTAGAATCAAATCAATTCCCGGATATTTTTCTGTAAACCGCTTTGCATCCCTTGAAGCCACTACATCAACAATCTCCAACTCAGGAAATTTCTTCTCGATCTTGACCCGCAAAAGTTCTGAAGTACCAACACCTGTCGTGCACATAATCACCGTCCGAATCGGTAATTGGTTCGTTTCAATGATCCGCGCAAAATACAAAGTGATAAATCCGTTCTCGTCCTCATTGATCTTCGGCAATTCAAAACGCTGACTGACTTCATCAGAAACATCACTGACATCTGAAAAAATCGTTTCATAGGTCATTTTGATCTGATCCAATAAACTATTTTTTACATGAATCCCATGTTCCAAGCGATTGATCATCGGTTTGATATGGTTCGCCAAATCAAGAAAGATCGAATCCCCTTTAGCTGAGATATTCAGACGCTGGCTCATACTATCCAGATAGGTGTTCGTGATCTCCACGACCTTTGAAGAAAATTTTGTTACTTTACTTAATGAACCTTGCATCCGCGATGAGGCCAAATATTGATAAAGATAGTAAACTTCTGACTCTGGCAGCTCGTTATGCAAATAATTCTCTACATTTCTAATCGAGGACTTAGCGACTTGATAAAGCGCCGTGTCTTGCTCCAAACGTTCCTGCTCTTTTTTAGAAAGCGGACTCATTTCTTCGTTTGGCAGCTTGCGAATCTTCCGCAAGCGGCTGATCAAAATATACAAATGTGAAAAAATATTGACATTGTACGGATACGGAATCGTCAACTGCAATTGTTTCTCCATCAGTTTAAGCTGGTCTAAGATAAACAGCACATCGTAATTATTGAAATTCAATTCTGAATGATTCTTCAGTTCATCGATTTCAATGATATTATGCACCTGAATCAAATCAGCGATTGCACGACGAAGGTTTGCCTCTTTCCCTAAAATCGCCAATGTCCGCTGCTTCCGTTCCAATCTCAGCTCGTAGCGCTGCAGGTATTCAGCAATGATCTGTTCATCACTGAAAATGACTGACTCACCGACATAATAATCTTCAAACAAGTCGTAAACATTTTTCGCGTTCGGTGATGAGAGTAACAACTCCTCCATCACGCGATTTCTACGCTCTTGCGGTGAATATTGACTGCGTTGGCTGGGTTGAACGTTCGTTTGGCTGATATATTTTTCGTAGTTTAATTTGTAGCCTCGCCCCTTTTCTGACTGAATCAGTCCTTCGCCATATGCCTCATTGATTTTTTTGATTAGGCGATAAATCGTCTTTTGCGAAGTTCCTAGGTGCTCCGCCAATTCATCGGACGTCATGTAGTCATGTCGTTTCGTTAGAAGTAGTAACAGCCTCTGTTCACGATTTTTCTTTGCTCCCACGGCTATCGACCTCCCCTTCTTGTTTTTATCATAACCCGTCAGAAAGAAAACGCTTCACTCGTTTTTGACCGTTGCAACGGACAAAAAAATAAAGCTCCTCACATTCATTATAGTCGGAACCCTGCATAAAGCGGAAAACATTCGAATAATTGCTCTATTTTTTGATAGCCTGATTTCGAACTCTTTTAATGAATTTTAGAATAAGCGTGCTGGCAGCTACCTCTGGTTAGAGGATTACACTTTTCTAAAAAGCAGAAAAATATCGCGAGTTTCGCAACGCATACCATTCCACTAGTCTGGCTAAAGCAAGAAGTGGAACTGCCAGCTACCTCTGGTTAGAGGATTACATTTTTCTAAAAAGCAGAAAAATACCGCGAGTTTCGCTACGCGTACCATTCCACTAAGTCTTGCTAAAGCAAGAAGTGGAACTGGCAAAAAAGCGTGAGACTTAAAAAATATCGTCTCACGCTCATTTATCTACTATTCAATTACCAACCGCCTGACGCTCCGCCGCCACCAGATGAACCGCCGCCGAAGGAACCCCAAGAAGAGCCTCCGCCTGATCCACTGTCATTATCGGACCAATTATTAGAGTTATAATTTGACGCTAGGTAAGCCGTCGTTAAGACATCGCCATTACCAGAATACAAGGTATCTCCGATCAAAATACGACCGAACATTTTCTTTTCAGCTGAAGGATTTCGTAGCAGTCTTCCTTGGATAATCGCCCGTTTGATTCCTCCGACTGACATCCCAACCGCTAAACCGCTCAGCAAAATTTGGTAAAGCTCGGTATGTTTAACGGTTCGCTGTAATTCTCCTTCACCTGTGATCGAAGCTGTTTCTGTCTGATATTTTTTGTAGTTTTCTTTTAGGAAAATCCGTGCCCGTAATAGATTAACTACTAATAACAGACTGACAAAACACAACAGGCCTAAGACTACCGCACCTGTCCAATGAAAGAACATCAGCTTTGTCCGTTGACTCTTAATGTTTTTGATCTGTGAATCGACCAACGCAGTCTTCGTATTCATGATCGCGAAGACTTCATCTAAAACTTGATTGACTCCCTTGTCATACTCTTTATCTTTGAAGGCATCGACCACATCGTCATCATTGATGATGTCACCCGCTTTCCCATCTGGAATCAAACCTTCTAAACCATAGCCAACTTCTAAACGAAATTCTCGTTCGTCCAAAGCAACCAAGTATAAAACCCCATTGTTTTCGTTCTTATCACCAATCCCCAATTGATTGAAGATCTTATTGGCATAAGATTCGATGTCTTCTCCGCGAGGCAATTTGGGTACTGTGACCACTTCGAACTGTGCCCCGTTCGTACTTGCCGCTAATTGCTTGTTCAATTGATAAATCTTTTGCTTCGTTTCCTGACTCAGCATCTTGGCGTTATCAGAAACAAAGATATTATTCTTATTGATCGTTAATTGTCCATCCGTATCTTTGATCGCCACATTATAATTATTGGCAGTTTTAGGATACTCCTTCAGGTTTGCCAAATTATCATTCATGGTCGTTTTGAAGGATTGACTGACGGTAACTTTTTTACCAGACAAAATGTCTTCTCGTTCTTGATCCAAGGTCGTCAGCTGCTGATCGTAGGCGGCCTTTTTAGTGCTATAGCCATTGCTCGAAAAAAGATTGAACAATCCAAACCCGCTGACCAGCATCACAATCACTAAAATTATGGAAAAGACCCCATTGCGTTTGCGTATCTTCCGATAATTATCAACGACCTCTTGATGGACTCGTTTCCCTGAAGCACGCTCTTCCCTTTTCATTTTTCCTCACCCATTCTTATTCGAAGCTGACATCCGGCACTTCTTTGGCCTTATCGTCAGCCTTGAAATTCGCTTTTTTGTCGAAGCCTAACACTTTCGCTGCCATATTTTTGGGGAAGCGAACTAGGCTTTGATTGTACTCATTGACTTCTTCAATATAGTTTTTCCGTTCAACTGAAATCCGGTTTTCTGTTCCTTCCAGCTGTACCATCAACGTTTTAACGTTTTCATTAGAAGCTAACGTAGGATAGCTTTCCTGAATGACATTCACCATTGTACCTAAACTTTGATCAATTTGATCGTTGGCTGTATTTTTTTCAGCCGGTGTCTTCGCATTATTGTACGCTTTACGCGCATCAGTAATTTCTTTGACGATTTTTTCTTCATGATTCATGCTGCCTTTGACACTATTTACGAGATTTGGAATCAAATCTGCCCGCCGCTGCATCACATTTTCCACTTGCGACCATTTTGCATCCACATCGTTTTCTGCTGAAGCCAATGAATTATATGTCGTTATCAAATATGCACCAATTGCCAAAGCGATGACGACAATCCCAACAATGATACCTGAGCCTTTTCGTTTCATTTTTATCCCAACCTTTTTCTGATTTTTTTATTCTTTGTGATTGAGCTAATTATATCATTCGGGGGGCGCTTCACCTCAGACTTTCGACTGATTTTTCAGTTAGGCGGTTGACAAAAAAACTCCCGAAATTTTTCCTTCATATATAGATAGAATGAAAAAAAACTTTCAAACTTTTTTTTAGCGTTCGAAAGCTTCTGTTTTTAATTAAAATGGACCGGTCTTGCTTCGATATACCCTCGATATCCTTGCGGCTCCAGTTGAATCCGAGGCGCATCATTTTCTGCCCAGCGGCAATTATTTTCATCAGGATCATAGTGATCAATCTGCTCCATCACCTCATTAATCGCTTCATCAAAGCGCATTTCCGCATACGGATCACCTTGAAACAACAGCATCTGACAAGCAGGTAGATCAATGCTTTCAAAGCCTGCGGGAATGATCCCTTGATAATCAACGGCTACTTCGACTCCTTGTGCATATCTGGAGGTTCCTGCTGGACGCATGCTTTCCGGCAGCCATAGACCTATCGGTTCATACAGTGCCTCTTTGATACTGGCAAGAATTCCCCAAACATCACACCCGATCTCCCAAGCATATTCGATATAGGTTTCCGCTTTTTCTCCACGCAATAAAATCAACTTGCGAGCCGGAAAATCAATCAATCGAACATGCAGATTTTTCGACAACGGCGGCAATTCATCATGCTCCTCGCCCATCAAATAATAGCTTTCCACTGGGTAAGGTGTAAATAATGGAATTGGCGGTGTCTGCTTTTGATAAGCCTTCGGAGTAACACCAAACTGCTTGCGAAAAGCCCGAGTAAAGCCTTCATGGGAGTCAAAGACAAAATCCAAAGCAACATCGATCACCCGTAATTCTTCATCCCGTAAAACCAATGCCGCTTGCGATAAACGTAATTGGCGAATGTATTCGAAGGGAGCTTTATTCGTGTACTCCTTAAACATTTTGGCGCAATGCCACGGTGAATAGCCTGCTTGCTGGGCTAAAGCATGCAGGGTGATCTCCTCGTCTAAATGCGCATCAATGTATGTCTGCATCCGCGTAACTGCTGCTGCATGTTCTAAATTTGCCATCATTGCCCCTCCACTACTTATCTTCCCTACTTATATATGTACTGAACGCGAGAATCACAAGGAAGGTCAAGAAATGCCTCCGCGTCTCTTCCATACTAATGGTATCAAGTAAAAGGGCGTGTTGTAAAATGGAAATCAATAAAAATAGTTTAGTCTGTCATATGGAAAAATTGTGTCAGGAAATCGGGCCACGAGCAACTGGATCAGCTGGAAATAGAGCAGCAGTTGACTATGCGGCCGAAACATTTCGTTCGTTAGGATATCATGTTCAGCTGCAGGAATTTTCTTGTATGGATTGGCAAAACGATGGCGCGGAATTGATCGTGGACGGCTGTTCAGTCGAAGTGGAAGCAGCGGAATACGCGCTTCCCTGCGATGTACACGGGGAGTTGGTTTGTATACAAACGCTCCAAGAACTACAGACCGCAGATCTGACAGATAAAATTTGTGTGTTGTATGGTGACTTATGTAAAGAACCGCTTATGCCGAAAAGCATGCCTTTTTGGAATCCGGAAGAACATCAAGCGATTATTCGTGAACTAGAACAAAAACAACCTTTAGCAGTCATTACCGTGAGTTTTCTGGCAGATGTTCCCGTACCGATCATTCAGGATGGCGACTTTAATGTTCCATGTGGAACAGTCAAAGGAAAATTCTTGTCCTTACTATTAAATAAGAAGCAAGCTTCCTTACGCTTATTGACTGAACGCAGACCCGCAGTCTCAGCAAATGTCATCGCAATTTATGGTACAGGAAAGAAACTTGCCTATTCAGCCCACATCGATACCAAACCAACGACTCCTGGTGCGTTGGATAATGGAACGGGCGTCGCCGTCCTACTTACTTTAGCCGAGCAGTTGATTCAGAAACCCTTAGAGAATCAGCTTGAGTTTATTTTATTCAACGGTGAAGATTACTATTCGATGCCTGGTGAAATGACGTTTATGGAACACTCATTGAAACAACCAGCAGAATATGCCCTCGCCTTTAATGTCGATGGTGCGGGTATGCAAAACAGCTCTATTTCCTATTCACTCTATGAATGTTCGGAACCATTGACCGCTCAGTTAGATACGTTTGCGCTGAAATATCCGACCGTTGAAAAAGTTGAACCTTGGCCAATGGGCGATCATATGCTGTTTGCTGGAGCAGGAATTCCAGCGGTCGCCATTGCCTCGACACAAATGTATTTATTGATGGAAGCCGTCATGCATACACCAAAGGATAATCTATCGATCGTTGATTTTCAGCGTTTAGAAGAAGCTGTGCAGTTCTTAGCTGAAATAACTCAAACAGTGAATCGGACAAATGAATAGATAATCCGCTGGTTTTGAAAAGGACCATAGATAATGGGCACTGACAAAAAATTGTCAGTATGCTCACACTATCTATGGTCCTTTAAAAAAATGATTCCTGCTTTTTGTATTTTAGTGTTTGCTCCATTCATAGATGAAATCGGCACATTTTTCGATGGCATCAGAAGAATTGGCTTTGCGCCGGATCAAATAGAAATTGCGCTTATAGCTGTCATCCAGTCTTTGATGCGCGATTTCTTCCGCTGCCCGCTCTGAAACTATGGAGCAGCCAAACCCCTGCTTCAGCAAGCTCACAATAACTTCATTGCTCTGAATTTCCATGATAGTTCCTGCTATATCCTTTTCTTCTAAGTAACGTTTCGTATAATAATAAACACCCGAAGTATTTTCTCGCACCAGCCACGGTCCTTTTTCTGTGTCCCCAGCCAAGACCAGCTGGTCTTCCATCAACGAAAATCGTTTGATGCTTGGTGCAGATAAAGGTTTTTCAATAAACCCAATATCCACTGTGTGTTGTTCCACCGCTTGTAAAACCTCTAACGAATTCATCATTCGAACACTAAACCGAATTTGCGGAAAATTCTGTTGCAGCTGGATCAAGAGTGCCGGCAAGACATAATTAGCAAAGGTGTGGGAAGCGCCGATCACGCAACGAACCGTTTGCTGCTGATTCGTTTGAACCGCTTGATACAGCTTATCCCAATCATCCATCAAATCCACGACACGTTCATATAGTATCTCCGCTTGCGGGGTGACCAGAACTTCCTTCCGCCCGCTGCGGATGAATAATTGTGTACCAAATTCATTTTCTAACTGCTTAATTTGAGCTGAAACTGTCGGCTGAGAAATAAATAGAATCTCCGAAGCCTTAGAAAAGTTTTTTGTCTCATATACTACTCTGAAAGTTTCTAACCATTTAAACATCGCAATCACTTCCATTAACTTTTTCTATCTAAGGTATTATATCAATAAATTATAATAATGAAAGCAATCGGTTATAATTTGTTATGCAAATGAAAATCGTTTGAACTTTACGTAAGAAGCGATACTATGTAACAAGCGTTATCTTTTCTTCATCGTTCAGAGGAAACAGCCATTATGCAAAGTCTTTTGTATCCGAATCATTAACAAGAAAGGGATTCTAACATGTTTACTAACTTTTACACAAAATCTAAACCCATCTTGCCCGGCCTGGGATTATCCTTGGGCGTAGCAATCTTGGCGAAATTATTGGCGTTATTCCTACCAAAATTAGGTGGCGCGACCTTAGCAATTCTAATAGGGATCGTCTTAGGAAACACCCTGTTTAAGCAGCCGGCTCTAGCAGCGGGTACTAAATTTTCCGAAAGTCGTTTATTGGAATATTCCGTCGTCTTACTGGGCTTCACGGTGACCTTCCAAACGATCGGAGAGATGGGGATCAAAGGATTGCTCTTCATTCTATTGATCATGACGACTGTCATTATCGGAGCCTATTGGATCGGCCGCAAACTGGGCTTCAATAAAAAGATGGCTATGATGATGGCCGGCGGGAATGCCGTTTGCGGATCATCGGCGATCGGTGCGATTGCCCCTTCGATCGAAGCAAACGATGAAGAAAAAGGGCAGATTATTACATTAGTTAATTTGCTGGGAACCGTGATGATGCTGACACTACCCTTTTTAGGAATGTCTCTGTACGGTGATGCCTTATTAAGTAAAAGTGCTTTGCTTGGCGGAACCTTACAATCCGTAGGTCAAGTTGTCGCCGGAGCCAGTTTGGTCAATCCAGAAACGGTTAAATATGCGATGCTCTTTAAAATCACCCGCATCATTTTCCTAGTGGTCGTCGTTTTCTTATTCGAGCGCAAAGCTCAACGTGATGGTATAGTAGCAGCCAAAGGAGCGAAGAAAAAATTTCCGATCCCATGGTATGTCACCAGCTTTTTAATTTTTTGCATCATCAATAGTTTCTTTACTCTACCTGCACTCTTTAGTGATGGCGCACATTTTATCAGTACATGGTTCGAAACTACCGCATTGGCGGCAATCGGTTTACGTTTAGATTTCAAAAAATTCTTAAAAGAAGGCCCGCGCTTCTTGCTTTACGGGTTATCCGTCGGTGCCGTTCAGACTGTTGCTGCGCTCGTATTTATTTTTATTTTGCATATTTAAAAAAACAGAACGGGGGCTTTTCCCGCTCTGTTTTCTTTTACTCCACCACCGCCACGATCTCTACTTCTACCAAGGCCTCTTTTGGCAAATTAGCAACACCGACACATGAACGGCTAGGCTTTTCATTATCAAAAAAGCTTTCGTAAATTTGATTAAAGGCCACAAAATCGGACATATTCTTCAAGAAGCAGGTCGTTTTTACCACTTGGTCATAATCCGCCCCGACCGCATTTAAAAGTCCGCCGACATTCCGTAACACTTGATACGTTTGGTCTTCAATCGTTTCGCCGACCATTTCTCCGCTTGTCGGATCTAACGCGATTTGACCAGAAGCATACAACATGCCATTCACGACTTTTCCTTGAACATAAGGACCAATTGCTTTTGGCGCCTCCGTTGTTTCGACTGTGTAGATCGATGATTCTTTAAAATTCACCTTAGTTACGTTGTTTTCCATTTTTTCCCACTCCTTTTTAATTAGAACGACTTTAGCAATTGATGCCTCACTACTTTTGAAAAACGCTACTCCCTTTACTTTTACGTACACCCTCGCGCTGCAATACCGAGCAGGATGAACAAAAAAAGCATCTCACTAATTTCTTAGCGGGATGCTTTGGAGAATCCCACTCAACAAATGTCAAACAGGACTTCAAACTGTTTTTTTCAAAACAAGTCTCAAGTCCTCAGTCTAATAATAATCATCATTTGTGTCGTAGTCGTCGCGTTCATAGAAATTCTCCTTTTTGAAAATTAAATTTAAATGGCATTTAAATTAATTTATGATTGTAATGATAACGGAGGTTCTTTTAGTTGTCAATAAGTTTAAAGAATTTTCTGACAGTTCACCTCTCATTTTTGTAAGTTGATTGTGGGCTCAATAAATGGTGCGTAGTAAAAAGTTTTGCTATCTTAGAAATCTAGTTAGCCAAATTGCAACTATCTCTCTTTTAAAGAGACTGTTAGCTAGACGCGAAATTTCAAGATTGGATTCGCACACATCTCATTCTTCTACTCACGTGACGAAGAACGGATGACATCGAGAGGAGTTTTTTAATGAATAAGGGAAAGACTGGTTTCCAGTTAAAAATTGTAGGGGTTGTGACGATGGTGATCGATCACCTCGCAGAATTTTTCATGACTTTAGGGGTACCTATGTGGTTTCACTGGATTGGTCGAATCGCTGCACCACTTTTTCTATTTGAAAGTTCAGAAGGGTTTATCCACACAAGCAATCGTAAAAAATATATGTTTCGTTTATTAGCGGGGTATTGGTTAATGGGAATCATCAACTTGATTCTAAATCATTATTTCGCAATCGGTGATGCCATCGTAATCAATAATATTTTTGGTACGCTCTTTTTAGGAACCGTCTATATGCAGGCGTGCGAATACTTTAAGCAAAGGGAGACATTTACTAAAGGATTGGTTTGGTTCCTTGTTCCAACACTGTTAAGCATATTATCTATAGTATTGTTGTCTAACAATACTTTACTAGGTTCAACATTTGGAATGCTGTTTTTCCAAGCCTTTAACTTGCTTGTTCCAACACTGCTGCTCACTGAAGGCGGCATCTTATTTGTTGCATTGGCGGTCATGTTTTACCTTTTCCATGGAAAAAAGGCTTTACAAGTAGCTGCCGTAGTTATAGTTGCTGCGATTACATTGATATTTGGCGGCGGCATCCAGTATGCCTTTACGATGAATTATCAATGGATGATGCTTTTAGCTGTGATTCCAATTATTCTATACAATGGTGAGAAAGGCCGCAGCATGCGAAATTTCTTTTATGTTTTTTATCCTGCGCACATCGCTCTTTTCGCCATTATCAGCTTTTTAATTCAACGCTAAACTTGACCTTGACCAAAAAAAGCTTTACAATGCATTTTGTGAATAAATCGTACAGATAACACGCTTGGCGTGTCGAGAGAGAGGCGGTTTCTATTAATTTAGAAACCACCTCTCTCTTTTTTTGTCAGTTTTACTTCCTGCTTTAGTAGGTTAGTAAAATGATAGGCGTGTCGAATATAGGAGTCATTTTTCTGGTTTTTGAAAAATGCGTTCAGCTGTCTGAGGTAGCTGCGAGTTCAACTTTTTGCAGGATTATTAGTGAGTGGGGCGTTCATTTCGTATTAATATTACTGACATACTGAGACGTTTAGTTGGATCATAGGCGTGGTGATAATAGGCGTATTTTTCTGATTTTTGAAAAATACGTTCAGCTTTCCGTTTTTCTTCCTGTTTCACCCATCCGCTATTTCAGTAAAAATCAGCTCAGAACCGGACACGCGATAGTCACACAACGTAACGTTATCTGTAGAAACAAAGTGAGGTTATTACATGAAAGAAAAGAAAATCCATTTGTTGCTAGCTGTCCTTGCCACCGGGATCATGTCCTTTGCCGGCGTTCTGATCGAGACCGCCATGAACGTGACCTTTCCCACCTTGATCGAACAGTTTGGGATCTCCACTGGTATGGTCCAATGGGTCACGACTATTTATCTCTTAGTGATCTCTATCATGGTGCCATTTTCCAATTATTTATTGAAAAATTTTTCGATCCGTAAATTGTTTATTGTCGCGAATCTCTTTTTCATCGCGGGATTAATGATTGATCTATGGTCGCCTTCTTACAGTATTTTATTGATCGGACGGCTGTTCCAAGGAATCAGTACAGGTATTGCTCTACCGCTGATGTTCCACATTATTTTGAATTTCACGCCTATGCATAAACGCGGAACTATGATGGGCGTCGGTACACTGACGACTTCGATCGCCCCAGCGATTGGTCCAACGTATGGCGGTATCATGACCGCCAGTCTTTCTTGGCATGCGATCTTTTTATTTTTATTGCCGGTCCTGGCCATCTCGTTAGTAATCGGTCTGTATGCTATTCCAGAGATGCCGGTCAAGAAAACTGGTGCCCTGGATATCGTAAGTCTGATTGGTGTGGCACTGCTGTTCAGCGGACTCTTGATGTTCCTAAATCAAATCGGCAGTTGGATAAGCCTGGTTTCTTTAGCGATTGGAATCGCTGGACTCGTGCTCTTCTATCGCCAAGCCACTCGTGGAAAACATCCGTTAGTCCGGATTACCGTTTTGAAAAATAAAGTCTTTGTCTTATTCTTATGCGGCTTCTTAGTTTGTCAGTTTTTACTTTTAGGCATTTCCTTTGTCTTGCCTAACTTTATCCAAATCGTTTTAGGTAAAGATGCCTTTATTGCTGGTCTTGTGATGATGCCTGGAGCGGCTGTTGGTGCGATTTTGGCACCGATCTCCGGCCGTGTTTTAGACAGCTTCGGCTCAAAAAAACCGATCCTGCTTGGCTTGAGCTTCGCGACGATTGGTTGGATCGCCTTGACCTTATTATTACGTTCGCCGCTGCTGCTCGGTTTTGTCGCAGGTCATGTTTTTTATATGATTGGTATCGGTTTTTCTTACAGCAACCTAATGACGACTGGAATGAACTTGCTTTCAGAAGACGAATACGGGGACGGCAATACGTTATTCAATACCTTACAGCAATTCTCTGGTGCCGTTGCAACAGCGATCGTCGCAACGATCATCAATTTGGCGCAGCAATCCCAACCTGATTTCATCGCTGCGACAGTTACCGGTTCGCAAATTTCGTTAATTGTTTTATTGATCTTATTGTTAGCTGTTTTTATCGCATGTCTGATTCATTTCCGCAAAAAACCTGCCGTTGGATAATGGTAAGAAAGCGGGCTAAAGTTCAGTGGCTATTCGCTGGCATTCATGACATATCCTGATAAACTTAAGGTATCAAGTTTGGAGGTATGAACGATGACACTAGGAAATAATTTCTTCAACGCTCGAAAAAAACAAGGCCTGTCCCAAGAAGATATCGCGGAAAAACTCGGTGTGAGCAGACAAACGATTTCAAAGTGGGAACTCGATGAAACCCTACCGGATATCAACCAATCCAAAAAATTGGCCGCTGCCTACAAGGTTTCCTTAGACGAACTGATCGAATTTGATCCAGACTTGAACGATATCAAGGAAGTGATCGCCAAGACCAGTGAAGAAAAGCAGCAAGAAATCAATTGGACGACTGTCTGGGCGGACAAATATCCTGTTTTAGCAGCGTATCAAAAAGATGTTCATTTGGATGATTATATTCCTCAAATAACAGACATGCTGAAGCGGTTGAAAAAGGATTATGGATACAACGATCAGGATGCTTTTCTAGTCTTTAAGGACATTTTGGCGCAGGTCTGGAAAAACAAATAAAAAATAGAAAGCCGTGACTTCAAAGTGGTCACGGCTTTCGTTTGTCTATAAACAACTATTCTTTACATTCAGCAGCGTCATTTAGCGCAACAGGTGATTCACTTTTTTTCACCTGCATAACTAAGAGGATTGCCAACAAAACGATCCCCGCACCAAAAATCGGTGTATAGGTGATCCCCATTTTTCCAGTAACTTGTGCGCCAACAGTTGAACCCAATGTAATTCCGATATTGAAGGCTGCGATATTCAGCGCTGAAGCTAAGGTAATGTCTTGCGGTACGTATTTTTCTGCTAATTGCACCACATATAGCTGCAGTCCAGGAACGTTCATGAAGGCGAATAAACCTAAAAGCATCGCGGCCAATAAACCTAAACGATTATTTCCAATTAAGATTGTCGCAAATAAGAACACCAATGCAGCCAGTAAAAGAGCAAACATTTTGATCAATGAGGCTAATGGCTTTTCATTGGCAAAATGTCCGCCGACGGTATTGCCGATCGCGACTATCACACCATACACGATCAAAATAATCACAACCGCGCTTGCTGAAAAACCGAATCCTTCCAAAATTGGTGACAGATAGGTGTATGCGGCAAAAGTTCCGCCGTACCCAAAGGCCGTGATCAAGAAGGACATCACTAACGGTTTATTAGTAAAGATACGAGAAAAACCTTTCAAATCAACTTTGCCGGGAATCGGTAAATGCCGCGGAACTAAAAAACTGCTGGCGATCAGGCCCAATAAACCCACCGCCGCAATAAAGATAAAGGACATATTCCAGGTCGTTTGCTGACCAATAAATGTTCCTAATGGTACGCCCGTAACGGTCGCTACTGTTAAACCTGTAAACATAATAGCGATCGCACTTGCGCGGCGCGAAGGTTCTACCACATCCGCGGCAATGACTGTTGAAACAGACATAAAGATTCCGTGAGCTAACGCCGCCAAAATTCGACCCAGCAGCAAAATCGAAAAAGTTGGCGCAAAGGCCGCAAACAAATTCCCGCTGATAAACAGCAGCATGATCCCCAGCATCAAATTTCGACGATTCCATTTTCCTGTTAATACCGTCAGCAATGGCGCGCCGATCGTAACCCCTAATGCATATAAAGAAACGGTCAAGCCCGCTTGAGCTAACGTGACGTTGAAGCTTTTAACGATCATCGGTAAAAGACCAACGCTGATAAATTCGGTTGACCCGATCGCAAACGCATTAATTGCGAGAGCCAGTAAGGTTAAGTTTGGTGATATTTTCTTTTCCATTTTGTTCCTCCTCAGAAAGGTTCCATGAACCC
Organism: Enterococcus sp. AZ128; assembly: GCF_051714485.1. NCBI lineage: Bacteria > Bacillati > Bacillota > Bacilli > Lactobacillales > Enterococcaceae > Enterococcus > Enterococcus sp. AZ128. The sequence continues at coordinate 384,509 of NZ_JBIORZ010000004.1, forward strand.
ATTCGGCTTTGCCTGTTCATGAAGCCCGACATCAAATAATAGTTGTAACCTACGAGAAGATACTATATACTGTTGATGACCTTTTGATAAGTACCCACTTCTTTGTACTATAGGTACTTTTTAGTAACTTTTGATTCATATCAAGGTTTTAAGGAGGAAATTTTTTTTGGAGAATCGTGAATATATGATCGGTGTAGAGGCGACCATGGATGTAATCGGCGGAAAATGGAAACCCATCATTCTCTGCAATCTTCGTCACGGAGCGATGCGTCCTAGTGATCTGAAACGCGGCATCACCGGCATCAGTCAAAAAATGCTGACACAGCAGCTGCGTGAATTAGAAGAGGACAATATCATCGATCGCAAGGTCTATCAGCAAGTCCCGCCCAAAGTAGAATATTCATTAAGCGACTACGGCCGCAGTCTTTCAAATATTTTAGATAACCTGTGCAGCTGGGGTGAACAGCATGTCGCACATCTGCAAGAACAGGGACAGGCTATTTGTTTGAAGGCAAATTAAAGGAGCTATGACAAGAATCTTGTCATAGCTCCTTTTCCGAACAAACGGTATGCCTGAAGTAGCTTCTGTTACAACCTCTTCTATTTGATCACGATACCATCCAGCATCTTAGCCCAATGATTCGTCGGCCCATGACCATGCCCAACAAAAATCGGCTGGCTGATAGCTGCTTGAATAAATTTCTTCCCCATAATGATCGCTTCTTTTAATTCGGTTCCTTTAGCCAACTCGGCAGCGATACAAGCAGAGAAGGTATCGCCCGTGCCATGGGTATTAGCTGTAGCTACTCTCGGAGCACTCATCCAGAAGTTTTCTCCTGATGCCAGCAAAACAAAATCAGCTGCGTCTTTGTTTTCACTATGACCGCCTTTTACGACTACATTTTGTGCACCGAAAGCTTGCAGTTTCTTGGCCGCATCAACCATCTCCTGATCTGTAACGATCCGCTGCCCGATGATTACTTCTGCTTCCGGCAAATTAGGCGTTACGATCGCAGCTAACGGCAATAGCTTCTGATTGATCGTTTTCACCGCATCACTTTGCAGTAAGTGGTGTCCGCCTTTAGCCACCATCACTGGATCAACGACCAATGGGCCAAAGTCGACCTGCTTCAATTTCTTTACAACGGTCTCCACTCGTTCCACATCAGCTAACATTCCTGTTTTTGCAGCTCCGATCGCAAAATCAGCTGCCAGGGAATCAAACTGTTCTTCAATAAATGTGCTAGGGATCGCCATGCTGTTCTGCACACCATACGTATTTTGAGCAGTAAGTGCCACGATGATGCTCATGCCAAAGGCTTCTCGAGCTTGAAATGTTTTAAGATCTGCTTGAATGCCTGCGCCGCCGCCAGAGTCAGAACCAGCGATCGTTACGACCTGAGGTGTTTGATTAATCATTTCCTATGCCTCCAAATTCATATTAAGGGATTTTCAAAGATAAATTTCCCATTCGTATTCCGTTAAGGTACTGAATTACACGAATACTTCAGTAATTTTTTCTTTTAAACGGCGGACTTTCTCACCTACAGCCTGCGCCCGCATGATCTCACTGACGATCGAGACACCCGCGATGCCGGTTCCACGAAGATCAGTCAAATTTTCTTCTTTGATTCCGCCGATTGCCACACTTGGGATAGTCACCGCATCATTAATAGCCTTTAACGTTTCTTTGGTCGTCAGCGGAGTATCTTTGGTTTTCGTAGGGAACATCGCGCCAATCCCTAAATAATCTGCTCCCGCTTTTTCGGCTGCTACCCCACGTTCAACTGTTTTCGCCGAAACGCCTAAGATTTTTTCTGGCCCAATCAACGAGCGAACGACCGCCACCGGCAGCTCATCATCGCCGATGTGTACTCCTGCCGCATCGACAGCTAAACAAATATCTACTCGATCATTGATGATCAGAGGAATCTGATACTGATCTGTGAGGGCTTTGACTTTTAAAGCAAGCTCATAAAATTTCCCAGTCACTAATTCCTTTTCACGTAATTGAACTAGAGTTACGCCATTTTTACAGGCCTCTTCGATCACCGCTAAAAATTCTTCGTCGCTAAAATCATAACGTCCTGTTACTAAATACAAAGTTAAATCCACTGCTTTTCCCATCCTTTCACTTCAGTCCACCAGTCTTTTTCCATTAAGATCGAAAGTTGATTCAATGTTTCTTGGCGAAAAGCGGCTAAACCGATCGCATCTCCGGCTTGCTCTCCACAAAGATTAAAATAGCTGACCGCGGCAACAACCGCCTCCGCTGTTTTTACTCCACATCCTAATAAAGCAGCAATCATCGCGCCGACAATATCACCTGTACCAGTGAATCGATCCAACGCCGGCACTCCGTTAGCTAAGCGGCGAATACATTTTTGATCGACCACAATGTCTTGGCTGCCGGTCGCTAAAAAAGTCGTTTTGGGGTAGCGTTTGACTATTTGCTGCAGTGCTGCGGATAATTCTTCGAGTGCTGCTTCACCTTGATCCAGCTCACTGCCGTCTACTCCACGAGCATGGCTTGGCAAGCCGCAAAAATTACGCAGTTCGGAAATATTGCCTTTCACCACAGTAGGGTTTTCCGCAATCAACAAACGCCCGACCTGATCACGAGTCTGACTGACACCATAGCCCACCAGATCGACAACACTCGGTTTTTGTCCCCTATTCGCCAGCTTAGCCGCAGCAATCAGACTCGCTTCCCGCTCCTCTGATAAATGACCGATATTCAGCAATAAACTGTCCGTTTGTTGAAACAACTCATTGAACTCTCTTGGATCAGAGGCCATGATGGGCTTAGCACCGATATACAGCAAGGCATTCGCCACCGTTTCACAGGTGACCTCGTTAGTTATACAATGAACCAACGGCGCATCTGCCAATGGAAATACGTTTGAAACCTTCGTTTTGATCATCCAAACATCCTCTCACTCAAAAATAAGCGCTGCCAACGTTTGAAAATCGTTGTTTCCTGCAGCTTCACCAATACGACGAACGCGATCGCCGAACCGATCAGCGTCGCACCGACAAAACGCGGCGTATAAATAAACCAATACAAATCACTTTGACTGCCAGTAAACCACACCATCACCGGATAGGATAATAATGAACCCAAAATACCTGTTCCAAATACTTCCCCCAGCATCGACCAAATTAGTTTCCCGCCTAATCGATAAAACAATCCTGCAAAAAAGGCGCCAAATATTGCACCCGTCAACGCTAACGGCGGAATCCCCAACATCGTCATTCGAATCAATGCACAGACAAAAGCCATGAGTGTTCCATAGACCGGACCCAACAACACTCCGGCCACAATATTCATGACACTAGACATTGGCGCCATCCCCTCGATCCGCATCAATGGTGATAAGACAACATCCAACGCGATCATTAAAGCCAGCAGTGTCAATTTATGGATTTTATTTTTCTCCACGTTAATCCTCCTTTCCATGAGAAACAACGAGATCAAGATACCTAAGAAAAACAGAAAAACCCAACCAAAATAAAATGGTCGGGTACAATCAGTCGTTAGCTACATTTCCCTGCGTCAGTTTTAACTGCATCAGGTTCCATGGGTATAATCTCAGCCATAAAGCACCCCAAATGTTTCTCTTCAATTGATTGGAGTATAACATACTTTTTTTATTCCAACTAGCTTATACTTAGGAAAGACTTGTCGAAGCCCTTCAGCTTTTTGCCGATAAAGCGGGTTCGATCAAGAAAAACAAGGAGGACACGCTCATGTCAAAACCAGATTTTTCTGCAATCCATCACGTCGCGATTATTGTCTCTGATTACCAAAAGGCGCGCCAGTTTTATGTCGATGTGCTGGGTTTACCGATCATCCGTGAGAATTACCGCCCAGAGCGCCAAGATTATAAATTGGATTTGCAGCTGAACGACGCGGAGTTAGAAATCTTCGCCCCGCAAAATCCGCCAAAACGCCCCAGCTTTCCAGAAGCTGCGGGATTACGCCACTTAGCGTTTAAAACGAATGATATCGAAGCTGCTGTTGCTTATTTAAGCAGTCACAGTATTGAATGTGAACCGTTGCGGACCGATGACTTTACTGGTGAAAAGATGACCTTTTTCTTCGATCCAGACGGCTTGCCGCTGGAGCTGCATGAATAGATAAACGACGAAAAGGAGCTGTGACAAAAATCTCGTCACAACTCCTTCTTTCGATTATTCAGTGAACCCGAAACAGCGTTATTGGAAATAGGCCGAAATTTTCTGTCACACCTCGTTAGTTTATCCGATTTTCCGCAATAGATAGAATCGGTTAACTACAAGCCCACCCAAAACGATGAGTACCAAATAAACCCACCAATTTGCTGTGTCCAATTTAATTCCTGTAACGACAACCGACTCAATGTAGCCGGCATTAAGAATTGGTTTCATTTCATTTTGAATATCAATCGTTAATGGATCGGAGAAACCGTCTTGATTTACATGACTGTTAAGCTCCGTGGTTCCCTTTTTAGTAAAGCCGTATTTCCCATATTCGCCATCTACTTTTTTTACAGAGATTTTATAGGAGGCTTTATCTCCTACCGCAAAATAATACTTCCCATCTTGATTCGTAAACGTTGTTTCAATAGCAACGTATTCTTGCGTGACTTCATCTTTCTTATACAACGTCACTTCTCGATTTTCTAATTCTTCCTTCAAGTCATAAAAATTATTTTTATTTTTATCAAGAAAGACCGTTCCCGAAAGTGTCGTCGGCGGTCCCCAAATTGCGTAAAGGTATTTATCACCGTCCATCGTAATCGTATCTGTGCCGCCAGTACTATATCGTTTCCCTTGCCCATCACTGCTTTCACACCAGTATAAAAAGACGTACTCAGGATTATCCAGCGGAGGCTGATAATTCAGATCTTCTTCCGAAAGAATCGGAACGACCACTGGCTCCGCGCCATCATGGTAGCGTTCCTCATAAAGATTCCCTACTCCGCCATTCGGGTCATAGACGATCTTTACTGAATCTGGAAAATAATTGACCTGATAATCATTCAGATAGTCTTTATCAAAATTCAGTGTTCCATTTACTTCAGGCAAAGGCTGCTTTGCCTGAGAACGATTGTCCTCACTAACAACTCCCGGGCTGATAATCGTAATGTTCTTATAATGTGCAGCCGCATCCACGGGTGATGCGTAATAATAATCTTCGGTAAAAATCCCGCCGCCGCTTCTATCTGCCACATTCAATGAGATTGTTCCGTTGGAGACGTGTAGTTTTGCAGATGCTTGAAGATACAAACCTGCTCCGTTGTTGACCGCCGTATTTTTTGTAATGGTTCCGCCGGTCATAATAAATTGAGCATGAGCACTGGCGAAGACGCCGCCGCCATTACGGGCTGGATTATTTTCGATAGACCCATTTTCCATCGTAAATGTGGTGTCTGCGTTATCGACGTTGACACCGCCGCCGAAGTGAGTCGTTTTATTCTCCGCTATCTTACTAGCAGCACCGGTCATTCTGATTGTACTCCCGCTATTCGCAGACACCCCGCCACCATAAGGCGCAGTATTCTTACTAACACTGCTCTGAGTAATCGTCAGTTTTCCATGATCCTCCAAACGAATCCCGCCGCCATTGATAGCTGCCTTGTTTTCTTCAACAGCACTGTCGATAAGCTCTCCTTCAGCAGAGACCTTGAGAAAGATCCCGCCGCCATGAGCTAGTACTGCGGTATTATCACGGACAGATACATTCGTTAAAGTGAATTTGGCCTGAGCTGTCGCAAACAGCCCGCCGCCGCTGCTTTCTCCAGTATTTCCTGCTACTTCTCCGCCAGTCATGGTAAACACAGTGTTAGGCAAATCAATATTTATTCCGCCGCCGTCGCCGCCTTTATTGTCTTCTTCTGTGCCTCCTTCGGCAGTTTCATCGGAAATATGTAGCGCGGTATTGCCGACAACATTTGTATCAGTCATCGCGACTTTACTTCCGCTGTTAACAGAAAGTCCGCCACCATATCTCGCCGTATTCAGTTTGATTTCACTATCGATTACTGTCAGTTCCGTCTCATCACTAATTTTTATGCCACCGCCATAGCGATCGGCGTGATTGTTTTCGATAGTGACTTTGTTTATTTCTGTCGTGGTTCGATTGGCCACGATCCCGCCGCCATGATGTCGAACTCGATTGCCGGTAAACGCGGAATTAGTAATTTTTAAGTCTTGGCTATTTTCACTGACAAAGATGCCGCCACCGTCATAAGCGGTATTGTCGGTAAATGTACTATCAGCGATCGTTGCTTTCCCGCTATTTTCAACGAGAATCCCACCGCCATATCCTGAGCCTGCCTGATTACCTGTCGCATGATTTTCTGTGAACGCGACGCTTTTGATATCTACGGTGGCTTTATCCGCCAAAACACCGCCAGATTGAAGCGCGGTATTGGTACTGACTACTCCGCCCGTCATTGTAAAAGTCGTTTCCGTTCCGTCCAGATTGACACCGCCGCCACGCTGTTTGGCTGTATTTTCACTAATCGTTCCGTCGGTCACCGTAATCTTGCTGTTTTCGTTGGCTGAAATACCGCCGCCGTAAGCAGCATCATTTCCATGGATCAAGCTAGTCTTGCCCGATATCGTTATTTCCGCTCCGCTTGTAGCACGAATACCACCACCATCGTTACTGGCAATATTGCTGCTAATTTCTCCCCCTGTCATTTCAAGGGTCTTGCCCCGCATGAAAATACCGCCGCCACTAGTCGCGCTTGTATTCTTGCTGATTTTACTATTTGTTACTATGATCGCATTATCTATAGTATAAATACCGCCGCCATCTAGTGTTGCACTATTTTCTTGAACCGTACTCCCGCTTAATTCAAGAGAACCGTCTTTACTATAAATTCCGGCACCGTCTTTTCCTGTATTTTGATTGATTGCACTGTTTGCTGCAGTAATCACCGCATTCAGCGCATAGATCCCGCCGCCAGCTTCACTAGCGGTATTTTCTTGAAGCTTTCCGTTCGTCAGGTTCAGGCTGCCGCCGGTAATATAAATGCCGCCGCCGTTGCCGCCGTCATCGACACTATTCGCTGTGATACTGCCGCCATTCATAGTCACACTGCTGTTGTTTTCAACTTTGATACCGCCCGCCTCATTATGTTTAGCCGTATTTCCAGCAATCGCCGCTTCATCCTTAATGACGAGAGAACTATTACTTAGGTTGATGCCGCCGGTACGCCATTGTCCAATATTTTGTGAGATACTACTGGTTCCTGAGAGTTCTACTGTACTGTCCGCCGCATAAATGCCGCCGCCCGTATCACTCGACTGATTTAAATGGACTTTACCGCTGTTTTTTAAGTAGACTTTGCTGCTGCCAGCTGCCTCAATCGCGCCGCCTCTATTGCCAAAAGTCTCAGTGATCTCCGCGCCTTCATCAACAGTTAAACTGCCAGCTTTTTTTACTTCTATACCGCCATTAGTTCCGCCCCAGTCAGAATCATCAAAGAGCTTTCCTTCTCCTGAAAGAATAATGTTTTTTAAGGTAAGACTTCCGCCATTGACGATCACATGCCGTTGCTTTGCCGCGATCTGCTGATTGATAACAACTGGCGTGCTTGAAGCTGAGGTCAAAGTTATCTGAATACCAGCTTCAATCGTCGCCTCCTCCCCCTGCGCGGAGTCATCACCTGTTACTAGGATCGTATATGAACCTGCCCCTCCAGCATTACAAGCATCGACCGCGGCTTTTAACGTTGCATGGGAACTAAGTAACCCATTCGTGGAATCATAAACTTGATACGCCTCTTCCGATAGGTCAAACTGCGCTTGATGCAGTGAATCAGCATCGTCCTCTTCATTTTCGTCTAACGGAGCCGTTTCAGTAGTCGACTCGTTTTCTTCCTGCCTCTCTGATTCTGCAGGCTCTGACGAATCAGTGATTCCTTGCAATTCTTCAGCTTGAAATTCTTGAGACGATGATACACTTTGTGCTGGTTCTTGAGTATCTGCGATTGCGGAAGTTGCTTCCATGGTTTCCGCATAGATCGTTGAGAAGGGAACATTCACTAAAAAAAGCATGAGTATCAGCCAAATTGATAGCCCGTTTGAGATTTTTTTCCGCCGCTTTTTACGCCTCATTGCATCCACCCTCCTCGCTTGTTTCTCAATACAATTCTTATCCTCTTTTATGGAAACAGGACGACCTGTCATGTTCTCAGAAAAAAGGATAAGAGATCGATCCAACCAAAATTGAATCGACATCTTATTCATCTTTATTTTCTCGCTGATTTCGCTGGTAAAGAAGATAAACCATCATTAGTACCGCCAAGCCGATTAACCAACTATTTTCTGCCAGCTGTCCCGTCCGAGGTAAGCGGCGTTCCTGTTCCGAAGCATCTGGGGCCTTCTCTGTTCGTTCTGTATCTGGTAAGGAAGCATTAGCCGCACTTGCTTCTTCCTGTTCGCTGCTCTCAGAACTGTTCCTCGCAGAATAGGTATTCGTAAATGCCGCCGCAGACACCTTCAGCTTCTGATTATTTTTGACGATTACCTCCGCATTCACCCCGTCGGCGGAACTCGTCACAAAAACGGTGATCAGATACTCTTGAGTATCATAAGTCACCCCTGCTTTTTTTGTGGGAATTTGCTGGTAAAGCTTGTAAGAAAAAAGCCCTTCTTGGGAAAAATCAAAGCCTTCGATCATCCCGTTTTCGTTACCTGAAAGCTCTAGTTGGTACTTTTGCACATCATTCGGCATGGGATTTGCCGCTTCTAACGGTTCCAGAAGATAGACACCTGTCTGTTCTTCCTGAGACGGCTTGCCAGAAGTGACCTTAAAGATTTGCTCCAACGGTATTTGAATAGTCGTTTGAGCATAAGACGACGAGGGAAAGAACAGGCCGACAAGCAGAAAGGCAAAAACCAGCAAATATTTTTCACGCTTTCGACTAGTCATCATTTTCCCGACTCCTTTCTTTCCTTTGTTTTCTTCTTAAAAACAAGCTGACTACTAATAAAATCCATATCGCTGAAAATAGACCGCCGATCCAGCTTGGCAAGGCTTGAAGCCTCCTCCACCATGATTGAGGATCAATCCCCAAAAAGGGGGTATCTGTCGTTTCCTTATAAAAGGGATCATCGAACGGTTCAGCATACAACTTCCCGATCAAAATATGCCGGCCATTCGTCGGCTCAGAAGCGCAAGTGCTTAACAAAACGATCCGATCCTCACCGCTAACTTCAACCAGCCTCGTTTGATTTGCTTGTTCCATGACATACGACAAATAGGATTCACGAGCTGCTATCTCCTGAACCCCTGGATTATACAGCTGCCAGTCATAGGCGTCGCCCTGAATGAATGCAAAGAATTCGATTCCATAATCTTTTCCGTCATAAAAGAGATTGCCATATTGATGTTGATCAAAATAGGTTTTTCCCCGAAATTTATCCAGACCGCCGAACATGGCTTCTTTATCCATGTGATGCCCATAGATAATACTGTTAAAATCAGAGAAATTCGCCGCATTTTCTTTAGCTAAAAAGAGGCTACCGGCCAAAGAATACTCGCCCAATACATTCGTATGAACATACTTCTGATCGTTAGCGGCTTGGGTGACAGGATAATCGATTTTTGTTCCATAAACGGTTACCCAAGCAATCACTTCATCATTGATCTTTTTCAATTCCTGAAAAGAAAGACTGTCATCCGTTTCTGGCTTGTACTGCTGTACCTCAGTCGATTGGGCATTGGATAGCAGCTGATTCGTGTCCCACATGCCGTAAATTCCATATGCGCATAGCAGCAATAGAACTATTACTGCTATGCGATCAATTAAATCACTAACTTTACGCAACAGCCAAACACCTAAAGAAACCGAATGCTGCTCCTGTTCCTTTTTAGTTTTCGTCATGCTTTTATTGCGCTCTGCGACGTTTATTTAGTGTTAAGAAAACAATGCCTGCACCTGCGACCACGATCATCAAAACAAACGGCAGGTTATCTGTGATGACACCGGTAATGCTTGGTTCCTTCAATTCATTAGTAACGACAGTGGTATTTTTGATCGGGGTCGCCGCCCCTAAATCTTCAGCGTCTACTAATAGCTTAGTCTCCGATCCAATCGTTACGGTATAATCCGTTCCCGCTGTTCCGGCGTCTGCTGTTCCATGAGTGCCTCGCCCAGTGACTTCTGCTGTTGGAGTGTAACCCGTCGCTGCTTTTTCAACGACTGTATATGTCGCACCCACTGGCAAATTGGCAAAAATAACTTTTTCGCCATGTTTCAATTTTATGCTGATAGGATTGATTCCATCATATTCATGGGTTGCGCTGGATTCACCTGGCAATTGGTACATGATTTTATGTCCCGCTGGAGCTGAGACTGCTGTTGGCATGTTCAATGTAATCTCAAAATTAAAATCCTTCGTTAAGTCGGCCGATTTGCCTTTAACCTGTTTTTCTACCTCAAGATTTGTTTCATCCCAAAACTCGTTAATAAAGCGAAACTCGCTGCCGCCATAATCCCCCGGATTAGGCGTTGGATCTACCTTGTTGCCAACGTCATTGCCAGCGTCATCTTTTTCTTTTAAGACGGTGATCCCTTTAACATCAACCCCACCGCTGTCATTATTTTCTACATAGACCCTAACAGTGTACTCAGCAGCAGAATAATGCGAGATGATATCAGCTGATTTATTAGGATCTACCTCTGTCACTTTGTAAAGATAGACACCCGCATGCTCGAATGCTAATCCCTTTATCGTACTCATTAAATCCTCTGTCGCTTTAACAACCCTGTCACCCACTAACCCTTTTTCTGGATTTCCGGCGTCTTGACTAAATTCAATCGACGGTATAGTCCAATCAGGCTGTTTCGAATCCAGCGTAACGTTTCCGTCTGCATCTTCCGTTCCTAATTTTTCAGCTGTAAAATCGAAGGTAAGATTCGGAACGATCACTCCTTCAGGTATTTTTAGCTCTTTTGTCAAAACAGCAGCGTCATAGGTATCTTCCGCCTCTGCCTCCATCGTTGCAGCGAGCGTTACTCCTGCTACTGCACTTATTGTTGCTACTCCGACCATTAGCCTCTTCAAAAAATTTTTCATCCTTTTCCTCCTGCAAAAAAATAGTTAGCGATTCAAATGCCGCTTGGGTCAAAAACTAAATACTTCTCCGTCTTAAAATAGTGATTACTTTGCCTAAAGTATTTTTGACTTCGACGGGTCCATAGATTCTGCTGTCAACCGCAGCGGTCCGTTTATCTCCTAAAACAAATACTTGGCCTGCCTCTAAGGTCACAGGGTATTCGATCCCTTTTTGGTCCGGCAATGTTTCTTCATAGATTTGCGCTTCCACCTGTAAATTGTCATTGATGATCAAGCCTTCCTCCGTAATGTCCACGGTATCTCCTTCGATGGCAACAACTCGTCGCGCCTGTAATTTCTCCTCGTATTCCAAAATAACTGTATCAGAAGACGTATAATTCTTATTCAGCCGATAATACAAGAGCACGTCGCCGGCCTTCACAGCCGGGGTCATGGAATCATCTGGGTAGCGAGCGAAGCCATAAACAAATTGCAAAATCAAAAACCCAAAAACAATCACGCTTGTTATCTTAATAATAAGACGAACAATTTCTTGCGACAGCACGGAAGCTCGCGGTGCCTGCTTGTTTACTTGTTTCACCTTCATTTTCTCAGTTTTTTTATCCTTTATTCCCATTTCTGTTTCCCTCAAACATTCACAGCAGCCGCTTGTCATTCATCTATAAAAGAACTGTTTAGACGCTCCGTTGCAAACTTCATATATTTTAAAATATTAATTAAAATATTAACGATTATTCAAAACGTAATAATTGTTTTGTAATTATAAATTAACATAACAAGAATAGTAACTCAACTAAAACATTAATCACAAAATCACAATTATTAGATTTGGTATTAGATTATTTCAAAACAAAAAATATAAAAACGTTATCAAAATAAAATAAAAACTAAAAAAACACCTGTAAATACTTATTTACACGATATGTAAGCACCAAGAATTAACTATATCGTTTCAAACGACATTATTATAAATACAGTTATTTACAAACGCAGTATTAATATTATTAACGGAATAAATCACCTATTCCCACACTAAATGAGAATAAAAAAAAGAGCAGATTTCTCTGCTCTAGCAATTCAGCGATTCCATATCCGCGAATCGCTTACGCTTCCTCCACCGGATACTTAATCGCATTTTTCTTCAATTTTTCACTGATGATCTCATCAATATCAAAATCCAGATTGTCCGCCATCATATACGAATAAATCAGCACATCGGCCAATTCTTCCTTCAAGCGTTCCGTTTGCGTCCGCGCTTCTTCTGAATCCTTCCATTGAAAAAGTTCCAACAATTCAGCCGCTTCTAAGCAAATCGACAACGCTAAATCTTTCTCGTTATGAAAAGGACGCCATTTTCGTTCATCGCGAAATTGATTGATTTTCTCCATACTATTCATAGTCAGCCTTCTTTCGTTTCTATTTTATCACAGAAACGAATTGGCGTTTTTCTCCTAGCTCGTTGATCGTCTCTTGGATCCAGCGTGTACTTTGCTTCGTCAGGAAGGGATCGATCACCACCACCGGATAGTCCTCCGGCAATCCTTCCGCTGAACCTGTCGTAATCAAGCAATCATAATTTTTTAGTTCATTATGCAGCTGCGACGTCCCACCGGATAATTTTTCAAAATGAATGATCAGAAAATTCCCATAGATCGTGTTAGAAATCTGCTTTGCTAAGAAGCTTTCTTCCGTCGGCGTTAAATCGGATAACAGCAAAACCTTCAACAGCGGCTCTTGATTAGCCAGCCATTCCATTCCACGTTCTTCCATCGTAATCAGTAAATAAACATAGTTCCAAATGAAGTCCTCTTCTTGGTACATTTCATACGTATTCACAAACTTCTGTACCAACTCCCTCACTCTTTCCACTCCGCGAAGGTACTCTTTTGAAACTTCTGATAGAAAAGCCGTCCGGTTGCGCCACAACAGACACAAATATTGCCCCTGCGGATCGTAAAGATAAAAATCATTCGATAAAACCGTCGCTAGATCGATTCGGTTGCGCTTCTCTAAACGATGACCCAGCATTTTATTATATTCCTTCACCAATTCATAGTGACGTACAAACAGCTGCTGGTATTTCTCATTATCCTTCATGGCTAATTCCCGGTGGGAAACACTGAAGACGATCGCGTCAGAGAATAGCAGCCAAAAGCCGTCTCGGATCATTTCCGTAGTTAAGTTCAAGTCCGCGCCTTCTCTAACCGCATGCTTTAACTCTTTGTAGTGGAGATCCATCGGTAAGATCAGACCCTCCGTCCGCAACTCCTCTGCCGGAAATTCATGACCATTTTTCATCCGCCAGATACTAATATAAAAATTGTAGAGCAGCCGCTTTTGAAAAACGTATTTTTCATGAATCTGATTGATTCGAACAAACTCCTGAACATACCGCTCAATAATATGATAGTGTTTGACCGGTAATTTAGGCAATGTGCTTTCAAACGCAATTTGCCGTTCGCTATAAAAACGATAGTAAAAATTGCGGATCTCCCCTTCATTTCCTTCCATTCGCAAGGGACGATAGCATAATTCTATTCCGGCTTTGGTCAAGGCCTTTTCGATTTTTTTCAAATAGCGCTGGGTGTTTGATGAACTGAGATACAGCTTTTTGGCGAGTACCGTAATATTTTCACACTCCTCGTACAAAAGCTCTTCGATAATTTGAAATTCAGGACTAGTATTCAAAATATTGGCGTACAGATCCCCCAGACTCACTTTTTTATCCACGAGCATTCGATAGAGCCCTTTTGTTTTCGTAATCTGAAAACTCGGATACTCCGCATTGATCAGCTCGATATCATTTAATAAAATTGGCAGCGAACAATTCAACTCACTGATTAATTGTTCACTCGACCAGCCATCGCGGTGCTGATATAGCCGTTCCAGCAGCGTGAGCCGCCGTTTGCTGCTTGTTCCTAAAACTGCACGAAAGTCCATGATTATTCCCCTCTCGAAAGAACGCCTGCGCCTGAAACCTATCTATTCTTTTTCTTCACTCAACATTCGGCAGAAACAAGTGCTGGGTAACCTATCAAAAAAAGGTACTATTATTAATTATTGAGCTCTCCTAATCTATTTGACGCGTAACAGATCATTTTTAATCTCAAAAAAATATGAAATGCTTTAAAATCATCCTTATTTTCAACAAATAATAATATAAAAAGATCACAATGGCAATTTTACTCAAAAAGCTTCAAAATCCATTATTTATTCGTCGTTTTTTTATGAATAATGAACAATAATAGAGAACAATTCCTGGAATCAGCAAAAAAAAAATGCAAATAATTTACCATCTTGACGATTTTTATCGAAACACAATGTCTTTTTAGCGTATATTTAGATTTTATCCGTTTTCCCATTTTTTTTAGAAAAATGAAAAAACAAGAGCTTTGTCTGCTCTTGTCCTTCTCTTACTATTTAATAGACTAGGTCAAAACAGCAACTAGAAAGGCCGCGATCCCAGTTTTATTAGTACCTAATCGGAGTGTTAATTAACGATGGATAGATAGTATTCTTGCCAAAATGCCTCGGTTACGACCTTTTCGCCATTCTCGATCACAAATTCTCCCGTACCCGGTTCAAGAATCCGCTCATCCGGTACATGATATAAGCGTCGCTGCCCCTTGACTGGAAACGGCTTAATACAGCGGACATCCTCAAAAATCCACGCATAAGAATCCTCGCCCAATTTTTTTACATCGACAAGCGCCACTATACATACAGCCTGCCCTGAAATACAGCCGGGAGTCTTGATCGCTGTCGAACAGATCAGCAATGGGCCGCGATAATGGGTCGACCATGAGCGATATTCCTCTGTTTTCTTTCCGGAAAGAATAGCCATCACTGGCTCGGGGTGAATTGAGATAGCTTTCAAATCATTCGCCTCACTTCTACTTATTTACTAGTATCTTATCACTTTATCAGAAAATTATTAAAACAAATTAACCGTTTTCATCCAAAATGCTCCTGTTGTACCTTTTCAAAAAGCGGCACCCAAAAAGCTTCAAATACAATGATCTTTGTCGTGATCCCTTGATTTTCTGCTCGATTCGCTACTTCATAAAGAATCCGAGCCGCAGCCTCTTTGGGATAACGATAAATCCCCGCGCTCAATACTGGAATCGCCAGAGTACGAACTTCTTGTTCATGAGCCAGCCGAAAAACCGACTCGTAAGCAGAATACAACAAGGCTTCTTCCCCGTGTTCGCCATCGATATAACGCGGGCCAACTGCATGAATCACATAGGTGGCAGATAAATCGAAGGCTGGTGTGAGTACCGCTGTACCAGTCGGTGTTCCGCCAATCGCTCTCATCGCTTGTTTCAATTTGGGACCCGCGACTCGGTTCAACGCACCATCGACACCTCCGCCAGGAATCAGCGCTGCGTTCGCAGCATTAACGATTGCATCAACATGAACATCTAAACGAGAGATATCTCCCAGTATGACTTCGATCATCCTATTCCACTCCTTGTTTCTATTCTCTCTATTATAGCAAGAATCCTGAGAACTCCCTTAACAGCTAATTCTCCATTTTGATAATGATTTTCCCTTTTGCTCGGCCAGAAGCAGAATAATCAAAAGCAGTTTGGATATCCTCGAAGGGGATCACGCGATCGATAATCGGACGAAGCTTCCCATCTTCAATCAATTCTGTCAGCCGTGCTAGCTGTTGGCCATCCGGTCTCATGAATAGAAAATGATAACTCACGTCCGCTGCTTTTTCCAGTTTCGTGAATTTACGACTAGCCAGAGCTAAAACCCCTTGCTTCCATATCGGCAGACCATACTCTTGCGCGAACCGGCGATTGGGAATACCTGATAAGGTCACAACCTTTCCCTTGGGCTTAACTATCTTGAAGGCTTTCTCTAAGATTTCCCCTCCCATCGTATCAAACACATAATCATACTCGGTCAGAACATCTTCAAAATTTTCTTTGTGGTAATCGATCACTTTGTCAGCGCCCAGAGCCTTTACAAAAGCCGCGTTTTTTTCACTAGTGGTAGTCGCTACATAGGCGCCTGACAATTTCGCTAATTGGATCGCGATCGTTCCGATTCCGCCTGAACCAGCCTGGATCAATACTTTATCCTGATCAGTCAGCTGCATGACCTCATATAGCGCTTGATAACTAGTCAGCCCTACTAAAGGAATCGCCGCCGCTTCTTCATAGCTTATATTCTTTGGCATCAAAGCAATATCCGTTTGCGCCACTGCCAGATACTCTGAAAAAGTCCCGATCCGATCCTTTTGAACGCGACCATAAACCTTGTCACCAACCAGATAATCAGTCACCCCTTCTCCGACCTCCATTACAGTTCCTGAAAAATCACTGCCTAAAATCAAGGGCATTTTGTAGGTTAACAGCATCTTCATTTTGCCGTCTTTAGTTTTTAGATCAATAGGATTGATGCTGGCTGCCGCGATCTTCACCAGAACATCCTTCTCACGAATTTTCGGCATGGCAGTCTCCGCTACCTCGATATTTTTTTGACCGTACTCGTGAATCATTGCTGTTTTCATTTGATAGCTTCCCTTCAATATTCTTCATTCGTTTAAATTTTTAAACCATTGATATGAAATGTATCTTAACGAAAGAAGGCTATTTCGTCAACTTCTTTGATTCAGAAAATTGACAAGTATCAGACCCGATGGTTTAATGGTTTAAAATAATAAACAGAAGGTGTAGACGCATGTCCGATTTAAAACAATTGCAGAATGAATTTGCTGAAGTAAGCGACTTTCTAATCGCCTTAGGTGACGAAAAGCGCCAAGCGATCATCATCGCTCTGCTAGAGGATAAAGCGTGCGAAGGATTGCGTGTGACCGATCTGACTGAGACAACAAAGCTTTCGCGCCCCGCTGTATCTCATCATTTGAAGATTTTGAAACAAGCAAAACTCGTGGATTACCGAAGTAAGGGCACAAAGAATTATTACTTTTTATCTCACGACACCGAAGAAATCAATAAACTTAAACAGCTGTTGACGCACGTTAGTCAGATCATCGAAGAAACGAAATAAAAGGAACTGTGACAAAAATCTTGTCACAGTTCCTTTTTCCGAACAAACGGTGTGTCAGAAGCAGCTTCTTCTTCGCAAGCTATGCATACAGTTACTGCTAAGTTTCACTAAGCAGAACTAGCATTCAGAAATAAGCCGAAATTTCTTGAAGCTGACCACTTCTGTCACAGCCTCTTTTTTGCTTCACGTATTCAGCGTTAGATAATGCTTTCATGTCCACTTTCGAACGCATCTAAAATCTTGCGGACCTCCGCTGTTGATTTAGTATTCATCAAGCTTACCCGTAGATCATTTGCTCCAGGGAATCCTTTGACATAGATTTTGAAAAAGCGATGCAAACCAACGATTGAACGAGGCACTTGCTCCGCATAGTTATCCTGCAGATCCAGCTGCAAACGCAGCAAGCCGATCATTTCCTTTGGTGAGTGCTCCTTCGGCTCCTTTTCAAACGCATAAGGGTTCTTAAAAATCCCGCGACCGATCATCAAGCCATCCACACCATATTTTTCCGCCAGTTCTAGGCCCATCTGCCGATCCAATATATCGCCGTTGATCGTGATTAAGGTTTGCGGAGCGATCTCATCCCGCATGCTCACGATTTGGGGAATCAGATCCCAATGCGCATCGACTTTACTCATTTCTTTCCGTGTCCGCATATGAACCGAAAGATTCGCGATATCTTGCTTCAATAAATGACGGATCCAGTGTTCCATCTCAGCAATTTCAGTAAAACCAAGACGCGTCTTCACACTGACCGGCAGCCCACCTGCCTTCGCCGCTTCGATCAATTCCTCCGCAACCTCTGGACGCAGAATCAAGCCGCTGCCTTTGCCCCGCTCCGCAACATTTGGAACTGGACAGCCCATATTCAGATCAATTCCTTTAAAGCCCATATCCGCTAACGCGATACTCATCTCGCGGAAAAATCCCGGCTTATCTCCCCAAATATGCGCGACCATCGGCTGCTCATCCTCCGTAAAGGCCAAACGTCCGCGAACGCTCTCGATCCCATCCGGATGACAAAAACTATCCGAATTCGTAAACTCCGTGAAGAATACGTCCGGTGCCCCCGCCGCTTTTACAACGTGGCGAAACACCACGTCTGTCACATCTTCCATCGGTGCCAAAATAAAAAAGGGCTTTGGCAGCTCCGCCCAAAAATTTGTTGTCATTATGTATGTGTCCTCCTATATCATCCAAAACAACGTTATTATACTAAGGTTTGAGGGAAGAAGCAAAAATACAAACTAAAAAAAATACCCTTAGCACAAACTAAGGGTAGGTGATTTCATGAATATGTTCTTTACTATCATACCAAAGCTCTTCTGGCGAATAGGAGTCTGTCCCGTTGAGAATCACTTCGCCTGTCTCTTTGATCTCAAATTGTGAACCGATCCAATTATAAGAATTATACTTACCAAACATCAATGGTCCGCGCTTTCCTTTCCCTCTGCTGGGAGAAAAAATATCTAGCATCCCATCAAAAATATGTGATCTTAAAAATCGGACCTCTCCACTTTCAAAAGTGATTCGCAGAAATCCAGACATGTTTTCGATCTTTTCTGCTTTTGGTACTTTCCCTTCAGGGTATTTTTTTATCTCGATCGACTTATTCATTTCATCTTCTCCTTTTGATTTAGAAAAGAAAGAGGCAAAAAATGACGGTTTCGAATTCCCTAAAAGCTCATCTGCAGTCACGTGAAAAATTTTACTCATTTTTACTAATGTATCTAAATCCGGATAGCTTTTATTCCGTTCCCATTTTGAAACAGCTTGCGGCGTAACATTGAGCAGATCTGCTAGATCCTTTTGCGCCATCTTTTTTGCTTCTCTCAATTCTTTGACTTTCGGACCGATCTCTACCATAACTATATCCCTCCAGTATCTACGCAGACAATAAACCTTCTGTTGAATGACTAAAATTTAGACTAAACCATTCGTTGAGCACCTAAATTTTACCATTTTCAGAAGGTTTGGAAAAAAATTCGATTTTAAGCGTTTAACTCAAACAAAATGAGACATCCAACAGCGGTCACTATTTCAAAATATCAATCAATTCTTTTTTGGCTGCAGAAGATGCAGGCAAGTAGCTGAAGGCTACACCAATCAACATTGAGGTCCCAATCGAGATCAGCACGGTCATCATATCCGGCCGAACGGAAAACGGCAATGCAAAGGATGCTCCAAAAGCAATTAAAATACCTAAAATGTAGCCGATGATCCCACCGCTCAAGGACAATACGATTCCTTCAAATAGAAATTGCAATTTGATCGACTTGGCATTCGCGCCCAGCGCGCGGCGGATACCGATCTCCTTTGTCCGTTCGGAGACAGAAATGTACATCATATTCATCACGCCGACACCAGCGATAAATAGCGAGATAGCCGCCACTGCACTGATGAACAGTGTCAGCTGATCCAGCATTGAGCCCAGCTGTTTAATTTCAGACGTCGGGTCATAGCTTTGGTACTCTCCCTGTGTTCGACTTTCACCATTCATATTGAGCTGTTTCAGTACTTTGGACATCGCCGCTTCATCATTTGCCTTAGCATTGAACTGAATCGCCAAAACGGAATGGTCCTCTTTTTTTCCTAAGTAGTGGGTATAGGTCCTTTTAGGGAAAAAGGCAAGCGGTTTATAGTTTTGCGGGCTGATTTCACCTGACGTATTTGCAGATACGCCAACCACGGTAAAAACCTGCCCATTTACGTCAAAGCCTTTGTTCAAGGCCGACTCTTTCGAACCAAAAACTTGTTTTGCTACAGCTTCATCGAGAACAACGACCTTGTTCAACCCGTCACTGTCCGCCGCATTCAGCTGGCGTCCCGTTAAAATCGACAGTTCTGTTTCTTTACTTGGCTGAACCGTCATAGTAAGCTTCGTATTTTTGTCATAGAAGTCAATAGATGGATTGCTCTCTTTTTTCATCGCTTTATAATAGGAGACATCCTTCACCTCTGGCAAATTAGCAACCATATTTTTATCCGTTAGCGAAATTCCGCTGTTGTCACTGACCAGATTATCAAAATCATTGTATTTAAGATTGATGTATTTGGTTTGACCCGTTTCATCTACATCCGTCGTTTCTGATAAGATATTGCGTTTGAAGCCATTCCCCAGAGCAACGATCGTAATCACTGCAGCGATCCCGATAATGATCCCGACCATCGTTAAGAAGCTGCGGCGTTTATTCTTGAAGATCGAGCGAAAGGCGGTCCGCCAGAGAATATATTTTCTCACGACTGCAGCACCTCCTCAATCATTTTTCCATCTCTGATTTTCAATAGTCGGTCACAGTAAACGACCGTTTCCGGATCATGAGTCACCAAAATGATCGTCACACCTTCTTCATTCAATTGCTTGAACAGCTGCATGATCTCATCCGTCGTATGCGTATCTAATGCCCCGGTCGGTTCGTCTGCAATGATGAAGCTAGGTCGATTGATTAACGCGCGAGCGATTGCCACCCGCTGCTGCTGGCCGCCGGATAGTTGTTTAGGCAGTTGATTCAGCTTATCAGCTAAACCAACCCTCGCTAAAGCCGCCTTCACTTTCTTTTGGGTCTCATTGTGTTTAGCCCCTTTGTATAAAAGCGGCAATTCCACATTTTCAGCTACCGTCAAATTTTCGATCAAACTAAAATTTTGAAAAACGAAGCCGACGGATTGATTGCGAATCTCAGATAATTCTTCATCTTTGAAATTGGTTATTTCTCGTCCATTAAACAGGTACTCCCCGTTAAAATTACGATCGATAAAGCCTAAAAGATTGATCAAGGTCGATTTTCCCGAACCAGAAGGCCCCATGATGGCGACAAACTCGCCTGCATCGATTGAAAAATTGATATCTTCTAAAACAGCCAACGACGTTCCGCCTGTTTCGTAGTACTTATAGATGTGTTCCAGCTTAATCATTGGCACTCACCTGGATCTCTGCGCCATCCTTCAAGGCGTCATCTGGATTTTCGATAATTTTATCCTTATCATTCAACCCTTTTTGAACCACCGTACGTCCATTAAGATTCAATGTTTGAATCGCAGTTTTCTGGACTTTACCGTTCACATATTTATAGACATACTGCTCTTTTCCAGCCTTCTTCACCGCAGAATCCGGCAGTAACAGTTGTTTTTGCTGCAACGTGACCAAGGTCGATAAATCATCGGTCCACGGAAAATTACCTTCTACTGTAAATTCATAAGAGGCGACTTTATTATTGTCACCACTAGTTGCCAAAGCACTAGCAGCGATACTTTTGATCGTTCCATCGACTTTTTTATCACTGCCGACTGTCACTACCTGCACCGTTTGTCCAGGCACCAATTTATCTAGATCATATTCAGTGACGATCCCTTTGACTTGCTTCTCTTTGCTGGAAACCGTCACTACGGGGACCTCAGGAGAACCTTTTCCCTTCTCATCTACAGAGGCCACACCTTCAATTTCCGAACTCACGATTGCCGACGCCTGTTTTTGCTGACCCGCTAATACATCCTTAGCTGATTGAACATCTTCATAAGCCCCCTGTACCGCAAAACGCGCTTGGCTTAATTGATCATTTGCGGACTGCAATTCACTCTGCTGCTGCTTCAACTGCTCATTTAACGCGGTCTTCTCTTCTGCCTCTTTTGCCTGAGCAATTTTTTGCTGAGTGTCATTGATTTGATTCGTAATCGTTTGGACCTGTCGTTCCCCAGCAGCCACGGTGGCTTCCGCTTGAGAGGCATCCAGAGAACTTTTATTCACCGCATGCTGCTGTGTGATCGTCTCATTTTGGACAGTATCATTCTGATAGTCGATCAAAGGGGTTCCTACAGCGACTTCCTCCCCATTACTAACCGGAACATTTTTGATTGTTCCTTTATTCGCGTCTAAAAAATAAAGCTGACGCTTAATCGGTTCTACCTTGCCTTTGAGCTGTAACGGCTCCGCTGTTTTTACTGTATAAACATGATAAGGTGATTCCTTTTTTTTAGAACTAAATGCAAGAAATCCACCTCCGGCAAGAACCAAACCGGCTACCCCAGCTACAATTATTTTTGTCTTTTTCTTCATACATCTTCCCCCAAATAGACTTTCTGAAATTAGTCTACAATGCAGGACATTTTGCTAACATCGAATCAACTTCGTTTAAACTAACAAAAAAGTAATACGACAACATTCACAAACTGAAAAAATCTATTATCGTCAGTTTTATTCAAAATAGAGGATTAGTAATCTATTCAGCGTTTTCTATCTTTATAAATAATGACAAATCGTATATTACTTTTTGGTTTTTGATGTATTTTATTCAAAAATTTAATTTATCAATTAAAAAAATTAAAAAGAAGGAAAAATTTTTTTATGTATTTTTGATAATGTATTGTTGCAGTAGTAACAAAGAAATAAGGCAAATTAATAGGTATTCGACTAATCTCGATAAAATCCATTGAAAATTTGCTAATAGGAGTGAAATTTATGTCAAGAGTATTAATCATAACCAAAAATTTATTAGCGGAACAATCCCTGCAAGCTATCCTGCAGCGTTCCAATGAAGAGGTCTACTGTTCCAGCGATTTAATGAGCGACGCACAGTTCTCCCCGCAAATCATCAAGTATTTCTCATTGGTTATTTTTAGTGATACCATTTCTACCTTAGACGTTTCAAAGTATTATTCTGCCTTCAAGAAAAACGGCTTGGCGATTTTAAGAAAAGGAAATAAAGACGATCTGAAAAATTCCGAATTTTCCTACTTGCTTGATGAGATCGATGATTGGATTACGCCCGCAACAACCGACATCGATGTCATTGAAAAAGTTGCTAAACTAACTAGCGGACAAGTCAAAATGACGCTTCCTAATGATAACAATCTTGGATCAAGGAACGAAAAAAATTCCGATTTATTCTTTTTCAGTCTCTCGTCCAATGAAAAAAAATTCTTATATCATATCTACCAGTTTCAAAAAGACGGAAAGGTATTGTCGCGAGAAAAATTATGCCATCTGATCTGGGAAACCGACGTAACAAAATCAAATTTGTGTCAGCTTTCCAACTTAACCAATCGAATCAAAAAGAAACTAGCTGTGAATCATTTCCCTGACGGTGAGCTGATAACCTCTTGGAACAAAGGCTACTTTTTGGGGGATCTGCTGTTCAACGATGTTCAGAACTATATGAATTAAAAGGGCTGCACGAATCTCATTTAAAGGTAAGCAGAATCGGGTTCTTCAAAAGAACGATAGAGGGATACTTATTTTATTTTTTCCTGGGTTAACAATATAAGGAGACATTCAATTGATAGACAACTTTATAGAAAAAGATATCCTACGCAGAGTGAAAATTACCTATGTATTATATGAGTGCAGACAGATAAAAATTGGAGAGCTTGCCGCAAATATAAATACCAGCTTCAATACACTGAAGAAAGATTGTCAAAAAATCGCCTCAAAGCTGGCAGATGAGATCGTTACCTACTCCATCACTCGTTCAGAGCTGTCCTTTCAATTCAAACAAGGCATCAGCTGTTACGAGCTAGTGCGGAAATTGTATTCAGATTCACTTTTTTTAAATGTATGTTACCGCTGTCTTTTGGGGAAAAATAATTACACTTCCATAGCCGAAGAAGAATTTATTTCGGTGACGAAAGTCTTCAATCTGAAAAAGAAGTCGGAAAGATATTTTAGACAAGCGCTGGGAATCAATTCGGATGGGGAAATCGCTTTTGAGAGGAAATTGAAAGTAAGATATATTTACCTAGCTCTTTGGATGAGAGGCATCGGTGTCGCTGAGTTGAAGACCGATCCTTTATTTTATAAATCAGAGCGAATGGCGCACCATTTAGGCGAACTTTTGAAAAATCGTCTGAGTAAAAAAAGTTTGCACTATTTGCAATACGCCCTGTTTTTGAGCATCACCAGAGAGGAAACATTGCCAATAGATGCTGAAACAATCGAATTCTTGAAATCTGGAATTATTTTTAACAGCGTGAGGACTTGTTTCTCGCAGCACGGGCTCGAGGCAGCGGATGAGGATATCGCGTATATTGCTTTCATCTATAAAAATTTGCCCTACAATCCTGAAAGCTACCGGTTAATCGAGGCGGACTACCAATACTATCGTGAACGATTAATAAAAAGCTACCCTTCCGTTCTGCAGCTTATCAGAAATTTTGAGGCTGCCTTTGAAATGAACCTGCTGGGGGAAATCGAATTTGAAAAACCCTTGATGGATCTCGTGTATACCACCACTTTGGGGATCAATGAATTTTTGCTTAATCAGTACTATTTCATTGATTGCAAGGATCACTTTATTCAGAATAAAATCAGCCAAATCGTACGAACCTGGTTGAACGAAGAAATTTCAACCAATATAACCATGTCGGAATCCATCATTTTGCAATTTTGTCATCTAGTCATGCCCATTCTGAAAAAAGGTGAGAAAAAAAAGATTCCCATCGTCATTGTCTCTAAAGATGAATATTCCCATATGCTATTCAGAAACAATATCAGCAAGATCATCTCTGAAAATTATTTTATCATCAATGACGAAATCTATTATTCCATCGACGATATCCCAGAATTATTTTTCAACATCAACTGCTTTATCGTGTGTGAGCGTTGCCTATTGAATCAAGATAGAACGTTTATTCTCCCTATTTCCATCAATAACCTGACCAACGATTTGAAAGACATCTCCAACTACATCTTCACCTGCGTTTTGACGAAACAATAAACTGGCTGTTTAGGGCCAAAAACTAAGAAATTTCTGTTAAGAGATACCGCTTTTTTTAGGCGATATCTCTTTTTTCTTCAGAATAATTATAATCAATACGCTTATTTAGAAATAAAAACAGATGTGGAAAAATCCAATAAATAGTCTGGCGGTCTTATTCAGCCAGCAGACTACTCCTAGATTAGTTATTTTAAACCATACTTAATCATACAAAAATATTCAAAAATACCTTTAAAACCTTATTATTCAAATGTTTTAAAAAAATATGCAAAATTGGGTATTTGAAAACCTCTTTACAACGATGTTATATAAGGCTACTATTTTAGATAGATCTCATAGAAAACGGTTGCACAAAACTTTTGAACAGTATGGAGGAAAATGACAATGGATGTAGCAAAACTTGGTCAGAGACAATTATTTGGAATGAAGAAAGATACGCTTCTAAAGAGAATTACTCGGTTTTTCCAACAGACACAGCAAGCGGCAGAAGTTGTCGAATACCTTGTAGCGATCCTGTTTCGCCACTCGATCTGCGTTGGCGACTTTTCACTTCAGCCGCTGAACGAGTTGATCCAGCAAATTTTCTTGAACACGCCCCCAAATGATACGTTGCGCCGACATTGCCTCTACTTCCAGCATTTCTTTTCGGCAGAAGAATGGCAGACGGTTACCCAACGCCTATTCGCCAACGAAGAAGAGTACCAGCATTTCACCAAGGAAACACGCTTCTATAAGAAATTATTAGAGAAAAAGAACCTTGAAACCTCCCACGAATCCGAATTCCAATTCGATCTCGTATCGATTTTTAAAGATGCCAACGGAAAACGCCACACATGGACACTCCGCAATACAAAACAAGTCCATTCCGAGGAAGAAACTGCCGAAATATTAGGAATCTTGACGACCTTAACGATTTTTCAAGCCTCAGGTGTCCGCCGTTTTGCGGAATACGTCAAATTCAAAAGTAAAAAAGGCTGCATCGATGCAGAGCACGAAGCCCTTCAAGCAGACCCAGAAGAACTTGTTCAGCAAGCCGTTGAAGACACTTCTCGGAAAGAAAAAATGCAGCCAGAACGAATTACGCCCGCTGCCAACACATCAAGCAGCAATGCTCCCGAAAAAAATCAAGCACCTTCGTCAGCAAACCAGACCCATTCACACACGCGGACCCAACAAGAAACCAAGGCGAAGGCAGACACGACAGCCCCGATTCCGGGAAACGTACCGCCAGCCGAACCAAAGAATCAAGCTGCACCCTATCCAACAGCCAAAACACAAAAATCGGCCGCACCTCCTGAAAACACGGACGACACCGATCTGCACTACGGCAAAAGCAAAGAACAGATCCAACAAGGACGAGACGAAAGAGCTTGGCGAAACAAACTCAACAAAATCCTGAAAAGGAGGAAGTGACCCCGCTCTCGCAGTGAAGGAGAGGCGATTGAATGTGCTCTTTGAGTTGAGGAAAGATGACGTTTATTTGGTGTGGGAAAATCTTCTGTTCCATTTCAATTCTTATACAAAATTTCCAAATGGAAAACGCCTTTCGATATTCTGGATAAACGGATTTACGTTTTGAGAAATTTCAAACTGTTTTTGCACACATCTCAGCACATAAAAATCCTGAAAAACCGGATCTGTTTGTCTCACTTGTCACAATTTCTTAGTTTAACTCTCCATAAAACCATAAGTCATTTACAAGCAGTTCATCATCAATCATCTTTTCCTGATAGCACATTTCACGCACTGCTGTTTTGATATTACGCTCTTTACAGAATGAATATTCCTGATCTATTTTCGTCCAAAATTGTTCAGGTCCTGTCCTATCCCAAAAATTATTGTAGTAATTTTCATCATAAAAAATGATGATTTGCGAATTCCAATAATAAGGAACGGATATGACAGCAATAACTTTACAGAAAGGCAAATCATTTGGTTTTTGAAGAATGAATCTTTCGGTAGTACTTATCCATGCTCTACAAAATTCTGTCTTTATTCTTCCTCTTGTTTTTAGACTGTCAATAAACGGATCACTTGGTACATGAAAATGATCGTAATTGTCGTCTGTTTCAAGAAATGGCGTGAACTCATTAATACGTCTTAGCAACATTTTCAATTTGCGTCCTTGACCACGTTGTTTCTTCCTATCCAATACTGCTCTCCTCCTATACGTACTCTGTCTCTTCAGCTTTTATATTAGTCTATCCGCTCACTGTAAACCACTACATTTTCTAACTTCTATGTATTAGTCCTTCAATAGCTGATTCAGCTTAGGAAATCATCTCCTAATATCTCAAGAACATCATCGCCTTATTTCGTTTTTCCCATCTAGAATCACTAAGAAACTAAAAAAAGTGCAACTCAGCTCCTCCAAAGTGCAACAAAGAAAGAATCGGTGGAAAACCGTTTTCCAGTCGCCTATGATGACTTTAAAGATAAAAAAAGTCGTCATGGAGGAGAAAAATATGAAAAAATCAATCAAAAAGAAAATCAGCATCGGTGCAAGTATTTTATTAGGAATTATCTTAATCGCTGGAATTGGGGCCAGTTATTATTTTGGAAAGATGGTAACAGAAGGCTTGTTTCACCAAAACGATGGAAACGATACAAAGAAGAATAGCCTGTTACAGTTGAAGGAATGGGGCTATGATTTGGAGAAATTTAATGCAAAATACTCAGGAGAGACTTTTGACTTGAAGGCTGAAGATGGGAACACGTTTCCGGTAACTTCTTTCAGCACAGATGGCGATAAAGCGAAAGATACCGCGATTTTGATTCATGGTGCAGGCGGCGATAACGTTTTTCTTTCTCCCTTAGCAGAGATTTATTTGGAAAAGGGCTGGAACGTGTTGACCTTTGATATGCGCGGACATGGTGACAACGAAGATCCTTTGGTCACTTTTGGCTACTTAGAGCGCTTGGATGTAAGTGCGATCGTGGATTATGCAGAAAAAGTAAATTCGGATAAGCAAATTGTCATTCACGGGCAGTCAATGGGCGGCGCGACTGCTGGGATGTATGCAGCGACTGAACACGCGGCTAAACATGTGGATGCCGTGATTATGGATTCACCAGTTTGTAGTATGGAGGAAATGTTTGCCGGAGTTTGGCAAGGCATGGAGGATACTGAAGGCATTCCATTCCCTTATGTTGTTGCTTGTGGGAACTTCTATATGAAGCTAAACTACGGCTTTACTTTTAAAGATGTTGAAATCACCGAACAACAAAAATATAATGAAATCAAAACACTCGTTATTAATAGTGAGCAGGACGACGTATGTCTTCCTGAAAAGGTGACGTCTTTATACGAGAATATTGCAGCAGAGGATAAGGAACTCGTTTCCATCAACACGGAGCACATTAAAGGCATGCTTGACCAAAAAGAAGAGTACATAGCTGCCGTTATGCAATTTCTAGCAAAATAACTGATTGAATTGGAGCTGAACTATGCGGATCAAATTATTTCAAGAGGACGCTCTTGAAGAAGACCGAACAGAAATTTACTATCGTGAAATGACCGAGCAAATTGAGAAAGTCCGTCAAATGCTGGAGGGTTCCGTCCCCCAGCTTTTTGGATTAGAGGATGGTGAACAGGTACTTCTGTCGTTGGAAGAAATCTTTTATATCGATACTGTCGATAAAAAGACCTTTGCTTACTTAAGAGAACACGTTTTCCAAATCCAAGGAAGTTTAACATTTCTTGAATCTGCTTTGTCCAAACATGGTTTTTGCCGTATTAGTAAAGCCAATATCGTCAACATTCAGCAAATAAAAAAAGTGAAGTCCGAAGCCAATATGCGGCTGAAAGTGGTTTTGAATAACCAGGAGGAGCTAGTCATCAGCCGTTATTATCGCAAGATCTTTCAAAACTACTTAAAGAAAGTACGAGGTATTTTACATGACTAAAAATCGTTTAAAAGAAATGCTGACGGTGATTTGCGTCAGCTATACGATTATTTCCTTAGGAACGACCCTTTATGATCGTTTGTTTTACGACGGCCGTGACGATTTCTCCAGTCTGCTGTTCAAATTTATCTGTACCGCCATTGCAGTGAGCATCTTATACACGCATCCGCTGCTGGAACGATTGTCACCTTTGGCGATGATTGTGCTGCAATATGTTGGCGCAATGCTGCTGGTATTTTTGACCATTTGGATTAGCAGCTTCTTTGAAAAATTACACGAGAACAGCTACTTCGGTGCTTTTTCTTCCTTTACGGCTATTTACATCATTGGCGCAATCGCCTATTATGTCGGCCTGCATATTGATGTTCGAAAACAGAATCGATTACTAGAGGAAATTCAGACAAGTCAGAATAAGCTGCTTTAATAGCGAGAAATTGGTGGGGATTTCCAAAAAAAGACACTCTCCGAAATTGGAAAGTGTCTTGAATGTCGATATATAAAATATCTTAACGTTTTGAG
This sequence comes from Enterococcus sp. AZ128, assembly GCF_051714485.1. Lineage (NCBI taxonomy): Bacteria > Bacillati > Bacillota > Bacilli > Lactobacillales > Enterococcaceae > Enterococcus > Enterococcus sp. AZ128. The sequence goes on from NZ_JBIORZ010000004.1 coordinate 413,749, forward strand.
AACAGAAAAACGTAATCTTTAAGAAGCTCAATCAATAGAAATCCTTTTATATCAAAGATTCGACAGTATGCAGATTACTTCAAATTTGATACAAATGCACTCTTATAGACTATATTTGAACCAATTTGAACCACGATAGATGGTAGTTGAATACAGAATATTAAAATATCATATTTTAGTTGCTACGTTCAAATACTTTCTTTTAAAATATTTTTAGCAAATCTAAAGTTTAGACAGGAATCCCTAATAAATCTCCTCGCATTTCCTTAGTAATGTGCAGATTCCAATTATTCTTAATAAAATCTAGTAATTCTTTCCCTCTTTTTTCAATTGATCTAGTAGTCCATTCAGAATAATTATTGACAAGATATCGTTCCGCATAACCGCCATATTTATACCCTAAAGGATTATTTATCGTACCACCATCAATTTTTGTCGGATAGTCTTTATTACCCAAACCATCGTTCTTTTCACTTGATATTATGATTAAATTCCCCAAACTATTCTTATACAATTCTTTTTCTTTATCAGTTAAATCACCAAATCTCTCTTTCCAATATCTATTCCTTCCATTTTTAGGATAGATATGCTCCAAATTTAATTTTTCTTTATCCTCATATAGCTTTTCAATATCTGAGATTGAATAATTATTCTTAGATTTTTTTAATAAGTATATTTCATATTCAAGCAAAATGTAATAACTTATACTTTTATAGTCGCGATAAGCCTGTTTATTCAAAAAGTCTCCAGTTGTGATACCGAAAAGTTTTGATAATTCTATTCTTATCTTAGTTAATTTCTTGTTTATTTCTTTTAAATCTTCTATTGTGTAACTGTTTTGATTGTTAATCGTGTTTAAACCTAATATACAGTCCTTCATTAAACCGTTTGCTTTAAATTCGTACTCTCTATTATTTTCTTTAGGTAAATATCCATAAATAAATAAAATTTTTTCTAAGCTTTTGATTATTTTTAGTGTGTCGTCAACAAATTCAGTTTTTAATAATTTGAAAATACTCGTTTCAATCACTTCACTCCCAAAAATTCTCCGATGGTATACACCATCGTTTAAACTAAAGTTAAAGTTGAAATTGAAGTATATTGAACCTAAAAAATACTTTATTTTATAGAGGTATTCTTTTAGTTCCAACGAAAAATCAGCTGAACTTGGAGACTTCATTGCACTCCATATTTCAATACTATGAGATAAATCAGATATATACAGTTTTATATCTTCCATCTCTAAGTTTTTTTCCATAACATTTTTAGCTGTAAAGACTGACTTCAATAAATTTGTGATATTTAAAATTGACTCTCCGTCACCACTACTTCTAGGTGACAGCGAAATTAGCTTCTCGTTTCGATATGATGAAACTTGGGCTCCTAAAAAAATATCATCTAGATTCATTCCCATACCATCAAAGTCTCTATATCTTCTTCTTTGCCATCTTGGTATATTTTTTAATTGCAATTCTCCTAAATAACTATATAATTTCTTCCAACATTTATTAATTTGAGCTCTCATTTCAGCTTTTGTTCCAACATCAATCCCATCATACAATGTCGTCAAATAGATTAATCTATTTTTCAGTAACTCCAATTGAGATAATTTCTTACCTCTATTATTCATAGTCTCGAAAGTAACAAATATATCTAATTTAGAATGGATGACATATCTATTAAAAACAAAATTATAAGTCAGTTTGCAATATAACTGATCTAACTGAGTAAAATTCAATTCTTCACATTTTTCATAAAAAAAATCATATGCGTATTTTAAATTATCAGTGTATTTATTCTCGTAAACATCTTCTTTATCAACTAAGTAGTCTCTTCCAATAATATTAGCAATATAGAAACCATAACTATTGTTATCTTTCTCGTAAGAAAATAGAAGAGTCGAGTTCAAACTTCCATTCCCTGTTTCTAGAATAAATAGTTTCTCAATTTCTTCTACAGTTTTATTTTCATCTAATTTCTCATTCTTGAACCTTTTTTTCACATTATCCAATATAACTGATAATAAAATCATTGCTGTAGTTAATCTTTGCTGTCCGTCAACAACATAATAAGGTTTTATATTTCTTCTCTCAAAAAGCCATGTATCCTGAGTCCATTTCTCATATACAGATTCTTCAACTGGTTCTAAAGTTATAACTCCACCATAGTGTAATCTATTGTTCGATAGTATTTCTAAATCATCCCAAAAATCTTGAATTTCCTTTCCTTCCCAAGCATATCCTCTTTGGTAATCAGGGATTCTGTAAATACATCTATTAAATAAATCACTCAAACTAGTTAATTCTGTATCCATAAATACACTCCTTTAAGTTAATATATTATTTCACAATATTTTCAAACAGTTACTTATGATTAATTGTACATCATTACACAAACTAACAAAAGTTCAATCTAGTATTTATCAACTACTTTTGAAATGAGCAAAAGCACCCATATGGTTTCCCAAATAGGCACTTCTTATTAATTAATAATTCAATTATCTACTACAGTAACTTCTGAAGTATCTATAAATTTCGTAGATACAACTTTATAAGATGCTGGATATCCATTTGATTTATCCTCTTCCTCTAACTGTCCTTCATCATTTATTCGAAACATCGTAATCGTGTCTACTTGTAATTCACTATGCTTCACACGAACATAGGCATAGCCAACATTGTTTTCTACGATTAGATCATACGGGAATGAACTTCTTCCCATGCTAAATTGTTTATCTAAAACAGCACTAACCCATTCCTTGAATTGTTCAGAAGTTAAATTTTTAGTGTCAACATTTGTATCGGAATTACTTTCAGATGATCCCGATTGTTCATCTAAAGGAGAATAATTTTCTGCTTTGGCTACTAATTTGGCTATACCATCTTTGTATTCTCCAAATTTAGCAGTCATTTCTTTTACACTAAAGTTTTGTGATGACTCATCTCCTGAATTCGATCGTCCAGTTACAGTAACTTTATCTCCCTCAAAATGAAATCGTTTGGTTGTTCCTATTGAGGAGAAGCTTACTATTATGTCAGGTAATAAGTTTTTAGACAATTGTAATTTCGTACCATATCCAGTATCTTTCTCATAAGCATTAGTATAATCATTAATCACTGCATCGATTGATCGAGTCTCATTATCAGGAGTGATATATATTGCAACCGCAAGCTCTTCGTTGGTTAATTTATTTTGCGTATCCTCTATTCGATTGTTAGTATCTGTTTTCTTTATACTACTGGAACTCTCAGCTTTGCTTATAGACTGTTTCATTGATTTATCTGTCGTAGCACTATCCGTATTCGCTTTTTGACATGCCCCTAGTAAAATCACACTCGCAAATAAGCAACCAACCATCACTTTTCTCTTCATTTCATACTCCTTCAATTCTTTTTTCATAATTAATTGTATACCAAATTATCCCTTATCATCACTACCAATTATCATGTCCGTTTTATTAATCGAGAACACACTAAAAAAAGACACTCTCCAAAATTGGAAAGTGTCTTGAATGTCGATATATAAAATATATTAACGTTTTGAGAACTGTGAAGCTTTACGGGCTTTCTTAAGACCTGGTTTTTTACGTTCAACCATACGTGAATCACGAGTAAGTAATCCAGCACGTTTAAGAGCTAAACGGAAATCCTTATATATCAACGTTTACAATGGTTTTTCTCACCATCTTTTATACTTTAGAATACAGTCTTAAATTCTTCAATTTACCTCAAATTTTCAAAATCCAGACCCAAAAATAAAATGGATTTTAGCCACATATATCAAGGGATTAGATAACATTTCAAAAATAAAATAGACCCAATTTATTAAAGTATGAAAAAAATTTCTATGTTCGTGAGTAAAATGAAAACGCCTTAATTTTAGGCTTTTTTATTTTTACCTCTAAACCAAGTTTTCTGCCATTAGCTCTGCTTGTGTAATCACTAAATCAATGGTTTCTAAATCTGTCTTAAATTTATTTTTTCTCAAAAAACGTTTGATTTTAACTCTCATTCGGGCTTTCTCAGAACTACGTTTTGTCCAATCAATTGTCATATTTTCTTCAATAGTTTTAGCGATACCTACTGCAATATCTTTTAGAACTTGTTCATCTTCATCCGAATTTTTAGAGATAACATCATAAAAGGCTTTTTCTTCGACTGTCAAGCCTAATTCTTCGCCTTCTTCTTTCATTGTTTTCATGTCTTTTGCCAATTCAATTAACTCACGAATGGCAATTTCAGAAGTAATTCCTCTAGTATTGTATTTATTTATGGATTTTTTCAATAGTTCAGAGTATTTTTCTGCTTGGACAACATTCGTTTTTTGAATAGACTTAATTTTTCCCGCTAATAAATTTTCAAGTAGTTGTAAAGCAAGATTCTTCTGTGGCATTTCTTTAATTTCTTCTAAAAACTTGTCAGACAAAATAGACAATTCAGCTTTTTCTAATCCTAGAGAATCGTAAATATCCACAATATCTTCCGTTACAACGGACTTAGAAATTAATTGCTTCAGTTCTTCATCGATTTGTTGAGGAGATTTTACTCCATCTACAAAGTTTAATTTAATTAAATATACTTTTACAGCTTTAAAAAAGGCAATTTCAGCATTGTATTGTTGGACTTCTTCTTCTGTCACACACAAAGCATACGCTCGAGTGATTTCCGTTACTAAATCTTTAAATCTCTTAACATCTTCAACATCATCTAATCCTAAAATATAGTTTGCAGCATTTGTAATAACTTGTAATTTTTTCGTATAATCTGTTGAATTAAAATCAGAATAATCGAACTTATCTAGAATCGTATTGGTAATCAAGTCATATTTTTCTTTGACTAAACTCACGGCAACTTGGGTATCAATCCCTGCTTGTTTTTGGTCATTTGGTGTATACTCTTGTAGAGCATTTTTCAAATTCGGTGCAATCCCAATGTAATCTACAATCAATCCGCCTGTTTTGTCTTTAAATACACGATTTACACGAGCGATTGCTTGCATTAAATTATGTCCTTGCATTGGTTTATCAATATACATCGTGTTCATAGACGGAACATCAAAACCTGTCAACCACATATCTCGAACAATGACAATTTGAAGTTCATCAGAATCATCTTTCATTCGCTTCGCTAATTTATCACGTCTTGTCTTACTCCCAATAAAAGGTTGCCAATAATCTGGGTCACTACTTGAACCTGTCATTACAATCTTAATTTTCCCTTTATCATCGTCATCAGAATGCCAATCAGGACGAAGTTTAATTATTTCTTGGTATAAATCAATCGCAATTCTTCTTGACATTGTAACAATCATTGATTTACCGAAAGAAGCTTCTTGTCTTGTTTCAAAGTGTTTCACAAAATCTTGAGCTAATTTTTCTAATCGAGGTTGTGAACCTGTGATAGCTTCTATTCGACTCCATTTTGCTTTCGTTTTTGAAGCGACATCTTCTTCTTGACCTTCCACAATGTCTTCTACTGAATCGTCTATATCTAATCCATCAGGAAGTGATACAGGGATGATTCGGCTTTCATAATAGATTTTTACTGTAGCTCCATCTTCTACCGCTTGGGTCATATCGTATACGTCTATATAATCCCCAAACACAGCTTTTGTAGACTTGTCTGCACTAGAAATAGGTGTTCCTGTAAAACCAATGTAGGAAGCGTTAGGTAACGCATCTCGTAAGTATTTAGCATACCCGTATTTGATTGAGCCATCTTTATCATTCACATCCGCACTAAATCCATATTGAGAACGATGAGCTTCATCTGCCATTACAATAACGTTTCGTCTATCAGTTAATATATCCATTTGATTGCCTTCTTTAGGTGCAAACTTTTGCATGGTACTAAAAACGATGCCACCTGCATTGACAGACAATAACTCTTTTAACTCATCCCCATCATTGGCTTGTTTTGGTGTTTGCCGTAATAAATCACTTGATTGACTAAACGTTAAAAACAATTGGTCATCTAAATCATTTCTATCAGTTAAAACTACAACAGTCGGATTGTTTAATTCTTGCACCAATTTCCCAGTATAAAAAACCATTGATAGACTTTTACCTGAGCCTTGGGTGTGCCAAACAACCCCAATTTTATTATCTCCTTCAGTGCTAACCGCACGTTTTGCTTCTTCTACTGCACGATTCACTGCATGATATTGATGATAAGCCGCTAAAATCTTAATCGTTTTATCCCCATCAGTTTTAAATAAGATAAAATGATGCAGTAAATCAAGTAGTACTTCTGGATTGCACATTCCTTTTATCAACACTTCTAATTGACTACTAGCTGTTCCAGGTTCCACTTTCCCATCAATTGTTCGCCAAACCATGAAACGTTCTTCATTACTTGATAAAGTCCCCACTTTTGCTTGCACTCCATCACTAGCAACCATAAATTCATTAAACGTTAACAGCGAAGGAATTTCTTGTTTATATGTCTGTAATTGGTTATAAGCGTCTGAAATACCCACGGCTTCATCCGTAGCATTCTTCAATTCAAACAGCACAATAGGCAATCCATTGATAAATAGAATAATATCCGTTCTTTTGCGTTGATTATCCTCTTCTACAATAAATTGATTGACAGCTAAAAAGTCATTGTTTCTAGGTTCATTAAAATCAAATAATAAAATACGTTTTGTAACATTGCGATTGCCTTCTCGTGTAGGAATTTCAATACCATCTGTAATGTATCTATGGAAAGTCTGATTATTGACTGCCATATCGGGATGTTTATGGACAGTAATTGTCTTAATGGCTTCATCAATTACTGCCATTGATACATCAGGATTAATTGTTACAAGAGCTTCTTTCAAACGGTCTATCAAAACAACTTCTTTGTAGTCTTTCCGTTTAGACATCCCACTATCTTCTAATTCTTTGGCAGAAACAGAAGTGTATCCCACTTCTTCTAACCAGCGTAAAGCAACTAATTCTAGTTCATTTTCGTTAAAACTGTATTCTTCAGCCAAAAATTACGCCTCCTCATCTTCTGGTAGTTCTATTTCACCTGATAGTAATTTGGGGAGTAAGGAATCTCGTAGATTTGAAAGTTCTAAATTTTCAATACCTTTTTCAGTTACCATATCAATCGTAGGACCTAAAACTTTGCCAAACTTCTCTAACATATCGATTGACGGAATAAGAACTTTAGCCTCATTTAAATGCTGTCTCTTAATATGCCCCATAGTTGTAGCCTTATCTTTTGCAATGCCTATAAATTTATTCATGTAAAACTTTGTCCATAGATAATAATACCATTTAGGAAATTTATTTGAAGTGACCTTAAATAGATGCTGATTTAATCCAGCGTCTCCTCCCGTCCAAATTTTAACTAATAAAGTTCCTGACCAAGAAAAAACAACATCACCATTCTCAATTTTAACTTCGTCACTGATGTCAATACTACATCTATCACTATTGGAATCAGTAAAACCTTGATTTAACTCTTTTATTTTAAGAACTGGTAAAGATTCTTCATCCTCATCTGGTCTAAATTTCTGCATTGCAAGTCCATTTTTATAATTAGCAATATCTGATAAACTAGTTGCTTCCCATCCTTCAGGAATTTTACCTAATTCACTATCAACCATCTTTCCACCACTGGATTTATATGGATTTTCATTTTCATCAGGAAATTCAAAATCAACAAACCATTGTTTAAACAATGTGGATGCTAGTTCTTCAAGATTAGAAATAATTTGATTATTTAATTCTATTTTATGTTGAAAATAAAATAGAATATCACCAATTTTCTCTTGTTTGTTATAAGAAGGAACTTCAAATTCTAAATTCATTATTGCATTTTTGTCTCCACGTGGCATCTTTGTTCCCTTAGAAGAAAGCACCATCTGATTAAAAAAACTATCTTGAAAAAGTAACGCGTACAAAAATCCATTACTTACGCCCTCTTTTGCTCTAAAATTCAATACATCAGCTGAATGTCCCCCATCCTTATTAGCAAACCAAATTTTTTTAAAATAAGGTCGAATATTTGATATAAGAATATCTCCATTTTTATAAGCATTGACTTTTTTTATTTGAGGTAATTTATCCGCAATACAAATCCCTGCTTTATTAGGTAATATGTTCTCTGTCGAAACATAATTACTCTCATCAACTTTATCAATCTCAATTTTTTCAGTACTGTAAAAAGCTAATTCTGAAAGTTTATATTTCATACCCAATCCCTCCAAGTGCTTTTCGGATATCTTCTTCTAATTGATGAGATTGGATAAATTGTTCTGATAACAACGTAGTTAATCGTTCCATCTTTTCTTCAAACGGCTCAGAATCTTCTATTTTCTCTTCTAACCCTACATAACGACCAGGAGTTAAAATATAATCTTGTGCCTTAACTGTATCTAATGAAGCTGATGAACAAAATCCTGCTATATCAACATATTCTTTGGCACTTGTCCCCTTCCAATCATGATAAGCATCTGCTATTTTTTTAATGTCATTTCTACTAAAAGTTTTTGTTGTCCTATCAGCCATGTAACCTTCGTTTCTGACATCAATGAAAAGAATCTCTCCTTGATGATTGCGTTCATTTTTTTTAGCTTTAGATTTTGTGACAAACCATAAACATGCGGGAATTGGAGTGTTATAAAACATTTGACTTGGTAAAGTCACGATACATTCCACTAAATCATTCTCGATTAGATTTTTACGAATTTCATATTCACTTTTTGTTGATGTAGACATACTTCCATTAGCTAATACAAAGCCTGCCGTTCCTTCTGGTGCCAATTTAGATATAATGTGTTGAATCCAAGCATAATTTGCATTATTTTTTGGTGGCAGGCCATATTTCCAACGAGAATCTTCTAATAGCTTTTCTTGCCCCCAGTCACTGATATTGAAGGGTGGATTAGCTAAAATGTAATCTGCTCTTAATCCTTTGTGAAGGTCATTTTGGAATGTATCAGCATTATGTGTGCCAATATTTCCGTCAATTCCTCTAATTGCAAGATTCATTTTACATAATTGCCATGTAGTTGGATTAAATTCTTGCCCATAAACAGAAATATCTCCAATTTTCCCCTGATGATTTTCTACAAATTTTTCTGATTGAACAAACATCCCCCCTGCTCCACAACATGGGTCATAAATACGTCCTGAATATGGCTCTAACATTTCAACCAACAAAGTAACTACTGGATTTGGGGTGTAAAATTCACCACCGCTTTTACCTTCAGCACCGGCAAACTTTCCAAGAAAATATTCATATGTTCTTCCTAAAGTGTCAGTTTTGCGGTTTTCTGAATCCCCTACTTTAATATTAGTAATTAAATCAACCGTTTCTCCTAAACGAGTTTTATCCAATTGAGGTCTTGAATAGTTTTTAGGTAATACATTTTTCAAAGATGGATTCTCTTTTTCTATAGCAATCATCGCTTCATCAATTGTTTCACCAATTTTTGGTTTTTTGGCATCACGATTGATTTTTTCCCATCTTGCTTCAGCAGGTACCCAAAAAATATTATCAGCCAAATATTCATCTTTATCTTCCGGATCCGCATACTCATCTTTGGTTAGCTCTTCATACTTTTCTTCAAAACTGTCTGAAACATATTTTAAAAATATTAATCCTAAAACAACATTTTTATACTCTGAAGCATCCATACTTCCTCTTAGTTTATCTGCAGCTGCCCACAGTTTATCTTCAATTTTAAGTTCTGCTGAGACCATTATTTACTTCCTCCTAATCATTGTCATACTTTACTATTATAACAGCTTTTAAGCATTTTTAGGACAGCAAAAAAACCCATTCAAAATAGAGTGGGTTTATCCGTTTGAAATTTTTGAGACATATGATAATGCAAAGCAATTGCTCTAGAATTCTCCTCTGTGTAAACTGAAAAATCATAGTTTTCCTTTAGCTCGTCCATCAATGCTTGTAATTTCTCATTATACTGTTTTGGATAATAATTCTTTTTCCTCAAATGATGGAAATCTTTTTCGATTTCTACGTAAGTACGTTTTGTATTCATTTTTAATGCATCATCCTTATTTAACTTAATCAATTATATCTATAAATACCAATAAATCAACTTTATTAACTTGTCCTCTTATCAAAAATACGCAATAGCTTCAATATCATTTGAATTAGTTTCTATAATAATTAGTTCACTTCCGTCATTTTCTAAAGTTTTTTCAACAATCGTTTGAACATTTTCTCTGAATATTTGGTTGCCTACATAATCATTCGGCAATGAATCTAACGCTAGTAAAGAGAAGATAGCTTGTTGATAACTCAAATTTGATTTAATAATTGTTACTCTGTCCTTCATGTTATTGACCTCCGTATCTTTTATAGGTCCAGAAGACTACCATCCTTTAAAACTATAGTCAATATGTGCTATGTAAAATTATCTGCGTATTTCCAATAAAATCTACTTAAAAATCGAACTACTTAAAAGCCTGTATTATTAAGGGTTTTATGATTGTTGACAAAATTAATAAATTATTGAAATATCAATGTTTCGAGGCACTATTTCCCAAAAAACACCTCTCACACCACACAAAGAAATTTTTGTGGGTAATTCTACGCTTATTTACATCTGAGAGGTATCTTTTATGTAGCAACCAGTTTTTGAGTAAATAAAAAGACCGAAAAGTCATTAAAACTTGCGGTCTTTTCAACTCTTTGGATAATATATAGTTATAGATATCAACTCTCTAACCCTTTCCTAAAAAATGAAAGATAAATCAATTATCAAATAATTATTTTCTCGTCAGAAATTTTTTCTTTCATGGGAAGTGACAATGTTTTTAAAATCGTTGGAAATTGTTCTGTTAAAATGTCTACAGCTTGACTAATGTCTCCAAAATCCAAAGCTCCATCATAATTTTTAGCAGACAAATACTCTGCCACACGCAATATATAAAATTCTCCTTTTTCTCTACTATTTATATAATCTGCAATATCCTTTAAAAATCGTTTATCTGAAATATCTGTAATAACAATTGGTTTCTCTAATTCCTTAAGATAGAGATTGGATTTTTCACGAAGTTCCAGTTCATCACTGGTTGATATAGGTAAGTCTTCTTTTATGAACATTCTCATTCTTTCTCGGTAAGGCTCACTTACTTGTAATATACACTGGTATTTCCGATAAAAATTCTTATACCATTGAGGAAATCTTTCTCCCTTGTCAAACTTCCGTAAAATACTGTCTAACACTTCATCAAGTTCTAATATTCCTTGCTCAATTTCCTTAGCGATATTTTTAGGAATCGAAGTGTGTTTTTCTAAATGATGTAAACTCAAATTTATCAATTCACCGCTTTTATTAGAACATAATACACACTGATATTTAATTTCTCTGCCACACTGACAAAACAACCGTTCTTTTTTAGATACGCCCTTATCCTGATAATGTAAACTTTCTTTATAATCGATAAATTCCCAATCGGTATCTTTCAAATATATTTGATTCAAAAAATAGTTTCTTCTATCTTTCAGTTTGTATTCAAATAAGACATTTCTTTGCGACGCCGTCATTTTCCCTAAAATTCTATCTCGTTGTATTTGATTAAGCACAAGCACTTTCTCCTTTCTTTATATAGCGTTTAATGGTACTTTCTGATAGATGTAACTGTTGAGCAATCGCTGAAATAGTAAGTCCTTTTTTTCGAAGTTCTATTGCTCTATTAATTAACTTTTGCTTTTTCTCTTGATTCATGGCTTTTGTAGATAAATATGCTTCTTTTTTTCGCATATTCTCTTTTTGCCGTTTTTCTTCTATTTTTTTCTTCTGAACATATCGTTCTCGTTCTTTTTGATTTTTCCTTTTCTTTTTTATTTGAGGATTTATCATGGTTTTAAAGCTATTTTGTTCTTTTTCTGAAATATTTAATTTTTGAATCAGATAGGTATTTGTAAATTTATATGCTTCATTTTTAGAAAATGAACTTTTTACAATCCGTTTTATCTCGCTATCAGATAACGGATTCACTAGCGTGGCATTCCAGCTTTCAACTGTATCCATAATTGATTTTTCTGAATACTGAAGTTCCATTAAAAGATTGGCATAGATAAAGAAAAAATCATTTCTGTGACCTGTCAATTGATAATTTCTTTGTTTTATTAACTGATTCAAATCATGGATTCTTGCGGTATATAAGCTCCGTTTACTAAATTTTTTTCTTACTCCAGAAAATGTATCGCTATCTTTTTTCTGAGATTTTCTTTTACTTCGATAGCTACTTTTTATCGGATAATCAATTAGAATCATATTATTTTTCTTCTTTTGCTTTTCTATATCAGCATTAAATTGAAGTTGAAAATAGTCTCTAAAGACGCTTAGTTCATAGTCTTTCTCATCGTCTACATAAATGATTGATACGTGTTGATTTTCTTTTCCTTCTTTTTTATTTATTGTGCCTGCAATTCGTAAGTGGCGGCTACAATCAATCAAATAATCAGCTTTCAACTCTTTAAATAAACGGCTTAATTTTGTTTGAATCGATTTATATAAAAATGTCACACTAGGATGATTCACTTCAACAGGAGTGATTATCCAATATAAATGTAACCCACGACCGCTATTGACAACTAGACTGGGAAAAGGAAATTGTTTTTCTTCTAAAAAAGGTATTACTTTTTGTTGCCAAAAGTCTTCGCTTTTCATACACCATTTCTTTTCCGTATCAATATCGCAATAAAAGGCATTGACCGCTCGTAAATTTTCTTCTCTTCTGGAACAATATCTAAAGCTATTAATGCTTAAAAAGACATTTTCATACACATTTTTATAGTCGAGATTTATCAGAGCTTCTTCTGTATTGAGAAAATCAATACTTTCATAATGAACATTTCCTTCACTATCTCTTATCTCATAACTAATGATTCGATGAAATATCATGTTATAGGTTAATCTTCTAACATAGTATTCTAAATCTGATTCTCCTAATTTCCTAGTAGGTATTCTTTCCCCCATTCTCATTTCATATTCTTCTGCAAAATTTTTTATGATTACTCCCTCCATATTAGTTATTATTAAGTATTTAATTTATTTCTTTAGAGAATACATATATGTATAAGTGCAGGATGAGAAAAGATGCACAGTATCAATAGTTATTTACATTATTTTTTTCTTAACCTTTACTTTTTTCAATAATATGCACTCTATTAGCGATGGAAAATTTTTGACCCTATTAAAATCTATCCCCCTTTTTCTTTATGTTTAAAAAATCCCATCGACATCCATATAATAACACTATTATCTATTATGTAAATAGTTAATCTTAAATTCTATACAAGAATTTTTTTATGGTGTATTTCTTGTATAATCGATTTATACCAAAAAAAATATATTGTCAATATTTGAAAAATGCCTAACAAACCCTTTTATTACAACGATTTTGTTTATAAAATAAAAGTGTTGTGAGATATACAATAGTTTTGTTCACAGCTAAATAAAACAAATTAACAAAAGTCAAAAACACCATCTTCAGTTGGCTAACTCCAGAAATAAAATAACAATAAAAAAATTATATTTACACTTTTCAAATTGTTTTTGTAAAACCATGCTTTTTTATCGACTTTAAACATTCTTAATAATTTCTTAAAACATTCGAAATTAACTGTTTAAGCGGTGCATCACCCATAAATATTTCTTCGTATTGTCTGAGAGGGATTTTTCCAAAAATAAATCGTTAAAATGTTGATGTTTCAACATCCTAATGTTTTTGTCAATAAAGAGAAACGAGTTGATTTTATTGGTTTTTTTCAATGCCGATTTTTAAGTGGTTTCTATCATAAATGTTTAGATAAATTTTTGAGTGAAAAAGAGGCACGATTTTACTCACACCTCTTCCAGCAATTCCCTATTCACTCTTTCCATATATTTATTCCATAATGCCATGACTAATTTTCCAGACAAAAGTAATTTTTCTTGTTCAATTCCTGCTAATCCTTCAAATTCTTTATATAGCACATTTGCCAACTGATTCACTACAATTTTAGGAATTGTTGCATTTGATTGATAATACGTTTTTCTAATCTTGTGTTGAACAAATTTCTTTTTGGCTAATTCATCCACTAATTTTCAATACTCCTAGGCTACCATTTACTTCTTCTCGGTAGCTGGCTAGATTGTCATTGGTTAGCGGGGATATATAAATATATTCTGTTTCTTCCAACACATTCCCTTGTTCATCAATTATGCTGCAATTCCCACCTTCAGATTCTTTCATTGCTGATAATCCATTATCATTAAATCGTTGAATGTTATAAGCAAATGGTTCTTTGACTATTTCTGCAGTGTTTACGTTAATCAAACCATATTTTCCATCTTTTTCTAACTTATATGGAGCAATTCCGTTGGCATTTGGTTTCTTAATTTCAAAAGCGAACGGTTCTTTGATAACTGTTCCATCAGATGATATAATCCCTTTTTTGCGTGGAGTAAAATCTATACTTGATGGAGTAGAATCATCGGGTATTACTTTTTCGTTTAAGTCTTCGTAGATATAATTTTCTGCTCCACCAATATCTCCCATAAATTCACCATCACCAATATTTTCTTCAATTCCATAGTCAGTAAATTTAAGAATATTAATATTTGATGGATAATTGTAGCTCACATCAGAATCCAAATCATAAAATGTCCAAATCGCAGGATCATCTACTAATCCAGTAGTGTATTGTCTGATAAATAGACGGTTTTTATCGTTTATATTTGTTGCTGTATCTAGTTTCACTGTATTGATTGTTTTAGCAGCAATGTTTTTTTCACCGCTACTGTTATCACCACTATCTTTTAATTTAGCATCATAAATCTGAACAGAAGTATCATTAACTATTTTTTTATCATTCATTTGGTCAAGAAGTGTGAAATAGCCATTTTTATTTATATCTCCCGACATACTTCCATGTGCTGTTGAAAACCTCTTTTCTCTGTATCCGTTAGCTAAATAATTAATTGTAACTCCTGACCCATCACGATAAGGAATAATTTCATATTTACCAGAAGTTAATGTATTTATTGACACGTCATTATCAGTTGTTCGCTCCCCTAGACTAATCTTTGCTAATTCAGCATTTTCATCTAAATAAGTGGAATATACTTCATCTTCATGAACATCCTGTTCTATTACTGCTGTTCCATTTACCTTTTTTGAATAACCTGTTTCTAACGAATGAGCCAGTTCATCTCTTTTCATATCAGCATTTAAAATAGAATTTTTTTCATTTAATTCCGTATCATAAATCGTCCAATTATACGAACTATCGTCTCCAGTTTGAGCAATAACTAAACCATTTTGAACATAAATAGCATCATAATCTGTAGCTGTTTTTTCTATAATAATTGATTCTTTTTCCTTAATTTGTTCTGTCGATTCAAGCGTTGACGATTGAGAACTTCCTTCACTTTCTTGAGTGTCTTGTTTTTTATCGCAAGCACTTAACACAACAAGTATTAATAAGCTCATACTTGTTAGTTTTATCCATTTATTCATTTTAATCACCACACCTATCTTATTATTTACTTACTTTCACACCAATAAATAGAGCTACTGCGATAAAACCAAATAAAAAAATTGGATGGCTCATCAAAAAATTGAAACCTAATACCAAAATCCCAATGATAATAGCAAATCCAATAAGCCAACTTATACTGGCTGTTAAACAACCACCTTCCTGTTTGTCAGGAACCTCTATCATTTCTTGAAAGATTTTTCCACCCTTTAATGCCACAAAATCAACCCTTTCTTTATTTTAGCTGCATGAATGAAACGTTCGTTTAAGACCAACAAAAAAAGCTGATACTTCTGAAAAGAAAACATCAGAGTTATCAACTGTTCTATGTATTTATATTTTTTTAGGCTCTATCGGTAACAAACGAACGTCTCTTACCGGCAATTATTATACCAAATTAAGTAGAATAATGAAAAGCGTTATCTGGTCAATTGATACCGTTTTTTTACATTATACACGGTTTTAATACATACATGACATTTTTCGGCAATTTCTTTCTGGGTTAAATCAGTTTCTGTATATAACTTTTTAATTTTATTGACAGTTCTTCGGTCTAATCCCTGATTACCTAATCTCACGCCATTTTCTTTGAGAATTGCCAGTGCTTCTTTCGTCCGTTCCGATATATAATCGGCTTCAAGCTCGGCAATCGCCGATAATATAGTAAAAATAACCTTCCCCATCGGTGTCGATGTATCAATATTTTCTTTGATACTAATCAAATTGATTCCTCTTTCTTGTAGCTCGCTCATGATATTGACCAATTGCTTGGTGGAACGTCCTAATCTGTCTATCTTATAAATAATCAGCGTATCTCCTTTTTCTAATTCCCTCAGAGCTTTATCTAATTCTTTTCGATTCTCTTTCCTTCCTGACACTTGTTCGATAAAAAAAACATCAATTTTATAACGAATAAGTGCTTCTTTTTGAACTTCTACACCTAAATTTTGTGAATTTTTACTAGTTCTAATATAACCGATTGTTTTTGTCATAATGATTCTCCTCCTTTCGTCTATAAATTTTAGTGTGCTACGCTATTCAAATTCAAAAATTACCTGACTATCACAGTCAGGGTTTAAAAATAATAGTACAGGTGATAGTATTCTGGATTGTCTTCTATATCAAGGTTATCTTTAATTATTGCATCATCCCCCACCGTTGTCGAGAAAATCACTTATGTCTTTACTTTTATATGGAAACGTTCTATTTAAAGTTGTTTTATACCGCTTTCAGGAATTGTTAGCAGAAAAACTCTTATTTTGTCAACAACTCGAAACACAACATTCAAATTTTCATCTTTATTCTTATGATGCTATACTGGAGCGGGAATGAAGGGGTAGATACTTTTAAATTTGGGATACTTTCGAGGGATAGTTGCGAGAACCAATTCCTTTATTCTATCATTCATGCCCTACATTGCCCTTTCTTTTTAGGCTCCGTAACCCCTACATCATCCTTAATAAAAGGCTGTTTTCCAAAAATCAAATGATAACAAAAAGATAACTTTTGGCATAACTTTTTTAAAACTCTATCATTTTTGATGCTGTTTTTTAAAAAATCGAATGGAAACCTCCATAATTTTTTTAAATGCTTGCCAAATGGAAAATCTTTAAATTCCAATAGCCTATTGCTCTACTGTTCTGATGGATAAAAATAAAGGATTCTTTCGAGAATCACTATTTTCGTTTTTGAAATAGCAAAGCTAAATAATCACTATATAAAAAATAATGGAGGGAGTGAACATGAACACACCAATTGTAAACAAAAGAGCTATTGATTCAGAAGAATTATTTCAAATAATAAATAATGCTGAAGGGATTTATCAATCAACTTTAGAAAAAATGCTTTTATGCAATCGAATCAGTTTAGCATCACGACTAGACACATTGAAAAGACAAAAATGGATTCAACAAGAGAGATTTCACAAACAATTTGTTTATACCAATAACTTTGACTTAAAGAACTTAAAAACATTAGATGCTCAAGCAAACATCATTCAAAAATTACACACATTTAATATCTATGTAGACAAGATAACCGTCTTTACTAATTCAAAAAAACAAAAAGAATTGTTTCTATCAACACATTCGTCAGGAAGAACATGTTTTAAAACAATAACAAGGTTAAAACAACAAGCTAATCAACTCATTAATCAATTACCATATGAGTCTGCTGAATCTGATTTTTTCGTCGAATGTGTAAAAAATGAACTAACAAAATTTCCTATCCTCGCTTCAAGTATGACGGAGGAATCGAAAAACAGCTACTATACAGCTTCTTTAGATACCATAGAAATTTTGACAGTTCCTACTATTGAATTCCTTCCGTTTCTCAAATCTAAATTAGATGATTTTTCTTACAGAAATATTGAGAGAAATACCCATTATATCCGAGAAGATATCCTTGTTTACATTGAGCAAATAGATAAGCTTATTTATTTTAAAAAGAATGAACACAGAGAATATGAGTTTAATCAAATAATTTCCATTATGGATTTTTACTACTTTTTAGCAAAATATTCTCACTCGAAAGATTCTGTCTATTTTTCTTTATCTAAAGATGAATTTGACAATGCTCACACTTTGTATCGTAAAAGCGAGGAAAACAAACAAAAATTTAATACTGTCCAAATAAAAAAGGACAAACAAAAAGCACAATCTTAATCGACTGTGCCTTTTTATTTAAACGGGTCAAAATCTTCTAATTTCGCTTTGATATCGTCTTCTTCAATACCAGCATATCTTAAAGTTACTGCTTGGCTACTGTGGTTTAAAATTTTCATTAATGTTACAATATCTCCTCGATTATGCTTTAGAAAGAAATAAGAAAAAGTCTTTCTTAGTGTATGTGTGCCAATATAATCTAACCCCATACTATCAGCTACTTTTTGCATGATTTTGTAATATTGATGACTTGCCAAGGGTTTACTTCTATCTGAAGGACTTGGAAATAACCATTCTGATTGAGAATCATGTTCTTCATTTAAATATTCAATAATAGATACGGTCAATCTGTTTAAATGCAACGTTCTTCTTTTTCCTGTTTTTTGTTCAATAATTTCTGTTTGTGTTTTATTTTTCACGTCAGAAACCTTTAAATTAAGTATATCTGAAATCCGTAACCCTGTTTTAATTCCGATTGCCATGATTAGATAGTCTCGTTTTCCATGCTTCCCTTTTTTTAACTCTTTTCCAAATTGGTTCAGGACCTCTTTATTTTTTATTGGTTTTACATTTATCATTTTTTGTCCCATAATTTGCCTCCCTTATTTCTATTTTGGTGGATACTTTTATTAATTTCTGATACAAAAGTATCCATCACCCTATAAATCAAAAATGAAACATTAATATAATAGGATTCGTGATGGATACTAATTGAAGAAGTATCCCTTTCATGGTCCGTTATAGCATCACAATTTGATGGTTGCAAATTTGTAGAACATCCTCGATATCCACTCTGAAGTGAGGTATAATCGCTGCACACTTCTTCAGAATGGAGCGATTGGTTTGGCTAAAATAGAAAAATACATAAAGAAAAATGGAGCAACTGCCTATAAATTTAGGATTTTCCTTGGGTTAGACTACCTTGGTAGACAAAAATATATTAAAAAATCTGGATTCCCGACAAAAAAACAAGCACTTGAAAAACTAGCTGAAATAGAAGGGAAAATTGAATCTGAGCAAAAATATATTCAATTATCATTTCAGGATATGTATAAAGAATGGTTGATTACCTATAAAGATTCTGTCAGATTGGTTACATACAATAGAACAATTGATTTGTTTAGATTAAAAATATTACCCATTTTTGGTAAAAAATATGTTGATGAAATAACTACAGAATTTTGTCAGCAAATACTAAATAAGTGGGCAAAAGAATATCATAAATACAAAGCTTTAAAAGGTTACACACAACAAATTCTTGATTTAGCAGTAAAAAAAGATTTAATTCAAAAAAATCCTATGCGACTATGCACAATGCCAAAGATAAATAAATCTCGAATGAATATTGCTAATACTGTCGAATTATCAAGTGATAATACCGAAAATTACTATGATAAGAATGAATTGAATAATTTTTTGGATGTGTTGGAGCAGAACTATGATTATATGTGGTTTACAGCTTTTCGATTATTGGCTTTTACGGGGATGAGGAAAGGCGAACTGATGGCTTTAAGATGGTCTGATATACGTGCTGACAGTATTATCGTAAATAAATCAATGACGATGATTAAACGCATTGCTTACGTATCAGACACTAAAAATGAACAAAGCAATAGAGTAATTAGCATCGACCCTACGACTTCTAATATTTTAAAAACTTGGAAAGAGAAACAACAGGCACGCTATATTAATGTTAAGGATAATCATTTAGTATTTACAAGAGATATTCCATTAAAGAATGAAAAAGACCAACCATTCGACCCAGATTATCTTAATAGATGTATGAAAACAATAACCAAAGAAAATAAAGAAATAAGAGAAATTACAATTCACGGATTTAGACATACTCATTGTTCTCTATTATTTGAAGCAGAAGCAACACTCAAAGAAGTTCAAGACCGATTAGGACACGCTAATAGTGATATAACTTTAAAGATTTATACTCATGTCACAACTGAAACTAAAAGAGAAACAGCAAATAAACTTGCTTTATACTTAGATAGCTAAGAAGCTAGTTCATACGAATTAGCTTCTTTTTTAGTTCAACAAAAATAAATTTTCTATTCACCTATTAAAGACTTTCTATACATTCTAAACCAACAAAAGATACATAAAACACAATGTTTTACGTCCCAAAGGTAAAAATCATAATTCGATAACAATTTTATACTTTCGCATTACCTAACACTGCTAAAAACATAGTAAACATTAGAATTAAATAAAATTTAAAAATAACAGATTTTTCCAAGTCTCGAAAACAGTTTATATAGAAAAGGGTCTGTAAAATAGACCCATTTTTTAAGAAATTTAGCTAAAAAAAGACACCATCCAAATAGATGATGTCTTGAAATCCTTGATGTAATAAGGATTAACGTTTTGAAAATTGACTTGCTTTTCTTGCCTTTTTTAACCCTGGTTTTTTACGTTCAACCATACGTGAATCACGAGTAAGTAATCCAGCGCGTTTTAAAGGTGCACGGAAATCAGGATCTACTTCTAATAAAGCACGTGAGATACCATGACGGATAGCGCCGGCTTGACCTGCGTAACCTCCGCCATCAACGTTTACAAATACATCATATGAACCTGTTGTTTCAGTAACGCCAAATGGTTGGTTGATTACTAAACGTAGGTCAGCATGTGGGATATATTCTGCAACGTCTTTTTTATTTACAGTAATTTTACCAGTTCCTGGTACTAAACGTACGCGAGCAACTGCATTTTTACGACGGCCTGTGCCGCTATATTGAACTTGTGCCAATGAATTTCCCTCCTATTAAATTAAGTTTGTGATGTCTAAAACTTCTGGCTGTTGTGCTGCATGTGGATGTTCTGCTCCACCGTAAACATGAAGTTTCATGCCTTGAGCGCGACCTAAAGTGTTTTTAGGAAGCATCCCTTTAACAGAAGTTTCGATCAAACGGCGAGAATTTTTAGCACGCAATTCGCCTGCTGAGACTGATTTTAATCCGCCTGGAAAACCTGAATGACGGTAGTAAATCTTGTCAGTTGCTTTTTTACCTGTCAATTTGATTTTATCCGCATTAATTACAATTACAAAATCACCAGTATCTACATGTGGTGTGAATGTTGGTTTATTTTTACCGCGTAGCATAGATGCAACAACTGTTGAAAGACGTCCTAAAGGAACATCAGTTGCGTCTACTACGTACCATTTACGTTCTACTTCGTTTGGCTTAGCCATATATGTTGTACGCACGTTTTTTTCCTCCAATTTCAATTTCGAATGTTTGACAAACACTTGAGTTTCCGGGGCTCTCATGGGGCAAACAATACCATTTACCATAATACTTGCAAAGCCTTGCCATGTCAATGTTTTTCTCTTTGAAAACGCAAAATATTTTTCATTCTTTTACATTTCTTCTACTATACAAAACGAACCTCAATATACAGTTTAAAATGAATAAAGAAACGTATTTACAAAAAATATTGCATAAATATTTAAAAAGTACTTGCTTTTTGTATTTTACGGTGCTAATATTGCTTCAACACATTAATTAGAATTTAATGAAAAAGCGATAAGGGAGCAATCAGGATGAAAGAAAAAGTGATTTTAGCATACTCAGGTGGTCTGGATACTTCAGTCTCAATCAAATGGCTCGTTGATGAAGGGTACGACGTGATTGCCTGCTGTCTGGATATTGGTGAAGGCCGTGACACTGAGTTTATTAAAAATAAAGCCTTGCAGGTTGGCGCATCTGAATCATATGCCATCGATGCCCGTGAAGAATTCTCGCAAGATTTCGTATTGATCGCGTTGCAAGGAAATACCTACTATGAAAATTCTTACCCATTAGTATCGGCCTTGTCTCGTCCATTGATCTCGAAAAAATTAGTTGAGCTTGCCCACCAAACTGGAGCGACAACGATCGCTCATGGTTGTACTGGTAAAGGAAACGACCAAGTGCGTTTTGAAGTGTCTATCGCAGCGCTTGATCCAAACTTGAAGATCATCGCGCCTGTTCGTGAATGGAAATGGTCTCGGGAAGAAGAAATCAACTATGCGGCTGAAAAAGGCGTGCCGATCCCAGCAGATTTAGATAATCCTTACTCGATCGACCAAAACTTGTGGGGACGTGCCTGCGAATGCGGCGTATTAGAAGATCCATGGGCTACTCCGCCAGCTGGCGCTTATGCCATCACCGCTGAATTAGAAGAAACACCAGATAAACCAACCATCGTTGAGATCACCTTCGAAAAAGGCGTTCCAACTGCTTTAGATGGTGAAGATTTATCTCTAGCGACATTGATCATGAAGCTGAATACGATCGCCGGCGTACACGGCATCGGCAGAATTGACCATATCGAAAATCGTCTGGTTGGGATCAAATCTCGTGAAGTATACGAATGTCCAGGTGCGGAGGTCTTGATGAAGGCTCACAAGGAATTAGAAGATTTGACCTTCGTTCGTGAGATGGCGCATTTCAAACCAGTCATCGAACAGCAATTATGTCAAATGATCTATGATGGTCTATGGTTCAATCCGACAATGGACGCATTGATCGCCTTCTTGAAACAATCACAAGAAGTTGTGAACGGCGTATTACGTGTGAAACTATTCAAAGGCAATGTGATCGTAGAAGGACGTAAGTCTGACAACAGCTTATACAACGAAAACTTGGCGACTTACACATCTGCGGATACCTTCGATCAAGACGCGGCGATCGGCTTCATCAAGCTATGGGGCTTGCCAACAAAGGTAAACGCTGAAGTCCAAGCTGAAAAGAAACAACCAACAGTATAATATAGTAAAGAAAGTGCAAGAGAAACCAGATGTGAGGCGGCTTTTACTTGCCGGTAAATAAGGCCGTCCGGTTTCACATCTTGCCATTGCTCTTAGGAGAGTTTCTTTTCCAGTCAGGAAATAAGGAAACCAGCAATGTTTTCATCCTGAGGTATCTGAAAAGATGCCTCCTCCCTAGCTTAAAAGCTTCACGAACTCACTCAGCTTTTGAGCAATAAGACCAAAATATTTTTAAATGGGTTCTCAAATTTCGAAATGTTTTTGCTTATTGCAGAAAAAGCGAGTTCGTTAAGCTAGATATAAAAAAATGAGGTTGTAACTATACTTCATCGCGAAAAAGACCGACTCGTCGGTCTTTTTTAGCAATAATCTTCTATTAAAGAAAAGTGAGGATAAAACAATGGCAAAATTATGGGGTGGGCGTTTTGATGGAAAAAACGAAGCTTGGATCGACGCATTCGGCGCCTCGATTCCGTTTGACCAGCAGCTAGCTACACAAGATATCACCGGCAGTTTAGCGCATGTTAAAATGCTAGGCGAAACAGGTATTATCACAAAAGAAGAAGCGGAACAAATCACCGCTGGTTTAAAGATATTAGCAGTAAAAGCTGCGAAGGATGAATTAACCTTCACGATTGAAAATGAAGACATTCATCTAAACTTAGAAAAAATGCTCCACGACGAAATCGGACCTGTCGCCGGCAAGCTCCACACCGCCCGCAGCCGAAACGATCAAGTCGCGACCGATATGCATTTATATTTGAAGGAGCACTTAAAGGCAATCATTGAGAAGGTTCAGTATTTTCGTGCGGTCTTGGTCAATAAGGCCGAAGAACATGTCGAAACGATCATGCCCGGCTATACTCACCTGCAGCATGCTCAGCCGATTTCTTTCGGTCATCATTTAATGGCGTATTACGGCATGCTGACGCGTGATCAGGCGCGCTTGGAGGAAAGTATGAAGCGAGTGGACATTTCCGCTCTAGGCTGTGCTGCTTTGGCAGGTACGACTTTCCCAATCGATCGTCAGATGACTGCCGATGAGTTGGGCTTTGCTGATCTGTACATGAACAGTCTTGACGGCGTGAGCGATCGAGACTTTATTCTCGAGTTTTTAAGCAACAGCTCGATCTTGATGATGCATCTCTCGCGTTTCTGTGAAGAAATCATTTTATGGTGTAGTCATGAATTCAAATTTGTTGAATTGACGGATACTTTTTCAACCGGCAGCTCGATCATGCCCCAAAAGAAAAATCCTGATATGGCAGAATTGATCCGCGGAAAATCCGGACGTGTTTTCGGTGATTTGATGGGCTTATTGACCGTCATAAAAGGATTGCCGCTGGCTTATAATAAGGATCTGCAAGAAGACAAGGAAGGCATGTTTGATACGGTTCATACTGTAGCAACTAGCTTGGACATCATGGCAGGTATGATCGATACCATGAAGGTCAATACGCAAATCATGCACGATGCTACTGAAAAAGACTTCTCTAACGCGACTGAACTAGCCGACTATTTGGCAACAAAAGGGATTCCTTTCCGTCAAGCCCACGAAATCGTCGGAAAACTTGTATTGGCTTGTACCCAAAAAGGGATTTATTTGCAAGATGTGCCGTTAGAAGACTATCAAGCCATCAACCCCGTAATTGAAGAAGATATCTATGATACGCTGGCTTCTAAAACGGCGGTAACTCGCCGGCATTCCTTAGGCGGCACCGGCTTCGATCAAGTCAAAAAACAAATTCAACTGGCTAAAACAGAACTATAGCTACAGCTCAAAACAAATTCACTGCAAAAACAGCACTGACAAAGAAGAGGTTGTGACAGAAGTGGTCAGCTTCAAGAAATTTCGGCTTATTTCCGAATGCTAGCTCTGCTTAGTGAAACTTAGCAGTAACTGTATGCGTAGCTTGCGAAGAAGAAGCTGCTTCTGACACACCGTTTGGTCGGAAAAAGGACCTGTGACAAGACTTTTGTCACAGGTCCTTTTCTTATACATTGGTATAAACAGAGGTTGCCGTTTCTTTTAATACGGCATTCAATTCTTCGATGTTTCGCTTGCCTTCTTCCGATAACCAAGCCATCGCTTGCTCTTCACCCTCAGTTACAAAGGACTCCACACCATTGGCCCAAGTTGCCCGGCCGCATAGCACGCCGTTAAAAGTTGAACCTGATTGTTTCGCAAAGCGTAATGTTTCCTGGAACAACTCCGCACTGACACCCGCGCTTAAGAAAATAAACGGCAGCTCGGTTGCTTCTGATTGCTCTTTGAAGTAAGCGGCTGCCTCGGCTTGACTACAGAGGATTTCTTGACCGTACCCTTCAACAAAGTTCATATTTACTGGAACTTCTACCTTCAAAACATCGACCTGATAACGATCTTTCGAAAATTCCCGCATCGCTTCAATCACTTTCCGCGGCTTCACTTTTGCATAGTCTACTGATGTCGCATCGGTAATTTCCGCGTCATAGGAAACGATCTCTAAGAAGAAAGGAATATCTTCCGCTGTACACTCTGAGCCAATTCGTTCCATATAGGCTTGTTTTTGTTCATTGATTTCTTTCGGTTCATCGACATCATAATATAGTAAGAATTTGCAGGCATCCGCACCTGCTTCTTTCAAGCGTTTCACTGACCAATCATTTAGCACATCGGGCAAACGACCAGGAGTTGTTGCATCATAACCGGTTTTTTCATAGGCTAAAAGCAGTCCGCAATCTTTGTCGCGAACGCCAGCCGCCGGCAAGCCATACTCTGGGTCCAGCAGAATTGCGGACGCATAAGGCGTCAATTGTTGAGAAACCAGCTCTTTGAACTTAATCACATCTGCTGTGGTCGCTTCTTTGTATTTGCCGATCATTTTCTTCAAAGCGCCGCGCTGATCAATCGCTAAAGCACCGATGATTCCTTCTTCATTGGTTATTTGATTTAAATAGTTCTTTTTTCCTGCACTGATTGTCTTCATTCATTCTCACCTATTTTTTCGTTTAGTAATGTTGCGATTTCTATCTTCGATTGCGCTGCTTTTAATTGTTCCGTCACTTCGTTTCGCATCAGTAAACGTGCGACTGCGGATAATAATTTCAAATGAGTCGTTCCCGCTTCTGAATCTGGAATAAACAGTGCAATAACAAAGTTGATCAACTGACCGTCTAAGCTGTTCCATTCGATGCCTTGCTCCAGCGTAACAATGATGATGCTTGGTTCGCTGATCGATGGATCTTTCGCATGGGGAATCGCAAAACCGTCCATCATTCCTGTAGTGCCCTCGTTTTCACGTTCGACTAATTTTTGATACACGTGATGTTCATCTGTTGAAATCGCTAAATGCTTGGCTTGTTTGGCCAAAAATTCAAATACTTCTTTTTGGGTAGTCAATGTTTGCTTTAAAAAGATGTTCTCTTCTTGAATAATTTCCATCATGGATTCCTCTCTATTCCGCAACCGCCGATTTGTCTGCTTGTTCGGCATTTGCTTTCTTCTCTTTAGCAGCGACACTGCTCTTTTGGATAAAGCCTAAAATGATGCCGCCCACGATCGAGCCAATCAAAATCGAAAGAACCCATTGGAATTTACCAGTTACGACTGGTAATACCAGGAACCCGCCATGGGGCGCTGGTACTTGGACGCCGAACATGTAGGTTAAGACCGCCGCGATTGATGAGCCTAGCATCATTGTCGGCAATACTCGAATCGGATCTTTTGCGGCAAATGGGATCGCCCCTTCAGTGATATGGGTTGAACCTAAAATGAAGTTGACTAAACCAGCATTGCGGTCATTTGTATCGAAATATTTTCCAAAGAATAAGGTTGCGAATCCTGTAATCAATGGCGGTGCGATACACGCTGCAGAAACACCCGCCATAAAGGTCGTATTTCCTTGCGCCAATAATGCCGTTCCGGTCACATAAGCGGCTTTGTTGATTGGCCCTCCCATATCAAAGGCACACATACAACCAACGATCACGCCTAGAACCAATGGATTTGAATGTTCAAACCCAGCTAAGAAACTCATCATACCTTCATTGACTGCCTTCATCGGTCCTGCCAATAGAGACATCACGACCCCGATAACAGCCACACCAATAACTGGATATAAGAAAATTGCTTTTAGTCCATCCAATTGTTTTGGTAACACATCTAAGATTTTTTGCAAGAATAGAATGAAATACCCCGCTAAGAAACCTGCCAAAATACCGCCTAAGAATCCGGTACCGCCATTCATCGCGACGATCCCGCCGACAAAACCAACGACTAAACCTGGACGTTTCGCGATCCCTTCAGCAATATAAGCCGCCAAAACTGGAACCATCATCCCCATCGCCGCATCTCCAACGGCTTTTAGCATCGCTGCCGTCGAATTGTATTGCGCATTATCTGGATCAAAAGAATAAATGCCCCAAACAGCAAATGAGATCGCGATCAATACCCCGCCGGCCACTACGAAAGGCAGCATGTGAGAAACACCGTTCATCAAATTTTTATAAATGCTGCGGCCAAAACTGCTTTTATTCCCTGTCTCTTGCTCCAAAGCCTCAACTGCTTTATTTTCTGCAGCAATCGACCCTTTTCCTGCTAACGCATCGTCGATCAATCGTTCCGCATCCTTGATCCCCGTGCTAACCGAAACATCGATAATCCGTTTCCCAGCAAAGCGTTCCGGATGAACATCTTTATCTGCCGCAATAATAACGGCATCTGCATTTTTGATCTCTTCGGCTGTTAATTCATTTTCGACTCCGATTTGCCCATGCGTCTCGACTTTGATCGTGACACCCTTTTTCTTCGCCGCTTGTTCTAAAGCCTCTTGCGCCATATAGGTGTGGGCGATCCCTGTCGGACAACCTGTTGCTGCGATTAATTGATAATTTCCCATGTTTTTACCCTCTCTTCTTTGATTTCAATTTGTTTACTTAACTCTTCTACATCCGAAAAATCGGTCAAACCTTTACGAAAAGCCGTCGAACTTCCCGCTGCCAAGCTTTTTCGCAATGTCGTCTCCAGCGGCTGATCAGTCAAATAGCCGGCCAAGAACGTGCCTAATAGCGTATCTCCGGCACAAGCAGTATTGACTACCTTTCCTTTTGGCGAATTTCCTCGAATGATCTTTCCCTGCGTGAAAAAGATGGCGCCGTCTCCGCCAAGTGACAACAACACATTTTGCGCACCCGCTTCCAACAATTGCTGCCCATAAAACAAATAGGCTTCTTCCGTGTCAATCACTTGTCCAAACCAAGATTCCAATTCCTCTTCATTCGGCTTCAGTAAAAACGGCCGATAAGGCAAACAATCCATGACTTCCTGGTAGCTACTGTCAATGATCAAATGAACTCCGCGCTCGTGACAGATCCGACTAATAGCAACAAGAATTTTCGGCTCTACTCCTCGAGGCAAACTTCCTGAGATACAGAGATGATCGCCTGGCTGCAACCCTTTGATTTGATCTAAAAAGGCTTGAACCTTTTCAGGCGGTATTTCTGGTCCCTGATTGACTAGTTTGTATTCCTCCCCTGTTTGATTGACTTGAGTGAACACATTGATGCGAGTCATTCCGGGAACTTCAATAAAATCAGTGCTGATTGTTTTTTCCTGTAAATAATCTTCTATATAGTTCCCTGTAAACCCTGCACGAAATCCTAATGCAGTGGTGGCGACTCCCAGCATTTTTAATACAAGCGAGACATTCACGCCTTTTCCATTTGCTTGGATATCATCATCCTTCGTTCGATTTACTGTAGAAGGATTCATGGTGTCTGTTTCAATAAATAGATCAATCGCTAAATTCATGGTGCATGTATAGATAGACATGAGTGATGACCTCCTTGACCCTATTATGGGACATTCGACACCGAAAAGGTTTTCATGTTTAAGGGATTTTCCTGAAAAGCTTTACATCTTTTCACGAAACATGATACTTTTTAACTAGTGATACATTGAAAGAAGGTTTATGAGGCAATGGAACATAAATTAAGCGACACTGAACAATACCTCTGGGATTTTATTGAAAGTCATATTCTTGAGATCCCTAATTACTCCATCGTCAAACTTAGTGAACTAGCCAATGTTTCGACAGCGACGATCGTTCGTACGATGAAAAAGAAAGGCTACGAAGGATTCACTGCTTTTAAGCATCATTTAAAGGAGCAAGAAAATAAGAACATCAACTTTTCTTCATTAGATAAGGTCGATACAGGCATTCGGCGAGCGATTCTAAAAAATGAGCAAGAGGTCGTTCGAACCATCAACATGATGAAGATTGGAAATATTGAAGACGCGATCCAAAAGATCAAGTTCGCTGAGCGGGTGATTATTTTTGCGCGAGGTTTTTCAGAAATGATCGGTCAGGAAATGATGGTGAAGTTCCAATTGACCGGCAAAAATTGTCAGATGCACACCGATCCGGAGATTATTAAGAATATCAGTCGAAAACTAACGAAGCGCGACATCGTCATTTTTATTTCTCTGAACGGCGAGACGAAGGAACTCGTCATCGCGGCGAAGAACTGTTACGATGCGGAGATTGGTTCGATCCTATTAACAGCGAACAATTCCTCTAGTCTGATGACTTATTGTGAAATTGCTTTGGTTGGTTTCAAATCTGAAGGTTCCTATTTTCCTGATTACGAGGTGCGCTCACGCTTGCCGCTGCAAATCATCGCGAGAATTTTACTCGACTCCTACGCTTTACGTGTCACTGATACTTAATAAATACCTTGTTCCATCAAGAGGAAATATGACTTTTAGGTATAAATAGTCCGTATTGACAACATTCCTCCAGATAAAATAGAAACGGAGTGAAACGATGAATCAAAAACTAAAAGAGAATATTTCAGAATCCTTGTCGGCAGTCCTGCCGATTACAATTACCGTTCTAGTCATTAGTGTGTTTTTAGTTCCGATGGAAATAGGAACATTCGCTATGTTTCTAATGGGAGCCGTCATGCTGATCATTGGGATGGGCTTCTTTCAGCTAGGTGCCGAAATGTCCATGACTCCCCTCGGTGAAGGGATGGGCGTTCAGCTTTCTAAAAGTAAAAAAATCGGCATATTGGCCGCTAGCGTTTTTATTATCGGTGCCGTTATTACTATCGCAGAACCTGATCTGCAAGTATTAGCCGATCAAATGCCCGCCATACCTAGTAATTTATTGATTTGGACTGTCGCGATCGGGGTCGGTATTTGTCTAACAATCGCCGTCTTGCGGATCATGTTCAAAATCAATTTATCTCTCATACTGACAGTGCTGTACGCTATCGTAATCTTACTCTCCTTTTTGACCCCCAATGATTTCGTCCCGGTGGCGTTCGATTCAGGAGGGGCTACCACTGGACCGATCACTGTACCCTTCATTTTGGCTTTAGGGGTCGGTTTAGCTTCCGTTCGAAGTGATAAAAATGCTTCTGACGACAGCTTTGGTTTAGTTGCTATTTCCAGTATCGGCCCGATTTTGGCGGTACTGCTGTTGGGAATTTTCTTTCAACCCACAGATGCTTCTTATACACCGACAGAGTTTCTTAATGTCAGCACTACGCAAGATGTGATGCGTGAGTTCATGCTGGAGCTGCCTCATTTTGCTAAAGAGGTCTTCATCTCCATGCTGCCGATCGCTTTATTATTCTTTGTTTTCCAACTTATCAGCCGCCGTTACCATCACAGGCAATATATCCGGATGATCGTCGGACTTTTTTACACCTATATTGGTCTTGTGCTTTTTCTAACGGGTGTAAGTATTGGCTTTGCTCCGGTGGGCAGCCTGCTTGGCGGTGAACTGGCTGCCAGTAAGTTCAAATGGCTGTTAATACCGATCGGGATGCTGATCGGCTACTTTATTGTAAAAGCCGAACCCGCCATTCAGGTTCTGAACCACCAAGTAGAAAATGTTACCGGCGGGTCGATTTCCGCCTCGTCCATGAATATGTGTCTCTCCATTGGAGTAGCAGTCAGTGTCGGGCTGGCCATGATGCGTTCTATTACTGGGATCAGCATTTATTGGATCATTATCCCCGGCTATCTTATCGCCCTGCTGCTCTCCAGATTTGTCCCTAAAATATTTATCGGGATCGCCTTTGACTCAGGCGGCGTAGCCAGCGGACCCATGACCAGCACATTCCTGCTTCCTCTTTGTATCGGAGTCAGCGAAGCCTTAGGGGGAAATATTATGGCAGATGCGTTCGGCGTAGTGGCACTGGTTGCATTAACACCATTGATCGCCATCCAAATCATGGGGATCGTTTATAAATGGCAAGAAAACAAAGCGGCTCAAAAAGAAGAGTTAGCAATAGAAGAACTTAATGAAATTGAAGAATGGGAGGACGCTGAAGAGGATGCATAATAGACCGGCAGTTCGAATGTTGATTTTGATCATAGACCAGAAAGATAAGAAAAAGGCGCATGCTATTTTTGATGCTCATCATACACCTGTCCAATATTTGTGTATCGGCGAAGGGACCGCCACCAACGAAGTCATGGACTATTTAGGGTTAGGCGTATCAGAAAAAGCGATTTTTATTTGTCCCGTATTAAAGAAATGCGTCCCTGATTTGTTTGCCGCTCTCGGCGAAGGCCTATGCCTTAACAAACCAAACAGAGGGTGTGCATTTACTTTTCCCGTCTCTGGAGCAAGCAGCTATGTCATGAAAATTTTAGATACAGAAATGCATGAATCAATCCAAAAACACATGGAAAGAGAGGAAAAGCAGATGATCCAAGATGCTAAATACAGTTTACTAATGGTGACGATTAACCAAGGATTCAGTGAAGAGGTCATGATCGCTGCCACCGGGGCTGGTGCCGCGGGCGGAACTGTTGTCCATGCTCGCCGTCTGGACTCGCAAGAAACCATGAAAAAATGGGGAATCAGTATTCAACCAGAAAAAGAAATGGTTTATATCTTAGTGGAGCAAGACAAAAAAATGGCGATCATGAAGGCGATCGGCGAACAATGCGGGCTGCTTAGTGAGGCTCAAGGCATCTTGATTTCTATTCCCGTCGACGGCGTGATTGGCTTAACAACGGATACAACTCAACAATAAGTTTTTATAGTGAAAAAAAGAGGCTCTCATCCATCTAAGATGAGAACCTCTTTTTGGTTTAATTAAGCATCAATTTCAGGTGCTTTTCCTAAATGTGCTTGAAGCATCCAAATGCGTTTTTCAGTCGCTGTTTTGAATTCGATAAAGATATCTTGAGTTGGATCATCGCCTTCTTCACCAGTTACTTCGATCCCTTTTTGATAAAGATCTGCTAAGTAACGGTAACCTTCAACAAGTGTCGCTAAGCGTTCTTCCATTGTACGGTCCCAACGGCCTACTTCGTCTGGGATTTTTGTTTGGTCAGCCATTTCACGTAATGTTGAATAAGGAGAACCGTCTAATGTGATTAAACGTTCTGAGATTTCATCCAATTGGTCGTTCACGTCATCCATGAAATCGTCCATCATTGGGTGTAATGTCAAGAAGCCAGGGCCGCGCATATACCAATGTGTTTGGTGGATGACCATGGACATTTGACTCAAGTCTGCAACTAGTTGGTTCAATACTTCTTTTGTTTTTTCGAATTTCATTCCTTCATACCTCCTAATTATTTACTCCACTAAAAGCATAATACAATTATGGCAAAAGCACAAAGAAAATGCTGGGAATTTGCTCGTTTTTCGTATCTTATTGAAAAAGGAGGTGAATATGACATGCCTTTTATTTTCGGAACGATTATCGGATCTTTTTTAAGTGTTGTTTGTACTCGTATCCCTTGAAATGAATCGTTACTCTACCCGCCGTCTCACTGCGATCAATGCAAGCACCCGCTCCGGCCAATCGAAATGATCCCGCTGCTTTCTGCTTTGCGCCAAAGGTTTCATTGTGCCCACTGCCAGCAAAAATTTTCTGCGCGAAGTTTTTGGCTAGAACTTTTTTGCGGCCTTCTTTTTCTGATCTTTTTACAGGATCTTCATTGGATCAATCTTTGGCGTTTGCTGTGGCTGCTGAGCGCACTAGCTTTAGCAGTAATTGATTGGGACTACTTGATTGTAGAGATGCGGATTTTCTTCTCTACAGGGATGATTTTGTTCGTTAGCGGAGCCGTCCTTTTCCAGCTGAATTGGACTCAGCCGTTGATTATTGGCGGGCTATTTTACCTTAGTCAAAAAATTCTCCCAAACAGCTTAGGTCTGGGAGATCTCTGGGTAATCGGGCTATGGAGTTTCTTTTTGTCTGGCTACGAGCTGCTGCAACTCCTCTTCGTTGCTTCACTCAGCGGTTTAGCCTTTTTCGGGTATCACGCGTTGCGTCGACAAGCGCCGGAGCCTTTGCCCTTTGTGCCCTTCTTATTTATCGGGCTTTTATTTTTATTGTTGAAAAATCGTTAAGCGTTCCAATTTTGGCGAATAAATCCGCGGCGACCAGAACCTTCACTATAAGCAGTATAATGTTCAGGATTCTTTCGATAAAAATCCTGATGATAGTCTTCTGCGGGATAAAAAGGCTGAGCTGGTTCGATTGATGTAACGATTGGCGCGTTGAAACGGCCACTAGCTTGCAGTCGTTCTTTCGACGCTTCAGCAGCTTCCTTTTGCTCTGAAGAGGAATAAAAAATCACTGGACGATAAGAATCGCCGCGATCCGCAAACTGGCCAAATGCATCCGTCGGGTCCGTTTGCTGCCAATAAATCTCCACTAATTGCTGATAAGAGATCACCGCTGGATCAAAGGTGATCTCGACTGCTTCAGTATGTCCAGTCGTTCCGCTGCAAACCTCTTCATATGTTGGATTCGGTACCTGTCCTCCGGTATAGCCGGAAACAACCTTTTTGATACCCGGCATCTGATCGAAAGGCTTCACCATACACCAAAAACAGCCGCCGGCAAAAATAGCTTTCTCTTCTGTCATGAAATACGCCCCCTTTTGGTTTCATCATAAACATTTTTAGAAAAATTGAAACGAATCTGCTCATTAGGCAAGAAAGACTTCGCGAACTCGCTCCGTTTATTGCCGATAGGCTAGTTCGTGAAGCCGGACATGGGTATCCTGCTGTTCAGCAGTAAATTTTAAACTTCCCTAATAGCCAAAAAAGAGAGTGCCCCACTTCACGGCCACCCTCTTCTGAACGATTCACTATTGTTAATAATTATCTGGATCAATAGGATACAGAATTTTCCCGTACCCGGTATAGTCATAATGCGTCCCTGCACTGATTTTATCGACATCACTATCATCAAAGAATAATTGATTGTCGTCATCCTCATCTAGATTCGGCAATTTTTTCTTCGTAGGCAAGCCGAGCTGTTTCTTCACGATATTTTGTTCTTCCAATAAATTGTTCAATCCCAATATTTGGAAATAAATATCATTGATCATCTCGCCTTGACCTTCAACTTGCGTCTGCTTGATATTCTCAGCAGCCGGTGTATAATCTTTCGCCACTGTCAGCATCTCACTCCAGCTTAGATCCGTCCGCACATAATCTTCCACTGCATGCAAATATTTTTTATATTTTGTAACTGAATTGACTGAAAGGATTTTATGAACGATCTTAGATAAAATCTCTCGTTGGCGTGCTTGTCGCCCCACATCGCCTTTAGGATCCTCATGACGCATCCGCACATATTCTAAGGCATGTCTGCCATCTAAGGTTTGTTTGCCCTTTTTCACATGTACGCCATCTAATGTAAAAGCGATCTTATTATCAACTTCGATCCCGCCGACAGCATCAACTAAGGTCTTCAATCCCTTCATATTGATCTCAATATAATGATCAACAGGAATATCCATCATTTCTTGGACGGATTCGATCGCCATTTTAGTGCCGCCTAGTGAATAAGCCGCGTTTAATTTATCGTAATACGTATCGCCTTTCGCGACGTAATTATCCTCGTCACCCTTGTATCCAACGATCTGGGTATAAATATCTCGATCCAAACTCGTCATCAAGGTTTGTTTCTTCTTAGGATTGATAGTGACCAGCATCATGGAATCAGAACGTCCCTGATAGGTTCGGCCTTTATCGCCGGTGTCTGTCCCCATCAACAGTATAGAAAAGGGTTCCCCGCTTTCCAGATCAACGGCATCCGATCGCTGACTTTTATAATTGACTTTTTTAGTCATTTTATTGATTGCCTGATCCACATCGTTATTCACTTTCAACAGATAGACGGTAGCAGCTCCGACGAGCAGTACAATAATTCCCACGACAATCAAGATGATTTTCTTTGTTCTGTTCATGTAACACCTCAAAAATTTTTACGTACCTATATAATAGTTTCCGTCATTCTCTCATAAAATATCCTTAGACAATAGTATTTATATCGTCCTCTAAACGAAACTTAATATCTGAACAAAGCGACTGCTGTCATTTACCAGATACCTTCTTATAATAGCGCGAAAATAAAAAGACCACAAGATTCTTTTGAACCTTGTGGTCTTCGTACTAACTATATCGGACTTTGTCAACGAGCTTTTTTTGCAATAAGCGACATTCATTCGAACGTTGAAAAACAGTTTGAACAAGTTTCATCTTATTGCTCAAAAGCTGAGCGTGTTCGTAAAGCCTTTAAATTTAGTTTAATGGATTGTTCAAAGCGTCTTCAGCAGCCATTTGCGCTTCAATATCAGAGATACTGTAGACATTTTCGCTTGCTACGACAACTTCTTTTGGTTCCATGTTACGGTAAGTCGCCATACCTGTACCAGCAGGGATGATCTTACCGATGATAACATTTTCCTTCAATCCAAGTAATGGATCTTTCTTACCGCGGATCGCAGCATCGGTCAAGACACGTGTTGTCTCTTGGAATGATGCGGCAGATAAGAAGCTGTTCGTTTCCAATGACGCTTTAGTGATACCAAGCAAAACTGGACGAGATGTCGCAGGTGTTCCACCAGCAACCAATGTATTGTAGTTTTGGTCTTTGAAGTCAGCGATATCAAGCAATGTACCTGGCAAGATATCTGTGTCGCCTGGGTCCATAACGCGGACTTTACGCAACATTTGACGAACCATAACTTCAATATGTTTGTCACCGATTTCTACCCCTTGCATCCGGTAAACACGTTGAACTTCACGTAACAAGTACGTTTCAACAGAGATTACATCGCGCACTTGCAATAAGTGTTTAGGATCAATTGAACCTTCTGTTAATTGTTCTCCACGATGGATCATATCGCCTTCAACGACTTTCATACGTGCTGTATAAGGAACAGTGTAGGTACGCGTATCCGTTTCACCTTTGACCGTAACTTCTTTCACACGAGTCGCAGCATCTTCTGCGATTTCAACAACTTCACCTGTAACTTCAGTAATAACAGCCAACCCTTTAGGATTACGTGCTTCGAAGATTTCTTGGACACGAGGAAGACCTTGTGTGATATCATCTCCGGCAACCCCGCCGGTATGGAATGTACGCATGGTTAACTGAGTACCAGGTTCACCGATTGATTGGGCAGCGATCGTACCAACTGCTTCGCCGACTTCAACGTCGTCGCCAGTTGCCAAGTTGCGGCCGTAACAATGTTTACATACACCGTGTTTTGTATTACATGTGAATACTGAGCGGATCGTCAATTTCTCAACACCAGCGTCAATGAGACGTTTTGCGTCTGATTCACTGATCAATGCATCAGCCGGCAACAGAACTTCACCTGTTTCAGGATGCAATACTGATTTTTGTGTATAACGTCCAACTAGACGTTCTTCTAGTGATTCAATGATTTCATTACCTTCGCGAATCGCAGAGATTTCTAAACCGCGGTCAGTGCCGCAATCTTCTTCACGTACGATAACATCTTGGGCAACGTCAACCAAACGACGAGTTAAGTAACCTGAATCGGCTGTCTTCAAGGCTGTATCGGTCATCCCTTTACGGGCTCCGTGAGTCGAGATAAACATTTCCAAGACAGATAGACCTTCACGGAAGTTCGAGATGATCGGCAATTCCATGATTTGTCCATTCGGAGCGGCCATCAGTCCACGCATACCAGCAAGCTGAGTAAAGTTGGAGATGTTACCACGGGCTCCAGAATCAGACATCATGAAGATTGGGTTCTTCGCATCTAATGATTCCATTAGTCGTTGTTGAATTTCATCTTTAGCGGCATTCCAAACAGCAATAACACGTTCATAACGTTCGTCATCCGTGATCAAACCACGACGGAATTGCTTCGTGATCGTGCCAACTTGTTTGTGGGCATTGTCGATGATTTCTTGTTTTTCTGCTAGCGCCATGATATCGGCGATACCAACGGTCATACCAGCGTGTGTTGAGTGTTTGTACCCTAAGTCTTTCATTCGGTCAAGCATCATTGACGTATCAGTGACTTTGAAACGTTTGAAGACTTCAGCGATGATATTTCCAAGATTTTTCTTCTTAAATGGCAAGATAATTTCTTGTTCTTTGATCGCTGCAGGAATATCTGCACCTTTTTCGACAAAGTATTTGTCAGGTGTATATTGTGTTAAGTTGAAATCGGTTGGTTCATTCAAGTAAGGGAATTCTTGCGGCATGATCTCGTTGAAAATAATTTTCCCAACAGTCGTGATCAGCATGCGTTCTTTTTGTTCTTCAGTGAATGGTTTGTCGCCTAATGTATTAGGATCAACAGCCACACGTGAGTGCAAGTGAACGTAGCCATTACGCCATGCTAAAACAGCTTCATTCATGTCACGGAAGATCATTCCTTCACCTTCACGGCCTTCTTCTTCCATTGTTAGGTAATAGTTACCTAAGACCATATCTTGAGACGGTGTAACAACTGGTTTGCCATCTTTCGGGTTCAAGATGTGCGTCGCAGCCAGCATCAACATACGAGCTTCCGCTTGTGCTTCTTCACCTAATGGTAAATGCACGGCCATTTGGTCTCCATCGAAATCGGCATTGTAGGCTTCACACACTAGTGGGTGAAGACGAATCGCACGACCTTCAACTAAGATAGGTTCAAATGCTTGGATACCAAGTCTGTGCAATGTAGGTGCCCGGTTAAGTAAAACTGGGTGTTCTCTGATAACTTCTTCTAAGACATCCCATACAACATCTTCTTGACGTTCGATTTTACGTTTAGCATTTTTGATATTTGAAGCAATTTCACGTTGAACAAGTTCTTTCATAACGAAAGGTTTGAACAATTCGATCGCCATTTCTTTTGGCAAACCACATTGATACATCTTCAAGAACGGTCCAACAACGATAACGGAACGGGCAGAGTAATCGACACGTTTACCCAGCAAGTTTTGACGGAAACGACCTTGTTTCCCTTTCAACATGTGAGATAAAGATTTCAATGGACGGTTACCTGGTCCAGTTACTGGACGACCGCGACGACCATTATCGATTAATGCATCGACCGCTTCTTGCAGCATCCGTTTTTCATTTTGGACAATGATATTCGGTGCGTTCAAGTCCAACAACCGTTTCAAACGGTTGTTACGGTTGATTACACGACGGTACAAATCATTCAAGTCACTCGTTGCAAAACGGCCACCTTCTAATTGAACCATCGGACGTAAATCTGGCGGAATAACGGGAATAACATCCATAACCATCCAGCCTGGCAAGTTGCCAGAAGAACGGAAGGCTTCTAGAACGTCTAAACGACGGATTGCTCGCGTACGTTTTTGTCCTTGAGCTGTTTTCAACTCTTCTTTTAATTCGGTTGATTCGCCATCTAAATCAACGTGATCTAATAATTGTTTGATCGCTTCGGCACCCATTGCCGCATGGAATTCTTGACCGTATTGATCCCGTTTTTCACGGTATTCACGTTCAGTCAATAATTGTTTTTTCTCTAGGCTCGTATTGCCTGGATCGATTACGACATAAGATGCAAAGTAGATGATTTCTTCTAACGCACGAGGACTCATGTCTAACACAAGACCCATTCGAGAAGGAATTCCTTTGAAGTACCAAATATGTGTGACAGGTGCTGCTAATTCGATATGACCCATCCGTTCACGACGAACTTTCGAACGTGTTACTTCAACACCACAACGGTCGCAGACGATTCCTTTATAACGGATCCGTTTGTATTTTCCACAGGCACATTCCCAGTCTTTGGTTGGCCCAAAAATTCTTTCATCGAATAGCCCTTCACGTTCAGGTTTCAATGTACGATAGTTAATGGTTTCCGGTTTTTTTACCTCACCGTATGACCAGCTTCTGATTTTTTCAGGAGAAGCCAAACCTATTTGCATACTTTCGAATTTATTTACATCGATCAAAAGGGTTTCCCTCCATTTCATTTTATCGTAAGTCAGCTAGGGAACTAGCTGACTTACGTATGCATAAACGGTGTTCCAGAAGTAGCTTCTTCAGAGATAAGCCGAAATTTCATAAATTTGAGAATCAATTCTTTGAAATTCTTTCTTATTTCTTGAAACTGAACACTTCTGGCACTACCTCTTCAGACAAGTGCGGCTCTTATAAGTCTTCAGCAGTTTCGATTTCTTGGATTAAATCAGATTTTTGTTCGGCTTTTTCAGCAGCTGCTTGTTCTTCGACTTGTTTTGCAGATTGTTGTTGCTCTGCATATTTTGTCAACGCGTCAACTGTGATCAAGTCGTCATCATCATCATCCATGTCTCGCAACTCGATTTCCTTGTCATTGATATCTAAGACTTGCATATCTAAACCAAGAGCTTGTAATTCCTTCACTAATACACGGAAAGATTCAGGCACGCCTGGTTTCGGAATAGGTTCACCTTTGACGATGGCTTCGTAAGTTTTCACACGACCAACCACATCATCTGATTTGTAAGTCAAGATTTCTTGTAATGTATAGGCAGCACCATATGCTTCCAGTGCCCAAACTTCCATTTCCCCGAAACGTTGTCCACCAAATTGAGCTTTACCACCCAATGGTTGTTGCGTAACAAGAGAGTAAGGTCCGATTGAACGAGCATGCAATTTATCATCGACCATATGGGCCAATTTAATCATGTACATTACCCCAACGGAAATACGGTTATCGAATGGTTCACCTGTACGTCCATCATAAAGGACAGTCTTAGCGTCTGCCGCCATACGAGATTCACGTACTGTTTCC
Source organism: Enterococcus sp. AZ128 (assembly GCF_051714485.1). Classification (NCBI taxonomy): domain Bacteria; kingdom Bacillati; phylum Bacillota; class Bacilli; order Lactobacillales; family Enterococcaceae; genus Enterococcus; species Enterococcus sp. AZ128. The sequence continues at coordinate 453,706 of NZ_JBIORZ010000004.1, forward strand.
CAAACATCGCTATCCTGCGCGCCATCGAATACTGGTGTCGCCACATGGATACCTAGTTGACGAGCAGCCATCCCTAAGTGCAATTCCAATACTTGCCCAATGTTCATACGAGATGGAACCCCTAATGGATTCAACATGACATCTACTGGTGTACCATCTGGCAGATACGGCATGTCCTCTTCAGGCATGATCCGAGAAACGACCCCTTTATTTCCGTGACGGCCGGCCATTTTATCCCCTTCATGAATCTTACGTTTTTGCACGATGTAGACGCGCACTAACATATTCACACCTGGAGATAATTCATCGCCTGCTTCTCGGGTAAAGATCTTCACATCATGAACGATTCCGCCGCCGCCGTGAGGCACACGTAGAGAAGTATCACGAACTTCACGAGCTTTTTCACCAAAGATCGCATGCAATAAACGTTCTTCAGCAGATAGTTCAGTTACCCCTTTAGGAGTGACTTTACCTACTAATAAATCACCATCATGAACTTCAGCACCAATGCGGATAATCCCCATTTCGTCTAAGTTCTTCAAGGCGTCTTCACCAACGTTCGGGATTTCGCGCGTGATTTCTTCAGGTCCTAATTTTGTATCACGTGCTTCTGATTCATATTCTTCAATATGAATTGACGTGTAGACATCATCTTTTACCAAACGACGGCTCATGATGATGGCATCTTCATAGTTATACCCTTCCCAAGTCATGAAGGCTACGACCACGTTTTGACCTAATGCTAATTCACCATTTTCCATTGAAGGTCCGTCAGCTAAGATATCACCGACTTCAACTTGTTCACCTAAACCAACTAAAGGACGTTGGTTGTAGCTGGTTCCTGAGTTTGAACGACGGAATTTAGTGATGTCATATTTATCTAATGCGCCATTGTCGCGACGAACACGTACTTCGTGAGCATCTACGAATTCAACGACACCATCGTTTTTACATAATAAGGCGGCACCTGAGTCATGAGCGGCTTTATATTCCATACCAGTACCAACCCATGGAGAACGAGGTTGGATCAATGGTACTGCTTGACGCTGCATGTTGGCACCCATCAAGGCACGGTTGGAGTCATCGTTTTCCAAGAACGGGATACAAGCTGTTGCGACTGCGACAACCTGTTTCGGTGACACGTCCATGTAGTCCACTTTATCAATCGTAACTTCCAAGTTTTCAGAAGTAGCACGAGCCATAACGACTTCTTCGACGAATGTTCCATCATCGTTTAACTTGCTGTTCGCTTGGGCAACAACATAATGGTCCTCGATGTCAGCTGTTAAGTAATCAATTTTATCCGTTACTCGACCAGTTGAACGATCCACACGACGATAAGGTGTTTCGATGAAGCCAAATTTGTTGACCTTCGCATATGAAGCCAAGCTGTTGATCAACCCGATGTTTGGACCTTCGGGGGTTTCAATCGGACACATACGGCCATAGTGAGAATAGTGAACGTCGCGGACTTCATAGCCGGCACGATCACGAGTCAAACCACCAGGTCCTAAGGCAGATAGACGACGTTTATGGGTCAACTCCCCTAGTGGGTTCGTTTGGTCCATGAACTGTGACAACTGAGAAGAACCGAAGAATTCTTTGATGCTGGCAACAACTGGACGAATATTGATCAATTGTTGCGGCGTCAATGTTTCTTGATCTTGGATTGACATACGTTCGCGAACGACACGTTCCATCCGAGCTAATCCGATACGGAATTGATTCTGTAATAATTCACCAACTGAACGGATACGACGATTTCCTAAGTGGTCGATATCATCAACATTGCCGATACCTTCCATTAAGTTTAAGAAATAACTCATTGAAGCAATGATATCCGCTGGACGAACCGTACGTACAGAAGAATCAGGATAAGCATTGCCGATCACCGTTACTTCACGTTCTGGATCTTTTGGCGAAAAGACTTTGATAACTTGAACAGTCATTGGATCAGTAACAACCGCATCTTCTGATGGGTAATAAGTCACTGAATTCAAGCCGTTTTCTAAGCGTGGTCCTAAATCTTCCATCACTTGATGAGTTAAAACGGTACCTTTTTCAACGATAATCTCGCCTGTTTCAGCGTCCACCAATGTTTCGGCTAAAGTCAGGTTCAATAGACGTGTTTTAAGGTCTAATTTTTTATTTACTTTGTAACGACCAACATTTGCCAAGTCATAACGTTTTGGATCAAAGAAACGAGCTGTTAACAAGCTACGAGAGCTGTCAGCCGTTTTAGGTTCGCCCGGACGTAAACGTTCGTATACATCTTTCAAACCTTCTTCCGTACGAGAATCACTTGGGTTTTTGTGCAAGTCTTTCTCGATCGTGTTACGCAATGATTCGCTTTCTCCTAAAATCTCGAAGATTGTATCATCTGAACCAAAACCTAATGCACGAACTAACGTGGTTAAAGGAATCTTACGCGTACGGTCGATCCGCACATAAGAAATATCTTTCGCATCTGTTTCCATTTCCAACCATGCGCCACGGTTAGGAATCACAGTTGAACCGAAGCCTTCTTTTCCGTTTTTATCCACTTTTCCATGGAAATAAACGCCCGGAGAACGAACCAATTGAGATACAATAACCCGTTCAGCTCCGTTGATAATAAAGGTTCCTTGTTCAGTCATTAATGGGAAATCACCAAAGAATACTTCTTGGGATTTGATTTCACCAGTTTCGCGGTTTACTAGTCGTAAGACAACATGCAATGGTGCAGAATAGTTTGCATCGTGTGAACGAGCCTCTGCAACCGTGTATTTAGGTTCTTTCAATTCATAGTCAACAAATTCAAGTGACAAGTTTCCATTAAAGTCTTCAATTGGCAAAATGTCTTCAAACATTTCTCGTAAGCCCTCATCTAAGAACCATTGATAAGAATCTGTTTGAATTTCGATCAAATTCGGTAATTCCAACACTTCACTGATTTGTGCGAAGCTTCTACGTTCTCGGTGTTTTCCGTATTTCACTACGTGTCCAGCCAAGTTCTTCACCCCTCTTAAAAGTTTGAAAACCGATCCGAAGATTAATTACATTTGTGTTACAAAAATTAAATTAACGTAACACCCGACATTTTTTGCGGCTTTTTGGCAAAAAAAAACCAAAAATAGAACATTCTCTTGAAAAATATTCGCGAGCTTCTACTTTTGTTTCCTTATTAAAAGCCGGAACGGACAATATTTCGTTCCTGCCTGTTATCATTTTCAGATAGTTTTAGCAAATTAATATGATACATGACAATAGCATAAAAGTCAATAGCCTCAGTACTTCATTTTAGTTTCCGCAAGCTTTTCTTAAAACTTTCAGCAAGTACCAATTGGTTTAATTTGATTTACATTTTAGAATATTCAGAATATTCGACGTTTTATTATTGACATCTCATTTTTCTTAACGTATACTAATTTACATCTTAACCAAGTTGGAGGTTGTTCCTATGCTGAACACAAAAAACTCACAACTGAATAACCGCTATTACTTTAGCTATTTTAGATAGGTTTGTATTCATCACGATGGATACAAACAACTTGAGTGTTTTTTGTATCTATGATGGCTAGAGCAGTTTGACGTACCACCGGCCGCATAGAGAAATCTAAGTGGCTGAAGGATCATACTATCTTTGTATTCGTATCACCCACTTAGAGTTTCGTTAATTCTAAGCGGGTGATTTTTTATTACAAAAGGATACCAGTTCTGCTTTTCATGGTTAGGTTGGGTAAACCGCACATATAAAGAAGGAATTGGTATGCAATTTGAAGAAGGAGAGAAAATTATGAAAAAAACGGTATTAGCAGGAATTGGATTGGTAAGTTTATTAATGTTAGGAGCTTGCGGCAGCAAAGAAGCAGGCGGAAATGATGACGCTAAAAAAGTAGGCGTCTTGCAACTAGTTCAACACTCATCTTTAGACAATGCCTATGAAGGGTTCAAAGAAGGACTAGAAGAAGGCGGCTATAAAGAAGGCGATAATCTAGAAATTGAATACCAAAATGCACAAAACAATCAAGATAATTTAAAAAGTATGAGCGAGAAGTTAATTAAGGATGAACCAGATCTGCTTCTAGGGATCGCTACGCCAGCTGCTCAGTCTTTATTAAACGCAACAACCGAAATTCCGATCACTGTTACCGCCGTTACGGATTTAAAAGAAGCGAAATTAGTTAAAAGTGATAAAAAACCGGGCGGAAACGTAACGGGAACAACCGATATGGTCCCAATCGATAAACAAATTGATCTTTTATTATCCATCGTTCCAGATGCGAAAACTATTGGAATTATGTACAACGCCGGTGAAGCCAATTCAAAAATCCAAGCTGATCTTGCTGAAAAAGCATTGAAGAAAGCGGGCGTTGACGTCAAAGTCAAAACGGCCAACACAACAAATGATGTTCAGCAGGTCACTGAATCACTAGCAGGTGAAACAGATGGTATCTATGTCCCGACAGATAATACCTTCGCAAGTGCCGCTTCGGTCATTGGTGATGTGGTAAAAGAAAAGAAAATTCCATTAGTTGCAGGTTCAACTGAACAAGTCGATGGTGGTGGTTTAGCGACTGTTGGAATTGACTACAAATCACTTGGCAAACAAACTGGAAAAATGGCGGCAAAAATTTTGGATGGGGATGCAAAACCTGAAGATACACCAGTAGAGTCAGCCGACACACTTAAATTAGTTGTCAACAAAGACATGGCGGAAGCCTTGGGAATCGATCCAGATAGCATCAAAGAACCTAAATAAAGAGAATAGTTAAACAGCACCAAAAAGAAAGAAGGAAGAATCATGAATGTTATCACTTTGTTTTTATCAGCGACGTCACAAGGTATGCTCTGGTCACTATTAGCGATCGGAGTTTACATGACTTTTCGAATTTTGGATATTGCGGATCTAACCGCCGAAGGTAGTTTCCCTTTAGGCGGAGGGATTGCTGCGATCGGGATTGTCAGCGGCTTGCACCCTGTGTTGGCTACTTTACTGGCCTTTGTTGGCGGTATGCTAGCTGGACTAGTCACTGGAATCTTGAATACCAAATTCAAAATTCCAGCTCTACTGGCCGGAATAATTACGATGACTGGTTTATATTCCATTACTTCACGAGTGATGGGCGCGCCAAACATTGCTTTGCTTGGAGAAAGTACTGTTTTTACTGCTGCACAAGATATGGGATTGAGTAAAAATAATGCTGTGATTTTGGTCGGCGCTTTCATCGTACTGCTGGTCATCTTATTGCTAGTTCTTTTTTTCCGAACAGAGATTGGTTTAGCTGTCAGAGCAACTGGTGATAACCCGGATATGAGTGAAGCTAACGGAATTAAAACTGAGAATATGAAGCTGTTGGGCTACATGATCTCAAACGGCAGCATCGCTCTTTCAGGGGCATTGCTCGCGCAAAACAATGGCTTCGCCGATTTGAATTCAGGGGTCGGGACTATCGTTATTGGACTGGCTTCGATCATTATCGCGGAAGTTCTGCTCCATAATAAACCAATCCTTATTCGCCTGATTACAATTGTGGCGGGCGCCATTATTTACCGCTTCATCTTAGCGTTAGTATTTGAGCTGAATGTGGAGCCGACAGATTCTAAACTAGCTTCAGCAATCGTATTAGTTATTTGTCTATCATTACCGCAAATTCGTTCAAAATTTACCTTCAAATCGAAAAAGAAAGGGGCGGCGTAAATGCAACCAGTATTAAGAATCAATAACCTTCACCAATATTTCGAACGTGGTACAGTCAATGAAAATCATGTATTGCGCGGCATCAATTTAAGCTTAGCCCCCGGCGAATTCGTAACGATCATCGGTGGTAACGGTGCAGGAAAATCAACCCTGCTGAATAGTGTTGCTGGTACTCTGCCGATTGAAGAAGGGCAAATGTTTCTGAATGAAGAAGAAATCACCAAGCATTCTGTAACTCGTCGTTCAAAAAAAATCAGCCGCGTCTTCCAAGACCCTAAAATGGGGACGGCAGTTCGTTTATCGGTAGAAGAAAATTTAGCCCTAGCAATGAAGCGCGGACACAAGCGTGGATTTTCTCTAGGGGTAAAAAGCAAAGATCGGAGTTTCTTCCAAGAACAACTAGCGATGTTGAATCTAAACTTGGAAAATCGATTAGACGCTGAGATCGGTTTACTTTCCGGCGGACAACGCCAAGCCATCACTTTATTAATGGCTACTTTACAACGACCCGACTTGATTTTACTAGATGAACATACAGCGGCGCTTGATCCAAAGACATCATTAACAGTGATGGCATTGACCGAACGTTTGATTCGCGAACAAGAGCTGACCGCCTTCATGGTAACCCATAATATGGAGGATGCGATCCAGTACGGTAATCGATTAATCATGCTCCATCAAGGACAAATCGCTTTAGATTTGAAACAAGAGGAAAAACAACATTTAACAGTTCCAAAATTGATGGAACTGTTCCATCAAAATTCTGGTGTCGAACTCAAAGATGATGCCTTATTATTAGGTTGATTCCGATATGATTCTCCCTTCTTTCTTGACAGGCTACTTTTATGTAGCCTGTTTTTTTGTTACACTGAGCCCAGAATGAAAAATGATGGAGGTATCCGGTTGACAACGAAAGAAAAAATTTTGGCCCGTTTAAAAGCTGCAGAAGAAATTCTGTCCGGTGAAACCTTAGCCCAAGAATTAGGTGTATCCCGCACCGCTATTTGGAAAGCAATCAAAGAATTGGAAAAGAAAGGCTACCAGATTCAGCACTTAGCAAATGGGTATCGCTATCGACCGTCTGATATTTTAGACGCAAAAGAAATCCAAGCACATATCGAACAACCTGTCGATGTTACCGTCTTAGAGACTTCCGTCTCCACTATGAAAGATGCGCAACTAGCAGTGATGGATGGCAAGAAATCACCCTTATTGATCGTAGCAGACATGCAAGAGGCTCCGCGAGGCCGTTTCAATCGACCTTTTTTCGCGGCGAAACAACAAGGAATTTACATGAGCTTATTATTAGAGCCCAAGGGGCAGCTGCAAGAGCTGCCACAGTATACAATCTTGATGGCTGTCGCTGTCGCTGAAGCAATCGATGAAGTATTAGGCATCGACAGTCAAATAAAATGGGTGAATGATATCTATGTGGATCACAGAAAAGTCGTTGGAATTTTATCAGAAGCAATGACTGATGTTGAAACCAACTCATTAAAATACATCATTATCGGTATGGGGATCAACTTTTCGATTCCGCAGGAAAAGTATCCCGAAGAGCTGCAGGAAAAGGCAACCTCCCTGTTTCCTGATGGTGAAGCGACAATCACACGGAATCAATTGATTATCACCATTTGGAATCGTTTCTTTGACTTGTTAGCTGATCAAGAAGCTTATCTTGATACCTATCGCAAAAAATCATTCGTGCTAGGTAAAAAAATCACATTCAAGCGTAAAGAACAGTTGTATCTAGGAACTGCGGTTGCTATCACTGATACAGGTGAATTAGTGGTTGATTTAGGAAATGAAACAATAACCATTTCATCTGGTGAGATCAGCTTAAGTTCAATCCAATAAAAAAATGATGTGCCATAGTTGGCACATCATTTTTTTATCGCATCGTCACAAATTCTTCACTACCTGTAGGGTGGATGGCAACAGTGTCATCGAAATCTTTCTTCGTCGCTCCCATCTTGATAGCTACAGCAAATCCCTGCAGCATTTCATCAACACCGATACCGATCGCATGCAATCCGATGATCCTCTCTTCCTCTCCAAGACAAATCAATTTCATCTCGCATTTTTGACGGTAGTCGCTTAATGCAAAGTACATTGGAGTGAATCGAGAACGATAGACTTTAATCTGTTCCTTGCCATAACGTTCAACAGCTGCTTCTTCGGTTAATCCAATCGTCGCAATCGTTGGATGCGTAAAAATCACAGTCGGCACATTTTCATAGTCCAAAAATTCTTCAGACTTGCCATTAAAAATCCGTTCAGATAAACGACGACCTGCAGCAATGGCCACTGGCGTCAAATCAATCTTACCGATAACATCACCAACTGCATAAACACCTTCACTCGTTGTGTTTTGATATTTATCGACGATCACAAATCCCTTCTCATTCAACGTTACCGAAGTATTTTCCAAACCTAATTTATCAGTGTTAGGAACACGCCCTCCAGCAAATAATACCTGATCTCCCGTTAACGTATTGCCATTCTCAAAATAAACGGTATAAGTACCATCAGTATTTTGTTTGATTTCTTTTGCCACATGGTGATCATAAAGCTTCATCTTATTGTCTTGATAGATCTCTATTAAATTATCCGCCAGCATTTTATCGAACGTCCGTAGCGGACGGCCATAACGGAAGGCCCAATGAACTTGAGTCCCCATTCCTTGCAAGACACCGACCAATTCCGCTGCGATATATCCCGCACCTAAGACGACCACGTCTTTAGGCTGTTCTGTCAATTCAAAGAAGCCGTTAGAATCAATAGCAAACTCACCACCAGGAATTGTCATCTGACTTGGACGACCACCAGTTGCGATCAAAACATTCGGTGCAGTGTATTCTTCGCCATTTACACTAATGACATGATCCGATTTAAAAGTTGCGTACCCTTCGATGCGTTCAACATTATTACTGTCAAGTCCTCGATAGTAAGCCCCATGTAAAAAATCGATGTATTTTTCACGACGCGCGACTAATTCTTTAAAATCAAATTTTTCAACATCCGCTTGAACCCCATAGCTTGGCGCATCCCGTTCAATCATCTCCAGCATACTGCTCGCTTGCCACATGACTTTTTTCGGCACACAGCCAACATTGACACATGTTCCGCCAATTTTATTTCCTTCAATCAATAATACTTTTGCGCCATGCATCCCCGCACGATTTGCCGAAGCAATCCCGCCGCTACCGCCACCGATAACAATGTAATCATACTCTTTCATTCATCTGCCTCCATTAATCATTTTTTATCACTTATTCAATTTGTCTCACTCTAAATAAAAAAGTAGCCTAGAATTAGCAAATCAATCTCTTCAACCTCAATAAATCTATTTTAATACATTCAGTCAGAAAATAATTGCTTTTTGCCTAGCCATTTTCAATGATATTCATTTTTAGTATGAGACTTCTGTCAAAAAAGCCGACCAGATTTTTCTAGTCGGCATATCATCTTGCTTTGAATCGTTAGTCTTTTTTCTTCCGAATCATATCTCCAGGTTGAACGGGTTGAGCAACAGGCATCGTCAAAACCATCATAGGATTTGGAGCACGATCAATTAATTCACCTTCATCGTTTTTCATTTTCACAACAGTCTGTTCAAAATGTTGAAAATGCGGGCCATAAAATTCAATTTCATCGCCAACTTTAAAATGATTCCTTTGACGAACAGTCGCGATCCCACTGGCCTCATCATAGTTTAAAACTTCTCCGATAAATTTATAAACCGGAATCTTGCGGCGCGAACCAAATAGCTGCTCATTTTCTGTCGGTATGTGGTAATAAAAACCCGTAGACAGCTCTCTTTGAGCAACCTTCCATAATTCATCAATCCATTCCTGCTTGCAGACATAATTATCTGGATCTTCAATATAACTATCTACAGCCGCTTTGTATACATTAGCTACAGTCGAAACATAGTGGATCGATTTCATTCGTCCTTCAATTTTCAAACTATCAACACCATTTTCAATCAGATCAGGAATATGCTCAATCATGGACATATCCACGGCACTCATAGAAAACTCTTCCGTCACATCTCCATTTTCTGTTAACGAACGATGCTCCTGAGCAAAAGGCATATCGAACAATTCATACTTCCACCGGCAGGATTGCGAACACCCGCCGCGATTAGCGTCGCGCATCGACATATGGTTCGATAACGTACAACGACCTGAATATGAAATACACATCGCGCCATGAATGAATGCTTCAATTTGAATATCCGTGTTGCGGCGAATCTCTGCTAGTTCATCCATGGAGACTTCGCGAGCTAATACTACCCGTTCTAAGCCTTCATTTTGCCAGAATTTCAACGTTTCCGCATTTGTTGCTGATGCTTGAGTCGATAGGTGAATTTCTAACCCAGGTGCCTCTGTTGCACAAATTTCAATCAAGGCCGGATCAGAAATGATCACTGCTGAAATACCAATATCCCGTAATTTTTTGAAGAACGCTCCCGCACCTTCTTCGTTTCCTTCATGCGTTACCATATTCGCTGCTACATAAACTTTTGCACCATACTCATCAGCAAATGCCACGCCCTCTTCCATCTCTTCAAATGAAAAATTTCCAGCTCGCGAGCGCAGCCCGTAAGCATCCCCGCCAATATATACTGCATCCGCACCATAATGAATGGCGGTTTTCAACTTCTCCAATGTCCCTGCTGGTGCTAAAACTTCTGGACGTTTCAATTTTCTCTCTGTCATGTTAATAATATACCCCTATTTAATCGCTGTTGGGTCTAAATGATAAAAACCAGTATCCATTCCCCGACCAACAGGATGATATTTTTGGATTTCTTTTTGCGCATTAAGTGCCGCTGTCTCATCCCAAGAGCCCAATTCAATTGCTGCTTTGGCCTCTGCAAATATTTTTGCGATAGCTACAAAATTTACCCCAGGTGTAAATAAACCATCGAGTTTCCATGTTTGATAGCCTGTCCGAGCCAGTTCAGACAACTCTTGAATTAAATTCAGATCATTATCAGCGAAAATATGCGTTCCATGCTGATCTTCATAGATTGAATAATGCGTTTCTGCTTTTTTCGGTTCTGAAATGAATAACCCACGCTCTTTTGAAGCGTCTTCTGTCTGTTTCGTATAATTAAAATAATTATCCAACAACGGCCTTTTCGATTGATGGATACACGTAGCCCCATACACCAATATTTCTACCGGAACATCAACATGCGCCCTTAAACGCTGCATCTCTTCAAAAGGAACCTCACGTGCTAAGACAGCACCGACTGCACCTTTTTTCTGCCAAAAATTGATTTGTCGTGCGTTAGTGACCAACGTCTCCGCGTCATAAATATAAGGCAATTCGTATGCTTGCAATAAATAAATCACACCAGTATCACCAACAACTACATGATCTGGTTTCACCTCCGCCAAAAAAGCCAAATATTCTGGAATCTTTTTCATCTTATCAGGATGCATGATGCCATTTACAGCAATGTTCACTTTTTTACCTAGTGAGTGAGCCAACTCAATCAAGGCTTTTTGTTCTTCACGAGAAAAAGAATGCGGCAGTCGTAAGCCATAATCTTCTTCCCCTATGTATAATGTATCAACGCCAGCAGTTAACAAATCTTCAGCCTGTGCCATCGATTCTGCTGTCGCAATTAATTCGATCATGATACGTCCTCCTTTTAGACTTTCTCATACTATCACAGCTTCTCAAAGTTTCCAACTGACCACCCAGAAAAAGAGGACAACGCCAATGCGTTATCCTCCAATCAATCAAACTTTTTCAGGAATCTTTTCTTCTTTAGAATTTTTCACAGTCAATGTGACTTTTCCTTTGCTCGCACCAATCGTTACCGCATCCCCCAATTGAATTTGACCAGACAATAAAGCTTCTGCTAATCGGTCTTCAATCTCTTTTTGCAATGCTCTGCGAATTGGTCGCGCACCGTACTCTGGATCAAAACCAACTTTTCCAATCACATCGTAGGCTGCTGCCGTGATCTTAACTTTAATTTCGTGTTCTTTCATACGATCTAATATAGAACGGCTCATAATCTTCACGATTTCATGGATTTGTTCTTGGTCTAACGATTTAAAGACAACCGTTTCATCAATTCGGTTTAGGAATTCAGGACGAAACGCCTTTTTCAATTCTTCCAAAATACGTTTTTCCATAGCTTGATGATCCTTAGTAATATCCTTCACGTTAAACCCGACATTTTTCTCTTCTCGGATTTCTGTTGCCCCAATATTTGAAGTCATAATCAAAATCGTATTACGGAAATCAACCTTACGACCTTTCGAATCTGTCAAATGACCATCATCTAAGACTTGCAATAAAATATTGAAGACATCAGGATGAGCTTTTTCCACTTCATCTAACAAAATTACTGAATACGGTTTTTGACGAATTTTTTCTGTTAATTGACCGCCTTCCTCATAACCTACATAACCTGGAGGAGAGCCAATCAAACGACTCGTACTATATTTTTCCATGTACTCAGACATGTCTACTCGAATCAAAGACTCTTCACTGCCGAACATCGCTTCGGCTAAAGCCTTCGCCAATTCTGTTTTTCCGACACCTGTTGGTCCTAAGAACATAAATGAACCAATTGGGCGATTAGGATCTTTCAACCCGCTACGAGCACGCCGGATAGCGCGCGAGATAGCCTGAACAGCTTCTTCTTGTCCGACAACTCGTTTATGCAAAACATTTTCTAAATCTAACAAACGCTGACTTTCTTTTTTCTCTAATTGTTGTAACGGCACTCCAGTCCATTGCGAAACAACTGCTGCTACATCTTCATCAGTCACTTGATCAATATAGCCGTTTTCTTGTTTTGCTGCTTTAATTTTGGCTTGTTCCAGCACCTCAGATAATTGTTTTTCACGCAATCGTAGACGAGCTGCAGATTCAAAATCTTGATTTTGGATCGCTTTTTCTTTTTCAACCACCAAATCATGAACCTCTTCTTCTAGTTCCGTAAGCTCTGATACTTCATCCGTCGAATCCAAGCGAACTTTAGCAGAAGATTCATCCATTAAATCAATTGCCTTATCAGGAAGTTGACGTGAATTGATGTATCGAACCGATAAAGAAACTGCCGCATGCAACGCCTCATCGGTAATCTCTACACCATGATGGTCTTCATAACGTTGGCGCAATCCTTTTAAAATTTCTTCTGCCTCTTCGGGTGTCGGTTCTTCTACCTGCACACGAGCAAATCGTCGTTCTAAAGCAGAATCTTTTTCAATATATTTTTGATATTCATCTAATGTTGTCGCACCAATGGTTTGCAATTCACCACGAGCTAAAGCAGGTTTTAAAATATTCGATGCATCAATCGCACCCTCTGCTCCGCCAGCACCGATCAAAGTATGCAATTCATCAATAAACAAAATAATTTGTCCATCATGATAAATTTCATCAATCACTTTTTTCAGACGATCTTCAAACTCACCTCGATATTTTGTACCAGCAACTAAGGCGCCCATATCTAACATCATCAGACGTTTTCCACGCATATCTTCAGGAACATCACCAGAAATAATTCGTTGCGCTAAGCCTTCAACAATTGCCGTTTTACCGACACCAGGTTCTCCGACTAATACAGGATTATTTTTCGTACGTCGACTCAAAATTTGCACGACACGGCGTACTTCACTATCTCTTCCAACTACTGGATCTAATCGTTTTTCCCGCGCCAATTTCGTCAAATCACGAGCTAAGCCATCTAGTGTAGGTGTTCCTTGAGAATTACTTTGTGCAGGTTTAGCCGCTGTTTTCCTGCGAGCTCCCGCACCTTGATTCGTATTTTGTGTTTCATTGACGCCCATTTTTTTCAGTAAAAGCTGTCGCATTTTAGGCAAACTCAAACCTAGGTTCACTAAGATATGAGAAGCTAAGATTTCATCATCCCGTAATAATCCTAATAAGATGTGCTCAGTACCTACCAATTTTGCATTAAAACGTTTCGCTTCATCATCAGCAAAAATCAATATCTGCTTCGCTCTAGGAGAATAAGGAAGATAGCCGCCTTCTGGATAAGACTTAACAGATCCATATCCCGTCATGTGCTCGATTTCTTCACGAATATCATTCTCGCTTGAATTCATCTGACGCAATGTTTTGCCCGCAATTCCTTGTTGTTCAATTACTAACGCTAACAATAAATGCTCCGAACCAACCGAGCGGTGTTTAAAATATTTGGCTTCTTGTTGCGCAATCGCCAATACTGCTTTGGCGCGTTCTGTATACAGCTGATCCATATCTCTCACTCCTTTTTCTCATAACTTAAGCGTTCCAAAAATCCATGTAGAATCCTTGAACGTAGTCTATTTTCAATTTGACTGATTCCAAGAACATTCTTCGATACTGCACTCAACATCAAATTGCCTTCATTCTCTGTAATAATTTCTTCTTCAAATAGTTTCTGAATTATCCCAAAAGCATTTGCTTCAGAAATTTCACTGCCAAAAGAGTCCATTAATTGTTCCAAAAAGTAATGCTGATCAGAAATCTTAACTTTACTTATTCGAATATAGCCGCCTCCGCCACGTTTGCTTTCAACTAAATAACCGCGTTGAAAAGTAAAGCGCGTATTGATCACATAATTTATCTGGGAAGGTACACAATTAAACAACTGCGCCATCTCAGCCCTTCGAATTTCGATAATTTCACTATTTTCCAAAATATCTTTTAAGTAAGATTCGATCAAATCAGAGGTATTTCTACTCATAATATCGCCTCCTATTGACTATTCCTGACCATAATTATATCGAATTTGGCGCATGAAATAAAGAAGAACGCCTTTCTTTAAATTAGGATAAAAAAAAAGAAGGTTTTCACCTTCTTTTGATCGGGAAGACAGGATTCGAACCTGCGACACCTTGGTCCCAAACCAAGTACTCTACCAAGCTGAGCTACTTCCCGGTAAATAAAAAAATTATGCACCCGAGAGGACTCGAACCTCTAACCCCTTGATTCGTAGTCAAGTACTCTATCCAATTGAGCTACGGGTGCGTATTTTATTAATGCCGAGGACCGGAATCGAACCGGTACGGTGATCACTCACCGCAGGATTTTAAGTCCTGTGCGTCTGCCAGTTCCGCCACCCCGGCGTTTCTTCCCCTGGTCTTCAGGAAAGCGGAAAACGGGGTTCGAACCCGCGACCCCCACCTTGGCAAGGTGGTGCTCTACCACTGAGCTATTTCCGCGCGATGCCGGCTAAAGGACTTGAACCCTCGACCCTCTGATTACAAATCAGATGCTCTACCAACTGAGCTAAGCCGGCAACTAAATAATATTAGAAATGCGGGTGAAGGGACTTGAACCCCCACGCCGTAAGGCGCTAGATCCTAAATCTAGTGCGTCTGCCAATTCCGCCACACCCGCATATACTTATGAGCCGTACTGGGCTCGAACCAGTGACCCTCTGATTAAAAGTCAGATGCTCTACCAACTGAGCTAACGGCTCAAATGGGGGTTAACGGGTTCGAACCGCTGACCCTCTGCTTGTAAGGCAGATGCTCTCCCAGCTGAGCTAAACCCCCATAAGTTC
>NZ_JBIORZ010000005.1:0-73865 GCF_051714485.1 Enterococcus sp. AZ128
AAAGACCGACGTATAAACAGTTGTCGTGCCAAATGAGGCTACCATAAAGCTACTCATTATAAACTTGAAATAACGGTATTTTGCTAATTTATCAAAATCTAAAATCACAACTTACGCAAAATTATTTACAGACCCGAAGCAACTAGCACCACTCAATTTTCCACCAAAAAGATGACAATCATCTTTTTCCTTTTACTAGGATGTGTCTGAAAACTTAATAGAGTTATGATATGCTCTATTAAAAACGAATGGAGCAGGGTAACTAATGGTGCCACCCCGACGGTACGAATTGAGTGATGGGCAATGGATGCAAATCAGCGGATTATTTCCCAAATATCGAACAGGTCGTCCCGCTAAATTAGATAATCGTACCGCGTTTAATGCTATTCTTTGGATCGCTCGTAGCGGTGCAGCTTGGCATGATCTACCAGAGGAACGATATGGTTCTTGGAAGACTGTTTACACCCGCTTTTGCAACTGGAGAGATAGTGAATTGTTGATAGTCATCTTCCAAGTTCTCCAAGTAGAACCGGATTTTGAAACAATCAGTATCGACTCCACCTCAGTAAAAGCTCATCAACATAGTGCAGGAGCTAAAAAAACGCTGAACTCAACGAAGTGAATCAACACATAGGACTCAGTCGAGGTGGAAGAACGACGAAAATTCATACCTTGGTGGATGGGCTAGGAAATCCTCTCGGATTTCTTTTAACTGGCGGACAAACTCATGACGCTGTTCCAACAATCCCATTGTTAGAACAATTTGAAATTACAGGAAGCAACATTCTTTGCGATAAAGCCTATGGATCAGAAGAAATACGTGAATGGATTTCTTCAAGAGGTGGCACTTATACGATTCCTCCGAGAGAAAATGCAAAAAATCCATGGAAAGTGGATTGGTTCTTATATAAAGAAGGCCATTTAATTGAATGTTTTTTCAATAAGATTAAACATTTTCGACGTGTCGCTACACGCTATGACAAATTAGCAAAGTCATTTTTATCGTTTGTTTATGTGGCAGCCATCTTCAAATTGACTCAGTAAAGACTTTTCAGACACGTCCTAGTATATCAGTATTTTCAACAAATCAGGGAAAGATCCATTCTACCGTGACCATCTACATCTTTCTCCAGTTCCTGTTGTTTCTGCTCTAATCAGCTTGTTCATTTGAACGAGTCGCATCATAGGCATCGATCCATGTTTTGATGATTCCTTGACTTAATTTGAATTCTTTCGTCACACTTGCTTTTGTACGGCCTTCTTTAACCACTAAATTGACACAATGCTGTTTAAATGATTCTTCATATTTCATTTGAATAGCCACCTCAACTAAATTTTAGTAAGTTTTCTATTCCTGTGTCAACTTTTAGTATAATGGCTCAATTAATAAATTGAAGAAAAATAAAGAAAGATTTGAAAAGATAGGTAAAAGAAATCTAATAACTTCAAAATTTTGAACACCCTATCGTGGAGGTAATAATAATGATATCTGTAATAATACTAACCAAGAATATTTTAATTGAAAAGGAGCTTCAGGCAAAGTTGCAGCGATTAAACTATGAAGTTTTTTGTTGTTCCAACTTATTTTATCTAACAAAGCTACAGGAAAAAATTTTTTCAATAATCAATTATTTTGATATTGTTATTTTCAACGAAACCATCACTGAAAATGAGATGCAGCAAATATTGGCTTATTTACCTGAGTCAAAAGTTATTTTGCGTAAACTTGAAAAAGAATCAGAAATACAATTAGAAGGGGTTGATGGTTGGATAAGTGAACAATTAACGATTGAGGAACTACGAGAAAATCTTAGTCAATGGGGAAAAAGTCCAATATCTCAGTATGAGGAAAATAAACAGATGGATAAATTACTATTCTTGTCCTCACTCGAACGGCGAACATTAGAGTATCTTTATCAAGCTAATGGGCAGATCATTTCGAGAGAAGATCTATGTGCATATTTGTGGAAGGATGGTGCAACGAAATCAAGATTAGCACAACTCTCTCTCCTTATTAAGAAATTAAGGATTGCTTTCAAAAAAAGTGGAGTAACAGGAGAAACGATTGAAACATCTTGGGGAGAAGGTTATCAGTTAACAGTTATAGCACTAAATTATTATGAGAGCTGTGCTACAAGTGCTTAGTGGATCAGAGTCAATAAATGAGACACTTTTTGCGAGAGATTTTTTATGTTAAGCAGCCATTATCTTTTGATCAAATTCCATAGGTGACAAATAAGCTAACGCACTGTGAATTCTACGATTATTGTAAAAAAATTGGACGTATTTAAAAATTTCAAGTTTTACCTCTTCAAAATTTGAGGGTTTACAATACTTTGTGTAAGTTCCAAAATAGTAGAATAAACAAAATCAGCTTGGAGGAACGAACCAATGAGTATACTCTCTAAAGATCAAATCAAAGAAATGATTCAACGATACGACATCAAAACCACAGAGGACATTAAAAACGCATTTAAAGATATGTTTGGCGAAGCGGTTCAGGAAATTATGGAAGCAGAGTTAAATACGCATTCCATAGAGAATAAAGGCACAATTGGATGTAGGATAGAAGTTGAGACAGTTTTTGAGAGAGGGTAAACTAATCTCAAGGGAAGGTGTCCATCTATGTCCAAACGTTATACGAAAGAATTTAAGCAAACAATTTTAGATTTATACAAGCAGGGTAAGAGTGCCCAACAATTATCTTTAGAATACGAAATCGGTTATTCAACGGTTTTGAAATGGGTTCAAGGTTCCACTAAAACTAGTCCTGACGGACTAACACCTGATGTAGCGAAAGAAATTAGAAAACTGTTAAAAGAAAAAGATGAGGAAATCACCATCCTAAAAAAAGCACTTGGCCTGCTGGCAAAGAAATAGAAACTATTGAATTAATTCGTCAAGAAAGCGAAGCAGGCCATCATAGTGTTGTAAAAATGTGCCAGCTTCTTGACGTGCCTCGAGCAACGTATTATCGGAAAATCAACCCAATCCCAACACAAAGAATTCAGAAACAGGAATTACGGAATCAACGTGTTTTTCGTCTCTATCACGAAAGTGATCGTATCTATGGGGCTGGTAAAATCCGTTATCTATTAACACAAAACTTTTCAGAGTACCGTAAAATCAGTATCAAACGGGTTCAAAAATCAATGAAGCGTCAAGGGATTCGATCTGTATCCATCAAGAAATTCAAAGCAGCTAAACGAATCTTAAAGAATTACCCGAACCTGCTTAAGCAAGATTTTTCAACAACCGCTTTAAATCAAAAATGGGTGGCAGATATTACTTATATCAACACCCTAGAAGATGATTGGTGCTATCTATCAACAATCATGGATCTTCATTCAAGAAAAATCATCGGCTACCATTTTGATCAACAGATGACAACAGACATTGTAGAAAAAGCTCTTGATGAAGCCGTTTTAAACCGAAATAGCGACAATGGATTAATTTTGCATACCGATTTAGGCTCACAGTATACCAGTAATGAGTATGAAGAAAAGTTGAACGCATTGAACATCAGCCATTCCTACATCCGTAAAGGCTGTCCCTATGATAATGCAGGAATTGAGTCTTTCCATGCGTTACTTAAAAAAAACATGTTTATCAAAGACCTATTTATCGAAATTTTGAGGAAGCTAAAGTTGAAATTTTTAGCTATGTGCAAGGTTTTTACAATAACCGTAGAATCCATAGTGCGCTGGCTTATTTGTCTCCAAGTCAATTTGAACAAGCCATTCTGGCTGCTTAACATAAAAAATCTCTCGCAAAAAGTGTCTCATTTATTAACTCTAATCCAGGTCGGGCTCAGAGATATCATAGATTCTCTAAAATATTGTGAGTATCTTGTAGCTGAATTTTTTGTTTGCATAATGCTGAATTGTAATATTAATCGCAACAAAGAACCCATCAAAAATTTCTAGTAAAATGAGTTTAGGATAACAAACTACTAGGAGTGATTTTGATGGGTTCACACAAAAAGCTTACACGAGATAATCGAAAATGTATAGAGACGATGATTTATGATGCCAAGAGTATTCAAGAAATAGCGGACAGAATTGGTGTTAGCCGAACAACGATTGATCGTGAGTTGAAACGAGTACCCGAAGATTTGATCTATAATGCCGACAATGCGCAATTAGATGCGGAAATGAAGCGCAGTGCCTGTGGTGCGAAGTCCAAATGGACTTCTGAATTCGCTTATCAGATTGAATGTGATCTTGAAGACAGCTGGTCCCCTGAACAAATTGCGAATGATCGTCAAATAGTTTCATTCAAAACCATTTACAATTGGCTCTATGCCGGTATTCTTAATGTGTCTAAACAGTGTCTGAGACATAAAGGCAGAAGACAAGAAAAACAAGAAGAGGCACGAGGCAAAATGACTGTAGGGCATACCATTGATGAACGCCCAGCTTCTGTGTCAACTCGAGAAGAATTTGGACATTGGGAGTTGGACACAGTTGTTTCTAGCAGAGGGGAAAGTAAAGCCTGCGAAGCAACGTTTATTGAACGGAAAACACGCTTTTATTGGGCGATCTCAATGAGGGATCGTACCGCGAAGTCAATGGCACAAGCGATTAAAGCTTTTGTGCAAGACCTAGGGAGTCACAAGGCATTTTTAAGCTTTACGGTCGACCGTGGGAAAGAGTTTTCTTGCTGGAAAGAAATTGAGAAAGATTTAGACGTACCTATGTATTTTTGTGATCCATACTCCCCATGGCAACGCGGATCTAACGAAAATGGGAATGGTTTATTTAGAGAATTCTTCCCTAAGGGAACTGATTTTTCAAAGGTAACCCCTACGGAGAAACAGGAAGCATTACGCAAGATAAATATGCGTCCTAAAAAAACATTGAACTGGAAAAATTGTTGGGAAGTCTTTCAAGAAGAAATGTTGCAATTAATTTGACAATTCAGCGTTTAAAAAGAATTTTCCACCCTTCTTGTTTTGGTGTCTTGCCTATTGATTGAAAAAGTAAGTCGGCTACTTTGGTTTGTATCTTAGTTTCTTCATACAAATAATCAGGTAGAAACATGGCAACGGTCGTTTTAACGACTAAAGCATAAATTTTTCGTTGCAATTCGTCCATTTTTGCTAACGCTGATTCATTTGGTACTTGTTTTGTTGGGATAATGGCGTGGTGTTCCTGTACTTTGCTACCGTCCACATAACGCTTTCTAGGCTCTGTTTGAACCATTTCAAGATCATTATTCAAATAGTGACAATACTTATCAAAATTTGCTTTTAAATACGCAAATTCGCTGTCCGTAATAAATGGCGTGTCTGTTCTTGGATAACTCAATAATTTAGCTTCATATAAGCCTTGCATAGCTTTTAATGTTTGGCTCGCTGTCGCTTTATAAAGTTGATTGACTTTTGACTGCAAACTACTTAAAGAAAACAGACTAGGACTATTCGTTTTTTTCTCTTTGGTTTGCACGTCAGCGATTCTGCCCTCTTGATTGCCTATTTTAGCGTGCTTTGAAGAAACAAAGGATAAAAGTTCCTCTTGGCTCTTAAATCGCTGTGAAGGGCTAAGATTCCCTTTAAAAGAGCCTTGTTTTACGATTATATCTGCTTCTATCTCAAAGAAAGGTTCTTTCTTAAAGTTTTCTATTGCTTCCTGGCGTTGATAAATGAGATATAAAGTCGGTGTTTGTACACGTCCTAATGAAAATGTACCTTGTACGCCTTTTTGTTGTAAATTCAAGGTATATAAAGGACTTGCGTTCATTCCGATCAACCAATCGGCAATTTGCCGTGTTTGTGCTTCTTGATAAAAGGGGTAGTAATTCATTCCTGGTTGTAAGTTTTGAAAACCGCTACGGATCACATCTTTTTCTAAACTATTGATCCATAATCTTTTATACGTTTTATCTTTAGAAAAGGCGTTTGCTTTATGAATGATCGACCAGGCAATGTTTTCGCCTTCTCTGTCGCTATCTGTTGCGACAATGATTGTACTTGCTTGTTTTAAAAGTTTAGCAACGATCTTAAACTGTTTGCCCTTGTCTTTTGCGACTTCAAAATCATAACGTTCAGGAAAGATAGGCAATGATTCTAATTTCCAATTTTGCCATTTTTCCTCATAGTGTCCTGGTTCTGCTAACTCGACTAAATGCCCAAAACCAAACGTGATAAACGTTTCATCTGCAAAGATTGGGTCTTTGATCTCAAAATAACCGTCTTTTTTGTTACTTTGTTTTAAAGCACTTGCATAGGCTAATGCCTGGCTTGGTTTTTCAGCTAAAATAACTGTACTCATTAACTATCCCTCTTTTCCTTGTTTTTTCTTTGATCGACTGTCACGTTATATCTTGTACGATACCTTCTAAACGTTCGGCGATTAATTCCAGTTTGTTCCTCAACTTGTTTATCGGAACAACCGTTCAAAAATAAATCAAAAGCATGTTTTAAACGTGGATCATTTTCTTTAAATTTATGCTGACGACCTTTGAATTTTCCTTTTGACTTAGCTATTTCAATACCTTGGGCTTGTCGTTCTTTAATACGTTTACGTTCAGATTCAGCTTGATACTTATATAATTCAATCACTAAACTATTAATCAACCGCCTTAAATTTTCATCTTCAATCCCATTCATTGACGGTAGATTCAAAACCTCCAGGGTTGCCCCCTTAAATTGAATTTGATTCATTAATTCTGTTAATTCTTTATTATTCCGTCCTAATCGATCTAATTCAGTAACAACAACAATATCCCCTTCACGAATATAGTTAAGCATAGCTTGTAATTGTGGACGTTCGACCGATTGACCGCTTAATTTGTCTGAAAAGACCTTAGAAACGCCCTGTAACGCTTGTAATTGCCTATCTAAGTTCTGTTCTTTGCTACTGACACGTGCATAACCAATTTTAGTCATTTTCAAACAACCTCTAAAATTCTCTCGGTTGCAATAACCAATCTGCAAGTGCTACTTGTTCAATTTCAAATTGCTTATCAGAAATTGTCTTTTCATAAGCGATAAAATCTTGCGCATATTGTTGTTCATTAAAAATAGCCACCACTTCGTCATTTTCTACTACTCGATAAATAAATTTTTTCATTTTTTCTCCCCCTATTATGCTCAACTTAAATGACCTACTCTACAAGACAATTATACTACTAAAATCTTACTAGGACAATTAAGTATACTTTAGTGGACACTCTAAAAAGAGGTTACAACGGTTAATTTTTGAATTTTTTGATTATAGTAAATAAGAGGTCTCTTTCACCAAGAGACCTCTTATCTTTATATCCATAAATAGTTATTTATGGATATAAAGATTTTTTTCTTTTAAATAGATTTTTTCTTTCGAAAATAGAAGAAGCCACCAACAACTAAAAGAAGGACGCCTCCAACCACAGTCAGCCAGGTTGTGTGTTGTTCCCCAGTTTGTGGGAGCTGTTTTTTAGTTCCTGTTGAATTACTGCTTTTTTGCCCACTATTTTTTTCTGTATTCTTATTATTTGTACTTTCTTTAGATGGTTTGGCGTCAGTCCGTTCATAGACATAGGTCACGGTTTGGGCTTCTTCACTAAATGTCCCTGTGGCATTGTCAGGAGTTGTTTTCACAGTCCAGCCATTAATGCTTTTTGCTTTCGTTTTATAAGGCAAGCCAACTTTTCCATTCAGTATGTCGCTTTCGGCTAAAATATTGCCTTCCTCGTCTACATAATTGACAGTAACAGGTTTGGCGTCAGTCCGTTCATAGACATAGGTCACGGTTTGGACTTCTTCACTAAATGTCCCTGTGGCATTGTCAGGAGTTGTTTTCACAGTCCAGCCATTAATGCTTTTTGCTTTCGTTTCATAAGGCAAGCCAACTTTTCCATTCAGTGTGTCGCTTTCGGCTAAAGTATTGCCTTCCTCGTCTACATAATTGACAGTAACAGGTTTGGCGTCAGTCCGTTCATAGACATAGGTCACGGTTTGGGCTTCTTCACTAAATGTCCCTGTGGCATTGTCAGGAGTTGTTTTCACAGTCCAGCCATTAATGCTTTTTGCTTTCGTTTCATAAGGCAAGCCAACTTTTCCATTCAGTGTGTCGCTTTCGGCTAAAGTATTGTCTTCCTCGTCTACATAATTGACAGTAACAGGTTTGGCGTCTTTGTATAGAACAGTAACAACAATGGTTTTTGTTGCTGTAATCTGGTCACTATTTATAACGGAATATTCTACTGAATACTCACCTGGTTTCGACTGGTTAAAACCACCGTTATTCTCAATTTTTATATTTTTAGTAATATCGCCATCTTTTATATCTGTAGCTTTTACTAAGGTGAGTAAGTCTAATTTAGGATCTGATATATAAACGGTGGTATCTTCTCCAATGATTCTTGGAATAAATTTTCCAGATGGATTTACGCCGTAAATTCCTAGTTTTTCATCTGTTCCTTGGTTAATAGACCCTAGTTCATTAATAATTTTATAATCATTTTTGACTGTTACTACATCCGTTGGAGAGTTAGTTATAACAAAGAAGCTTATATATTGAGACCAACCATTATTAGGCCAAAGAGGTAAATCTTTCATAGTATACGTAAAACCTTTGTTATCAGAATCCATAACGATAGTAATAGACTCTGAAGTTTCTCCAGAGAGATAACTTTTTCGTATTGTTGACTCGTCAATCTCGAAGTTAGAAGACACATGCCCTGTACTTTCTTTTATAGGGCTTTTAGACGTGTTAAATGAACCTATTGAAAATAATTGAGCATTTTGACTTGACACAAAATATCCTGTTGTATCATTTAACATGCCCTTAAAATTATTAGTATATTTACTATTATCAAAAGCTTTACTATTTTCTAGTCCTGGATAGACCGCAGCAGTGGCTCCGCTAAAATTTGATGACACATTTTTGACTAATAGTGCAGTATCTGACGGCAATAAATTGACTGATTCTCCGCTTGTAGAAACATAACTTGATGATACTGGGTACGAAATTGCTTTAGGTACATCAGTATTTTCAGCAGTTTTTGTGGGGTTCCCTAACACTGAAAAAGTTGTAGCAGTCTCAGACTCATAATTAACATCTTGTGTTGCAGTAAAAATAATTCTATTGTTTTGTGCATCAATAGACTGTGTGAAATAGGGAGGTAACCCGATGACATCTATTGAGTCATAATTCAATCCTGTTGAAGGTATCTCTAAGATTATTTTATCTCCATTATTTATTCCTTTATCGGATGTTGTTTTAATGGAATAAGTGAATGTGATGATATTTGTTGCAGACATTTCTTTATTTAGATTATTGGGTGATAAAACAATCCCTGCATTATCAAGGCTTCGGAATGATGGTTCGGTTAGTTTATCGTTAAGAGAACTATCTTCTACTTCTCGAGTACTTGATGGAATAGTTTTTTCAACTTTTGATTCGCTGGGTTCATTAGAAAGAGAGTCTTCTTCAGAACTTGTTTGAGATTCAGAAGATGAGTTTTCTGCAAGCTCAGAATCTGACACGCTTGAAGGGATACCAGATTCTGCAAAAGCAGTTATAGGATTTGCTAGTTGTGTACTTAAAAGTGTACATATAGCTAATGTAGCGAATAGTTTTTCTTTTTTCATATTTTTCCTCCTGATTGGAAAGCGCGTAATGGCTCTTTCCATTATTCATATTAAAGTTATTGTATTACGTAGCTTTGTCAGTATACAGCTTCTTAGTTAGACTAACTTGGCATATCCAGTAACAATGTCTACTCAATAAACACTTACTTGTCTTCACTTTTTTAAATGGCATATTTTAATTTGAATTGTTTGGGATTTTCTTGATTGTACAAAACAGTAATAAATTCCCCCTTCTGAAAAAAATTCCGATTTTTTGTGAATGTCCA
Source organism: Enterococcus sp. AZ128 (assembly GCF_051714485.1). Lineage (NCBI taxonomy): Bacteria > Bacillati > Bacillota > Bacilli > Lactobacillales > Enterococcaceae > Enterococcus > Enterococcus sp. AZ128. The sequence continues at coordinate 9,844 of NZ_JBIORZ010000005.1, forward strand.
AAACTTTCTAGTAACCTGTATAGACGGGGTCCCTTTCAAAGGAATTTCAATTGTTAATTTCACTCTTCTTTGCGACTCATTTCTTGCATGCGTTATTTCTGTCCCCCAACTATTAGTGGAAAAAATACTTTCCACTATCCTAGCGTTTACTTCTATCCATTGGATAGTTTTTTTTCTGAACATGAAAAAATCTCCTTTATTCTTCGTTTTTGTACTTACCTAGTGAAATACCAGAATCCACCTATCATAATAATTACAATTACCCAAAAATACCACTTTTTGTAGTTTGGTTTCTTTTCCATAATTTTAATCCTCTCTCCTCTCTGTTAGTTAATTGTCTTACTTAATATTATCATCATAAAAACAATCCATTTTTAGGAATAACCTGGACAATTATACTCGATATTATATCATTTTTGGTTGTGTTGCAAAGTTTTTCTGCCCTTCATTTTACGCTATACTATAATTCATCATTAGCAGACTGGGGATGGAATCGTGAACAATCATTTCAAAGGAAAACAATACGATTATCGCATTATTATTGAAGCCTTAGGCTTGTATTATCATTTTTCTTTAAGTTACCGTGATTGTGCCAAAATTATGCGGAAATTCAGTATTGGCGTACACTACACCACCATTTATCGTTGGAATAAGCAGTATGGAAAAGTGCTTTATCATCTGTGGAAGAAGCGCAATAAGCGCCGGTCTTTGACGAAATCCTGGCGGATTGACGAAACATATGTAAAAGTCAAAGGGGAAGACCGTTATTTGTATCGAGCCGTCGATTCTAACGGAAATACACTAGATATGTGGTTACGGAATCGCAGAGATACGGTCTCTACAAAAGCTTTTATGAAACGATTAATCCGTGATTACGGGCAGCCGCGCTCCATTGTGACCGATAAATATGCCCCTTCCCTAAAAGCAATCAAAGAGTTGAAGGAAGCCGGTATTCTTGGGAAAACTGTAAACCATTGGAAGTCAAAATACCTCAACAATATTCTCGAGCAGGATCACCGACAGGTGAAAGGAAAGCTGCCATATGGGAATAACTTCCAATCTACGTACACCGCAGCGACGACAATTAAAGGGATTGAAGTTGTTTCTGCATTATACAAAGAAAGTCGAAGAGAAATAACGCTCTTTGACTTTTCGCCGTGGGAAGAAATTGAAAATCTATTTGTAGCAGCATAGTCAAGTAACAGATTCCATCGGATCAATTGCTCTTTTTCAAAACTTTGCAACACAACCTCTTGAAGAATACCATCTATGTTCATGCTGTTTGAGCCAATCATGAAATCCACATGATTCTTACTCCGATTCAAGCCATTAGCGATCAAGTCTTCTTCGGTCATATCAACACCGCGGTTTATGTTAAACGCATAAGCATTGCCGATAGCCAAATGATTCGAAGCATTTTCATCGTACAATGTGTTAAAGAAAGTAATTCCAGATTGTGAAATTGGGGAGGGATCCGGAACTAGCGCAACTTCTCCTAGATGTTTAGATCCTTTGTCCATTGCAATCAACGATTTTAAAACATCCTCACCTTGATCCGCTTTAACTTTGACAATCTCACCATCTTTAAAAGTTAGCTGAATCCCAGTAATTACGTGACCAGCATAGGCTAAAGGTTTAGTGGTGGAAACAACCCCATCCGCGGCACGGCAATCAGGGGCGGTGAATATTTCCTCTGTGGGCATATTCGCCATAAAGGCAAATCCTTTTTCATTGACGTTACCAGCACTGACCCAAACGTGATTTCTAGGCAATCCAATGGTTAAATCTGTTCCTGGCGCTTGATAGTGTAAGGCTATAAATTGCGCTCTATTCATTTTATCCGCTTTTTCTTTCAGCTTTTGTTCATGCAATGACCAAGCAGCAATCGGATCATCTTCGTACACTTTTGTTGCTTTGAAAATTGCATCCCATAATGCATCCACTTGATCTTTTGGGTTCAAATCAGGGAAAACCTTTGCTGCCCATGATGCTTCGGCTGCGGCTACCACAGTCCAACTGATTTTATTTGCAGCTGCTACTTGGCGTATCCCAAATAATAAATTTCGGTCATATTGTTGATAAACCTTTATTCGTTCCGTAGCAATATCTGAGAATACTCCTGGGTCTTGAGACACGACACTAATGCGGCTAATGCGACGATGGACTAAATCTGACATTTCATCCTGTTTGTAAACAGGTACATGCTGTAAGGCAGATAGAGCCATATGTGACACATGTTCACGCAAAATAACATCATCTGTCCATCGTAAAATTACCTGACTGGCACCCAATTTATAGGCTTTTTGTACAATCAAACGTGCCAAAGGTGCTTGATTAACAGATATATCCAACTGAATTAAATCTCCTTGTTGAACATTCACTCCTTTTTTAACGATCAACATTGCATAGGTATCTAAAAACGTCTTTAAATTCTTCATTTCTTTCGCCCCCTAAATTTTATTTGAAGATACGTTATACTTTTTTCTCATAACGACGATACATCACAAGCGCTATTATTCCAAAGATTACTGGGCCCAATATTGAATAAATCGTTCCAGAAATATCCCCTTGCATTGCTGGTTGAACGATTGTAAAAACATTTGCAAAGCCGACGACAAAAGTTACAATAGCTACAGCAATAGTTGCTGTTGTTTGCGTTTTATAAATTTCAAATGGTTTATTAATTTCTGTTTTCTTTTTAAATCCGATAAATGCAATCGCTAAAAACATATACGGGATTGTCATCGAAACGTTCGTCATTGAAACCAGCACTTCAAAGAAATATTTAGCACCACTACCACCAAAAGAAACTAAGGCTACGATAGCAATAACAATAGTAGCTTGCACTTTCATAGCATTAACTGGCAAGTCGTTTTTTGTATCTGTTATAAAATTTGGCCAGACTTCTTTCGGTGTGCCCTCGATCAATTGTTTCAACGGTGAGAAAATTAAAGTGAAGAACGCACCTGTTAAAGCTAAAAACATGGATAAACCCATATAACGTGAAACCCAAACACCCAGTGTAACTGCAGTTGATTCAGACAAACTTAAAGCGTGCCCCAATTGATATCCCATGTTGTTCATTGCAATATATGCAACATTTCCTAAAGTTACTTCTGCATCTGAAAACTGTGTAAAAGCAAAGTTCCAATTAGTAAATGCCCCCATCATAAATATACCCACGGCATATCCAATGGCAATGACAACAGCCGAAATGGCGACTCCGCGTGGAAAAGTCTTTTCGGCGTTTTCTGTTTCATCAACTAATCCACCAACAACTTCCAATCCCCCATAAGCAAAGATAGCAAATACCAAAAAACCAAAAACTTGAATCATACTTGAATAATCTGCATTTGGCGAATTAAGAAATGCCTCCACATTTAGCGGTTGAGCCATATGTCCGTTCAACAATAAGATGGCTAAACCTCCGATAAACAAAACAACATTAATTAAAGCTACAGCAGACCCTCCAATAGAGGTTACTTTTTTGATACTGTTCAACCCCCTAGAGGACACAAATGTAATTAAAATAATCCAAAATATAGCTAATACACCGAGTGTTTGAACACCTGACAAACCAAATGGAGTCCATTGCTGTGTCTTATCAACACCAAAAATCGCATTAGATAATGGAATCCATATTCCTGATCCAACGTTTACCATCCAGATAATGTATGAGGCGTACCACATAAATGTACCCACAAAAGCAAATTTAGGATTAAGCGATTCTGCCATCCAAGAATAAATCCCTCCTTTGTAATCTTTAAATGCTGCCCCATATTCTGAAAGCATAAAAGCAAAGGGCAAGAAAAAAGTTAATGCGGCTAAAATATACCAGAAAATTGATGCATACCCCATTAGGTAGAATGCTCGTGTGATGTTTGTAAAACCAAATACCGAAGTAAAAATCATTAAAATCAGTGTCATTAAGGTTAGTTTCTTTTTCTTAGATTTTGTCATGCTCATTTCCTCCGTATCATCTTCAGTTTGTTTTAAAAGCCTTACTATTACCGTTAGCTAATTCTATAAATCCTGCGGCCGCAATAGTGGATTTATAGCAAAAAGAGAAAAAGCATTCCCATTCTTTAGTTAAATAGATCCGCTTACAAATAAGTTTAACAAACAACTATCATCTCCTACGGTATCTGAAAGAAACTTCTTTCCGCTTTTAATTATTTCCAATATTTTTGCCATGATACATTCATTTCGGTTCTGTTGCAAAGTTTCTTTTCGAATATTTTTTTCGTATAATTGGGAAAGAGATTAGTCATTTGGGAGGACTCACATGAAGGAATTATTTAAAGGTAAACAGTATTCTTACGAAATTATTCGAGAAGCGGTCATTATGTATTGCTCCTCACCTTTGAGTTATCGAGAATGTGAGAAGTTCATGGCTAGATATTTGATTAATGTGGATCACACAACCATCTATCGATGGGTTCAAGAATACAGCAAGGTTCTCTATGCGTTATGGAAAAAACAAAATCGTAGAAAGAATATTTGCACTCCCTCATGGCGGATGGACGAGACGTATGTCAAGATTAATGGAAAGAATCATTATCTGTATCGCGCGATTGATTCCAATGGACGTACATTAGATATGTGGCTACGGAAACATCGGGATACGAAAGCGGCGAAAGCCTTTTTCAAGCGGCTGGTAAGAGAATATGGGATTCCTCGAGCACTCGTTACCGATAAATATGCCACCACGTTAAAAGCTATCCGAGAGTTACAAGATGAAAACATACTGCCTAAGGAATTAGACCATCGAACCGTTAAGGTTCTCAATAATATTTTGGAACAAGATCATCGGTTAATCAAAAAAAGAGTGCCGAAATCTTGTGGTTTTCAAACCATGCGAACTGGGAAAACCACTCTTCAAGGAATTGAAGTACTGCATGCATTAGACAAACAAAGTCGAAGCGACGAAAATCGCTCCGACCATTTTTTGTGGAATAAATTTGATGAATTGTTCCAGGTTTCTTAAACGAGCAACTGAAAATTGGGGAAGGCTGTTCTTTAATAAAATTTTGCAACAGAACCCTTTTCTCTTCGAACGTTAGACATAAACTGGATCAAAGAATTAATCCGTATCCCCACGTGTTAATTCGATTGTCCGATAAGGAATCTTAGCGAAGCAAGCAGCTACTTCGCCATGGTAAATAAACATGGTCGTGAGGTTTTGTTTGGTAATAAAGTGGAAAAAGGCTGCTCCTACTTGATGATCTAAATTAGCCAATGTTTCATCGAGGAGTAACAGATTGGGCTGGCTTAATAGTGCGCGAATCAGCTTGATTTTTTGTAACTGACCGCTACTTAAATCCATGGTAAAGGGGGTCACGGTTTGTTGTAAAGGCAACTCAAATTCTAGTAACATCAATAATTCGTGTAGCAATGCTGGATCATAGTCCGCCAGCCCCTTGGTCATGTTTTCATGAATCGTTCCTTCAAAGAGAAAGTTTTCTTGGGGAACATACACGATCCGTTGCTGGTTGTTTACTTGAATTTTACCGGTAAAATTTTCGTGATAACGAATCAAACATTTCAATAAAATGGATTTCCCGACGCCATTTGGCCCAGTGAGACGGACGAGGTCTCCGTTCATAAGACTAAAGGAGAGCCCCTGGTCGAACAAGGCTTGTTGGTCGATGTACGGGCGTAAATCGGTGACAATCAGTTGTTGGTTATCAGGTAAGGCTCCCGATTCATACACACCGTTCTGAAACCGGTTTTCTTTGAAATTGGCTTGTTCAATCCGCTCGATTGAGGCATTCATTTGGGAAATCATCGGGGGGACGGTTAATAGCTTCCCCATTGGTGCAAAGAGTAAGGCGGTGTAACTGTTGAAAGCCATTAATGCCCCTAAACTTAACTGCTGGCGAATCACCATCAGACTGCCAATAAACAAGGTGATTAAAGGGGTGACCACAGCAATTAAACTGGACAAATTATTCAGGAACGAAAGAATCGTATTGGTGCGCACATTGACGTCTTTTACTTGTGTATCCACTGTTTTAAAGTGCTGTTGTTCGTCTTTTTTAACCCATAAAGGTCAATCAATAGTTTGTTTCGGACATGGCTAGTTAAAAACTCGATCAGTTTGTCGCGATATTGTTGCAGCTCTTTGGTTAAACGGAAAATTTTTTTTGAGGTGATATAGGTAATCACTAAAAACAACGGAACGACAAGTAAGGTAATCCCTGTTAACAGGCGGTTTAAGTGAACGAGAATCACAAGGTATACGACAATCAGCAAGACATTCGGAACGCTGTTCAACGTGATATTTAATAATTGACTACCCACTAATTCACAATCGTTCGTCAAGGTATTGATGAATAAGCCATTTTTTTGAGGATTCTCTTTGTGGTTTAGAAAGAGTTGACTCAGTTTCAGTCGAATATCTAGAATCACCAGTTGCGTCCATTTTGCACAAAAATAACTTACACCAATATTGATCGGGACTTGTAAAAGGATTAATCCCACCGTTCCTAATAAAATGGGCTTTAATTCGGTAAATTGCTGTTTTAGCAACACATCATCAATAATCCATTTGGTTAGATAAGGGAATATGGCACTGATGAGTATTTGAAGCACGATAAATACCGTTAAAATGGTCAAAATAAGCTTGTGTTTGAGTAAAAGGCATTTTATTTGGATAGTCATGTTTTCCCCACTTAATGTTGTGCTATTTATTTTTAAAAGCTAACCAAAAAAACACAAAGGATATAACCAAAGTGATTAATCCAGTTATTTATCCGAGTTTTACTTCAAATTCCGATAACGTCGTAGAGGAATTTGAAATAAGATTTGAAATAAAATAGTATTTTTTAAATAGTATTAAAAAAGAAGCACCTAATAAGATAATATCTAAAAGGAAGTACTCGCTGAATTGTCAAATTAATTGCAACATTTCTTCTTGAAAGACTTCCCAACAATTTTTCCAGTTCAATGTTTTTTTAGGACGCATATTTATCTTGCGTAATGCTTCCTGTTTCTCCGTAGGGGTTACCTTTGAAAAATCAGTTCCCTTAGGGAAGAATTCTCTAAATAAACCATTCCCATTTTCGTTAGATCCGCGTTGCCATGGGGAGTATGGATCACAAAAATACATAGTGACTCCTGAATAACTCAATGAGTTCAATAATTCGTGATCAGAAATGGTAGTGAAGCCCAATCTAAAATCCAGACAAAAATGTTTCTTTGAATTTTGGACAAATTTAAAGAAACAATCGCCAAACTGACGGCAGTGAAGGTTGTCTGTGCCAATCTTGTGCGTATTAATCCCAACCCATGGCATCTTTTGGCTAAGCTAAATTCTCTTTCCACCTGAATTCGATCTCGTTCATCCTTCCAACGGATTTCCTGACCTTCTTCTTCCTTAGATGGACGACCCAGTTTAGGACCAGATAGACGGATATGGTGTTCCTTGCAATACGCACGATTCTCTCGAGTACGGTAGATTTGATCCGCTAAAACTCTTTCAGGATAGTGACCTGTTCGTTCACTATAGCGCTCAACGATTGTCTGGAAATCCGTAGATTCATTGAACGCATCGAAAGACATCCGTTCGATCCGGACGAACCCATCGGATTGACTGATATCAAGCTTTACTCCAAATTCTGTCGGCGTTTTGACTTTCCCTCGAACGATTGGACGAAGGTAGGGCTGACTGAAACTAACAATCCGATCTTTGACCCGATGGGTCTGATGATCATACATGTCACGCTGTTGGTTGGCAATGTCTGTGACCACTTGAAGGTTCGCCCTTTGTTTTTCATCAAGTTCAGCACCCAGCACCTGCATTTTATCAAGATGGCGGATATTACGCTCCACGTACTTCAACTGTTGCTTGATAGCTTTTCTACGTTTCTTAGCTGTCCGTATCTTCAATTTTGAAAAAGCCAGATAGTTTCTTCTAGCCTCTTTGCGATCCGTACGTGGTTTCTTAAATCTGAAATTTTCACATAATTCGTCAATCAGTTCTTCAGCTTTTGTGCGTGCATCATTTAGAAGCGCTACATCTTGAGGGTGCTTGATATTAGATGGTGCACAAGTGGCGTCCATCATCAGTGTCCCTTTATTTTCATTAGATCCTCCAGTAGGAGGATCCCTTTTATCATGATGTGATTCCTGCTCATTGTACTGTAAAATCACTTCATTGATTTCGGCCAACTTCTCTGAGGTAAGTCGTTTACGGAAATAAACCATAGTGGACGCATCAAAAGGTTTTTCCAATTGGAACCCAGGTAGACCTATGAAATATTGCAGGTAGGGATTTTCCTGAATTTGAGCGACTGTTTCCTCGTCTGAACAAGCATATTTTGTTTGAATGAGTAGAGAACCAAAGGCCATTCGAAAAGGCTTTGCGACATTGCCCTTTTTATTTTTAAACAGTTTAGCGTAATCCTTTTCCAAGAGAGTCCAAGGAATGATGTCGGCTTTTTTGATCCAGCGATTCTCGGAATCCATGTGCAAGCCAATGGGCTGGTTGAAATCTTCAAAAGAAAGTTGCGTGTATTTTTGCTTTCTATACATTCAATAACATTCCCCTCAAGAAGTGAAGTAGCGTTTTACAGATAATCAGCAGAAAGTTCACATTTATTATATCTAAAAAGCTTCAGGAGTGTTGATATTTTAGTCCATTTTATTATTCAGTAGACACTACATAGGTACGTCTAAATCTTTCTCAATTTCTTTCCAGCAAGAAAACTCTTTCCCACGGTCGACCGTAAAGCTTAAAAATGCCTTGTGACTCCCTAGGTCTTGCACAAAAGCTTTAATCGCTTGTGCCATTGACTTCGCGGTACGATCCCTCATTGAGATCGCCCAATAAAAGCGTGTTTTCCGTTCAATAAACGTTGCTTCGCAGGCTTTGCTTTCCCCTCTGCTAGAAACAACTGTGTCCAACTCCCAATGTCCAAATTCTTCTCGAGTTGACACAGAAGCTGGGCGTTCATCAATGGTATGCCCTACAGTCATTTTGCCTCGTGCCTCTTCTTGTTTTTCTTGTCTTCTGCCTTTATGTCTCAGACACTGTTTAGACACATTAAGAATACCGGCATAGAGCCAATTGTAAATGGTTTTGAATGAAACTATTTGACGATCATTCGCAATTTGTTCAGGGGACCAGCTGTCTTCAAGATCACATTCAATCTGATAAGCGAATTCAGAAGTCCATTTGGACTTCGCACCACAGGCACTGCGCTTCATTTCCGCATCTAATTGCGCATTGTCGGCATTATAGATCAAATCTTCGGGTACTCGTTTCAGCTCACGATCAATCGTTGTTCGGCTAACACCAATTCTGTCCGCTATTTCTTGAATACTCTTGGCATCATAAATCATCGTCTCTATACATTTTCGATTATCTCGTGTAAGCTTTTTGTGTGAACCCATCAAAATCACTCCTAGTAGTTTGTTATCCTAAACTCATTTTACTAGAAATTTTTGATGGGTTCTTTGTTGCGATTAATATTACAATTCAGCCTGAAAAAAAACACATTGGCTTTTTTACGTTTTGCTAATTTGAAGTTAAATTATAACTCAAACTACTTCTCTAGAAAACTTTGCAACACAACCACTTACACCCTTTTATCATTTATCCTATAATGCTTTTAATAACCAAAATAGCTATTAGTGCTCAAAAAAAAATATCTCTTATAGCTTTTTTTCTCTCTTCTGATTAAACTAAGAAGGTACTAACTTTAATGGAGGTAATTTTTTATGAATGATCATTTAAGTGTTCACCCAAAATTTTCCAACACACTTTATAAAATCTTAGACACTGCCTTTCTTTTATTTGTTGAAAAAGGTTATGATACCGTCACAATTACGGATATCTACAAACAAACAGGCGTATCAAGAGGCGCAGTTCGTGGCTATTTTAATCAAAAAATCGAGCTATTAAATGTCTTGGCGAGTGAGGTATTGGAAGAAATCAACCGAAATGTCTTTACTATTACAGAGGATACTTCCTTAAGTTTTCAGGAAAAATTAACTCAATTACTTGAACTACCTTATCAACATCCCAATCATTTTAATCTTGTTCAACAAGCCGATAATATCGTAGATCCTGAGAAAAAATTAATTACATTTAAGAATTTTTTTGAAGAATCGAAAACACACTTATTTCAATTTTTTGATACTAATATCCACTCCTTACAAACAACTAATAAGCAGATACAAGGTTATTCTAGTGCCGATATTGCCATTTTACTATTTAGTTTCTTTGAATCCCTTTACGAAAATTCTTTGCCTAAAGTAGCGCAATGTTCAAAAGAAACTATTCAAAAAAATATTGATTTCATTTTGCGAATCGATCCAAAAGAATAGATCTGTAAAAAAACGGTTGTGTTGCAAAGTTTTCCCCTATTTCATTTTATGCTATAATTTGACTCAACATTTGCCGATTCCATCCCCAGTCTGCTAATGATGAATTATAGTATAGCGTAAAATGAAGGGCAGAAAAACTTTGCAACACAACCCTCAAAAGCTCTATGATTATTTAATTAATCAAGGCGTCACTACTCTTTCGCTAAGTTTTGTTAAATCTGTTCTGAAGGCTCATCACCTTGTTTCTAGAACAATCAAAACGTATAAGAAGAAAAATAAGCCTCATAAGTCCTTTGAAAACAAGCTAGACAGACAGTTTGAAGTCTCTGAGGACATAGAGAAACAGCCCCGAGTTGTTTGCGATATTACGGAATGGAGACCACACAACGGAACAAAGATTTATTTGTGCGCCGCCCTAGAATTAGCCACACGCGCAGTGATTGGCTACAAGGTCGCTTTGCATTGTGCAGCAACTTTGGTTACAGACGTCATCGATCAAGTGCGCAATAATTTTCCTACAAAAGTGATTCTTTTCCATAGTGATCAAGGAAGCCAATTTACCAGCAAGGAAGTAGTAAATAAAATTGACTCGCTGAAATGGGTTCAAGGCATGTCCCGTAAAGGAAACTGCTGGGATAACGCCGTGATTGAATCTTTTTTCAGTATTCTCAAGCGAGAAGAATTGAAATGGCATTACTTTCATTCCTTTGTTCAAGCAGAAAGAGTGGTTCGTGACTACATTGATGGGTATTATATGTCTGTGCGACCTCATGAATCTTTAGGAGGTGTGCCACCCATTCAATACATTTTTACGAAGAACTTGTCAACGAAGACACAGAAAAAAATAGACTTTTCCGTGTCAACTTTTCTTGACTAACTCACTTACATTGTTCCAAGCTGCTTAAACGATTGACTGGAAATGGGAGAAGTCTGCCATTTATTTTTACTCATTCATAGGTGTGTCCTGACATCAAAAATACAACAGGCTCTTGCTGAAATACAGAAGCGAAAATTTGAGTTGCCGCTTCATCCAAGCCAAACGGTTGGTACGTCTCGATGTTGAGGACTTCGCTCACTTCTCTAAGCATTTGTCCAAACTTGATCTCATGACAATCGGCTAAAAATATGATTTTGTTGTCTGTCTCAGCAATTTCTAGCATGTATGCGTCCCAGCACGCATATTTATCTTTTGCACAGACCAATGCAACAACTGGTTGCCCTATCTCAAAAAATTTCATTCCTTAACTCCTTCACATCAGATTTTTGGTTGTGTTGCAAAGTCTAGATTTTCGATGTACTGGCGAACGGCTCCTATACTATGATTACGGACAAGTTATTCGCTATAATCTATTAAAGGAGTTTTTTATTAGCTGAATTGTCAAATTAATTGCAACATTTCTTCTTGAAAGACTTCCCAACAATTTTTCCAGTTCAATGTTTTTTTAGGACGCATATTTATCTTGCGTAATGCTTCCTGTTTCTCCGTAGGGGTTACCTTTGAAAAATCAGTTCCCTTAGGGAAGAATTCTCTAAATAAACCATTCCCATTTTCGTTAGATCCGCGTTGCCATGGGGAGTATGGATCACAAAAATACATAGGTACGTCTAAATCTTTCTCAATTTCTTTCCAGCAAGAAAACTCTTTCCCACGGTCGACCGTAAAGCTTAAAAATGCCTTGTGACTCCCTAGGTCTTGCACAAAAGCTTTAATCGCTTGTGCCAGTGACTTCGCGGTACGATCCCTCATTGAGATCGCCCAATAAAAGCGTGTTTTCCGTTCAATAAACGTTGCTTCGCAGGCTTTACTTTCCCCTCTGCTAGAAACAACTGTGTCCAACTCCCAATGTCCAAATTCTTCTCGAGTTGACACAGAAGCTGGGCGTTCATCAATGGTATGCCCTACAGTCATTTTGCCTCGTGCCTCTTCTTGTTTTTCTTGTCTTCTGCCTTTATGTCTCAGACACTGTTTAGACACATTAAGAATACCGGCATAGAGCCAATTGTAAATGGTTTTGAATGAAACTATTTGACGATCATTCGCAATTTGTTCAGGGGACCAGCTGTCTTCAAGATCACATTCAATCTGATAAGCGAATTCAGAAGTCCATTTGGACTTCGCACCACAGGCACTGCGCTTCATTTCCGCATCTAATTGCGCATTGTCGGCATTATAGATCAAATCTTCGGGTACTCGTTTCAACTCACGATCAATCGTTGTTCGGCTAACACCAATTCTGTCCGCTATTTCTTGAATACTCTTGGCATCATAAATCATCGTCTCTATACATTTTCGATTATCTCGTGTAAGCTTTTTGTGTGAACCCATCAAAATCACTCCTAGTAGTTTGTTATCCTAAACTCATTTTACTAGAAATTTTTGATGGGTTCTTTGTTGCGATTAATATTACAATTCAGCAAAGAGGTTTGATTTTTCTTTATGATGATTGGCTCAAATTCACCATTTCGATCACGAGGGACAGCGAGTGGGACTTCTCCATACTCTGAAGACCGTAGGGTCTTAGAACTAGTCCCATTGCGTCTATTCATTGTGTCTTTATTTTCTTTGGAATGCTTTTCATAACCTAAATGCGTGTCTAACTCTGCTTCCATAATTTCCTGAACCGTTTCGCCAAAAATATCTTTAAAGGCGTTTTTAATGTCATCTGTGGTCTTAATATCGTATTGTTGAATCATTTCTTTGATTTGATCTTTTGAGAGCATACTCATTGGTTCGTTCCTCCAAGCTAATTTTGTTTATTCTACTATTTTGGAACTTACACAAAATATTGTACACCCTCTTCATTTTGATTCCTACCGAGCATTTTCGTTTCTATGTTTCATACCCCACATAGACCTCAACTGTGTATATTAGTTTTATTTTTAAACTTTGCAATAGAACCTTTTTTCATTTTCAATAATGAAATTATTGATATATGTGTCTAATTCTTGTTTATGTCTCTCGGCATTAATGGTCTTAGGCGTTAGTTCAAAATAGGTTGCATTTTTTATATTTTCTTTATAGAATAAACTGTATTCTATTGGGTGGATTACATCGTATTTGTTGGAAAGTATCAGAACAGGAATTGACAGATATGCTAATTCTTCTTTGTTTTTAATAGGAGAATCATTAGGCATATCCAAAAATTTTTGAAAATACCTGACTGAAGCAGTGTCTTCAAAGTAGCGAGTAAATGTCTCAATGGCTCTTGGACAAGCCTCTTTTATGGAATGAAACAAAGGGTCTTCTTTAAATAATTGCTTTCCATTTTTCTTGGGAAGGTATTTACTTACTGTGCTAAACCAGTGTCTTACTTCCTCTTTCATTGGCTCATCAGTTGATGAGCTTCTAAGTAAAATTAATCCTAGAACACGCTTCGGCTCATGAATGGCTATATTTAGTGCCACTCCAGCTCCCATTGATAAACCACCAACATAGAATTTTGTGATTCCTAAATAGTTCATTAATGCTACTGCATCTCCAGCTAGTTTACAAAAATTCATTGACGTAAAATCATGACCGCTATTCCCATGTCCGCGCTGATCTAATGCAATTAACTTTATTCCTTCCGTTCTTTTATACGAATTAAAAGCAATTTCTAAAGTATCACCCAATCCATGAAGATACAGAAAAGGAATTCCCTCTCCATCTACTTTATAATTGAATTCTATTCCATCGTGCTTAAACGTTGGCATACAAGCTATTCTCCTTTCATCATCTATACTCTACAAAAGCGACACTTTGTTCGCCTAATACAAAACTCCAGAAATCCAAGTCTTTAAGACATTAAAGTCGTTATCCAGCAACACTAAGTCGGCTATATAATCTTCCTTAATCTTTCCAACATTTTTTAAACCCAAAATATTCGCTGGAGTATTTGTTGCCATTTGCACCGCATCTTTTAAAGGAATCCCAAATTTTGTACTTAATCTCAAAGATTTGTTCATTGTAACAGTACTTGAAGCAAGGGTTCCATCATGTAGACGAGCAATGCCATCTTTAACTGTCACCTGGTGTCCACCAAATACATACTCACCATCTCCTACCCCCATTGCTTGAAGAGCATCGGTTGTCAAAATCATCTTATCCGCTCCTTTTACTTTATAAAGTAAACGAACAATTCCAGGATGAAGATGTACCCCATCAACAATTGCTTGAACACTTACTGAGTTATCCTCTAAAGCGGCTGTCACCAGTCCAGGTGATCGATGATGTATTGTAGGCATAGCATTAAAACAGTGGGTAATATGAGTTGCTCCTTTTTCAAAAGCAATCTGAGCTTCCTCATACGTTGCATTTGAGTGAGCTATAGCTATAATTACACCTTGCTTTTTTAAAAATTCAATTAAGTCAAGTCCGCCCGGTAATTCCGGAGCAATTGTCATCATTTTAATCAATCCTTCTGCTTCCCTGAATATTTCAGTCATTTCATTTAGATCAGGATACTTCAAAAATTTTGGATTCTGCATCCCCATTTTTTCTATATTAAGATATGGGCCCTCTAAGTGAATTCCTGCAATTTTTGCTCCCTCTTCCTTCCCAACAACCTTTTTTGTTTGTCTAATCATTTGTAGTAAATCTTCCAAAGTAGAACTTACTGAAGTCACTAAAAAACTGGTACATCCAGTTTTTGCACAAGCCTTAGATACCTCCTGTATGCTTCTTGTTGTCCCATCCATCATGTTATAGTTATTTGCTCCATGTATATGGACATCGACCATACCAGGAATTAATAATTGACCACCTCCGTCAATTATTGAATCTTTTGAATTGGCTGTGAAGTCATTGTCGGTGAACACCTGTGTGATTACATCTCCATCAATAACTACTGTTGTTTCTTCTAATTCATTATTTACAAGAGTTTTTACATTTCTAATAACTGTCATTTTCCCCAATCTCCTTCCACATTAATTACTTCAATTTTTTGCAACTCAAGTTTTTCTATCAAATCTTTCGGAAATGATTGATCTGTGATAATTAAATCAATCCCAGTAAAATCAATTTTGTAAGCAGTTCTTCTATTCACTTTTGTACTATCAATTAATAAACATACTTTTTGCGTATTATTAATAATTTCTTCCTTCAAATAAACATCTGTTAATTCCGAGTAAAAGATCCCTTGTTCAGTTATACCTGCGCCACCTATAAATGCAAAATCAAAATTAAACTGTCTAAGTTGGTGTGAAACCGGTTCACCAGATAAAACTCGTGAATTTGGATTAAACAATCCACCAAGTAAATACACTTGATTACTATTTTTTGGTGAAACTGCCAATGCATTATCCATAGAATTAGTTACTATGAATAAATTTTTCTGATCCAAATTAGATGCCAAAAAATTTACCGTAGTTGAAACATCTAGGTAGACAGTCATTTGCGTACCTACCAATTGATATGCTACTTCTGCAATTTCTTGCTTTTCTTTGGCTTGCTTAATCAATCGATTAGAGTAGTTTTCAATTTGTACTTTTAGAATTGGACGTGATACACCCCCTGGATACCTTTCTGCTAGATCATTCTCTACTAACTTCAGAATATCCCGTCGGGCTGTATCTTTCGAGATAGAGAATATTTCCATCAACTCTTCTTGAGAAACTTTTTGGCGCTCTTCTAGCATCTTTAAAATTTCAGCAATTCTTTCTTTTTGATTCATAAAGCATTCTCCTAAAAACGTATATTTAATTTTAAAAAACTCGTATTTTAAGTTTTTGTAAGTTTATTATACAACATTTTAAAGTTTTTGTAATCCGAAGTGATCTTTTAGGTTCTGTTGCAAAGTTTTTGTTGAAACGTTTTTTCCGGTATAATTGTAGAAAATTGACAGTACTCGGAGGACGTTCATGAAGAATTTATTTAAAGGGAGACACTATCCGTATAAAATCATTAAAGAAGCAGTCGTTATGTATTGCCATTACCCTTTGAGTTATCGTGAATGCGCAGAGCTACTAGCTTATTATCGGATTCGTGTCGACCACACAACCATCTATCGCTGGGTGCAACACTATGGAAAGATTCTTTATGGTTTGTGGAAAAAACAACTTCGGAAGCAACAGTTTACGGATTCTTGGCGCATGGACGAAACGTACGTCAAGATTAAAGGTAAGAACCATTATTTGTATCGTGCCATTGATTCGACAGGTCAATCCTTGGGTCTATGGTTACGAAAACATCGGGATACACAAGCAGCCAAAGCCTTTTTCAAACGGTTAGTTCGAGATCACGGACAGCCTCGGGCACTCGTTACGGATAAGTATGCGGCTACCTTAAAGGCGCTTCGAGCGTTGCAAGAAGAAAGGATTCTGCCAAAGGATTTAGAGCACCGAACCGTTAAGGTTCTCAATAATATTTTGGAACAAGATCATCGGTTAATCAAAAAAAGAGTGCCAAAATCTTGCGGTTTTCAAACCATGCGAACTGGGAAAGCCACTCTTCAAGGGATTGAAGTACTGCATGCATTAGACAAACAAAGTCGAAGCGACGAAAATCGCTCCGACCATTTTTTGTGGGATAAATTTGATGAATTGTTCCAAGCTGTTTAGACGATCCGCTGAAAATTGGGGAAGTCTGTCCTCTAATAAATCTTTGCAACAGAACTGAACAAACAATTAGCTATGGAAAATGATGTTTTAAAGCAAGCAGCGCTGATTTTCGCACAAAAGTCCAAGTAATCAGCGCGAACAAGCACAAGTATTCCATTTCTGCTATGTGTAAATTATTAAAAGTAGCTCGCAGTAGTTATTACTATGAGGCACAAGGCATTCAAAAATCGAATGAAGCAGAATTGGATTGTGCAACGATTGATGAATTCTATAAAAGTAGAAGGAATTATGGTACAAGGAAGTTAAAAAAGTCGTTGGAAACCCTAGGTTTCTCTGTCTCTAGAAGACGTATCGGTCGCATCATGAAAAAGTACAACCTCGTCTCAAACTATACGAAACGACAGTTTAAAAAGACAAAACCAAAAGTGAATGAAGCACCAGACAAAAATGTGCTAAACCGTGAATTTACAAGAGAAATTCCCTTAGAAGTGATTATTACTGATTTGACTTATGTACGAGTAAAACAGTCATGGCATTACATCTGTTTACTTGTTGATTTATATAATCGTGAGATTATCGGTTACAGCTCAGGCACCAAAAAAGACGCACAATTAGTTGAACGGGCATTTTTTACGATTGATCGGCCGTTAGAACAGGTTAAGTTATTTCACACAGACAGAGGTAGTGAATATGACAACAAATTGATTGATGAAATTTTAGAATCCTTTGATATCAAGCGCTCATTAAGTAAAAAAGGCTGTCCACACGACAATGCCGTAGCAGAAAGCACGTATAAATCAGTCAAAATTGAGTTCGTGTATCAACACCAATTTGAGTCACAAAGCCAACTAGCTATTGAGCTTTTTCAATATGTCTATTGGTGGAACCATTATCGCCTACACGGCTCATTAAACTATCAAACACCGATTGGGTACCGGCAAATAAACGAAAAGCAATTGGGAGAAGTTAAATAACGACCAGGAAATTGAAACACCTTATAAAAGTTGTCCAAAAAAGTGTTGCCATTCCATTATCCCTTCTTCCTAAATTGGACTACTTTCACCTCATCCGAATATACCATAAACGGCACACAAAAACCCCACTCCTGCAGCAAGCTACGGAGTGGGGAAATTGAAAGAAAGTGAGGTATGAATGGCCTCGTAAGTAGTATACCACAATCCCTGTCGGGAGGTCGTAATCATTTGCTTGTCACAATTCCCAATTGGATACTTCCTCTAACCATAGAAAATACTTTTCCGCATTTTGTACATCTCCAACAAAAAGAAGCGTTAGTCCGCTGAGCTCTGCTTAGTATCTCGCCACAATCACATTTGATATATGTAGGTGGCCAAGACAGTTTCTTACTGAACTCAGTAAGTGGTGCCATATTTGGATCGAAACATTCACGTCCATCGATCATTTGTGGTTCCTCTTTTCCTAAATTTGTACCTATTATACAACTTCTCGAGAAGCAAAAAAAGACCTCTCAGACTAATTGAGAGGTTTATATGCTATCTCACAACCAACACATTACACGGCGCATGGTTGACAACATAGGCGGTCGTAGAGCCTAGTAATAAACGAGAAAATGCTCCGGCTCCTGTTGCGCCCATGACGATGAGGTCTATGTTATTCTCCTCAGAATACTGAATGATGCAAGCTTTTGGATTACCATTCATTAGCTCAAAGTGAAATTCAATATCTGCAGGAACTTGTTTTTTTGCTTTTGCCATGGTGCGTTTCGCACTGCTTCTGTTGTCATCTAAGAGAAGCTCTAATGTTTGGGTATTCGTTGCCCATGGACTAAAGTTAATTGCTGTAACTAAAAACAATTTAGCGGAATTTCTCTCTGCAATTGATATTGCCTTTTCCAATGCTTCGAACGCTTGATCAGACCCATCCAATGCAACTAAGATATTTTTATACTTTTCTGTCATGTAACCGCCTCCTTTATTTGAGTATAAAGGAGAACGACCTATTTAGAAAAATCATCTGCTCGAAAAAAGGGTTCTGTTGCAAAGATTTATTAGAGGACAGACTTCCCCAATTTTCAGCGGATCGTCTAAACAGCTTGGAACAATTCATCAAATTTATCCCACAAAAAATGGTCGGAGCGATTTTCGTCGCTTCGACTTTGTTTGTCTAATGCATGCAGTACTTCAATCCCTTGAAGAGTGGCTTTCCCAGTTCGCATGGTTTGAAAACCGCAAGATTTTGGCACTCTTTTTTTGATTAACCGATGATCTTGTTCCAAAATATTATTGAGAACCTTAACGGTTCGGTGCTCTAAATCCTTTGGCAGAATCCTTTCTTCTTGCAACGCTCGAAGCGCCTTTAAGGTAGCCGCATACTTATCCGTAACGAGTGCCCGAGGCTGTCCGTGATCTCGAACTAACCGTTTGAAAAAGGCTTTGGCTGCTTGTGTATCCCGATGTTTTCGTAACCATAGACCCAAGGATTGACCTGTCGAATCAATGGCACGATACAAATAATGGTTCTTACCTTTAATCTTGACGTACGTTTCGTCCATGCGCCAAGAATCCGTAAACTGTTGCTTCCGAAGTTGTTTTTTCCACAAACCATAAAGAATCTTTCCATAGTGTTGCACCCAGCGATAGATGGTTGTGTGGTCGACACGAATCCGATAATAAGCTAGTAGCTCTGCGCATTCACGATAACTCAAAGGGTAATGGCAATACATAACGACTGCTTCTTTAATGATTTTATACGGATTGTCAATCCCGACTTTCAAATGTAATTTTTTGCCGGTGAAAATATGCTAGTTTTTACCGATTCTTTTGCTTTTCTCATCTGTGGATGTCTGAAGAACTTCCTTATCAAGCAAGTAGTCTTTCATACGATAGGATCTTCCAGTAATCTTGATTAGCTGGGAATGATGGACCAATCGGTCCAATATGGCATTTGCCAACGTTGGATCTGAAAATACTTCTCCCCATTTCGATAAAGGTATATTGGTCGTAATAATAGTCGATTTCGTTTCGTATCTCCTGGCGATTAGCTGAAAAAAGAGATTTGCTCCGACCTCAGAGATCGGTAAATAGCCAATTTCATCAATAATGAGCAGTTTATATCGGCAGTAATTTTTTATTAACGCTTCATGCCGATTTTCTTGATAAGCTTTTGTTAATCGCTGAATTAGATCATTGCACGTAATAAAATAGGTGCTGATTCGTTGGCGACAAGCTTCCATACCGATTGCTGTTGCTAGATGTGTTTTTCCAACGCCGCTGCTACCGATAAGCAAAATATTCTCTTGTCGCTCCATAAAATGCAGGCTGGATAAGTCCAGCATCTGCCGTTTGTTTACACTAGGCTGATAATCAAAGTCAAAATCTGCCATTCGTTTTTCGTATGGAAAGTGCGAAGTTTTAATATTGATTTTTTCTGCTCGCTGTTTTCTAAATTCTAGTTCCCGTTCAGTTAATGAGTAAAGAATATCGATCGTGGACAGCTCTTTCGTTTTTTCAGATTCTAAAAAATGAGGGAGATACTCTTTGATTTGATCTAGCTTTAAAGCGGTTAGATTATCTAGTAAATCTTGGTATTGTGACATGGTGCCTCCTAATATAAATTGTCATATAGTTTCAAATTTTCTTGAACATATCGCGTAATTTCTTCATCAGATTTTGTACGGTAGACATCGGACTTTAAAATTTCTTGCATATCATCCGAATGATAGTTAAACTTTTTCTGGCTTAAGAGGTGCCTTTGAATGCTTTCACCGTTATAATGAATAGTAAGTTCGCCGGCAACAGCTTGTAGAGAAACTGTCTTGCCGATATAGCGAACAGGTACGGAGTACTTACTCTTTTGATAAATAACGAGCGATTCTTTGGATACCTTACGAGAGAGGATATCTTGTGTATAGGTCGTTAGTAACTTTGAATCAAAAGGTAATAAGTGCTCTTTTTCGTGTGCAGCGAATTTCAGTATAGGCGGACCATCAATTGCTTAAGAGTGCTCTTTATTCAGTTCTTCATTGAATTCAAAAACAAGATCGATCAAATCATCGAGTGTATCAAATTCACCGTTGTATACTTTTAGCTGCTCAACGGTTCGGGCCAAAGCTTCCACCTTTCCTTTTGTTTGAGGTCTATAGGGGCGACAGGCAATTGGTTTGAATCCGGCATCTTTACTGTATTCATAGAACCTTTGGTTCCAAGAAACTTTTCTAAACTGTGTTCGACTCTGGTCAACGACTGTACGCATATTATCAAACCAGATTTCATGTGGGATCCCTTCAGAAGTGAGAAAGGCATTGTTCAAACAACGAAGTAGGGTATCTTGTTTTCTGTCTAGTGTTAATTCGATATATTTCCAACGCGAGAATCCTAGAACATATAAAAATAAATTGATTTGAAACCGTTGGCCCGAGCGATTGTAAAGAACAAGATCCTCTTTCCAGTCAACCTGTGCAGACAAACCAGGCTGTGTTTCAATTCGGATCGTCGCTTTTTGAACATGTGTTTTTCGCAATTGACTACAATAGTCTCTTAAAATAGAATCTTTTCCTTCGTATCCTTTTTTCTTGATAAATCGATAAATCGCTGAAGCAGAACAACCTAGTTCTACTTTTTCTTGAATGATTGTTCGAAAAGGATCTAATTTACTTGGTCTTTTTTTGGTGCAGATTTCCTTTTAGATAGATCATTCACGTAATAGCGTTTTACTGTACGCGGATCACATTCGAACTGTCTTGCCAAGTGGGTGCTGAATTGTAATATTAATCGCAACAAAGAACCCATCAAAAATTTCTAGTAAAATGAGTTTAGGATAACAAACTACTAGGAGTGATTTTGATGGGTTCACACAAAAAGCTTACACGAGATAATCGAAAATGTATAGAGACGATGATTTATGATGCCAAGAGTATTCAAGAAATAGCGGACAGAATTGGTGTTAGCCGAACAACGATTGATCGTGAGTTGAAACGAGTACCCGAAGATTTGATCTATAATGCCGACAATGCGCAATTAGATGCGGAAATGAAGCGCAGTGCCTGTGGTGCGAAGTCCAAATGGACTTCTGAATTCGCTTATCAGATTGAATGTGATCTTGAAGACAGCTGGTCCCCTGAACAAATTGCGAATGATCGTCAAATAGTTTCATTCAAAACCATTTACAATTGGCTCTATGCCGGTATTCTTAATGTGTCTAAACAGTGTCTGAGACATAAAGGCAGAAGACAAGAAAAACAAGAAGAGGCACGAGGCAAAATGACTGTAGGGCATACCATTGATGAACGCCCAGCTTCTGTGTCAACTCGAGAAGAATTTGGACATTGGGAGTTGGACACAGTTGTTTCTAGCAGAGGGGAAAGTAAAGCCTGCGAAGCAACGTTTATTGAACGGAAAACACGCTTTTATTGGGCGATCTCAATGAGGGATCGTACCGCGAAGTCAATGGCACAAGCGATTAAAGCTTTTGTGCAAGACCTAGGGAGTCACAAGGCATTTTTAAGCTTTACGGTCGACCGTGGGAAAGAGTTTTCTTGCTGGAAAGAAATTGAGAAAGATTTAGACGTACCTATGTATTTTTGTGATCCATACTCCCCATGGCAACGCGGATCTAACGAAAATGGGAATGGTTTATTTAGAGAATTCTTCCCTAAGGGAACTGATTTTTCAAAGGTACCCCCTACGGAGAAACAGGAAGCATTACGCAAGATAAATATGCGTCCTAAAAAAACATTGAACTGGAAAAATTGTTGGGAAGTCTTTCAAGAAGAAATGTTGCAATTAATTTGACAATTCAGCAATTGACGTCCCAAGAAATTCGTTATCGAAAAGCCGAAACACAAAGAAAAATATTAAAACGCGCTATGTTCCCTTATCATAAACGTCTCCATGATTTCAATTTTGATTTCCAACCAAAAATAAAAAAAAGTGAAATTCAAGATTTAGTAACTTTGCGCTTTTTAGATACCTATGACAATATTCTTTTCATCGGAAATAGCGGCGTGGGGAAAACACACTTAGCTGTTTCTATTGGCTTAGAGTGTATAGATAGGGTGTCACCGTCAAGTTAAATTGAGCCATTTTTGCTCATTAATTTTGAGCCACATTCTCCGGTTTCTTTTTTGACTCGAAAATGCCTTCTCGATGTTTTAATCGATAACTGTCTCCCGACAGTTGGATAATTTCAGATCGTTGAATAATGCGATCCAGAATGGCTCCGGTGATAATTTCATCCCCAATCAACTGTCCCCAGTCATTTGGGGATTTGTTTGATGTCAAAATAATTGATGTATTTTCATAGACTTCATTAATGAAATGAAAGAATAGATTTGCTTCATTTTTATCCATTGCCATGAACATGAGATCATCTAGACTTAATAGATCGACTTGTTTCATCCGTTTGATTCGATTCGCAGAACGAGTTGTAAATTCTGCAGTTTTTAGTAAGTGAACCATTTCCCCCATAGGAACGAAAACAACTTTATAGCCTGCTTGAACGGCTGAAATTCCTAGTCCTACGGACAAGGAGGTCTTTCCTGTCCCTGTGGGACCTAAGAGAACGACATTATACATTTGTTCCACCAAAGTCAGTTCTTTTAACTTATTAAAGTTTCTCTTACTCAGAGAAGGCTGCTCTTCTAAAACAAACTCGTCTAATGTTCGATGATAAGGGAATGTCGCTTGCTTCATTCGGCGAATCATTGCTTTCTCTTCTCGTCGCCGTATTTCATACGTTAACAGTGTCATTAAAAATTCTGTCGGTGTTTGGTCGTCTTCTGTTGCTTGTTCAATGAATTCTGGTAAAACTTTCGCTGTTTCTGAGCAATGAATACGCGAAAGTAACTTTGAAAGTTCAGCTACTTTTTTTGACATCACAGTTCTCCTTCTAATAGTTCTGTGTAATCGGATAGCTTGCGAACCTCGGGTTTAATGTGAAGTAGCTTTTCTTTTGTTTGCCTGGAAATAACCGGTAAATCATTTATAGATATTTCTTCAGATATGGGAACCTGGTGTGCCTGTTTCGTCAATCGGATAAGAATCTCTCTAAATTCTGTTGCTGAGAAAATGTGCTTTTGTAAACATTGAGCGAGTGCAGCATCTATGAATGTTTGTAAATTTGTTTGGCACAATGTATCTATTAACTCAAGTTGATCTCGTGTATAACGCGGATATCGTTGATGAATAATTCCCAGATATCTTTTTGCTTCATCTTTTTCTGTAAATCTTTTGGATACGCGCTCAATAAGATGGGTTATCGAATGCGTTCGATCTCGTTCATGGCTTCTATTTTTGATAAGTCGGCCAGTTTCTGAACAAATAAAATGTGTCGCTATTAGCTCGCCTGTTTTAGGATCAAAAATAAGGAGCTGCTCATTTTCAATTTTCACACTAACATAGGACAGACGATTGTAAGTGTTTCTGGGGACAGAATAGCGATTAGTTAAGTATTTAATGGTGTTGTCCTTATTAATTCTCCGAACCTCAAGGTTCGATACTCCCTCAGAATGTGTACCTTTCTGATTCATAGAAAAAGCAGGAATTAGATAGCTTTGTTCTTCCTTAAACACCTGTTCAGGGATCCGTTTCGTTGTATTGTGAATTTTTCCATTACCAGTCCTCTTTAGCCAAGCTAAGGCTTGGTGATTCCAAGATTCTAAGTCACTATAGATACGATTTTTGGCGAAGTTGTTTTTGATAAAGCCAATGACATTTTCTATGCGACCTTTGGATTCTGGATCCGACCCGCGACAAGCATGTATCTTAAATCGCTGTGTTTGGCGATAAGTTTCAAGCTGTGGGGTAAAAATAATATCGCCATAGTTCTCGTTGATAAATAAGGTACGATCTTGATCATAAACGATTGTTTTTGGTTTTCCTGAAAAGTGCTGAAACGCATGTTCATGTGCCTGTATTACTTCTTCTGTTCGATAAGGATGATCCCACCACTCCATATATTTGTATCTTGAATGTGATAGAACAAAGGCGACAACATACAGTTTGATTCGGTGCTTATTTTCAGTGGTTACCCAGATTTGTCCAAAATCAATTTGAGCTTGTTCTCCCATTGGAGGGTCAGGAATCGCTTCATATTGTCGTTGGTGTACTTGCTTAGGCAATTGGTACTCTTCCCGAAGATTCTTCACATATCGTCTGAGTGTACTTTCTACTATATTCTCAAAGCCGCGTTCTTCTAACCAATCTTGAATTTGAGCAGTTGTTAAATCAGGATAGGTTCTCAACCATTCTAAGATTCGTTCTTTGTGTTCATCTAACTTCTGTTTTCGATGTTTAGTAGAAGCGAGCCATGTAGTAAATGTTTCCACATCCTTATCACAGTACTTAGCGACTGTGTTTCTTGAAATGCCCAGTTGTTTTGCGATATTTCGTTGAGAAAAGCCTAAGGCTTCCAATTCTTTTATTTTTGAATAAATCATAAATTTTCTCTCCACCTGTTTTGCCTCCGATAAATTAGTCTTTACTAGTTTATCGGAAATAGCTGATTTTATAGGTGGCTCAAAATTACTGAGCATTTTTGGCTCACTTTAGTTTAGCAGTCACATAGGGGATTAAGTTGTTTGTTTATCACCAGTACAGAGCTTGTCAATCGGCTCATTCGAGCGCATAAGCGTGGAACAAGTGACACAATGCTTAAAAAGTACGCAGGATATGCCGTATTAATTATTGATGAAGTGGGCTATTTACCATTTTCCAAAGAAGGATCTAATTTACTATTTCAATTAATCAACATGCGCTATGAGAGGAAATCGACAATTATTACTACAAATATTCCACTTTCTCAATGGTCGGAAATATTTGGAAATAAGAAATTGACAAATGCTTTATTGGACCGATTGGTCCATCACTCTAAAATTATTCAAATTACAGGCCCTTCTTATAGAATGAAGAGCTATAGCGAAGGCAAAGCGAAAGAAAACAAATAATGCAGAAGACCAAATACCTACATTTTCAATGGCCCAAAACCAACATTTTTTTGTGGCCCTTGACAGGATAGTGTCTCCCTTTAAATAAATTCTTCATGAACGTCCTCCGAGTACTGTCAATTTTCTACAATTATACCGGAAAGAACGTTTCAACAAAAACTTTGCAACAGAACCGCTGTTTCTATTGGTTTAGAGTGTATAGATAGAGGGTTAAGTTGTTTATTTATCACCAGTACCGAGCTTGTTAATCGGCTCATTCGAGCACATAAGCGTGGGACAAGTGACACCATGCTTAAGAAATATGCAGGATATGCCGTATTAATTATTGATGAAGTGGGCTATTTACCATTTTCCAAAGAAGGATCCAATTTACTATTTCAATTAATCAATATGCGTTATGAGAGGAAATCGACAATTATTACTACAAACATTCCGCTTTCTCAATGGTCGGAAATATTCGGAAACAAGAAATTAACAAATGCTTTATTGGACCGATTGGTCCATCATTCTAAAATTATTCAAATTACAGGACCTTCCTATAGAATGAAAAGCTATAGCGAAGACAAAGCGAAAGAAAAAAAGTAATACAGAAGACCGAATACCTACATTTTCAATGGCCCAAAACCAACATTTTATTGTGGCCCTTGACATCTTTGTTCTTATGCGTGTTCTTCAACTTCTCAAAGAGTTCATCATATTCATTGTTCAATGCTATCATGAGTTCTTCGTCGCCGCCACAATCAGGATGAAACTTTAGCGCAAGTTTTTTATACACTTTTTTCAATTCTTCCAAGGTCTCAATTTCTGAAATATACGTTGTCATGATGATTCGCTCCTTTTTGGTTTATTTTTTTGAAAACCATTTTTTTTGAAGATTTAGGAAGGGGTGGTGTTTTGATTTTCTAATTGTCGCTGATTCATTGTCAGTCTCTCCTTTTATTGGTTTAGAGTATGGTTCATTTTCTTCGTGAGTTTGAGGTTTTGGGTGTGAAGCAGGCAGACAGCAGACACCAAGAAAACACAAGGGCGAGCTTGCTCGTGCAGTTTACCCTTGTGTTTTCGACTGGCTGTTGTATGATCGCAAGGACACAAAACCACTCACGAAGAAAATGGTCTCTACCCAATAGTAGGTATGACAATAATCAGCTATCGGACAATTAGGAACTGCTTTTGACTTTGACCCATTCTCTTGAATTTGTAGGCAAATCATCAAATCTTCCGTAGCGGCGGTGGTTGGAGCGAAGGAAGAAACTCGCATAAATTTCATACAAAAAACCAGCTAAACGCCTTAACAATAAGGTTTTTAACTGGTTTGTATGGTATAATATAAGTTGACAGTAAAGTTTAATGACGGTGGCTATCCAATCGAAAGTGAGGTGGTGCATATGTGTGTACTTCCAAAATCTGTAGAAAGGAGACGCCTGTTGTCTGTTTCAGATAGTTTGCAATTGATGATTGCTTTTGGTGGCTTTACGCTAACCTTAATCACAACCATTGTTGCAATTCTGAACTATAAAGACAAAAAATAGCCGTCAGCTTTAGCGAGAGACAGGCTATCTTTTGAATAGTTAATATTTGCCACCGTTCTTTAAACGGTGCTGTCTAAGAGAGGTTGCGATTACAACCTCTCTTTTCTCTTGTATTATACCATATTTGCATACGAAAACCAATTTCGGGCTTTGCCCGGATTGCGTCAAAAATTTGTTGGAATTCGTATTTCTCCAAAATAGGGTAATGAATGAAACCTTGATAAATCAATAGAATCTATTTAATCACGCTAGCTACTCTGTTGCGTGTACCGGTAATTAACCCATTTTCCAATAATGGTAATTTGGCAAAAAAACTTTGATCTATGGTTGGTTTTGGACGATTGACACGTTTGTCTAATCGCTGAACTCGAGACTCTTTTTGAATCTCCTTGTTTTTCAATTCTAAGTGAACCATTAGGTTCCCTTTATTCCTTAGAAATACACGCATTTTAGCGATATTGTTCGCTCCGATTTTACTCCATCCTAACGGACGAGAACTTAATCGTGAAGACAGAATATGGCTCACATGACCTTCGGCGCTGCAGCCTATATAATCGACATTATGTTGATTTTGAATTGCTTCCCAGTTGCCTAAGAGATATCTTTGGGCTTGAGCGATTTGCTTCCTTTGATTTCCAGACAGCGTATGATCCTCTAAACGACTAGTAAAGAACGCTTGAACAAAATTCTTGTGGTTCTTATTAATCCAATCAAGCAGTATTGGTGCACCTGATGATAGACCTGTACATGCTTTTTTCACATATTTAACTGTATGAAATTGATCTAAAACAAACATTGTATTCGGAATGTACTTCGCCCCTTCTTTAATCCATGAAGCTCCGTCACCGGAGAAGTAAATACGATCAACTTTTTCAAAATCATATGAATCGTCAAGATACGCATAAACTTCTTCCCAAAGACGTTGTCCATCTGGATAAAGACCGCTGAAATAATGACAATTTTTTAACCAGAGGCGCTTTGTCTGTACTAAATTAGATTGATAGCCTTCATGAACATAAACAAGCTTCATAAAGCGATTCGTTCCGTCTTGATAAGCAACATGGTCTTCATCAGCTTCAATGAAAAGCACCTTTGGTGTTTTGTCCCGTCGCTGTCCAGAAACAATCAAGTTCTCCCCATCTAGTCGATGAACCACATTTTTAACCGTCGCTCTACTTGTTATTCCAGAATGTTGGAATTGATCGACAGTTTGCTGGTAAGAACGTTCTGTGGCTGTTTCTAATATCTGTGATTTTAAGCCAGTATCCATCCGATCGTAAGGTAAAATCCCTAAATATTCATCCAACAAGTAAGAGAAGTGTTGGTCTTTCTTATGTTTGAAATACGTACGATTAAGTTCAACTGGGCCAAGCATCGTCGCGCAGATTTTCGTGTCTTCATTTCGTTGAATAAACCATTCTTGCTTTCTGACAGAAGACTGCCGTAAAGCAGAATCTGCTTCAATAATCAGTGTTTCAATCATAGAAACACCGATTTCATGGACACATGATTGAATATTTTCTACAAGTTCTGTGAAGTTCACATCATGATTTTGGATTCCAACAAATTGACTGATTTTCTCCGCAGCTTGTTGTACAATATTCATAAGAGATTCCTCCATGTTGATGTTTTAAGGTTTTGAACACCTTGATTTTAACACACCTGGAGAAATCTCTTTTTTATTTTCCAACAATTATTTTACGCTAACTATACTGGCTCAGATTGCAAATCTAGGATACACTACGATATCATAAAAAAAGAAGTGCTATTTTGATTCCTAAAGCTTATAATTTTAGTTAGGTGGTTAGCAATTTGAAAGGGTCAATATTTTCCAATGATATTCCTTTTTTACCAATACAAGCTGGATATATTCTTAGTCTAGGCATATTTATTTTTTATGCACTTAGATTCTATATACTAGGACGTGTCTGAAAAGTCTTTACTGAGTCAATTTGAAGATGGCTGCCACATAAACAAACGATAAAAATGACTTTGCTAATTTGTCATAGCGTGTAGCGACACGTCGAAAATGTTTGATCTTATTGAAAAAACATTCAATTAAATGGCGTTCTTTATATAAGAACCAATCCACTTTCCATGGATTTTTTGCATTTTCTCTCGGAGGAATCGTATAAGTGCCACCTCTTGAAGAAATCCATTCACGTATTTCTTCTGATCCATAGGCTTTATCGCCAAGAATGTTGCTTCCTGTAATTTCAAATTGTTCTAACAATGGGATTGTTGGAACAGCGTCATGAGTTTGTCCGCCAGTTAAAAGAAATCCGAGAGGATTTCCTAACCCATCCACCAAGGTATGAATTTTCGTCGTTCTTCCACCTCGACTGAGTCCTATGTGTTGATTCACTTCGTTGAGTTCAGCGTTTTTTTAGCTCCTGCACTATGTTGATGAGCTTTTACTGAGGTGGAGTCGATACTGATTGTTTCAAAATCCGGTTCTACTTGGAGAACTTGGAAGATGACTATCAACAATTCACTATCTCTCCAGTTGCAAAAGCGGGTGTAAACAGTCTTCCAAGAACCATATCGTTCCTCTGGTAGATCACGCCAAGCTGCACCGCTACGAGCGATCCAAAGAATAGCATTAAACGCGGTACGATTATCTAATTTAGCGGGACGACCTGTTCGATATTTGGGAAATAATCCGCTGATTTGCATCCATTGCCCATCACTCAATTCGTACCGTCGGGGTGGCACCATTAGTTACCCTGCTCCATTCATTTTTAATAGAGCATATCATAACTCTATTAAGTTTTCAGACACATCCTAGTAAAGAAAAACAAAAGTCTATTGTTAATAAAGCAACAGTTTCTGACGAAAAAGAAATATTATATGAGAAGATTTTGAAAGAAAAATAAAAACAAATTAATGATTTAAAAAATAATAGAGATCAGCAATTAACGGCCAAAGACGAACAGATAAAAAGCTTAGTAGAATCACAAAAGCAGATCCAAAATCTGTTAGACCAGCAACAACGACTAGCTTTGCAGGATAAAAAATTGCTAGAAGAGTACAGGGCGGAAATCAACGACTTAAAAGCCCTTAACATTCCCTCACAAGCGTTTGAAAAAGAAGAATCGAGAAATCATCAATCGCAAGACGTGCTACGTACGGTAGAGGAGAAAAAAGAATCTTCTAGGAAATGGTATAAATTTTGGAAGTAATCGAAAAAATAAATGTAGGAGGAAAGAAACATGGATTTTGACGAACAATTTGAAGCGGTTATGAAGAAAGCCGAAGAATGGGGAACAGGATTCAAAAAAAGTAGTTTCTACAAAGAACTACCAAAAAAATACAGAACAGAAGCTGAATGGATTATTGAGCGATATACGGATTTTATGTTTGGTTATTATGATAGACTTCCAGGAAAATGGACACAAGCAGATACGATAGACGTAGTTTCTTACTATTTTCCAAAGAAAATAAGCTCAGACGAAGCCTTTTTTAAAAGCGTTGTTCCGGTTTTGACGCAATTTTTTTACTATCTAGCATCAGAGAGACTCATCAAGAACGAATATACTCTGATAAGAGGACTCCAGAAAGCCGAACAATCTTTGTTTGAAAATATGTCCGATCCTGCTATGTGGGGCCCTGCCAAACAACTAGCCATGTCCGCCGAAGAGTTTGGCGTGGATCTAAGCAATCAAGACGAATTAGATGCCTTTGTCGCAATGCTGAATCAACAATCAGGAGCTACGCAGAAATTTGAAGAGGAAAAGAAAAAAATGAACCGCTCACCGATAACAGTCACTAAAATTGGCCGAAATGATCCCTGCCCTTGTGGGAGTGGCAAAAAATACAAAAAGTGTCATGGATTAAATGGCAAGATAATAAATTTCCCAGAAAAATAACAAAACCTCTATTCAACCAACAGCCCAACTTCACAAAGAAACGAGGGCTTAGAATCGCTGTCTGCCGCCCTTTTTGAGTTGGAAACGAGGTAGACCAATTGAGAATCACAAAGTCGGACGTTGGAGGGGTTGGGAAACGGAGCACTTTTTTTAATAGCGGTTATGTAAACAAACCGATTAAATAACAACGCATGCAATAGTTAACCTTATATTATATTTAATGAATATACTATGTTTAATAGATAAAAAGAAACTAAAATAGACATGGGGGTAGCTTCTAAAAAAGAAAAATCCTTGACGAATACATTGTTAAAAACAGGCATAATTAGGGGTACATGGAACATAGAAACGAAATAGTGCGGTAGAAAAGCGAATGAATGTAGTATAATTCTACAAATCATTCGCTTTCTTTATTTTGCTGAATTGTAATATTAATCGCAACAAAGAACCCATCAAAAATTTCTAGTAAAATGAGTTTAGGATAACAAACTACTAGGAGTGATTTTGATGGGTTCACACAAAAAGCTTACACGAGATAATCGAAAATGTATAGAGACGATGATTTATGATGCCAAGAGTATTCAAGAAATAGCGGACAGAATTGGTGTTAGCCGAACAACGATTGATCGTGAGTTGAAACGAGTACCCGAAGATTTGATCTATAATGCCGACAATGCGCAATTAGATGCGGAAATGAAGCGCAATGCCTGTGGTGCGAAGTCCAAATGGACTTCTGAATTCGCTTATCAGATTGAATGTGATCTTGAAGACAGCTGGTCCCCTGAACAAATTGCGAATGATCGTCAAATAGTTTCATTCAAAACCATTTACAATTGGCTCTATGCCGGTATTCTTAATGTGTCTAAACAGTGTCTGAGACATAAAGGCAGAAGACAAGAAAAACAAGAAGAGGCACGAGGCAAAATGACTGTAGGGCATACCATTGATGAACGCCCAGCTTCTGTGTCAACTCGAGAAGAATTTGGACATTGGGAGTTGGACACAGTTGTTTCTAGCAGAGGGGAAAGTAAAGCCTGCGAAGCAACGTTTATTGAACGGAAAACACGCTTTTATTGGGCGATCTCAATGAGGGATCGTACCGCGAAGTCACTGGCACAAGCGATTAAAGCTTTTGTGCAAGACCTAGGGAGTCACAAGGCATTTTTAAGCTTTACGGTCGACCGTGGGAAAGAGTTTTCTTGCTGGAAAGAAATTGAGAAAGATTTAGACGTACCTATGTATTTTTGTGATCCATACTCCCCATGGCAACGCGGATCTAACGAAAATGGGAATGGTTTATTTAGAGAATTCTTCCCTAAGGGAACTGATTTTTCAAAGGTACCCCCTACGGAGAAACAGGAAGCATTACGCAAGATAAATATGCGTCCTAAAAAAACATTGAACTGGAAAAATTGTTGGGAAGTCTTTCAAGAAGAAATGTTGCAATTAATTTGACAATTCAGCGGTAAGAACCATTATTTGTATCGTGCCATTGATTCGACAGGTCAATCCTTGGGTCTATGGTTACGAAAACATCGGGATACACAAGCAGCCAAAGCCTTTTTCAAACGGTTAGTTCGAGATCACGGACAGCCTCGGGCACTCGTTACGGATAAGTATGCGGCTACCTTTAAGGCGCTTCGAGCGTTGCAAGAAGAAGGGATTCTGCCAAAGGATTTAGAGCACCGAACCGTTAAGGTTCTCAATAATATTTTGGAACAAGATCATCGGTTAATCAAAAAAAGAGTGCCGAAATCTTGCGGTTTTCAAACCATGCGAACTGGGAAAGCCACTCTTCAAGGGATTGAAGTACTGCATGCATTAGACAAACAAAGTCGAAGCGGCGAAAATCGCTCCGACCATTTTTTGTGGGATAAATTTGATGAATTGTTCCAAACTGTTTAGACGATCCGCTGAAAATTGGGGAAGTCTGTCCTCTAATAAATCTTTGCAACAGAACCAGCTGTATTAGGTGTGGAGATTACAGAACTGATTGATTTACCAAACAGTTAAACTTACTTTGCTAAAAGGATAAATATAGAAAAATGCCAGCCACCTACTTTCATTAGGAGCTGGCATTTTTCTGATGTACTTCAGTACGAAGTGTAGCAAGAGTATAAAATATTTTGGAGAAGTATGCAACAATAGTATGATCGTCATTATAAATTTTTGTATACCGTACTATTTGTATATCTTACTATTTGAATACAAGTAGTAAGATATACAAATTTAGCTATTTTTGCTTTTTCTTCCTATCACGTGATTCATAGGTCTTCATATACATTTCGAACATGGTTCTTTGTTCTGGTTCGATTTGATTTTCAAGTCGATCTAAAAGAGAGGCAACTAAATCGTCTTGTGTTTCAAATTCTAGTGTGTTTTGTAAAGCGTTAATTCTATTAACATTATACTTTTGAAGTCGTATTGTACTATACACTTTATTTTTTCTTGGCCGGCCAACTGTTTTTGATTGAGAAGACTCGTCTTTGATTTCGTTCTGGACAGTGGTCTTCTTTTGTTTAGAAAACTCATCTAAGTTAAAAGTTGACTTGGGTTCAGAAAGTGGTGTTTCTTTGATTTCTTTAGTTTTTTTCTTTCTATTAGGATCTCTTTCAAATTCCATATTAGTCTTCGACCTCGATTCTCTCAATAAACTCATTGGCTATTGCACTGTAAAGTTCATGTATACGTTTATCATGATAATCCCAAGTGTCCGTAATATCCGGATCAGCAATTCCTTCTCTATCATATCGTTTTAGGCGATCTCTATGCTTAACAATATTTGTAAAGACGTTCTTTGTTCCGAAAATTTCGATCGAATCCTTAATAATTTGATTATCTACGCCAGAATCATTTTTCATTAATACTGGAAGAATACCAGCGATTCCAAAATCTACATTTTCATATTTGTTATAAAATGTCTGAGCATATTCCCAAAAGGCTAATGCCCCATCTAGAGAACGTTGCTGAGTTTGCAAGACAACAACAATTAAGTCAGAACTATATATAGCTGAGTTTGTATAAATAGATATAGTTGGTGGACAATCAATAATTATGAGGTCATATTGTTCTTCAATTTCGCTTAGTAGATTTGAAAAATGAGCGATTCTACTTTCCTTATAGTCTGATTCATCAGGTGGAAAAGTTAATTCAAGAAAATCTGGGTAATCGACAAAGTCTTTGTTTGAGGGTAATAAAAACAAGTTGTCCATAATTTTTACTACTGAGGGTTCTAAGTCGTTTTCTTGAATAGCGACCATCATTGTTTTATCGATGTTCAAGGGTTCTCCATGTTGTCGTCTGTAAGTCCTATTTAATAATTGAGTAGAGTTTGCTTGAGGATCTAAGTCACAAAGTAGGACTTTGTAACCTTCTTTTGCTAATTCATATGAAAACATTACTGAGTTTGTCGTCTTACCAACGCCGCCTTTAAAATTTCCAAAAACTATTTTCTTAACCAAACTGATCCAACCTTTCTAATTTTAATGTCTATCATTTCTTACTACAAAAATACTATACCATAAATGATATTTTGCTACAACAAATATTTGTACTGGATTACTATTTGTATATTTGCATACTCTACTATTTGCATATTTGTATTCTTGTATATTAAACTAAACTACTATTTGTATACTATACTATTCGTATATCTGTATACGGTAATAAAAGAATATAGAAGATTGATTTATTAGGGTATGAAGCATGTATAGGTTGGATGAATTGCATTTTGTATATTGTACTACATTACTATTTGTATACATGTATATCCTACTACATGATTTAACTTATATTTGTATATCTGTATATTTGTATATTAGTATATTAGTATACGGAAATTTTTTTAGGGGTATTCTCAGTGGTAATTATGGGGTACAATTTCTTTTGAAAAATAAAAGAAGACGAGTCATAAAGTGAATTGGCGTTCACTTTAAAAAATCGTCTTATTGTGTTCTTCTATTTTTTTCAAAAAAAGAAAGTGATTGGTAGTCACTTTGCTATTTAAAATCGTAAAGTCATTGTAGCTCTTTTTTCGAAAAAAATCAATAGTTGAAGGCTTGTTTAGGTGTGCTCTAATGCACTTTATTGCCTTTTTTACTTAACTTTGGAGAACACTATTATTTAGTGTTCTCTATTTTTTATGTCTGGAGGTATGCCAAATGAATTTAACTAGTGTTTATGCAGCGGTTTTGAAGAACGGTTTACGCAAATATAAATATAAAAACAGCAAACTCAAACCGGCCGGAACGGTCGAAGGTAATAAAGGCGCGATTTTCAGTTATCGATCGAAGGATCTCATGATCCAGGGCCGAGGTGTCGTGATTACCTCTGAAGAGGCCTTGACTGAGAACGAAGATCAATTCACTCACTGGACGCCAAACGTCTTCAGTTATGGCACATACACCAACAGCGACCGTCAATTTGTTAAAGGACACAATGAGAATAATCTGTGTCAAATCAACACTTTTGTTGTCGATATTGATATTGCAGGCGAAAAATTTAATCACGGTGAAATCGTTCTTGCGGCGTATGATCGCATGGGATTGCTGCCAACGATGATTTTAGATACTCCAAAAGGATACCAGGTTTATTTCGTTTTACGTGACGCTGCGTACGTAACTAAAAAGAGTAATTTCAAAGTGATCAATGTTGCAAAACGTATCTCTGAAAATATCCGCAAAGAATTAGCGAAAGACCTTCCAGGCATCGATGTAGGGTGTAATCATTTTGGAATCGCTAGAATTCCGCGAAATGACAATGTTCTCTTTTTCGAAGAGTCGTACTCTTATTCGTTTCAGGAGTGGTTGAATTGGTCAATGACTCAAGCTGAAGACAACAAAGCGGAAGTCATTCCTTTTCCCCATCAAAAGAACGAAATCCGCCAGCTAGATGAAAAGTGGGTTGATCTATTGATGAACTCTGAAAAATTAATCGGCTCAAAGGGTGTACTAGGTCGAAACAACGCTATTTTTACCCTTTCTTTGGCGTACTATGCTTCTAAATCACCAATTGAAACGTGCGAATACAACATGATCATGCTGAATGATCGTTTAAAAAATCCACTCAAAGAGTCTGAAATCAAGCGGATTATCAAGAGTGCTTACTCGTCGAAGTATGAAGCAGCATCGAAAGAGTATATTCGCGAGATTTGCCATACCTGGATTGATTCAAATTTGACTGACGATCAATTATTTTCACAACCCAAAGGGTGGTACAAGTTCAAGAAGGAACGTAAAGAACGCGTGAGATCTCATTCAAAAGAGTGGCAACAAGATATCCTTGCCTATTTGTCGAGCCAAAGTCATACGTATAAACCGTTTGTTTACTCCACAAAGAAAGAGATCCGCGAAGAAATCGGAGTACCAGAACGATCTTTCGACGCAGCGCTTAAAACGCTGAAGGAAAAGAACCAGGTATTCTATCGAGTGACTCGTGGCCGCGGCGGCGGAATTATGATCGCTTCGGTCAAGGCTCTTATGAGAACGATCATTTTAACAAAGAAAGAAGTGCGTGAAGCTTATTTTGAGGCGATTAGAGAGGAGTTCCTCGTGCCAGGTACGTTAGTTCAAAAGGTATTTTATCAGTTATTACCAGCTAAAAAAGCATACACAGAAATCGAATTAATCAGTTTGGAATCAGGCTAAAAGTTAAACCCGCAAAGTGCCTATACATTATATCTATGATACGTCTCCTATGCTTTTTGACCGTTTGATTCTGCGCCTTAGCGCTTGTTGCCTTAGCAACTATTTGGGCTGTCCTAAGCTCCCAGAGTCTACCAGTTTTTAGCTGGGCCTTAGCCCAAGGACTAGCCTTCGTCTTTTTAGTTATTATGAACGTGCATGGACTTTTTGATTAAGCTTTACTGTTGGTGATCGCTAGGGTAGGGTTAAGATATTCTGATGGATTGGTTTAAAAATAGTTTATGGGGAAGTGATTTTAGTGTTAGCAAAAACTGTACACGTTGGGGGACATGGAACATAGAAACGAAATAGTGCGGTAGCATGCAAAATCCGAACATTACTAAAATTCTTCTACATTTAATGGACGTAATTTACCGTTGGATAATTTGTCTTCATACTTAAACGTATACTTGCCAATAAAATTGATATGATGTCACCGTCAAGTTAAATTGAGCCATTTTTGCTCATTAATTTTGAGCCACATTCTCCGGTTTCTTTTTTGACTCGAAAATGCCTTCTCGATGTTTTAATCGATAACTGTCTCCCGACAGTTGGATAATTTCAGATCGTTGAATAATGCGATCCAGAATGGCTCCGGTGATAATTTCATCCCCAATCAACTGTCCCCAGTCATTTGGGGATTTGTTTGATGTCAAAATAATTGATGTATTTTCATAGACTTCATTAATGAAATGAAAGAATAGATTTGCTTCATTTTTATCCATTGCCATGAACATGAGATCATCTAGACTTAATAGATCGACTTGTTTCATCCGTTTGATTCGATTCGCAGAACGAGTTGTAAATTCTGCAGTTTTTAGTAAGTGAACCATTTCCCCCATAGGAACGAAAACAACTTTATAGCCTGCTTGAACGGCTGAAATTCCTAGTCCTACGGACAAGGAGGTCTTTCCTGTCCCTGTGGGACCTAAGAGAACGACATTATACATTTGTTCCACCAAAGTCAGTTCTTTTAACTGCTGAATTGTCAAATTAATTGCAACATTTCTTCTTGAAAGACTTCCCAACAATTTTTCCAGTTCAATGTTTTTTTAGGACGCATATTTATCTTGCGTAATGCTTCCTGTTTCTCCGTAGGGGGTACCTTTGAAAAATCAGTTCCCTTAGGGAAGAATTCTCTAAATAAACCATTCCCATTTTCGTTAGATCCGCGTTGCCATGGGGAGTATGGATCACAAAAATACATAGGTACGTCTAAATCTTTCTCAATTTCTTTCCAGCAAGAAAACTCTTTCCCACGGTCGACCGTAAAGCTTAAAAATGCCTTGTGACTCCCTAGGTCTTGCACAAAAGCTTTAATCGCTTGTGCCATTGACTTCGCGGTACGATCCCTCATTGAGATCGCCCAATAAAAGCGTGTTTTCCGTTCAATAAACGTTGCTTCGCAGGCTTTGCTTTCCCCTCTGCTAGAAACAACTGTGTCCAACTCCCAATGTCCAAATTCTTCTCGAGTTGACACAGAAGCTGGGCGTTCATCAATGGTATGCCCTACAGTCATTTTGCCTCGTGCCTCTTCTTGTTTTTCTTGTCTTCTGCCTTTATGTCTCAGACACTGTTTAGACACATTAAGAATACCGGCATAGAGCCAATTGTAAATGGTTTTGAATGAAACTATTTGACGATCATTCGCAATTTGTTCAGGGGACCAGCTGTCTTCAAGATCACATTCAATCTGATAAGCGAATTCAGAAGTCCATTTGGACTTCGCACCACAGGCACTGCGCTTCATTTCCGCATCTAATTGCGCATTGTCGGCATTATAGATCAAATCTTCGGGTACTCGTTTCAACTCACGATCAATCGTTGTTCGGCTAACACCAATTCTGTCCGCTATTTCTTGAATACTCTTGGCATCATAAATCATCGTCTCTATACATTTTCGATTATCTCGTGTAAGCTTTTTGTGTGAACCCATCAAAATCACTCCTAGTAGTTTGTTATCCTAAACTCATTTTACTAGAAATTTTTGATGGGTTCTTTGTTGCGATTAATATTACAATTCAGCTGTCATCAGAATACGCGTGTGTATATTAATCAAATGGTCTATTAACACTTGTTGATATTTTATAAGGAATGTAGTTAACAGAGCATATCGCTTATTTTCGTCAAAACGGATATAATCATATGTTTTATAACGTTCTGCAACACGTGCGAGTTGCCCTAGTCTATTTTCATGAACAAAGGATAATGCCTCTTGATTAAGGTTTATAGCTGCTATCGTTTGTATACGATAACAAACATCTAAAGCAGCCTCTTTGGTGGATTTTCCGCTCAGTGTCTTCAACCAAGCTAGTTTAGAACGTTTACTTTCTAAACTTATAACTAATAATTGTTCTAGCTTCTCTTTTTGTGTATCAGACAATATATCTGAGATTTGTCGGTATAATTCTAGTTCATTAGCTGTTCTAACCGAAATAACAATACGCTCAATTTCAATAATATCAGGCAACAAAATTCTTTGCTTTCGAAATTCTTGGACGGCTGATTGTATAAGGTATATTTCGTCAAAATTTTCTTTAACAATGTCTTCTAATATCTTTTTAAGATAGGATAAATTTGACCAAGTACATTCCTGATAATTGTAATATGTACAAATTTCAGTCAAATGATTGAGTAGAGTATTTTTACCTTTTCCATAATTCTCAAACTCAATTATCGATATCCCAAGTTGTGCCCCCACATACTTAAGAAAATCCTCAGGGATATCCAGACTATCAGACAATGCTATTCCAGGGTATCGAGCGAGACACAATTGAACACCAAATCCCATACGATTAGCTTCCCCTCTATGTTTATTGATCAACTCGATATCTTCTGCAGAGAAACTAAAATAGGATTTAAATTCTTCATTCCCTAATTTTTTTATTGAAAGTAAGTCATTTCTTTGAGCATTTGTGAGTAATCCTTGAGCTTTTGTCACCATAAATTATTGTTCTCCTTTATCAACATAGCGATAAAGGGTTGTTTTACTTAGCCCTGTTGCTTCAGTTATCTGTTTAATAGTATATTCTTTTGAAGAATACATTTTTAGAGCAGTTTCAACTTTCGATGGATCCTTGTAAGGACGGCCGCCATGTCTTCCTCTGGCTCTAGCAGCTGCTAGTCCAGCCTTAGTCCTTTCAACAATTATATCTCTCTCAAGCTCTGCTAAATTGGCCATTGTTCTGAAAAAGAATTTTCCAACACTAGTAGAGGTATCTATATTGTCTTGAATAGATATAAAATTGACCTCTTTCTTTTCAAAAAGTTCTGTTAGCTCAATCAGATGTTTTGTTGAGCGTGAAATCCTATCTAATTTATAAATAATGATAGTATCTCCAGGCCGGATTACTTTTAAAAGTTCTGCTAATTCAGGACGTTCTTTCCTTGTTCCAGTAATTTTTTCTTTAAAAATTTTATCTGTCTGTACGTTCCTTAGAGCATCAATTTGCATATTTAAATTCTGATCATTTGTACTTACACGCGCATAGCCAAAAATCATTCATAATACCTCCAATATTTTTCTTTAATAGTACCATAAACGTTGAGTGCAAATAATATCGGTCGTTAGATTATGGAAATGAGTTATGGTTCTTGTTTTAGAATACTTATGGTTCAAATTTACTAATTCATCAAAGGTACCATAAACGATCGTTTATGGTACCTAAAAATAAAGCAAAAAATTCTTATAGGGATAAAATAACAAGAAAAGAGAACAAATTAGTCCTTAAAGGGATTTTTGCCCTCTTTGCGACAATGAGGCCAGCAACAGAATTTAGAGAGATTCTTATCCGATTGACGAAACAGGCACACCAGGTTCCCATATCTGAAGAAATATCTATAAATGATTTACCGGTTATTTCCAGGCAAACAAAAGAAAAGCTACTTCACATTAAACCCGAGGTTCGCAAGCTATCCGATTACACAGAACTATTAGAAGGAGAACTGTGATGTCAAAAAAAGTAGCTGAACTTTCAAAGTTACTTTCGCGTATTCATTGCTCAGAAACAGCGAAAGTTTTACCAGAATTCATTGAACAAGCAACAGAAGACGACCAAACACCGACAGAATTTTTAATGACACTGTTAACGTATGAAATACGGCGACGAGAAGAGAAAGCAATGATTCGCCGAATGAAGCAAGCGACATTCCCTTATCATCGAACATTAGACGAGTTTGTTTTAGAAGAGCAGCCTTCTCTGAGTAAGAGAAACTTTAATAAGTTGCTGAATTGTAATATTAATCGCAACAAAGAACCCATCAAAAATTTCTAGTAAAATGAGTTTAGGATAACAAACTACTAGGAGTGATTTTGATGGGTTCACACAAAAAGCTTACACGAGATAATCGAAAATGTATAGAGACGATGATTTATGATGCCAAGAGTATTCAAGAAATAGCGGACAGAATTGGTGTTAGCCGAACAACGATTGATCGTGAGTTGAAACGAGTACCCGAAGATTTGATCTATAATGCCGACAATGCGCAATTAGATGCGGAAATGAAGCGCAGTGCCTGTGGTGCGAAGTCCAAATGGACTTCTGAATTCGCTTATCAGATTGAATGTGATCTTGAAGACAGCTGGTCCCCTGAACAAATTGCGAATGATCGTCAAATAGTTTCATTCAAAACCATTTACAATTGGCTCTATGCCGGTATTCTTAATGTGTCTAAACAGTGTCTGAGACATAAAGGCAGA
Source organism: Enterococcus sp. AZ128 (assembly GCF_051714485.1). Lineage (NCBI taxonomy): Bacteria > Bacillati > Bacillota > Bacilli > Lactobacillales > Enterococcaceae > Enterococcus > Enterococcus sp. AZ128. Next base: position 51,411 of record NZ_JBIORZ010000005.1, read on the forward strand.
AGACAAGAAAAACAAGAAGAGGCACGAGGCAAAATGACTGTAGGGCATACCATTGATGAACGCCCAGCTTCTGTGTCAACTCGAGAAGAATTTGGACATTGGGAGTTGGACACAGTTGTTTCTAGCAGAGGGGAAAGCAAAGCCTGCGAAGCAACGTTTATTGAACGGAAAACACGCTTTTATTGGGCGATCTCAATGAGGGATCGTACCGCGAAGTCAATGGCACAAGCGATTAAAGCTTTTGTGCAAGACCTAGGGAGTCACAAGGCATTTTTAAGCTTTACGGTCGACCGTGGGAAAGAGTTTTCTTGCTGGAAAGAAATTGAGAAAGATTTAGACGTACCTATGTATTTTTGTGATCCATACTCCCCATGGCAACGCGGATCTAACGAAAATGGGAATGGTTTATTTAGAGAATTCTTCCCTAAGGGAACTGATTTTTCAAAGGTACCCCCTACGGAGAAACAGGAAGCATTACGCAAGATAAATATGCGTCCTAAAAAAACATTGAACTGGAAAAATTGTTGGGAAGTCTTTCAAGAAGAAATGTTGCAATTAATTTGACAATTCAGCTATCACTTAAACTTTTAATTTTCATTTTCTGCTCCTCCTAAATCATAAGAAAAAATATCTGCTATATCTACTTTGAAAAAAGTTGCTATCCTAAATGCTAACAAAAGAGTAGGAATATACTTCCCTTTTTCCATAACAAATATTGTTTGTTTAGACACTCCTATTTTATCTGCTAATTCCTGTTGAGATAATCGAGCTAATACACGAAATTCATATACTTTATTGTTAATGGAATCGCCAAAGTCTTTTTTCATAAACTGACCTCCTTAAAACAAGGATACACTAAACTTATTAAAAAGTAAAGTACACTTATATTTAGTTTAATTATTATTTGCTTATTCAAAAATAGAAACTAGTCATAACTTAACAGTTTTGACTAGCAAAAGGCGATATGATAAAATCAAGAATAGTAAAAGGTCATAACTGGTAGTGATAAATAAGATGAATTTTTAGGGGGTTTACTTACTATTGCACACATTAATCAAAAACTTACAAATACTATTCCTCTGCCTTTTAGGAATTTCAATTTTTGGAGCTTTAGGTTTTGGACTCTACTTTTTATTTTTTACTGGGGTTTCTAATCAATGGGTTTGGGCAAGTGTCCTACTAATAATTTTTATTATTATTACTTGGTTCTCAAAAAAATACGTTGATTGGAAGCATGGAGGAATACTCCTTGTAGTAGTCATTGCATTCATGGGAGCTTGTATTGATATACAAGGAAACCCGCTATATAACGAGCCGATTCGCCTTGTCTATCAACATCTAGGTACACTTAAAGTTACGAACATCATGACATCAATCAATGGTACTACTGGAGTTAACTAATATTTTAATATTGTTAATCCATCTGGTCATGTTGTAAAACAATTAAACATGTGGGGCGTTGCTCTCTTTCGTTTTATTGAATACTTAGTTATTTACAGTATTCTTTTAAGCATGCTTGTCCCAATGTTTAAATTAGTTAGAAATATTAAATTAAAAAAGGAGAGTTAAAATGAGGGTTTACACCAACAAGGAAGAATTAATTACAGAAATCAAACAACGCTACCAAAAATATATCGCTGAATTTGAGAACATTCCTGAAGACTTGAGGAATAGGCGAACTGACGAAGTCGATAAAACGCCCTCTGAAAACTTATCTTATCAGTTAGGGTGGTTATCCTTATTGTTAGGCTGGGAAGAGAAAGAGAAGGCAGGAATTGAAGTTCAAACGCCAGCAGAAGGCTATAAATGGAATAACTTAGGTGGGCTTTATCAATCGTTTTATGATACTTATGGAGAAGAAACCCTAGATGAACAAATTCAACAGTTGAATAAAAAAGTGATTGACTTATGCGCTTGGATAGAAACATTGAGCGATAAAGAGTTGTTTGAACCTGAACAACGAAAATGGGCAACTACAAAAGCAAAATGGCCTTTGTATAAGTGGATTCATATTAATAGCGTAGCACCATTTACAAATTTCCGAACCAAAATACGTAAATGGAAAAAAATTGTATTGTGAGGAACTTATTTTGAAAAAATCAATAGAACTATTGCAAAACACGATTATTCCTGTCCTAGAGGGGACACTTGATAATTATCACGAAGAACCTCAAAATAGCGAATATGAGAGTTTTGTTTTTAGCACTAGCCAATATACTTTTCGGAATAGGCTTGCTAAAAAAACACCAACAAAAAAGGGATACTTTGTTGTTTTCTGGGAAAAAAATAAGCATAACCAAAATCAAGCATTTGATTTTAAAGAAAGTCCCGATTTTTTAATCGTTCATGTGCTTGATAACGAACACAAGGGGTTGTTTCTGTTCCCAAAGGATGTATTACTAAAACAAAATATTTTAAGAACGCTTCAAACAAAAGGGAAAATGGCAACACGAGTTTATCCTTTATGGGAAAAGTATTTAAATAAAACGGCTGAAAAAACACAACAATGGCAACTTGACTATTTTATTGATTTGTCTAAAAGACCTATAGAATACGACAAATTAGAATCTATCTTAAAATCAGGTGACGCATAATGAAATATGGCTACGCAAGAGTAAGCACCCTTGACCAGAAATTAGAAAATCAAATCGAACAACTAAAGGACGCAGGCGCAGAAAAAATTATTCAAGAGAAACTGACAGGGACAACCAAACAACGTCCTGAATTTCAAGACTTACTGTCACAATTAGAAGCAGGCGACACCTTAATTGTGACTAAACTTGACCGTTTCGCACGAAATACCAAAGAAGCCCTTGAAATCATTCAAGAGCTGTTTCAACAAAACGTCAGTATACATATCCTAAATATTGGATTAATTGATAATACCGCCACAGGACAATTGATTTTTACGATTTTTTCTGCCTTTGCGCAATTTGAACGAGAACTAATACTGGAACGCACCCAAGAGGGAAAACGTTTTGCGAAAGCTCACGACCCCAAGTTTCGAGAAGGACGCCCAAAGAAATATACAAAAGAGCAGTTGCAACTGGCGTACGAATTAAAACAGCAAGGCTTAACTTACAAGATGATTGAACGAAAAACAGGAATCAGTATTAGTACCCAACAACGAGCTTTCAAGCAGATGACGAAATAAGGCTGTTTGAGAGCTTTTTCTTTTGTTTGCGACTATTTCTACCAATTTCACTCTAAAATCGCTTAGAAGCTAAAATATGAGATTCTCGGACTATTTCAATCCGCCTTTAGGTTGTTAGGGTGCAACCCTGACCGAACAGTGCCGACTGTTCGCTTAACAAACAAGACAGATTGTATCCACTAGCTAAAGGATTGACGTCTAGTAAAGTTTTACAGACTACCACAATCCGTCCTTGCGGAGCGGTTTTGACCTTTTCTTTTTACTTTGATTTTAAGATTTTTTAAGCGAAGTGAAAAATAAGGCGAAGCCTATTTATATTTATCTCATATATTTTAATCTTTTGTTCTTTTGTGTGGTTTAAAAGTCAATGTTTTCAAGAATTTACAGATTTATAGCGGTAGAAAAAACTGTGTATAGCGGTAGAAAATTATTTTTTTATTACCGCTATTGTGATATAATAAAAAGCATAGAGAAATTTCACGACTAAATGACTTTCTCTATGCCACTCTCAAACACGCAAAGGAGCGTATTTATATTATGATTATACCAGAAAAGAACAAAAATCAAAAGCAGGTGTTGACCTTGAATGAACTGTCAAAAAGAAAAGTAGTGGAGCATAATAGCTTAATTACGTCTATTGCTAAAATGGATAAAACACCTCTCAAAATGTTTGAGTTAGCGGTTTCTTGTATCAATACCGAAGAACCACCGAAGGACAACACCGTTTATCTCTCAAAGAGAGACCTTTTCGCTTTCTTTAAAGTATCCGATAATGACAAGCATCGTCGGTTTAAAGAAGCGGTTGAGAAAATGCAAAAACAAGCCTTTTTTCAAATCAAAGAAGAACAAGGCAAGGGTTTTAAATTTAAAAGCATTGTGCCTATCCCTTACGTGGAATGGACAGATTATCATGATGAAGTAAAAATTGAATTTCATCGTGAAATTATGCCTTACTTAATCAATCTTAAAAAGAATTTTACGCAACACGCTTTATCAGATATAGCTGAACTCAATAGCAAGTATTCAATTATTCTTTACCGTTGGTTATCTATGCAATACAACCAATACGAGCATTATAGCGTTAAAGGTGGACGGAGAGCGGAGCAAGTGGAAGCCTACCGCAACCCCTCAATCACAGTAAAAGAGTTGCGGACAATTACCGATACTGTAAATGAATATAAAGATATGAATAATTTCACTAAGTTTGTTTTAGATAAACCTTTGAAAGAGATTAACACCCATACGACTTTTAACGTGTCCTATGACAAAATAAAAAAAGGGCGTTCGATTGATAGCATAGTCTTTCATATCGAGAAGAAACGTTGTGCTGACGATAATAGTTACAAGTTGGGAGATAAAGACTATCAAGCCGATAAAAAGCAAAAATCAAGAAATGAAGCTGACTTACTAAAACAGGCAATGGAAAGTAAATATACAAGACTTTTATCTGAAAATTTCTTAATTGGCATGAATGATATTATGGATACAGCCACAATGGTAGGCTTACAGAAGAATGTTTATCCGCTTTATGACGAACTGAAAGAATTAAGAGGGCTAAATGGTGTCAAAGACCACTTGTCTTATGTTGCCAGCAAACAAGAAGCCTATTCTAAACGTAATGTAGCGAAATATTTGAAGAAAGCCATTGAATACTACCTACCAACGGTTAAACGTCAAAATTTATAAGGAGAAATTTAAATTGAAAGATAAAATGACTAATCAAACAATTTCAGGAGGATTTATTTTTGTAATTGGTATGGCAATGTTTACTTTGTTAGGAGGTAACTACAAAAAGCCGATGCTGTTTGGCTCTATATATATTATAGCAATTATTGTTCAATTTTTTTTAATGAAAAAAATAAGAAAAGGCAACAGGTCTACTGAAAATAAGAAGTGGGTAAGTAGAGCATTTTTGTTTCTAGGAATAACATGTTGGTTAAGCATTTTTATAGGTTTAAAATTACTTGGAAACTTAAATATTTTATGGATATTGGTACTATTTTCTGTAGGTCTGCACTTTTTATTTTTTATTCCCGCTAATGAAAATAAAAATTGGCAAGCACAAGTAATTTTCGTAATTTTATTGACAGTTAACACTTTACTAGGAATATTTTTGTATTCAAACCAAATAGAAACCATTTTTATTATTGATGGTTTAATTAAAATGGGATACGGAGTTTACATGGTAAAAACCACTTATAAAGTTCATATTGAGGACTTGTTATGAGTGAAGAATTAAAAACGATTAAAGAGTTGGCGGATGAGTTAGGTGTTTCCAAACAAGCTATTCAATATCATATAAAATCATTGACAAACAAAAACCGACAAACAAACGACAAAGGTGTAACGGTTTTGTCTGCGATAGAACAAGAATTTATAAGGGGTAAAGTAGACAAACAGACAAACAAAAACAAGACAAATGAACCGACAAAAAAGCGACAAATAGACAAACGAAAAGAACCGAATATTAATCAATATTTGTTAAATGAAATTGAAGAAGTTAAGAAAAATAGGGATAAACAATTAGCAGTTAAAGATAAACAAATAGAAAATAAAGACATTCAAATTGCACAAATGCAAAATCTGCTAGACCAGCAACAACGCCTAGCCTTACAAGATAAAAAGTTGCTAGAAGAATACAAGGCGGAGAACGACAATCTCAAAGCTCTTAACATGCCCTCACAGGACACGAAAGAGGAACAGGCGAATAACCAACCGCAAGAGGTACAAAATGAAGTAGAAGAGACAACAGAACCTCTTAGAAAGTGGTGGCAGATATGGAAATAATTAAAACTGTAAAGGATAGATCCCCCATATTACTTGGGCTTGTGATTGCTTTAATGGTTTCTGTTGTTTTAATCATTGCAGGTTTTAAAGTGAAGAGTCAAAGCCTAATTACTAGTGTATTATTATGGATAATTGGTGTGGTGGGAATACTAATTTGTTTATATCTTATTCTGTTCTCAATCTTTTTTGGCATGAATTGGTAATAGGAGTAATCACTAATGTTCATAAGGTGTAAAAAAGCTTTGACAAATTATTTTTATTTTTATTTCAAAAGACATTAGGCTGAATGAATTCAATCTTCTTGATATGCTAGATTCATGAAAGGAGACATTATGGAGATAGGTAAACGGATAAGAGAGTATCGAAAAATTTATAATCTTTCCCAAGAACAATTGGCGGACAAGATTCTTGTTTCACGTCAAACCGTATCTAATTGGGAAAATAACAAAACATATCCAGACATACAAATCATTGTTTCGTTGTCTATTCTATTTAATGTTTCTTTAGATGAATTAATTCGAGAAGATTTGGAGGAAATGAAGATGAAGATTAGTAATAACAAAGCTAATAAACGAGCTGATATTTATTCTTTAATAATGATTTGTTCAACAATATTAGCCAGTCTATCTATTGGTTTAGTAGTAGCATTACCAGAATCAAAGTTTATATGGATAGTTCCAGTTACTTTATTTTTACCTGCGTTATGGAGTTCTTTTGTTTTAGAAAAATTCAAAAGGAATAATGACTTGAAAACTTATAAGGAGATTTTAGCATTTTCACAAAATAAGGATGTAGAAGTTTTAAGAAAAAAAAGAGACGCTAGAAGAACACGGATTGAAAAAGGGATTATTGTTTTAGGCTATGCAGGTCTTACACTGTTGATTTGTTTAATGGCTATATTTATTGCAAATTTTTTTAAATGCTGAATTGTAATATTAATCGCAACAAAGAACCCATCAAAAATTTCTAGTAAAATGAGTTTAGGATAACAAACTACTAGGAGTGATTTTGATGGGTTCACACAAAAAGCTTACACGAGATAATCGAAAATGTATAGAGACGATGATTTATGATGCCAAGAGTATTCAAGAAATAGCGGACAGAATTGGTGTTAGCCGAACAACGATTGATCGTGAGTTGAAACGAGTACCCGAAGATTTGATCTATAATGCCGACAATGCGCAATTAGATGCGGAAATGAAGCGCAGTGCCTGTGGTGCGAAGTCCAAATGGACTTCTGAATTCGCTTATCAGATTGAATGTGATCTTGAAGACAGCTGGTCCCCTGAACAAATTGCGAATGATCGTCAAATAGTTTCATTCAAAACCATTTACAATTGGCTCTATGCCGGTATTCTTAATGTGTCTAAACAGTGTCTGAGACATAAAGGCAGAAGACAAGAAAAACAAGAAGAGGCACGAGGCAAAATGACTGTAGGGCATACCATTGATGAACGCCCAGCTTCTGTGTCAACTCGAGAAGAATTTGGACATTGGGAGTTGGACACAGTTGTTTCTAGCAGAGGGGAAAGCAAAGCCTGCGAAGCAACGTTTATTGAACGGAAAACACGCTTTTATTGGGCGATCTCAATGAGGGATCGTACCGCGAAGTCAATGGCACAAGCGATTAAAGCTTTTGTGCAAGACCTAGGGAGTCACAAGGCATTTTTAAGCTTTACGGTCGACCGTGGGAAAGAGTTTTCTTGCTGGAAAGAAATTGAGAAAGATTTAGACGTACCTATGTATTTTTGTGATCCATACTCCCCATGGCAACGCGGATCTAACGAAAATGGGAATGGTTTATTTAGAGAATTCTTCCCTAAGGGAACTGATTTTTCAAAGGTACCCCCTACGGAGAAACAGGAAGCATTACGCAAGATAAATATGCGTCCTAAAAAAACATTGAACTGGAAAAATTGTTGGGAAGTCTTTCAAGAAGAAATGTTGCAATTAATTTGACAATTCAGCGACAATTAAGCGTTCTGGACAAAATGCAGCTAAAGAGCTCCATCGTTCTACCGGAGAACAGGCAAATGAGTTGTTGAAACATTATGCTGAGGTTATCGAAATAATAGAATCTTCACGAAATACTGGTGAAGATTTGTTTTTAAAACTAGATCAAATGTTAACATGGGAAAATTTACTCATTGAAGCTGAACAAGCAAAACAACTGGTTAAACCCAAAAGGTTTGGCTATATGGATTTAATTAAGAAAAAAGCAGTGTATCTTCGAGGATACGTACCTACAATGATTGAAACATTAGAGTTGAAATCTAATAAGCAAAATGACTCACTTATAAATGCATTTAATCGTTATGAAAGAGGAAAATAAGCGTAAGATTTCGGCAGATATATCTCTTGATTTTGTAAAGAAAAAATGGAGACTATTAGTTTTAGACAACGAAGGGCAAATTGATCGTTCTTTTTTCGAATTAACTGCTGCAACAGAATTAACAGAATGCTTAAGGTCGGGAGAAATTTTTGAGACTAACAGCATTATGTACCGCGATTTAAACGATTACCTTGTCGATCAAACAAGCATGCATAGATCACTGACTATTCCAAATACATTTGAAGAATACATCACTACACGATCAGCTGTTTTGGATGAAAAGTTGCGCACTTACAGTAAACTGACCCAGTCGTTTGATCGTATCTCCATAACAAAACATGATAAAAATACTCCTGAAGAAGCTGATTTTTATAAACGAGAACTATATAAACTGCTGCCTGGCATTGATTTGGCTGATCTTCTCATAGAAGTGAATAGTTGGACTGGTTTCATGAATGAGTTTGTTCACGAAGGAACTGGAAAAATACCAGATGAAAATGAACTAGAGGTTCTTTTTGCCACATTATTGGCTATGGGTTTAAACATCAATTTAGGTAGAATGGCACGAACTACACCAAATATTAGCTTCCCGCAAATGGCTAATGCTAAACAATGGCGCATGTCACCTGAAGCCTTTCGAAGAGCTCAATCCATTCTCGTCAATGCGCAAATAGGCACTCCTTTGTCAAAAATATGGGGTGATGGAACAAGATCTTCTTCTGATGGTCTGCGCATTCAAGTAGGCGTATCTTCTGTCCATGCAGATATAAATCCCCATTATGGGACAGAACGAGGAGCCACCATTTATCGACATACTGCAGATAAATATGTTTCCCACTTTGTAGAAATAATAGCAACCAATCAGCGTGAAGCTGCTAGTGCTATTGATGGAGCTATTGGGCACAATACAGAGTTAGAGCTAGAAGAACATTTTACAGATAGTAATGCCTATACAGATACGGCCTTTGCTATCTTTCATTTACTTGGGTTCAAATTTCAGCCTAGAATTCGTGATATAGGTTCTATGCAGCTTTTCTCAATAAAACCAATTTCAGAATATAAAAAGTTACAAAATCTATTAACACGAACCGTTCGAACAAAAGATATTCAAGAGTATTATGAAGAAATTAAGCAGATAGTTTATTCCATTCAAACAGGTAAAACAACAGCAAAAGTTATCTTAAACCGATTGGGATCCTATGCTAGAAAAAATAAGGTTGTTCAAGCTCTAAATGAACTTGGAAAAATTGAAAAAACAATTTTTCTCTTAGAATATGCTATTGATGAGGATCTAAGAAGAAGGATTACACGCATGTTGAATAGAGGCGAGCTAATTAACGATCTAGCACGAGAACTTTTTTCAGGGCAGCATGGTAAATTTATGGAGCGAGATATAGAAAAACAACTTCAAAGTGCTAGCGCTTTAAATATAATCATTAATGCTATAAGCCTATGGAATACGGTATATCTTCAAAAAGCTTATGACCATTATGTTAAAGAACAACCAAAAATTGAAAAATATATGCCTTACACTTCCCCAATTATATGGAATCACATTAATCTTCTTGGAGAGTACAAAATTGACTTGTTATCTAAACCCAACAAGTTACGAGGCTTAAACACAGAAAATTATTTAGACTAAAACGTTGATAGATCAGGGCAAAAATCTCTTAAAGGGATTTTTGCCCTCTTTGCGACGATGAGGCCGAAATAAGAAATTGACAAATGCTTTATTGGACCGATTGGTCCATCACTCTAAAATTATTCAAATTACAGGACCTTCCTATAGAATGAAAAGCTATAGCGAAGACAAAGCGAAAGAAAAAAAGTAATACAGAAGACCAAATACCTACATTTTCAATGGCCCAAAACCAACATTTTATTGTGGCCCTTGACACAAAGTTTTCTAGAGACATAGTTTGAGTTATACTTTACCTTCAAATTAGCAAATGGGGAGACAATGATGACGAATCACTTCAAAGGAAAACAGTACGATTACCGTATTATTATTGAAGCCTTAGGCTTGTATTATCATTTTTCTTTAAGTTATAGGGATTGTGCCAAAATTATGCAGAAATTTAGTATTGGTGTTCATCATACCATCATTTATCGTTGGAATAAGGAATATGGAAAAGTGCTTTATCATCTGTGGAAGAAGCGCAACAAGCGCCGTTCCTTGACTAGCTCTTGGCGGATTGACGAGACTTACGTCAAAGTTAGAGGAAACGATCGTTATCTATATCGAGCCATCGGGGGCTGTAAAGAATTTTGTGTAAGTTCATAAAGCTTAAATGTAATCGGTCACTCGAGTTTCAAAAAAGATGACGAATTGTGACAGAATTTGACCCCAATTTTGGACCTTCATGGTCCATTTTTTTGTGACGTCCATTGTTACAAGATAAAGCATCTTTATTAACGACTCATCTGATGGAAACACACTTTTTGATTTTGTCGGTTTTCGCAATTGTCGGTGAAATCCTTCAATAAGATTCGTTGTGTAAATGATTCGTCTTAATTCTTCTGGATACTTGAAAAAAGTAGCCAATTCGGTCCAATTATCCATCCAACTTTTGGTAATGATTGGATATTTTTTACCCCATTTTTCGTCAAAATCACTTAAGGCTTCTAAAGCCTGTTCCTCAGTAGATGCTTTATAGATCGGTTTTAAATCAGTAGTAACAGCCTTTAAATCCTTATAACCAACAAATCTCACACTGTTTCTAATTTGATGGACAATGCATTTTTGAACCTCTGTTTCTGGAAAAGTGGCTTGAATGGCTTCACTGAATCCATTTAGATTATCCGTACACGCAATCAAAATATCTTGCACACCACGATTTTTCAACTCATTCAGCACCAATAGCCAGAACTTTGATGATTCAGATTCGCCGATCCAAATACCTAAAACTTCTTTTAAACCTTCAACTGTGATACCTAAAACAACATAGGCAGCTTTCGATTGAATCCGGCCTTCATGACGGACTTTAAAGTGAATCGCATCCATAAAAATAATTGGATAGAGTGCTTCTAAAGGTCGATTTTGCCATTCCTTTACCAGCGGCAAAACTTTATTTGTGACATTTGAAATGAGCGTTGGAGACACTTCGGATCCATATAAATCGTTAAAGTGATCTTGAATATCTCTGGTGCTCATGCCTTTGGCATACATGGCAATAATTCGTTCTTCTAAACCAGAAACAGAAGATTGATTCTTTTTAACGATGGCAGGCTCAAATTCACCCTCTCGATCTCTAGGGACAGCAATCGGCAGGTCGCCATATTCTGAGGACCGTAAGGTCTTAGAACTGGAACCATTTCGCCTATTCGTAGTGCTCTTCGTCTTTTTATCGTGTTTTTCGTAACCGAGATGTGTCTCCAGTTCTGCTTCCATAATCTCTTGAATCGTTTCACCAAACATATCTTTAAATGCGTCTTTTATATCTTCGGTAGTCTTAATATCATAGTGTTGAATCATTTCTTTGATTTGATCTTTAGAGAGCATACTCATGGTCTGTTCCTCCTGGTTGATTTAGTTCATTTTACCATTGGAACTTACACAAAATATTTTATACTCTCAGCCATCGATTCTAACGGGGATACGCTAGATATGTGGCTACGCAATCATCGAGATACCTGTGCTACAAAAGCCTTTATGGAACGATTAATCCGTGATTACGGACAACCACGATCCATTGTGACAGATAAGTATGCCCCTTCCCTAAAAGCAATCAAAGAGTTGAAGGAGGCTGGTATCATTGGAAAGTCTGTGAACCATTGGAAATCAAAATACCTCAATAATATTCTCGAGCAAGATCACCGACAGGTGAAAGGGAAACTTCCTTATGGGAATAATTTCCAATCCACGTACACTGCAGCAACGACAATTAAAGGGATTGAAGTTGTTTCCGCCCTATATAAAGAAAGTCGAAGAGAAATTACCCTCTTTGACTTTTCGCAGTGGGAAGAAATTGAAAATCTATTTGTAGTGCTGAATTGTCAAATGCTGAATTGTCAAATTAATTGCAACATTTCTTCTTGAAAGACTTCCCAACAATTTTTCCAGTTCAATGTTTTTTTAGGACGCATATTTATCTTGCGTAATGCTTCCTGTTTCTCCGTAGGGGTTACCTTTGAAAAATCAGTTCCCTTAGGGAAGAATTCTCTAAATAAACCATTCCCATTTTCGTTAGATCCGCGTTGCCATGGGGAGTATGGATCACAAAAATACATAGGTACGTCTAAATCTTTCTCAATTTCTTTCCAGCAAGAAAACTCTTTCCCACGGTCGACCGTAAAGCTTAAAAATGCCTTGTGACTCCCTAGGTCTTGCACAAAAGCTTTAATCGCTTGTGCCATTGACTTCGCGGTACGATCCCTCATTGAGATCGCCCAATAAAAGCGTGTTTTCCGTTCAATAAACGTTGCTTCGCAGGCTTTACTTTCCCCTCTGCTAGAAACAACTGTGTCCAACTCCCAATGTCCAAATTCTTCTCGAGTTGACACAGAAGCTGGGCGTTCATCAATGGTATGCCCTACAGTCATTTTGCCTCGTGCCTCTTCTTGTTTTTCTTGTCTTCTGCCTTTATGTCTCAGACACTGTTTAGACACATTAAGAATACCGGCATAGAGCCAATTGTAAATGGTTTTGAATGAAACTATTTGACGATCATTCGCAATTTGTTCAGGGGACCAGCTGTCTTCAAGATCACATTCAATCTGATAAGCGAATTCAGAAGTCCATTTGGACTTCGCACCCCAGGCACTGCGCTTCATTTCCGCATCTAATTGCGCATTGTCGGCATTATAGATCAAATCTTCGGGTACTCGTTTCAACTCACGATCAATTGTTGTTCGGCTAACACCAATTCTGTCCGCTATTTCTTGAATACTCTTGGCATCATAAATCATCGTCTCTATACATTTTCGATTATCTCGTGTAAGCTTTTTGTGTGAACCCATCAAAATCACTCCTAGTAGTTTGTTATCCTAAACTCATTTTACTAGAAATTTTTGATGGGTTCTTTGTTGCGATTAATATTACAATTCAGCTAGTAGTATAGTCAATTAACAGATTCCATCGGATCAATTGCTCTTTTTCAAAACTTTGCAACACAACCGTAAAAGATACCCTCCAATGATATGCAACCCCAAACTTGACTTTATAATAGATAATAAGCCATAATGTATTTAAATAACCAGGACGGCTATTCAAATACATTATGGGGGTTTTTGTGAATATGAAAAAGAATAAAGTGATTCTATTTTTAGGGATATTGACATTTTTTTCAATTGGATTCATTTCGTTCTCGACAGTTTTAGCGGATTCGGACGTAGAAAACAATTTATTGTTCCTAAAAGATACGAAAGATGTGTTTCCAGAGATACTTTCAGGGAATCAAAATAATATATCTTCTATAGATGTCAAAAGAGGCACGTTTGATTTTAACGAGAATTACCGGCTGACTAATTGGGAGTATAAAACACCAAGTTACTACACGGGTAAATATGGTTCTGTTAGTATTCGATTTAAAGATAGGAATGATAGTGTTGCGTTGAAGTATAAAGACGGAGCGATGTATAAAGGGAAACTACACGATGTTAAAGTGGTTATTTCTCAAGTGAATTATAGGTTGTTTAATTTCGGAGGAAAAAGGTCAGATTTCAATTTCCCCGTAGTTAACATTAGTAACAACTTCTATAATGGGTTTGTATTTCATAATGCTGATAATTTCAAGGTTACAATTAGTTTTCTTGATAAAGATGGTTCTGAAATTACCTTAGATAATGAAAGTAATCATATTAGTTTCAATAGCTTATATCCACAAGGTGAGTATGTTAAATATCAAGAAAAACCACAATCAGGGACTGTCTCAGAAGGAAGTTTTGTTAGATACGATCTAAGAAATCAGGCCTATTATGGAGGTTCTCCATCTAAAGACTATGTTGACTCGATAGGAAGTCCGACTTTTAAGAAGGCCTCTGTAATGTTTCCAGTTTCTGGAAAAGCTCAAAATTTTATTGGTGGAACAACAAACTTCGCGAATGTTTGGTTTTCACCGTCTTCGGCGTCTGTTTATCTACCAAAGCCTGATTTAAAAAAATCAATTAGTGATGATGATGAAAAGGATGTAGAATCAAATACATTACTTGCAGGAAAAGAGATGTCTTATTCGTTAACACACTACGTTCCTATATTAGGCTCAGAAATATTACAAAAATATAGCAATTTAACAATATCAGATATTTTGCCAGAAAAAGTAGAATACTTAGACGCTTATTATGCTGATGAAAATGGACAAAAAATGGAAAATGCTGGAGAGATAGTTCATAATAAAGAATCTCGCCAAGTAACATTTACAGCAAACAAAGACCTTCTAGAAAATCGACTTCAATATGCTGGGAAAAATTATAAACTAATAATCAAAGTTAGGTTAATGAAAAATGTTTCTGAGAAAAATAAAATAGAGAATACTGCGAGTATTATAACTGATAACAAAAATGGACACTCTAATAAAGTTGTAACAACACCAATCATGGAAGGGTCTGTAGTGACAAAGTATGTCGATGAAGACGGCAAAGAGATCTCCAGTCAAAACAAGACAACAGGAGAAGTGGGCAGCGAGTATACAACGATCCAAAAAGAGATTCCAGGGTATAGCATCAAAGAAGTACCCGCAAACAAAGACGGGAAGTACACCGACGGGGTAACTACAGTAACGTATGTGTATACGAAAGACGAAGAACCAACGCCAGTTGTGGAAGGATCTGTAGTGACAAAGTATGTCGATGAAGACGGCAAAGAGATCTCCAGTCAAAACAAGACAACAGGAGAAGTGGGCAGCGAGTATACAACGATCCAAAAAGAGATTCCAGGGTATAGCATCAAAGAAGTACCCGCAAACAAAGACGGGAAGTACACCGACGGGGTAACTACAGTAACGTATGTGTATACGAAAGACGAAGAACCAACGCCAGTTGTGGAAGGATCTGTAGTGACAAAGTATGTCGATGAAGACGGCAAAGAGATCTCCAGTCAAAACAAGACAACAGGAGAAGTGGGCAGCGAGTATACAACGATCCAAAAAGAGATTCCAGGGTATAGCATCAAAGAAGTACCCGCAAACAAAGACGGGAAGTACACCGACGGGGTAACTACAGTAACGTATGTGTATACGAAAGACGAAGAACCAACGCCAGTTGTGGAAGGGTCTGTAGTGACAAAGTATGTCGATGAAGACGGCAAAGAGATCTCCAGTCAAAACAAGACAACAGGAGAAGTGGGCAGCGAGTATACAACGATCCAAAAAGAGATTCCAGGGTATAGCATCAAAGAAGTACCCGCAAACAAAGACGGGAAGTACACCGACGGGGTAACTACAGTAACGTATGTGTATACGAAAGACGAAGAACCAACGCCAGTTGTGGAAGGATCTGTAGTGACAAAGTATGTCGATGAAGACGGCAAAGAGATCTCCAGTCAAAACAAGACAACAGGAGAAGTGGGCAGCGAGTATACAACGATCCAAAAAGAGATTCCAGGGTATAGCATCAAAGAAGTACCCGCAAACAAAGACGGGAAGTACACCGACGGGGTAACTACAGTAACGTATGTGTATACGAAAGACGAAGAACCAACGCCAGTTGTGGAAGGATCTGTAGTGACAAAGTATGTCGATGAAGACGGCAAAGAGATCTCCAGTCAAAACAAGACAACAGGAGAAGTGGGCAGCGAGTATACAACGATCCAAAAAGAGATTCCAGGGTATAGCATCAAAGAAGTACCCGCAAACAAAGACGGGAAGTACACCGACGGGGTAACTACAGTAACGTATGTGTATACGAAAGACGAAGAACCAACGCCAGTTGTGGAAGGATCTGTAGTGACAAAGTATGTCGATGAAGACGGCAAAGAGATCTCCAGTCAAAACAAGACAACAGGAGAAGTGGGCAGCGAGTATACAACGATCCAAAAAGAGATTCCAGGGTATAGCATCAAAGAAGTACCCGCAAACAAAGACGGGAAGTACACCGACGGGGTAACTACAGTAACGTATGTGTATACGAAAGACGAAGAACCAACGCCAGTTGTGGAAGGATCTGTAGTGACAAAGTATGTCGATGAAGACGGCAAAGAGATCTCCAGTCAAAACAAGACAACAGGAGAAGTGGGCAGCGAGTATACAACGATCCAAAAAGAGATTCCAGGGTATAGCATCAAAGAAGTACCCGCAAACAAAGACGGGAAGTACACCGACGGGGTAACTACAGTAACGTATGTGTATACGAAAGACGAAGAACCAACGCCAGTTGTGGAAGGGTCTGTAGTGACAAAGTATGTCGATGAAGACGGCAAAGAGATCTCCAGTCAAAACAAGACAACAGGAGAAGTGGGCAGCGAGTATACAACGATCCAAAAAGAGATTCCAGGGTATAGCATCAAAGAAGTACCCGCAAACAAAGACGGGAAGTACACCGACGGGGTAACTACAGTAACGTATGTGTATACGAAAGACGAAGAACCAACGCCAGTTGTGGAAGGATCTGTAGTGACAAAGTATGTCGATGAAGACGGCAAAGAGATCTCCAGTCAAAACAAGACAACAGGAGAAGTGGGCAGCGAGTATACAACGATCCAAAAAGAGATTCCAGGGTATAGCATCAAAGAAGTACCCGCAAACAAAGACGGGAAGTACACCGACGGGGTAACTACAGTAACGTATGTGTATACGAAAGACGAAGAACCAACGCCAGTTGTGGAAGGATCTGTAGTGACAAAGTATGTCGATGAAGACGGCAAAGAGATCTCCAGTCAAAACAAGACAACAGGAGAAGTGGGCAGCGAGTATACAACGATCCAAAAAGAGATTCCAGGGTATAGCATCAAAGAAGTACCCGCAAACAAAGACGGGAAGTACACCGACGGGGTAACTACAGTAACGTATGTGTATACGAAAGACGAAGAACCAACGCCAGTTGTGGAAGGATCTGTAGTGACAAAGTATGTCGATGAAGACGGCAAAGAGATCTCCAGTCAAAACAAGACAACAGGAGAAGTGGGCAGCGAGTATACAACGATCCAAAAAGAGATTCCAGGGTATAGCATCAAAGAAGTACCCGCAAACAAAGACGGGAAGTACACCGACGGGGTAACTACAGTAACGTATGTGTATACGAAAGGCGAAGAACCAACGCCAGTTGTGGAAGGGTCTGATAAAAAAAGTAATAGTAATCTAGAAACTCGCCATGTTTCATCAGTCGATAGCAGCAAATCAAGCTTTTATAAAAAAAATTTACCTAAGACGGGTGATAGAAATCATTTATGGTTGAGTTATCTAGGAGTAGTGTTACTTTTAATTATATTATCTTATACTTTCAGCAAGAAAGTAAAAAAGTGTCAAGGGCCACAATAATATAAATATAAAAGGGTCTGTAAAGAATTTTGTGTAAGTTGTGATTTTAGATTTTGATAAATTAGCAAAATACCGTTATTTCAAGTTTATAATGAGTAGCTTTATGGTAGCCTCATTTGGCACGACAACTGTTTATACGTCGGTCTTTGTTGAGGATCCATAAAGCTAGAGGCTCGTTGTCAACTTGAAATAGAATACTAAAACACTGTTATATCAGCGTATTTACTGATTTAGAACTTACACAAAATCTTGTACACCCTCGGATCTGGGGCTATCAAGTAGAAAATCAAGCAAAAAACACTGAGTAAATTACTCAGTGTCAGACTGTAGACAAAGTCCACTTTATGGATGCTGTCTACAGTCTTTTCTTTTATAATAGATTTATGAAACCGAATACAAGGAGTGGTATTTATGATGTCTAAAAAAAATACGAACGGCAGAAATCAATTCGCGATGCTCACGATTGATGACCTGGTCCCTCAAGACCACCTCGTTCGAAAGATTGACGCCTCGCTTGATTTTGAATTTATTTATCCAATCGTCGAAGCCACTTACTCCGATTTAGGTAGGCCAAGTATTGATCCGGTGATTCTGATCAAATGAATGAAAAACAATTGGGAGAAGTTAAATAACGACCGGGAAATTTAAACACCTTATAAAAGTTGTCCAAAAAAGTGTTGCCATTCCATCGAAGTGGTTTCAGCATTATACAAAGAAAGTCGAAGAAAAATCACCCTCTTCGACTTTTCAGCATGGAAAGAAATTGGAAATCTATTTAAAGCGGCTTAAGATAATAAATAAAATTGGACAAATATATTCTCTAACTAAACTTTGCAACAGAACCTTTGAGAGTATGTCGAATTTCAATAAGCACCAAATTTTTCATACTTTGCTGAAATATTTGACCGCAAAATTTCATTAATCACTGCTATTATCATCAGAATTAACAAATGGGGAAATGTCCATAGGTTTGGTTAAAAAAAAAAAAATAATGGATAAAATACTCTAATAAATATATTTATATGCTCTCATAATTTATATAATTTAATTAATAATTAATCTGACAATTAATCTATGAGGGTGATGCAGGGGGGACAGATATGATTCCAAAGGAATTGTTTAATATAGACGATCATTATAAGTGGAAGATTGCTCATTTATTAGTAATAAAAGGCGACTCTAATTGTTCAATTGGACAGATGAGTGAAATTTTAGGTTTATCATTTTACAAAACAGAGAATTATTTGGAAGAGTTAGCTTATGATTTTGAGGAAATTGGATATGGTGAGGTTCTAAAGAGAAATATACATGGGGAGATTAATAGTTTTAGCTTGTCGTATCTGTTAGTAAAAATAATCCGTTTAAAGTATTTAAAGAACAGTCCTATTTTTCAAATATTTCATAACTTCGTAACGTGTGAAATCAGCCTAGACAGCCAGTTAGCGCGAAACAAAATAAATCTAAGTCGATCAGGAGCATATAATTATCAAAAAAAATTAAAGACACTATTGATGGATGAAAACATCATATTAAGAACAAATAAACTATTAGGACAGGAATTTGAATTGAGAAGTTTCCTATTTGAAATGTATTTTTCAGTGTTTAATGGAATTGAAAATCCTTTTAACAATCAAATAAGAAAATTAGCCCGTGAGATAATAACTTATTTTATTCATTTTTATGGAACTAACCTTACAAAAACTCAAGAAATAAAATTAACTTTTTTTCTGTGTATTTGGTTGACCAGATTAGAATTTAATCATGTCACAAAGGAACGCTATATTGAAATGAAGAAAGAGGAGTTCTCTAGCTATTTAAAAAAGAAATTGAAGGAACACTTCAATTTAAATGAACTGGAACTAGACAATGAGATAGCATATTTTTTTCTATTTGTATACTTGGAGCAGATTGAAACGTCATTTTATCCAATTTTTACGAACAAATCTGTTGAAGCACAAGTAGTGTCCATAACAGATAGTTTCTTCAAGTATTTGATTAATCAAGCAAAAGCTGTAGAAAAATCCCTGATTATTTCGAAAATTATGGAAATTGATTTTAAAAATATTAATCGAAGGTGGTTGTTATACCATTTTAAAGAGTCAACTTTTGTATCAGAAAAACCAATTCATCAGTACCTGAGTATTAGTCCTACATTAGATGTTTTTGTTAAGGAATTTATCAACAAATCAGAGTATCAGCCACTTTTTCTTAATAAAGAAGAAAAAGTGAAATTATACTACGATTATTATTTTTTTATTATTAATAATATTTCGATTGGAAATTTAGAGACTCCATTATATATATGCGTCGATTTTTCTCATGGTAAAACATACAATCGATATCTCTGCCAGATTTTGTCTTCTATACAAAACATGAATATCAAAAGTGAAACAAAGTTGAGTACAAAAACTCATCTTTATTTGTCAGATTTCGCAGTGGATGCCTTACCTTGCCCACAGGTGATTTGGAAGGGGCCTCCTACAATGGAGGATTGGAAATCTCTTGGGAATTTACTAGTTACAATTAGAACAGCTGAGAAATAAGTAAATTTTTATCTCAGTTTTGGAATCAGTCGTTGGTATAAAAGCGTTTGTTTTGATTATTAAAAGGATAAAGATTATTTTTATGAAAAAATTACTAAAACATTATACAATTAATCATTACACACAGTCAATTATTTTCTAATCGAACCTTGATGTTATTGATGAATAACTTCTGGGTTACCCATCTGTCAAATTTTTTAATGAGCACGCATATTTGTTAATGGTTAGTACTAGTTTTAGTACTAATCATAGGAGGAGGAGGTCGAAGTTCCCATGAATAATTTTAAGAATCACTTGTGGACGATGCTATCAATCTTTCTGGTAGTTTTATCTAGTTTTCCGATTCAGTCAGTAGCTGAAAATCTTCAAGCCATGAAGGTCGTAAGTATAAATAATATGCGATTGACAGATATTGAAGGAAATCCACTTTCAAAACAAGTCGAACCTGATACTTCACTTGTTTCACAGTTTGATTTGACAATTACAGAACATCAACAGTGTACGTACGAACTTCCTGCAGAAATCACTACGAACGACAAAGAACTATATCGCAAGGAGGATGTTACTGTTTCAATTAAAAATAATCAATTAAGGATCGTTAACGACAGTGATCAGCAAGCTGCGATTGAAGGAGTGAATTTTGCGTTTAAATTAGCTAACCATGTACGTTCACAATTACAAATAAGTTTAAATTTCTTTAACAAATATGAATTTCAACTGAATTTGAAACAAGTAATCTCTACACAAGAAGCAACGAGCACAGAAAGTGCAATCGAAAAACAAGTGGTAGCAAACAGGCAACAAATAACCCCCTTTGCAGCTACTGACAAAACTAGTGAAATTAACGATATGTTGCTAAATAATATTTATATCAAGAGCGGCAGCAATCCCCCGGTTTATATTGTTAAGGATGGAGTAAAACAAGTTCCTCAACCTACTGTAAATGTTGGAGATGGTGTCTATTTTGATTATACCTTTACGGTTCCATCAGCAGCGGACCTAAAAGATGGGGACTTTATCTACATTGCATTACCAGAAGAGTATTTCAATTTTTCCAGCGTCAGTAACTCTATTCCATTCTATGAAAGTTCTGGGGATAAGATCGGGGATATGACATTAGAGACGATAGCTGGAAAGAAATATTTAAAAATCACCTTTAACGCTGCAGTGGAAACGAATTGGAACGGATTGCAGGATTGTTATACAACTGCATATGGCACTGCAAGTGAAGAAAGCAGTGGTGGTTCAATTGGGAATACAGAGACCGGCAGCTATCCCGTAGACATTGGTCCCAAACCTAGTGAAACAATCCCTAGTACACCAATAGGAGAGCAAAATCCTATTTCAAAATGGGGAGGAAGTTATCCGAATAGCAATCGCGTTTATTGGGATATGACTTTAATGATGGACAACTATAAAAAGGCTCTTGAAGGGGATACCCCTGAACTGTATAAAAAAGTTATTCTTAAGGACCAACTAGATCCATCTCTGACACTAACTGATTTACAAACTTTCATGAACGTCTATACGGTAAACGAAGACGGCAAAATGGTTGATTGGCCGATTGGTCAAGTGTCAATGTTTTCGCCAAATAATGCCGAAAACAGAAGACCTTTTGAACTGTTAACACAAGGAGTTTCTGAATCTGATAGTGATTTTGAAGCACGAATTGAAAGTCATACTTACCCTTGTTACGGGATAACTTCTGGGAATAAATTAATCGTGAACTTCCGTGACTTGCCGAATCTGACCAATGATAAAAGTAACGGGTTGCTTTTATTCGGTAACGAAACGAAAGATGCGAAAGAACGAATTTGGGATATTATCCAAACTGCAGTTGATCAAGGGAGAATAACTGCTTCTCGTGGAGAAAAGACGAAGGATGCCTATGAAAAGTATTTTAGCCATGATGGCGGAACTACCTTTGATAATTATCCTTTCAGTATTTATGTTAGTGTAAGTGCCACTACTAGTCTTGGTGGAGGATCGATTATCGAAAACACAGCGACTGTTTACTGGGATAAAAATACCGCTGGTGAAGATAGTGAAACGAGTAGAGTGACGATTAGCGATTGGGGTGGCGGAGCGACTAAGGTGCCACCAACGACTTTTCGATTGAAGAAGATGGATAAGGATACTCAAGTAGTCTTAAAAAATGTCGAGTTTGAATTACAGAAAGAAACACCTGCAGGATCAAGTACTTATGTCACAATTACAGGCGGAAATAAA
>NZ_JBIORZ010000006.1:0-70000 GCF_051714485.1 Enterococcus sp. AZ128
CGGAGAAATCTTACAAGTCGCTAAAGGATGGCTAGGCTGGTTTAAATATTTACAACTACATCCGTCGCCCGATCTAGGTACAGATTTTAAGAATCCCAACAAAGAAGGCAGTACAGATTGTTCCGGCTATGTTTGGTTGGTTTTAAATAAAGCAGGATACAAAGTTCCGCCAAATATGGGCTGGTACACCATGTCTATGGAGATTGACGCAAAAGGGAGTCACCAGTACCTAAAAGAAGTATCCGAAAGTGAAGCAACAGCAGGAGACATTGTTATTGTGAATACTGGTGGTGGCGCTGGAAGCAATGGGCACACTGGTATTCTATCTGAAAAATGGATAGGAAATAATACGAAGGTGCTACAACAAGGTGGTTCGGGTGATAGTGTAAACAACACGGCGTTCGGAATGTCTTTTACTAGCTTGCTAAGTGGCGGAACAGTTACATTTGCTAGACCAATAAAAGCAGGAAATTAATTGTAAAATGGAGGGATCGAAATTGACAAATAGATTGAGGATAGCCGTACCAGTGGTAGTAGGGGCTATCATTGTTTTACTTTTTGGTTTATGTTCGTACGAAAAAGTGACTAATCAAAAGTTGAAAAAATCAAATGACCAATTAGAAGCAAAAATAGAGAAGGTTACAACTCAATATGATGTTGAAAAAAAGAAAAGAAGTCTATCTGAAAAAAAGAATAAACAGCTCATAGCTTCTCAAATCACCGATAAAAATAGTGAGGTATATCAACAATTTTCAAGCATTGTTACGAATTATTTTACAAGCCGCTTCAATTATACACCGAAGGATTATGAACAGAGTAAGGAATCCGTTAAAAATTTACTATCTGACGATCTATATAAGAAGCTTTTTGGTGATTCATTCACTTATGGTGATTCGAATAATGTAAGCTCTCGCTTAGACAAGTTGGAAATATTCAGCGGATCAGTAGAAAATAACAAGATAATTACTGGCTTTCTTACTGTAGATTACGAGAATAAGATGGCTGAAACTGATTGGTATAAAAATAGTGAGATTTACACGGTCTCCTACGATTTGGAAACTCAAAAAATTACCGACATTAAGAGCCTAGGTTCTTATAATAAAGGGTTAGAATTTGAGTAGTAAAAACAAAATACTTTTGGTGTTATTGGGAATGTTGCTATTCGTCAATATTTACGACTATCAGTATATCTCTAAAGTAGAAAGAGATCACCAAACAATTACAATTTCTAGTGAAACAAAGAAGATTCTCGTATTCTATAGAGA
Source organism: Enterococcus sp. AZ128 (assembly GCF_051714485.1). Lineage (NCBI taxonomy): Bacteria > Bacillati > Bacillota > Bacilli > Lactobacillales > Enterococcaceae > Enterococcus > Enterococcus sp. AZ128. The sequence continues at coordinate 1,266 of NZ_JBIORZ010000006.1, forward strand.
GGACTGTATAGATTGTCAGAAAATTATGCCTACGTTGATACGTTATAATCTTATTGACAATAAACTACTGTTTATCAATATGAACAATCCTAAAAACCGAAAGTACATCAAAGATTATCACTTAACGTCAGTACCAGCCGTTGTAAGCAATTCCACGCATTATGAAGGAACAGATATCAATAAAGTATTTAAAATTATCAGAAATGGGAGTAAGAATGATGGCTAAGAAATCTATTCAAAAAAGAATATCAGAAAAAAAAGAAGAATTAAAAAAAGTTCAGGATCGTATAGTTTCAGATAAAAAGAAAGTCGCAGCGTTAGAAACTGATTTGCGTGAATTGGAGTCTGAACAGGTATTTACAATTTTAGAGACACACCATGTCAGTGTGTCAGAATTAAATCAAATATTGCAACGAAACAACCATCAAAATAACCAATAAACTAGCTAAAAACCTTTTTAAAATAAGCTTCGTTATGGTATAATAGAACAAAGAAGTATTATGAAATAGGAGGATTTTTTATGGTGATTAGACGAATATTTGCGGTTATTTTGTTCATACCTTGTATAGTAATAGGGCTGATTTTAACTCTATTGAGCGTGATCTTGACTCTTACTGCGACCGTCCTATCCATGTTTTCAAAAATCCTTCTTCCCATAGCAAGCATTGTAACAATATTTTTTATAGGTGCAACATACTTTCTTTACAAAGATGGTGTACCTATAAATGAAATACTATTAGGGTTAGTAGGTATTGTTGTAATGGACGTTTGTCTGTTGTTACCTGTATTCTTTGTCGAATTTTTACCTACTTTGTTTGGAAATATAAGTGCTGTCATCAACCGAGTACCTAACTTATTGTGGGGAGGAGGGGAGTTTGATTAGTTTGTTCAAAAAAAAGTCACTAATCTATTTTAGATATACAACTGATTTATTGTTACCTGATACCCCCGTAGATATGTACGAGGGTATTTTTTTGCTTGAAAAAGCAAATCAAAAGTTGATTGATCAACACCTGATGGATAATATCGAAATAATTGTGACCGATAGAAAAGCGAATACACTTTTTCAATTTAGTGTGACTTTGCCAACAGATCAAAATTTAATGGAAGTTGTAACATCAGCTGTTGAAAATCCATTTCAAACGCTGGGTGGTTCTGAAAATCATGTGCAAGAAAGTCTTATTAGCGTTAATAAAGAGTCCACCAAAGCCAAAGAGATAGCACCGGACATCAAATATTCTAAGACAGTAGAGTCATTAGATGATGAGCCAACAGAAATAGATCAATCTATGGAGCAAAAAGAATCTGTAGAAAGAAAGTTGAAAACGAAATGGAAGTTTTCGATTATCATTAATAACACGAGGTTCACCTTGAAACAATTTCTTCTAGGTGCACTTTGTATTTGTATTTTACCTATGGGTATTACTTATGGCGTTTCTGTAGTCAAAAATCATACAGTGAATGAAGAAAAAAAAATACCAAGCTATGAACAATTAGTGGAAAATAAAGATTACGAAACGGCTTTAAAAAGCTATCCTGACGAAGAAACTAACTTAATCGAAACGCTTTATAGTAACAAAGATGAAAAAATATTGAAGGAGCTAGCAGAGAAAGATAAATCTCAGCTAGCTCTTTTCTATTGGTCATTTTTAAAAGAGAACTGGTCAAAAGTAACCGACATCCAAAATATTCCTCAAAGTGAAACCATTCAAGCCATGAAAGGATTTGCCTATTTGAAGCAAGGAAAATTTGAAGAAGCAAAATTGATTAATCAAGCAATAAAAAATAAGACATTGAGTTCGCAAATTAAACTTTATCAAAAAGAAAAAGCATACGATTTCCTGCGCGCTCAAAATTTAATAGAAGCTGAAAAAATTAATCAAGAGATCAAAGATAGCGATTTGCAGGAAGATATTACTGTCGCAAAAAGTATAGTGAATCTTTTGAAAAAGTATGAATCGGATAGTAGGGATAGTTCTCTATCTGATAAGGAAAGAAAAGAAGCAAAAAAAGATTATGATACTTGGTTAAATAATTTGAAAAAATTAGGAGGAAAAACAAATGATGAATAATAAGAAGAAATATTTAATTGGTGGTTTATTCTCAATTGCTTTACTTGGGAGTTGCGTTGGGTATGGAGTTTATAACAATCAATCCCAGAAAACACAACCACCTAAGATTGAAAAAAAAGCTACCCATGATACCAAGAAGAAAAAATCAAAATCTTCTTGGGAAAATCAGGTTCAGCAAAAAGAAAAAAAGACCAAAAAACAGAAAAAAACTTCCGAATCTACCGATAAAATTCTATCATCTGGAATTGAAAATAATTCAAAATTCGAAACAAATAAAGGAACAAGAAATCAGCTATCCAACCAATTGAATATTGCATTAGATGAACAGAAACAGAAGGAGAATAGCCGTAGCTCTAAGAATCCAGTTTTATTATTAAGCGATCCGTCACCAAGTAAAAACCAAGATTCAAAAGGACAAACAATTAAACCAGAAGTTAATGATACAAATAAAAAATTGGACGAAATTATTATTCCAGAACCAACGCCAATCCCAAACCCTAGTCCAACTCCTGATCCGATTCCTGATCCAAAGCCTGAACCCGAACCAGAGCCAACTCCTGACATTAATCAATTGGTGAATCAATCCAAAGAGGATTTAGAAAGTGTTCGAGAAAACGCTAATAACTTGAATGAAAAAATGGGCAATGTAAAAAATGAATTAGATCAGTTACTAAGTGTTGAATCCACTGTAACGTCAGGTAAAGATTCATTAAATAAGCAATGGGAAAGGATTAGTGAGTTAACCGTCGAATACAATCAACTACTATCTGAAATCAAGCAATTGATTGAAATTGATGGTTCTATCCTAGTTGAAAATCAAGATTTATATAGAAATACGTATGATAAACTAACTGCTAAAATCAATGAATTGAAAGAATCACAGGACGTTGCAGATCAAAAATTGAAACAAGTAAATCAATCTGTAACAAAAGCAGAAAATACCGTGAACAACCTAGATACAATAAAAGAAGACGTTCAGAAGACACAAAATGACATTCAGGAAACCAGCAACAAATCGGAAACCGTTATAAGTAAAGCGCAAGAAAATAATACGGTTGCTACAATTGTTCAACCTGAAATTAACTCAACTAAAGATGCTGTTGAAAAGATGAATAGTACGAGCGAAACAGTGGCTAAACAAGTAGAAGAAGCAGATTCAACCGCTATCCAAGCTGCTGTAGAAGATGCTAAAAATACTGTTGATACATTGAATAATCAAGCAGAAACGTTGAAAGAAAGCACACAAGAGGCTATAAATGAATACGATCAATTGCCTTCTTTGCCGGCAGAAACACAGCCTGACACACCTAGTCAACAAGTTGACAATCCAGTACAAAAAGAAGACTCGAAGGTGTAGGTGATAATAATGAATAATAAAACTGTTGAATTATTGAACCAAGCGGAAGAAGGAATTAAGGATTTTTTATCATCTGATAAATACAAAATCTTTCTTAAAACTATGTCAAAATTTCATTCGTATAGCTTGAATAATACACTCCTAATCTTAATGCAAATGCCAAAAGCGACGCGTGTAGCTGGTTACAAGACTTGGAAGAATACCTTTAAGCGACAAGTAAATAAAGGGGAAAAGTCTATCAAAATTATTGGTGGACGTCCTTATAAAAAAGAGGTAGAAGAAGTAAAAAATGGTAAGAAAGAAAAGAAAGAAGTTCAAGGAATTTCTTTCTTTCCTGTATCTGTTTTTGATGTTTCTCAAACAAGTGGAGATCCTTTACCAGAGCTAACCAAAGAATTGAGTAGCGACGTAAAAGAGTACGCAAAACTCTTTTCAGCTATTAAATATACTTCGGATTATTCGATTGTTTTTGAATCATTGCAAGGTGGCGTAAAGGGATACTGTGATAATCAGAATAAAAAAATTGCTATCAATAAAGGCATGAGCCAATCACAAACTATAAAAACTTTAGTGCATGAAATAACCCATAGTGATCTACATTCCGGTACAGAAAAATTGTCTCGTCAGACCAAAGAAGTAGAAGCTGAGAGTTGTGCTTTTGTCGTTTGTGAACATTTCGGAATTGATACCAAAGACTACAGTTTTCCGTACCTAGCTTCATGGTCTAGCGACAAAGATGTACCTGAGCTAAAGGAAAGTTTTGATCGCATTTTGAAGCAAGCTGATTCACTAATTCAAAAGATAGATCATCATTTAGAAGTGTTGCAGAAAGAAGCAGAAAAAGTGCAAGATCAAACTATTAGTTTGACAGATCAGTTAAATAGGTACGAAAAAATAGCAAATGAATTGAACGAAAGCACAAATAATATAACGGCAGAGAAACAAAAACAAGTTGAAGATAATCAACACAGTATCATTTAATGATTTAAGAAAGGACGAGTAAAATATGGAAACTTTTTCGCAACATGAACTAGAAATAATCGAAGGGCACAAAAAAATTCTTAAAACAAACAACTTTTTGAGTGTCCGTTCAGATATCAATAATATGTTAAGTGTTCTACAAGGAGAAACAGGAAAACAATTTATAGAAGATGAAAAACAACTTGAATATACGTATAGGAATTACTTATCTGTATCAAAGAAATTAGCTAATCTAACGGAAAAGGAATTTGATCAAATAGATTTTTCCGTAATCTCTGAACTGAAATAAAAGGGGTTTGGGGCAACGCCCCAAGTGCAAAAAAGAAAGAGTCACACCGTGGCTTTTTCTTTTTTTTTCGTAAGTTGGTACCAACTTGCAAATCTTGCTCTAAGACCGCCTCCCTGTAATCTACGATTCCAAGAAGGTCGGCGGTCAAAGAGTTTGGATCACTATTTGAAAAATAGATTAGCTCCAAAAGTCATAAAAAACAGTCATTAAGGAAGAAAAAACAGATTGCCACCGTTAGGAGTGATTCTATTTGGAAATTGAAAATTTCAAACCACGAAAAACGCCATCAGAAATAGTGGAAATTTCAAAAAGCTACGATAATGAAATTCGAACAATTCAAAAAAAATTCAGAGTCACTGAGCAAGAAGATTTCTTGCTCAAATATAAAATGAGTCAAGCGAAAATAGAAAACTTTTCTTTGTACGCTAGAAATATGTGTCTAGCTGGATTTACTATTACCACAGATTTTTCCGATTTAAAGAATCTGGTAACAGAATTAGGGCGAATCGGAAATAACATCAACCAGTTGGCTCATAGAGCCAATATATCGAATAGTGTTTCAAAAGAAGATTTTCAAGAATTGAGTGTTTCATATCATGAACTCACACAAATGATTAATGAAGAACTACTTTTTAAAATGCGCCGAGCTAGAGACGCACAAAGGTTTATCTAATGGCAGTTACAACGATTCATCAAATAAAAAACACTTTGAATATAGCTGTAAGCTATATTACTGATCCTGAAAAAACAAATAATGGTGACCTCGTAAGTAGTTACAATTGTCAGGCGCAAAGTGCGTCTGTTGAAATGGAAATGACAAGGGGATTTTCGTTAGATGTTCGTGGTGATTACAAAAAAGTCGGCGGAAGCGAAATACTTGCACATCATTTAATTCAAAGTTTTTCTCCCGATGATGATATAACACCTGAATTGGCTCATGAATTAGGTAAACAATTGATTGATGAATTGACTGAGGGGAAATTTGAATACGTAATATCTACTCATGTCGATCAAGAGCATATCCATAATCACATCATTTTCAACAGTGTATCATTTTACGATTTAAAGAAATTTCGTTGTCAACCTTACCGTACTGCTAACAAAATTAAAGAGATAAGTAATCGAATATGTGCTGAACATAATCTTGCGATTTCTCCAAAAAAGGAAAAACTAAAAGATTCATACAAGAACTACTCAAAGAGACGTAAGAACACCAGTTATCGATCTGAAATAAGAAAAAGATTGACTATGATTTTAAATGAAACAACTTCATGGGAAGCATTCGAAGAAAAGACTGCTGCTTTGGGAATAGCTGTAAACTCTGATGGAAAGCATATCACTTTTGCTTTAGAAGAAGAAGGGCAACAACGAAAAACTCGTGGTAATAAATTAGATGATATGGATACGTTTACAAAGGAAGGCATTTCAAATCGCTTAATCACGAATCAAGAGTTATTAGAAAGTCTGGAAAAAGCGATAGAGGATACTTTTTTCGCTAGTGACTCTTTGAAAGATTTTAACTATCTTCTTAATCAAGATTACAACATAACTATAAAGCAGAATAAAGATGGTAGTAGTGATTTCCTATTTAATGATGTCAGCGATACTAGAGTTAAGGAAGTTTTATTACCTGATAGCTTCCATCTTTCCAATTTTGAAAATTGTTTTCGTACTAATTATGAATTTACGAAAGAATCTACACTTGACCCTATTAATGAGCGATATAGAGAAAAAGAAAAAAGTGTTGTTGTACAGCAAGATACACCGATAACTTTATTAGATGAACAAATTGAAAAAGCAACAAAAGAAGGTCTATTGGTTAGGCTTGAAACAAATGAACCCGAAGGCTTATTTTTTATTGCGAGTAACTATGTTGATGTCAATGAAAACGACGGTAGCTATACAATTTGGCTCAATGATAAATTTGATTACACAGTAAAAGACAAATCGACAATGGAAGATAAAAATTACTCAATTAAAGGCGAAGGGATTATTCGAGGATTAGAAATTAAACAAGGTTTAGAACCAGATAAAATCACTGTTGCTGGAAAAAATATTCAATCAATCAGCGAACGAGGGGTTTCTTTATCTATTCCTAGCGCCAATATTGAAAGAATATTTATTCCGAGTGAATACGTATCTATCGATCAAATTAGTCAATCCGTTACCGTAGCCATTGGTAAAAATTGGAATTATTACGGTCAAGAAATGCAAATCGAAAATGAGAACGACACTAAAAAAAGAGCAAATCAAAAATTCACTGGCAGTCAAATTTTATCTGGATTGGAGAAAGAAGTTCCGCTGCTTGATGTTTATATTCAACCAAAGCTAGCCATGTTGAAAAGACGTTCGCAACGTGCGCATACTGATAAATTGCTTACTACGTTAAATACAATCCGTGAAGAAAAAATTTCAACACCGAATCAAATTCAAGCACAATTAGCCACATTAACAGATCAAAAGATTGAAATAGAAAATAAAATTAGTGTGATTGATGAAAAAATAAAAAACTACAATCAAGTAGCCAAACTTCTAATCACCTATGAAAAATACTTGCCCATTGTCACTAAATTAGATGAAGTTTCAAAACTAGGCTGAATTGTCAAATTAATTGCAACATTTCTTCTTGAAAGACTTCCCAACAATTTTTCCAGTTCAATGTTTTTTTAGGACGCATATTTATCTTGCGTAATGCTTCCTGTTTCTCCGTAGGGGGTACCTTTGAAAAATCAGTTCCCTTAGGGAAGAATTCTCTAAATAAACCATTCCCATTTTCGTTAGATCCGCGTTGCCATGGGGAGTATGGATCACAAAAATACATAGGTACGTCTAAATCTTTCTCAATTTCTTTCCAGCAAGAAAACTCTTTCCCACGGTCGACCGTAAAGCTTAAAAATGCCTTGTGACTCCCTAGGTCTTGCACAAAAGCTTTAATCGCTTGTGCCATTGACTTCGCGGTACGATCCCTCATTGAGATCGCCCAATAAAAGCGTGTTTTCCGTTCAATAAACGTTGCTTCGCAGGCTTTGCTTTCCCCTCTGCTAGAAACAACTGTGTCCAACTCCCAATGTCCAAATTCTTCTCGAGTTGACACAGAAGCTGGGCGTTCATCAATGGTATGCCCTACAGTCATTTTGCCTCGTGCCTCTTCTTGTTTTTCTTGTCTTCTGCCTTTATGTCTCAGACACTGTTTAGACACATTAAGAATACCGGCATAGAGCCAATTGTAAATGGTTTTGAATGAAACTATTTGACGATCATTCGCAATTTGTTCAGGGGACCAGCTGTCTTCAAGATCACATTCAATCTGATAAGCGAATTCAGAAGTCCATTTGGACTTCGCACCACAGGCACTGCGCTTCATTTCCGCATCTAATTGCGCATTGTCGGCATTATAGATCAAATCTTCGGGTACTCGTTTCAACTCACGATCAATCGTTGTTCGGCTAACACCAATTCTGTCCGCTATTTCTTGAATACTCTTGGCATCATAAATCATCGTCTCTATACATTTTCGATTATCTCGTGTAAGCTTTTTGTGTGAACCCATCAAAATCACTCCTAGTAGTTTGTTATCCTAAACTCATTTTACTAGAAATTTTTGATGGGTTCTTTGTTGCGATTAATATTACAATTCAGCCTAGAAAAACTTTCTATGCAAAAAAAATATAAAAACGAGATACAGCAATTCAGATTTGCAGAAAAAAAGCTACTCGCAACGGATAATTTGCGGCACGATTTGACAAAAGAAAAAATTATTTCGATGGCAAAAAATCAAACAACCCAACGCCAACGACTGGTTGAGAGTTATCGTTTCTATGAGGAAAAATTAGATAAACTAATCGCTGTTCAAGAAACCATCGATAGTTTGTCTAAACAGGGAATATTTGATTATTCTGAAATCGAAAAAGAGAACGACGAAAGAGCACAAGATCAAAAAACAAATAGCAAACGTTCTGAACAAGAGCGCTAAAATTGAAAAGAGGTTTCTACAATGAAAAAAACATTTGGAACGATCGTTATAGGAAGTGTGGCTGCATTAGCTGCTAAAGAATCAATTGATTATATAAGAAAGCTAACTCAAACAAAACGATCAATCGATCAAATAGGAAAATTGCTTGATCCATTTGTTATTGCTTATATGGATAAAGATTACCACGCTAGGTTATTTACCAAAATAATCAAAGAAAGACTTACCCTAGAAGAAGTTGAATCATTACGAACAATATTTTCCGACCGCCACGACAAACTTAGTTTCTCCAAAGGTTCATATGAATATAGTCGGTTACTTGATATCTTGAATAAGCATTTACCTGTTGATGGAAGTATTGACAAAATGAATCAAGTTTTTGATAGTGTTTGCGCTAGTGAAAACAACAAAGTGACAAGAACTCCGAATCAATTATCACTTGGCAAACTCGGTAAAGGAGTCAAGAGCCGGTGCTATCCACTTGCTGAATTTGACGATGAATTAGCTCAAGGATTTGTAAAACTCGTCCATACGAACGATGGGTTGGCAATTAGTGTCATAGATGAGTCCGAAGCTAGAGAGTCTGAAAATGCACAAAATTACTTGTCAAACGGGTACATTAAGATTAATTAAGTAGTGCTTCTAGTTGACGCAAACTATGATAAAAATTCGTCAAATTACTCTTTATTCATGATGGCGAATGTGCTATCATGAAGGTATGGAAAAACCACAATTTGATTTCGTAAAACGGAAGGATGGATCAAGTGAGTTTGAAGAATTTTTAAACTCGATTCCTGAAAAAGATTCTGCAAAACTGTTAGCAACAATCAGCAAAACAGAAGAACATGGATTACTCGTGGCACAAAGAATGGAGTGGGTTAAAAAACTAGATACCGAATTGTTCGAATTACGTTCAAAAGTAGGTAGTAATATCCAACGAGCAATATATTTTCAGAAGATCGAAAATGAATATCTGATAACGCACGGATTCACGAAAAAGCAGCAAAAAACACCAAAAAGTGAAATTGAACATGCTAAAGCAGTTAAAGAACGGTATGAGAGAGGAGAATTTCAATGAGTAAAATTGACGAATTAATTAATAAAAAAAAGGCGGAAAGCTCAATCTTTGCCGCTGAGTATGAAAAGGAATCGCAACGTTTAGAAGTTGCGATTGCTTTAACTCAATTGCGAAAAGAATTAGGACTAAGTCAACGTGAATTAGCTGATAAAGTAGGTAAACCTCAATCAACTATTGCTAGAATTGAAAACGGATCGATGAATCCGAGTTTAACAATTCTCTATGAGATTGCTAATAGAGTAGGTAAAGAGCTGCATGTGGAATTTAAATAGTTTGGAGCGCTAACATAAGAAAGGGTAGAAATATTTGATTGAGGTGCTAACAATAAACTTTAGGAATGATAAGCAAACAAAAGATTTCATAGCGCAGAATTGGAAGAAGTAGAAGCTTGGCTTTAAATCAGTAAACAAAGAAAACAAAAAACGAGGTGTAATGATGGATCGCTATAGAGTTACTTTGGGCCTCATTGTCGCAAAGAGGGCAAAAATCCCTTTAAGGACTAATTTGTTCTCTTTTCTTGTTATTTTATCCCTATAAGAATTTTTTGCTTTATTTTTAGGTACCATAAACGGTCGTTTACGGTACTAAATGAAAAGTCCCTTGAAGTATGGAATTAACACTTGAAATCAAGTCCTATAACTCATTACTTTATTCAAAGTTCCAATACTTAAAGCGTGAAACGGTTTTGGAACTTTGTATCAATCGTTATTAATTCAAAAAACAATTCGATTTTCAAAACCAATAATACAAATAATTAGAAACATTGATTCTAACGGCTTTAAATTGCTTAAAGGGAAAATCGCCCTCTCTGCGCTTATGAGGCCCTAATGACATACATTTACGTGGAACCTAAAATGATTATTTACAAATACAATAAAGGGGAACAGCCTAAGTACTTTCTTCAAACGCCAAATGCAGAATGGCAGCAGAAAACTAATAAAGGTTCATCTTTTGAACTAAATAATGTTGCTGCTGAAATACTAGAACAATTTAATGGTCTTAAATCATATGATCAAATAGTGGCTTATTTTCAATTTAAGTACAATGAACAACCTGAAATCATTGAGAGGAATATTGCTATTTTACTGAACACAATGAAAGAGAACTATTCAGTTGAAGTAAAGACATCGAATACTAAACATAATAGAATGGTAGAGGTGATTGAATACAACGGAATTTATCCAACAGTTGTAACAATTGAGCTAACTTCTAGATGCAATATTCTTTGTAGGCATTGTTATGGTTTTTTTGGAGAGTGTTCAGCACAAGATGTTCCTTATGAAAAATTAAAACCGCTATTTGAGAATTTGGCAGAAGCTGGTGTTATTACTGTTGAAATGACAGGTGGTGATCCATCAACATATAGGTATGTATCCGAAGCAATAGAAATTGCAATTCGATCAGGTATAAGATCCATTATGCTTTTAACAAACGGGATAGCATTATCTCAGAAGCTTGTTAGAACTTTAGAAAAGTATAAGGATAACGTATTTGTTCAAATAGATCTTCATAGTTTAGATGATAACTATTATGATTGGTTTACCGGTTCTCAAAATAAGCTTAGCCGGGTAAAGTCCAACATAGATTTATTAATTTCTAAAAACATTCCTGTAAGAATTGTGACAATTGTGACTCAAAAGAATGTTCATGAGATAGAAAGCATAGCTGATTGGTCATACAGTCACGGAGCAGAAGCGTTTGCTGCTTCGACAGTAGTTGCAATGGGAAGAGCAGACGGAGCAACCATGGAAGAGGCGTTGTTTCTATCTACCGAAGAAAGTTTTATGAATTTTGTAAATATTTACAAAAAAATCGATAATAAGTATCCCGACTTTATCAGAATAGTGAGTGAGGAGAGATATGCTTCAGAATCCTGCGGAGCTTTACTATCAAGTGTTTCAATAAAATCAAACGGGAATTTGAAAATCTGTACTATGGATACAGGTGATTATTTTAATTTAGATTTTGGAAATGTATTTCAAGAAAAATTTACTGATATTTATGATAGGAGTCAGAACTTCTTAACTACTTTTTCTCAAGTAACCTTACCAGATGTTTTAACTATATGTAAAGATTGCGAGCACAATTTATACTGTAACAGATGTATACTTAGAGGAATGCAAAAGGCATCTGAGAAGAAAGATGAATGTATTTGGTACAGAAATTTTCTTCCTGAGGAGTTAAAAAAGAAGCTTGTGACTAAGTGTGTTGGCTAATATTTATTATGGATATGAAAATATTCAAAAAGGTAGCATATAATTATTGGGTGAAATTATATGCCACCTTTCTTATTATATACAATAAAAAAATGAAATTTGAAAAGGCAAGTTAATACGTTTATATTTCAGATCACGAAGTAGTGCTTAGTGAAAATCTCAGTTGGATGATCGACATTATATTTTATAGTCATTTTATCACCTACTTCAAACCTCATTGGAATCGTTATGCTGTTTTCTGAAACATAGTATTTACCATCAATCTCATAACTAAACGTGGCAGACTTAGTATTCCGGATTTCTATGGGATCAGGTAGAAGTTGAAAAACTTCAACGATTGTACCAACGACCTCATTCTTTTTAGTTTTACTCATATCTACGACACCATCCGTTCCTATTTTACTCATAGTATACCATTACTAATAGAAATAAGGAGTGGATCAGAGTCAATTGATGGGACGCTTTTTGCGAGAGAGTTTTAAATTAAGCTGTTTTTTTAAGGAATCGAATTTTTTCGATTCCTTTTTTCGTGTCAGAAACTTAATAGTTTTTGACACAACACTAAAAACGCTTTATACTGGGGTTTATAGAATGTCATAAACTTATCTCATAAAGTGGTGATTATTTTGGATAAAAAACGACTGTCTCCCCTTCCATTTGAGACAAATTTTCTCTACAAAAAGAACATTGTTTTTACAGGTAGCTTACAAACGATGACGCGAACAAAGGCGCAGCATTTTGTGACGATTCTTCAAGGAAACATTCAAAACACCGTCACTCATCAAACGGATATTTTAGTAACCGGTTTTCGGAAACAAACTTTATTTGACACCGCCCCTTATTCAAAAAAAGAATTGCTTGCGAAAAAATATCAAACCGAAGGGTACGACATTTCAATTCTTACCGAAAAGGAGTTCTTTTCGGTCGTCGTTGATCAGTTGGAACAATTAAAAAATAATTTGTTTTAGGAAGGTTCACTAAAAATGCAGTATGGCTATGCGCGGGTCTCTACCCTCTCTCAAAGTACAAAAGAACAAATACAGCAATTACTCGAATATGGTGTGCAAAAGAAGCATATCTTTTCAGAAAACTTCACGGGTACGAAAAAAGACCGCCCCGTATTTAACGAGATGTTAAGTAAGGTACGATCTGGCGACAGTATTGTTGTTACGAAACTCGATCGCTTTGCTAGAAATACCCGCGAAGCACTAGGAATCATCGAACCCCTACTGGATGATGATATTACGATCAAAGTATTGAATCTGGGAACGATTGAAAACACACCCATGGGACGAATGATTGTGCGCACACTTCTCAGTGTTGCTGAAATGGAACGCGACATGATCGTTGAACGCACCCAAGAAGGAAAAGCCTTTGCTAAAAAGAATAACCCGAATTATCGGGAAGGCCGCCCCAAAGCGACTATGACAAGTCAAAAAGAACACGCCTATCAATTAATGCAACAGGGGCTAAGCTACAAAGAGGTGCAAGCAAAGACACCTTTTAGCCGAAGCACACTCTATCGGATAAAAAAAATGAAAGAACAACCGGAGAAAGGCTAACTTGGATGCCCATGAACGGCAACAGTTTCAGAGTAAATTAAGGGAATCGAATCAAAACAGGAATCTCTAGTTTAGAGATTCCTGTTTTGGTTAAACACACATTGTTGCTTATGATTCAGCGATTACTACTCTGGAAAATGTCTTTGAAAATACTGATATCTTTAGAATAAATATATTTGGTAAATTGTCTGCTCAAAATGGGACTTACCGTTCGATGGACCAACGATGGCGTGTTAGGAACGCAATAGAAAAAATGGTTGTTTTCATAATATACAGGCTCATCGATTGTAGTAAAATGATCGTTTTCGATCGCATTCCCAGCGTCTGCAGCGATATCAATAATGAAGCACCCATTTTTAAGTTGTTGCTGCTCCTCGGTAGATAAAATAGGTAATCGGTCGTCTCCAACCTCAATGCCATTAATAATCATATCGAAGTCAGCAAGTTGCTCTTTAAATTCTGGCAGTGTCCGGCGATAAAATAAAGTGACCTCTGAGGTAATTTTTGAAACGGCATGAAACGCCCCTTGAGCGACATTGCCTGACCCTAAAACAGCTATTTTTTCTTTTCCCGAAGGTAGTAATCCGTGCGCCAAAAGTGCATGTAACGTTCCCGCATAACCGGCATAAAAGCTATTTTTTCGAATAAAATTCGAAGGAATCCAAGAGAGAGGTTTTCGTTGGTGATTATAATAGGCGGTTGGGAAACGATTATCTAAATCTACGATCACTAGTTTTTTGGGGAGCGCTTGTGTTTCCATAAAGTCTTTGCCCGAACCTAACGGATGTGTCCAACCAATGATGATTTGACCGTCCCTCAACAAGCGATACTCTTCGGGTTGAATAATTTTTAAGGAAAAAATACCGTCACATTCGGCAAAAATCGTTTCTTTTGAAGCAACGATCGCCCCTTTTTCCGAATAAGCTTCATCTGAAAAGCCCAATCCAGTTCCCAATCCCTTTTCCACATAGATTGTATTCGGAAAATCTCTGATGTCCGAAGGGAGCAAAGGTATTCTGCATTCATTTGGAAAGTGTGTCTTGATGATGCCTAATTTCATATGAAAAACTCCTTTCTTTATTTATGGCAAAAGTGACACTTACAATCCAACTGTAACCACTTTAGCCATTATTGTAAAGAAGGACACTTATAGGACGACTATACACCAATTTTAGCTTATTAGAGCGAAGGCATTCTTAGTCTAATTGCGATTATGTTAACTAGCAACCTTTAGCTTTATCATTTGTTATTTTATCGCTATTGAATGGCTAGTGAAAGCTATCGTAATATAATAAATATAACTTGACTATATAGCAAATGAGTTATATACTAGTTATAGCAAATAAGTTATATGGAAAGGGTAGGTTTATGGCGTATAGAGTTCATGTGTATGAAGATTCGCAAGGGAATTCTGAAATCAAAGAATGGATTCAACAAATGAATAAAAGTGCTAGTAAAATGGATAAGTCCATTTTGAAGAAGCTATACTTTCAAGTTGGCCGTTTGGAGAGTGAAGGATATAGTTTGAATGAACCTGTGTCTAAGAAGTTGAAAGGGTACGACTTATATGAATTAAGACCCGTTCCTTATCGAATTTTTTATGCAACGTTCAAGGGAAATGAATTTGTTTTGTTACACTATTTCCACAAAAAGAGCAACAAGACTCCAAAAAAGGAGATTGAGAAAGCTAAAAGCAATCTAGCGGATTGGATAGAAAGGAAAGATGAATAGATATGTTATGGAGCGAATTAAAAGAGGAAATAGCACTTCCTGATGAAGAAAAGGAAGTGCTAGATAGTCTGATATTTCTAATCAATGAACGCAAAAAGCAAAATGTATCACAAAAAGAACTTGCTGAAAAAATAGGGATGAAACAATCACAGTTATCGAAAATCGAGAACTTAACTTCCGTTCCAAGCATGGCTACTCTTAACAGGTATGCTACAGGATTAGGGTTAAGTATGACGATTACATTTATCCCGCGAGAAAAAGCTTACTAACCATCATTTTTTTATTCTGGAGGTGGAAAAATGGAGTTAGATATTCAATTGTTATTTCAATCGAAAGGATTTTGTCATTTCAAGGATAGCGTTCCTTTTATTGCGTACAACAAACATAATTGGTCAGAAATAGCCGCCTTTTGTGCGCCCTTTACTATTCAACGAACAAAAAAAGGCAAGGATCACGGACGTGCTATTGTTGATTTACCCACAGGAAATGAATCCTTTGAATACGGAATGATTTTAGTTCGGTTAGGAAAACGGAGAATCTTGCTAATGCAACCTACTGAATTTGAGGAAATATTCACACTGGATCCGGTGGAAAAAAAGAAGGGATTTACGATCCGCCAGCGTACTGATGAGTAAACGCATATATTAAAATTTTCTAATCATGTTTAGGATATCTTTTTACAAATGGATCAGAGTCAATAAATGAGACAGTCTTTTCAAGAAATTTTTAGATTAAGTGGAATTTATTAAGGAATCGAAAAAATTCGATTCCTTTTTCTGTGTCATTAACTTAATCATTTCTGACATCTTGCAAACCTCAGTGTCATTTTTTTCTGAATTGTAATATTAATCGCAACAAAGAACCCATCAAAAATTTCTAGTAAAATGAGTTTAGGATAACAAACTACTAGGAGTGATTTTGATGGGTTCACACAAAAAGCTTACACGAGATAATCGAAAATGTATAGAGACGATGATTTATGATGCCAAGAGTATTCAAGAAATAGCGGACAGAATTGGTGTTAGCCGAACAACGATTGATCGTGAGTTGAAACGAGTACCCGAAGATTTGATCTATAATGCCGACAATGCGCAATTAGATGCGGAAATGAAGCGCAGTGCCTGTGGTGCGAAGTCCAAATGGACTTCTGAATTCGCTTATCAGATTGAATGTGATCTTGAAGACAGCTGGTCCCCTGAACAAATTGCGAATGATCGTCAAATAGTTTCATTCAAAACCATTTACAATTGGCTCTATGCCGGTATTCTTAATGTGTCTAAACAGTGTCTGAGACATAAAGGCAGAAGACAAGAAAAACAAGAAGAGGCACGAGGCAAAATGACTGTAGGGCATACCATTGATGAACGCCCAGCTTCTGTGTCAACTCGAGAAGAATTTGGACATTGGGAGTTGGACACAGTTGTTTCTAGCAGAGGGGAAAGTAAAGCCTGCGAAGCAACGTTTATTGAACGGAAAACACGCTTTTATTGGGCGATCTCAATGAGGGATCGTACCGCGAAGTCAATGGCACAAGCGATTAAAGCTTTTGTGCAAGACCTAGGGAGTCACAAGGCATTTTTAAGCTTTACGGTCGACCGTGGGAAAGAGTTTTCTTGCTGGAAAGAAATTGAGAAAGATTTAGACGTACCTATGTATTTTTGTGATCCGTACTCCCCATGGCAACGCGGATCTAACGAAAATGGGAATGGTTTATTTAGAGAATTCTTCCCTAAGGGAACTGATTTTTCAAAGGTACCCCCTACGGAGAAACAGGAAGCATTACGCAAGATAAATATGCGTCCTAAAAAAACATTGAACTGGAAAAATTGTTGGGAAGTCTTTCAAGAAGAAATGTTGCAATTAATTTGACAATTCAACGTATAAAAGATATTGCGGTGTCTCATTAGGTTTACAATATCCACTTGGTTTAAATATCAATCTGGTTTCCAGATCATCAAATGTTTATGCTAGTTTAAAATGGGGCCGCTTTTCATAGTAACGATGGTTGAAAAAGGGACCACTACTAACTCACAATATGTAAAGAATCAATTTACTTATTGGAGGTCTTGGAGTGATAACTTCCTCTAACCATAGAGAACATCTTCTCGCATTTTTTACATCTCCAGTAAAAAGAAGCGTTAGTCCGCTGAGCTCTGCTTAGTATCTCGCCACAATCACATTTGATATAAGTAGGTGGCCAAGACAGTTTCTTACTGAACTCAGTAAGTGGTGCCATATTTGGATCGAAACATTCACGTCCATCGATTATTTGTAGTTCCTCTTTTCCTAAATTTGTACCTATTATACAGCTTCTCGAGAAGCAAAAAAAGACCTCTCAGACTAATTGAGAGGTTTATATGCTATCTCACAACCATTACTTTACAAGGAGCGTAACCAACTACATGCGTAGTGATAGAACTTACTAGTGTTGAACCTAAACTAGTTATACCTGAAGCTCCGATCACAATTAAGTCGATATTGTTCTCTTGGGAAAATTGAACGATATACATCTTCCGAGCGTCTTCGCTTTTTCGGATTGTATAGGTAATGTGTTCTGATGAGTATTCAAGGCCATCGTATGCTTCAAAGGACATTTTTGTGTCTGCTAAAATAAATAAGTGTGCTTTATCTCTGTGCACAATACCAACTGCCTTTCTTAACGCATCATAGGATTGGTCTGAACCATCAACTAGAACCATAACTCTCTTATATCTCCCTGCCATTACAACCGCCTCCCTTTTTGAAATTATAAGGGATTGGTCGTATTTTAGGAATTTTTTTGCTTATAATGAAAAAACTCCTCAAATTTATGAGAAGTTCCCTTTTTCATCTCACAACCAAAACATTACACGGCGCATGGTTTACAACATAGGCGGTCGTAGAGCCTAGTAATAAACGAGAAAATGCTCCTTTTCCTGTTGCGCCCATGATTATCAAATCTGCTTTTTCTTCTTTTGCATACTCAACAATCGCCGCCTTAGGATTGCCAACCAATACCTTAACTTCATAAACAACCGCATCTGAAATAATTTCCTCTGCATTTTTCAGAATAGTTTTCGAGGAAATTTCTGCCTGCTCTAACACATGTGCAACCATATGTGCATCTGCTACGAACGTGTTTGTAGCAGAAACTGTGATAACCGTTAGAAATGCTTCGTTTCGCTTAGCCGCATCAATCGCCTCTTTTAGTGCTTTTTCTGATTGTTCCGACCCATCAATCGCTACTAAAACTTTATTATACTTATTTAGCATTGAAACCGCCTTCCCACATTTGAAAGATTTGCTTAAATTTTGCTGAAATTTGTCACTATGTCTAAACGCGAATCAATATCTTTTTGTGCCACAACAGTTCTCAAATAAGGGTATGCAACAACATCAGGAAGAATGAACCATGCTGATTGATATCCTTTACCTGTAGTAGGAAACCCTTTATCATTTTCATTATCACCGTCATAACGAATACCATATGAAATAACATTTTTCCATCTCAACTTTGCTATTGAATAGCCCTTACCTGTTTCGGTACCATCTTCAATAATATGCATCAATTCAAGTTTTTCTTTGGGGCTAATAACTTCTTTTGGCGAAACCATTATAAACGCCTCCTTTATTTGAGTATAAGGGAAGTTGCTTATTTATGGAAATGATATACAAAATAGCCTAGCGGATTTTTCAAGTTGTCTTACTACATTTGAGGTTCTTATGTCCACTCAACTATACGCAACATCCGCTAGACCGTTCAGTTAATAAGGGATTCTTCAAACTCCCACGTTCCTTTCGTGTCGATTCTCACCGACAGATTCACTATTCTGCTGCCATTGCTGACAATTTATCGGGAATTCTCTATCCCTTACACTTATTTTATACCACTTTTTCGGAAACGATTACAAATAGTTTGCTTGAAAAGATTGCGTCAAAAATTTGTTGGAATTCGTATTTCTCCAAAATATGGTGATGAATGAAACCTTGATAAATCAATAGAATCTATTTAATCACGCTAGCTACTCTGTTGCGTGTACCGGTAATTAACCCATTTTCCAATAATGGTAATTTGGCAAAAAAACTTTGATCTATGGTTGGTTTTGGACGATTGACACGTTTGTCTAATCGCTGAACTCGAGACTCTTTTTGAATCTCCTTGTTTTTCAATTCTAAGTGAACCATTAGGTTCCCTTTATTCCGCTGAATTGTCAAATTAATTGCAACATTTCTTCTTGAAAGACTTCCCAACAATTTTTCCAGTTCAATGTTTTTTTAGGACGCATATTTATCTTGCGTAATGCTTCCTGTTTCTCCGTAGGGGGTACCTTTGAAAAATCAGTTCCCTTAGGGAAGAATTCTCTAAATAAACCATTCCCATTTTCGTTAGATCCGCGTTGCCATGGGGAGTATGGATCACAAAAATACATAGGTACGTCTAAATCTTTCTCAATTTCTTTCCAGCAAGAAAACTCTTTCCCACGGTCGACCGTAAAGCTTAAAAATGCCTTGTGACTCCCTAGGTCTTGCACAAAAGCTTTAATCGCTTGTGCCATTGACTTCGCGGTACGATCCCTCATTGAGATCGCCCAATAAAAGCGTGTTTTCCGTTCAATAAACGTTGCTTCGCAGGCTTTGCTTTCCCCTCTGCTAGAAACAACTGTGTCCAACTCCCAATGTCCAAATTCTTCTCGAGTTGACACAGAAGCTGGGCGTTCATCAATGGTATGCCCTACAGTCATTTTGCCTCGTGCCTCTTCTTGTTTTTCTTGTCTTCTGCCTTTATGTCTCAGACACTGTTTAGACACATTAAGAATACCGGCATAGAGCCAATTGTAAATGGTTTTGAATGAAACTATTTGACGATCATTCGCAATTTGTTCAGGGGACCAGCTGTCTTCAAGATCACATTCAATCTGATAAGCGAATTCAGAAGTCCATTTGGACTTCGCACCACAGGCACTGCGCTTCATTTCCGCATCTAATTGCGCATTGTCGGCATTATAGATCAAATCTTCGGGTACTCGTTTCAACTCACGATCAATCGTTGTTCGGCTAACACCAATTCTGTCCGCTATTTCTTGAATACTCTTGGCATCATAAATCATCGTCTCTATACATTTTCGATTATCTCGTGTAAGCTTTTTGTGTGAACCCATCAAAATCACTCCTAG
Organism: Enterococcus sp. AZ128; assembly: GCF_051714485.1. Lineage (NCBI taxonomy): Bacteria > Bacillati > Bacillota > Bacilli > Lactobacillales > Enterococcaceae > Enterococcus > Enterococcus sp. AZ128. Next base: position 21,675 of record NZ_JBIORZ010000006.1, read on the forward strand.
TAGTTTGTTATCCTAAACTCATTTTACTAGAAATTTTTGATGGGTTCTTTGTTGCGATTAATATTACAATTCAGCTTCCTTAGAAATACACGCATTTTAGCGATATTGTTCGCTCCGATTTTACTCCATCCTAACGGACGAGAACTTAATCGTGAAGACAGAATATGGCTCACATGACCTTCGGCGCTGCAGCCTATATAATCGACATTATGTTGATTTTGAATTGCTTCCCAGTTGCCTAAGAGATATCTTTGGGCTTGAGCGATTTGCTTCCTTTGATTTCCAGACAGCGTATGATCCTCTAAACGACTAGTAAAGAACGCTTGAACAAAATTCTTGTGGTTCTTATTAATCCAATCAAGCAGTATTGGTGCACCTGATGATAGACCTGTACATGCTTTTTTCACATATTTAACTGTATGAAATTGATCTAAAACAAACATTGTATTCGGAATGTACTTCGCCCCTTCTTTAATCGGTTCTGTTGCAAAGTTTTTGTTGAAACGTTTTTTCCGGTATAATTGTAGAAAATTGACAGTACTCGGAGGACGTTCATGAAGAATTTATTTAAAGGGAGACACTATCCGTATAAAATCATTAATGAAGCAGTCGTTATGTATTGCCATTACCCTTTGAGTTATCGTGAATGCGCAGAGCTACTAGCTTATTATCGGATTCGTGTCGACCACACAACCATCTATCGCTGGGTGCAACACTATGGAAAGATTCTTTATGGTTTGTGGAAAAAACAACTTCGGAAGCAACAGTTTACGGATTCTTGGCGCATGGACGAAACGTACGTCAAGATTAAAGGTAAGAACCATTATTTGTATCGTGCCATTGATTCGACAGGTCAATCCTTGGGTCTATGGTTACGAAAACATCGGGATACACAAGCAGCCAAAGCCTTTTTCAAACGGTTAGTTCGAGATCACGGACAGCCTCGGGCACTCGTTACGGATAAGTATGCGGCTACCTTAAAGGCGCTTCGAGCGTTGCAAGAAGAAAGGATTCTGCCAAAGGATTTAGAGCACCGAACCGTTAAGGTTCTCAATAATATTTTGGAACAAGATCATCGGTTAATCAAAAAAAGAGTGCCAAAATCTTGCGGTTTTCAAACCATGCGAACTGGGAAAGCCACTCTTCAAGGGATTGAAGTACTGCATGCATTAGACAAACAAAGTCGAAGCGACGAAAATCGCTCCGACCATTTTTTGTGGGATAAATTTGATGAATTGTTCCAAGCTGTTTAGACGATCCGCTGAAAATTGGGGAAGTCTGTCCTCTAATAAATCTTTGCAACAGAACCTCTTAAATCGCTGTGTTTGGCGATAAGTTTCAAACTGTGGGGTAAAAATAATATCGCCATAGTTCTCGTTGATAAATAAGGTACGATCTTGATCATAAACGATTGTTTTTGGTTTTCCTGAAAAGTACCGAAACGCATGTTCATGTGCCTGTATTACTTCTTCTGTTCGATAAGGATGATCCCACCACTCCATATATTTGTATCTTGAATGTGATAGAACAAAGGCGACAACATACAGTTTGATTCGGTGCTTATTTTCAGTGGTTACCCAGATTTGTCCAAAATCAATTTGAGCTTGTTCTCCCATTGGAGGGTCAGGAATCGCTTCATATTGTCGTTGGTGTACTTGCTTAGGCAATTGGTACTCTTCCCGAAGATTCTTCACATATCGTCTGAGTGTACTTTCTACTATATTCTCAAAGCCGCGTTCTTCTAACCAATCTTGAATTTGAGCAGTTGTTAAATCAGGATAGGTTCTCAACCATTCTAAGATTCGTTCTTTGTGTTCATCTAACTTCTGTTTTCGATGTTTAGTAGAAGCGAGCCATGTAGTAAATGTTTCCACATCCTTATCACAGTACTTAGCGACTGTGTTTCTTGAAATGCCCAGTTGTTTTGCGATATTTCGTTGAGAAAAGCCTAAGGCTTCCAATTCTTTTATTTTTGAATAAATCATAAATTTTCTCTCCACCTGTTTTGCCTCCGATAAATTAGTCTTTACTAGTTTATCGAAAATAGCTGATTTTATAGGTGGCTCAAAATTACTGAGCATTTTTGGCTCACTTTAGTTTAGCAGTCACAACAATACGATTATCGGATTATTATTGAAGCCTTAGGCTTATACTATCATTTTTCTTTGAGCTACCGTGATTGTGCCAAAATAATGCGTAAATTCAGTATCGGTGTGCATTACACCACCATCTATCGCTGGGACAAACAATATGGCAAAGTCCTTTATCATTTATGGAAGAAACGTAACAAACGCCGTTCCTTGTCCAAATCCTGGCGGATTGACGAAACGTATGTCAAAGTAAAAGGGAAAGACCGTTACCTCTATCGTGCCATTGATTCCAACGGAAATACCCTGGATATGTGGTTACGAAACCATCGAGATACCGTTTCTGCAAAGTCCTTTATTTGGCGATTAATTCGTGATTATGGCCAACCACGCTCGATTGTGACGGATAAGTATGCCCCTTCTCTCAAAGCTATCAAAGAGCTGAAGGATGAGGGAATACTAGGTAAACAGGCCCACCATTGGAAGTCCAAATATCTCAACAATATTCTTGAACAGGATCACCGCCAGGTGAAAGGCAAGTTTCCTTACGGCAATAGTTTCCAATCCACGCATACAGCAGCTGCCACGATCAAAGGAATTGAAGTGGTTTCTGCACTATATAAAGAAAGTCGAAGAGAAATTACCCTCTTCGACTTTTCCACGTGGGAAGAAATTGAACATCTATTAAAAGCAGCATAAACAGCTAGATGAATATTCGAGACGTTCGTCGTTTTAAAAAACTTTGCAACACAACCTTCGCTAGCAGAGTTTACGAGGAGTTAGCCACTCAGAGATTGCAAATAGTCTACCTACGAATAGCCGGGAAAAGAACCAGTAATATTACAATCAAGCAAGTCAAAATTAAACTTTGCAACATAAGCAAATTTTTGATAGTCTTTTAATTGTAAGGGCTTTATGGAGTGTTTTTTTGGGAGGGATGAGTATGATTAAAATGAATCGGTGATTTTGAGTGATCAACAACCTTAGAGTTTCTAAGTTAATCGTATTCGACTTTTTACAATGCGTATACAATATCTTGTAACGTGCTCTATTTAATGTCATCAATTATTCAAAAGCCCCCATACTATTGTAATCTATTATTGTGATTAGTTACACGAATGACAAGCACCTTTTAGAAAGGTGCTCTAGCTTATAAAAAAATGAAAAAGAGGTCTATTAATGGAAAACTATTATTTAACGACAAAAGAGTTTGCAAAAAAATACGTTGCTCCTTACTCTGTAGAAACAGATCAAACCGGAGAGTTTCCTGTAGAAACCTTCAAAGAGTTAGGTAATCAAAATTATTTTGAATTATTAATTCCAAAAGAATTAGGTGGAGCAGGAAAGGGACTCCTTGAGCATGCAGAAGTATGTATGGCTTTAGCAGAAGAAAATCCTAGTGCGGGATTATGTTATATGATGCACAACGTCGCATTGATGTGCGTGTTAACGCATGGAACCCCTGAAATGAAAGATAAAATATGCAAAGATGTTATTTCAAATAAAACTTTTTTAGCATTAGCTTATAGTGAATTTGGTTCAGGCGTTCATTTTTATCAACCAGAAATGACTGTGAACAGCGCAGAAGAAATTACAGTTTTAAATGGTAAGAAAAGCATGGTCACATCTGCTACGTATGCGTCTTATTATTTAGTTCTTTCCCCTAGCGTGTCCGAACAAGAAAAAATTAATAATTGGCTTATTCCATTAGAGCGAGAAGGAGTTACTTTTCAAACGGAAAAATGGCACGGAATGGGGATGAAAGGAAATGTTTCTTGCCCAATGATTTTAGATGATGTGAAATTAACAGACACGGACCGAATCGGTAATGAAGGGTCTGGAATGTATCAGGTACTTAATGTTATAGCGCCATTCTTCATTACAGGACTGGCTGCTGTATATAGTGGCGTTTGCGTGAAATTGAATGAATTAGCAATTGAACATGCGAATAATAGAATTTATCCTGATGGAAAATCATTAGCTAAATTAGATGGGATTCAAACACATTTAGCATCGATTTACACTAAAGCAATAGCTAGTAGAACGTTAACATTTGAAGCTGCCAAATCAGGTGCAACGGGAGAAGAAGATGCGTTAGCTAAAATACTTGCTGCGAGAATTCAAGCTTCTGAGGCTGCAATTGAATGTGGGAGACTTGCTATGCGAGTAGGTGGAGGAAAGGCATATAATCAAAGTTCCCCAATCGAACGCTACCTTAGAGACGCATATGCTGGACAAATAATGGCTCCAAGTGTTGATGTTTTAAATCTTTGGTTAGGAAAAGCAGTAACCGGCCAACAAATCCCATAAACTACAGGAGGAGAATCCATGAGGAAAAAAGTTAAAGTTGGAGCAGTAATCTATGATCCTAAAGTGACAATTATTTGGGAAATGATTTCAAAATTCTTAACGAAACAAGGAATTGAAACTAGCTGTGAATTTTATAAAGATTATGAGTTACAAGTAAAGGCTCTATTGAATAGAGAAATAGATATTGCTTGGAACTCACCGTTAGCTTGGTTAGATAGCTATATTCAAACAAAAGGAACGTGTTTAAATGGATCGATGAGAGATACTGATCAAAACAGGAAAACATATTTCGTCGTAAGAAAAAATTCGACCATTTCTTCTTTATTAGATCTGAAAGGCAAGGCGATTGGATTCGGAGCGGAGGATTCTCCGCAAGCACGTTTAATTCCAATCAATCATCTTCATCAAAAAGGGCTTGAGTATAATAAAGATTATGTTGAAAAACGATTTGACATTGGTATAGGATTACACGGTGATCACATAGGAGGAGAACTAGATGCTGTCCAAGCGTTAGTTCGAGGAGAAGTTGACGCAGCAGTAACGATTGATTTGAATTGGAATAGTTGGACAAAAGATGGGACAATTGATTCTCAACAATTAAAAATAATTGAGCAAACAAGACTATTCGATCATTGTATTTTTGTTGGACACCCAGATTTTGATAAAGAACTTTTTAAACAATGGAATAACATTCTGTTATCGATGGACTATAATCTTCCAAATCATAAAGAAATTATGGATTTAGAAGGATTGGAGCAATGGGTGCCGGGGAGACTAACAGGTTTTTCTCAGATTGAACAAGCAAATCAATATTTAGATTTTTTATAAAACAGTAAGAAGGGTTAGCGTATATGAACTCTAAAAATGAGTATCCTTTATTTTCGACAGCGTTAATGGGAAGTCTTCCCCGTTCTAACGATAATATGACGTCAAGAAGAAAACTGAAAAGAAAGTTACTATCAGAACAAGACTATTGGTCTCTTATAGAAAAAGAGACTGCAGAGGTTATAAAGTGGCAAGAAGCTTTAGGAGTAGATATTATTACTAGCGGAGAGCTATATAGAGATAATTATGTTTCTTTTGTTTCTGAAAAGCTTTCTGGTGTTCAAATGATGAGTATGAGCGAACTGTTAGAATATATAGAAGACAAAAAAGCCTTTGAAGAAATGTTAAACATATTGGATGTTCCAGCAAGTGCTATAAAAAATCCCGTTTGTATCGGGAAATTGAGATATACGAACGGCCTTGCTGTGGACGAATTGAAAATGGTACAAAAATATACTAAAAAGCCAATAAAAATCACGCTTCCTGGACCTTATCTTCTTACGCGCTCCATGTGGTTCCCTGAACTTACAAGAGGGCATTACGCATCTAAAGAAGAATTGGGCGCAGATGTTATAAAAATTTTAAAAGTAGAGATCGATAATTTAACAAATTTAGGAGTAAATGTTATCCAATTAGATGAACCTGTTTTAACAGAAGTAGTTTTTACTGAAGGGAAAACACGGACGTTCATGTGCGCCGCTTTGGCGGAAAAAAAAGATCCTACGGAAGAATTAGCCTTTGCAGAGTCATTAATAAAACCAATTATTAATTACATGAAGAAAAAAGATGTATTGTCTTCCGTTCATGTTTGTAGAGGAAATTGGAGTACAGATGAAACAACCTTATTACAGGGACCATACACCCCTTTATTACCATTGTTTCATTCAATAAATCCCGATATACTCGGTTTAGAATTTTCTACTCCTAGAGCTGGAGAACTTAGCTCACTATTTTCAAATGACATGTTTCCTAAAAATACGATACTCGGACTAGGAGTCATTAATCCCAGAACGGAAAAAGTAGAAGATAAGAGCAAAATTATCTCTCAAGTAAATGAAGCTAAAAAATTCTTACCCAGTGAAAGAATTTGGCTAACACCAGATTGTGGTTTTGCGACTTTTGCAAACCGGCCAGTAAATCATTATGACATTATCGAGGACAAAATACATGAAATGGTCGATGTTGCAAAAAGATTGAGGTGCATGGATGAATGATCTATATTCAGATCATTATTTAGTTGATTATAGGGGACTTGTAGACAATCAAAATCATATAAAAATTTTGAGTAATAAGGCCGTATTGTCAGTTGAGAATATCATTAATTTTGATATTGATTCAACAACAAATAGTTCTATTGATTTATTTGCTGGAAGTTTACTCAGCGATACGCTACTATCCATTTTAAAATATGCTAGCAAAAAGGATATCTTTCTGGACGATTTAGAAGGGAAAATTGAAATTAAAGTCGCTTCTCCCTTAGCGTTCTTGCTGGTTCATGGCTATGAGGATATGACTACTAAAATTGACAAAATTACAATCACCTTCTTTATGTTTACTTCACTTGAGACAGATGAACAGTTCGAAAGATTTATAGAAAGTTCTCTAAATCAGAGTATTCTCTACAATACATTGAGAATGAATCAAATTATAGAAGTAAGGTTCAAACAGATACTATGATGTATAAAATATGAAAAAGTCTGGTGAACTGTAGTCAACCAAATAAGGTCGTTATTTGGTTAAGTTCCATTATCAGCCTAAAGTCAAATAAAGTGTACAGAAAATGGTCCTGATATGCTCCCTATAAAGCCTGCAAATAAAAAGTCAACCATAAATTACTAAAAGGTTCATCTATTTTTGAAGGCACGACAAATATAACCACCGAAAATCGCTGGTTTCAAATTGATTCTTCATGGATAGCGTTATTCGATTTCTGGAAGAGAAGATAGATATTCTTTTACTCGTCCGTAATAGATACGCAAAAATTTATTTGCACCTGCAGTCATATAGACATAGTAAGGTTTGCCTTCAGCTCTTTTTCTTGAAATGAACGTATAAACAGGATCGTCTTCAGGTGAGCTTTTCACTAAGACATTCATTACTTGGAAAAGTGTCTTGCGAAGTTGGGCAGACCCACGCTTACTAGTACGGACACCTTTCTGACTATACGTTCCAGATTGATTTACGCCAGGATCGACTCCTGCAAAAGCAGTTAATGCACCTCTATGAGAAAAGCGGCGAATATCGCCAATCTCTGTCATAAGTTGAGGACCCAAAGATGGGCCAACTGGATCAGAGTCAATAGATGAGACACTTTTTGCGAGAGATTTTTTATGCAGCTAGAATGGCTTGCTCAAACTGACTTGGAGATAAATAAGCTAACGCACTATGAATTCTGCGATTATTGTAAAATCCTTGTACGTAGCTAAAAATTTCGACTTTCGCTTCTTCAAAATTTTGATAAAAAGGCCGTTGGTACACGTGCTCTTTTTTTAGTAATGCGTGGAAAGACTCGATCCCGGCGTTGTCATAGGGACAGCCTTTTCGGCTGTAAGAATGGCTTATAGCTAACTTCTTTAATTTTTCTTCATATTCATTGCTGGTATATTGTGCCCCTAAATCGGTATGCAAAATTAAGCCATTACAAATATTTCGATTTAAAATAGCTTCATCAAGAGCTTTGTCTACAATTTCTGTTGTCATATGTTGATCAAAGTGATAACCGATTATTTTTCTTGAATGAAGATCCATGATTGTTGAAAGATAGCACCAACCGTCGTTTAATGTGTTTATATACGTGATATCTGCAACCCATTTTTGGTTTAAAGCAGTTGTTGAAAAATCTTGGTTAAGCAGATTGGGATAATTTTTTAAGATTCGTTTAGCTGCTTTACCTGCTTTGAATTTCTTGATGGATACAGATTGGATTCCTTGACGCTCCATTGATTTTTGAACACGTTTTAGATTAATTTTACGGTACTCTGAAAAATTTTGAGTTAATAGATAGCGAATTTTGCCTGCCCCATAGATACGATCACTTTCGTGATAGAGACAAAAAACGCGTTGATCCAATAATTTCTGTTCTTGCATTCTTTTTGTTGGGGTGGGGTTGATTCTCCGATAATACGTTGCTCGAGGGATGTCAAGAAGCTGGCACATTTTCATAACACTATGATGGCCTGCTTCGCTTTCTTGACGAATGAATTCAATGGTTTTTATTTCTTTGCCAGCAGACCGAGTGCTTTTTTTAAGATGGTAATTTCCTCATCTTTTTCTTTTAACAATTTTCTAAGTTCTTTCGATTCATCAGGCGTTAGTCCGCCAGGACTAGTTCTAGTGGAACCCTGGATCCATTTCAAAACCGTTGAATAACCGACTTCGTATTCTAAGGATAATTGACGGGCATTTTTCCCCTGATTGTATAAATCTAAAATAGTCTGTTTAAATTCCTTTGTGTACCGTTTGGACATAGGTTGACACCTTCCTTTGAGATTAGTTTACCCTCTCTCAAAAGCTGTCTCAACTTTTATACTACATCCAATCTCTTTTTAAAAGTATTGTGATTACTATCAGCAAAATTATAGAAAAAAATAGTAACCCTAGTGTTAAAAAAAAGTAATCAAACAATCACTCCCCCTCCTATTTTTGAGTCAAATAAAAATGACTAAAAAACTACACGTTACTACTTCAAACGAATATCCAACCATAGAGATGTATTTACATGCTGAATTGTCAAATTAATTGCAACATTTCTTCTTGAAAGACTTCCCAACAATTTTTCCAGTTCAATGTTTTTTTAGGACGCATATTTATCTTGCGTAATGCTTCCTGTTTCTCCGTAGGGGGTACCTTTGAAAAATCAGTTCCCTTAGGGAAGAATTCTCTAAATAAACCATTCCCATTTTCGTTAGATCCGCGTTGCCATGGGGAGTATGGATCACAAAAATACATAGGTACGTCTAAATCTTTCTCAATTTCTTTCCAGCAAGAAAACTCTTTCCCACGGTCGACCGTAAAGCTTAAAAATGCCTTGTGACTCCCTAGGTCTTGCACAAAAGCTTTAATCGCTTGTGCCATTGACTTCGCGGTACGATCCCTCATTGAGATCGCCCAATAAAAGCGTGTTTTCCGTTCAATAAACGTTGCTTCGCAGGCTTTGCTTTCCCCTCTGCTAGAAACAACTGTGTCCAACTCCCAATGTCCAAATTCTTCTCGAGTTGACACAGAAGCTGGGCGTTCATCAATGGTATGCCCTACAGTCATTTTGCCTCGTGCCTCTTCTTGTTTTTCTTGTCTTCTGCCTTTATGTCTCAGACACTGTTTAGACACATTAAGAATACCGGCATAGAGCCAATTGTAAATGGTTTTGAATGAAACTATTTGACGATCATTCGCAATTTGTTCAGGGGACCAGCTGTCTTCAAGATCACATTCAATCTGATAAGCGAATTCAGAAGTCCATTTGGACTTCGCACCACAGGCACTGCGCTTCATTTCCGCATCTAATTGCGCATTGTCGGCATTATAGATCAAATCTTCGGGTACTCGTTTCAACTCACGATCAATCGTTGTTCGGCTAACACCAATTCTGTCCGCTATTTCTTGAATACTCTTGGCATCATAAATCATCGTCTCTATACATTTTCGATTATCTCGTGTAAGCTTTTTGTGTGAACCCATCAAAATCACTCCTAGTAGTTTGTTATCCTAAACTCATTTTACTAGAAATTTTTGATGGGTTCTTTGTTGCGATTAATATTACAATTCAGCTGTCATCAGAATACGCGTGTGTATATTAATCAAATGGTCTATTAACACTTGTTGATATTTTATAAGGAATGTAGTTAACAGAGCATATCGCTTATTTTCGTCAAAACGGATATAATCATATGTTTTATAACGTTCTGCAACACGTGCGAGTTGCCCTAGTCTATTTTCATGAACAAAGGATAATGCCTCTTGATTAAGGTTTATAGCTGCTATCGTTTGTATACGATAACAAACATCTAAAGCAGCCTCTTTGGTGGATTTTCCGCTCAGTGTCTTCAACCAAGCTAGTTTAGAACGTTTACTTTCTAAACTTATAACTAATAATTGTTCTAGCTTCTCTTTTTGTGTATCAGACAATATATCTGAGATTTGTCGGTATAATTCTAGTTCATTAGCTGTTCTAACCGAAATAACAATACGCTCAATTTCAATAATATCAGGCAACAAAATTCTTTGCTTTCGAAATTCTTGGACGGCTGATTGTATAAGGTATATTTCGTCAAAATTTTCTTTAACAATGTCTTCTAATATCTTTTTAAGATAGGATAAATTTGACCAAGTACATTCCTGATAATTGTAATATGTACAAATTTCAGTCAAATGATTGAGTAGAGTATTTTTACCTTTTCCATAATTCTCAAACTCAATTATCGATATCCCAAGTTGTGCCCCCACATACTTAAGAAAATCCTCAGGGATATCCAGACTATCAGACAATGCTATTCCAGGGTATCGAGCGAGACACAATTGAACACCAAATCCCATACGATTAGCTTCCCCTCTATGTTTATTGATCAACTCGATATCTTCTGCAGAGAAACTAAAATAGGATTTAAATTCTTCATTCCCTAATTTTTTTATTGAAAGTAAGTCATTTCTTTGAGCATTTGTGAGTAATCCTTGAGCTTTTGTCACCATAAATTATTGTTCTCCTTTATCAACATAGCGATAAAGGGTTGTTTTACTTAGCCCTGTTGCTTCAGTTATCTGTTTAATAGTATATTCTTTTGAAGAATACATTTTTAGAGCAGTTTCAACTTTCGATGGATCCTTGTAAGGACGGCCGCCATGTCTTCCTCTGGCTCTAGCAGCTGCTAGTCCAGCCTTAGTCCTTTCAACAATTATATCTCTCTCAAGCTCTGCTAAATTGGCCATTGTTCTGAAAAAGAATTTTCCAACACTAGTAGAGGTATCTATATTGTCTTGAATAGATATAAAATTGACCTCTTTCTTTTCAAAAAGTTCTGTTAGCTCAATCAGATGTTTTGTTGAGCGTGAAATCCTATCTAATTTATAAATAATGATAGTATCTCCAGGCCGGATTACTTTTAAAAGTTCTGCTAATTCAGGACGTTCTTTCCTTGTTCCAGTAATTTTTTCTTTAAAAATTTTATCTGTCTGTACGTTCCTTAGAGCATCAATTTGCATATTTAAATTCTGATCATTTGTACTTACACGCGCATAGCCAAAAATCATTCATAATACCTCCAATATTTTTCTTTAATAGTACCATAAACGTTGAGTGCAAATAATATCGGTCGTTAGATTATGGAAATGAGTTATGGTTCTTGTTTTAGAATACTTATGGTTCAAATTTACTAATTCATCAAAGGTACCATAAACGATCGTTTATGGTACCTAAAAATAAAGCAAAAAATTCTTATAGGGATAAAATAACAAGAAAAGAGAACAAATTAGTCCTTAAAGGGATTTTTGCCCTCTTTGCGACAATGAGGCCTCTAAGAACATTACGAGGTCCCTTTCCACGCGCTATATATCAAGAACCTTTTCAAAATCCAAATCACTCTGTCTTTTTTAGGATAACCTAAAACATTTTTTAGCTCAACTTAAATAACAATGAGAATTTGTAGTTTCTACCTTGAACGTATAAAGTTTTGGTCATATAATAAAAAAGTATTCGGTCTACCTAAAATAATATAGGAGGTACAAAATGCAGTTACACAATATTATTATGGATGAAACGTATGATGTTGTATCAGTTAATCATCCGAATGCTGAAATGAATCGGAGGTTACTGGACTTAGGTTTTTATGAAAGAACTCCACTAAAAAAGATTCTGATAAGTCCCAAAGGAGATCCTATAGCCTACAGAGTACGCGGTACAACGATTGCTCTAAGGAATAGCGATGCACAATATATCGAGGTGAAAAGATATGGAGATAACTAACTCTGGGTTTGAAATCCAAAAGAAAAAAAAGACTGATCGAACGATCGCATTGGCTGGAAATCCCAATGTGGGAAAAAGTACAATTTTTAACGAACTAACAGGAATGAGGCAACATACCGGTAATTGGCCCGGAAAAACTGTTGATCTTGCCCAAGGATACGTTGAACATAATCATAACGGATACGTCTTCGTCGATTTACCTGGAACTTATTCGTTGTCAGCTCATTCTCAAGAAGAGGAGGTTGCAAAAGACTTCATCAAATCCAAAGATTCAGAAGCAACGGTAGTTGTTTGCGATGCTACTAGTTTAGAGAGAAATTTAAACCTTGTGTTGCAAATAATTCGAATTACTCCAAAAGTGATTGTGTGTGTCAATTTAATTGACGAGGCAAACAAGAAGAAAATTTCTATTAACTTAGCTAGGCTAGAAACGCTTTTAGGCGTTCCTGTTGTGGCTACATCTGCAGCAAAAAAACAAGGACTAAATGAATTGATGGATACAATAGAAAAAGTGATAGGTAAAGAAGTTACTTCCAACCGAAACATGCGTAACGCGCTGGATCAAATTCATGAGGATACTCAAACAGAATCATTAGCACTTTTAGAAAGAGCATCTATTATCGCAAAAGAAGTGGTGAAATTTGAAAATCAAAATTATGATCGGAATGATCGTATCTTAGATAAAATACTAACTCAAAAAATTACTGGAATTCCAATGATGATACTCCTCCTCCTAATTATTTTTTGGTTTACAATCGCTGGTGCTGACGGACCATCTGATTTTTTAGCTGATCACTTCAGTCAACTTGGAGAATGGTTAATTATTCAAGCAACACAACTAAATATTCCTCAAAGTATCCAGAGTGTTCTTATTGAAGGAATTTATAAAGTTTTATCTACAGTTATAGCGGTAATGCTACCGCCAATGGCCATATTTTTCCCTATCTTCACAATGCTTGAAGATTTTGGGTATCTGCCAAGAATAGCTTTTAATCTTGATAAATATTTTCAAAAAGCTGGCGCATGCGGAAAACAAGCACTGACTATGTGTATGGGATTTGGTTGTAATGCAGCGGGAGTTGTTGGAGCAAGAATCATTGATTCACCTCGTGAGAGACTGATTGCTATTATTACAAATAATTTCGTTCCTTGTAATGGTCGCTTTCCAATTTTAATAGCTGTAATCACTATGTTCTTTGTTGGATCTTCCGAGGGGTTAGCTAATTCAATTATGTCAGCGATATTTTTAACATCAGTGATTGTGCTAGGTGTTATATCAACGATAGTTGTTTCTCGCTTATTGTCAAAAACTATTTTAAAAGGACTTCCTTCTTCATTCACATTAGAATTGCCTCCATATAGAAAGCCCCGAGTCGGGCAAGTGCTCGTTCGTTCAATCCTTGATAGAACACTCTTTGTTTTGTGGCGAGCCATCATAGTAGCTGCTCCAGCGGGATTAATAATTTGGATTTTAGCTAACATTTCAATGGGAGAGCTGTCATTATTGCAACATATAACACAGTTTATTGACCCCTTTGCAAAACTTATGGGACTTGATGGGACTATATTAATGGCCTTTATTTTGGGGCTTCCAGCCAATGAAATAGTTATACCGCTGATGGTTATGGGATACATGGCAACAGGCACAATAACTGAATATAATTCATTAAATGAATTCCACCAACTGTTGATTGAAAATGGTTGGACGTGGCTGACAGCAATGAACGTATTACTATTTACGCTATATCATTGGCCTTGTTCCACTACGCTTTTAACAATTTATAAGGAAACTAAAAGTAAAAAATGGACATTTGTTTCATTTATCGTACCAACTATAATAGGGATTACAATTACTATAATCACCACCACTATTATTCATTTATTCTAGTTTAAATCTCAATCATGTCAGATAAATTATATTTTCACGAAAAACTTGTCAACGAAAACACAAAAATAGACACAGAAAAAAATAGACTTTTCGGGCTGTGATACACTTTTCTTGACTATCAGTTACATTACCGGAAGGAATGAACTCCATTGAGAAAAACATATGCTCGTGAATTTAAACTAAAGATTTCACAGGATCTCCTTGAGAAAAAAGTAACTACCAAGAGAATTGCTGAAGAATATAATATCTCTCGTCCAACAATTTCCCGATGGGTTTCAGAGTATTGGATGTAGTATAAAAGTTGAGACAGCTTTTGAGAGAGGGTAAACTAATCTCAAAGGAAGGTGTCAACCTATGTCCAAACGGTACACAAAGGAATTTAAACAGACTATTTTAGATTTATACAATCAGGGGAAAAATGCCCGTCAATTATCCTTAGAATACGAAGTCGGTTATTCAACGGTTTTGAAATGGATCCAGGGTTCCACTAGAACTAGTCCTGGCGGACTAACGCCTGATGAATCGAAAGAACTTAGAAAATTGTTAAAAGAAAAAGATGAGGAAATTACCATCTTAAAAAAAGCACCCGGTCTGCTGGCAAAGAAATAAAAACCATTGAATTCATTCGTCAAGAAAGCGAAGCAGGCCATCATATCATAGTGTTATGAAAATATGCCAGCTTCTTGACATCCCTCGAGCAACGTATTATCGGAGAATCAACCCCACTCCAACAAAAAGAATGCAAGAACAGAAATTATTGGATCAACGCGTTTTGTGTCTCTATCACGAAAGTGATCGTATCTATGGGGCAGGCAAAATTCGCTATCTAGTGACTCCTGAATAACTCAATGAGTTCAATAATTCGTGATCAGAAATGGTAGTGAAGCCCAATCTAAAATCCAGACAAAAATGTTTCTTTGAATTTTGGACAAATTTAAAGAAACAATCGCCAAACTGACGGCAGTGAAGGTTGTCTGTGCCAATCTTGTGCGTATTAATCCCAACCCATGGCATCTTTTGGCTAAGCTAAATTCTCTTTCCACCTGAATTCGATCTCGTTCATCCTTCCAACGGATTTCCTGACCTTCTTCTTCCTTAGATGGACGACCCAGTTTAGGACCAGATAGACGGATATGGTGTTCCTTGCAATACGCACGATTCTCTCGAGTACGGTAGATTTGATCCGCTAAAACTCTTTCAGGATAGTGACCTGTTCGTTCACTATAGCGCTCAACGATTGTCTGGAAATCCGTAGATTCATTGAACGCATCGAAAGACATCCGTTCGATCCGGACGAACCCATCGGATTGACTGATATCAAGCTTTACTCCAAATTCTGTCGGCGTTTTGACTTTCCCTCGAACGATTGGACGAAGGTAGGGCTGACTGAAACTAACAATCCGATCTTTGACCCGATGGGTCTGATGATCATACATGTCACGCTGTTGGTTGGCAATGTCTGTGACCACTTGAAGGTTCGCCCTTTGTTTTTCATCAAGTTCAGCACCCAGCACCTGCATTTTATCAAGATGGCGGATATTACGCTCCACGTACTTCAACTGTTGCTTGATAGCTTTTCTACGTTTCTTAGCTGTCCGTATCTTCAATTTTGAAAAAGCCAGATAGTTTCTTCTAGCCTCTTTGCGATCCGTACGTGGTTTCTTAAATCTGAAATTTTCACATAATTCGTCAATCAGTTCTTCAGCTTTTGTGCGTGCATCATTTAGAAGCGCTACATCTTGAGGGTGCTTGATATTAGATGGTGCACAAGTGGCGTCCATCATCAGTGTCCCTTTATTTTCATTAGATCCTCCAGTAGGAGGATCCCTTTTATCATGATGTGATTCCTGCTCATTGTACTGTAAAATCACTTCATTGATTTCGGCCAACTTCTCTGAGGTAAGTCGTTTACGGAAATAAACCATAGTGGACGCATCAAAAGGTTTTTCCAATTGGAACCCAGGTAGACCTATGAAATATTGCAGGTAGGGATTTTCCTGAATTTGAGCGACTGTTTCCTCGTCTGAACAAGCATATTTTGTTTGAATGAGTAGAGAACCAAAGGCCATTCGAAAAGGCTTTGCGACATTGCCCTTTTTATTTTTAAACAGTTTAGCGTAATCCTTTTCCAAGAGAGTCCAAGGAATGATGTCGGCTTTTTTGATCCAGCGATTCTCGGAATCCATGTGCAAGCCAATGGGCTGGTTGAAATCTTCAAAAGAAAGTTGCGTGTATTTTTGCTTTCTATACATTCAATAACATTCCC
The DNA here is from genome assembly GCF_051714485.1 of Enterococcus sp. AZ128. Taxonomy (NCBI): domain Bacteria; kingdom Bacillati; phylum Bacillota; class Bacilli; order Lactobacillales; family Enterococcaceae; genus Enterococcus; species Enterococcus sp. AZ128. Next base: position 38,006 of record NZ_JBIORZ010000006.1, read on the forward strand.
CTCAAGAAGTGAAGTAGCGTTTTACAGATAATCAGCAGAAAGTTCACATTTATTATATCTAAAAAGCTTCAGGAGTGTTGATATTTTAGTCCATTTTATTATTCAGTAGACACTAAACACATTAGACGACGGTTGGTGCTATCTTTCAACAATCATGGATCTTCATTCAAGAAAAATAATCGGTTATCACTTTGATCAACATATGACAACAGAAATTGTAGAAAAGGCTGTCCCTATGACAACGCCGGGATCGAGTCTTTCCACGCATTACTAAAAAAAGAGCACGTGTACCAACGGCCTTTTTATCAAAATTTTGAAGAAGCGAAAGTCGAAATTTTTAGCTACGTACAAGGATTTTACAATAATCGCAGAATTCATAGTGCGTTAGCTTATTTATCTCCAAGTCAGTTTGAGCAAGCCATTCTAGCTGCATAAAAAATCTCTCGCAAAAAGTGTCTCATCTATTGACTCTGATCCAGTCAACGAAGATACAAAAATAGACACAGAAGAAAATAGACTTTTCCGTGTCAACTTTTCTTGACTAACTCAGATGCCCATGAACGGCAACAGTTTCAGATTAAATTAACGGAATCGAACCAAAACAGGAATCTCTAAACTAGAGATTCCTGTTTTGGTAGAACACACATTCTTGCTTATGGTTCAGCGATTGCTACTTTGAAAAATGTCTTTGAAAATACTGATATCTTTAGAATAAATATATTGGGTAAATTGTCTGCTCAAAATAGGACTTACCGTTCGATGGACCAAAGATGGCGTGTTAGGAACGCAATAGAAAAAATGGTTGTTTTCGTAGTATATAGGCTCTGCAATTGTAGTAAACCGATTGTTTTCGATTGCATTCCCAGCGTCTGCAGCGACATCAATAATGAAGCATCCATTTTTAAGTTGTTGCTGCTCCTCGGTAGATAAAATAGGTAATCGGTTGTCTCCAACCTCAATGCCATTAATAATCATATCGAAGTCAGCAAGTTGCTCTTTAAATTCTGGCAATGTCCGACGATAAAATAAAGTGACCTCTGAGGTAATTTTTGAAACGGCGTGAAACGCCCCTTGAGAAACATTTCCTGACCCTAAAACAGCGATTTTTTCTTTTCCCGAAGGTAGTAATCCGTAAGTCAAAAGTGCATGAAACGTTCCCGCATAACCGGCATAAAAGCTGTTTTTTCGAATAAAATTCGAAGGAATCCAAGAGAGAGGTTTTTGTTGGTGAATATAATAGGCGGTTGGGAAACGATTATCTAAATCTACGATCACTAGTTTTTTGGGGAGTACTTGTGTTTTCATAAAGTCTTTGCCCGAACCTAACGGATGTGTCCAACCAATGATGATTTGGCCATCCCTCAACAAGCGATAATCTTCGGGTTGAATAATTTTTAAGGAAAAAATACCGTCACATTCGGCAAAAATCGTTTCTTTTGAAGCAACGATCGCCCCTTTTTCCGAATAAGCTTCATCTGAAAAGCCTAATCCATTGCCCAATCCCGTTTCCACATAGATTGTATTCGGAAAATCTCTGATGTCCGAAGGGAGCAGAGGAATTCTACGTTCATTGGGAAAGTGTGTCCTGATGATGCCTAATTTCATATGAAAAAACTCCTTTCTTTAATTCTGGCAAAAGTGTTACTTACAATCTAACTGTAATCACTTTTGGCATTATTGTAAAGAAGGACACGTATAAGATGGTTATCCACCAATTTTAGAAGCTGTCTTCATGAACGGTGTAATTTGACCCAAACGTTGATAAATTAGCGTTTAATTCTATTTGGTTCTGCTGCAAAGTTTTCAAACGGCCTTTTAAGTTAAAATGAAGAAAAAATAGCTTGGAGGAACGAAGATGAAACATTTTAAAGGGAAAAAATTTTAAAAAGACGTGATACTCAAGCTGCGTATGCCTTTCTAAAACGGCTAAAGAAACAGTTTGAAGGACCGAAGGTTCTAGTAACCGATAAAGCACCATCTATTCGTAGTGCTTTCCAGAAGCTAAAAAAGGCTGACCTATATATTAAGACGGAGCATCGAACAGCAAAGTATCTCAATAATTTGATTGAGAAAGGTCACCGACCAATCAAACGTCGGAATGCTTGCGAACGGCCTCGACCACGATTAAAGGCATGGAAGCGATTCGAGATATCTACAAGAACAGCCGAAGAGATTCCCCTATTTTCGGCTGTTCTGTCTGTACTGAAATCAAAGTCTTGTTGGGTATACCAGCTTAAAATATCAATTAATTAGCAACATTACTTTTTATTTTTAAACTTTGCAACAGAACCTCAGGGTATTAGCGTAAAATAATTGTTGGAAAATAAAAAAGAGATTTCTCCACATGTGTTAAAATCAAGGTGCTAAAAACCTTAAAACATCAACATGGAGGAATCTCTTATGAATATTGTACAACAAGCTGCGGAGAAAATCAGTCAAGAAATGATCAGTCAATTTGTTGGAATCCAAAATCATGATGTGAACTTCACAGAACTTGTAGAAAATATTCGATCATGTGTCCATGAAATCGGTGTTTCTATGATTGAAACACTGATTATTGAAGCAGATTCTGCTATACGGCAGTCTTCTGTCAGAAAGCAAGAATGGTTTATTCAACGAAATGAAGACACGAAAATTTGTGCGACGATGCTTGGCCCAGTTGAACTTAATCGTACGTATTTCAAACATAAGAAAGACCAACACTTCTCTTACTTGTTGGATGAATATTTAGGAATTTTACCTTACGATCGGATGGATACTGGCTTAAAATCACAGATATTAGAAACAGCCACAGAACGTTCTTACCAGCAAACCGTCGATCAATTCCAACATTCTGGAATAACAAGTAGATCGACGGTTAAAAATGTAGTTCATCGACTAGATGGGGAGAACTTGATTGTTTTGGACAGCGACGGGACAAAACACCAAAGGTGCTTTTCATTGAAGCTGATGAAGACCATGTTGCTTATCAAGACGGAACGAATCGCTTTATGAAGCTTGTTTATGTTCATGAAGGCTATCAACCTAATTTAGGACAGACAAAGCGCCTCCGGTTAAAAAATTGTCATTATTTCAGCGGTCTTTATCCAGATGGACAACGTCTTTGGGAAGAAGTTTATGCGTATCTTGACGATTCATATGATTTGGAAAAAGTTGATCGTATTTACTTCTCAGGTGACGGAGCTTCATGGATTAAAGAAGGGGCGAAGTACATTCCGAATACAATGTTTGTTTTAGATCAATTTCATACAGTTAAATATGTGAAAAAAGCATGTACAGGTCTATCATCAGGTGCACCAATACTGCTTGATTGGATTAATAAGAACCACAAGAATTTTGTTCAAGCGTTCTTTACTAGTCGTTTAGAAGATCACACGCTGTCTGGAAATCAAAGGAAGCAAATCTCTCAAGCCAAAAAATATCTCTTAGGCAACTGGGAAGCGATTCAAAATCAACATAATGTCGATTATATAGGCTGCAGCGCCGAAGGTCATGTGAGCCATATTCTGTCTTCACGATTAAGTTCTCGCCCGTTAGGATGGAGTAAAACTGGAGCGAACAATATCGCTAAAATGCGTGTATTTCTAAGGAATAAAGGGAACCTAATGGTTCACTTAGAATTGCAAAACAAGAAGATTCAAAAAGATTCTCGGGTTCAGCGATTAGACAAACGTGTCAACCGGCCAAAACTAACCATAGACCAAAGTTTTTTTGCCAAATTACCATTGTTGGAAAATGGGTTAATTACCGGTACACGCAACAGAGTAGCTAGCGTGATTAAATAGATTCTATCGATTTATCAAGGTTTCATTCATTACCATATTTTGGAGAAATACGAATTCCAACAAATTCTTGACGCAATCCCCTTGTATCACTAAGTGGAAAATGGAAAAAATTCGTGCTATAATAACCTTGCGAAACGAAATTAAGTGAACATTTTTACACCAAAAAGCCCTCCTATGCCAGTAGGAGGGCTTTTCTTTGCGCTGTTGCGACTCCAGCGTTGGAGCTAGAAGGCAACTGCTTCTGTTATCCGCTAATCATCTAGCCAGTGATCAACTAGTACAAGAACTAGACCCACAAATAATGGGGCGATAACAAACGAAATTAAATCAGTGAACATTTTTACACCCCCTTACGGGGCAGTTGCCAGTGATTAGTATAACATATGTAAAAGATTTGGTAATCGTTGGTCTAGGCGTCGTTGCACCTAAAATTAGTTACATGAAGAATAATTAATAGAAATTGTTTAGAAAGATGAAAATGAACCGCGTATTATATTTTAAGAGGGTGATAATTATGAATTCGAAGGATAATTTTGTTTTATTGTTCTATTCTTGACTCCTTAGAAAAAATGATGTGAAAAGAACAGCACGTTTATTGTGCGAGTGCACTTCATGAGATTAAATTGATATTAATATCGCATATAAAATAAGAGTTAATTCACTATACTCTAATTTCTATTACTATTTCCAAATTCAGAAATCTAAAATTCAGATAACATGCTCACTAGGGTACCCTCTATTGTGTTTTTTCAATTCTTTGATATACTAGTTTTTGAGAAACCACAATAGAGCTGCTCAAAAAGGAGTTGGAATTTTTGGCTAAAATTGGTTATGCACGAGTCAGCAGCATGGAGCAAAATTTAGATCGACAGGTTGAATCCTTAGAAAAAACTTGTAGCAAAATTTTTTCTGATAAGCTAAGCGGAAAAAATACAAACCGCCCTGCCCTTCTCGAAATGCTTGATTTTATTCGTGAAGGTGATATTGTCGTTGTCACTGAATTAGAACGTTTAGGAAGGAATAGTAAAGAACTTACCGACCTGATGTATCAAATTCAAAATAAGAGAGCGACACTTGAAATTTTAAACTTACCCACGACACAAGGGATTGAAAACGAAAACCTACGTACCCTCATTAATAATCTGATAATTGAGATATACAAGTATCAAGCCGAAAGTGAGCGTATGCGTATACTAGAACGCCAGAAGCAAGGCATTTCAATAGCAAAGCGTGAAGGAAAGTATAAAGGAAGAAAGCCACTATTTAAAGAGCCTGACGATCGCTTACAGCATGCCTTCAAGCTATACAAAGATGGAATGAGTGATAAAGATGTAGAACGTAATACCGGAATTAATCGAGAAACTTTTAGACGCTATCGGAAAAAATTTGGCGTCAAAAGAGAAAAGAGGCAGGATCATAATAGATAAAGAGCAGCGATTTCCTGAGAAATTGTTGCTCTTTTTATGATTCTTTTAGTTTCTAAAAATACCTTCTCATGTTTCTGATCCAATCAGCGGCTCTTACTGGGATATTTTCGCCTATCTCACCGAAAAGGTGCATTAGTACTGATTAAGTAGAACTACATTTGAAGATATCTACAATGCTAGAAATTGTGCGCTCGTAGTAAAATAGAACATATTAAAGCAGCAACCAAATTTATTTTTTGGTTGTTGCTTTTCTTTATGTCGCTGAATTGTAATATTAATCGCAACAAAGAACCCATCAAAAATTTCTAGTAAAATGAGTTTAGGATAACAAACTACTAGGAGTGATTTTGATGGGTTCACACAAAAAGCTTACACGAGATAATCGAAAATGTATAGAGACGATGATTTATGATGCCAAGAGTATTCAAGAAATAGCGGACAGAATTGGTGTTAGCCGAACAACGATTGATCGTGAGTTGAAACGAGTACCCGAAGATTTGATCTATAATGCCGACAATGCGCAATTAGATGCGGAAATGAAGCGCAGTGCCTGTGGTGCGAAGTCCAAATGGACTTCTGAATTCGCTTATCAGATTGAATGTGATCTTGAAGACAGCTGGTCCCCTGAACAAATTGCGAATGATCGTCAAATAGTTTCATTCAAAACCATTTACAATTGGCTCTATGCCGGTATTCTTAATGTGTCTAAACAGTGTCTGAGACATAAAGGCAGAAGACAAGAAAAACAAGAAGAGGCATGAGGCAAAATGACTGTAGGGCATACCATTGATGAACGCCCAGCTTCTGTGTCAACTCGAGAAGAATTTGGACATTGGGAGTTGGACACAGTTGTTTCTAGCAGAGGGGAAAGCAAAGCCTGCGAAGCAACGTTTATTGAACGGAAAACACGCTTTTATTGGGCGATCTCAATGAGGGATCGTACCGCGAAGTCAATGGCACAAGCGATTAAAGCTTTTGTGCAAGACCTAGGGAGTCACAAGGCATTTTTAAGCTTTACGGTCGACCGTGGGAAAGAGTTTTCTTGCTGGAAAGAAATTGAGAAAGATTTAGACGTACCTATGTATTTTTGTGATCCATACTCCCCATGGCAACGCGGATCTAACGAAAATGGGAATGGTTTATTTAGAGAATTCTTCCCTAAGGGAACTGATTTTTCAAAGGTACCCCCTACGGAGAAACAGGAAGCATTACGCAAGATAAATATGCGTCCTAAAAAAACATTGAACTGGAAAAATTGTTGGGAAGTCTTTCAAGAAGAAATGTTGCAATTAATTTGACAATTCAGCATGTCCAATAAATGTATAAGCTAAATGCTTATGGCATATAACTAATCTCATTTGCGATATTTACTTTTCGTCTTTGACGAGTTATTGTACACCTTTCTAATACAATACGTAATGTAAAACGATCATAATAGTAATGCAGTATATTACTATTAAATTAGTAATAGAACACCTTTCTATTTCTTATTGTATTTTATTAGTAATTTTACGATTGAACAAAAAAATATGTAGCAATACTTTTAGCAATATAAAATACGACTAAAAGCAATGCAACATAATACTTTTAGTCGTATAACTTATTTTTTTATGTTTTTAAAGTTCTCTACATTAAGAGGGTACTTTCCGTAATCCTTAATGTGTTCGTTGGCTTCATCTTCATCAATTAGTCCTAGTTGGTAAAAGTGTTGCCAAATTGCATTCTCTAGAAAATCTGAAAGAAATCCCTTAGTTCCTGCAAGCTTTTTGGTGTTTTTATTATCCTTATGAATTAGACTATCGAGCTTCCTTACGGTGAACTCATTTAGTTTGTACGTCTTGTTGATACTTTCAATTGAATCACTTTCTTTTGCAGCCGTTAAACCAAACTTTTGAGCTTGGGAATTACTTGACGTATCCGCAACAATTTCGACTTCTTCTGGATCAGCTTCAAACTGATCTGATGTATCAAATTCTAAAGAATCCTTTGGTGTTTCGATTGCGTTCAAATCATCATCAAATGCTGTTTCAAAATCTGCTGATGGTCGTTTCTTATTAGATCTAGGCATTATTCTTCGACCTCACTTTCTTTAAATAGGTTATGAGGAATATCAAGAGATTCACCCTTAGCTGATAACAAACCGATTCGATTCATTTCATCAAGTAGCTTATAGAAATGTTGTGCAAATGGATTATCTGGGAAGCTCATAGTGATTGGCATACCACTTCTGATAAGTTTATCTGCAAATTTAATAGAGCGTGGTAACTCAGTATCAAAATAGTGGTATCCATTTCTATTCGTATATTTCATCATAGCGTTGATCATTTTAGCGTGAACATTCGTATTATATACTTTATTCCCTAAAACACCACCAATTCTCAAGCTGGGATTGAATTTCTCCTTTAAAGTATTCACTCTAGAAATCAAATGAACTACTCCATCAACACCGTTCATATCCGGTTCATAGGGGATAATCACAACATCAGATATTGTCAATACTGATGACGTTACTTGTTTCAATTCTGGTGGTGTATCAAAGATAATAAAATCGTATTCATCCTCAACACTATCAAAGTAACCTTCTAGAGCATTAAAATAGTTTGAACTAGGATCTATAGATTTGTTTAGGATTTTTTTTAGTCCGGCAACACTAGATATTGCCTTTAAATTATCTTTTGATTTTTTTACTAATGATACGAACCATTCGAGGATGTTATCTCTAAACTCTTCCATCTTATCAAACTCTAAAAAGTTATTATCAGAGTTTGCCGGCAGCACATCTATTTGTGTGTCGTAGGTTGGAACAATAGTTTCGTCAACCGTAGCTTGACCCATAAAAACATCATAAATTGTATTTTGTTCTTTTCCTACCTTAACTCTAAAAGACTTCGTTAGATTCCCTTGCGCATCAGTATCAACCGCAAGTATTCTAGCACTCGGAAAAGATTTTCGAATAGCTCCAATTAAATTTATTGAAATGAGCGTCTTACCAACGCCACCTTTATTTGCCGAAACACTAAGTTTCAACGCCATACTTCATTCCTCCTGAATAGTCATACGTTATATTACTTTAATATTACTTAAAGCAATCCATGAATAATACTTTCTATGACTATAAGGTAACATATTACATAGTCGATTGCAACAACAATGCAGAAATCCAAGTGATCTAATATATTATGAAAGGAATGGTAATAAAATACTAATAGTAATATATTGGTATTTTATTAGTAATGCGTTTCTAATAGTAATTGAGACAAACAGCTTTATATAGCCTTCTTCTTGCTAGTATGAACGCGTTGGGATTGGTACTGATAGTAGTTGAAATTGGGGCTTATAAATGATAAACTATGACAAAAGAGAATAGTTGTTGCAATCAACAACGTATCGCAGGAGGTTCTTTTATGGAACAAGGAACTAAAGAATTTAGAAATGAATACGATCGATATATCCTAAAACTTTTAATAAAAGAATACTATATCAGCAGACCAGAACTGTCAAAAGCAATCGGACTTACTTTAAGTTTTGTCAGAGAATTTGACAATGGAACTCGTTCTTTCGGAGCAACCGCATTAGATCAATTTGAAGAGCTAGTTTTTAGCAAGTATGAGCCTTTACTAAAGGTCCATGAATACGATTTAAACCAAATAAAAGAACAGTTAGAGTCTATCGAATCAGACGAGGAGCTAGAGGAGTTCAGCTTAAATAATTTCGAGATGATCTAACTTAAAAAATGAGAGGTTTTTTATGACAGACTTTAACTTTATTTCAGCAAATGAAACTCGAAAAGCTCTTTTTTATCAATTACCAAAAGTCCTTTTCGAAAGTGATAAATACATGAAAATGTCTAATGACTCAAAAATTGCTTATGCAATGTTAAAAGATCGTTGTGAGTATTCCTTACAAAATGACTGGGTTGATCAAGACGGAAATATATATTTTATCTTCACTACCACCGAGTTAATGGATCTATTGCATGTGGGTAATAATAAAGTAGCGACCATAAAAAAAGAACTCGCTTCTTTCGGTTTACTGCTATCAAAAAGAATGCCACCAAAAACATTGCCTGATGGCAGCAAAAAAGGAGTACCAGCTAGACTGTATTTAGGACAGCTAGATCTAACAGCAACGGATGTTTACACCGATAAAAAATCGAGTGAGAACGCTGAATCTTCCGAAAGTGGGTTATTCCCACTTTCAGGAGAAAACGATAAAATCAAGGAATTTCCCCAAAGTGGGAATAACCCATCTTGGGGAAATTCCTTGTCAAACCAGCATTCCTCCGAAAGTGGGAAAATCACACACAATCTATATAAATCTTCTAATACTCTAGACACTAATAGACACTTAATAGACTCAGACAAAGACGATTCACAAGATCGACTGCTTTTAGAAAATTTTGTCGAACTTCATAGCAATTCCCAGCGAGTCAATGCTACGTTCATTCCTGATAAGGTACTAGACTTGATTAAAACTTTTTCTTCCAGTTACGCTGTTGCTCAAACAACCGTGAAGACGATTCACAATGCAAAACACAAAGCAGAACAAATCTCAGGTGTGAAGATTGCCTATGAAGAATTAGCTGCGTATATCGAAAATCCCGATCAAGGATTGTACAACACCCTATTGCGTGCGTATCAGAAACAGAAGACTGAAAAAGTGAAAGATATGCAGAATGTGATCTTTACCTACGTGAAGAATTGGTTTGTTGAATATCCGATGCAAGCGAAAAAAGCAGTACAGGAAAGAGAACAATTGCCGGAAGTCAGTTTGCATAATTACCTAGAATAACCAAGTTCATCATACAACTAGTTATTGAAATTACCTTGAACGCTCGCTTTCCGGTCTTAAATAGTCTTGGAAACATAGTAAGAGCCTGCTTTGTTTTTGGGAAGGTTTGGATAATTAGGGTAGAGAGTTAGATGTCTCTCCAATGGATTTGGTTTGGCTATCAAATTTGAGGGCAGCAAAAAATTGGAAGCAGCAAGGGGCTTTTGCAGAAAGCAACCGACGATTATTTCCGGTGAAAAATATATCAGTTGTCAGCACGATAAGACCTATTCGTAGAACAAAAAATTTTTTTTGAAATCATAAAATAACAGAAAGTTAAATTGTTCAGATAACAAAAACAGTTTTAAAAGCGATTTTACAGCTGTTGACACAGCGTTTTCAAAGGAATAAAATAAAAAAGTATTCAGAATTGCTTTTTATTGAAGAGTAGAAAAAAAGCCCTCAAAGAGCGTTTTCTAAGCGAAACAGAATTTTTGTTGAGAACATGGAATGTGCAAAAAACATTTTGCCATTTCGCATTCTTGTGTTACCCTGTGTGTGAGAACGATTCAAATAACGTGAGTTTTAAATCTTTACGAAGCAAGAAAAGTAAGACTGAATATATCTGTTTTTGCGTCGGCAGGAAGCCGGCAAAAGCAAAGACAGGAGACTCTTTCAGCTCTCCCCAACAAAGGACGGGAATCCTTTGCTGGATCATTGAACTGAAAGTGACCGTCCAATACCGACGGCGTAGCTCCTGCCTTATACGTTGCAGAGTTTCTGCAACAGCACAATCATAACATATTTTTGTGCACTCTTTAAACTATTTATTTTAGGGTGAAGAATGCACTGAAATAGGGCGATTCGACCAGTCAAATTTTTTTCACGAATAAAACCCGTCGTGTTTGTGTTACGTAATAACGTGTATAAAGGGAGGGAGACTATACCTATCGGGTGTGGTCTCCCTCCCTTTTTGTTGTCGGTTTCCTGCTGATGCAAAAACAGGTTGTCAGTGGTACTTGCTGCATCCATGTGATTTACTTTCAAAAAAAGCGACCTCTTAACGAAGAAACCCGCAGTTTCATGGATGTAGTAAGACCATAAAAAATTTGAAATGGAGGAAACATCGTGCGAAAAACGATCAGTGTGGAAGAAATCGGGTATTACGGAAAACGCGTTACGGTTTTTGAAAAGCACGTTAAAAATGAGTGTGAAGGCGTACCGTATTTCCGAAAAACAATGAGTCATTACCGAATCAATGGCTTGAAAGCTGAAAAGATCGAAACGTACTTTGAAGGCAAGTTGAAGCGAGAGCGCGTGGTTGAAACGGTGATGATCCACGCCATTTACCGAAGGATCAAACATGTCTACGATCATGACAATGTGTTGATCGCTCGGAGAAACGATCGTAAGCAACCCCTTCGAATTACCGGAAAGGGCATGAGTAAGTTTTTAAGATATGGGTAGATAAAAATACATTACTTCTCTTTTTTCGCTTGCTTGAAAAATTTGTGAAGCAAGCAAAAGAATTTGATGAATCCGTGAACGCTGAATATTAGGCTTTAAACTATCAAACATTCACTAAAATGAATTTTAGATCGCAAATACGGCATAAGAACATTTAGGAGAACGTGGGTAGTTGTTGATGGGTGGTATCGTAAAAAATGGGTCACTTCAAGCAAACTGTTCATGTAGAAGCGGATGAAATGAACGGCTGCACGAAAAGCAGTCGGTAAACAACCAAAGGAATTGCTTGTCTAGCAATTCATAGCGTCTTGGACGAATCAGAGCAGCTAACTAAAGGGGTCTAAGACATTGACGCAAACTTGGAGAAAGACCAAGCGGGCTTTTCGTAATGGGAAAGCGCATAAGAAAAACTTTTTATGTCGTGTGCTGCACTACATATAGGCACTTGTCAGAACGATTCAGTGACATTTACCGTTGTCTATTAGGGTTTCGAGTTCCGGACGCCATAAACTCGTCGAGATTTTTCTTTATTTTCAAGTGTGCGAAAAAAGAGAAGACACATAGAAGGGGGAGCAAATGCTAAGTTATTGGGGTGGATTGGCGTCAATTGTGATCATGATGTTGGTATGTTTAGTCATTCTATTTGTTTGTTGTGAAGAACTAAAAGGCGTTTACAAAGTAACGTTCATTTTATGTATTATTTCTTTATCAATGAATATCGAGACGTATTTTCTCAATATTGAGACTCGTCAGAACATTGAGCATTTAGAAATTCAGAACGAACAACTAGAAAGAGTTCTAAGTCAAAATGACTATTTACAGAATAATAGCTATCCTGTAAGTGCCAGCGAACGACAATTCCCAGAAATTAGTGATCAAGCAGCTGGCGTGATTGGAAAATATTTGAAGGAAAGAGGATTCAACGATCAACAAGTTGAACAAATAATCGATTGTATGGAGCCAATAGAGGAAGCACCTAACAAGGTGGAAAAGTGACCGTGTGTGACGATACCCTTTCAATTTTAGTCAATTCGCGTAAAGTTATTTATGTATGGTCAAAAAATTATTAGTAGTTAGTGAAAGAATAAGGTGGGAACGAAGATGCGTTTATTCCTCGTTGAGACAAAAGAACTAAAAACCGCAAATGATGGCTGGAAAATAATTGCGAAAACTCATGTGGCAGCTGAAAACGTTGACGAAGCGTTAAAAACAGTGGCGAAACGTTTTACAAAAAATCAGTATATCCACGAAGTCATTTCAGAAAAGGAGTCAACTCTAGACTGTAAAGTACAGAGCTACGTTTATTAAATGAGGGGACACCTTGCTAGAAAGTAGGGGACACCATATGACAACTAAGAAGAAAAGAAAGAAATACGCTCTTAGTGACGGAGCACTCGAAAAATTGGACTATTTGATTGAACAGAAGCAAAAGAATTCAAAAACAAAGGTTTATCCATGTGATGTGTTGGAGGAGGTCATCAATAATGCTTATGAGATCGCAAAGGTCTTCAAAAATTAAGCCCATAAACTACGCTGGAATCAACGAACTTAAATCCGATTTGAAACGAATGATTGTCATTACTCTAGTCAGTATAGGCTTATCTGTTGTAACGTATCGATTGGATAATTGTTATAGAGAATCTCTATTTTGTACAATTCTTTCAATTTTGGCAAGTTTTGTAGTCGGATGCTTCTATTGGAAAATGAAAAGAAATGGATAATCTAAACTCAATAGTTGATATACGGCAACAATTTTTTGATGAAAGAAGGAAATTTCTTCTTTACAAAAGTATTAACAAACAAATGCTTCAAGCGAGCGAAAGATATGGAAAAAATTTAAAAAAGCCCTTACAATCAAATGAAAATGTGTTCATTTCCAAAACGAATTTAGGAAATTGACCAAAGGTAGGCTAAAGCCATGTTATGGTTTTAGTAGGGATATAAATTGTTAAGTATTCAATTAGGGAACAAGGAGAGATTTAAAGTGAAGAAAAAAGTAGTGTTACTGATGTGTACGACCTTATTATCGAGTTTGGCTCTACCCATTGTTGGATTAGCAGAAGAAACAACAATTCAGTCTTCTGCTATTGAAACAGCGAGCGTTTCAAGTTCACAAACAACGTTATGGGATATTGAAAACGAAAATCAAGTAAAATACGATCGAGACGATCAAACGACGGATAGTTCTAGTTCAGCTGACGCACCGACGCCTAATCAAGAAAGCACTCCAAGCACTAACGAAGAAACTCGAACCACTGTTGTTAATGGGGAACAAGTCACACTTGAACCACCAGTAAAAGCAGGAAAAGATGAAGCAGATGCAACCCAAGCGCCAAAGGAAGAATTACAAGAAGGATTTTCACGATCCGCTAGGAGTGTACAATCTATCCCTATGTATAGATTGTATAATCCCAATTCAGGGGAGCATTTTTATACCGGCAATGCGACTGAAAGGGATAAAGTCAAAAAAGCTGGTTGGCGATATGAAGGGATTGGATGGCAAGCCCCAGTATCAGGCGATCCAGTATATCGGATGTACAACCCTAATGCAGGGGATCATCATTTCACGCTTCATGCGAGCGAACGAGACAATCTGAAACGGAAAGGATGGCGCTACGAAGGGATTGCATGGTATTCAGATAAAAGTAAAGGAATCAAAGTTTATCGTGCCTACAACCCAAATGCACGATCAGGAAGCCATAATTACACGATGAATTACAACGAGCAGCGCAATTTAATGAATCATGGGTGGCGTGATGAAGGGCTTGCGTGGTATGCCGTTGGTGGTGGACAACAAAATACGGATAACTACAAACTCTTAGGCGTACGAAATTATAATCAGTATGCGCTTGGTGCACCGAGTGGTTGTGAAGGGGCTTCTTTACTCCAAGCACTGCAGTATAAAGGAAAAATCACTAATTGGGGATTGGTTCAATTCTTAAATACAACTCCAAAATCATCCAATGGGAATCCAAACAATGGATTTGTCGGGTCGCCCTTTGTAGAGAACTCTTACACGTATTCAGCAATCTATCCGGCACCGCTTGCGCCATGGGGCGCGAAATACGGGAATGTCGCAAACATTTCTGGAAGTTCAATGTACACACTTCTTAATGAGGTTAAAAATGGCAATCCGGTTGTTGCTTGGGTGACAATCAATTTCCAACCAATTCGTTGGGGGAATTGGAATTTTGGTGTTGCCGCTAACAATAATCACGCCGTAACGCTCGATGGGTATAACAAATCGAGTAATCAGGTTCACGTGTCTGATCCAATCAGTGGCTCTTATTGGTTGAGTCGCACGACCTTTGAAACTATTTACAATGCAAGAAAATACGCGGTCGTTGTGCGCTAAAAAGAATAAGAAGCAGAAACGATTAATGCAGTTTCTGCTTCTTATTTTTTAATTGTTCCGCATATTTCTCTATATCGCTTTTTAAGTACAAACGAACCGTTCTAGTACCGGTTCCGTATTCTAAAAAAGGAATAATATTTCTTAGATTAACAGATTGTGAAAAAGCGGTATAGCTTTGCCCCGTAATATTCGCGGCTTCTTGCCTAGTAACTAGGTTTTCTAATGCCCATTCTTTCATTTGATCCAAAGATTCGATCTTCATTAGCAAAGGTCTCCTTTTCTAGTAAGTTATGATGCTAAACTTATTATACTAAACTTAAACTATTTATTCAAAACCACTTTACTTATTATAGTTAATTAGATATAATAAACTTACTATAATAAAATTAAAAGGAAGTAGGAATGAATCATGAAGTTTTTAAACGTGTTGGCTATTGGTGTTACCGTTGGAGGAATTGGGTTAGCTGTAGGAGTTAATGCGAATGCCGCGGAATGGACTCCACGAACAATTGAACAAATAAAGGTAGATATTGGAAAAACAAATGGAAAAGAATATACAATTGTTTGGGGAGACACACTGAGCGGAATCAGTGGCGCCACCAATATTTCAGTGCAAAAGCTGGCAGATATGAACAAAATTGCAAATAATGATTTGATTTTCGCAGGGAACAAGTTGTTGTTTGATGGGAATGTTGCTACTGTTCAAAATAGTCAAGGACAAACGGTCATGCAGTCGGTTATCCAAGAAGCAGAAAAAGTTGAGCCTAATCAATCGGTTGGTACGTCTGTTGCACCTCCAGTAAGTCAGAATGAAGCCGTACCTTCCAGTGTAGTAACACCTGTTACCGATCAACCAGCGAGCAGTGCGCCAAACACAACGATTGAACAGCAACCAAATCAGCCAACCCAACCGACTTCATCTTCTATGAATGGAACGCAAGGTGGAACAACCACGCCAACTACCGAAGAAAATTCAGGAGGAACAAATGGTGGCGGGACTGGTGAAACTGAGGAGCCAACCCAACCGGTTGAAAAATTTACCGTATGGTATACAGCTTCTGATCCAGCGGATGCAGCACACAACATTTCTAAAGGTATGCAAGTCTTTAGTACAGAAGCAGAAGCAACAGCTTGGGTTAACAGTTATGCTGAAAATTTGGCAAAAGAAAACGTAACGCCAAGTAGTTACGGAGTATCTTCTTATCAGGTATAATATTTTTAACGAATCGGAACTAGGAGGAGAGAAAAAATGAAAAAGGCATTGGGAAGTATTATAGGCGTAGTATGCTTCGTTGGTTTATTTTTTGTATCAACTAGTGTTACAGCTTCTGCAGCTACATTGTATCGGGCATACAATCCGAACACAGGGGAACATTTATATACGCAAAACAGCAATGAAATTCCGTTTGTAGTCTCAAAAGGCTGGAACAACGAGGGTACAGCATGGGAGGCACCGAGTCAAGGTTCCCCAGTCTACCGTATGTTCAATCCGAACAACGGGGGAGATCATCATTATACGCAAAATTGGAACGAAGTGAACATGCTAAAGGGCAAAGGCTGGCGGTATGAAGGTGAATCTTGGAAATCAGGCGGATCAACACCTGTGTATCGCTTGTATAATCCGAATGCTAAAACAGGAACGCATCATTTTACAGTTCATACGTCTGAACGAGATAATCTAAGACGCAAAGGCTGGCGATATGAAGGCGTCGCATTCTATTCAGGTTCTAGTACATCTGTGACTGTTACAAAATTCACTGTGTGGTACACGGCTTCTGATAGCGCAGATGCGGTTCACAATATTTCTAAGGGAAATAAGTTGTTTAATACAGAAGCAGAAGCAACAACGTGGATTGATAACTATGCTGTGAATTTATCAAAAGAGAATGTAACACCAAGTAGTTATGGAGTGTCTTCGTATCTCGTTCAATAATAAATTAGTGGTATACAAAGCACTTAAGAAAAAATACTTCTTAAGTGCTTTTTTGTGTTATAAGGCTCTAACGTATAATTACTCACACGTTAAGTATAGATATATTTTGAGAGGGGGAATCCTATGAGAAAAACTGAATCATTGTAGGTAGAGCGTAGCGTATATGGCTACGTTCTTTTTTGTGACCAAAAATAGAAAGGAAGACGTATATGAAAATAGTTAGAAAAAAAAGTAAAATCTCCAAATTTTTATTAACGGTTCTGGGACTGTTAGCTATTGTAACAGGAATAAGTTTGGCTTCAATGCCTGCAAATGCGGCAAGTGACGAATTACAAATGAAACCGGGAGAAACCGGAAATATCTATTATGACACGAACAACATTTATACAATGAGTGGGACAAAACATGGTGCACCTTGGTCGGATGAAACAGCAGTTATGGCAGTATCACCTGATAATGGGAGCAACCAAAAAATCGTATTTTGCATTGAACCGGGTGTACCGTTTACATCGACGGACAATCCCGGATATGAAGCAGTTGGTGTAAATGATATTCCGCAGGATGCTCAAATTGCTTCCGTTATTTGGAACACGTTTTATGCGTTTGGTGATAATTGGACGATCGCCGATCGTATCACCGCTCAAGCCGTAATTTGGGAGTTATTGCCGCAATATGGAATCAAAGTAGATGCTATTAGCGGTATTCCTGATTTTCAAGCAAGGAAGCAAAAGTTATATGCAGGTATAGAAGAATATAAACGATTACCTGAATTTAACAAATCAACTGTTGATTTAACTTTTGGCGAAACTAAACGTCTAAATTCTTCGGTTGATTTACATTCATTTGAAACGCTAGTATCAAACAGTGCAAAAGTAAACTGGAATGTAGCGGCAGATGGAAAATCTGTTGATGTAACACCAACAGACCCAAGTGTACAAAGTGGTCAATTAATTTATAAACGTTCGTTTATGGAAGGCACACCAATTGCGTTAGAAAAACAAGGATCACAAACAGTCTATTTACCTAGCGTTAAAGATCCAAATCTCTATGTGGTTAATTTTAACATCAAAACAACTGGGGATATTTCGATCAAAAAAGTAGATAAAGAAACTGGGGACGTTGTTCCTAACACAGAGTTTAAAGTAGAATTTAGCGGGAATGGTGCTCCAGCGACACAAATGGTAAAAACAAATAAAAATGGTCTTGCTACCATTAAAGGGATTAATCATAAAGTCCATGTAAAAGCGACCGAGATATCTGTCCCTAATCCGTATGTGTTAGGGTCTGCACTTGGTGAGTCGGATGTTGTAGAAGGGGACGTTGTTGCAGGGCAAGAAATTACGCTAACACAACGGAACATGAAAGCAAAAGGACAAATCCTGATTGAAAAGCAAGGCATAGAAAGTGGACACGAGTTATGGAACGCAAACTATAGTTTAGCTGGAAATGTTTTTGAAATCCATAAAGATAGTGAAACAGGCGAAGTCATTAGCACGATCACTACGGATGAAAAAGGGCATGCGGAAACAGAGAAAAACTTACCATTAGGAACGTATGTTGTCACAGAAAAAACAGCATCGAATGGTTTTGCGAATACATTCAAGCCGGTAACAGTGAAAATCGAGTACGCGAAACAAACGACGGCTGTAATTATCAAGGGCGCCGAAGGAAAGAACCAAGAGGTTGTAGGTTCTACTGTTTTAACCAAAGAAGATGCGGAAACAGGGAACCAAACACAAGGTGCTGCCTCTTTTGTTGGTGCTGAATATGGCTTGTTCCATGAAGACGGCACCCCGGTAAACTGGTCCGAAAACTTCAAACCGGAACTAACAAACGGTACACGAGTAGACGGCGACTCGATTGTGGTTCGCATTGATGACAAAGACCAAAAAGCAGGCGTGAAACATTTAGCTCTAGGGAAATATTTTTGGAAGGAAACGAAATCGCCGGAAGGTTATCAGCTTGATAATACAAAACGTGAATTCGAGATTACTTACAAAGACCAAAATACACAAACGGTTGTTACTGAAACCGTATCAAAAGAAAATGTTATTAAATTTACGGTAGATGGCTTCAAATATGTAGAATCAAAATCAGGTAGCACTAAAACTGGTTACAACGATATCGAATTTAAATTAACACCGATCAAACCAACCAAAGGGGATGTTCGGACAACGAAAACCGTTACGGATGAAAACGGCTATGATGGCTATTGGAAATTTGCTGAGATTCCATATGGTGACTACGAACTGACAGAAGTCAAAGCACCGGAAGGGTATAAAACAATTGAACCACTTATCATTAAGTCGGTATTCAATAAAGACAAACGCGAATATGTCTTTACGATTGCAGAGAAAGGGCAGAAAGAAATTCTCAAAACGTTAACTGTTCCTGAATCGAAAATTAATGAAGGTTCAAATGTGATTAACTTAAGTAAATTATTCCTAGACAATAACTTAGTAAAAATCCCTGAAATTCGTACGTTAGCAACAGTAAATGGTGAAAAGACCTTTACGCTGGCTAAAGACACATCAATGCACGACGATATTCAAATCAGTAATGTTGTTAAAGGCGACAAATACACAAACAAAATCAAGCTTTGGAAAATTCAAAATGGAGATACTAAAAACGCGAAAGTTGTTTTTGAAACGTCGAAAGATTTTGTCGCAAAAGCCGATAGTGAAAAACAAGTCATTGATACATTGGTAGATACGTCAAAAGATGACGAAAAAACAAGTTATGTATGGACTGAGGAACTTTACGACAAATCGGGATCTAAAGTGGCTGAACATAACGATTTAACAAATAAGGATCAGACAGTAACACCCAAAGTGAAAGAAGTAGCAAAAACGTCAGTTAAACCAGCAACACCAACTTCATCTAAAGTAAGCGGCACACTCCCGCAAACAAGCGGCACATTAGGAAATCCATTCGTATGGATCGCAGTTGTTCTTGTTCTTGCGGCAGGTGCTGTTTTTGTGTTTATGAAGAAAAAACATCAAGAACAACACTAATATTTTTTGTCTAGGCATCCTATTTATAGGATGCTTGGACGCTATTTTGTGTCTGATGTTGGAGGAGGACATTGTGAAAAAAGCAGTAAAAGCTCTACCTATTTTGTGGCTTATTTTGGGAATCATCTTTGCGTTTGGGAGTTATTATGGCTATTATTTGATGAAACATGCAAATCGCAATGCCGAACAGATGACGCACCAGATCGAACCAAAGAAAACAAGCCAAAAACGAAGGGAACGACAATCAAAAAAAGCAACGTACACGATTGATCAAATCAAACCAGTAACTCCTGAAGAATTTGCGCAGGCACAGTTACATTATGATAAACTAGTGAACCAGTGGGGAATCGGAGCACTCTATATTCCAAGTGCGGACATCCACACCAAACTATTAGCTGGAATGGCAAATCAAAATTTGATGGTAGGTGTCGGCACGTACTATCCCGATCAGCAGTTAGGAAAAGGGAACTATGTCGGCTTGGCACATAATCTAGTGCAAGGTGGCGGCGCATTGGGGAATTTACCTAAAACCGCCTTAAACCATGTATTCTATGCAACAGACTTCACCAATGTGTATGAATATGTGGCGACGAAAAATACGATTGTTCCTCAATCCGCTGGGGAACTTTTAGACGTTCCAAAGACAGGCGAAAACGCCTTAATGACCTTGATTCGTTGTGAAGGCGAGATCAATACCGCCAATCGAGCCATTGTACAAGGTACCTATTTAAAGGGCTATCCCGCTGAGGAAGCAACGATCGAAGTGAAACGAGGGTTAGGATTGATTGAGGGGCGCGTACTCCAAATGCAAACCCAAACCGGAAACGGAACACCGCAACAAAACACCAGTGAATCGGTTTCGCCACGAGAAAAACACAGTCAAACAAAAAAGGAAAATCAACCGATATATTCCACGTTCCAAATCGCTTGTATTTCTGCATTCGCATGGATGAGCGGCTGGTCAGTAATCCTTGGAGGAATGTATTTAGGTCTCTTAGCAGCACTACTAGTGATTGCTCATAAAGTAAAGGAGTAGGAGGGAAGCCTTAATGTTGTGGGATAAAATCGAAGCCGTCATGAAGGAACAAGGAGTCACGCAATATGAATTAGCCCAGCGAATCCATGTTCAAAACTCAAGAATTTCTATTTTGAAGACCGGCAAACTAAAAGAACCACGCCTGCAATTTATTTGTAGAATTGCGGACGGATTGAATGTACCTGTCGATGCGTTTAAACTCGACTATGTACAACAGGAAAGAAAAGGAGAGGAAACCACCCGTATGTGGAAAAAAATCGAAGCCATAATGGAAGAAAAAAACATGACCGAGGTTGATTTGATAGGGAAACTATCTGATAGTGAAGTGGCAAAACTCAATCGGATCAAGTATGGATCGACCAAGAATCCAAGTTTTAGTTTTGTGAGCCTATTAGCCACTATACTGGATGTACCCATAGATGATTTACGACCGGAGGACTATTGAAAAGAGGTGAAACATGATTTTACACGTTTATACAGGTAACAGCTCGTCGAATCGGAAAGTGCTCCAATGGCTAGCAGACAACAGCGTTCCATATAAAAAAAGCTCAGTTAAGAAGGGGAGTTTTACTATAACAGAACTAAAACGTCTGTTAGCACATACTGAAAACGGGTTGGATGATTTGTTGAAACGAAGTATCAATCATTCTCAGTTTGACAAGATGACACTCAATCAAGCACTAGAATCATTGATAGCTGTTCCAACAGCGTTGAAAACTCCAATTCTTTATGATGGAAAAAAGTTAGTACTAGGCTTTAATGAAGAAGAAATTCGTTGTTTCATCCCACATGAAAGACGAGTATTAGAAAAGATCATCTAACTTAGAAAAACGAATCATAGAAAGGAAAAACGTAATGAAGAAATTTTCAAAGATCGCATCCGCGTTGCTCTTATCCTTGCAGGTAATTTCAGCTATCCCATTGAATGCGTTAGCAAATGAAGAACAACCAAAAGAAATAACGGAGCACGTCCAACAGGCGACCGAAGAAACAGAGACGACAGCAACGCCCGATTCAAGTGAATCGAGTTCGTCAGCAAGTACCGAATCATCAACAGCACCATCGAGTGAAAGCAGCACGACACCAAGTAGTGAATCGTCGAGTCCGTCGTCTAGCAGTATCAAACCAGTTGAACCAACACAACCGAGCCAGTCGGAGCAATCAAAAATCGAGACACCGAAAAAAGAAGACGCAAAAAAGGCAGACACACCGAAGCAAACACCGAGTGCGCCACAAGCGACTCAAACACCACAAGAAGCGCCGACACCACAAACACAAGTCGATCAAGGCGCAACAGCGGACTTATCGCAAGTTGTTCCATCAAGTACCGTCACACAAGACGGAGCGATTCATTTTGAGAAAGACGAATCCGTGGAGAGCTTTATTCGTAAAATTGGTGAATCTGCTCGTAAAATTGGGAAGGAACACGATTTGTACGCATCCGTGATGATTGCACAAGCGATCTTAGAGTCTGCCAGTGGTCAAAGTGGGTTAGCCCAAGCACCAAACTATAACTTGTTTGGTATTAAGGGCACACATAACGGAAAAAGCGTTTCAATGGCAACCCAAGAAGATTTCGGAAATGGCAATCTCTATGCGACACAAGCGGGTTTTCGAGTTTATGAAAACTACGAAGACAGTTTGACGGACTATGCAAAACTGATAAAAGAAGGCATTTCAGGCAATCCCAACTTTTATTCGGGCGTTTGGAAGTCTAATGCGGAAACCTATCAAGAAGCAACAAAATCCCTTACAGGAAAATACGCCACCGACACCTCGTATAATCAAAAGCTGAACGGCTTAATTGAAACGTATGATCTTGTTCAGTATGACAAAGAAGTGCAGGGCGCACCTGTCAGTATGAGGGGATACAAAGTACCCGTAGACAACTACACGATTTCTAGTCCATATGGGAATCGCGGGTCAGAGTTCCACCGCGGCTTGGATATGGCGGCGGCACAAGGCGAGCCAATTCATGCCAGCAAGTCAGGCACGGTTCTAACAGCGGAATATCACGACTCGTGGGGGAATTACGTAGTGATCGAACACGAAGACGGTTCAACGACACTATATGCACACCAACAGCAATATGCGGTTAAGGTGGGTGACAAAGTGGAACAAGGGCAGACGATCGGCTATGTTGGAAGCACTGGTAACAGTACCGGCAGCCATCTTCATTTGGAAGTTTGCAAGGACAGCAGCTTGTCTCAAAACATGTTAGTTGATCCACAAACGGTTCTATTCGGGAATTAGGATGGTTGAAAAAAAGGGGAAATTATGCTATCCTATGTGTGCAAAGAAATAGAGTGTAGTACGCATTGAACCCCTAGAGAAGTCGGATTCTCTAGGGGTTCTTTTTAGCTGATGTCGCCGTCAGTTGTTTTACTTCTTGTCTCGACTATTCAGCCAATAATCGAATAGGGTTACGATTATCCCAACAAGAAGGGGGCAAAGAAATTCATAAAGCATAGTACGCACCTCCTTTAGTCGCTAAGACTGTCGGATAGGCGACAATTCATTTTAACAGAATATGAAAGATTCGGACACTTAACATAAAGATTGTTAAGTGTCTTTTTTCGTTTTCAAAAATGGTCATGCAAAATGTCGGTTTTTGGTCATCATGTAGGTAAAAATACTATTGTTGAGAGATAAGAGCGGAGATATTTTTAGGCAAATAGTTCAGCAATCGGATGAAATAACAAATAACTGTAACTTTAGAGAGCAGGTGGGAAAATTGGAACTAGAGAAACTAGGAGAGCCGCTATCCAAAAGTGATTACCTAGATCATTATTCATTACTAATAAAATATGTTTTGCAGGAGTTGACTTTTGCTGATTGGAAAAATCCCCAAATCATTGAATTGTTTGATATGGAAATGATTCGTGCTGAAACACAATGGTTTAATTTTGTTGAGAAAGAAGGTCGATCGCCCGATTATTCATTTTTGCAAAATGAAGTTACTAATTTTGGAATCGAACGATCAGCTATGTTTAATGGCTACACAGAAGGATTAAGTTTAGACAATTTTGTTCATTTCCATATTGAACAATTAAAGTTAGACAATCTACTCGACGTTCACCTTTTTGACAAAAAGGATTTAAAGTTTATTGAATCTTACGAACGAAATAAAGCGAAAGAGTATTTTTTAAAGCGTGACAAATATATTACTGGATATGAAGATTTTCGAATTTCAAAAAATCAAACAATGCAGCAAGCAGGGTATACACAATTGAAGATTGATTTTGTAAATGATCCGACGTTGATACCTTATCAAAAAAAGGAGGTCGTCGACTTGGCAGTAAATGACGAACGTGTAGCCGAATTTGTTCTAAATACCCAAAAAAATATGTTTAGGGAACTAATTAGAGCTATTCAAGTACCAGTAAATAAAGTAGGGAAAATAGCATATGAAGGATCAAAAAAAGCTGTAAACCAACAATTAACAACAGGCAAGCAACGCTATTCTCGATTAAAGAAACAAGGAACCTTAGAACATGTCGATGTGTCTAAGACAGAATTAAAGCCCCTTATGCAGGAAATGAAGAAATATAAAATTGATTTTTCCGTAAAAGAGAACAAAGAGACTGGGAAAATCCATGTGTTTTTTAAAGCTAAGGATCGAGATACATTGAATATTGCATTGGAAAATCTTGTTGCAAAATTTGATAATCAAAAAGAAATGGAAAAAGAACCGACAAAAGAATCTTCGCTTGATACCAAAGAAAAAGGATTAACAGAAAAATTGGATCAATTAGAAGAAAAAGCAGAAGCAATCAATGCTCAAAGAGCTGAGGTAGCTAAAGGTGCTAAAGATAAGAATAAAGGACAAGAACGATGAAGATTAGTAAAAAGAATATCTTCACCGCTTTTTTTTTACTTTTACTGGGATTTATTGTTGGAAATTGTTTTCTCTCAATTTTCTTTTCAATCCCCGCAACCCAAGAGATGTCATGGCTGACAAGATTAAATGAAGCTATGACGCTTTTTTTGTCTTCGCCGTTTCAAAAATTTAGCTTGGCTAGTATGTCAAATGAGACTCTTAAAGGCAGTGGAATAGTAGCACTTGTCTTCCTATTAGTCTATCTGTATGTCCTTAGCGGAAAGAAGAACATGAGATTAGGAGAAGAACATGGTAGCGCTAGATGGGGAAATAAAAACGATATTGTCCCATTTATTGATAAAGTATTTTCTCAAAATTTACTCTTTACAAATACTGAACGTTTAACTATTAAAACTAAACTTAAACACAAAGAATTTGAAAGAAATAACAATGTATGTGTCGTAGGAGGGGCAGGATCAGGAAAAACGAGGTTTTATGTCATGCCCAATCTTTTTCAAATGCACTGTAGTTATGTAGTGAATGACTCAAAAGGCGGCATTTTAAGAGATACTGGTGCAGGTTTTAAAAAAGCTGGATACAAGGTTAAAGTCTTGAACTTAGTGACGCTTGAAAATACGGACTATTATAATCCGTTTCATTATATACAAAGAACAGAAGGCGACTGCGAACTTGATATTTTAAAAGTTGTCGATAATTTGATGAAAAACACTTCTGATCCGAATAAACGAGGAGGGGATAGTTTTTGGGAAGATGCGCAAAAATCATTTCTTGCTGCTGTCTTTCATTTGCTGATATTGAAAGGGAAACCAGATGAACAAACAATCGGTTCCGTTTCCGATTTAGTACGTAGAGCTAGGGTAAAAGATGATGACGAAGAATATATTTCTTCGCTGGATTTGGCATTCCAAGAGTTACAAATGGAAATGCCGGATTGTTTTGCAGTAAAACAATATCAAAACTTCAAAATGGCTGCTGGTAAAACAGCAAAGAGCATTTTAATAAGTCTAGGGGTTCGTCTATCACCGTTCGATGTACCCAGCATTAGGAAGCTGACAAGTACAGATACATTAGAACTGGATACTCTAGGCGATCAAAAAACGATTCTTTACATTATATTGCCTGATACATCAACAACCATTAACTTTTTAGCAAGTATGATCTATCAGCAACTATTTGATACTTTGGTTTATAAAGCAGACCACTATTACAATGGCTCATTGCCAATAGCTGTTCGATGCTTACAGGATGAAATGGCGAATACTGGTCAAATTCCTGATTTTGATAAAGTCATAGCTACGATTAGAAGTCGTGGTATATCGGTAGATATAATATTACAAAACTTATCTCAAATCAGTAAAAAATTGTATAAGGATACTTGGGAGACACTCGTAGGAAACTGCGACTCTTTTTTGTATTTGGGAGGAAATGAACAAAGTACACATAAATATGTTTCCCAACAATTAGGGAAAGAAACAATAGATACCGTTACTTTTAATGAAACTAGGGGGGCTACTGGTAGCTTCACAAAGAACTCACAAAAATTAGGGCGAAATCTATTAGACCCTGACGAGGTAAGGAAGCTAGGAGGAGGGAAATGTATCTATATGTTGAGAGGGGCAAGCCCTTTTCTATCTGATCGTTTCCGCTTAGAAAGCCATCCAGCTTATAAGTATTTTATGAATGCAGGCACAAATTTTATTTATCAAGCGCCTGATCTAAAAAAAGTTAAGCTTTCAGGGAATGATCCGATTGATTTTGAATTATCGATGAATAGGGATATTGAAGAATTTACTCGAAATGTTGCTGACGTGGAAACTTATTTTTTAGATGAAGATTTTGAAGATTTAACAACTATTGAGGAGGAACTTTAGACATGGGAACTTTTAATACAGTAATAGGATTATTAACACAATTTGTAAAAATTGGTGGCGGTCTTTGGCTTGTATGGGGAGCAGTTGTTTTAGGAGGAGCTTTGAAAGATCATAACGGCCCACAAATGCAGTCTGGAATTTGGCAAATGGCAGGTGGTGGATTAATCATTGCTGCCGCTGCACTATTTGGCACAATAACTGGATAAAATGATTTAAGAATGGACGGAGATTATGGATAAAATTTTAAAAACTGTACTTGAATGGATACTTAATATGATTTCATTCAGTACCAAGACGAGTAATCTTTCTTCTAGCCTAGAAAACTTCAGTCCTGAACTCTATAAATATTCAACAGCGATTCTCAATAATGTAACTAAGCCAATCGGATTTACTATTTTAGCTTTGTTCTTTGCTCTAGAATTACAGCGAATAGCTGGGAAAGTTGAAACAGGTGGAGGCAGCCAAACAGGATTTGAGATGGTGTTTAAATCTATGATCCGTTTGTCCTTTTGTAAAATTGCAATGGATCAAGTTTCGCTACTTATGAGAGCCATACTAGATATAACAACCTATATGACGAATCAAATTAGCCAACTTGCAATGGGAAGTAAAGGCGTGGGTAAATTGATGAAGGCGGATAAAATACTAGAGCCTATAAAAAAAGAGGGCACTACTTTCAAGATGGGTATTCTCATAGTTCTTCTTATCGCATTACTTGTCACTATCGGATCAATAATTATAGTACAAGTCATTGTAAACATGCGATTCATCGAGCTTTATGCGTATTTATCAATGGCTCCAATCCCCATAGCAACATTTCCCAGTGACGAGTGGTCAACAGTGGGTAAGAACTTTATGAAGTCATTTGCAGGAACTGCTTTACAAGGTACATTGATATTTATGGTCATGCAGTTCTATCCGTTTTTACTCAGATCGGCATTCACAAACATTGCTAATAGCGGTTCAGGACAAGAAAAGTTTATATACACCATCGTGGGAATTATGGGAAATAGTGTTCTGTTAATCTTTGCCATCATGGCAACAGGTCGATGGTCTAAAGCGATTACTAATTCAATGTAAAAGAGGAAGATCATGAAAACTAAATTATCGAGTCGAAGCACAAAATTTATTTTGTGGCTTTTTTTCGTTTCACTTGCAGCACTACTTATCAGCAGCACTCTAATTCTATTTAGACAAAATTCCGCACCTTTTTTAATGACATTATTTAGCTTGTCTGTCATTGGGTTCGGATTGGCTTCTGTGTTCCTTTTTTTTAAAGGGGTATGGGTGGTTATAAAGGGGGAATATGTTCGTTTGAAACGGTTAAAAAAAATCTTATTAAACGAAAATTCATAAAGAAAGGAATTTTGGACTTGTGGCTATACGTGTGAAAGTACCAAAGGAAATTAAAGATTATCGTGAAAAAATCCTTTTCGGTATGAGTTTAAGACAACTACTTTTTTTCGTTTTGACTTTAGCGATTGCAATTGGAGGTTCATTTTACTGTGTAAAAATTTTGGGCATGAAAATTGATACGGCAGGGAATATCATCATTCCATTATTAGTACCTATTGTCGCCTTTGGGTGGGTAAGAAAAAATGGGATGGCACTAGAAAAGTATTTAAAAGTAGTGTTTAAGCATCAATTAAAGGTAGGTAAAAGAATCTATCAGACAAGAGAGAAGGTGCCAATGAGTGGTTTTAACAAAAAGAAAATCAAAAAATTGGGTGAAACAACAAGATAAGCAAGAACAAGGGCAAAATAAAAAAGTTTTAAAAATGCTAGAGAAGCAAAAAAAGGAACGTGGGAAGCAACAAAGAAAGTATGCTCCTCCAAACTCTAGCCAACAATCGCTAGCCTATCAAGCTATGTATGAGAACGGCGTTTGTGAAGTGAAAGAAGGGGTATTTTCTCGAACCTTTCAGTTCTCAGATATAAATTATTCTATTGCCGATCAAGGCGAACAAGAGATGACATTCAGTTCATATTGCGAGTTATTGAATAGCTGTGATGGTGATACGGCGTTGCAGATTTCAATTATTAATCGGAACAAAGATAAGGTTCAGTTTGAAAAAGATTTAACATATGACCTAGCCGACGATGAACTAGACTTGTATCGAAAAGAAATGAATACAATGATCTCTGCCAAAATTAAACATGGAAACAGTAGTTTGCAGAAAGAAAAGTACGTTACTTTTATTCAAAAAGCTAAAGACGTGGATCAGGCAATCCCAGCTTTAAATCGATTACAAGGTGATCTAGTCGATCAATTTGTTGATTTAGGTTGTCAAGTAGAAGAATTGTCAGGATTAGAGCGATTGAAAGTCGCTAATAGCATTCTACGACCTGATAATAACTTGTATTTTGAATACGAGGATTTACTGTTTAGCGGACTAACAACACATTCTGCGATAGCTCCTGATAGTTTCGATTTCAAGTATCGAAAAAATCGTTTTTTTATGGGTGACGAGTATACAGAAGTATTATACTTGCGTACTTATCCGTCAGAATTATCAGATCGCTTAATTAATGATTTGACAGATATACCCACAAACTTGCAAATTGCCCTACACATAGAACCATTTGAGCAACAAAAAGGGCTAGATTTGGTAAAAACAAAGCTCACTTTTATGGAACAGCAAAAGATCGATGAACAAAAGAAAGCTTTGCGTGGAGGGTATGATCCACAACTAATTGGTATGGAATTACGAAGAAGTATGAGCGAAGCGGAAGACTTATTGGATCAAATGCAAAGTGATAATGAAAAACTTTTCTCCTTCACATTTTTAGTTATGGCATCAAATAAAGATGAAAGTTTACTTGATGAAACAGTTGAACAAATTTTGGCAGCAGGAAGAAAAAATAATTGTGCTTTCTCTAAGCTGAACTATTTACAAGAAGAAGCTCTAAACTCGATTTTAATGTGGGGATATAACTACGTTCCGATAAGTCGCACATTAACAACGGCTAGTACGGCGGTGTTCATTCCTTTTACCGCACAGGAATTAATGCAACCAAAAGGCAAATACTACGGTTTGAATGCTGTTACTAAAAATCTGGTGACATTGGATCGAAAGACGCTAAAAGCTCCTAACGGGTTTATTTTGGGTACACCCGGAAGCGGTAAATCTTTCGCTACAAAAAAGGAAATGACCGCAGTTCTTCTCAGTGATCCTGACGCAGAAGTAATTGTTATTGACCCTGAGAGGGAATATACACCACTCGCAGAAGCACTACAAGGGGAAGTCATTCATATATCCGCTGGATCAAAAGCACATGTCAATCCCTTAGAAATCAATAATGATTATGCTGATGACGATGATCCAGTAATTCTGAAAACAGACTTTGTGTTGTCGCTTTGCGATATGTTAGTCGGTGGAAACATGGGATTGAGTCCCACGCAAAAAACATTGATCGATAGAGCTTGTAGATTTGCTTATAAAAATTATTTTGAAGGTCAAAAAGAAATGCCAACATTAAGAGATTTTTCAGAAATTTTAAAGCAGCAGCCAGAAGAAGAAGCTCAACAATTAGCTGTTGAGTTAGAGCTTTATACAGAGGGTTCTTTATCTGTCTTTTCACATCAAACCAACGTAGACACAACGAAACGATTTGTTGTCTTTGATGTTAAAGACTTAGGTAAGCAGCTACGTTCAATGGGAATGTTGATTATACTTGATCAAATTTGGAATCGGATTACAAGTAATCGAAATGCTGGTCGTAGAACATGGGTTTATATTGATGAAATTCAGCTATTGTTTTCCAATGAGTATGCGGAAAACTACTTCTTTGAGTTATGGTCACGAGCTAGAAAATGGGGGGCAATTCCGACAGGAATTACTCAAAATGTGTCTACTTTACTGTCCTCTTTAAATGCTGAACGTATGTTATCAAATAGTGATTTTGTATTGATGCTGAACCAATCTCAAACAGATAGGCAGCGTTTAGCAGAATTACTGCATATTTCAAATAGACAACAAAAATATATTACGAATGCTAAAGAGGGGGCAGGGTTGCTTTATGCTGGTGAAGCAATGATCCCTTTATATGATGAATTTCCGAAAGATACAGAGTTGTACAAGGTTATGTCAACGAAAATTGAAGATGTTTATAAATATCAAAATGAACGGCAGAAACAGGAGATCGGCTGATGAATAATGATTTTAGAGATCGTCTCATTAGACAAGAAAAATCTGATAAAACGTTCATTCTTCAATCTTCAAAAGAAAAGTATCAAAAAAAAGTTGTATCAAAGGATCATTCAAATAAAGTAAAAAGCACCAGCCACTCGAACCGTGTTAAGAATAAAAAAAATCGAACTAGAGTTATAAAAAAAGGGCGCGATTTTGCTAAGAAAAAAGTAATCAATCCACCAAATAATCGACAAGATGAGGATGCGGCTGTAGAACAAACGACACAAACAATCAATAGAGCAGGTAAAAATACAATAAAATCAACAAAAGCAGTTTCTAAAGCTGCTGTTCACACGACAAAACAAGGCAAAGAATTTTTAAAAAGTAATCCATCTAAAAAAGAAATCACAAAAACTGCTGGTAAAGGGATTAAAAAAGGTACTTTTAAAAGTGCTAAGGCAGTAAAAGATTCCGTTAAAAGCAAAGCTGTGAACTTTAAAGGCGATACATCAGCTCAAGGAATTGGTGAAGCCGATCAAGTGAAGGATTCGATTCAAACAACAACGCAAGTTGTTAAAGGAGCTAAAAAAGCAGGGAAAGCTGGCGCAAAAGCCAGCTTTTCTGTTGCTAGGAAATCGCAACAAGTAGCACAGTTCGCTTATTATCGGGCGAAACAGGTTCTTTCAAAAGAGACAGCAAAAGTCATTCTGTCACAACTCGTAACACCTTTAATTACAATAATAATAGTTATTTCATTGGCTACCGCTTTGATTTCAGCGTTTAGTTTTTTAGGGTTTGGTGGCGGTGATTGTGACACCAATACAACCTCGAATGTTTCGTCTATAACGTCTAAAGACATGGAAACAAATGCAAAAGAAATCTATACCTATGTCAAAAAAGAAATTCCTGAATCAACTCCACAAGGACTATGTGGAATGATTGCCAATTTTGAACGTGAAAGTCGATTGAATCCGTCTGCGATCGAACGTCCAAATGATCCACTATCCGGTCATGGACTGGCGCAATGGACTGCTGGGCGAACCACTAATTTAAAAAATTTCGCACAAGAAAAAGGGAAAGAATGGTCTGATCTTGGGTTGCAATTGGCTTTTCTAGTTCATGAATTAAAAGGTGCCGAAAAGAATGCTCTAAGTGCGTTAAAAATGACTGACGTACATCAAGCGACAGATGCTTGGCAATTACTATTTGAGCGTGCAGGCGTTCCAGCAATGGATGAACGGTTGGCTTTTGCGGACAAATGGTTTGCTAAATTAGGAAAAAGTGATCCTATTTCAGAAGGTACTATAAGTAATGGCGCATCAGGTGAATTAGAGAGCTTAGGTTGTGGCATGGATTCTGACGG
>NZ_JBIORZ010000007.1:0-22251 GCF_051714485.1 Enterococcus sp. AZ128
TGAAAGGTCGCTAGGCGCCTTTTTTACTGCTTTTCCTTGTGGTGAATAGTAATACATATTCAAAAGTATTACATTACCTTTAGCTGTTAATCCGAAGCATAGACAAACAGTAGCCGATGTTTGGTGCCCAACGTCTGTAGCGTAGTATAGTGCTACTATCCGATCATCATCGGGCAACTCATCTAATTCATGAAATAGATTCATATTATAAACATTAGTTCCCAAACCAATTACTTCGCCTAAAAACATCCATCGATAATAATCATAATCATTTTTCTTATAGTTTTCTATTTCATCAAGATACTGCTGAGATAGAAAGCCTTGAACATCGTCTTTGTAAGTTGAATGGTGGATTAAAAAATCATCACTTGCTACTTTCTTCTCTATCCATTCATTTATCCATTCATAAGGATTTTTGGGAGGGTTCCAAGAATAAATCGTTTGAACCTTCTTACCATCGGGTATTTTTGCACGAGTGTAACTAAACCTTACTGTGTCTATTTCTTCTGGCCCTTTAAATTCTGCTAGTTCCTCAAACCATAGCCAACGAACATACCCTTTTGCTATTTTTTGAGATTTCAGCTTCATGGGATCATCCAATCCGTAAAAGTAAAATGCAGTGTTTGTCTGCTTATGAATAATACGATATGGGCTTGTCCTGAATTTGAACTCATCTTCGAGCTGCAATTCATATATGGCCCATTTAATTTGTTCGTACACGCTTGTTTCAAGTGTATTAGCCACTTTCCTAATTATCACCGCATTGGCATTGTCATCTTCAATAAATTCGGTCACAAGTTTTAAACTCACTACTGAGCTTTTTGTCGATGCACGACCGCCTTTTAAAGCAATGTTCCCTTTTCCACTGTCAAACACCTCATCGAATGCAGGGTTAATCAAGTCGCTTATATCAATTACTAAGTCCTCCTCAGTAATCTCATTCTCATTTATCATTTTAACCATCAGTATCACCACGTTTAGAACGAGTAATAACTACACGTTGGTTATTAGAGTCAGATTCAGCATCTTGAATGAGATACTTCATTAGTTCGTTCATAGCTTTTTGCTTATCATGCAATTTGACCGAAACCCCATCACGTCCTTGTGATATTTCTTTTACGAGCTGACCATCGAACTCATCTGAATTTTTAGCAGTAATAGTATTGTAGTAAAGGTATACTTGCTCCCCGTTTTCATCTTTAACGAGTTGACCTTTGCCATCCACTGCTTTAGTCCTTTTACGATCAGACGTAATCACATCATTTATATCTGCTTTCCACTGCTTTGCGTAGTCTGCTATGATGTCTTGTATTGTAAAAAACTGCTCTTGTTGCAATTCGGCTTTTAAATGTCGGAGTTCCTCTTTTACACTAGCTTTTACTAGCAAGCGGCTTCCGTTTGCATTGGCCGTATTGTAATCGCATTGATAAGCTTGCTGATATGCCTTAGTAGCATTAAAGTGTTGCAAATAAAAAAGACAGAACATCTTTTGTTGTTCTGTCAGATCGTCATTATCAATCACTAGTTTAGGCGTTGCGTCTTTTGTAACGTTACGTGTAACGCTACGTTTCGTTTCAGAGGGTTTAATCCCTAATGATTCATCCCATTTATACCTGGATTTCCATCCTCGTACCGTTCCCGGTGACGCGTCTATTTCTTTAGCGATCTCGATTAATGGTTTTTCTCCATTGCTCTCTTTGTATAATTTAAATGCTACTTCTCGTTTTTCCACATCTGCGCCACCACCTCTCTATATGTATTTTCTGATGTTCTCTTGTACATGGTCATCTTTCCAATGGCCGTATCCACAATAGACTAGCTTGCAATGATCAATCTCTACTGGTGTTGCATCCCTGGTCATTTCTACGATTGAATACTTCGCCTTCATCTGAACAGACATCACTACACGTTTAAACTGTCCTTTCATCGGCAGCGGGTATTTATTGTTTAATGACACGTACCAGTATGTTCTCATTATTCTCGTTCCTTTTTCTAATGAATTGTAAGCGCTACGATGTTACACTCAATTTTGGAGTGGATCCTTTATAAATATTTGTTTTTTCCAACTTTGACTGCTGCGGAAACAGCGGTCTATTTTTTCGCTCTTGAAAAGTATTATTTCCGAAGATATAATTATGTTGCTTCTTACATAAGAGGACCGTTGCGGAAACAGCGGCCTTTTTTATATTGCCAAGAAATTGTCGGCATAGTATACTTAGGTTGCTAACAACCTTAATTTTTTTTATTATCTCTCTGACCACTGTTACCCGACGGTGGTCTATTTTTGTAGGCAAAATAAAACAGCCTCACGTAGAGACTGCTACTTCCACTTACCACATTTTGAACATTCTTCATAATAACTGAAGGGATAACATTTTATACAATGTGTTTTGTAATTGTGGCGACAACTAACTTGTTGATTCCAGAAACGAGATAAAAAAAGAATTAAATCACCAAACATGAATATCTCCTCCAAAATAAAAAGACCGCCGAAACGATCTTGATTACGTATAACGTCCCCGCTTGGGACACTTCGTTGAGAGGTGTGCGGGGTTCTATTTAAATTAATAAGCAACCTACTCCATTATGGAACCCACTGTTTATCCATGCCTGGCAGATGGGAATGCTCGGTTGCTATTGACGTGGCCGGATTCGAACCGACATTGACCTACATAGCCTCTAAAGAGGACACACGTCAACTTGGAGGAGCTACCTCCTAGCATGCTGTTTGAGATTGTTTATCCAAGCAAAAGCCCTGGGATAATTCAGTGGTCTGATTGCCTCATGCTTATTGCTCAATCTCTAAGTCACTGGCAAGGATTCGAACCTTGCATGATACCTACCCTAATTTGAGCTAAGCTCCGCCCTTAACTGGTATCCTTTGGAAGTCTAGCGCGTCTACCCTTTCCGCCACAGTGACATAATTATGTTGTCAAACATAACGCTCGTTGTATAATAAATATTAAGGAGGTGATAGAAATGGCATACAGAATTACTCACATTAGAACTTCTGAGAATTACGTGACTTCTACAGACAAAATCACTCAGGTGAAATTAGAAGGAGGCACTATAGAAACAGTAGAACAAGTAGTCCGTTACTTAGATATGCATATGGAATACTACTACACTACTACTGCTTACTCAAAAGCTCAGGTGGAATCAGTTCATCCAACATTCGGGAAGCCCTATATTAGAACCAGGGCAAATCATACAACAAAGGATAATTTGTTAAACTTGCCGAGATTCTAATGTTTGAACTCCCGCTATTTCTTTACGGGAGTTTTTGTTTTGTATTTGAAGGTAACTTCTGTTTCCGTGTAACCATTTTTCTTCTCTTCGTTACTTTGACTCCATTCAATAGGCGTAGCTTCTTTGTTGTCTAATAACTCTTGAAGCTTCTCTTCATAAGCCTTCATCTGTATACCCTCCTTAATATTCAATTATAAATAGACGGCACGTTGAGCTTTAAAGGAAATGAGTGCTTTTCACTTCCTTCTTTTATTTTTTGTGTGCCGCCATTAAATCCACCAAGCTAGACGTTTTTATGTTAAGAGGTATAAGGAGAAACTTCATGCCAATAAAGTTAGTTTGAGTCGTCTGCTTGGCGGATTAATTCATAACTCTCTGATAATACTATTTTAGGGTATTGACAAGCGGAATAATACCGCTTTTTTTCTCATTCTGGTAGTATTCCACGTTGTTTTGCCAAAGTTTCTAGTATCTTATATCTTTTACGATATACACTGCCCGTTGAACAATGAACTTGTTCTGCTATTTCCGTCCAACCAAGATAGTCACTATCGCCCCACATAAATTTATCGACAATTTCTTTTAGTTCGTCACTAAGCAATTCATAGGCATTAGTAATATCAGCATACAACTTTGAGTAATATAGGTAGCTCTTGTTGTCTTCTCTCTTAATTAAATCAGTCAGAGCTTTTTCTGTATGAGTTTGACTACCCTTAATCCAAGAATTTGCATCTTCTGGTTTCCACTCTCTAGCAACCAAAGCCTCGGCTATTTTACTTGGTATCTTTTTATATGATCGGAAGTCCTCTTCCAAATCCGCTAATTTAGTTTTAGTTAATTCTGCCATTCCATAACCTCCGCATATTTGATATAATTGACTGACAGGTCAATTATGTTTTCTGCGCTTGGTTAAGGAATCGAGCGCTTTTTTGTTGTATAATAATCCTGAGCTAGAGAATGTCATCCTCTCAGTGATGTTTATGAATAACCCCTAGCTCAGGGACTGTCGGGTGGAAGCGGCAGTCTTTTTTGTATGCTATTGGCGACGTTAGTGGATCTCTCGAACATACTCCTCAACTTCTTTCCAGTAGTGCTTACTGTCTTCTGGCATCAATGAGCTGTCCCAAGTGTAATAAGGCTTCGAACGTCGGACAGTATACGTTTTGTATCCCTCTATCGGTCTCTTTTCTTTAAATATAAGACCGACGAGTCTTCGTCTCCTGATTTTAGTTCGATTTTTCCCTGAAAAAGATTTATTCCCAAACATACCTAAATACGTGAATGCTTTATCTGGTCCCCAAATCTTCTTTTTCATCCTTCCACCTCCAACAAACCTGGATTTACTTCCCTAATGGTTGACTCATGAATTGGTGGATAAGCGAGATTATGATCTGTAATCAAATCATATTTGCGCTCTCCACATTCGCAGTGACCGCACAAAACAACTTTTAACGTATGCTGCTCGATTAGTTCTTTTAGTTTCATTCTATCGCCTCCAACAACTCTGGATTCTCATAGATGTTTCCGATAATTTTGAAGTCTTCAACTGATCTACAGATACATACATCAAAACCGGTTCTCTTCAACTTGAAACATCCATCAGCAAATACAACAAAATCAATTTCATCTATTTCTTCGAAGAAGGCATCAATATATGCGCCGTTTTCATCTCTTTGATTGATCTGTTCGGAGTCTAAAATGTGTACAATATCCCCTTCGTAAATCTCCACGCCGTTCTTGTCTTTTAGACCTGTTGATTGCATGAACTCGATGTCTTCAAAATCAAATATTTCAGTAAAGCACTTTTTACCTTTTAAATCGTCTCTCTTTACTAAGCATTCCATTCCTAAAAAGTCGGGTTTTGCACCCGCGACTACTCCGTCGGGATGGTTGGATAAAACTCCTGGTTTTACCCAAGCTCTAAACTTTGGTATCATATTTTTCCTCCTTGCTACCGTTCGCGGTTGAAACACGTATTTCTCTATTGATAAAATCAATTTGTCTAAAGGAAATAGACACCGAGCTAGGTAACTAACTGACAAATTAGCTTCCCCCTTAGCTCTGAGACTGCCGTCCCACACCGCGGCAGTCTTTTTTTATACCTTCTTTGCCATTCGCGAATTGTATAGTACCGTTCGCGGTTGCTTTGACAATACATTCTGTTGATATAATCTCCTTATCAGTGAGTGGTCCACTGAAATACTGATAAGGAGATATTTTATGCCTAATTACATTTGTAATAAGAATGCTGACGATAAAGGCCGGCACGAAATCCACACAGATTCATGCACACATTTACCTTTACCTAAAAACCAATTGACTGTTGGTTACTTCAGCAATTGTCAAGAAGCCATAAATCATATGGTTCGAGTCAACCCTAATGGTAATTATAATTTTGATGGCTGTTACTTCTGTTGCTACGCGTGTCACAAAGGCTAAATTATTGAGGAGCAGTTACCGCTGCTTCTCTATTTTTTTGTACAATGGATCGGTATTTCTCAACTGAGTGGTATTCAATTACTTGCTCTAAATGCTTCTTGTACACTTTATTAACAGCTTCTGCTTCCAGTAATTGCGCCTCTAAATTCTCACAATAATCTAGTAGTTGTTCTCTGCTAAAGTCTTCTATTCCATTAGTTATTTTTTTCATTTATTTTTCCTCCTCTAATGCTTCGGTTACCGGAACTTTTATTTCAGTCTTTATAAATGGTACAATTCTTAAAAAAGGAGTCTTAATCTATATGCACCTATCTGTTTCCGATACAATTCAACTCATATCAATAGTTCTTTCGGCCTTATTAACAATAGTTTCCTTGGTAATTTCTGTTAAAGCATTAAAGCAATCTCAAAAATCAATTGAGCTTACAGAAAAATCAATTCTTGATTCCAATCGACCGTATGTCGTAATTTACAGAGATTACATCCAAGTATCTTCCACTGTCCACGAATATGTGATAATCAAAAACTTTGGAAATACTGGTGCTATCATTGATCAAATACTCTTTTCGCCTGTGCTTTTAGACGATATTAGAGGTAAAAAAATATTTGAGCACATTTCAGGTACTTTCATAGCACCAGGGCAATCAATATCTACTGTTTCATCTGTGAACGTTTTTAAAAGAGAGAAGGACTTACCTGACACCAATATTTCCATTACCTATCATGATGATATTAAAAAATATGAAAATCGGTATTCGTTTAGTGATAATATCCTCCATGACATTTCCGTTTCTAAAACCAATCCATCAAAGAACAAATCAATTCAACAAATCATGACTTCAGTCACTGAAGAAATATTAAGACGGCAACTTTAAGAAGTAGTTTCTACTTCTTTTTTAATTGATAAATTGACCATATTAGCGCAATAATCTGTGCAATAATTATCAATGTAATTATAAGAATGAAAGTCATATGCGAATACCTCCTTGATAGGCTGAGTTAGCCTTCTTTTTAATTACAATCGTTTTGTAAATGCTTTATTTGATATAATCTCCTTATCAGTGAGTGGTCCACTGAAATACTGATAAGGAGGTGCCTAATGAAAGATGATATTACTTTAAATTCATTCCCATCGAATAGAGTTGAAGCACTAACTATGCTTTATTTACAGCAACAAGATTTGAAAGATCTTTCTCCCGAAGAGCTTACAAAAAAATATTTTGAAGTTTACAAAGAAGTGCGACAATCTATTCTAAAAAAAGGTTCTAGAGATGAGGATCGCTATCTACAAATTAATCTTTAAGAATTGAAGCTAATCTCGCTATGGAATTCGAGTATTCTATTAATGCTTCAGGGAATACCTCTACTTTTGACTTGTTGGACAATAAAATAATTTGTTGTTCAACAAGTTCTTTTATTTTTTCTTCTAACATTATTTTCCTCCTTAATTGGTGTGGTTAGTGAAACTACTTATCTTGCATCCACTAACAAATTAATAACCCCATCTGCTAATTCATCGTTGATCAAAATTTTATAGCCGAAAGCATGTGAATAGTCAATTAGTCCCTCAACTCTTTGAACTGATATTTCCTCACTCATTAAAGTCAAGGTTTTCTGATTCATTTCAAAACGTAGGTGACGACTAGCCCAACCAAAATCCTTAGCATACAATCGAACCAAATCAAACTGCATTTGATCTAATTTCTCTTTTGCATTCATACGTTTTCCCCGACGTTCCACTCACTTCTTAGGCCGTATAGCAGCTTAACTACGACTAACATTTCTCCGGGCGTTCCCATCTGATTAAACCACTGTCTTGCTTCCTCGGTCATTGGCAGCCATTCTTCAACAGCACCCAA
The DNA here is from genome assembly GCF_051714485.1 of Enterococcus sp. AZ128. Classification (NCBI taxonomy): domain Bacteria; kingdom Bacillati; phylum Bacillota; class Bacilli; order Lactobacillales; family Enterococcaceae; genus Enterococcus; species Enterococcus sp. AZ128. The sequence goes on from NZ_JBIORZ010000007.1 coordinate 7,548, forward strand.
CTGATACTGTTTTTTACACTCTTCATCGTCATAAGCCAAAATAGCACTTATGCAGCCAAAGAAAGACAAACCGTCCTCAGACTGTTTTCCAAAATAATTAATCCGGTCTTCTACTGCTTTTGGCAGATTATACTTAGGTGGTTCGATTTTTCCGTCTACGATTTCAAACCCGAAAACCGCATTATGGGCTTTGATTAGTTCATCCATTCAAATCATCCTCCTTGATACCCGTCGTTAATGGAACTAACTCCAACTATATTTTTCTTCTTGTTTACCACATTTCTTGCAGTGTCTTATTTGAGTTGGAAAAACATCTCTCACTCCTTGATTCGTACACCACAAAGTAAAATCATGGCGGCACACTTTACATCTAACTCTTTCAAGAAAGGATGGAGTAGCGAACCATCCCCATTGCCACCCGTCTTGCTCGAATCTCGCATGTTCCAATGTTCCAAAAATCAAATGGCGCGGATAATCGTCCATACCTTCCCCTCTTTCCATTATGTGATTTCCTCCATTAGTGGAACTTTTTAGCATAGGCTATAAATTCATCTACTGTGATATTTTGTTCTTTTAGCAGAGGTTCCAACTTATCCATGTTCCAACCAGATTTCTTTTTGAACTGATCGTCAAAATCTACATAATTTTCAAAAGCCTGTTTCTTAAATTCTTGAAATTTTTCTTCATTCATTTGATATATCCTCCGCCATTTTTTCTCTTCTAATGCCCCAGTTCGCGAAGCTTTTACTCGTGTTCGTCGTAATAGTAAGACACCAAATCAATGACATCTTGCATTTGCAGCTTCTCTTTTGCGAAATAATGATTTGCTTTCAGGATATACCCAACACGTACAGCCTTTGTCGGGTACTCCTTCGCAAATTCTGGTGTCATGTCATCCAGAAACTGACGGACTGCTTTCTCAACGACCTGACGTTTTCTGCTGGTGATGTTCATTTCTGCACCCCCACATAGCGATAGCTTTTTCCGAAACTATCCGTTCCGTTCTGTCTTGCTAAATTTTTGATATAGGTTTCTGAAAGAGGTGTGCGTTTAGCAATCTCGTCGCACGTTCCGGTTAAGATGATTTTATTTTCGATGCTTACTTGGATAATCTTTTTCGGACGGCTAGAAACTTTATGCCATATCTTTTTACCTAACGCTTCGGCTTCTTCCTGAATCGTCTCTTCGTTCCAATAATTTGGGTGTGCCATCAACGCTCTAAATCGTTCTTTATCGGTTAGATTACTCATGCGATCACCGCCTTACGTTGCAGTCTTTGACGCATCTCTTCTGCTTGTTTGCGCCATTCGGAATACCCCCGTTTTTGTAAATCGCTGTATTCATATCGATCGTTATAAACAGCAAGCCAATATATCTCCATGTATCGACAAAAATGATCCTTTGATTCTTTGGCGTCTGGTTTCAACTGTTTCATAGCTTTTTCAAAGCGGGTAAATGTTCCCGACAACTTTTCTCGGTAGTCATCAGGTAACATCGAAGTGATTAGGTCTGCTAATTCTAAATCGGTCATTCTACCACTCCCCCAAACTGTGAATGTATTGTTCTAAGGCTTGTCGATCACGCTCGTTTAGGCGCTTCTTAGCCACGTGTTCCTCAAGCGTCAGATTGGGATTAAAGCGCAGTTCGCCTTGGTAGTACGTGTACAATGTTTTGCCGTAGTCAGTGGCTGGTTTTTGTTGAATAGACTGCTTTTTGTCTTTTGACTTAGCGTAATGACCATCAAGGTGTCTCTTGACTTTTTCAGCAGTATCAAGCTTTTTGCACTCCCAGCTTTTTAAAATTTTATCTAGATAGTTGTAACTTCTAGCATCGTTTTTCAACATTTCATCGATAGCTAAAATCACAATCTCATCCTGACCCTTAAAGTCTCTGACCCAGTAACCGATTGATTCCAACACCATGGGTGCTTCTGCTGGGTTCACTTGATTCAGCCAATAGTTACAAGCGCTGTATTCTGAATTAAGATCTAGATTATATTCAGAAGAACCAGTTAAGTCTTTGTCTAGTACTTGTCTAGTACTAGTAAGATCTTTATGTTCTACCGTTTGTGATACAGGTTGTGAAACCTTCTGTGATACTCCTTGTAAACCAGCTGTGTTACTGTTGGTAAACCGTTTGTTATACAAGCACGTAATTTTATATTGTGGTTTATCAGAATTTTTCTTTCCTTGCCGATAATCAATGAGGCCTAATTGAATTAGACTATTACGAGCTTTAGCTAATCCAGGAATAGAAAGCCCAGTAAGATCGGTAAGTGCCGAATTTTTCAAAGGAAACCAACAATCTAATTTGTCTTCATCGTTCGCGTAGTCCAATAACTCGCGATACAGATTATTTTGACCGATTGAGATATCGATTTCGTTTTGTTTCAATTTACGGTACTCTCGTCTTTGTTTAAAATAGTCCAAAGTTAAACCTCCTTTCTATTGCGCTGCTGTCCTTTTTTTGATTCTAAATTATTTTGATCATTTAATTCTTTAATCTGCTTCTTATTCATGATTCCTATTCTAATAAGATCGTCATCATCTAGATAAACCGGATGAACTTCAAACTTATTCATAAACTCTGAAATCCCTAATGTATGAATCATCGTATGATGTCTTCGACATAAAGCTGTCAGCGGTAACTTTCGATGATCAACTTGATTTCTTTTTCTATTCCCAACAGCTTCTAAATGGTGAATGTCTGCATGCGATTGTCCGCAGACGACGCATTTTCTATGTTTACAGCATTGATAAAAATAGTATTGTTGCTTCCGTGGTAATAACTCATAAGATTTCGGAAAAGGAACATTCCACTCAAACATGAAATCTATAACGATTTCTAATAAATGGTTCACATCTGATACTGAGGCATCAGATGCGTCCGATAAGCTGATTTCCTTATAGAATTTGAGAATGTATTTTGCTTTAAAGTAATCAGATAACTGTGTTTCTGATGTTCCAGACCACAAGTAGATATCTCTCATCAATGGCCAATACAACTTACGTTGTTGCTCTGAAAACCTTCTAGGATCGGAAATAATCAAACCACCAATCACATTGTTCAAATCGCCAGAGAAAATAGTTGATAAACGCTCCACATCCAGCGATTCAAACAATTGAACTGACAGTACCCGATTCGTTTCATCATAACCAATGAGCTTAAAGGGGTATTTCATTTAAATCACACTTTCTAAAATGGAAGATCATCGTCAGAAATATCGATTGACGATCCGCCAAAGCCACCATTCGCAAAACTTCGCGTATCTCTGACTGGATCAACACCAGTCAGTGTATCTTGGAACGTATTGTTGTGAGCAACCATATTAGCAGCGCTGTCGATTTGATTTTGCCGTTGTTGGGTCATCTGTTGTTCGTTTGGTCGAATTACACCGTTTGGCTTGCTTCCTTCAGGATCAGTTTTCTGTTGGCGTTTAACATTCAAGTTCCACTTGCCGTTATAATCACTTTTCTGCCATTCAACAGCTATATTTAGTTTTTTCCCTTTTACTGCTTGAACTAAGTGTTGAAGGGTCTCGATTGGTGTGCCATCCGGAACTCCAATTGCGGCTAACAAAGTGTTGAACCGTTTCGTTGAAAGCTCTACGTCTCCGTTATCCCAGACGATGTTATGATACAAAACTTTCCCTCCGGCATATTTGCCGTCTACAACTTCATAATTAAGTACGGCCATTTCTTTTGTTCCGTCATTAGTAAGCTTGTACTCAGAATCTTGAAGGATCACTACATTGTAACTCCCAGCTTCTTCTACGAATTTTCCGAACACATTAGTTGAATCTGTAGTAAATAGAACCATTTAAATTACCTCTTCCTTTTTGATATTTATTAATTCATTGGCTTCGATAAGTTTTCGATTATCTAAGCGATTTTTTGCATGATTACCATTCTCTGGATCTAAATCAATTAGGCGCTTGCCACCGTCAATATAAATCCGACCTACTACATCAAACATCAAAGTAAACGCATTGAATGTTTTTTCGTTCATGTCTGCGCTGAATCGGCCTTTTCCATCTAAACCTGCCACGCCGTTATCAAGTTGATGAGCGGTCGCATAAATTGTTTTATTGCTCTCTCTTAATCGAGTTCCTAGCTGTCTAAACCATAGTTGTAACTTTTGATAGTTCTGACGTCCGTCTTTTGACGCACCATCTATATTTTCCAACACAAGATTTTGCAAAGCTGTTACATTATCCAGAATGATGACATCGTATTCTGGCTTGCTTAACGCACTGTATACCCATTTATTTACTAAAGCCTGAATATTTGGTGCATCATGACTTTCTAATTGAACAACTGAGGTATCCTTATCCGATCTAATCACATTGGTAGAAAGGTCAAAACTAAAAAGCATTTTATTCCCTTGAAACAGTTTGGTTAATGATGTTTTACCAGTGCCTCCATCACCGTAAATCATGTACATACTGGCTTGTTCTGGTACGGATCCGTTAGGATAGAATTTCATTTTTTCACCTTCACTTTCGGCTCGATTCCTTTCACATCAGCACTCAGATGCGGTATCAATTGTCCGTTCTCATCAACAATTTGGTTCTCATCGGTTAAATGGAACACTTGATCTGCTACCAACTTTTTTATGTCCAGTTGAATTGGACTGTACTCCGTTTTCTCTTTGATTAACTCCGGATGCTCCTTTTTCATATATTCAATAAACCGCTCTTTTTGTTCTTTATCTTTCGGCAATTGCAGTTTGTAATAGGACGGTTTGGTTAAATCAGGATGCTTTTTAGATACAATAAAACTTTCAGTCTCGATTTCTTCTTGATCGCCTAGTTGCTCTAAAATCAAATACTTCACTGATTCAATTTCTTGTTCATATTCCTGATCAATTTTCGTTCTCACCGCTTGTAATTCTTGAATTTTTTCCGTGTGCTCTTTGTATTTCGTTAATTTCTCTTGTTCTAGTCGCTCTAGTTGCTTGGTTAAGTGTTCAAGGTTCGTCATCCTCGTCATCCCATCCTTCCATGTTTCTAGGTGGTTCCTGTCCAGCACCTTGAATTACATTTGTAAAAGCTTGATTATCAAGATCGGATATTGCAGTGTCGTAATCAAAACTCATGTCAAGCACCTTCTTCACTTATCTCATCAATACCAAATCTCAACTTAATAAACTTAATCGCTGCTCTGTACTCTTCACCGTATCGACTGTTACCGTGAGTCTTTTCAACCGCAGCTTCAAAATCGCATAGTGTTCCGCTAAAACATCCACGACTGACAAATAGCCCGCCATTTTTATTTCTTGCAACAGTCAACGTTCCGTATTCTGAACCGACAGGGGTTATCCATAAAATTCCGCTAATATCACAGACCCAAGCGTCACCATAGACCCGAGCGTCACCATAGACCTGAGCGTCACCATAGACCCGAGCGTTACCACAGACCTGAGCGTCACCATAGACCTGAGCGTCACCATAGACCCGAGCGTTACCACAGACCCGAGCGTTACCACAGACCCAAGCGTTACCACAGACCCAAGCGTCACCATAGACCTGAGCGTCACCATAGACCCGAGCGTTACCACAGACCCGAGCGTTACCACAGACCCAAGCGTTACCACAGACCCAAGCGTCACCATGCTGATTTATGTTTTCTTCTTTCTCGACGAATCCGCCAAGTTCACCTTCGTCAACATTTCCGAAGCTTTTTAAAGCTTTAATCCGATATAGTGTTCGTCCAAATCTTTCGATTTTTTCATCTGTTAGTTCAAATTTTTTGTTATTCATGGTATATTCTCCTTAGATGTATTCCTTTATGTGCTCACTAATTGCTTGCTGGCGTAGTGAGCTTTTTTGTACCTTGAACATTTCATGCCAAGTTTTTTGACACTCTCTTACTTGTTTAGCTTTAATGCCGGACCAATTATCTTGTAACCATTGGTTTGCTGACTCATAGTCAAATGTTTTCATGCTGTTCAATCCCTTCGAATGGTCTTTTTGAAAAATCACTAGCAAAACAGACAACCCTGACAGCTAGTATTAGAACTACCGTAGCTACAAAGTGATCACGACCTACATAAACCAGAAATATTGAAAATGCTGCAATGAGCATATTTTCTAAAAATGCGATCATTTCAAACTCCCTTTCTGTTGTATACTTTTCTTATCAGCAAGTGGTCTGCTGAAATAACTGATAAGGTGGTGAAAACTATGTCGATTAAATATCCATTCATATATTTTTGTAACCGTTCCCCTGGCGATAGCGGTAAACTTACCATTCATACATCACAATGTCCGTATTTAGATAACGAGCCAGACAGGGTATACATTGGTATTGCCCCAAGTCCCTCATTCGCACTAAGCCGAGCGGAAAAAGTGTTTTCTCCGAAATTATTTATTCTTTGTCCTAAATGTTGCCGTGAAGATGATTTCGAACCGTAATCTTTGCTGGGGCGAGTAGATGCTTGCCCCTTTTTGTTATTATTTGTTCCGTTTTCACCTCATTGTTATAATTAATTATCAGCACTGCCATGCTGAAATTTATTATTGGAGGTGAAATCATATGAATCAAATAAAATACGAGTATCACTTCAATGACAACGATCATTTCATAGAAACTCCATTTGTTAAAAGTGATTCTGACGTAATCAGGACGTCGATAGATACCCCTGAATTACAAGGTGCGTTCTTTAAGTATCCAAAAGGCATTGAAGTTTTGGTGATTAGCAACATTACAGAAGGTAAAGTTGCGTATTACACAAACTGTCCTTTGAAAGAAATCGCTCATAATCGCTTTATTTTCGATGTTTCTTAAAACCAAAACCAGCTTTCGACCATTCCCATGTTCCGCTTTTCATGGGGATGGTTATTTTTTCTTTCTCCATTCTCTCCACCTCCTTTGTAAGTTTTAGTTTTGTTATTATTTGTTCCAATTTCACCTCATTGGTATACTGAATGTTGGGAGGTGAAATATATGAATCAAATAAAGTTTGAAATCAAAGGCGTTAATGACGATATGTTCACAATAAATGGCATCACTAAAATCATTGCATACCCGTCAGAGTCTGAAATATCTATAGATGATATAAACTTAGATACTTATACGTCCTTCAAATTCTTTTACTCTGGTTATCCCGATGAGCAGAATAGAATTGAGGAAAAACAATTGATTGTGAAAACTAACGATATTATTTACATGAAAATTAAGGATTAAGTACCGCCTTCAATGACTCTGCTAATGCTGACACCATTTCAGAGTCATTGTTTCTCGCTGCCTGTTCGTAGTGTGTGATAACTGCGTCAAGCACTTTAATCTTCGCCTCCACTTTCAATTCGTGGATTTTTTCTGCCTTCTCCATTCTCTCCGCCTCCTTTGTAAGTTTTAGTTTTGTTATTATTTGTTCCAATTTCGCCTCATTGTTATACTGGGTTGGGAGGTGAAAATATGGCTGATATTAAAGATATAAATTACGTTGTCAAACAACTAGCGGAAGAATTTAGTGTATCCGATGAGTCTCAACCGGTTACTTCGTCGCAGATGATTAACATGTTCGCTAGAAGTCAAGAGCTTTATAAAGAAAAAGCTGAGTTTGACAAAAACAACAAGTAATTTTTTTGGGATAAGTTCGGGCTTATCCCTTTTTTACTTCGTATTGCATTCCTTCGGCGTTGAACGTCCAAATTCCTGTTTTGCATTCAATTGTTAATTTCGTTGGATTTTCTTTGTTATCTACTTTGATAACGCCCTTTTCATTAGTTGATTCGATCATGTTATCCCTCCTTTGTTAGGTTTTAGTTTTGTTGCATGGCTCTCATTTTCCAATTCAACTCGTGGTTATGAAGTTGTTCGCCGTCGTAAAAAGCTTTCGCTTCTTCTGCCTCGTCGAGCTTAAACTCTAATTCGCTGCCACGTTTTCCGACAGATTTAACTCCAGCCTTTTTGAGTTTTTTATCCACTGTACCAACCGTGCATCCCCACTTTTCAGACAATTCAGCTTTTGTGAATAATGTTTGTTTAGACTTGGCAAAATACGTCTCCTCAAGAATTTTCAATTTCTCGTCAACCATTTCATCAACCATTTTCTCGATCACGTTCGCTAGTTCTTCGGATAGGTTCATGGGTTTCACCTCCTAGGCTGTTTGCTTACAAAATTTGTTTACAAAGTAAATCTGGCCTTTGCCTGTAACTAACGGTGTGAATCTCGTCACTATTTCACCGTTGCTATTCGTGTGAAAATTCTCCCGATATTCAAACAACCCTCTATCTAACGCTCTTTGGGTCGGTTTGTTATAATGACCGTTTCCTTTACCTAGATAACCATTCTCTCTTAAATAACGAAACAGTCGATTTTGACCTATATTAATGCCTTTTTGTTTCAGAAGAACGGACAAATCCTTGACCAAGCAACTATTCGTGCTTCCGTTCACTGCATCAAAGAACAGCGCCTTGGGTTCTAGTTGCTGTATCACAATATCTTTTTGCTTCAATTGTTCCCCAGCTTGCAACAGTAGGTCAGCTAGTGAATCAGGATTCGTTGTGATTTCCGTTGCTTTCTGGTCAGTAAGGTAAGCGCCGTGTTTTCTGATGGATGGCAACACTTCTTTTGTAATCCAGCGCTGAAATTTCTTTGCTGACGGAAGACCGCTTTTTATCGCTAATGAATATAGACCTGATTCATTGATTCCAGTAAGCCCTCGATTAGGCATATTTTCTAAAGTAACGATTCGTGACGTTAGAATAATTTTGTCTTCTGGGTCTACATGATCGTTTAGAGCCTTTCTAGAATTTGAATATCCTAGCAGTTCTGCAATTTCTTTCCCTACAAAATATGGTTCATCATTAATTAAGATCGTTTGAACTTCGTGTTGTTCAAAATTGAAAATTTGTGGTGCGTTCATTCCTCTCACTTCCCTTAACTGTTTGTTTTTCACCTCGTTTGATATAATCGGTTTGATTGGAGGTGAAAACTGAATGAAATTGATTGACCTTTTAAAAGAACTATTGTTACCTATGACATCACTAGTTTTTTCTTCTTTTGCTTTTGGTTTTACTTTGAAAAATGAATTAGAGAAAAAAATGAATATAACTGTTGATTTCTTAGAAAACTCATTAGTCGAGTGGCTGGTTGACCGTGAATCTAATGAAGAACCTGATGTATATCATCAAGCGAAAATCAGATTTTTACCTACTGTAGCAATCACAAATCGTAGTTCTTTGCCAATAACCATAACAGGATTTGTTCTGGATAATTCCATAAGATTTACCAAATTTTCTAGATACGGGCGTTTCTATCAAGTAACAATTCAATCAAATAAAAAGCTACATTCTAGTGGAGTCATAAGCTATGGTGGAACAAATAAGGTAGTAGCGATGGACTTGGACGAAAACGCTGTGTTGCAACCGCCTGTCCTATTAAAACCATACGAATCCTTAGTAGGTGTGCTTTTCTTTGCCTATGAAGATTCTCTAGTCGGTAATACTCGCTTGAGTGTTGTTACTTCCCGTGGTAAGAAGGTGTTTCAAATACGCATTGCGAAACAATTAGTCTCCCAATTGATAACTGACTATCGCCCTCCGCAACTAAACAGATAGTTTCCGGAAGAATTCCTTCTTCATTTACAAACTCTCCTACAATTTCGTCAAATGCTTTCACAAGGAGACTTCCAGTCACTTGTGGAAGTTTTTTTGATTTTTCGATTCTCTCCACCTCCTATGTGGGTTGTTTCGGATTTTCCGAATCGTCAGACAAAAAAATTTCGTTAATTGACACATCGAGAGCGTTGGCGATATTTTTTACATTCTTATAACTAGCATTTCTTAATTTGTTAATGTCACTTTCGTAAATAACTATCATTCTCTCTGTAACGCCAGCCCTTATTGCTAGTTCCCTTTGTGTCATCCGCTTTTGTCTGCGCAAATCGTAAATGCTAGCTTTTTCTTTGTTCATTTTATCGCCCCCTTTCATCTTATAAACCTATTATATACTTCGGATTTTCCGAAGTCAACACTTTATTTCGGTTTTTCCGAAACTAATTTCAAGAAAAGTATTTCATTTTATCCGAATCGATGTTATATTAGATGTAGCTTAATTTTAGGAGGGATAAACAATGTTTGCTAAAAATCTTAAATATTTACGTGAAAAGAATGCTATGGAACAAATTGAATTAGCAAAACGTTTAGGAAGAAAAAGTTCATCGTCTGTTAGCGAATGGGAAAAAGGTAAATATACTCCTAAAATTGGCGTTATAAACGATATTGCTGAAATTTTCAGAGTTTCAATTTCCGATTTAATGGATAAAGATTTAACGCAGGCATCCACCACCCTATCCCTCGTAACCAAAGCCACCGCCAAACTAGATGAAAGTAGACAAACTATTGTTCTTAACGTTGCTAGAAAAGAGCTCGCCGAGCAAGAGCAAGAAAAACAAAACAACGTCATTTCCATGGAAACTTACAAAGAAGGAAGACAAGGTGAAGACCGAGGAGGTATTGGCGCAGGCGTTGGGGTGAACAACTTCTATGAGGATATAACAAATATAGAAGACCACGAATGGCCGTTGATAGATATTCCTGATGATGCACCATATGATTTTGACTGGGTTTACACAGCTTCTGGGGATTCGATGGAACCTGTGTACAAAGATGGGGATATCGTCTATGCGAAAGAGTTAGATGCTTATGAGCGTTCTAATATCATGACTGATACAATTTATGTTGTCCGAGTAAATGGCGAATCCTTTTTAAAGAAATTTCGCTTAACGGAAGAAGCTGCTTATCTTGTGTCGCTTAACCCGAAATACGAAGATATTCGGTTGTCATCAGATGATTCTGTTAAAATTGTTGCGAAAGTTGTGATGTAATCAATCATCTTGCCTATTACGCTGGTGAAGATGATGAAATATATATTATTGGAAAGGTTGTGAATTAATGGTGGAAAATCTTTCAGATAGATTAGTGGATAAGAGTATAGAAGCTTTCATTATGGGTTTAGAAATTTACAATAAACCTACCATACGTTATAGAATTGAAGGGTTTAGTTTTTTTATTTGTAATGCTTGGGAGTTAATGTTGAAGTCCTACCTAATAAAGAAGGTAGGAGAACAGTCAATCTACTATAACGATAAGCCTGATAGAACTATTAATTTAGAAAATGCTGTCAAACTTTGTTTTACTAATGATAAAGACCCTCTGCGGAAAAATATTGAACGTATCATTCAATTGAGAAATACTAGCACCCATTTTATTACCGAAGATTATGAGCAAATTTACGCACCTTTATTCCAAGCTTGTGTGATTAATTACACTGAAAAAATGATAGAATTTCATAGCATCGACATTACTACCTATATCGCTCAAAACTTTTTAACTCTTAACGTCCGATTGGATACTCTAACTGACTCTGAATTAAAGGCTAAATATTCCAACGTAATGGCTGAAAGAATGATTAAAGAGCGCAACGAAATTGCGCTTGAACAACAAGTCGAAAATTCAAGCTTTTCAATCCCTGTTGAAACTACATTTTATATCACTAAAAACAAAGAAAATGCGGATTTATTTGTAGGTATAGACAAAAATGCGGATTCAAAAGTTCAAATTTTGAGGGAAGTAAAAAACCCTAACGACATATATCCTCTTGCAACTAAAAGGCTAATTCAACTGGTAAATAAACGTCTAAAAAGTAATAATATCAGAATTAAAAAAATTGTTTGTGGAGAATTAGCCGAAGGTGTTTTTACCACAGCGGATTTCCAGTTATTTAATTCTTTCTATGATATCAAAAGTCAGAAACACTATTCTTTTTACTACGAACTAACTGACAGATATAGCTACTCGCCTAAATTAGTTGACTTTATATTTGAAGAAATAAAAAAAGATCCTGAAAATATCATTCAGAATCTTAAAAGCAATCTTAAAAAATAAAAAAAGAAGATAACCCCAGGAGCAAAGGAATTCTCGTCTCACAGACTTACTCCCATTCGGGAACCCAGCTTTATCCTTCTCAAGTTTCTTCTCTATAGTTATTATACAAAAAAAATATATATTTGTGAAGTAATTTGAGGGAATTAATTTGTTTAGCCTTCGGGCTTTTCTTTTAAAATAGATGAGAACGTACATTCGAAAGGACGTGATGTTATGACGAACATCAAAAAGTATACCAAAAAAGACGGATCAACCGCCTATCAGTTTAACGCATATCTAGGTGTTGATCCGTTGACTGGGAAAAGCAAACGGACAACCAGACGTGGATTTAAAACGCAAAAAGAAGCAAAATTGGCACTTGCTCAGTTACAGATTGAAGTTGAGTCGCAAGGTTTTGCTAAACAGGATTACAGCACGTTTAAAGACGTTTACGATTTATGGTTTGCGCAGTATAAGAATACGGTGAAACGCTCATCAGCACATCGAATACAATATTATTTTGAGCAACAAATTCTACCGGAATTTGCACACTTGAAGCTGAATAAAATCACTTCTGCGCATTGTCAAACCGTCGTCAACCAATGGAGCGAACAATACAAGAGCTATAAGGCGATAAAAATGTATACTTCAAAGATATTCTCGTTTGCAATTCATCAACAACTACTGAAAGACAATCCGATGGATCGCGTCATTACGCCAAAAAAGCAGCGGCAATTAAAATCTAAAGATGAACAGAACTTTTTAGATAAAGATCAATTAAAAGACTTCCTTTCTTGTGTCAAAGATAACGAATCACAACAAATATATACTATGTTTCATGTCCTTGCATACACTGGTATACGCCGAGGGGAACTGTTAGCACTAACTTGGAGTGACATCGACTTTTCAGAAGAAATGATTGTCATCACAAAAAACGCAAACTATGTAGAAAACGAAAAGTTTATATCGACAACAAAAACCACCGCCTCTGAACGGTCAATTTCGTTGGATTTCGATACTATTTCCTTTTTAAGACACTGGAAATTAGAACAAAAGAAGTTGTTTCTCAGCAGAGGTATTAGGATTAAAACAGACAATAAGCAACTTGTGTTTTCCGATGTTCAAAACGGTTTATATTATAAAAGTATTCTTCAAAGTATCTTGGCAAAGTCCGCCTATAAAAAGTTCAAAATAACTACTCATGGTTTTAGACACACCCACGCAAGCTTATTATTTGAGTCTGGCGCAACCATCAAGCAGGTTCAGGAACGATTAGGGCATACAGATGTAAAAACGACTTTAGATGTGTATGCCCATGTCACCAAGAACGCAGAAAAAGACACTGCAACTAACTTTCTAAAATATATGAAATCCTAAAAATGGTATTCAACATGGTATTCAAATCAAACAAAAACAGCGATTACAGTTGATACAAAGCTATTTATAAAACTAAGAATCTGATTCATATCATCAGGAACTACCCATAATTTGAGTTTAATTGAATCGTAAACAACTGTCAAATCAACGTTTCCCGACTAAATCAACACGTTTCAAATCGAATGAATACCACTAATTTGGTATTCAAATGGTATTCAATTCTGCCCCCACCGCTCAGCCAGTCTGGGCGGTTTATTGTTGTGGTATACTGAAAAAGCCCGTGCGTGAACACGGACTACAAAATAGAATGTTTTTCTCTAGTGTTCTTATCAATGTAATAAATTGAAGTCACCGAATAACTTTTTCTAAATGACTTTGACCGTCCTTTATTGCTCCTTAAATTAATTAGAGAATTTGGAACTGAATATCCATTTTCAGTATATAAACAAGTCATGGCAAAAATCTCTCTATTAGTTCTGAGTCCATAATCAAATTGTAAATTCACGAAGTTTCCTCGTTCACATACCCTTATTTTATCAGTCAATAACAAATCAATTTGATCTAAACAAAATTGTTTCTGCAATATTTTATTTTTATCTTCACTAAATATTACGGCTTTTTCAACAACCTTGTGTCTTTTCAGGTCATCTACAAATCGCTTAGCTCCCCTAGTGTAAGAGATACCGCATAAATGGCAAAAATGTTGCTTCTTAAAAGCAATTTCTAAAACTTTCTCTCGATTTCCACATTGATATTCAAAAGATACTCGTTTTTCTAAAAAGTGTTTCTCAAAAAAATTCCACGCAGTTAACCATGATTTATAAGGTAATTTCATTTCACACAAAAGCTGGGGAATTATCCCCAGCCCTTTCTGATTTTAATGTTGTCGCCCAACTGCACCTGAAAAGTGGTGCATCTAGTTTTTCTGTTGCTAGCCAACCATTACGAGACACTGCGAAAACAGCTCGTAAAACGATTTTTTAGATGTCAGAAAACATCTGCTTGGAAAGACAGAGAAGTTTTCAGCAGACCCTCTGTTCACAATTAATATAACATTAGCTAAATAAATTAGCAACAACCCTACTCTAAAATTCATTAATAAAACGGCTATCTAACAAGAATCAGGAATAACCAGAACGAACTGGTAGCGTATAATCAAGTGTGAGCATAATTGTTAACACAAAGTTAAATAACAAAATGAGAATTTATGTACCCCATAGGACTCGAACCTACGACCGACGGATTATGAGTCCGTTGCTCTAACCAACTGAGCTAAGGGTACGAAAAAGTGCCGACCGAGAAGCTGGGCGCAACCGATCGGCATGGACTCTTCAGGTTAGTATTGATGAGATACTAACCATGTTGATTATACAATACTACTCGATAATATGACAAAAATTTAGTACTTAAACCCTTTAATATGTGCTGGGTTGATACCGACATCTTTCGCCTTG
>NZ_JBIORZ010000008.1:0-18068 GCF_051714485.1 Enterococcus sp. AZ128
CCCATCTCTTGAATCTGTTTGAGAACGATTGGTGCGTCATGATCGTTGAATCCTTCCCCTTTGATGCGAACATCGTACGTGCCGTAAGAATTCGCCTCAGCATACGCCTGCCCATCCAGTAAGATATCCTTCAAGAATTTACGCATGTGAACATCAAATGGATTTTTCCCACTAAACGCGCTTGCTGGCATGTTGCGCGCTTCAATAGTAGCTGAATCCTTATCGCCGTTTACAATGGCAACATTTTGTTGCATGTAACCAGGATAATAAGAGCGAAGTTCCTGCCTCAGACGATTCACTGATTTATTCAATCGATTTCCTTTTCCAGTCCTAATCGCCAACGTATACCGGCCATCACTTTGTTTAACAGCTTTCACTTGATCACGAAGCAATGTCCATGAATAATCTGTTTGAACACGCTGAACCATCTTAACAGCTTGATCTTTAGAAACATTGTCGATCGCAATTCCGTTTTTAGTTCCTGTTGGCGTGCTAGGTGTTGATGGTGTAGAGGTTCCATCTACTCCATACAACAAATCATGCTGTAGCTGAGCCTTACTAATTCCCATCTGAGTGAGATACGTGTATGGATCAACATGATCGCCGCCATAATTTTGCGTAACCCACCAATGAGATTTAATCCCCCGCCCCGAACCATCTAAGGTTAACGGAATGTTATAAGTTTTTGCTGCATCACGAGCCAAATCAATATACGCTTTGTAGTTCGTTTGAAATTTGGCTTTATTGGTTGTATGCTCTAATTCAATTTGAACAGGACCATAAGGGTTAGCATTTAAAGCACCCCAACTGACATAGCCCCATTGCCCAACACGATAGTCAATCCCGTAATCACCAACAATATCAGTGGTGTAGGCATTTCGCCAATTGTTACGCATATACGTGGCTTCATTCCGCCCGGAAGGTTCACGCAAGTTTCCTGTTTCATGCAAAATGATATAATCTTGACTTGCTAAACGCGAATCGCCTTCACTTGCCCCCAAGTTAAACTCATTGTTGACAGTATAGGCAAAACCATTAATTGGCAACAAAAAAAGAGCTACGACAGCTCCAAGTAAAATTTTCTTTTTCATGCTAGTCCTCCTCGTTTGTTCGGTTTGCATCGACAAGGCCTTCTCCAATGATGTAGGCAATCAGCACCGAACCGGCAGTGACGATCCCGATGATTTTTTCAGCGGTTCCCGCATCTACGTTGAACGCAAACAGAACGGCAGTGACAAACCCCACGACAGCTACCCAGAACTTTCTACTTGTTAATTTAGCTTTCCAATCAATCTTCATTTTTACTCCTCCTTCGGTTTGTTATTCGATAATGCTTTCACTTTGTTATACAGCGTCTCTCCGGTACCGTTGCCGTTTAAGCCTCGGTACCCACGCCATAAATAATCCAAGTTCTCTAAATCATCGACAGGAATCCATCCCTGCTCAATGAAATAAGAACATTGCGTGTAGATTTTATCGTGCAAAATAGCCAAATTGGCAAATTCCAAATTCTTAAACCGTTCTTCTGTTTTCGCTTTGGAACTAACAACCGTTCGCCAAATTTTGACCGCAATGGAAATAACCGTTCCCATCCCCAAAGCGACCAGCACACTATTTATTTCTATCAATTTTGCTAACAACTCCACATGACTACCCCTTCCTCTCTCAATATAAAAAGCACACCCGAAAGTGTGCTTAAACTGATTTCATTTCTTTAATATATGTTCCCCTAACTGAACCCTTCCAAAGTTTTCTATCAGTCGATCTTGTGGATACGCTAGTCCATATAACATCGCCTGCTTTCAAGTTCATTACACACTGTGCCATACCAGAGTGAGATAGATTAATGGCAGTGTCTCCAGCGTCCATACCATACTTGATTCCATCATAACGAGTTGTTCCACCATTGAAGTAGAAATAAAAATAATCTGTATAAGATACAGATGAATTCCCGCGACCTTCTTGTAATTGTTGAATTAACAAAGTCGCATCTCTCTTCATTGTCAAAGTCGTTTTGTCAGAACTTAGAGTAAAGGGCAGATCATCAATAGTATGAAATAAATCAATCGATTGAATATCACCAATAGGAAATTTATTTCCTGAAATAACGTCGGCTAATTCTACAACCGTTGATTTGTGAGAAATATATACTTCCAAAGGAATGTTGGCTTTGTTAAATCCAGCTAACGTTTTAGGGGAAACCAATTTGTCCGCTGCTTTCCCTTCGTTCACTTCTTCCTGAGTAGCCATACGAGATGTGACATGCTGGTTCACACCCATTGGCGTCATAAACTTATTTCCTGCAATCCCCTGTTCTGCATCAGTCTGATTGGCAGTCGCGTAGTTGTCCACGTTACCGAGCTGGACATTCTCTTTGGTCAAGTCCGTTTTCTTGGCAAAACGAGTATCGGACTCTTGTTTGGTGTAGAAGTTCTGATTTTGGAATTCTTCCAAGGCTTCCGCAATGGTCTCAACCGCTTCTGTTAAAGCATCGGAAATCGTATTTTTGGCATCCGTGGCGGTTTTTTGAACCGATTCCTCGTATTTTTTTATGTCCGCTTCCAGAGTGACAAGTCGCGCCTTCATTTCCGAAACGCGTTGATCAAGTGCCTTCATGTAGGCGTCTTGTTCCTCTTTCAATTCTGCAATATTCTTCTTTTGCAGCTCTTGTAATTCTTTGACCAGTTTATTGTATTCCGTGATGACCGTTTCCGCTTCTTCTGCGGTGATGTCGGCGTTTTTCAATACAATGATTTGAAAATCTTCGGTTGTCGCGCGTTGTTTCCCTTTAACGAAAGAAAAATAGGCACGTTCGTATTTACCGGCAACAGAAAACGCCCGATTGGGAAACGTATATTCAAAAATTCCTTTGCGTAGATCTTTCTTCACTACGCCTTCGGTATCAAATACTTTCGATTTTCCACCTGCCAATACCCCTTCAAAAGTGATTAACTGGTTGGTCAATTCAAATTCTTCATCACGTTTTGACGTATAAATCGTCACTGTCTGTGTGTCTTCGTCACCTACACGACCGTAAATGATCGGAAGAATACTCAATTCGGTTGATTTTGGGTCTTTGGATATATCCAGATGTAGAATCTTATTCGCCATCAAATCCCTCCTCTGTGGTATTTCCGTGTCTTCTTTTTCGATTGCATCAGTTGTTTTTCTAGACGCTCGACTTTTTCAATTAACTGTTTGTTGGTCAGGCTATTCAACATGATTTGTTTCGTTGTATCGATTCGCAAGTAGTGGTCTTCGTCGCCTTCTGTCGACAGAAATGGTGAGTACTGAGCGATCAACCCGAGTTCTCTTTTGTCTGACGGCTGCGCATTTGGATCCTGCGTTTGGTAATTCTGCTTCCGGTTGAACTCAACGAAGTTCAATTTTTTCGTTTCTAAAATGCCGTCTACCGTTGTTTCCTCGATCTTTTCCTTCAATCGGATGTCTGATTGGTTGTAAATCTTATAGCCGTTCATATTCAAGGAAGAATAGAAATTTGCTTGCGTATCATTTTTGATTGTGAGTTTTTTGTCTACAAATGTTCCACCACGGAGATTCACACCATCTCCAGAAATTTCAACACCAGATAAAATTTTATTATTTCGAGCGTAATGCAACCATAAGGCCACTTGCTCTCCTAATAGATTTGTGACTGGCGAATCGGTGGCATACCCTTTTCCCATCTGAAACCTAGTATTTTTTACCAATCCCTCACCCGCCTGGATACTCACGCCTCCGGCCGATTCCATAGCCATAATTAAGGAAGAGTCCCCGACGTTCGTTGGGAAAAAAAGGCCAAATTCTTTTCCTGTTCGATCCTGAAACTTGATTTCTCCACCGGAAATAAGTATCTTTCCGTTGTCGCCGGTTGTTTCAAACGTACTCCCAGAAATTGCAACACCAATGATATTGATTGCTCGCAACGTTCCAGTAGTTATTCGATCGGCAACAATAGCGCCATTATTCGTCATGGCTAGGCCATACGTGCCATTGTAGCCTGTTGAACTAAAGCCAAGCCCGCCAACATTCCACCGCCAGACTTTTTTTGCGGTGTTGATATCGGTTGTATCCATGATCAATATTTCTTGTGGATCAGCGTAGGAAGGATAAACCACCACATGCCCCTTGCCAGGGTTATGAATGATATCCGACGCTTCTTTTTGGGCTTTTTCTAACCAGTCCACTTTCGTATAGAGTTTGTCGGTATCGGGTTGTGCGTCCTCGACAAACTTCGCAAAGTCGGTGCGTGCGTCACCCAATTCCACCGATTCATACGTATCTAGCGTGACGTTCCAAACGGTCTTGATCACTTGGGCTGTGGCATTGATGCCTAGATCATTGAACGCTACCGTGATGGTGTCGCACAAATCCAGCTCTTCTAATCGCTTTAATTGCTCCTCACCAGTCGCACTGGCCAAGTCAACAAATTTCGTTTTTATGTTCACTCTTGGAACACCAACGTTGTTACTCTTAATGAATTGCTTGACTTGTTGCCGCAGGGCGTTCACGTCTTTTGGGTTCCTGTCGCTAAAATCCACCATCTGAATGCGGCGCTCGGTGTAGTTCCCGACATAGTCACTGTCGATACTCGTTTCAGGCAGCGTGAGGATTTTTTCCTCGTCGCCACTTCCTACTTTCGCCCAGCCATAAACGGAGGTGTAGGTATTTTCAATGGATTCTTCTTGTTGAATATCCGTTAGATTTTTCCCATAAGCCACAACCACATTGGTATCTCGCCCAGCTCGTGCCAATAATTTCACTTCATTATTATCGAACAGGTATTCCCCACCGAAGTTATCCAGAATTGATCCTCTCACGCCACCTAGCACATCTTGTGCGCTGGAAAATTTCGAAGGATCGGTAAAATCAATCGAAGAGTGTGTGGTCACATCACTGAAAAAGGAAAAATCTCCTTTGGGTTCCATCCGGTCATGCAATTGATTCAAAGCCGTTTGAGCTGGAATGTCCTTGAATTGAGAACCGAGCTTTACCGCCGAACGCAACAGCTTGAAACTGTAATGTTCGCAATAAACTTCTACGATGCCGTTAATCGGCTTTGTGATAGTGGCAATTTCAAACTGCTGTGCTTTTGCTTCCAAACGAGCGCCTGCATCTGACACAATCCAACGACCGATTTTCAATTCAGGAAATAACATACCTTTGACTGGATACTTGAAACGCAGGGTATACTCTCCGTGTTTTTCCCTTGTGACTTGTGGATTGATGGCATCCGTCAAAGGACCAATGCCCAAAGATTGCCAGTTATTATTCTTCTTATCGTGTAAAATAATCGTACTCATACCGCTAACGTCCTCCATCGGGGTCGAATCTTTAAATCACTGATATTGTTGTAGCTGATTTTATTTCTACCTGGTTCTAAGGTAATTGGGTGATAGCCCTCTGTTGAGAGTAAGCAATGCTTAGAGACGTTCACGCCACCTTCTTTATAGGCAATGCCGTTTTCTGAATCGATCGTAATTACGCCTGTACCCGCTTCTTTTGCGATCCGAAAAGGTCTGCCATTGATGTAAATGTTGCTGTCTAACGAAGCGTTTGTTTTCGTAAACGTCACAAATGGCAGGCTATGAAAAGGTTCAGGGTTCGTAATTGTTTGCCCTGGTTGGATTTCTCGGAAATCTTCCCCATCCAAGCGGAACACAAACGGTTGGCATTTAAAAACCAGCTCGACATCTAGCCACTCTCGTTGT
This sequence comes from Enterococcus sp. AZ128, assembly GCF_051714485.1. NCBI lineage: Bacteria > Bacillati > Bacillota > Bacilli > Lactobacillales > Enterococcaceae > Enterococcus > Enterococcus sp. AZ128. Next base: position 5,712 of record NZ_JBIORZ010000008.1, read on the forward strand.
TCATCTCGAGCTGTGATCCCTTTGAACCCGAAAGCTTTGTAATAATATTCGGGGTACTCGCTAAAGAGTAATGGCGAATACTGCGCATCCGCATACAACCATGCGGCAATATCTCGTAATTGCAGCGCCACCGTTTTGTTGGGCTGTTTAAACAGCCGTGCAGGGAATCGTTTTTCAATGTCCTTGTACTTTCGGCGATCGTAAATGACGTCTGACTGCCGACCATCAACTTCTTGAAAATCAAGGGAAGCCTCTGCAACCACAAAATCGATCTCATTCAGCAGTCTTAGATTATATTCATTCGATTTCCGCCCTCTAAATTGAAAATAGGGATAATTTGTGAAATCCATTAAAATCGCCTCCTTGATTTTCGTTCTGCCGATTGCGCAAGCTTTTCTCCGGTTTCTTCAATTGATTGGTCATTCGATAAATCCGCATGCTCAATCGTAAAATTGAAGGTTGGACTGTAGTTTTCTGTTCGGCTAGCTGACTGATTGTTAATAATCTGTCTGCCGATTCCAGTTTTTCCGATCGATTGCCCGCCACCTAGCGCTAATTCTGGGGTAATTACTCCGAATGTTTTTTCGGAAAGCGCACGCATGGAGCGGACCACTTCTGACGCATCTTTATCGATTCCGACTGCAATCCCCTGAGGAATAAAGCGACCTACCTGGTCTCTCATTACACGAGAGGGCGAATGAATATCTAGTGCGTTTTGGATCGTTTCCGTAATTTGGTTTGCAACATTTCTTGCGGCATTTAGCGCAGAATTGGCGTTTGCATTGATCCCGTTTGCAAGACCAATCATGGCATTTCTACCGCTATTTTCCATAGAATCGGCAATCCTATTTGTTGCTTCAATCATTTGATCTACCACAGACGAGATGCTCTGTTTTGGCTGATCTTTGCCGTTTTGAATGCCGTTATCCAACCCTTTAGTGACATTTTCACCAATTTCATGAAATACTCTAGATGGACTGTGAACGCCTAATTTATCTTTCGCTTTCTCGGAAATCCCTGAAGCTAAATCCGAAGAAGCTTTTTCGGCATCGGATTTCCCTGCTTTAATTCCCTCTACGGCGCCTTTTGGAATATTTTCCCCGATTTCTTTTCCGCCTTTTTTTGCTTTTTCTTTTCCGGCTTTTGTGGCATTGTCAACGACGCCTGACAGGGCATCCTTCACTTTGCCGTCGGTTCTTGAAGCTTCGGCAGCGATATCACTCGTCATATTGCTACCAGCTTCTCCAAAGTTTGCGTCTTTCATGCTTTGCGTCAAGGTGTTTTTAGCAGTCGGCATGATACTAGCGACTTCTTCGTTGACACCGTTTTTTCCTAGCTCATAGCCTTCTTTCATGGCATTCATTGCAGTTTGAGAAGAATTTCTATACGTTTCGTTCAACGCTTGAAGTTCTTCGGCACTACGAGTATTTAACTCTGCCGCTTGTGCCGCTCCTTCTGGTCCCATCTTCCTTAACTGTTCAAGTAAGCCTTGATCGACGTGCTTTTCAGCCAATTCGGAAATATTTTTCCCCCAACTCGCAATCGCTTCTTGGTTTTTCTGCATATTCTCAATCATCTGATCTACGGAAATCGCTGATTTCTGTTGGATTTGATCAAACGCATTTCCGGCTTTTTCTTCTAAAGATTGGAATTCCGCACGCATGCTTTCCATAACTTCTTTTTGTACAGGGCTTAAGGATTCAAACGAAATTTTCTGCTCGAATACGCCATTTTTTACCGCTTCGGTCACGCTTCCCATCGACTCTTCATAAATTTGGGTCGTATTTGTCAATTCCCCTTGAAGGTTCTTTTGTTGCTGAACCAATGATGCTTCTTGCTCGTCAAGCTCCTTTCCTGCTTCTGCTACTTTTTTGTAGCCAGCAGGACTATCAGCCATTGTTTTATTTAACGCTTCGCGCTTGTCTTTGATTTCAGACAATTTGCCCTCGATCTCATTTCGCTCTTTCACAATCTCGTTGATTTGTTCCTGTGCAGTTTGCGCTTGTTTCAGATCATTTAAAGCGGAAACTTGTTCCTTGATCTGATCCGGCGTTTTGGACAACGAATCATTCTGCTTATCGTACGCAAGGTTTAAACCCTCCATCGAATTATTTAATTCTTCAACGGCTTTTTCCATGGCGTTCTTGTCTTTTGTTGACTTGTTTTCTTGTTCAGACAAGCGTGCAATTTCACTAATTAACGTTTGCGTGCTCTTTGAAGACCCTTCTAAGGCAGACATTTCGTCTTTACGGTCTGCAATATGTTTTTCGGTCTCTTCGGCAAGTGTCTTTGTTTCTTCGGTTAGTTTCTCGAACTCTTCACGGGTCTTTTTCGCCGCTTCTGGTTCTTTATTAAAGTGTTTCCACAATGCCACGCCTGCAGCCACTAGTACGGTGATTGCTGCCGTGACCCAACCAATAGGCCCTAACAAGGCTTTAATTGCTACATTAAACGCTGTCGTTGCTACTGTAGCTAAAGAAGTGGTGCCAGCTAATACGCTTTGAGCAACTCCGAATGCTGCTGTCGCAATTTCTGCGGCTTTCGTTCCGACGAGGTATAGTTTGATCGCTGCTTCCGTTTTAGTGAGAGCTATTGCTACTTTTTGAATGATTAGTATTGCCGTAAGCGTTGTAACAAAGTCTTTGAGTATAGAGCCATTACTTTTGAGGAAATCAAGCATTTTACCTATCGCATCCCCAAGTAACTTGACCGGCGGAACGACCTCTTGCAATGTTTCTATCATTGAGCGGAACAAATCAATCGCTATACCCACAGAGGCAGCAACAGTTGCCGCAAAAAATTTAAGGATTTCTGTAGCAACCTTGATGGTTGAAGCCACAATAGTAAATGCGGTTTCAGCAATTTCTTTGAACAGCTCTAACGTTTTAGTTGGTAAATCCCCAATGGCTTTAGCTACAGCTTTAAAGGCTGGAACTGTCGAGCGAACGACTTTTTCTATAGTCGTAAACGCCGCGTTAATCACTGCTTTCAATCCATCAATGTTTTGAGCAATTGTTTTACCTGTCGATGCTTTGACGACATCGTCTAACGCTTGCAAAATATTGGCTAAGCCTTTAATGACTGAACTTTTCAAGTTTTCAAATGAGGTGCCAATTCCTTCACTGTTGATTCTCGCAAGTTTGGCCAATTCGCCAGTTCCGGTTCCCAATTTGATTAAATGGTCTTGAAATTCCTTAAAGGTGACCTTTCCATCTTTCAACGCGGCATACAAATCGGTCTGGGCAGTTTCACCAACAAAACCCATAGCTTCAGCGGTTTTTTGCAAACCAATCGGCATGGTTTCTTGCAACGTACGCCAAGATTGCATGTCTACCTTGCCAGTAGAAAGCATTTGAATGTATTGTTCCATTCCGCGCCCTGCGTCTGCCGTTGATGCACCACTGGCTAACATAGCGTTATTCAAGGCAATCGTGGCATCCGTGGACTTATTCATGTTCCCGGTGACTGCTGTCATACGTTGCGCAGTAGAAACTACTGTATCTAATCTTGTAGGCAAGCCATCAATGCCATCTGCCAAACGCTTTACTGACTTTTTCGAATCATCTGCGCTGAATCCTAAGGCCTTCATTACTTTGGGATATTTTTGCATCGTGTCAAAACGACTAATCGCGGCATCGACCGAATCTTTCAAAACATTGAAAGCGACAGAAGCAATCTTTACTGCGCCTAAAGCAGCAGCGATTTCCTTAATCCCTCTGGAGGATTTCTGTCCTTTCCCTTCCAATTGGTCTAAATCGCTGTTTAGTGTACGAATCGGACGTCCGTCCGCATCTACAGCAATCACCACTCTTCCATCAGCCATGTATGCCACCTCCTTCTAACTCAGCTAAACGTTTGCGAGCAAAGGCTTCTTTTTCTTCGCCAGAAAGCGAATTGAAGTACATTAACTCTTCGGCATCTTTTTGCGAAACCCCTAATGCATAGTATTGTTGCAATCGTTTCATTTGGCGTTTTTCCTCTAAAGTGGTCTGTTCGTTTGGTTCCCATTGGCGAATCCGAATCACTTGAGCCAATTTAGAGTCTTCACTTAAGTTGTTTAACAACGCCTTAAACTTCGCCCAATGCAATTCCCCGCGTTGTTCTAGCAAGTCGATGCCATAATCAAAATAAAAAGACGCAAATACAATATCTGCATCTTCCGTCAAGGAGTAACACTCTTTTTTTTCGTTGGTAATGTCCTCTTTTTCCAGCGTTGCTTTTACCACTGAAGGCTTTTCGACCAATACACAGGTTTGGATAACCCCTTGTAAAATTTGAAGCTGTTCTTCCACAGGCAAACCCAAAAGTGGCGTCTCCTTCCCGAAAAACAATTGCAACGCAAGCATAAATCGGGTGTGTTCTGTCAGGCTGCCATCCGCCCAAACATCAAAAAAACGCAGAACCGTATCATACGCCATATGAAGTTCGTAGCGTTCCCCCTGCCATTCGATGGTGTCTTCAATTCCATAGGCGAATGTAAACATCGTTACTCACCTAAATATTTCTTCGATTTCTCACTGATCAGGGTTTCTTCGATCGCTTGTGGTAATTGTTCGTTTAGCTCTGCTAAAATATCGGTGACAGAAGCAATCGACCCCACTTCTTTGTAAATTTTGTCAAATGCACCCGAACCTAGAAGATAATCAAAGGATCTTTTAAACAGTTTTTTAGTTCGCTCGATCCGTTGTTTTTCGGAAATATCTGCTGTTACATCGATTTTTTTCACCTCAGCGAGCGTTTTGTCATACGTATCTCTCAACTTCAAAATTGCGTCGTCGGATAAATCAAATTGAAAGGTGTTTTTCCCGATTTCAACAGGAACGAATTTTCTTTTTGCCTCAATTTTAATCATGCTATTACTCCTCCTAAACAAAAAAGAGGCGTGTGCACGCCCCCCTTTTTCGTTTTCCTTATTTCAATGCTAGTTTTGCCCCATCAATCGTAGGTGTGACGTCTTCGACGATAGGGCTTTCTACTTTCCCTCTTTTTTTGATTCCGTTGGCAAACCTTCAAATGAGATCGTACATTTGAATTCTGACGGATCGTTTGCATCCCCACCGTGCGCCTGAATGTCACTGACTTTTGCAGGACCTTCAATAATCGTTCCATCAGGTTCGACTACACGCAAATAGCAGCTTCGTTCATTCAATTTGAACAACTTCGCACGCATGAAATCCTGTGCCTGATCTCCGTATTTCCGGTGCCCTTCAAACGCATAGGACACCGTCACGCTCTTGGTGAATTTGGAGGTACTCCCGTTTAAGTCATAGTACGCGATATCCTCACTATCTTCTTCAAAGTCCGGCGCAATACTTGTAATTCCGCCACCGATTAAGATTAAGTCTTTCTTTGTATTTCCGATATAGTGTTTCCGTAAAAAATTTTGGTAAATAGTTGCATCCATGTTTTTGCTCCTCCTCTAATAGGTTGTAATCGTTGCTTGAATCTGCAACAAAAAAACAAACCAATCTTGCTCTTGGGGTTGCCCAAGGAAAGGTTTGCTTGCAATCGTTATGTTGTTAAATTGAAATGAATTTGTGTGACTATCTAAATGATCCAGTCGTTCAATGAAATCCGAAATCTGCCATAAGGTGGTTTCCACCTTTGCTGGATCGTTGGATTGCATTTCGATTTCATAATTTAGCTGCTCTTCTTTGGTGCCATCGTAATACCGCGTGCCCACTTGTCCCCCTGGGATTGGATAGATACCCAAACTCTCCTTTTCGGACAAATAACCTTTGCGTATTTTAATGGGCAAATCTGGTATCGTATTAATGGCATCACATAGCCGATCGATAAAATCCATCTAAAATCCCGCTCCTCTCAAAAAGGCACGCTCCCATGAAGCCATGTAAAGCCCTTTTGCTTGTAAATCCCATCGTTTACCAGTGCCGGGCGTGCTATAGTTTCTAAAGACCGTTTTGCCATTCGTTCCGTAAAACTGTGCTTTGGCATACGGCATGGAATAAATGATCTCTGAGCCGTCACGCGCAATGGAAACTGCTTGTCGTAAATGGTTGTCTTTTTTCGGAACAAACGGATGCATGTCCGCCAACATTTGATTGGCTAACGCTCTTCGCCCCTCAATCATAGCTTGTGGACTAAGTTTTGCCCGAATGCCCTCAACGTCAACTTTGACATATCCCGCCATTAGATCGCCCCTAGCTCATAAGAGTAAATTTGATCCACGTAGGGCTCCTTAAACATGGCTGCACTGACGATCTTATGTTCAATACCATCGAAAATTAATGCATCTTTTTCTTTGAATGCTGGTAGCGGATCCGTGAGTCCTGCGTAGCAGAACACCGTAGCGTTCCACAGAATTTTTTCTCCTTTGCTATCAAACATATACTTTGGCTTACGATCAATCCGAACATGCCGAATGGGCTCATATTTTCCGTACAACGGTTTGTTATAGTCACCTTCGCCAAGATACGATCGATGAACCATTTCTTCAACCAGGGTTTCGATTGGTGGTTTTTGAACTAACATACTGGACACCCCCGATACAATACCCCGGTTCCTTCGAGATAAATATAGATGTCATCTGCCACTAGCGACTTACTTTCATTTGCACCACCAGCGTTGTATCGACTGCTGTTGGAAATAGTTGTAGCGCCAATCCTGACGGTTTGAGGGGCTTTATTCAGCCCTTCGAAAGTGTCGGCGTCCAATTCATCAAAATAGATGATTTGGCTGCAGAGCGCAAGTTTGAATTGTCTCACACGAAAACCGATCGGGTCTTTTGCAAGGTCATGCAGTTGGTAAAAGTGATTGGTCACATGATCCAAGACACTTGATGCTTTAGGTAAAAATTGGGTGAACCGCTCTTTTTTGAAGGCTTCTCGCCCAGTCAGTTCTTTAAACTCTTCAAACGTCAGATATTCCATGACTGCCTCCTTTCAAAATCAAAAGGCTAGTCAATAGACTAACCTTCATTTGGATCTGTTAGTGTCAAAATATGACTATCTGTGAATGAGCCTTCTGCGGTTTTCACAGTAGTCGTATACATTCCATCCCCTACTGCATCCGTCCATGAAATCAAACCAGAAGCACTAACTTTCAACCCAGGTGTTTCGGGCAATATTGAAAAGCTCACTTCTTTGTTTGAAGCATTTTCAGGAGCAACAACAGCGGTTAATTGTCTGGTTCCAGCAGTCCCCGCGACTGCCGAAGAGGTTTTTGGCGATAGTGTCACGCCTGTAGCGGGGATTGTTACTCCCCCGCTTTAATTCGAACGATTCTTGTTTCGTCAACTAGTGCTACGACATAGTGTTGATCGGCATTGAATTTTGTCAACTTATGGTCAATGTCTCGTTCGGATTCCGCTAATAAGCTACGTTTCAAGAATGTTTTCAGCGCACCCGTCTTGACGGCAATTCCTTCATTATCTTTGATTTTTTTAGATCGAACAATTTCCCAACCTAGCAATTCCCCAAATGCACCAGATACTAAAATCTTGTCCCCTAATTGCGAAGCACGTGTCCAGTTCTGACCAGCTAATTTACGTAATTTAGCTGCATCCTTGTAGGATAGGAACAAAACGCCTACTGAATCCGTTTGTTCGCCTTCAATGGCGTCTGGAGCATCAGTAAAGGTGTTTTCTATTTGATCGATCAAGTCTAAATCAATGGCATGATTCACAACTAAAGTGGCCGTGTTCGCTACTTCTAGAATGTCATTATCCACTTTAGAAGCGATTGACATTCTCACTTGGCTTTGCGCTTCTCCCACTGGATTTCCATACCCAGATAAAACCGATTCATCCGTTAATTTGACCCCTTTACCGGCTTTTTTAATCGACCATTTAGCCGTTTCGGTTTCTAGTAAAGAATAATCAATTGCTGCGCCTTCTGCTACATCTACAGCGTCGCCGATGTATTTGTACTTCGGTACAGTGATAGTCGACCCAGGTTGTCCTTGTAACGTGGTATCCACTGGTGCGATTCCTGAGAATTTGATTGCTTCTGGTAGTTGCGCTGAGATCATTGGTGCTAAGACCTCCGGATCAACTAGGTTTTTTAACATGGTTAATTCATTTTGTGCCATTTGTATTTCCCTCTTTCCGATTAATAATTTTTAGTTAATGCTTCAAAAGTAGTTGGATCATTATCTTTCATTTCTTTTAACTCTTGGTAGCTGTATTCAGTTAAGGCTTTCGTTTCACCAGTCGCGCCCTTAGGATTTCCACCAGGGAAAATCTGCGGTGTCGGGCTTGGTTTGTTTTCTTTCTGAAACAAGAATGCTTTGTTTTCTTGCAAGCCCTTCAACTGCTCGTCAAACCCTTGTAACTTTCCGTCTACGACTTTGATGGTATCTTTGTCCAACTGCGCCAACACAATGTCTTCATCCAGTGCATGGGCTTCTTTCAACGCTAGTTTAATCGCAAAATCCTTTTGTTGTTCCGAGAGTTGTTTTTCAGAATTGGTTTTGGCTTCATTAAACTTGGTCTGTAAATCCGCCAATTGTTGCGATAAATCTTCGTTGCCTTCAGCTGCTTTTTTGAGTGTGTCCAATTCAGATTGGTTCGAGTCAAGTTGTTCTTTGAACTGATCTCGCTCTTGCTCTGCAGTCGCTAAGCTTTGATTCAATTCATTCACTGTTTGACCATGTAACGCCATGATTGAGCCGATTTGCTCGTCTGGCAAACCTAATTCTTTTAGTTGATCTCTTTTCATATCTTTCATCCTTTCGAGTTTTAACGTGGCAACGACCACGATGGAGTGAACAGTTTAACGCCATATTCAGGGCAAAATAAAAAGCCTTCACGGCGGCTAACGAGATTTTGGATCACCAACCTGACGGGCACTGTCTGCCTCGGTTGATTCAATTTTGTTGTCCGGTGGTTTCTTTTGTATCTGATCGATCAAGTAGCGTTGGTAATTTTTATCAAGTCCTTTGAAAAATTCCATAAAATCATTTTGTGAGTTGCCTTGTTTTACTTGTTCGTGGGTTTCCATCAACTTCACTCCCTATTCGTATTGGGCTTTCAGTACATCCATTTCATTTAGTATTTGTTCCGCAAGGGCTTCTTTTTTCTTGCCAGGTTTCGTGTTGCGTTGACGGAACAACAAACCACGAATATGCTTATTCGTGTAACTGTGCGTGACTTTCCCTTTACAATGGTTACACTGGGCGTAATTATGCTGCACACTATCGCCTAGTTTGTCTTGTTTCATGATCAATGGTGTTAATTTTTCGCAATAACAACATCGGAACAATTGTTCACTCATGGTTTCCCTCCTCTAAAAATCGTCATATCTGAAATCTTTCAACAGTGTGTTGATTGGGGTGTACACTTTTTCTCGTGCGTAATTTCGGCTTAAATACTCGTTAGAGCCCACAAGCTCCCTCATTTTTGCTTGTGTTGCACGAATTTTTCGCCCCCAAGCTTGGGCATTGTCCGTTTGTCCTAGCGCTTCTGAAACCATCTGATTCTTTTTGAACTTCACAATCCGTCGTTCTAATTCCCGTTGTTTTCGAGTTAATGCCGCAACTTTGGCATTGTCATTCGGATCGTATTTCGGTAGATTGTTTGTATTGACCCCAGGAATAAACGGAACATGCAAATGCTGACAATTCACACCTCGATGACCACCCGGTGCGCCATAATCTGCTTGCCAGTAGGGATCGTAAATGCTTTTATAGTCGCTTTCTGGCGGTACATCTTCGCGAAGGTCGACCACATGCCCTTGAATTCTTGAACACGCAGGACGTGCCCCCATATGACTGGTTACCAACACAGTGTGAATGCCATATTCCGCCATACGCTCTTTTCTTAACTTGTCATAGGTATTTCCAAGCGTTGATTTTAACACCGTTCGAATGTACCGTTCTAAGCTCCACGTATGACCGCCTTTATCAACGAAGGTGGAACGAATACCCTTTTGCGCCCATTGTTGAAGCGTGCGCTCTAGCGCTTGCTCAAATGTAAAAAGACCGCTGTTAAACGCGGCCGTCGTTTTGTTGATTATCTCTTGATACATCAGCGTTGGTGCTTGACCATAGCCAAAGTTAGTAGATAGCAATGTCTGATTGACATAGTTATTGATATCACCCCATACTTGGTCATGGTAGGCTTTCATAATGTCGTCTAAGTGATTCGGTTTTGGCAACGGATCATATGGGAGCTGACCGTCTATATCTTTGACAATCTTTTGACCAGCGCTTTCAAACATACGAGTGATTTCTGATTCGGCGATTCCAGTAAATTGTGAAATTGCTTTGACGGCATCCTTATTGAAAAGGTGTAATTCTTGCAGTTTTTCACGTTGCCACTCAAGGATATCCTCGTGCCCCGTGTTCAGACGCTTGGCGATTAGACGGATCAGTTCGCCTTCTAACGATTGATAAAGGTGTGCCATGTTACTAGACCAGATATCTAATTGATGAGGTGTGAGCATCACTCATCAGCTCCTAGCTCTCGTTGTTCCAAAAAGGCTTGAATCTCAGCTTGATCAAGCCCAGTCTCTTGCGTTTGGATCAACTGAAACCATTTAGCAGCCTCTTCCTCAGTTAGTTTGAACAACCCTTCTAACGCTTTGGTGGTTGGAACTAAACCGGCTGTTTTCGCTTTACTATAAAAATCCAACTTTTGATCCAAGCTTTCAAAAATACCGTCATCAAAATCTACGCTGATTTCTTCATAACTAGGAATTTCACCAGAGTAGAGTTTTGTTCCGCCTTCCACGACTGTTCCGGCAGCTAATTCAAGGACTGAAATAACTAATCCTTTGATGAATTTTTCCACTTCGTTGCAGTGCATATTGCGTGTTCGATAGGTTAACGAGTTCTCGCTGACAATCTCAGTTGCTGTTTTAACGGATTGACCATCAAAACTGAACGTTCCTACAGATAGTTGCATCTGCATCTCAAGCGTCTTCATGAACTGGTTTATCGCCGTAATGTACTGCTCTGCTCGGATATCATTCGTAATATCCTTAATCAGTTCCTTCTCGTCGTCCATCCGCATGGGGCGATAAACATTGACATCTGGATCAAAAATGGGGTTCATGGTTTGATTTTGTTCATCAGGAATGTAATTTAATACATGGTCGCTAATAACAACAGTTCGTTGCCCCATTCGAATTTCCCAATTGAATTGATCGAACGTATCGTTGATCTGTTTCAACGTATTCACCGCATTATCACAAATACCAATACCTAAAGGGCTATACAAACTAAAATTGTTGAATCCAGCAGGTTTTAGGTAATTAAATAGGGGCTTTGTCATGGCTTTTAAGGTAGTTGTCTCTTCCAAGCCTTCGTATTGACCGTTATGCCCTAGCGTTACACGATTTCCGATTTGTCCGGCAAATTCCGAACGGTACAATTCGTTGGTAATTACGATGTCGCCGTTTTTCCATTCATGGAATTCTAGTAGCGTGTAGAAAATGGTCTTCTTATTCTCCACTTCAAGCGTTTTAAACACTAAAACACCTTCGGCAATGCCATTCGACGTTGAACGAAGCGGATAGAAGGCATTCGCCAACGCCCAAGAAAACTCCATTTCTCCAGTCTCTGTATCGACGTAAGGTCTGACTGCTAAACCACCAGCTACGAACATTGGTTCGAGATATTTTGTCATGTTCTTTTTGAAATCATTATGTTCAAAAACGTGTTGAATATACTTGTTCGCTGACTCATCATCTACGGTGATTTCTACCTGCTCATTAAACACCAAGCTTGCCATCATTTCTGCGGTCAGTTTGCGCATATTAATGGTCATGTATTTTCGCTTCATGATTTCATTGTTTGAATTGATGTATTCTATCCTGTCATACTCATTACGATATTCTTTAAAATCTTTCTCAATACGCTCTAGTTCGATTGGATCGATATTCACTTTTGGATGATCGTTTATCGAGTTTAATGTCTGTCCAGTCAATGCATAGCCCCCTCTCTTGAATAGATTTTTTACACTTTGAATGAGTCCCATGGTTTCACCTACCTTTTTAGCTTCCAATCTCTGGCATTATCAATGCAGGCGTACTTGAACGCATCGACGCTGTGATCAAATTCCTTAATTACTTTTGGATCATCCGTATTCAAATACTTCTCATCAAATTGGTATCGCTTGTGCTCTTCAATGAAGAGTGTTAAATCGTCACAATTAGGCAACCCAGTCTTCATTGTCGGTTTTAGATAATAAAAACGCCCCTGAGCTAATAAGTCATGGACGTAATCAATCATATCTATATTCTTTTTCTTAGCTACTGGATGCCATCGTTGGCCGTAGTCTTTGTAGTATTGATTTCTTAGTCCGCCTTCAGCGCTATCAATGGTTCGCTTCATGATTCGAGCATTGCCTACATATTCATGGCTGGACGTCTTAGTTACAAACTCATGCAGCTCTTT
>NZ_JBIORZ010000009.1:0-14553 GCF_051714485.1 Enterococcus sp. AZ128
TAATCCGAAAGCAGAAGTTCCTTCCAAGTCTGTGCCTGAAAACTCGCGGAGTTTATGAATAGGAATTTCTGTTTTGAAATATTTTAAAATCATAGCTAAACAAGCGACACCACAATCTTTTTCATCTTGTTGCTGTACAAAAGAAAATGACTTCATAGACTATTGTGTATCCTTTCAAATAATTAACTGATTATTTCTTGAGGGCTTCTTTTATTTTTTTTGTTTTCCCCACAGAATAGTTTCTTGATATCTCTGGTTCAAAATAGAGACTTCGTGATTTAAAATCAAACTCCTTCACCTGTTGTAAATTGGCTAGACAATTCCGACTGACTCTAAATAATTGCGGATAGTGTTCTTCTAAATCATTTAACTTTCCATAGAATTCATATTGACCATTTTTGGTAATTAAAGCGACTCTATGAGGAAGTTCGGAAGGTTCAACAAAATAGATTTCTTGCATATCAATAGTGAAGGTTTGTGTCCCTATCGAAAATGAGAAGGCTCTCTCTTGATCAACTCTTGTCGCGTCAATTCTTTCTTGAGCAAGAGCCAATAGTTCGACTATTTCTGTACGGTAATCTTCTAGTGGTTGATCTTTTGTTACAAAACCTAATGTCTCTACGCGCCGTTGAATCGTTAGAGGAATCATTTCCTCATGTGTTGTTATGAAAATAATTTTAGCTTGTACATCCTTTTTTCGTATTTTTTCTGCAAGATCTATTCCATTAGTTGCATGATTTAAATCAATATCTAAAAAATAAATTCCATGTTTTGGATGGAATTGTTCAAGATATTTCCCCACTTCTGTAGGACTTTGTGTTTTTAGCTGGATACTAAAGAGCTCGCTATGGAAAAGGATAAAATTTTGAATAATTGTTTCTAGCTGATTTAACTGTATTATTTGATCTTCACAAATGATAATTGGATACGTCATTAAATCCCCTCTATTTGTTTCATAAATATGAGTTGTGTGGAAAATACGGTGTCTTTTTTTTGGTATTGAATAAACATATTCGTATTTTTTTTATTGAAGTCTTGAATCGTGTTTAAACCAAGTCCTGAATGCCCTTCTTTAGTTGACAGTCCTTTCTTTTGTAAAGTATTGACTGATATATCTGTTTGGCAATAGCTATTTTCAAACAAAAATTCTAATTGGGAGTCATCCTGATAGATCATCAAAGAAAGTAACATCTCATCACTTTCTTTAGCGGCTTCTATTGCATTATCTAGCAAAATACCTACTATTCGGATACAGTCAAATATAGGAATAGGAATATTAAATATAGGTTTTGAACATTCAAACTTACAGCGGATCTTTTCTTTATTTGCTTGATCAAATTTAGAAATAAGTAGACTTTTCAGATAATCATTTTGGATATTGCCAAAATTTCTATAATCAAAGGTGTTATTTGAAAAGCATGACTTGGAGTACTCTTCAAGATCGACTAGTTGATCAAGTAATGACGAATTATTTTCTATATTCGCTGTTTCTTTCAAGCTTAACAATAGATTTTTATAATCATGTCTAAATTTAAAGAGCTGTTCTTGGTTTTGTTCCAATTGTTCAGTATATTTTTTTAAACTTATCAATTGTTGTTGTTCTAACTGTTGTTGGTACGTTTTTTTTTGGGTATCTAGCATTTTAAAAAATGAAAAAATAACGGTCCCTGTTTGTATGACCAGAAATACAATAATCCCAACAATAAAGTGGTCATAGGCGTCGTAGTAGTGAGCAGCATAAGATATTAATAGCGTCACTAAAAACAGATATGTCAGTAAAATAGAGGTCGACCCAGAACTGTATTTTTCAATTAATGAATGGAGATTTTTCTTTGTATAAAAGAATAGATACGTGCAGATTACTAGTCCCTCTAAGAAAAGTTGAATAAAAACATAACTGAAACCTACTGTATGAATATTCGAAGTTAGAAATAGCATGATCATTGAGCTAAAGATAGAAACTATATAAGTTATGAGCATACATATAAGTAAATCGTTTAGAAGAATATAATTGTTCTTTCCTTTTGTTTTTAATAATATATATCCTAATAAGATAGGAATGATATCCGATAACCCACTAAATAGCTGAACAATAAAAGTAATCGGTAAAACAAAAATGACAACTAGTAATCGCTTCTTTATTGTCCCTTGTTTATTAACTGATAAAAATAATATATAAAAAAATAGGATATCTACGAATGACCGTAAGAGGTATGCTTTTGTATCTATTTGAATCAACTAAAACAACTCCTTCTAATAAAAGTATATCAGAAGGAAGTACAGTTCTAACATTTCTTAAAAAATGAAAAGACACACTGAGCAATATTTCCCGTTGGGTTTCCGTAGTTTTTGGTGCTCCCCCCACCGCGTATCATTTTAAGTTTTTCAGAATCCAGCGTTCTTTTTTCATTGCTTATTGTTTTCATAGTTACCATCCTCTCGTAATGAATAAACATAGTATGCCCTACCTTTAAAAGTAAGAGGAAAAGTATTCCTGAATCCTAGGAAAAGCATTCCTGAATGAAGTATTTTAATGAAAATTACGTTCGAGAAAGATTTTCTTAGGTTCAGGAAGGTATTGACCATTGATGAAGAAGCTATGATACAGTCGTTCTGTAACAAAAAATAATGAGAAGGAGTGTGTTAAATCATGCAAAATGTAAAAGAATTGACTGTTCAAGAAATGCGTCAAGTTAACGGTGGAGGAAACTTTATTGATTACATGAAAAGCTATTATAAAGGATTGTGGAATGGGTTAACACATTAAAAAAATTAAAGAAGGAGGAGAATGGAAATTATGGAAAATTATACCGTATTATCATCAACAGAAATTTTAAAAATTAATGGTGGTGGAAAGTATGATAAACAAGGATATCAATTAGGTCAAAATGTTGGTAGATTTGTTAAGGGCGCGGTTACAATTTGGGGACTATTTAAGTAGTTAAATTCTTATGATGTTAGTAAATTTTAGAAGTTTGTAAAATTCACTAACATCATAAGTGAGAATAGGGTCTAAATCATTTAAAGATGTTAAATATAGGGAATTCTAAAGATGAATTTGCTTACTTTAGGGTACTGGAATAACTAAACAAAAAATAGCAGTAGGGGGAGTTTATGATTGAGGGAGTACAATCTATACTTATTTTGTGTGGGATTATTTTATTGATATTTGGATCCTTAAAGAAATTTAAATCAATAGGTTGGACAATTAAATTAGGAGTAATCTTACTAATATTAG
Source organism: Enterococcus sp. AZ128 (assembly GCF_051714485.1). Classification (NCBI taxonomy): domain Bacteria; kingdom Bacillati; phylum Bacillota; class Bacilli; order Lactobacillales; family Enterococcaceae; genus Enterococcus; species Enterococcus sp. AZ128. Next base: position 3,239 of record NZ_JBIORZ010000009.1, read on the forward strand.
GAGAAAGTACATTTATTATAAGTTTCTTTCAAGGCTTCTTTCAAGGAATCATTGGTTAAAACATATATTTTTGGTGGATAGCACAGAAGTATTTGCTTATTAAAAAAAGACGAATATCATAACTAACTTTACTATATAAGGAGACCATATATAAAACTGTGAATATTCATAATATTTTATCCATTTTTAGAAAATTAGTGATCGCAATCCTTTTTTTTGCAATCATAAAATCTGTCTCTGCACTTATAAGTTTAGCAAATAAATATCAAAACATCGTTGTCTATATTATTGTGGGGGCACTAATTTTCACATTGATAATATTCGACTTATTTCTTGCAACAAAAGTAAAAATTCTTGATCTAAAAAAAATAAGACTTTCCTTCTCGGATTTAAAAAATTGTATTTCGTGGTTACTTGTAATATTGGGTGTAAAAGTAGTTGGAGGACTTATTTTGCTAATTGAAAAAGAAACCACAACTTACAACCAAAAAGGTCTTGAAGATTTTTTGATGTATACGCCTATTTTTATAGTTATATTGTTTACTGTTATTTCTGCTCCAATTATGGAAGAGGTTCTTTTCCGAGGTTTTATTCTAAAGGTATGTTTCGCTGATCATATGTTAATTGGCATAATTATTAGTGGATTTTTATTTGGAATATCACACCACCCAACAAATTTAGGTAGCTTTTTCACATATGCTGGTATGGGAGTGGTATTAGGTATCTATTACAAAAGGTATCAAAGGATAGAGCTTTCTATATTACTACATTTTTTTAACAATTTGATTGGATTGATACCATATATTTATGGATATCTCATTAAATAATTAGAATCTTCGTTATTTAATGATCTGGTTTACATAATCACCCTTAACACAAGCACCGCCTGTAGCAACGGCTACAGGCGGTGTCTTTGTGATTTTTAAGCGGTCTAGGTGAAATTGCCAGGAAAAAGGGCATAGATTCAGTCTTTCTGTTTTTCAAAAATTGTGAAATACTGCTGGTCGATTTCGCGATATCAGTTATTTTACTTACCAATCGTTTGATTAAGTGGATCCAACTGTAACTAGAAATGGGCCACCAGTAGATATGCTATAATCAGCAATGGCAGCTTGCCCCATCAGGGGGTGCTATTCCGTGTACGAACTCATATCTTTGGTTGTTGCCCCACTTTTTTTGTAGGACTGGTTTTAAAACTGGTTGATCATTGGTTAGATGATTAGTAAACAACTCCGCAAGTTGTCCCTAACCCACACGCCTATCCGCAAGGCGAAAAAAACAGCCCAGACCTGTGATGAGGTCTGGGCTGTTGTGCTATTCGCACAAACTCATATCTTCCGCACTAAAATTATAACATGGATACACGAAAAAGTGTATCACTTGAAGCCTCATGGTTTACAAAGTTGGACCGTCTAATGTTTGTTCCTCTTCCCAGGACGGCTCTATTTCCAATTCAACTTCGGATTCGTTACTTGCAGCGATTAAGTCTCGCTTCATGGCTGCGGGAAGATCCATAGCGTTGACGGTTCGTTCCGTGATCACGTCGTAATGTAAGAGATCTAAAAACCCGTCTCTATAGGCTTCGTTCTCATATTCTAATTCATTTTTCTGAGCCAGGAGTTTCTGATACGACCGTTCTGTCGCAAAGAGCTCCATCCGATCGGGTGCCTGACGTTCGATAGAGTCATTCATTTTAAGTAATGTGTCTTTTAGACGTATCATAGCACCCACGCTGTTAGCAGCGACGTGCTTGGCTTCCCATTTATCTTTCGGAACTAGCAAGATGTCCTTATTCAGCTTGCTAGGGCGCACATAGGAAGGCATAGCCATGGATAACTCCGAACTTTCTTCAAGTTGCTTCACGTAGGCTGTTTTTGCTTCAATCGCTTGATCTAATTGTTGACTCAAAATACGTTTTGTCGGCAGTTCGTCGTTTAAGACGGTTATTTGCTCATCTAAGCGGTCAAAATAGCTTTCGGTGTCTCTTCTCTCTTCTAGCAATTGATTCAGCTTAGAATCTAAATTACGCGTTTTTTCTGCTATGAATTCTTTGAATGCTGAAAACTTCTCTTGGATTAATTTTAATACCCCTCTAATTTTTAGGGACAGATTTTGTGGCGTGAATTCATCGACGACCTCTATTCCTGATCGATCTGGTGTGTAGTCTTCTAGTCGGATCGACAGCTGAAAATCGGCGTGCGTTTCTTTTGTCTTTTTCCAATAGTCGTACCAGATCGCATACAGTTGGTTGATAAGCAGCGTTTCTTGTTGGTTTTTTTCCTCAATTTGGGTAAAGAGATCCTCGGTTTTGGACGTGAGCTCCTCTTTCATTTCTTTGATCTTTTCTCCGTGCTTTTTCAATGTTCCCACGTCATCCACGCCAATGGTCTTATCGTTTAAAATGCCGTAGGTATAAATCTCTGGAATGTGTTCTTTGAGGTACGTATCTAATTCTTTATGAAAAGCCAGTAGTTCTTTGCGATTTAAGACTTCTTTGGCGGAGACTTTTTCTCGCTGCTTCTTTTGATCAAAGGTGACCGGGATAAACGCAAAATGCATGTGCGGCGTGGTTTCATCATTGTGAACCATACCGGCTAAGACGTTTTCTTGACCATAACGATCTGCCAGAAAGGTGTAGGATGTCTCAAAGAAGATCCGTTGATCTTCTCGCGGACTGTCTTTCGTTGCTTCAGGTAAAGTAACGATCCAATCCGCCATGACTTTAACGTTTTCTCGATTGAGGCAGTGGACGTTTCTTAACCTCCTAGCTAATCGTTCGTTCATGTCGCCAGACTTTTGGCAGAGATCATAATTCAAATACGAGCGTTCAGGATCAATATCCTTATTTGAGTGGGTAACGGTTTTTCGTTCAATGTGAATCGAGAGTCCATTCACGCTGCCACGAGAGAATTTTTCCATATGCGCCATAGTGAGACCTCCTAAATTTGTTATTAGTAGGATATCACAAACGGAAGCCCAAAACCATTTGGTATAGCACGTTATACCAAAATTAAAATTTTGGACGTGATCTGCCGAGGGCTGTCGCTCATCAGACGTTGTCGATGAGCGATTGATCGAAGAAAAAATTCCATTTCTGCCTCCGCAGAAATTCCAAATTTTCCCCGATCAAAAAGAGATCCAAACCGTTGGTTTGAATCTCAAAATCAAAAGATGAACAGATCATTCACTTATTATCGGCTTCGTTTGTCTGAAACTTCCCTGGTAATATCATGCATATGTTGCTTGAACAAATTGAAATCGGCTTGCGATCGTGTGTTCATTTTCGGATAATTTGAAGCATTTCGTTTTTTCTTCAATGGTTGTATTGGTTTGATTGCAGCGTTGGTTCGTTTTGGTATGCTTTTTGGTTTGCTAGAAGGAACTTTTAAAGTCATTTGATGGGACGCAGCATATTCTTCTGCGCCTTCCATGGCCTCATTGTCGCAAAGAGGGCAAAAATCCCTTTAAGGACTAATTTGTTCTCTTTTCTTGTTATTTTATCCCTATAAGAATTTTTTGCTTTATTTTTAGGTACCATAAACGATCGTTTATGGTACCTTTGATGAATTAGTAAATTTGAACCATAAGTATTCTAAAACAAGAACCATAACTCATTTCCATAATCTAACGACCGATATTATTTGCACTCAACGTTTATGGTACTATTAAAGAAAAATATTGGAGGTATTATGAATGATTTTTGGCTATGCGCGTGTAAGTACAAATGATCAGAATTTAAATATGCAAATTGATGCTCTAAGGAACGTACAGACAGATAAAATTTTTAAAGAAAAAATTACTGGAACAAGGAAAGAACGTCCTGAATTAGCAGAACTTTTAAAAGTAATCCGGCCTGGAGATACTATCATTATTTATAAATTAGATAGGATTTCACGCTCAACAAAACATCTGATTGAGCTAACAGAACTTTTTGAAAAGAAAGAGGTCAATTTTATATCTATTCAAGACAATATAGATACCTCTACTAGTGTTGGAAAATTCTTTTTCAGAACAATGGCCAATTTAGCAGAGCTTGAGAGAGATATAATTGTTGAAAGGACTAAGGCTGGACTAGCAGCTGCTAGAGCCAGAGGAAGACATGGCGGCCGTCCTTACAAGGATCCATCGAAAGTTGAAACTGCTCTAAAAATGTATTCTTCAAAAGAATATACTATTAAACAGATAACTGAAGCAACAGGGCTAAGTAAAACAACCCTTTATCGCTATGTTGATAAAGGAGAACAATAATTTATGGTGACAAAAGCTCAAGGATTACTCACAAATGCTCAAAGAAATGACTTACTTTCAATAAAAAAATTAGGGAATGAAGAATTTAAATCCTATTTTAGTTTCTCTGCAGAAGATATCGAGTTGATCAATAAACATAGAGGGGAAGCTAATCGTATGGGATTTGGTGTTCAATTGTGTCTCGCTCGATACCCTGGAATAGCATTGTCTGATAGTCTGGATATCCCTGAGGATTTTCTTAAGTATGTGGGGGCACAACTTGGGATATCGATAATTGAGTTTGAGAATTATGGAAAAGGTAAAAATACTCTACTCAATCATTTGACTGAAATTTGTACATATTACAATTATCAGGAATGTACTTGGTCAAATTTATCCTATCTTAAAAAGATATTAGAAGACATTGTTAAAGAAAATTTTGACGAAATATACCTTATACAATCAGCCGTCCAAGAATTTCGAAAGCAAAGAATTTTGTTGCCTGATATTATTGAAATTGAGCGTATTGTTATTTCGGTTAGAACAGCTAATGAACTAGAATTATACCGACAAATCTCAGATATATTGTCTGATACACAAAAAGAGAAGCTAGAACAATTATTAGTTATAAGTTTAGAAAGTAAACGTTCTAAACTAGCTTGGTTGAAGACACTGAGCGGAAAATCCACCAAAGAGGCTGCTTTAGATGTTTGTTATCGTATACAAACGATAGCAGCTATAAACCTTAATCAAGAGGCATTATCCTTTGTTCATGAAAATAGACTAGGGCAACTCGCACGTGTTGCAGAACGTTATAAAACATATGATTATATCCGTTTTGACGAAAATAAGCGATATGCTCTGTTAACTACATTCCTTATAAAATATCAACAAGTGTTAATAGACCATTTGATTAATATACCCCACTTTGTAGAAATAATAGCAACCAATCAGCGTGAAGCTGCTAGTGCTATTGATGGAGCTATTGGGCACAATACAGAGTTAGAGCTAGAAGAACATTTTACAGATAGTAATGCCTATACAGATACGGCCTTTGCTATCTTTCATTTACTTGGGTTCAAATTTCAGCCTAGAATTCGTGATATAGGTTCTATGCAGCTTTTCTCAATAAAACCAATTTCAGAATATAAAAAGTTACAAAATCTATTAACACGAACCGTTCGAACAAAAGATATTCAAGAGTATTATGAAGAAATTAAGCAGATAGTTTATTCCATTCAAACAGGTAAAACAACAGCAAAAGTTATCTTAAACCGATTGGGATCCTATGCTAGAAAAAATAAGGTTGTTCAAGCTCTAAATGAACTTGGAAAAATTGAAAAAACAATTTTTCTCTTAGAATATGCTATTGATGAGGATCTAAGAAGAAGGATTACACGCATGTTGAATAGAGGCGAGCTAATTAACGATCTAGCACGAGAACTTTTTTCAGGGCAGCATGGTAAATTTATGGAGCGAGATATAGAAAAACAACTTCAAAGTGCTAGCGCTTTAAATATAATCATTAATGCTATAAGCCTATGGAATACGGTATATCTTCAAAAAGCTTATGACCATTATGTTAAAGAACAACCAAAAATTGAAAAATATATGCCTTACACTTCCCCAATTATATGGAATCACATTAATCTTCTTGGAGAGTACAAAATTGACTTGTTATCTAAACCCAACAAGTTACGAGGCTTAAACACAGAAAATTATTTAGACTAAAACGTTGATAGATCAGGGCAAAAATCTCTTAAAGGGATTTTTGCCCTCTTTGCGACGATGAGGCCTCCATGGTCGAAAAACCTTTAAAAATAGCGTCAGGAAAGCCGGTTACTTGTTCCTTTGCTTCGTCCCAGGTATGAAATAAGCCTGGTTGCCGTCCTTTTACCACGACATAAAATTTTTTCTTAGCCATAAGAAGCCCTACCTCCTATATCACTTCCAAAACTGCCACCATTTTTTAGGTTCGATAGAAGAATCAGTCTTAGTGTACTCTGACTCCTCTTTCTCTTCAGGAGCCGAAAGAAGGATTTGTTCCTGGAGTTTCTCGATTTGTTTGTTTGCTTGGAGGGTTAATTGTTGCTGTTGGTCTAAAAGTTGTTGAAGTTTTTCAATTTGTTCATCCTTTACAGCAAGTTGTTGTGACAACCTAGCTGACAACTTACTGACAACTTCACTATCGTTGTTTTTATAGTCTTTTTCGTGTATTTTTTCTTGTTGTGACAACTGATCTGACAACTCAGGTCGTCCTAGATTGTCAGCTAGTGACAACACTCCCAAGTAGCTAACAACCTTGTAACCGCGCTGGTTCTTTGATATGTATTGTTCATCTAGGTTGTCAACGTGTTTCCTCATAGCTTGTCTGCTCATTCCGAATAGTTCGGATAATTGCCGTATTGTCAACGTTTCATGTGGTTGCAAGTGGTTGTCACCTCGGTTGTCAGTAGTAGTTTACATTATATTTTACCACTTTTTTATATGATGAGTTACGAAAAGTCATTGTAATCTAGGCTCGAGAGCTTTAAACTATGTATAACAACTTTATAGAACAGAACACAAAAAAAGAGCCATGACCATTAACTTTGTTTGGCGACAAAATTAATGCGAGCCCTCGACGATAACACGATATCGACAAGAGAAGTCATAACCCCTAATTTGTATAGGTAAAGCTTATGTATCAGTTTAACTGATCTACAAGCTTATTATAGCGAGAGCGGTTAGGCATTTCAAGATATTCATTCGATTTTATAAGTTATCGTTAAGGAAAAGTCCTTGATGATAGCTTTTTTTGTTGGTTTAAACTGCAAAAAGATCAGAGAAATGCACACACTGATCCATGCAAAGACGAGGAAATCTAGCTGCCTCATGTGTCAAAGACTAGAAGTCGACTGTGTGAGACGGACACAGGTGGTATTTAACGTAAGGAAACGGTGACTACAACCAGCAAGTCAGAAAAGCGAAAGGTAGGAGGAGGAAGCCTTATTGAGAGCTTCGTTCATCTGAGCGGTTTATTCAGGGTGTTTAGCTAAGTTTGCCCCAAACTCAAACTTTAAGGGATAAATCAGCGACGGATAGTCTTTATGGATCATGTAGAGGTGTTTTTAAAGCTTAGACCTCGTAAATAGACTCAAAGTGGATCGATAAAGTTGTTCAAGGGCAAGGTGCGAACGTCAAACGAAGTAGTTCTATACCAAATATGAACTAAAAATTCTTTTGTTGAATTTTTAGGGAGAAGTCTGCCCAAAACCTTGCCCGGCTGTCGCCGCCCTTCGGTTATTGATCTAGCAATTGAATTTGTTTTTAATTGATTGAAGACTTCTAAGACAAGCACCTTAGTGCTAGTTGCCTTAGAAACGTTGGCGTATTAGGGATAACTATGTCTAAAAGTAATGCCACACATTCTCCGGTATTTCGCCCGAGAAAAGAGGCTTGTCTTTGTGCTTTGTCCGGAACTTAAAGAGCCCTCACTTTACTATAGTCCATTTTTTATATAAAAATATTTACGAACCGATAGAAAATGGGGAAGAGTGTGCCTAAACACAAAAGAATAAATCCTATTTTTAGGATTGTGTTTAGTTTTGGATAGAAGTCCCTTCGATTCTTAAATAGAATTATAAAGCCTATAAAAGTGGCTAAATTACTTAATTCTACAAACATATTTTAATCTCCTTTTTGGAAAAATGTATACTCACTTACTTTATTCTTGATTGAGAAAAATATCCTTAATGCTGTTCCAGTATGTTTTTTTACCAAGAATAAGAGATAGTTCTCCTGTTAATCCATAACGGTAGTTAAAATTCTTAGGCGGAGTTAAAACACCTTTAACTGTATAGAAAGCACCTTGTTTCGAGGTCTTACTAGTCTCAGAAATTTCAGTTAACGTGCCATTTATTGTGTTTGAAGCGACTCCTTTTTTATCGAGTTTAAAATGTACTTTCATTCCTGTTTTAACACGTGTCATTTCATTCGCTGGTATTAAGGAAGTAAAACTTAATTTTTCTTTTGGGTTATCAGGATATATTTCTGCTAATAAAGTTCCCTTAGGAACTTCTAACTGATCTTTTACTTCATCGTTTAAGTGAACAATCCCATCTGTTGGTGCTTTCAATGTTGCTAGATTTATTTGTTCAAGGATTGATTTAAGTGCTATTTTATTTTTTTCCTGAGCTTCTGTTAATTCAGAAAGTTTTTGCTTTGTTGAAGCTAATGCTTGTTCTTTCGTTTGTTTTATTTTTTCATTTTGACTTTTTATTTCATTATCGGAACTGGTAGGAGCAACTAATTTCACTTGTTCTCCCTGAATTTGTTCGATTTCTTTTTTTAGTTGTACAATTTGATCATCAATCGTTGCTAAAATCGTTGCTTTTATTTGATTTTTTTGATCTTCTGGTGTACCTGATAATTGAGATTGCCAAGATTGATATTTTGATTGTATCTCGTTATAGAATCCTTGAATATTTTGTTGATTTATCCATGCAGACCGAACTTTGACCCATTCATTCTGTTCATTTTGACGTGTAATTAATTGCTGTGAGAGTTGTGATTTAGTTTGTTGGTAGCTTTGCTGCATTTGTTGATTTGATTCTGCACTTTGTTTATTTACGTAGCTATTAGAGGCTTCTTCTGCCAATAAGCTGTTTAGCTGATTACTATACCCAAAAGTATCATCTTTTGAAAATAGATTGCTGCTTTGATTTAGACTATCAATAAATAATTGCCCAGCTTTTTTTTGATCATCTATTGTTTTATTCGCTTGTTCAAGTTGTTGTTTTTCATTAGATAAATTAGAACTGTCGAATACGACCAATGTCTCACCTTTATTAATTCTTTTATTTTCAGTTAGTTTGTTGTCTAATATTGTTGAATTAACAGGGACTTGAATTTTCTTTGTTTCAGTAGCAGTTAACTGTGCAGCTGTTCGTATAACGACTTCTCTTTTGGCGTATAGTAGGAATAATCCGATCAAGAGCAGTAAAATGATTATTGGATACATTACCCAACGATAAAAGGTATTATGTTTCTGACTGTAAATACTAGAGTGATCTAACCAATCTTGTTTTTCCATTGTTACCTTCTCCTCATATCTAAATTTCCCAAAGCTGTTGGTAAATACCTTGATTAAATCTCAAAGAATCATGCGATCCCTGTTCTACAAGGTGCCCTTCATGAAGGACAAGTATTTGATCACAAGCTTTTGCAATCGGTAAATGATGAGCAATGAAGAGTAAGGTTTTATCTTTAAGGCTAAGTAAATATTCTAAAATAGCATGTTCTAGCAAAGTATCTAATCCACTAGTCGCTTCGTCTAAAATAAGAATATCCGCATTTTTTAACAGCGCCCGAGCAATTGCTAATCGTTGACGTTGTCCCCCAGATAAATTAGCGCCCCCTTCTTCTAAAACTGTTTCAAATCGTAAGGGTTGTTGATTGATAAACTCACTGATTTGTACCGCCTGACAAACTTCGAGTATTTCTTCAAAATTTGGGGGAGAAGACAGGCCGAAAGTTAAGTTTTCCAAAATTGTTCCGCTAAAGAAAAAAGATTCTTGTGGCACATAAGTTACATGTTCTCTCAATTGTTTATAGTCAATGTCTAAATAATTGATTTTTCCATACTGGATGGCCCCTTCTGTAGGTAGATAGAAATTGACAAGTAATTTTGCTAATGTTGATTTACCTGAACCACTTACACCCACCAAAGCTATTTTACTATTTTCTGGAATAGAACAAGAGATGTTTTTTAACGTAGGCTCTTTCATATTATAGGAAAAAGACAGATTCTCTATCTTAATTCCTTGTTGGAAATTGTCCTTGGAAACAGTGTGACTGATTGTAACATTTGCTTGTTCCGATTCAATGGCAAATATTTCATTTAATCGTTTATTTGCAACTTGAGCTGTTTGCATTTTTACTTGTAAATTAATGATATTTTGTAATGGATCTGTGAAAAATACAAGCAAGGCATTGTATGTGATGAGTTGTCCTAAAGTAATCGTGCCGTCCATCACGTAATAAGAGCCTACCCAAAGAATTAAGGCACTACTAATTAGTTGGATGCCATGCTTTAGTCCTTGTTGTACATTATCCAAGGTAACGGTACGAAAAGATTTTTTCATCAACTTAATGAATTCACGATCTACACGGTTATACACTTTTTCTTCTCCGCTATACGCTTTAATTGTCTCCATTCCTTTGAGACTTTCAATGATGCTTGAATTTAAAGTAGCTCCCGCAGTCATTTCTTCTTGATTTGCTTTTTCATAGCTTTTGACGAAAGCTAAAATGGCTACAAGATAAAAAGGTAACGAAGCCACAGTGACTAAAAAAAGGGTTCCATTTTGAATAGCTAATGTGATGCCAATTAATACAACCATGCCAATATCAAGAAAGACAGACAGAGTAGCACTAGCCAAAGCATCGATAATTTTATTTGCATCTAAAAAACGTGAGATAATTTCTCCTGATTTTCTCGTTGCAAAAAAATTCATTGGTAATGACAACACATGTTTAAAGTAACTCAACATAATTGTCATACTCATTCGTTGTCCTAAAATCACTAACAAATAGCTGCGACTATATTCAAAAAGAGTTCTGAATAGATAGATAATTATTAAGCCGATAGAAACAACATTTAATGTTGACTTTGCTTGGTTCGGAATAAAATAGTCTAAAATTCCCTGAAAATAGTAGGAGCTACCGATGCCAAATAGCGTAATAAAAAAAGCGGCTAACACAATATGAAAAACTAAGTTTTTTTGTTGCCAAATGACGGGTAAAAATGAACTTAACCCCGCTACCTTCTCTTTGCTGGGGGTGTAAGAATCTTTAGGTGTAGGAAGAAGTAATACCCCTGTCCACTCTTTTGAGAAATCTTCAATTGTTTGTTTCTTTTTCCCTTTTGCGGGATCAGCAATGAGTAAACTTTCTCCGTTAACATCATAGACCACTACGTAATGCATATAGCTATTATCAACGACCACGTGGGCAATTAAGGGAAGTGGCAGTTCTTTCTCTTGCCAGATATCTTTTTCCGCTTGAATAGCTAAACAGTCAAAATCCAGTTTTTCCATTGTTGCTTT
>NZ_JBIORZ010000010.1:0-7610 GCF_051714485.1 Enterococcus sp. AZ128
CCTTTTCCATTTGAAAATTAGGTAATTCATTAGACCCATACAAATTTTGAATAGTTTGGCTATCATTATTTCCAAGCAATATTTGGTCTCCAAATTGCTCTTTAAGCTCTGAACTTCCACCAAGATTTTTTACATTGAATTGTTGCATAGTGATTAGACAAAATACTGATAATGCCCTCCCAAGAAGCATTATCTGCTTAAAATGGAAGTTAAACTGTTCAAGCTCTTTTTTATCTAAAGCAGCTGTAAAACTAGCCAATTCATCGATTACAAGAAACAGTGGTTTATATCCCAACTTGTCCATAGTTAAGCCCAGTTTATTTCCTTGATAATTATTAAAGGCTCTCTGTCTGTTTAACAGCTCTAAGTAAGTATCTTCAACCATTTGTAGAATATCTTCTTTACTTGATACAGACCTTAAACCTAAGTTATCTCTACAAGATATAAATACATCAGATTGCTTGAAGTCAGCCACTAATAAAATATTTTTCTGTGAGAGTGCTAGAAAGCTAATAAGATACAGCAACAAGAACGATTTACCATTTCCAGACCTTGCTACAATTATTTTGTGGCTCAAAACAGGAATTGAGTTGTATTTATCTAAAGGAATTTCAGATTGATAATTCTTCTGAAACTGAAACAGTTGTTTCACATTAATAAATTTATAAAAGTAGTCAGAATTGATATTCAAGAGTTTATAAACCATTTGAGAGTTGTCTCTGTTTGGTTGTGCTTGTTGTTGAATGAAGCCATTAAAAACACTTGATAGGTCAAGGGTTGAGAGCCTTTCTTGATTGTAAGGGCTTATTGCTATTGATATTTCTCTAACACTATCTTCAATATCAGCTTTTACTGTTATTTTTGGTAGTCTAACAAATATATGTTTCTGTTCTAAAGAGGGTTGAACTTCTTTTAGATAGATACCATTATTTAAAAGCCCCTCAGTTTCAATTTTAAGGGTAATAAAATACTCTTTAATAGTTTTCCTTACCTTTTGACTTAAAAGGGCTGAAAACAGGCTAAAAATGGAAAATAGAGCTATATATCTTGTTGGGGGCAAGATAATTAAAAGAAAAGCCACAATCAAAATTGAAATTGTGGCAATGAGCAATCTAAAATGTTTGCTACTGATTATTTTCAAGCTAGAAAACATTATTGATTATCCTTGCTTTTATTATTCAAAATTTTAAAGCCTGTTGAAGTGATAGAAAGATTATTTTGATAATCACCATAAATACGAGCTTCGACTCCTTCTAAATAAAGATGCTGTCCCTTTTTAATATTTTGTTCGACTTTTTCTCGAGATAGTGTTGGTAGCTTAATTTTTAATTTTTCAAATTCATTGTCGCCAGCTGTGAGTAAAACTGTTATTTTTGAACCGGTAATTGTTTCTAATCTTTTTCCATTTTCATACAAATAATTGTCTTCAACGCTCAAAAACATCAAGCTATTATTGTGGTCTGATATAAACTGTTTCCAGTCAAAAGAGTTATACTGTCTAAGATTTTTTAATGTCATTTATTTGTCCTCCAAATTTTCTTGTTTTTCTCTTTTTAACTCTTGGATTGTATTATGCAACAGTAGCGTTGAATCCAAGAGCTTACTATATTTCTCAAAAGTAATAATTTTGTCTCGAACGATTTTTGCCAATAAGAACCTCGTTTGTTCAATATTTTTCTCTAGGTTTAATATATTTTTATTTGTCATACTTGTTTCCCTTGATTTGTTGCAGTTTTCTCTGACTAAATTTCCCCTACTTTCTTACACTTTAATTATATAAAGTAAAAATATTTTTCTTAAAAAATTTCAGTTTTTATAGGTATTCATTGACTATTTTTTCAATGATTTTCTCTCTTTGTTTGTGCAGTTTTTTAAATTGAGTATTGTCTGTATCATAGCTTGAAAATAACTCTATGAAACTTAAGTTATCAAATTCCATTACTTCTGAAATAACTATATCAAATTCAGTTGTATTGGGTTTTCTCAGTATTTTTTTGAGAATAATTTTGTCTGTTTCCATTTCTATAATCAAAGAAAATCTCCTCAAAATTTGTTGCTTGAAATTAATTTCTGAATGAACTCCATTTAATCTATAAATGCTGCTAATAAAAGTTTTTATTGGTTCTGATTTTGTTATAAAGCTATATTCAGACAAGAAATATTTATTTTGATACCTTGATTGAATGAGTGGCACAATATTTTTCTCAAATAGTTTCAGAAAGTGCTGTGTGTTGCTAAAACTATTGATATTCAAATCATCAAAAATTGAAATGGGTTGTAATTCATATTGATTTAAAAGGTCTGCATTTTTTCCAGAGCTGCTACTTTCAAAAAGTAAGTCTTGTTTATCTTGGGTTGAATATTTTAAGTCAATGAGTTTTTTTGAAAGACTTTGAGCAAAAATTGACTTACCAATACCTCCACAACCATTGATATAAATAAGTTTGTGTGCCTTTCCTTGAGATTTTTTGGTTCTGACATAATCTTGAATATAAGATTCTCTATCTAGTTGAAATTGCTTTCTGTTTTTTCTGACAAAAACTAAAATTTCTTCTTCTGAAAGCTGATAGAGAGAATGGTAGGACTTAATCAATTCCAGTAAATTATTGTCTGTAGGAATAAACCCTTGTTGAATTTCCTTGTAAATATCAATAATTATAGCTGTTTCATCAAATTTTTTAGAAATTTGTCCTACAGAACCACTAATCTTATTTCTATACCAAAGTTCTTTTTCTGATTGATTTAGAAAGTGATTTTCTGCAAATATTGATAGCTCTGAAATCTCATACCTTGTTTTTTTCTCTTTAATTGCTTGTGGGGTCGTGTGTGTCAGATACAATAAGGAACTTGCTACTGATTGAGCTGCTGAAAGATTTCTCTCTGATATTTTTATTTGAGATAATGAATTTAGAACACTGTTGATTGTTCTAGCATTTTCAAATCTGATTATAAAATGAATATGGTAAGGCTTTAGAGTTCCTGCTTCTTCATCAAGAGAATCTCTATTGTGAGCTACAAGACAAAACCAATCTATTGATTTTTCTTTAGCTATTTCAGAAATAGCTAGTTCTTTAAAATCTGTTTCTGATAAAGTATTCTCAATTTTCCCATTTTCATTTTTTCTAAAATAGTCATAGTTAATCATTCCATTGAATGTTCTATATCTTTTTAAATTATTTGTAGACATAAAAATAGACTCCTTTCCCAAATTTTAGAAAAGAGCCTTGTTTTTGTTCATTTGTTTTTTAGTGTACTGTTCGATTTTCAGACCCTCAAAATTTGAGAGTTTTTAATAATTTTTCTTACACATAAATTATAGCACAAGAATAAAAAAGTTTGAAAAAGTTTGAGTTTTTTTTCTTTTTTTGCTAATAAATAAAATACTTTTTAGACATACTTTATTTAAACATACTTTATATATACTTTAGGAGGGGGAGAAATGGCGTTATACCAAGGCTGGAAAGGTTCAACTATTTCATTTTCTACTAGAACTATTTCATTTTCTACTAGAACTATTTCATTTTCTACTAGAACTATTTCATTTTCTACTAGAAAAGTTTCTAAAATACATAAAATTCTCGTTTGTGATTTTTTATGATTTTTGATATTATTTGGTTACTCAATACTATCAAAAGGGGGAGAGAAATATCCAAATAAATAAAAAAGCTGATATAGCTGTTCAACAACTTTTAAGTAGACAAGAATATCTTGTTGTGCAAGGGAATGATTTAGCTAAAGCCCTTGGTGGGTTATCTAGCTTACAACATAAGATATTAGATTTTTGTTTTAGCTTTGTCACAAAGGACAGTAAGGTCAATGATGTTTATCAGACAACTGCAGGAGATATAATTAAGCATTTTGGCTGGAGCAAAACAGGAGAGAACTATATAAGGATTGCAGAGACCTTTAAATTTTTAAATGAAAATACTGCTATATATCTTCCAACAGTCAGAGAGAATGGAAGTAAAGGTATTTTGATGACTCAACTCTTTTCTAAAATTGGGATTTTTCAAGATGGAGAAATTGAATTTAAGTTCTCAGAAGATGTTGCCCCTCTTGTATTTGACTTAAGAGAGCATTTTTATAGTTTCAAACTAGCAGAGTTAGTAAATATAAAAGGAAAGTATGCTCTTATATTTCTAAAAATGTGGGAGAGTCATAGAAGAGGAAAAGAGAAATATACAACTATAACTGGAAGTTTTGAAGAATGGCAAAAATGGTTCTTGGGAGATAAAAAAATGACTCCTAGTCAATTTACAAATAATGTTATTAAAAGAGGGTGTAATGAGCTAGAAAGTAAAATACCAGTAGAATTTAATATCACACCAGTTAAAAATAATAGAAAATTGGTTGGCTATGAAATTTTAATTATAGATACCTCTATAAGAGATATTGGTGGTAATTTGAAATGAAAAAAACTATAAAACAATTGGCTGATGAGTTGAATGTCAGCAAAGATAAGGTTAAGTATCAAGTCAGGAAATTACCTAGAGAATTTACTACTAAAGAAAACGGCATTACCTACATTGAAAATACTGGTATAGAGATAATAAAAGAAAATATACTAGGTAAAATACCTAATGCAAAAACTAGTGAATTACCCAGCGATTACCTAGCCAATCAACTTGATTTTTTTCAGAAAGAATTGGAGAAAAAGAATACTCAGATTGACCACTTGCAAAAACTATTAGAGAATCAACAAATTTTAACCAAGCAAACACTTGATGAGAAAAAACAATTAGAGCTAGAATTTTCTGAACTAAAAAAAGAAGAACCAAAGAGTTGGTTCAGAAGAATTTTTGGATAAATAGAAATATGAGACAGGAGAAATGATGAATCCATTAAAATACTTGAACCATAAATATATTAAATATTTTTTGTATGTTGTTATTTTAGTATTTATAGTTACCTACTTCCGTACCAATAATAGCACTTACTTGGTATTGTCAATCATCTTTATTATTTTAAGTAATTTTATTGATGATTGGCTTGAGGCTATTACAGGTCCTACTATACGAAATATGAGTTCCGAAGAAATTCAAGTTATAAAATCTATGATTTTAGCTAACGAAAAAGATGTAGCAGTTATTAAAAAAATTAGAGAATATACTAATTTAGGATTAGTGCAAGCTAAAAATTTATATGATGAAATAAAGAGGAATATGAAATGAAAAACTTAGATGTTTATCTGATATTATTAGGGATATTACTGATGTTTATTAGCGGTTTTCTGTTTTTATTTATGAATAATTGGCAAGTAGCTGAGGGCATTGTTTTTTTGATTGGTTTCTTCTTGATAATAAATGCAGAGAAAATTAAGAAAATCTTTTTTAGAAAGTAAGTTGCACAAAATTGTTAGTCAGTACCTTGATGTTATAACTAGAATTTTCTGAACTAAAAAAAGAAAAACCAAAGAGTTGGTTCAGAAAAATTTTGGGAAACTAAGAAAATATAAGTTATTATATTATATGTATATTTAATTTAAGGAGAAATTTTATGAAAAAAATGGCAACTATTGGTCTACTTGCAACTAGCATTTTAATTTTAACTGCTTGTAGCACTACAAAAAACAAAGAAAATTCAGCAGCTAAAGAAGATGCTGTTACTTCTCAAAGTTCTGAAACAAAGTCTGAACCAAAAGAAGAAAAAGTTAATTTGAATGGAAAAGATGCAGTTGAATACTATAATGTGACCTACAAAAAACCTACAACTTTGGAAAACATTGTAGGAATATATCAAGGGAAAGAAGATGAAACTGATGTTGCTGAACATAGTTTGATTGTTTTCTCAGATGGAAGATATCTATTGGCTTATGCAGGTAGAAATGATGCTAAAACAAATTATTTTGACAAAAATAATACTATGCAAAAAAAGGAATTTACTGCTACTTCATATCCTTATGAGCTGGTAGTAGATGATGCTGGAAGAATAATTGAAAAAGATGGAGTAAATTATTTAGTCTCTTTAAGGAATGATACTTTCCTAAATAACTTAGATTATGAAGGACATCAGATAATTAATCAATTTTTCTCTACCACAAACAAAGATGAGATAAATGAAAGACTTAATGATACAGAAGAAAACAAGGGATTCATTAAAGATGGCAAATATTATGAAAGCAAAGACACAGTAACTTCAGAGAGTTGGAACAAGGTAGAATCTGATTCTAAGACTAAAACTGCTTTAGAAAATGTAACATTTAAGTCCTATGAAAATAACTCAGAGAAAGATTCTCAATATGTAAAAGACTTATTGGGTTCTAACACTGTAAATGATTTATTTTATCTTGTAGGAACTGGAAGAGAGACAAGTATAACTGATATAGCAGAAAAAGAAGGAAATGCCCCAGAAATAAAAGTGCTATCTTCTGATGAACTCAAATCAGTGAAAGAAACTAAAAATAAGTTGAAATATGGTTTCAAAATAACAGAAAAAAATGATGGTAAATTAGATGAATTTCCAAACAATGCTTATGCAACTGATGGCAGTACAGTATATGCACTATCTTATGACCAATTAGGAATAACAGCTCAAGAATTAGGCTCTGCAGCTTCTCCATCATATTTTCTTGAATAGAATTCCTAATACTAATTTATAAATGGCACAAAATTACTCCTAGTGCTTTGATGACAGAGGGTCTCAAAGCACTAGGGGGCTTTATATAGTCCAGTTTTTATACTGCACACCAAAAAATATTAATTTAAAAGTTATACAAAAAACAACAGACTATAAACTCTGTTGTTTTTTTAAATCTGTTTAAGGATATTATTCATCCAATTTGATTTTGCAGGCAACACTCTTAATACATAGACTTCTGAACCTAAAATCTCATAGAACAAAATATAATCTTCAATCACTCTGTATTTTACATTGGTCTCAATGCCAATTCTTACAGATAGATTTGAACCAATTTTAGGGGAAGTTTTCAGTACTTCCATAAACTCTGTGAGTTCTGTTTGAAATTTTTTCAAGTTTTCTTGATATGTTCCTAGTTCTTTTTTGTAAAATATAGCCTCTCTCATATCTCTAAGCACTTGTTCAGGAACAGTAACATTGTAATTACTCAAAATCTTCCTCCAGTGCTTTTATAAACTCATCAGCAGTGTAGTTTTTTTCTGTTCTTAATGATTGATAGCCTTTTTGCAGTTCTTCTAAAAGTCTAACTGTTGCTTTTGTTCTTTCCCATTCACTAAAATCTACTACTGCATATTTTGCAGTACCATTTTTAGTTAGAATCACTTGTGAACCTTGAGAAACATCACTTAGTGTTTGATTGTAATATCTCATTTCTGATACAGGAACAACATTTTCCATTTTTAGCACCTCCATTTTAAGTATAATTTTACTTAAAATTATTTTAGCATATTCTCTCAACTATCTCAAATTATCAATTCTTTCAGAATTGAGGAACCTCTAAAATAAATTCAAAAGTAAGCCCACCTTTTAAATTCATTTCAGAGGTTGATATTAGAAAAGAGAGCATTAACTCTCTTTTTTTGTTTGTAATTTTAAATTGAGTTGTTCTAAATGTTTGAAGAAACTGGGTTCTAAAAAAGGACTTCTAAATAACACAGGATTCAAGTTGCTATCATTTTTCAAGAAACCATTTC
>NZ_JBIORZ010000011.1:0-6117 GCF_051714485.1 Enterococcus sp. AZ128
AAGACCGACAGTAACGGGGTTTTGCTCTATGAGAATTTGACCAATGGAAACTATCGGTTGGTCGAACTGAACAATCCCGATCCACGTTACACGGATAAACTAGAGATCGTTCCACCAGATGGAAAAAATGAATCTGGGAAGTATTACTTTACGATTGATGAAACTGCGGCAGAGGGTGTCGCTGTCAGTGCCTACAATGAACTGGCTAAAGGGAAGATCACTTTAGTCAAAAAGGATGACGATACGGGTGAAAAACTGAATGGTGCCCAGTTTACACTCCGCAAGAAAAATGGCGATGAATTAGTTACACCGCAGTTTTTATTAGAGACAGGCAAAAATTATAAGTACCAATACAACGATACTGGGAAAAAATATGAATTGGTGGAGGACACGGGATCAACTGGAAAAAAAGGTGAAATCACGGTCTCAGGGTTGCCAATAGATGAGTATTATTTCCAAGAAGAAGCAGCGCCAGATGGCTATACCTATGATGACGACGGTAAGTCTAATATAGCGGAAATCTCCGACGATGGAGACACAGTCAGTGTAACGAGAGAGAATCGACAAAAAGTCGGAAAACTCAAACTGACTAAAAAAAATTCGGATAATGAAAAATTAGACGGTGCCGAATTTGAATTGTACTTAGTTAATCCAGATACTACGGAAATTCAAATGGGAACGACGTTTGTTACCGGAAAAGACTATGAGTACAAGTACAATACTGCCAACGATGACTATGAATTTATCGAAAGTGCGGGTACTAAAGGAGAAATCACTATTACTGGATTGCCTTTAGGAAAGTATTACCTGCTGGAAACCAAAGCTCCTGATGGCTATAAAATTGTTGGCGATGGCAAAACAGCGGTCAGCGAGATTACTGATGATGGTGTACTTATAACCTTTGAAGTGACGAACGACCGAGCAGAAGGCGGCGTAACACTGGAGAAGAAAGATGCCACAAATGATAAAAATTTGAAAGGCGCGAAATTTAAAGTAGCCACGAACAGTGCGGGTAATACTTGGTTTGCACCGGAAGAATTAGAAGTCGGTGATGGAACGGCTGCTAAAGGAACGTACAAAGCAGTCAAAACAGGCGCTGTTTGGAACTTCCAATTAGAAAATATCGTGACACCTGCTGGGGAATTAGTGATTACCGGTATGCCGGAAGGAACCTATTATTTTGTAGAAACCCAAGCACCAACTGGCTACGTACAAATATCGTCACCAGTAAAATTCACGATTACCGGCGGTCAGCTGGCAGCTGCGAATGTAGTAACGTTTAAAAATGAGCCGAAGGGCACATTGCCTGAAACTGGCGGCAACGGTCATTCATTGATCATTAGTCTCGCGGTCTTCTCTTTCATGATTGTAATCGGCTATTTTGCGAATGAACGATTTAAGCAAAAAAAGGCAGGTGATGGACGATGAAATTGAAGCATATTCTTTTCCTGCTGCTGATTTGTTTGGCTGGATTTTTATGGACACAACCAACCAATGCTGCAGGTGCAGAAACGCAGGTATACATCCATAAACGTCTATTTGTAAATCAAGAAGCACCTAGTCAAATTAATCAAGATGGTGCTTTAGGAAACGCCGATCTGTTAAAAGATTCGTATGGAGTCAATGGCGCAACATTTGCAATTTTCGAAATTGGTGACTATCTTCGCCAACATGTTATGACAGATAACAATCTCTCGTTTGATCAAGCCAAAGATTTTGTCGCGGATGAAGCCAATGTCCTGCGAAGTGAGTTGGAAGTATTGGCGACGCCTGGTCACGCGGACCGCGCAACTATTCAAGCTAGGTACCCTAAAATTCACTTTGTTCAAACCAAAGATACAGCCAAAGGCAGCTTTACTGATAGCGCTGGAAACAGTGTGATGGAGGATGGTTTGCTATCTGTTACGTTACCAACGGATAAGCAGCAAGTCTATCTTATCGTTGAATTGGATAGCGGTGATAGCTTGCCGGTCGATCACGCGGGTTTATCTAATTATCTAGTTTTAGATAGCAGCTTGTTTGTATCAGATGCAACACATGTTTATACCAAGAATAAAGCTTATGTTCGTGAACCGTATTTTGTCAAAATGGCGAAAGAAAATGACGGTTCCGCGAGTCCCTTAGCAGGTGCCAGCTTTGTTCTATCGAAGAATGAAAATGGCGAAAAATTCTATTTAAGAACTACGGCAGGCTCAGTCAGCGATTGGCTATCTGAAAAAGAAATCAAGGATTCCACGTTGAAAGATGAACGAGTGAAAAAAATGGTTTCAGATAAAGAAGGAATTGTTCGACCAGATTTGGGACTGAAAAGCGGCAGCTATCTATTTGAAGAAGTCGCGACTGTCGAAGGGTATGAGATCTCTGATCAGGCCCGGAAAATTTCGGTGGAGATTCCTCAAGATCAGCGGCAACCGATCTTGATCAACGGAGTCGAAGTCGGCGCACTATCGCAAAAAGATAAATTACCAGTTGTTTACAATCAGCGAGTGACTGGAAAGAAAAGTTTCCAAAAAGTCGATGAAACATCCGGTGAAGCGTTAAAAGATGCAAATTTTGTGGTTGCAAACAAAGACACGCATTATCTAACGAAGCAAAACGAATGGGTCACGGCCGAGTACGGTAATCAGCATCCAGATGAGCTATTGATTTTAACAGCTAATGAACAAGGAATCTTTGAACTTGATGGAATGGAATACGGCAGTTATTCCTTATTAGAAGTCAAAGCCCCAGATGGTTATTTTTTACCCGAAAATTATTTTATTGATTTTGAGATTAATGATACCAGCGGCGGAACCACAGAACCACTGAAAATCGTTAATAAAAAAGGTGAAAACAAAGAATTATCGCCTACAAATTCGAGTAATCAACCGTCTAGTAAGCTTTATAATGAACTACCAAGTCGACGATTGCCACAAACCGGAATGACTCACTCTATTTACCTACTTTTCCTTGGTTGTCTGTGCATTCTTGCAGTACTATTTCTAAAAATAGAGAGACGCGTTTAAATTTTATAGACTCCCTATATTTGAAAAAGAAAAATGACTCACAACAAAATATAAACAGCTTAAAAAGAAGATAATAGCATTGTTTGGATTGTCTGTTTTCATATGATTGTTATTTAGGAAAAAGTTTCAATAGCCAAGAATTTCAAAGTTATGCTATTTAATAAGGAATAACCCTTACGGGTTATTGGAACGATGGAAGTCGTTTCAAAATATATAATAAGAGGAGTATGAGCAATGAAAATTAAGAAAAGATTTTTACCCCTATTAGGTATCGTTATCTTTCTTGCAAGCAGTTTTGCTGGATTAGGTAATGGAATTGTAGCTGAAGCTGCACCAACAGATGTTGATGTAAATATCTATAAAGGGGCATATGATTCAAAACCTACGGATATTCAGAATACCGGGGAAAAAGATGAAGACTGGCATACGAATAATGGCGGTCGTCCGTTAAAAGATGTTGGCTTTACAGCTTATGATGCAACTGAAAAGTTCTATACATTAGCTGCAGCGAATCCGACTTGGTCAGTCAATCAATTGCGTGATGCGATCGCAACTGCTGGGGCAGCTGGTTTGACAGCAGTTGGGACTGAAAAAACTACGGATGCAACTGGTCATGCGAAATTTACATTACCAGACAAAGTAACTGTAAACTCTGTAGAAAAAGATGCAGTCTATCTATTCGTAGAAACCTCTCGCCCAAGTAATATCTCGGCTGGCGGAGCGGCAGACAACATGGTAGTGATCTTCCCTGTATATAAAATGAATGCAGATGGAACACCTACGAATGACAAACTTTCTGAACTTTTCTTATATCCAAAAAATGTTCAAACAGATGATATTGATGTAGAGAAAGAAAAAGAAGAAAAAGATGATTTCACTGTTGGCGAACCAATCGAATACAAGATCACATTCGATGTACCAGTAGGTATCGATGGTTTAGCAAACAATGACCCATTGAATCCAGTTTATCGTTATACTCAGTTCTTCCTACGTGATGAATCTCAATCAAACTTGCATTATTTAGATAATCAAGGTCTTTATGTTGTAGAGGCTGATGGCGTGACGTTAACACCGATTAGCGATGTTGATTTCTCAGTTGTCGCAGATCCGACGGGTACACCGATCAATACAGGGTATACAAATATTTTCCATGTATTTTTCAATGACAAGGATAGTTTAACAAACCAAACACCTGATGTTGTAAAACTTGGTCAATATGCTGGCAAAAAATTAGTCTTCAAATATCGGATGTATTTAGATGAAAATACAACACCAGATGAGTGGATTGATAACCAAGCGACATTGCAATATGAAAACAATCCAACAAATGGTCTAGAAACTTTACCATGGACAGGCGATGATGTGATCACTTACGGCCGTCGTTTTGAAAAAGTTGACCAAGACAACGGGACTTCTCTAGATGGTGCAGAGTTTATCGTGAAGCGTAAAAATAATGGCGTGACTGAATATATGATCGCAAAAGCGACACCAACTAGTCCATCACGCTGGTCTACAACTAAAGGCGACGCGCTAGTATTAACTTCTGCAGGCGGCGGACTATTTACTGTTGAAGGTCTTGAAGGAACAGTTAGTCATGATGCAAGCGGAACAGCTTTACCACTAGAAACTGTTTCAGGCAGTTCTTCGGTTGGTGACCCAACACACCCAGCAACAGTTGGGAAAGAACTCATTCAATACTGGTTAGAAGAAACAAAAGCACCGAATAATAACTATGTCCAACTTACTTCAGATATTCCTTTCACTGTTGATTATGGAACATATACATCAACAATCGTCGTTGGACAAGAAACAGAAGTAGAAAACAAACGCAAAGGTACGTTGCCAGGTACTGGTGGAAACGGCATCTATGCAATCATCGCAATCGGTGCTGTAGCAGTACTTGCGGTCGGCGCATACTTCTTACGCAACAAAGAAACCGTTGAATAATAGAATCAACAACTGATTAATTATAGGCCGGGATATCAATCATTTGTGATTTGATTCTCGGCCTTTGTATTAAAGGAGTGGAATGGCTCGATGAAAAAATGGAAGAGAAAAATCGTCATCGATATCCTCATGATGTTGATTCTAATTTTTGGGATTGGCACCATTGCGTATCCTTTTATTGGAAATACTGTTATGTCCTATCTTGATCAGCGAATCATTGAACAAGCGCAAGAAAAAGCGAATCGAGAAGATCAAATCAATATGGCCGCTTCTCAGAAAAAAATGCAAGAAAAAAATGCTCAATTAGCTTTGGAAGGAATTAATGCAGGCGGTGATCCTTTTTCTGACAAAGAAGAAGAAAAAGATTTCTCCAAAAATCCTGATTATTTAACGGATCATACTGTAGGTGTCATATCCATTCCTAAAATCGATGTCAGCTTACCGATTTTTGATCGAACGAGTGATTTTTTTCTTGAACGGGGGGCCTGTTTATTAGAAGGGACGTCTTATCCGATTGGCGGGGAAAATACTCATTCCGTGATTTCGGCACATCGCGGCTTATCAAAAGCCAAGTTTTTTACGGATCTGCCTGAATTAAAGAAGAAGGATCTTTTTTATGTTGAAATTGGCGGAAATACGTTCGCCTATAAAGTAAGAAAAGTTCAGGTGGTCAAGCCGGAAGAAACAGAGCAGCTGCGAATCGAGGACGGGAAGGACTTAGTAACCTTGCTTACTTGTACGCCGTATATGATCAATTCACATCGCTTGCTGGTAACTGGAGAACGAACAGAATTACCGGCTAAGGCCAAGCAAGAACTTGATGCTTTGAAGAAAAAGCAAAAATGGCTGCTATTTTTAGTGATCGCTTTAGGAGTGATTGCTTTAGCAGGGATCGTTTACCTTTTCTG
This sequence comes from Enterococcus sp. AZ128, assembly GCF_051714485.1. NCBI lineage: Bacteria > Bacillati > Bacillota > Bacilli > Lactobacillales > Enterococcaceae > Enterococcus > Enterococcus sp. AZ128. Next base: position 5,861 of record NZ_JBIORZ010000011.1, read on the forward strand.
GCGCCGGATCAAAAAGCAGATCATCAGAAATCATCGGTACACTATTTTGATACCCGATATCCCAAATGGCAGATATAAATTATGTTACAGGAAAAGTAATAAGCCGGTGCTTGAAAATAAGAATCCGATTATATTGCAACCGAATGCAGAATCTACGCTGACAAAGCATGATTTAAGAGGTGGTAAATATGTGTTGAAAGGGGAAAAACAACACTATTTCCTATGGATAGATCAAATCAATCAAGTGGATTTTTCAT
>NZ_JBIORZ010000012.1:0-3439 GCF_051714485.1 Enterococcus sp. AZ128
CGGGGCTGTAGCGGGCGGCTGTATTAAATTTGGTTACAACAAGAATCCAAAACATGGCTGGAATTAAAAGAGCTGTTCTCAAAGGAATAATCCAAATAATGATGTTCATGTTAATTATTTGGATTCTCCTGTCTAAGTCTTCAAATTTTTCGATGCAAAATTTCTTAGCAGGAACTATTATTTTTGCACTAGGTGTAATAGCAAATATTTACTTCGAAAACTCACCAAAAAAGCGCCCATGAAAATGTGGGCGCTTTTTTTATTGTGAACTTTGATTTTGACCGGAGGCAATCGGACAGCTTGGAGATTGGGAAGCCGAAAGGCTGACCTTTCGCCAACGTCCGACAGCCCTCGGCAGAGCTCACCTTTACGGAGTAAAGTATAGTGAGTTATACTTTACATGGAAGTAGCTCCGAAAAAAACAAGAGACGAACCCAAAAAAAAGACTTGAGGGATGGATGATGGCGAAAATTGTTGCTCGCATGGTAAAAATGAAAGCAGGAAATTTAGGTGGGATTCAACGGCACAACCAACGCGAAACCGACAACCATTCAAACGAAGATATTGATACTGAGCGCTCGTACTTGAATTATGATTTAGTGAACGAATCACCCGTTAAATATAACGAGCATATTCATGAGATCATTGATTCTCAAAAAATCAGTAATCGCGCGGTGAGAAAAGATGCTGTCTTAGTCGATGAGTGGATTATCACGAGTGAAAAAAGTTTTTTTAAAGGGATCAACCAACGTGAATTTTTTCAATCAGCGGTTGATTATTTTTCTGATCGTTGCGGTAGTCAAAATATCGCTTATGCGACCGTTCATTTGGACGAAACGACCCCTCATATGCATTTAGGGATTGTTCCGATGACAGAAGGACGACTAAGCAGTAAAGCAGTTTTTAATCGCCAAAGTTTGAAGGAGATTCAGGAGGAGTTGCCAATCTATCTTCTCAATCAAGGGTTTGATATTGAACGTGGACTGCGTGGAAGTGAACGTCAGCACTTGTCTGTGCCTGAATACAAAGAGGTGCAGGAAAAGGTTGCTGAATTGAACGAACGGCTTCCAGCGTTCCGTGAGAGGGCTAAAAAGCTCGTTCAGAAAGAAAATCATTTAGCCGAAAAAGTTCGAACGCTCGATGAAATGACCAAAGACGCATTAGAAACATTAGAGGTTATCCGAGGGAAAGGGGATTATGCCTATGAGTGGACGGAAAAAAATATCGACTCGATTTTCACCGAAAAGAAACCTTTGTTGGGAAGACCGTTTCATGTTGTGACACATGAGGATTTTTTGGAATTAAAAAATAAAGCAGCGTCTTTATATACAGATAAAGGTTTGAATAACAAACTACGAAAAAAAGTTCAGTCATTGCAAATTGAAAATAAGGATTTGCGTGCGGAAACAGATGCAAAAGTTGAAAAGGCTATAAAAGACATTCGGCGTGAAAATACAGAATTGCGCAATGAAAATAAGGATTTGAAAATAGAGTTGCAACAAACGGAAGAAGATGTGTCGTTGATCGTTCAGAAAAGTGAACAGTTTCTAAAATATGAGCTTGGAGAACCTGAAGAAACGGTGCAAACATTTAAAGCATTCTTGGGCAAAGGGAAATCCTTGAATTTTACATGGGAATTTTTAAAGCCTGTTAGCGAGAAAATCTCTTTGATGGCTGATATAGCCTACAAGCGTATTTCAGAAAAAGTTTCGATTCCTAAAGCGGTTCGATTTGTTCAACGAGTGGTTGAGAGAGGAAGAGGAATAGAGAGATAGCGTAAAACCCCTCTGTTTTTCGTTTTAAGCCGTTTTAGAAAGAAAACGATAAATAAGGTGCTGTCAACGGTAAATCGAATTAGAGACGCTAAGAGAGGCGAATAAGCCCTCTTAGCGTCTCTTTGAGACTTTAAGGAGTTGACGGCTATAAACAAGACTCCACGCTCTTGATTCCCCCAACAATGATGTTGGGGATGCCCACAAGTGGCGAACGTGTAAAAGGTCGAGGAAATAATTTCCTCGTGGGTTTGGGCAACGCCCAAGGTTTTGATTTTAGCGAGTGAACGAAAGTGAACGCTGCAAGTAAAATGTGAGCGTGGTTTTTGCTCACTCCTTTTTGCACTTTTTTTTTAATTTTTTTTTTTTTTTTTTACACGCGCGCTAAAGGAGAATACTTTATAGATTACTTTTAAATACTTTTAAATACTTTAGGGGGGGGGCTGAATGCCTCTATATCAAGCCTGAGAGCATGGAACTATCGAAAAAAGTGCGACAACTATCGAAAAAAGTGCGACAACTATCGAAAAAAGTGCGACAACTATCGAAAAAAGTGCGAAATTTCTTGCGTGTTTTTCGATATCGAACTTTTATGCTATAATAGTTTTTGTTCTAGTTAGGAGTGTTGGAATTGAGTAAAAATAAAAAAGCTGAATTAGCTATTAAAGAGTTATTAGGTCGTCAAGAATATCTTGTCATGCAGGGGAACGACCTAGCAAGAGCTTTCGGCGGTTTAAAAGCCTTTGAACAACAGTTACTTGACTATTGTTTTAGCTTTGTGACAGCTGATTCAAAATCTAGTGATATTTACGAAGTTACTGCATGGGAAATCATTAAACATTTTGGACTAGCTACTTCTGGAACGAACTACAAGCGGATTGCTGAAGCTTTTAAACGGTTGAATGAAAATACCGCTTTGTATTTGCCAATAGAAGAAAATGGTGTACAAGGAATTGTTATGACCCAATTATTCTCAGAAATTAAATTCCTTGAAAATGGAAATGTCGCTTTTAAGTTTTCTGAACGTTCTGCCCCTCTAGTTTTTGATTTAAAAGAACATTACTATAGTTTCCGACTAGGTGAACTCTCTCAAATCAAAGGAAAATACGCTTTAATCATGCTAAAGCTATGGGAATCTAGCCGATATAAAAAAACTAAATATGCAACAATTAGTGGGACACTAGATGAATGGCAATCTTGGTTTTTGGAAGAAAATAAAAGAATGGACGCTGGGCGGTTCTACGCTGATGTTTTACAACGTGGTGGTGATGAACTTGAAAAGAAATTACCTGTTTCTATCACTTACACAAAACTAACTAGAGGTCGAAAAACAGTGGGGTTTGAAATCACGTTTACGGATACTAGTATTCAAGAGTTAGATGGAGAGCATGAAGACTAAAAATAGTTAAGCAACTGCGAAATTATCCATTTCAGGAACGATTTCCTTTGGTTCAGGAAGTATTTCCCTCTTGAAAATTATTGTGTGCTACATTCGAATTGCTTCAAAAATAATTTTAAGGAGTGTTCGCAATGCAAAACGTAAAAGAATTAAATATCCAAGAAATGCAAAAAATTAGTGGGGGTAACAGTTGTACTAATGGAACTATTGGAGGCGCTATAGCTGGGGCTCCAGGAGGTGCTTTAGGTATTTTAGCTGGAGCAGCTGG
>NZ_JBIORZ010000013.1:0-3259 GCF_051714485.1 Enterococcus sp. AZ128
GCGTGGCGACGTCCTAATCTCACAAGGGGCAACCCCTCACTACAATCGGCGCTAAGAAGCTTAACTTCTGTGTTCGACATGGGAACAGGTGTATCCTTCCCGCTATCGCCACCACACTTGTTGTTTGAGTAAACTTCGTTCACTCAAAACTGGATCAGAAACCTTTAAACTACCTTGAATCAATTTTATTTTGGTTAAGTCCTCGATCGATTAGTATCAGTCCGCTCCGTACATCACTGCACTTCCACTCCTGACCTATCTACCTGATCTTCTCTCAGGGATCTTACTTTCTTAAAGAAATGGGAAATCTCATCTTGAGGTGGGCTTCACACTTAGATGCTTTCAGCGTTTATCCCTTCCCTACATAGCTACCCAGCGATGCCTCTGGCGAGACAACTGGTACACCAGCGGTAAGTCCATCCCGGTCCTCTCGTACTAAGGACAGATCCTCTCAAATTTCCAACGCCCGCGACGGATAGGGACCGAACTGTCTCACGACGTTCTGAACCCAGCTCGCGTGCCGCTTTAATGGGCGAACAGCCCAACCCTTGGGACCGACTACAGCCCCAGGATGCGACGAGCCGACATCGAGGTGCCAAACCTCCCCGTCGATGTGGACTCTTGGGGGAGATAAGCCTGTTATCCCCAGGGTAGCTTTTATCCGTTGAGCGATGGCCCTTCCATGCGGAACCACCGGATCACTAAGCCCGACTTTCGTCCCTGCTCGACTTGTAGGTCTCGCAGTCAAGCTCCCTTGTGCCTTTACACTCTGCGAATGATTTCCAACCATTCTGAGGGAACCTTTGGGCGCCTCCGTTACTCTTTAGGAGGCGACCGCCCCAGTCAAACTGCCCATCTGACACTGTCTCCCATCACGATTAGTGATGCGGGTTAGAGTGGTCATAACACAGGGGTAGTATCCCACCAGCGCCTCTGTCGAAACTAGCGTCCCGACTTCTACGGCTCCTACCTATCCTGTACATGTGGTACAAACACTCAATATCAAACTGCAGTAAAGCTCCATGGGGTCTTTCCGTCCTGTCGCGGGTAACCTGCATCTTCACAGGTACTAAAATTTCACCGAGTCTCTCGTTGAGACAGTGCCCAAATCGTTACGCCTTTCGTGCGGGTCGGAACTTACCCGACAAGGAATTTCGCTACCTTAGGACCGTTATAGTTACGGCCGCCGTTTACTGGGGCTTCAATTCGTACCTTCGCTTACGCTAAGCACTCCTCTTAACCTTCCAGCACCGGGCAGGCGTCAGCCCCTATACGTCATCTTTCGATTTTGCAGAGACCTGTGTTTTTGATAAACAGTCGCTTGGGCCTATTCACTGCGGCTGATCGTTAGATCAGCACCCCTTCTCCCGAAGTTACGGGGTCATTTTGCCGAGTTCCTTAACGAGAGTTCTCTCGCTCACCTTAGGATTCTCTCCTCGACTACCTGTGTCGGTTTGCGGTACGGGCCGTTGTTTTCTAACTAGAAGCTTTTCTCGGCAGTGTGACATCGGGAACTTCGGTACTTTTATTTCCCTCCCCATCACAACTTGTCCTTAGAGATGTAAGCATTTGACTCACATCAAGACTCATTGCTTGGACAGACATTTCCAATCGTCTGATTCCTTAGCCTCCTGCGTCCCTCCATTGCTCAAACAAAAACAACGGGTACAGGAATATCAACCTGTTATCCATCGCCTACGCCTTTCGGCCTCAGCTTAGGTCCCGACTAACCCTGGGCGGACGAGCCTTCCCCAGGAAACCTTAGTCATTCGGTGGACAGGATTCTCACCTGTCTTTCGCTACTCATACCGGCATTCTCACTTCTAAGCGCTCCAGCAGTCCTCACGATCTACCTTCAACGCCCTTAGAACGCTCTCCTACCAACACACCTTTAGGTGTGCTCCACAGCTTCGGTAAACTATTTAGCCCCGGTAAATTTTCGGCGCAGGGTCACTCGACTAGTGAGCTATTACGCACTCTTTAAATGGTGGCTGCTTCTAAGCCAACATCCTAGTTGTCTGTGCAACCCCACATCCTTTTCCACTTAATAGTTATTTGGGGACCTTAGCTGGTGGTCTGGGCTGTTTCCCTTTCGACTATGGATCTTATCACTCACAGTCTGACTCCCAGAGATGAATGGATGGCATTCGGAGTTTATCTGAATTCGGTAACCCGAGATGGGCCCCTAGTCCAAACAGTGCTCTACCTCCATCATTCTTACTCTGAGGCTAGCCCTAAAGCTATTTCGGAGAGAACCAGCTATCTCCAAGTTCGTTTGGAATTTCTCCGCTACCCACACCTCATCCCCGCACTTTTCAACGTACGTGGGTTCGGTCCTCCAGTGCGTTTTACCGCACCTTCAACCTGGACATGGGTAGATCACATGGTTTCGGGTCTACGACCACTTACTCATTCGCCCTATTCAGACTCGCTTTCGCTGCGGCTCCGTCTTTTCGACTTAACCTCGCAAGTAATCGTAACTCGCCGGTTCATTCTACAAAAGGCACGCTATCACCCATTAACGGGCTCTAACTTGTTGTAGGCACACGGTTTCAGGATCTATTTCACTCCCCTTCCGGGGTGCTTTTCACCTTTCCCTCACGGTACTGGTTCACTATCGGTCACTAGGGAGTATTTAGCCTTGGGAGATGGTCCTCCCGGATTCCGACGGAATTCCTCGTGTTCCGCCGTACTCAGGATCCTCCTAGGTGCCAGTCAAATTTTGTCTACGGGGCTTTTACCCTTTCTAGCAGACCTTTCCAGGTCCTTCGACTATTTCACTGGACTACCATATCGGAGTCCTACAACCCCAAGAGGCAAGCCTCTTGGTTTGGGCTTTTCCCGTTTCGCTCGCCGCTACTCAGGGAATCGATTTTTCTTTCTCTTCCTGCAGGTACTTAGATGTTTCAGTTCTCTGCGTCTACCTCTAATCAGCTATGTATTCACTGAAAAGTAACATCCTATAAAAGATGCTGGGTTTCCCCATTCGGAAATCTCCGGATCAAAGCTTACTTACAGCTCCCCGAAGCATATCGGTGTTAGTCCCGTCCTTCATCGGCTCCTAGTGCCAAGGCATCCACCGTGCGCCCTTATTCACTTAACCTTATCAACCTTTCGGTTGGGTCTTACTAACTTTCATGAGCGATCATTTCCGTTAGTAATAAAAAAATAAGCAATTGAACTTATTAAAAAACTCATTCAACGCGGTGTTCTCGGTTTGTTTAAATTTGTTTCTGTATCCAGTTTTCAATGAACGATT
>NZ_JBIORZ010000014.1:0-2987 GCF_051714485.1 Enterococcus sp. AZ128
TTTTGTAGAATAGCTATAAGCGCCATTTCAGGAATCATACTATATTCAAAAATAGCAACTCATCCCTGAAATTCGGAAGGAATCTCAAGATCAAAAGGAAACACTTCCTCCCCCAGTCATATCTAAGAAAATCAGCAAAAGAGCATAAGGCAAACTGTCCCCACATTCGTTAGGGAGTTGATAGTATCAACGTTTGCGGAAGAGGGGAATTTTCTCGCTACGCTACTATTTGCTTATACAATTGCTTATGTTTGCTTACATTGTTGCTTATAATCGCATATACAACCGCTTATATTTGCTTATGGAGCAACCAGCCAATATGCTATACTTATTTCGTAGAAGGGGTTCATTGTAGTAGCCTACCTCAACGAATAATAAAAAGCCCTACACGTCGTCAGTTCAGCTGCAATGTCTGACTTAAAACAAAAGCAAAAAGAAAAAGGGAGAACCTTAATTTAAGGTTCTCCCTTTTTTATTTTTAAATCAACATTTCTGCTGAAGTGCAGTTTTTTGCGTCTCAGTAGAAATGTTGATTTAATGCGCCTGATCAGTATATAAATCAAATTATTTGTTTTATATACTGATCCATCACTTTCCAATACGACACAACTTTTTCAAGTTCTTCAGCATCCAAAAATTCTAAATCCACCGACAACATTTCTTTAAAACTCTTTAACAGCGCATCGTAGTAAGAATTTCCTTTGTAATCATTATTCAAAATGTAATTCAAAAATCGATTATATACACCATGAGAAAACTCGTTAATAAGTTCAACTTTAGCAGTTAGTTCATAGTCTATTTTGTAACCCATATCAGCAAGCTCCTTTCGCTGGTCATTTTTCCTTTTAGCCTTGTTTTTAGAGAAAGGCAAGCATTGGGTGTGTGCGCACACACCCAAAAACGCAGTTGCGTTTTTCTTGTTAGGCTTCACCTAAAACCAAAAGAAAAAACGGAGACAAAAATTACTTTTTCATCTCCGTTTTTTCTTTGTCGCTGCACTCGATTTTTCAAGCCTTATTTTTCCAAAAACGCCACCATTTTCGATTTTTTAAATTCGTATTTTCAACCAAAAGCTGATCATTTTTTTCTTGCTGAAGTAATGTCAATTTTTGCTGATCACGAACCATTTGAGTAAGTTCTGAAATGTGATTATCTTTCTCTTTTAACTGTTCTTTTAAAAATAAGATTTCTCTTTCTGAAGAAGACACATCAAACAAATTATTTACCGGCATTTTACCGGTAAATTGACCGCTCATTGACTGGTAAATCGACCGAGCAACACCGATCAATTCCTTGTCTAGCATGATAATTTCATTTTCTTTATACTGGGCAAGGTCATATCCGGCTTTTATCAAGTAATTTCTCACTGTATTCTTGGTCACTCCAAGCTCATCAGCAAGGTTTCTAATTGTCATTTTATTGACCGAGTCAGTCATTTAATTTCTCCATTTTTTGTTCCCGCTCTTGATACACAGCATCAAAATACAAAGCTAGTAAATCCGGATGTGTCAACAAAGCAGTTTGGATCATTTTGCTATCAGGATTCCCACCTATACCACCATATGCATTCATAACTCTACCTAGTTCAATAACATTAGCGATATCATAATTTAAAATGAAATCACATACTTCTGTTAAATCCTCGATTTCCATGAAAACCCTCCTCATCATAATTATTTATGCGCCTTGCCTTTTATATTTACGACTAGCTATATACTTACCGAATAACAACGTATGACTATTAGCGACATCGAGAAGCTCATACAATTGAGCATCTAATAAATAATCTAATAGATCAGCATATTCTATAAAATCCTTTTCCCTAATCAGCGATTGAATTTCCCTTTTCATAATCGCTTTTTCATTCGAACTAATAGATAAATGGTGTTCTATTTCTGCTCCACAATGAGCTTTAATATCTTCTTTCCGATATTGAATTTTTTCAGGATTATCTAAATGAGCAAAATACCTAACCATTCCCCTAGCATTCGCACATTTCTGAGGATTAGGAGCGTTTAGTTTTGAAGTTATTTCTTTAACCTGCTCATAGCTTTTATTACTCCCAAACATCAAGAGAACATGCCAATGAGACTTTTTAATCTCGCCATCTGGATTGACGTCCTTATCATGCAGAGGACTTTCTACCCAGGGTATACACATATCATCCAAAATTTCACGCCAATTTTCAGGAGCCGATTCAGGATAAATCACACACGTCCAGTTCCTAGTACGATCATCTTTAGTTTTCTTCTTTACCATGATATAATCACCTAAACAGAGCCATAACAGATAGCAAAAGCGGTGCGCCAACACAATGCTTCTGCTATTTTTTTTGCCCAAGATCCTTTCTATTAGCATTTACCCAAACCGTAATTAACCCAGACTTGCTAAGCCCCATCTTTTTCGCAATTTTTTCAAGTTCTTCGGCAACATCTTCATTCAAAGTCACCGTGACTCTTTTTTTATCTTCAGCAATCATTTTTACCCTCCTGACAGTTTCTTGATTTCTCAAAAAACAGTGTAGCATATTAGGTGAAAAAGTGCACCACTTTTTCACCTAAAGAGCGAAAAACACCCCTCAAACCCTTGGTATTACTGATTTTTCCTTTTTTTTCGGCTGTATCCCTTGGGAGAGTAAGGCTAGACCCACTTTGGACACTGGACAGTGGACAATATAGGGGGGTGTCGTAGTCCCCCCTTTAGCGATCAAAATTCCAATTTTTTCAAAAATTTTCCAGCGCTACCGCTCGGAAAAAAAATCAAAACCTTGGGCGTTGCCCAAACCCAGCAGGAAATAATTTCCTGCACCTTCTACACGTTCGCCACTTGTGGGCGTCCCAAACAATGTGTTTGGGGTTCTAAAAGCGTGGAGTCTTGTTTGCAGCTATCAACTCCTTAAAGCCTCAAAGAGACGCTAAGAGGCTCTCACGAGCTCTCTAAGCGTCTCTAATTCGATTTACCGTTGACAGCACCTTACATACATTTCT
>NZ_JBIORZ010000015.1:0-2091 GCF_051714485.1 Enterococcus sp. AZ128
CCCCCTTATAGGTCATAGGTCATGGGTCAAACCTCTTTCAAGGCTGGTATCAAAGCAATGGAAGCGTAATTTTCAAAGAAAGTCAATGTTCATAAGGTTCTTCATTGACAGTTCCATATATGTGATGTAAAATGCACTTATATTCACATATAAACGCTGTGAAAGGAGTGGTTTGATGGCTGTGAGATATGGTTTATCTGTTGGAGAAGATTTGGACAAGTGGATTCAAAAGAAAGCAGAGGATTTAGGTATAGCAAAAAATGCTTTTGTTATTCATTGTGTGGCTAATGCTCGGGAACAAGAAGCAAACGCTAAAATGATGACGAATCCTGATACGTTTAAACAAATTTTTGATTTAATGAATATGGTTTCTGAACAAGAAAAAGGCGAAAAAAAATAAGCGAAGTGGGCGCTTCGCTAGAAAGTGGTGATACTTTTATGTATTACAAGGTGATTATAAGTGACAGATAAATCAAAAGCAACAAAGAAAGATGTTAGGGCGAGAAGTTGGACGTGTGTTGTCTATCCTGATAGTGCGCCGAGTGATTGGCGGTCTATTTTAGATGATTTGCATGTTCCTTGGGTTGAGAGCCCTTTGCATGATAAAGATGTTAATCCTGACGGCGAGAAAAAGAAAAGTCACTGGCACGTTATGTTACTTTTTGATAGTAAAAAGTCGTATGTGCAAATTAAAGAGATTACTTCTCTAATCAATTCGCCTAATCCTCAGAAAGTAGCTAATAGTCGCAGTATGATTCGCTATTTTGTTCATATGGATAATCCTGAAAAATATCAATATGATAAAAGTTTGATTATACCGCATGGTGGAGCTGAAATTGACCGATATCTTAGCGCGACAACTACCGAGCGTTATGATTTAATTTCTGAAATGATGGATTTTATTGATGAAGAAAATGTGGTTGAAATGGAACAAATGTTGAGATATGCACGAAAAGAGCGTTTTTCTGATTGGTTTCCTTTATTGTGTGATAATTCGGCGTATATAATCGGGCAATATATTAAATCGAAGAGACACAGTCAGAAAGAAAAAATTTAGGCTTACTCGTAGCAAAGCGAAGCGGTGCATTTACAGTGGGCTGTCCATGCTATCCTGAAAGAGGCTCACCTAGGAGTATTTGAGTAATGGCTTAATAGGCTGAGCGCCTCAAAATTGATGCATGGTAAAGGGGACCCGCTGTCAATGCTTGCGGTTTTGTTTAGATATCTTTTGTTAGAGCAGGGCATTAAGTGAAAGGTGGTGAGGATGTGGAAGAGATTATGCTTATGACGGCTCAGATAAAAGTTATAGGGGTTCTTTTGAACGAAATGGATGCTGGGCTTAATGAAGAGCTATCAGGGTGGTTAGATCGCTATTATGACGATCTAGATAGAGTTAGATGTGAACTGTTGGAAAAAGAATTAAAAAAACGAATGATTAACAATCAAGAAATCTGGGACGAATTCAGAGAAGGCTAATCATTCAGTTTTATTCTAACATGGAATTTATTTTTGGGTCGAATTTTGTTATAGAGGTTATTTCATGCAGTTAAAAGATTCCCTTTCTGTTGATTGTGATTAAGATTCCTTTTATTGGTTAAAAAAATGGGGCTACCTCTCGCTATTGCGAGAGGAGATCCGTTTTTTACCAAAAAAGAATGTAGAACAACCCAGAAAGAAAATTTTAAAGGAGAAATAGCTTATAGAACTATTCGAGTTAAATAAATGCTGTTGAGTGAACGAGTTTAAATTTACCGACCCCTTCTAATAGTCGGTAAACGGTCTGCGGAAAAATAGAAAGAGAGGTGAAAAATGAGTTACAGGAAAGATTTATCTAGTGTCTTGTCTGTTTCTGATTGTCAGGCTGCGTATGAGAAAGAATGTCAGCGCTTACTGCGAAAGTATGAAAGAGAAGATTACCCGTCTGCTTGTTCTAAAATGATTTGTGGGGATTTTATAGTTTGGTTGAAAGCAGAGGAAAGAGCTTGTGAGATAAAAAAATATAATGGTTTAGATTCTCTGATTGAATCTAAATGGTAATTTAGAGATTGATATCAATCTCTTTTTTTATTGAATAGGGGGGTACTACGACAC
>NZ_JBIORZ010000016.1:0-1711 GCF_051714485.1 Enterococcus sp. AZ128
TGAGAGTAGACCTCTCAAAACTGAACGAATAAAGCAACCTGTGTAGTCTCCGTAATATTCCTTAGAAAGGAGGTGATCCAGCCGCACCTTCCGATACGGCTACCTTGTTACGACTTCACCCCAATCATCTATCCCACCTTAGGCGGCTGGCTCCAAAAGGTTACCTCACCGACTTCGGGTGTTACAAACTCTCGTGGTGTGACGGGCGGTGTGTACAAGGCCCGGGAACGTATTCACCGCGGCGTGCTGATCCGCGATTACTAGCGATTCCGGCTTCATGTAGGCGAGTTGCAGCCTACAATCCGAACTGAGAGAAGCTTTAAGAGATTAGCTTAGCCTCGCGACTTCGCGACTCGTTGTACTTCCCATTGTAGCACGTGTGTAGCCCAGGTCATAAGGGGCATGATGATTTGACGTCATCCCCACCTTCCTCCGGTTTGTCACCGGCAGTCTCGCTAGAGTGCCCAACTAAATGATGGCAACTAACAATAAGGGTTGCGCTCGTTGCGGGACTTAACCCAACATCTCACGACACGAGCTGACGACAACCATGCACCACCTGTCACTTTGCCCCCGAAGGGGAAGCTCTATCTCTAGAGTGGTCAAAGGATGTCAAGACCTGGTAAGGTTCTTCGCGTTGCTTCGAATTAAACCACATGCTCCACCGCTTGTGCGGGCCCCCGTCAATTCCTTTGAGTTTCAACCTTGCGGTCGTACTCCCCAGGCGGAGTGCTTAATGCGTTAGCTGCAGCACTGAAGGGCGGAAACCCTCCAACACTTAGCACTCATCGTTTACGGCGTGGACTACCAGGGTATCTAATCCTGTTTGCTCCCCACGCTTTCGAGCCTCAGCGTCAGTTACAGACCAGAGAGCCGCCTTCGCCACTGGTGTTCCTCCATATATCTACGCATTTCACCGCTACACATGGAATTCCACTCTCCTCTTCTGCACTCAAGTTTCCCAGTTTCCAATGACCCTCCCCGGTTGAGCCGGGGGCTTTCACATCAGACTTAAGAAACCGCCTGCGCTCGCTTTACGCCCAATAAATCCGGACAACGCTTGCCACCTACGTATTACCGCGGCTGCTGGCACGTAGTTAGCCGTGGCTTTCTGGTTAGATACCGTCAAGGGATGAACATTCTACTCTCATCCTTGTTCTTCTCTAACAACAGAGTTTTACGATCCGAAAACCTTCTTCACTCACGCGGCGTTGCTCGGTCAGACTTTCGTCCATTGCCGAAGATTCCCTACTGCTGCCTCCCGTAGGAGTTTGGGCCGTGTCTCAGTCCCAATGTGGCCGATCACCCTCTCAGGTCGGCTATGCATCGTTGCCTTGGTGAGCCGTTACCTCACCAACTAGCTAATGCACCGCGGGTCCATCCATCAGTGACGCAAAAGCGCCTTTCAAATAGAAACCATGCGGTTTCTATTGTTATACGGTATTAGCACCTGTTTCCAAGTGTTATCCCCTTCTGATGGGCAGGTTACCCACGTGTTACTCACCCGTTCGCCACTCCTTTTCTTTCGGTGGAGCAAGCTCCGGTGAAAGAAAAAGCGTTCGACTTGCATGTATTAGGCACGCCGCCAGCGTTCGTCCTGAGCCAGGATCAAACTCTCATAAAAAGTGTTTGAAACAGTCTTGCGACTGTTAAGCTCAATTGTAATAATTGACTTGCTAGCATATTGCTTGCTATGTTGTTTGTTTCTATT
>NZ_JBIORZ010000017.1:0-821 GCF_051714485.1 Enterococcus sp. AZ128
CTGAATTGTAATATTAATCGCAACAAAGAACCCATCAAAAATTTCTAGTAAAATGAGTTTAGGATAACAAACTACTAGGAGTGATTTTGATGGGTTCACACAAAAAGCTTACACGAGATAATCGAAAATGTATAGAGACGATGATTTATGATGCCAAGAGTATTCAAGAAATAGCGGACAGAATTGGTGTTAGCCGAACAACGATTGATCGTGAGTTGAAACGAGTACCCGAAGATTTGATCTATAATGCCGACAATGCGCAATTAGATGCGGAAATGAAGCGCAGTGCCTGTGGTGCGAAGTCCAAATGGACTTCTGAATTCGCTTATCAGATTGAATGTGATCTTGAAGACAGCTGGTCCCCTGAACAAATTGCGAATGATCGTCAAATAGTTTCATTCAAAACCATTTACAATTGGCTCTATGCCGGTATTCTTAATGTGTCTAAACAGTGTCTGAGACATAAAGGCAGAAGACAAGAAAAACAAGAAGAGGCACGAGGCAAAATGACTGTAGGGCATACCATTGATGAACGCCCAGCTTCTGTGTCAACTCGAGAAGAATTTGGACATTGGGAGTTGGACACAGTTGTTTCTAGCAGAGGGGAAAGCAAAGCCTGCGAAGCAACGTTTATTGAACGGAAAACACGCTTTTATTGGGCGATCTCAATGAGGGATCGTACCGCGAAGTCAATGGCACAAGCGATTAAAGCTTTTGTGCAAGACCTAGGGAGTCACAAGGCATTTTTAAGCTTTACGGTCGACCGTGGGAAAGAGTTTTCTTGCTGGAAAGAAATTGAGAAAGATTTAGACGTACCTATG
>NZ_JBIORZ010000018.1:0-595 GCF_051714485.1 Enterococcus sp. AZ128
TTAAAAAAATACAGAAAGACTCAGTTAATTAGAAGAAAAAATTTAAAGCAACACAATTATATTCGAATATCAAGTTGGTTACTCTTAGGTTTGATAAAATTGAATTAATCAACACACCCTTCAATGGTTTGAGCCAGAATCCGAAAAGTTGACACAAGAATAGAATACTTACTAAAATTTAGTTGAGGTGGCTATTCAAATGAAATATGAAGAATCATTTAAACAACATTGTGTCAACTTAGTGGTTAAAGAAGGCCGTACAAAAGCAAGTGTGACGAAAGAATTCAAATTAAGTCAAGGAATCATAAAAACATGGATCGATGCCTATGATGCGACCCGTTCAAATGAACAAGCTGATTTAGAGCAGAAACAACAGGAACTGGAGAAAGAAATTAAAGTACTAAAAAAGGAAAATGGGGTCTGTAAATAATTTTGTGTAAGTTGTGATTTTAGATTTTGATAAATTAGCAAAATACCGTTATTTCAAGTTTATAATGAGTAGCTTTATGGTAGCCTCATTTGGCACGACAACTGTTTATACGTCGGTCTTTGTTGAGGATCCATAAAGCTAGAGGCTCGTTGTCAACTTGAAATA
>NZ_JBIORZ010000019.1:0-543 GCF_051714485.1 Enterococcus sp. AZ128
GTGGCAACGCGGATCTAACGAAAATGGGAACGGTTTATTTAGAGAATTCTTCCCTAAGGGAACTGATTTTTCAAAGGTGCCCCCTACGGAGAAACAGGAAGCATTACGCAAGAAAAATATGCGGCCTAAAAAAACATTGAACTGGAAAAATTGTTGGGAAGTCTTTCAAGAAGAAATGTTGCAATTAATTTGACAATTCGGGGAAGAAAAATAAGCCTCATAAGTCCTTTGAAAACAAGCTAGACAGACAATTTGAAGTCTCTGAGGACATAGAGAAACAGCCCCGAGTTGTTTGCGATATTACGGAATGGAGACCACACAACGGAACAAAGATTTATTTGTGCGCCGCCCTAGAATTAGCCACACGCGCAGTGATTGGCTACAAGGTCGCTTTGCATTGTGCAGCAACTTTGGTTACAGACGTCATTGATCAAGTGCGCAATAATTTTCCTACAAAAGTGATTCTTTTCCATAGTGATCAAGGAAGCCAATTTACCAGCAAGGAAGTAGTAAATAAAATTGACTCGCTGAAATGGGTTCAAG
>NZ_JBIORZ010000020.1:0-433 GCF_051714485.1 Enterococcus sp. AZ128
TAGTACTAAAACACTGTTATATCAGCGTATTTACTGATTTAGAACTTACACAAAATCTTGTACACCCTCGGAAAAATGACTTCCTAAAAAAAGCAACCGCCTTCTTTGCCAAGAACCAAAATCTGTAAGATTTTTATTTATTCACTTCCATCATGAAGAATTTGGAATTAAGTGGTTATGCCAACGATTAAACGTATCCCGTCAGGGATACTATCGCTTTTCCAAGCGTAGTCTGACACCGAGACAACAAAAATACCAAACCCTTAGAACAATGATCATTGAGACTTTTTTTAAGCATAATCAGAAAATGGGCGCTCAAAAGCTCTATGATTATTTAATTAATCAAGGCGTCACTACTCTTTCGCTAAGTTTTGTTAAATCTGTTCTGAAGGCTCATCACCTTGTTTCTAGAACAATCAAAACGTATAAGAAG
>NZ_JBIORZ010000021.1:0-220 GCF_051714485.1 Enterococcus sp. AZ128
GTTGACAAGTTCTTCGTAAAAATGTATTGAATGGGTGGCACACCTCCTAAAGATTCATGAGGTCGCACAGACATATAATACCCATCAATGTAGTCACGAACCACTCTTTCTGCTTGAACAAAGGAATGAAAGTAATGCCATTTCAATTCTTCTCGCTTGAGAATACTGAAAAAAGATTCAATCACGGCGTTATCCCAGCAGTTTCCTTTACGGGACATGC